>NZ_BAEO01000014.1 GCF_000314995.1 Paraglaciecola arctica BSs20135 | reverse complement strand
GTCTATTTGCCAAAAAATTGTAGAAGCCCATCATGGTAAAATCAGTGCGTTTGCGTCTGATTTAGGTGGTTTAGGGATTTTGATTATATTACCCATGGAGTAATTGGCTATGACTAAAAAATCACATGTTTTAATTGTTGAAGATGAAAAAAAACTCGCTTCTTTGCTGGTAGATTATTTGAGTGTGTCTGAATATGAGACTAGCTGTGTACATGATGGTTTAGATGTAGAGCCTTGGCTTGCAAAGCACCATACCGATGTGATTTTGCTTGATCTTATGTTGCCCGGTAAAAATGGAATTGAAATTTGTAAGTCGATCCGCCAAACAAGCCAAGTTCCTATTATTATGGTCACAGCTAAGGTTGAGGAAATTGATCGCTTACTGGGTTTAGAAATTGGTGCGGATGACTATATTTGTAAACCTTTTAGTCCTAAAGAAGTTGTTGCTAGAGTAAAAGCAATGTTACGACGGGTCAAAGGGGCAAGCTCTGCATCAAAGATTTCTTTGCCATTTAGCATCGACGCCGACAGGATGGTTGTGGCAATAGAGCAACAGTCCATCGCTTTAACTTCGGTAGAGTTAAAAATGTTATCTTTGCTCAGTACTGAGCCAGGTAGGATCTTCTCTCGCGATCAGTTTATGAACACATGTTATACCGATCACCGAATTGTCAGTGACCGTACTATCGACAGCCACATTAAAAAACTCAGAAAAAAAATAGCAGCCATTGGCGATGAAAACTGGATCTACTCGGTTTATGGTGTAGGTTATAAGTTGGTAGTGTGAAAGTTATTAGCTGTAGTAGCTCACATTCGATCCTACAGTTTAGGACGATAAGCTTTGACTTAATCTGACAAGCCGTTTTGAACGAATTGCAGACATACGATTAAGTAGCGGTGACGATCGTCTATACTGAGGAAGCAGACGGTGGCATCCTCCCGTCTATTCTCCGTCATTCCCGCGAAGGCGGGAACCCCCGTCAACATCTGTAGATGGCAATAAAGTATCTTATTTTCAAAGATAAAATTGATTGAAATACACTCATTTCATACTGTTTTTAAACGATTTAAATTGGCTGCACGGTAAATGTTAGTGGGTTCCCTCCTCCGAGGGAATGACGTGTAATATCTTCAATATCTGCGCCGTCAGCGAGGTGTAATATCTTAAAAATCTTCACCGTCTGCAAACTGCGATAACCGCTAAGTCGGCCAGCGAGCTATGTCTGACAGGTATTGGCACATAGTCCCCCGTCAGATTTGTTTGGCTCTATTATTAATGGTTGTCAGGTTAGGTACTGACTATTCCATAGCTTGAGCTTTTCCCCTTTTAATCTTAGTGCAGTGTTGTTAGTTGTAACTCAAGGTTAAACCTAACTCTTGAATGTAATCACTTTCACGTTCAATATCCGCACCCAAAACTGGCTTGTGTTGCAGCCAGTCATCGGGAAATTGGATGTGTAAGTTATCTGCTTCGGCTGTCACTGAAAACTCAGGTAAAATATCGTCTTGGCGTTTTATGTTAAGTAATACCCCTAGACGTAATAACGCGATTAGCTTATACACTTGCTCTTGTGCTAATAGGGTGAATTCTGGTATTTCTGCTGCTTTGATTTTTTTACGATAAAACCTGGTTAAGGTGGCCAATAAGTTTTGTTGTTCCTGCCCAAATCCGGGTAATTCAATATTTTGCAATATATATCCGGAGTGGCGCTGAATGCCGCGGGTATTAATTTGTAAACCTACCTCATGTAACAAGGCAGACCAAGCCAACATGTTTTTTAGCTCTTTATTGTCGATCCCCCATGCTTTTTTGCATTGCTGATGCAGTGCCATGGTAGTGCTAAGTACTCGTTTGGCTTGTGCCACGTCAACATCATAACGAGTGGCTAGACTCTCGGCGCTGCGTTGGCGTATATCTGGATGGGTTAAGTGTTCTTCCATTTCATACAATAGGCCTTCACGTAACGCATCTTGTGAAAATTCCATTTCCTGTATATCTAAGCTTCTAAAAGCAGCAATTAAAATGGCTAAACCTGCCGCAAAAACCGGACGGCGATCATCACTTAGACCTTGTATCTGCAAATCTTTACTATTTCCCGCTGCACAGCATAAATCCATCAATGTGAGCAAATCAGTTAGGCACACATGGTTATCTCTATTGGTACTATCAAGTTGCGCCGCTAGCTCGATAATAATTTTGATGGTGCCTGATGTCCCAATACAGGTATTCCAGCCTATTTGTTTATACTTTTTATCGATCATCTCCAGCTCTTGCTGAGCACTGGTAATGGCCCTGTTAAAGGCTTTGGGTTTTAGTTCACCTTGTTTAAAGAAGCGATTGGTATAACTCACACAGCCCATTTGTAAGCTTCGTAATACCTTTGTTTCAAAACCTTCACCAATAATAAACTCTGTAGAACCACCACCAATATCGACAACTAAGCGTTGTCCTTGTTGATGATTGGTATGAGCGACGCCTTGATAGATAAGCCGCGCCTCTTCTGCTCCTGATATGATCTCGATGGGAAAAGGAAATACTTTCTTAGCGGCTTTTAAAAACTCTTTTGCATTGCTGGCTTTTCTTAATGCGTGAGTGGCAACGACTCTTACGCAGTCGGGCTCAAAACCTTGTAGGCTCTCTGCTATCACTTCTAATGTATCTAGACCTCGTTGTATGGCCTCTGCAGATAATGCGCCGTCTGTGCCTAAACCATCTCCTAAGCGTACTTTCTGTTTTACTCGGTGTAATATCTGCACTGAGCCTGCAACAATACGCGCAACCACTAAGTGAAAACTATTTGATCCCATGTCTAACGCGGCGACTTTGCTAGCGTCTCTTATTTCTACGTTATCGAAGGTTGAATCGAGTACAGTATCAGTGTTAGGCATTTTTGTCCTTTTCTAGGGCTTTTAAATAACGATAGATTTCAGTTTGAGAGCGCAGGTTTTTACGATTGCCTCTGGTGACGTAATGGTTGGTTTGTTGTTTATCTATTACTCGGGCTTTAAGTGTGTCATTAAATTGTATATTTAATATATCTATTATTCTGCGTTTTAAATCTATGTCATAGATAGGACACCCCACTTCAATTCTAAAATCCATATTACGGGTCATCCAATCGGCAGAAGAAATAAACATTTTTGTGTCTCCTGCATTTTCAAACACCATCACCCTTGGATGTTCTAAAAAGCGGTCAACAACACTGATGACACTAATATTATCGCTTAAACCTTTTACCCCTGGAACTAAAGAACACATACCACGGATAATCGCTTTTATTTTCACCCCAGCTTGACTGGCTTTATATAAATCATCGATGAGTAATTTGTCATCTAAATTATTGATTTTTAGGGTTATTTCAGCCTTTAGTCCTTCGTTTGCATTTTGTGTTTCTTGGCGCACTAAGGCTTGTATTTTGGTTCGTGCATTAAGTGGAGACACCTGCAGATGCTGAAATTTTTGTCTTCTATAGGGTTGCTGAATAAATGTAAACACGGCTTCGGCTTCATTAGCGAGCTCTTGGTTACGAGTAAATAAACTAAAGTCAGTATATATCTTCGCGGTTTTTTCGTTGAAATTACCGGTGCCAAAATGGGCGTAGTTAATTAATTGCCCTTTTTCTTCGCGACTGACCACACATAATTTGCTGTGAATTTTCAACGCATGCATTCCAAATACAACTTGTACACCCGCATCCGTCATTTTTTTAGACCATTGAATGTTCGCTTCTTCATCAAATCGAGCGCGCAGTTCAACCACCACTGTTACTTTTTTGCCATTATCCACTGCATCAATTAATGAGCTGATGACTCTTGATTGACTCGCTACGCGATAGATATTTAAGCGAATATGTTTCACATTAGGATCGAACGCAGCTTGGCGAATAAATTCGGTCACATGTAAAAAACGGTGGTAGGGATAATGCAGTAGAATATCTTTCGCGGTAATAGCGTCAAATACGGTGTCGTAGCCCGAAAAATCTTTAGATGTCAGAGCCGGGAGTACTTTGTTTTCTAAATAGTCACGTCCAACATTAGGGAAGCCTATAAAGTCTTTAAAGTTACGGTACGGACCACTGGAAATAAGACTGTCGTATGAAGATATTTTCAAACGTTTTTTTAAATCCTTGAGCATGTCACTGGGCATTCTGCTGTCGTGTACTACCCGAACAGGTTCCGCTATCAGTCTTTGTTTCATGCTTTCAGACATTTTGTCTACATAACTTTCGTCAATTTCATCGTTAAGAGAATACTCTGAATCTCGGGTCATTTTAAAAGAGAAGGCCTCAAGGGAATCAAATTCAATAAACCCCTTAAAAATACTGTCCAAGTTCAATCGAATAATGTCATCTAACAAAATGATATATTTCTTTTTACGGCTTTTTTCTGGAGGTATCACTACAAAGCGTGACATGTTTTGGCTTGGCACCTCAATAGTTGCGTAAGCAATGGCTTTATCGTCTTTATGCACGCCAACATAAAGGTAGGTAGCAAAGTCATTTAATCGAGACAGTAATTTGACCTTTTTATTCAGTAATACCGGGGCGACATGCCGTAAAATTTTATTCTTAAAATAATTACTCAACCACTGAGTGTGGTAGTCATTGAGGTCTTCTTCGCCGAGTAAAAATATATTGTATCTGGCTAATCCTTTTACCACCTGGGAATGAATACGGTCAAAATCTTTGGTCATGCCTAGGACTTTTTCCTGAATTTTTTCCATCAACAATTTGGTTTGTTCAGCTTCTTCCAGTTCACCTTCGTTTAAGTGAATGTATATCTTGCGTTTAACATCAGCTACTCTTACTCGATAAAACTCATCCATATTATTTGAATAAATACCGAGGAATCTTATACGTTCAATGATTGGATTGTTTACATCGGCTGCTTCTTGTAATACTCGTTGATTAAATGAAAGCCAGCTTAGTTCTTTAGGGTAATAAATGTTTTCGATATCAGGCATATATTGCTCTTAACATATTTAATGTTAGCAATCGTCTATTGCTATTATGACAATCTAATGACAACAGTCATTTAGTTTATTGTATTTCGATATCAATCATTAAATCGTTAGCGACGCTTTCTAATTTCTCTCTTAACATTTCTACGTCAAAATCAGCTGCAACAGTAATGATGGCTTTAGCTTTAAAAAGCTCACCACCCCAATTAGGGGCACTTTCAAGACAGGAATCAAATTTGACTATGTTGAGGTTAAACTGACTGAATATTTGCGTTAACTCTTGCACAATACCGGTTTTATCATTGCCCATAATATCGATTATGACACTTTGTGGCTCAGCAGGGATATCGGTGATCCCAGGTAACAAGTGTATTTTTAGATCGGGGTGCTGTGATAAACGTTCAATAAGTGCTTGATGTTTTTCTAAGGGCAAATCGACTTGTACAAATCCAGCGAAATGTCCAGCCATGTGTGAAAAGTTACTACCTAACCAGTTGCCTCCCATGTCATAGACCGTTTTGGCTAAATCACTAATTAATCCTGGTTTGTCGCTGCCAACTAAAGTAAATATTATGGGTTTCATAAAAGTGTCACATATCTGTAATAAAGTTAAAAGAAGAGAGCCCGATGCTCTACTAAATAGCCTAATACATTCTATCTTGTATGTAAGGTATTATTTGATCCGTAAATATTAGTGAATATCGGTTATGGTGAATGCTTAAAAGTTAAAAAGTTTTCTTTGTAATCATAATGCCACATTCAATTGATATTATTGCTGTGGTTTTATAATTGTTGGTTATATTTGCGGAGGATCCGCAAAATAGCCTATTGTTAACCATGTTTTAAATCGAAGAGAAAAGTTATGCCAATAAATTCTTTCTTGGGGGTGTTTGCAAAATCACCGCTTAAACCCCTAGAAGACCATATCAATATTGTACATAAATGCAGCCAAGGCTTATTACCCTTTTTTGCTTCTGTATATGCTCAAGACTGGAAAACTGCACAAGAACAACAGAAAGAAATTTCAATGTTGGAAAAAAAAGCTGATGTGATAAAACGTGAACTGCGAATTAGCTTACCAGTCGGGATCTTTATGCCAATTCAACGTCAAGACGTGTTGGATCTACTGACACAACAAGACAAAATTGCAAATAAAGCGAAAGACATTTCTGGGCGTATTTTAGGTCGTCAATTGGCTATTCCTGCAGAGCTTCACGAGTCTTTTTTGGTCTATTTGAAGCGTTGTTTGGACGCAACCAATCAAGCCAAAAAAGTGATTAACGAACTTGATGATCTTTTAGAAACAGGTTTTAGAGGCCGCGAATTACGTGTTGTTGAAGACATGATTGAACGCTTAGACGAAATTGAAGACGATACTGATAAATTACAAGTTGGTCTTAGAAGAGGATTGTTGGCACTCGAAAAAGATCTCAATCCGGTAGACGTGATGTTTTTATATAGCATTATTGATTGGGTCGGCGAGTTGGCCGATATTTCCGAACGAGTCGGTTCTCGCCTCGAATTGATGTTAGCCAACTAAGAGATCATATAATGGATATTATTAACAATTACGGCTTCGTGTTAATCGTAGTCGCCGCTTCGGTTGGCTTCTTAATGGCTTGGGGCATAGGAGCCAATGACGTAGCCAATGCCATGGGGACCTCGGTTGGCTCCAAAGCGTTGACGATAAAACAAGCTATTTTTATTGCCATGGTATTTGAATTTGCTGGAGCGTATTTGGCGGGTGGTGAAGTGACCTCGACAATTCGCAAAGGCATTATTGATTCGGCATTTTTCATCGACTCCCCAGAACTATTAGTTTTTGGGATGATATCATCGTTATTTGCCGCTGGGATCTGGTTGGCGTTTGCCTCCTATCTTGGATGGCCGGTATCGACTACTCACTCCATTATTGGTGCGATTGTTGGCTTTGCCGCAGTAGGTGTTAGTGCAGATGCAGTAGAGTGGGGTAAAGTCGGAGGCATTGTAGGTAGTTGGATTATCACCCCTGCGATATCTGGTTTTATTGCTTTTCTGATATTCCAATCTGCGCAAAAGCTTATTTTTGATACCGACAATCCTTTCGATAACGCCAAAAAATATGTGCCTTTTTATATGGCCCTTGCCGGTTTTGTTATGGCTTTGGTGACGATTAAAAAAGGTCTAAAACACGTTGGGTTACATATCCCAAATGGTCAAGATTTTGTGATTGCCTTTGGTGTCGCGCTGTTTATCGGGATCGTTGGTTGGCTGTATGTTAGGCGTATAAAAATTGATCCAAACGCTAAAAGAGCAACACAATTTGCTAACGTAGAAAAAGTGTTTGCTGTGCTGATGATAGTGACAGCTTGTTGTATGGCTTTTGCTCATGGCTCAAATGATGTAGCCAATGCAATAGGTCCTTTAGCTGCGGTAGTGAGTATCGTGGAAAGTGGTGGTGAAATTGGTGCAAAATCCCAGTTAGCTTGGTGGATTTTACCCCTTGGTGGTGTCGGTATTGTTGCTGGTTTGGCATTGTTTGGTCATCGAGTGATTAAAACTATTGGTAATGGCATTACTCACCTTACCCCAAGCCGCGGGTTTGCTGCTGAATTAGCAGCCGCTTGTACTGTTGTTATTGCATCAGGTTCTGGGTTACCTATTTCAACTACGCAAACCTTAGTAGGGGCTGTATTAGGTGTAGGTATGGCTAGAGGCATAGCGGCAATTAACTTAGGTGTAGTCAGAAATATTGTGGTTTCTTGGGTAATAACACTGCCAGCAGGTGCTGGTTTATCTATAGTATTCTTCTTTATGATCAAAGGCATTTTTGCTCCATAAATACTAAAATTACAAATAAACTAAAAAAGCCAGTAGCTTAGCTAACTGGCTTTTTTTATGGAAAAAAAACGCAACCAGTTCCACTCCTGAAATTTTATACCAATTCCATTAAACCTTGCCCTTCGGGGAAGTCCCTGTCGATTTTGTACTGCGTTCTCGCTGCTTGAAAGAGGATTGCCATTGCTGCGCAGCGACGCCTTGCCCAAAATCGGCTAGGGCTTTCTGAGTGAACACTTCTTTAATGGGATTGCCATTCCTGTACTCAAATTCACCCCCTGCGCAAATTTATCAAATCATTCTGGCATTTTGAATCAACACAAATGTGGCATATTAATTCTCTAATGTTGTTTTTGTGTATAAAACTGTTATAACGCTGTCATAAAACTGTCATAAAACTTAAACTAAAGCTAAAGCGCAGTTCATCATAGAGTTAGGCGTTTAACTTGGATAATCTTTGTTAATAGAGAATATAAACTATGAAATGTGGTAAAAAATTGTTGGTTATTTTGATTGCATGTAGTTTGTCGGCGGCTAGTGCAGCTGATCCAATTACGCTTTATGGAAAAGTGAATGTTTCGGCTCAGTCATCAGATGAAGGTGACGGGCACATCTCAGAGTTAAAAAGTAATAATTCTCGACTAGGAGTTAGGGGTAATCTTGAATTAGATAATGAATTGGAAGTACTTTATGTTGCCGAGTGGCAAGTTGACTACACCGATGAGTCTGGTTCAGAAAACTTTAAAGCCCGTAACCAATATGTTGGACTCAGGGGAGACTTTGGGACTGTTTTACTTGGCAGAAATGATACTGTGTTAAAACAGTCCCAAGGTAAGATTGATCAATTTAATGACTATGAAGCTGACTTAAAAGGGTTGTGGCAAGGTGAGAATCGAATGGGGGATTCAATTACTTATTTTTCTCCCGAGTTCAAAGGATTTACTTTGGGCGTATCGTATGTGGCTCAAGATGAATTAGAAGCAAATGATGCACAGTCTTTTTCTGTTGTTTACGGTGATAAAAATCTTAAGAAAAACCAATGGTATGCTGCAGTAGCCGCTGATTTTGATATGAATGGTTACGACACTCAGCGTGTTTCAGTTCAGACTAGATTTGGAAACTTAAAACTAGGGGCTATTTTGCATAGTCAAGAATCTGTTGCAACGGGCCTTTCTAAAGATGGTGCCATGGTGAGTGTGGCATACAGTATGGGTAAGCTTGAATTGAAAGGTCAGTTCCAAGCCGCGGGAAACAACGACAGTGCTTCTGTTGGAGTGGATTATAAATTAGGTAAGTCAACTAAGGCTTTTGCATGGGCCTCAACTAGAAGTTTGCAAGAAAGTGATGATAGCTCTTGGTTGGCGGTAGGACTTGAACATAAATTCTAATCTTAATAGGGATGATTGCTCTGTATTTACCTCTATATAGATTGTTTGCTCTCAAAATAAAATGATGGTTTTGTGCCAGCTAAATTAGCTGGCCTTTTTTTGTCTGAATTTCAGTAAATGGAAACAATGGTTTGTATTGAATAATCCAAGCCAAATATTAAACTTTTGTGACATCTTTTTGATGTAACAAAACTGTCATGCTGCTTGGTTACTCTTCTCGCGTTTTTTAATTCTTATAAAATTACTCGCATTTGGAGAGCACAATGGATCTTAATAATATTTTTAAAGCTAGTGCAATCGTAACAGCATTAGTTTTGGCTGGTTGTGGTGGAGACATCAATATTACCCCTACTGTTAATGACACTAGTACTAATAATAGTAATAACACTACCAATACTACCAATGAAGGTAATGATACAGGCACGGGTGATGGGACTACTACTGAAAATCCTTGTGCTTCATATGAGACAAGTGGTGTTGAAGTTCAAGGTGAATACACAGATGGTAATTGTGAATATAGCAAAGACTTTGTTAGCCCTGCGAGCCCGTTAACGACAGATATCACATTAGCAAAACTTGATAATGGTGGTGCTCACTTCTTTAAAAGTTCGTTAGTTGTAGGTGAAAACTGTAATACATCAGATAGCTGTGTACTTGTTACAGAAGGCCCAACTGTTGAAATTGAAGCTGGTGCAACTCTCGCCTTTGATGATTCATCATCACGAGTGCAAATTAACCGTGGCGCAAATATCGAGGCTGTGGGTACCTATAGCAATCCAATTATATTCACTTCAGCCAATGCAATTGCAAGCCTTAAGGTTGCGGATGCTCAACCTCAAGACTGGGGTGGCATTATGATTGACGGATTTGGTATTACTGATCAATGTTCTGATGCTGAGCGTGCAGCAGTAACCTGTAATGCTGAAAGTGAAGGCGCTGTGACTTATTACGGTGGCAACGACAATACTGATAACAGTGGTACCTTAAAATTCGTTAAGATCCATTATGCAGGTGGTTTGCCAGCGGGTGCAGAAGAAGGTAACGACTTGAATTCTCTTAGTTTGTTTGCTGTTGGATCTGGAACAACTATTGACTACGTAGACATCTATGCCGGATATGATGATGGTGTTGAATTGTTTGGTGGTGCTGTAAACCTTAAGCACATAGTCGTAACTGATACCCAAGACGACAGTATCGATATTGATGCTGGTTGGAAAGGTAATGCTCAGTTTATTCTTATCAAGCATGGCACTGTTGTTAACGCTGCGGGCAACACTATCAATATGGGGAACGGTGGTTTTGAGTCTGACGGTACTAAAGTAAAAGACAATAACGTTGCTCCTTCTGCACCTCAAATTGCTAACGTTACAGTGATAACAATTGACGAAGAGTCAGTTCGTGACGGTAACCCTTCTGTTGCTATTAAATTAGACGATTTTATCTCTGCCACTTGGTACAACACTGTATTGGTTAAAACTACCGCGACTCAAACGCACTGTTTCGAAAATTCGGGTGATGCTGAACAAGTAGTAGTTGATGGCGCTGTGTCTATGAAAAACTCTGTTGCTGCTTGTGCGGTACTTGCTAAGTCAGAGACTGTAGGCGCTACAACCTATACTAACTGGTTAACTGATACTGCTGAAGATAACAACAGCATTTTAGGTGGTGACGCAGATGTGTTAGCAAGTAACGGTTTTGCCACTATCGCAGATCTTAAAACGCCGTTTGATGTAACCACTATCGATGCGAGCTTTTTTGAAAGTGTCGATTTCATCGGGGCGGTAAGTCCTACAGATACTTCAAGTGACTGGTACGACTGGGCCAAAGATGCCTATGACAATGCCATTGCAAACGAACTATAAGTCGTTTAATTGACAAAGGTATAGGCGTGCTAGGTACCTAGTTACGCCTTTTTGTTCATTTGAAGTGTGGGATAAATGATGAAGACTCAATACAGCACGAGTAAAATCTCGTTAGCAGTGGCATTAAGTCTTGTTTCGGGAGCTATATATGCCCAGGAGCAAGATAATGTAATTGATGAAGTGGTAACTACTGGTAATCGCCTTCAGGGTACTGCTGCAGCGGTAATCGCAGAGCGTAAAAACCAAGCTTTCGTCGCTGATATACTTGGTTCAGAACAAATTGCCCGCACGGGTGATAGTGATGCTGCATCGGCCTTGCGTCGTGTGACAGGTTTGACCTTGGTTGATGGCAAATTTATATATGTACGAGGTTTAGGTGAGCGTTATTCTAGTGCTCGTTTAAATGGCGCTAGTATTCCTAGCCCAGATTTAACCCGTAATGTTATTCCGTTGGATATTTTTCCAACTAATGTCATTGAAAGTTTATCGGTACAGAAAGTTTTTTCACCTAATATGCCAGCTGCATTTGGTGGTGGTAGTGTTGATATTCGAACTAAATCACTGCCTTCAGAGTTTGTTGCAGGATTTCAACTGGGTATCGAGGGGAACTCAAATAATTCAACTGGGTTTACCTATGATAAAAACGATAGTGGACTTCCTGATGAATTAGAGAGCGCTATTGTTCACTATCGAGGTGATTTCTCTTTTCGTAATATTATCGAAAAACATGGTTTAACTGATACAGATAATGCCACTGCTTTTCAGCAAGCCTTTACAACGAATCAAGAGTTGTTAAAAAGTTTGCCACGTAATATGACCTTAAAAGATGGATCGTTATCGCCTAATTATTCATTTCAAGGCGGTATTGGTAATTCTTACGATGAACAATGGTTAGGTGGAACATTCGGCTTCTTGGCGTCTGTGGCTTATGATAATAAATGGAATTACGCAGAACGTACTAATGCTGTGGTGAGTGCCAATAAAACAGATGATTGTGCAACGTCATTTGAGTCAAGTGATGATGTCAATAACAGTTGTTACGACAGTTTTACAGATTCTAAAGTGACAACAGAGAATGAACGGCTAAATGGACTTTTCACTTTAGGTTATCGTCTGGATACTCATGAAGTGAGTTACAGTAAAATTTATATTCAAGATAATGAAGATGAAACTGATATTGGTATTAACCAAAACCCTAGCCAAGGGATCACAATCAGTGTTGATGACAAAGCTGATAGGGAACATCAATTTACTTTTGAAGAGCGTGAGTTAGAAATTGACCAATTTAAAGGCAGGCACACTTTTCTGGATTGGTGGGGACTTGGCGCAGATTGGCAATATACAGAGTCAGAAGTTCATACTGATATTCCACTAGATGTCACTTATAGTTTCTCTGATAGTTATGCAAATAACGAATATCAAAATAGTGCTATTAACGGTGGTAATGGTACCGCTAATTATCAATTTGTTGAGATGCGTGACTTTATGAAGTCATGGGGTGGTAACTTAACTTTACCCATCAGCACGGGTAAGTTTGAAGTTGAATTAAAAAGTGGTTGGGATTACATGGATAGAGCCCGCTATTACACCACCTCCAGTTTCTTTGTGAATAATAATGGTGCCGGTATCACGGTTAACGATACTAATGACGGTATTTTGGATTTAAGTTCATATTTAACTGATGACTTTATTAACAATAATGAAGTATGGGTGTCATTTAACGAACCTGAAGCGCCTGAGGCTGATGATTATTTAGCCGCACAGAAAATACAAGCTGCCTATGGGGCATTCGATGTTATTTATGATAACTCCTGGCGTTTTAGTGGTGGTTTACGTTTTGAATCTTTTCAACAGGTGACACTTGAAACATCAAGTTTAATTTTTAGTCGTGATGATATTGAAAACTTTTACAGCCAAGATCGCATTGTAGATCGCACCATTAATGAAGACGATATATACCCAGCATTGAGTTTAACCTACTTAGGCGGAGAGGGTTATCAGCTGCGTTTTGGTTATGGTGAAACTGTGGTTCGTCCAGATTTACGTGAAGTGGTTCCAGTCGGCTATTTTGATCCGCTAACAGATATCCGCACAACGGGTAGCTTGTCATTGGAATCAAGCCAATTGAAAAACTATGATGCTCGTTATGAGTTGTATGGCGATAATGGTGACAACTTAGCCGTATCTTTATTCTACAAAGACATTGCTAACCCTATTGAATCGGTTCTTGCCGTAGGCGACTCAAGCTATACAGCTTCATTCACTAATGGTACTTCTGCTGAACTATATGGCATCGAAACTGAGTGGTTATATGGCTTGAATTGGCTTGCTGATGGCTTCTTTACTTCTGGTAACCTTACTTTAAGTGATTCAGAAGTCATCATTGAAGCTGCGGATGCTGGTAATTTAACAAATACTGTTAAACGTATGAATGGCCATTCTAAATATGTGGTTAACTTACAATTAAACTATGATTCAGCTGGTGGTGAGCATAGTGGATCTTTAGTTTATAACGTATTTGGTGAACGTATCTTGGCATCTGGTATAGGTGGACGTGGCGATGCTTATGAACAGCCATTTCATTCTTTAGATGCTATCTATACTTGGTATCCTGACTTTAATACTAAAGTTAAATTTAAAGTGAAAAACTTATTGGGTGCAAATCAAGAAGTGCTTCAGTCAGGTGTCGCGGTTAGAACACGTGAAATAGGTACTACATTCGGTGTGAGTTATAGTTACGAATTTTAATTAGCTCCAGTATAGTTTATTTTAAAAGAGCCGCTTTAATAGCGGCTGTTTTTATACATTTTGTCCCATCCTGAAATACGTTGACGTAAAGGGGGTTGTCGAATTACCCCAGAATTGAATATCCTTTTTTGAAATATATTGCTAGGCACATTAGATAACATTTTCTGATAGATGTTTTTCCATAGTGTCATCCTCAAATAGCGCCTTCTCATTGACATAATAAAGTGATCATCGTTCTGTCATTTATCTGTAATATATTTGTCACATTCAGACCTTATCCTCTGCGCAGTTTATAAATAACAGTAAATCACTGTTATGCAATTTTAGGGTTTGAGGTATGACACGACTGACCAAAATATCTGCCGCGTTTTTAGCCATATTTGTAACGGCTGGAAGTAGCGTCGCTCAAGAAGAAAAGGCTCTTCAGCCTGCTGTTAAAAAAGCCACTGAAATTAATCAGTCTGCAGCAAAATCTCAACAAAAAATCAATAATATTACCGATCAAATTGGTGACAAGCTGCAGCAATTCAAAGCTGTCAACAAAGAAATTACCGGTTTAGATGTTTATAACGGCCAACTGCAAAAACAAATTGATAATCAAATGCAAGAAATGGCCGACTTAAATTCGGGCATTGATGGTGTCAGTATTATCGAACGCCAAATCACTCCGCTTATGATGCGCATGATCACCGGCCTTGCTCAGTTTGTTGAGTTGGATGTGCCTTTCCTTGCGCAAGAAAGAAACAAACGTGTTGTTGAGTTACAAGCCATGATGGACAGAGCCGATATTTCACCGTCGGAAAAGTTTCGCAGGGTGATGGAAGCTTACCAAGTTGAGATGGATTACGGACGCACACTCGAAGCCTACAGTGGTTTACATACTATTGAAGGCCAAGAGCGGGATGTGGATTTTTTACGTGTGGGTCGTACTGCACTGATATATCAAACTCGTGATGCCAGCTTGCAAGGTACCTGGAATAAACAAACCCGTCAGTGGCAAGCTTTACCTTCTAGTTACCGTACTCAAGTGACTAAAGGTTTACGTATGGCGAAGAAACAACTTGCACCAGACCTTCTAATGTTACCTGTAGCGATGACGGATTAAGGGCGTGATAAAGATGAACAACATGAAAAACATCCTAAAAAACATATTACTAATAACTAGTCTTGGTTTTGTTTCCAATTTGGTTGTTGCCCAAGAAGATAAAGCGCTGAATTTAGACGCTTTGTTGAAACAACTTGAACAAGGTCAGTTTGCACAAAACAAACAAAATGTGCAGCGAGAAAAAGAGTTTGCTGCAAAACGTTCTGAACAAGACCAAATGTTACGCCAAGCCAAACAAACTCGTGATGCAGCTTTGGCTAATTCTGAGAAGATGGAAACCCAATTCGAAGAAAACGAATTTAAATTGGCTGATTTAAACGAAGCCATGAACAAACGTTTAGGTTCGTTAAAAGAGTTGTTTGGTGTGCTGCAACAAGTTTCGGGCGACACCAAAAGCAAATTTCAAAACTCAATTATTTCTGCACAAATTCCTGGTCGTGCTGAATTTTTAGATGACTTAGCACAGTCTATGGGGTCAACGTCCAAGCTAGCCTCTATTGAAGAAATTGAGCGTGTGTGGTTTGAAATGCAACGTGAAATGACCGAATCGGGCAAAGTCACCACATTCACCACAGACGTCATTGAAGCTGGCGGTAATAAAGTCAGCAAAGAAGTATTACGTGTTGGACCTTTCGCTTTGACTGCCGATGGTAAATACCTAGATTACAACGGAACCACAGGCTCTGTTGCTGAGCTAGTACGTCAACCGGCTGGTCGTTATGGCGACAGCGCTGTAGCGCTTCAGCAGTCATCTGGTGATTTGGTGGAGTTTGGTTTAGACCCTACTGGTGGTTCAATTCTTAAGTTGTTAGTACAAGCCCCTAGTTTGAAAGAGCGAGTTGAGCAGGGTGGCACTGTTGGTTACATCATCTTAGCTGTAGGTCTAGTTGGACTATTGATTGCGGTTTGGCGTTTTATCTCATTGTCTATTGAAGGTGCCAAGGTTAATCGTCAACTTAAATCAAGTACCTTTAAAGACAACAACTCCCTTGGCCGTGTTATGCAAGCCAAAGATGACTTCCCAGAAGCAGATACTGAAGCATTAGAGTTACATCTTACCGAAGCGATTTTAGGTGAAGTACCTAAGTTAGGTCGCTCGCTGAGCATCATTAAAGTGATATCGGTAGTGGCTCCTTTGATGGGTTTACTAGGTACGGTTTCGGGCATGATCAACACTTTCCAAGCCATTACTTTATTCGGTACTGGTGATCCTAAATTGATGGCTGGTGGTATTTCCACAGCCTTGGTGACCACAGTATTAGGCTTGGTAGTGGCTATCCCAATGACCTTGTTATACGCAGTGTTAAATACTCGAAACAAAAGCATTGTTTATATATTACAAGAGCAAGCGGCAGGCGTGATTGCCGAGCGTGCTGAGGCTCATGCCGCAGCTACTAGCAGCAACAAAGCTTAATTCATCATGATTGAAATACTCGAAAGCATTCGCGACTTTACCGAAACCGGTGGGCAGGTCCTACTGATCATCGGTGGCTTGATATTTGTTATGTGGTTAATGATCTTAGAGCGCGCTATGTATGTGTTTGTGACACATAAACAGTATAAAAGTGCGGTGATAGCTAAATGGCAAGCCAGAGCTGAACGCTCGTCATGGAACTCCGAGCAAATTCGCCAGGCGATGATTTCTCGGGTGTCGTTAAAACTCAGTACTGGTGTGCCGATTATCCAATCATTAGTGGCCTTATGTCCGCTACTTGGCTTAATGGGCACAGTGACAGGCATGATTGAAGTATTTGATGTGATGGCGATTTCAGGCTCAGGTAACGCACGTTCTATGGCATCGGGCGTGTCAAAAGCGACTATCCCCACTATGGCTGGAATGGTCGGTGCTTTGTCGGGAGTATTCGCCTCAACATGGTTAGCAAGAACAGCAAAAAAAGAAAGAGCCAGTCTAGAAGACTCGCTGCGCCTAGAACGAAAGCATTAGCAAGGTAAAGCTTAATCCTGCGAATTGGGTTAACAACAAGAGATTATTATGAAACAGCATTTCCAAAACTTGATGGACGAAGAAGAAGCAACAATCGACATGACACCTATGCTGGACGTTGTATTTATCATGTTGATTTTCTTTATTGTGACTGCGTCTTTTGTTAAAGAAGCGGGCATAGACGTTAACCGCCCAGAAGCGGCTACAGCTGTGAAAAAAGACCGCGCTAATATTTTGGTGGCGATCAGTGCAAAAGGTGATATCTGGATCAATAAACGCAAAGTGGACGTACGTGCAGTACAAGCCAATATCGAACGTTTATATGCTGAAAATCCCCAAGGCACTGTGGTTATCCAAGCTGATAGAAAAGCCACTACTGACGTGTTGATTAAAGTGATGGATGCATCACGAGCAGCAGGCATTGAAGATGTGTCTATTGCAGCTCAGGAGCCTTAAACAGCCATGCCGCAAGCTAAGACAAAAACAATGCCGCAGACTTTATCAAGACTAGCTTTAGCTGTATTAATGGCGGCTGTTGTCACATTGGGATTGTTCTTTTTGATGCAATCGTTAATTCAAAGTGGTGGCAGTGCGCTAACAGATGCGCCTAAAGGTAGTGTGCTGGATTTTGTTCGTGTGAAAAAAGAAGAGGCGGTACAAAAGAAAGACCGAAAACCTAAAAAGCCACCCAAGCCAGAACAGCCTCCACCGGATATGGCACCACCACAAATGGAAGCGCCTAGTCCAGAAAGTGCCACCAGCGGCATGGATTTTGGTGCAGATGTGGCTGCTGATGTCTCTCTTGCTGGTGGCTTAGCACTGGAGTCTGGCGACGGCGAGTTTTTACCAATAGTGCGTGTTGCTGCTGTATATCCAAGAAGGGCATTACAGCGGGGCATTGAAGGTTATGTAGACGTTGAATTTACAGTATCCAAGTTAGGTTCAGTAACCAGTCCTAAGGTGATACAAGCAGAACCAGCAGGCATTTTTGAGCAAGCGGCATTAGATGCCACTTTAAAATATAAATACAAACCGCGCGTCGTAAATGGCGAACCCATGGAAGTATCTGGGGTTGAAGTGCGGGTTAAATTCGAACTAGGGGGCTAAAATGGCGATGAATAAATTACTACTTAACTTAGTAGCACCTGTCTTAATGACAGGGGTATTAATGTCTGGAATACAAACCAGTATTGTTAACGCAGAAGAAGTAAAAGTAGAGCGTAAAACTAAACGTGTACCTACTTTGCGCTCTAAAGTGTATGACCAGTTATCTCGTGCGCAAAGTTTCGCTGACGCGGGTAAGCAAGCTGAAGCTTTTGAAGTCCTGGACAGCGTTAAGTCTAAAGCCGGTTCAATGAACAGCTACGAACAAGCCATGATGTATAACTTCTATGGCTTTATTCATTATGAAGCTGAAAACTACGAGCAGGCGATTGAAGCGTTCGAGAATGTGGTGCAACAGCAGCCCATTCCAGAAAGCTTCGAACAAGCGACTTTGTTTAGCCTCGCGCAGCTATATATGATGCGTGGTAAATATGATCAAACCATTGCAAAAATCGAGCAATGGGAAGTTATTCAGAAGAGACTTTATCCATCTAAAGATATTCCAGCTAAAAATTTGGTATTAAAAGCGCAAGCTATGTACCAGAAACAAGATTATGCAGCGGCGTCTAACTACATCAACGCAGCGGTATTACAGATTGAAAACAATGACTTAGGTTTCCAAGTTGACGAACAGTGGTATGTGTTGCAAAGAGCAGTCTATTTTGAATTGAAGCAACCAGAAAACGTTAAGAATGTATTGTTAAAGTTAGTGAAAAAATTCGAAGCGCCAAAATACTGGTTACAACTTGCCGGTATGTATGGCGAACTTGGGCAAGAACAAAAGCAACTAGCCATCATGGAAATTGCTGAACAAAAAAGTTTTGTCGCTACTGGCTCTGATATGTTCAATTTGGCACAACTTTATTACTACCACCAACTTCCATATAAAGCTGCCGCCATTATGCAAAAAGCTATTGATGCCGGTAAGTTACCTGAAGATGAGCGTAACCTAACGTTTTTAGCGCAATCTTGGAATTCAGCTAAAGAAACAGAGAAAGCTATTCCCGTTATGTTGGCTGCGGCTCAATTATCTGCAACAGGCGAGTTGCACGCACAACTAGGTCAAATGTATCTAAACATGGACAAATGGCAACAAGCCATTGCTGCTTCACAACAAGCCATAGAAAAAGGTGGTTTGCGTAATGAAGGTATGTCGCATCTTGTTATTGGTATGGCACAATTTAATGTTGGTCAGTACCACGAAGCCTTAAATCAACTTGCTAAAGCTCAGGAATATGATGGCAGCCGAGGCATGGCACAACAATGGTCTAAGTTTGTTGAAGGCGAAAGAAAACAATATGCGACTTATGCTTCTGTAGGTAGTTAATTCTCAGTCTTAATTTTCTATCAAAGCGCCTCGATGGCGCTTTTTTTATCAGTAAATCTAATCTAGTATAGTGATATTAATCGCTTTTATAGATGGATAGTTATGAAATGGCCCAATCTTAAACATCTTCATTATTTGGTTGTATTGCACCAAGAGCAGCATTTCCATAGAGCTGCGCAACATTGTCATGTTAGCCAGTCAACATTAAGTACCGCAATTCAGAATCTTGAGGAACAATTTGGATCTCAGCTGTTAGAGCGAGATCACAAAACCTTTGTGTTTACACCTCTTGGCTTAGAATTAGTGAAGCGCAGTAAAGCTCTGTTAAGCGATGCTCACGAATTGGTCGACTTCGCAAAAAGTGCAGGGAATTGGCAAGTAGGTAAACTCAAAATTGGGGTTATTCCTACTATTGCGCCTTTTATATTTGAAGGTTTGATTGGCAAAGTTAAGCAACATCTCCCCGATATCACACTGCAATTACAAGAAGACACCACTGCTAATTTATTAACACAGTTAAATGAAGGCGGCTTAGATTTACTCATTTTAGCATTACCTATGGAGACCCCAGGTTGTAAACAATTGGTGTTAGGCCACGATCCTTTTCATTTGATTGCCCATAGCGATTTGGTCGAAACTTTACCTGTCCCCTTAGACGTATCGGCTTTGCCTAAAGATAGTGTTTTTTTATTGCAGCAAGAACATTGTATGACAGGGCATGCTGTTAGTGCTTGTGGTTTAAAACATAAGGAACAAGTGAGCTCTTTGGCTGCCAGCAGTTTGTATACCTTAGTGCAACTAGCCAATAGCAAGTTGGGATTTACTTTTATGCCAGAGTTGGCGATTCAAAATCATATATTAAGCACTAAGTCTTTAGTTTCTATGCCTGCAGAGGATATGGCCTATCGCGAAATTGGCATGGTTTGGCGCAAAGGTACAACACGGGTTAGGCTGTTTCGTTATCTAGCAGAGTTAGTTGCTCCTTTGACTCCTATTCCTACATTAACTCGTTAATTTCAAATTAATTATTAAAAAAATAAACTTTTTTACTTTGTCCCTCGACTCTATATTTGAGCAAAGGGGACACACCCTAAACGAAGGGAATTAAAAACAGTGTTTGAGAAAACCGACGAACAACTTATAGCAAAAGCGTTGCAGGGCAATAAACAAGCCTGGCTGAATTTGCTCAAGCGCTATGAAAAGCCCATTTATCACTATGGTATGCGTATGACGGGGAAAAACGAAGATGCGTTGGATTTAATGCAAGAGGTGTTTATTTCGGTATTTCGTAATTTAGCTAGTTATAGAAATGAAGGGAGTTTTAAAAGTTGGTTATTTCGTATCGCACACTTTCGTTGCATAGAGTTTTATCGCCGTAAAAAGCCCACTCAAGGGTTGGACGATACACCAGAAATCGAAAGTGACGAAATTAGTGCAGCTGACAGTATTCATACTAGCCAGGAGAATAAACAGCTAGTGAGCGCTATGCAACAGCTGCCGATGTCACAAAAAGCGGTAGTGGAATTAAAATTTTTTGGTCAGTTTACTTTCGATGAAATTGCCGAGCAAACGGGGATTTCTGCCAACACGGCCAAGTCACGCTTATACGGTGCTTTAGAAAAGTTGAAAACCTTAATGGAGGTCGATTATGCCTAAACATGAATCACAGTTGGGGGATAACTTGAATAAATCTAGATTAAGTAACGAGCAGTTATTGGGGCTTTGGGTTGAGGAACAACTTAGTGAGTCTCAGCAGCATGAATTTGAGCAACGTTGTCTGCAAGACGAAGGTTTTGCCAAGCAAGTGGAGACCTACAATATCTTTGCTGTGCAAAGTGAACACTACCATAGCAATGAAGTCCCTAATTGGAATAGAGAAAGCACCTTTGATATGCCACAAAAAGCGAAGTGGTGGCAATGGCAAGGTTTACCAACACTATCTTTTGCCACTTCTATGTTAGCCATTGTGATGGTGTTGACGGGGTTACAAGTGCGTATGGAAGACGGAGCCATGACCATTAGTTTTTCCGATAAGCAAAGTACCCAGGAAATCGACAGGTTAGTGGATGAGCGATTAGCAGAGTTTCAACAAGTTCAACAGCTGGCGTTAACAGAATACACCCAGGCTATGAGCAAACAACAAATGGATACCAGTACACAGCTGACCCAATATTTGCTCGGAGCCAGTCGCAAAGAGAGACGTGAGGACTTTGCCGAACTGATTAAATATGTCAACGAACAACGTGGCGACGATCAACTATTTTATGCGCGCCAATTAAACAAGTTACAACAAGATATTTATGCCAAGCCTGACCAAATTGGCACCATTAACGAATGAGGATGTAATCATGACTTTATTAATTAGAAAGACCTTATTGGCGCTGGCCTTTAGTAGTTTAGCTATCAGTCCGCTACAAGCTAAAAGTAATGAAACCAATATAAAAGAAGTGCGTAATGAAGTAGGTATTATGCTGAATATTTTACAAGCGACATTAAAACAGCAAAGTTCAAACAAAAATATTCGTTTTCGTGCCGAATCGGTTTTTTACCTTGCCGACCAAGGTGTGGTCTTTGAAATAGATAGCGGCAGGCACGGTGGTAATTTTTTTGGTTTTGATTTGAAAGGGTTAATGAATAGTATCCCTATTGCTCCAACTGCCCCTAATACTAATGGAGGCCGAATTGAAATCGATATTGATGAAAATGAAATTGAAAGAATGGTTATGAGTATTGTGGAGCACGGCGAGCATTATGATGATGAACTAAGCGACAAAATGCGTGATTTAAGCGAGGAGCAACGAGAGTTAGGTTGGGAAAAACGCGAATACGACCGGACACGCAGAGACTTGGAGTTTGAAAAACGTAATGCCGATACTCAGCGTCGTAAAGAGATTGAAAAACGCCAAAATGAACTCAACAAAGAAGTCGCTAAGCTTGAATCTAAAACTAGAGAATTAGAAAAGTTTCGTAGTGATTTGGAAACTGAACGAAATCAGGAAGTAGCGAAGCGCCAAGCTGTTAATCAGAAGATATATAAAGAGTCTTTATCGCTATTTGAAGACACTATAGGTAACATGTTGTGCCGTTATGGTGCTGGCCTTAGGTCATTATCAGATGATGAAAATGTGACATTTTTATTGTCTGACTTTGTCGACGCGGACAATGACAGTGTGATTGGTTCACACGACAAGGTTTATGTATTCAAACACAAAGATATACAAGCTTGTGTGACCGGAAAATCTAACAAAGATAAATTGTTAACAGCTGCCAAGACTTATTTATTTTAATTAGGCAACAAACTTATTAGAGTAAAAAGTCAGCTTGAAGCTGACTTTTTTATTGCAAACCGATAAGCTAACTAGATCTGAGCCACATAAATATTAGTCTTGTGGTCTAATTTGTTATTAGTTAGGACTTTACATGACATCTTCTGTAGTAATTAGCGGTTCTGGTTTATGGAAACCCGACCACAGCATTAGTAATGAAGAACTGGTCATCGCATATAATGCTTATGCTGAACAGTTTAACCAGCAACATAAATTAGCGATTGAACAAGGTGAACTTAAACCTAAACCACTTTCAAGTGCTGAATTTATCGAAAAAGCCTCGGGTATCAAGAGTCGTTACGTCTACGTGAAAGATGGCATCTTAGACATTGACAGGATGCGTCCAAGTATTCCAGAGCGTTTAGATGAAGAAATATCTGATCAAGCCGAAATGGCACTCCATGCGGCCAGAGACGCTTTAAAATCGGCAAATAAAAGACCTGAAGATATTGACGTTGTGATTGTGGCTTGTGCTTACACGCAACGCTCTTATCCTGCATTGGCAATTGAAGTGCAAGGCGCTTTAGGGATTAAAGGTTTTGCTTTTGATATGTTAGTGGCTTGCTCGGCAGCGACTTTCGCCCTACATCGTGCCTATGAAATGGTTACTGCCGGTACGGCTAAGACGGTGTTAGTGATTAATCCAGAATTAACCTCGCCGCAAGTTAACTATTGTGATCGTGATAGCCATTTTATCTTTGGTGATGTGGCGACTGCTATGGTAATTGAAAGCGCCGATACTGCAGATTCAGAACATGTTTTTGAAATCATGAGCACTAAGGCCGTTACCCAATACTCAAATAATATTCGCTCAAATTTTGGCTATGTTAGCCGTGCTAATGACGTTGATCCCTTTGCCGCGGATAAACTTTTTCATCAAGAGGGACGTAAAGTATTTAAAGAAGTCTGTCCTATGGCTGTGGAGCATATTTCTGAGCATTTAGCCCGTCATCAGCTCGGTTCTAATGATGTTTCAAGGTGGTGGTTGCATCAAGCCAATATCAATATGAATACTCTGATAAGCCGTAAATTGCTCGACAGACAACCGACCTTAGAAGAAGCTCCAATAGTCTTAGATACCTTCGCTAATACCGCTTCTGCTGGTTCAATTATCGCGTTTTATCTTCATCACAAAGACTTACAATCAGGTGATGTTGGTTTACTTTGTTCGTTTGGGGCTGGATATTCGATTGGCAGCTTAGTATTAAAAAAACGATAAAGAGCAAGATATGATCGCAACCGTTGGTTATGCAATTAGTGCTATTGGTTACGCCTTTCTTTTACTGCTGTTATTAACAGTTCGAAAGTCAGGGTTAGCAAAGTATCTGTTGGTTTTAGCCACAGGAGCGACATGTTTATGGTCTATCGCACCGTTCATCTTCACCCCACTTTCTATCGAAAAATTACTACTTTTCGATAATATCAAAAGTTTCTTTTGGTTACTTTTTTTGGCTTCATGCTTAAAAGATAATTTTACTAATATTATTGAAGTATTAAGCCGAAAAGAAACCTTGCTGATATTGGCTTTGCCGATTACTGCGATAGCATTACCCTACTTAGGGGTTCATAAAGAATCATGGACCTTTCTTCTCCAGACTGTGATTGCCTTGCAAGTGCTTGTCTTACTTGAAGTTATATATCGTCAGGCAGGTGACAATAGGTGGGCGTTAAAACCTTTAGTATTATATCTGGCTGTCATCAGTGTTTTTGAGTTTGTCACTTTCGCTAATGCTTTGATGGTTGAACAAATTCACATTAATTACATCGCTGCTAGAGGTTACATTTATTCAGCTATGATCCCATTTTTAGTCTTGGCTATAAGGCGAGTCAAAAATTGGGGGGTAGAAATATATATATCTAGAGACATAGTGATGCATAGCACTTTACTGATGGTAGCCGGCGGGTATTTATTCATTATGGCTATGCTTGGTTATCTGGTTAAATACTTAGGCGGACAATGGGGAGCGACTATTCAAGTAGTATTGATCGCCCTGTCTTTAGCACTATTAGTGGCATTGTTTCTTTCTTTGAGTTTTCGGACAAAAATCAAGGTGTTTATTACTAAACACTTTTTTGCCAATCAATTTGACTATCGACATGAATGGTTAAAGTTAACACATTGCCTTAATACCAAAGAGTCAGACGAAAATGTATATGCAACGGCTTTACGAGGGCTAACTCAGGCAGTTGACTACCAAACGGGTTGTTTTATTCAAGCACAAAATGGCGAACTGAAGGTTTTGGCAAATATTGAGAAACCTGATTTAAGTAAAGATGAACAAACTGTGTTGTTAGTGTTTTCCGAATTTTTTAAAACTAAAAATTGGATAATTGATATTGAAGAGCTTAGAACACGGCCCTATATTTATGAAAATCTAAAGGTTAATCATGCCCTATTGAACGGTGTTTCCTTCCAGCTAGTGATCCCTATTTATAAAGACGAAAAATTCTGGGGTATGGTGATTATGCTAGGTTCCGATAACACTAGTAAAAGACTCAATTGGGAGTTAAGGGATTATTTGACTGCAGTAAATGCACAAATTTCAAACTTTTTGTTTCATCATCAAGCAGCACAAGAACTCGCTGAAAATGCACAATTTGCTGCCTTTACACGGATGTCGGCCTTCGTTGTGCATGATTTAAAAAATGTGTTGGCGCAAATTGGTCTTATTTTGAGTAATGCCGAACAGCATAAAGATAACCCTGAGTTTATTGAAGATACCTTCGAAACATTGCATCATACCAAAGCTAGAATGGACAAAATGCTTCGTCAATTGACTAGAAAAAAACACCTTACATAATGGTACCGATAGCTTAGTCACATTATCAGAAAGTGTTATACAAGTTGTTGAACAAAAATGTGCATCCTATTTACCTACACCTAGTGTGATAGTTAACAGTGAAACACCTGTGGTTTTAGATAACGATAAATTTAGTAATGTTATGTACCATCTAATTAGTAATGCACAACAAGCAACCCATGATGATGGTAAAGTTGAAATCGTGATAGATTTATCTGCCGATGAAAGACATATGTTGATCAATATAGTAGACAGCGGGTGTGGTATGAGCGAAGATTTTATTCGCACACGTTTGTACAAACCTTTTGATACAACAAAAGGCAACGCTGGGATGGGCATAGGGGCGTTTGATGCTAAAGCCTATTTAGAAAAAATTGGTGGTCAGTTGCTGGTGCAAAGTACACTGCAACTTGGTACAACTTTTACATTGCGGATTCCAACCAACTAGCAAAATGCAAAGGGCAAAGGGTTTTGAGACATGGATAAGATTTTAGTCGTCGATGACGATTTAGGGATACAAAAACAATTAAAGTGGAGCTTTTCAGGCTACGAGGTTATTTTTGCGGAAGATCGAACCTCAGCTATAGCACAGTTGCGGCGTTTTGAGCCTAAGGTAGTCACACTAGATCTAGGTTTACCACCGGATCCAAGTAATGCAACGGAAGGATTAGCTACTCTAGAAGAAATTTTAGCCTTAGCACCACAAACTAAAGTCATAGTAGTAACCGGCAACAATGACAAAAAAAATGCCTTAAAAGCGGTGAATTTAGGCGCCTATGATTTTTACCAAAAACCAATAGACTCAGACACCATTCAAATATTGGTTAGCCGCGCGATTAACCTTTTTAATTTAGAATTGGAAAATCGCCATTTGGCTGAAGTAGCACCTTCAATGGACAAGATAATAGGCCAAAGTGAAGGGATTTTAGCGGCGAGTAGAAAAGCCGAACGTATCGCACTTACAGATATCAGTACCTTATTACTCGGTGAAAGTGGCACCGGTAAAGAAGTATTTGCTCGTAGTATTCATGAGCACAGCCTGCGTAAAGATAACGCTTTTGTGGCCATTAACTGTGCATCCATCCCTGAGAACTTGCTTGAAAGTGAACTTTTTGGTTATGAAAAAGGGGCATTTACTGGCGCTAGTAAAACCACACCTGGCAAGATTGAAACCGCTCAAGACGGTACTTTATTTTTAGATGAAATTGGTGACATGCCTATTGGTTTACAAGCCAAAATGTTGCGTTTTTTACAAGAGCGAGTTATTGAACGAGTGGGAGGGCGAACTGAAATACCTGTGAATATCCGAGTGATTTGCGCTACTCACCGAGATATTCCAGCTATGGTGGCAGACCAGACTTTCCGTGAAGATTTATTCTATCGAGTAGGTGAAATTAGCATCATTATCCCGCCCCTTCGAGAGCGTGACAATGATGTGGTGTTATTGGCCAAGACCTTTTTGGTGCAATACAATGAGGAATTTAAAACCAAAATAAAAGGTTTCAGTGACTCAGCGATTAAGGCCATGAAACAGCATAAATGGCCGGGCAATATTCGAGAACTTCAAAACAAACTCAAATCTGCAGTGATAATGGCGGAAGGTAGCCATATTCAGGCTGAGGATTTGAGCTTATTGTTGCGAGATGATGGGCCTATTATTGACACACTCAATTTACGAGAAGTCAGAGAGCTTGCTGAAAGTCGTGCTATACGTAATGCCTTTTTAGTGGCAGAACATAATATGTCTAAAACCGCTGAGCTCTTAGGGGTAACGCGACCTACTTTGTATTCACTTATTGAAAAATATCATTTAGAAGATGTCAAAACTGGCAGCTAACCACAATTGATTGAGTTGAGTTTATAATGCCAAGAATCTCAAAAAGTGATGTTGTAAATTCAACTCTGGCTTTTATAACCTTAATTTTATTTTGGTTTTTGGGCTTTTGGTTAAGTCACTATATTGCTTTGCCTGCAGCTTTGTTGGGCTTATTGTTATTATTTATGGGGCTACTTTGTTTGGGGCGTGTGCCCAAACCCCTAGAATATGTCAGTCAATTTTGCTTACGACATTTATCTTTGTTTTTTATTCCCCCTTTGGTAGCTGCATGGTTTTATGCTGAACAGTTGGGTAACAACTTATGGTTATTTTTGTTTGCCATTATGTTCAGTACTTTTATTAGCTTATATCTAACATCTTGGCTAGGGCAACGGTTTTTCGGGCATTCGAATCAATCAGTCAGTCAAGATGACGAAAGTTAATACTGTGGATTGGCAATCAATTATACAGCTTGTTTCAATAGAACAACTCTTGTGGATAACCATTACTTTATTTGCGTATGGGTTAGCGATATGGATTTATAAATATTTCGCTCACAACATCTTGTTTCATCCGATAGTGGTTGGCGCTATTTTGATCGGGTGCATAGGTGTTGTGAGTGCTACACCTCTGCAGGATTACCTGATATTTGTTAGACCAATAAACTGGATGCTTGGACCTGTCACTGTTGCATTGGCCATTCCTTTGTATCAGCAAATTAGACTAATCTACGCTGCTGGAAGTAAAGGTTTGTTAGTGATTATCATAGGTGGATGTGTTGCTCCACTATTGGCGATTGGCTGGTTGTTCTTATTTGATTTTTCAGACCCTGTTAAATTGTCTGTGCTGACTAAGTCTATTACTACGCCACTGGCAGTGGATACGACAAATATTATTGGAGGTATACCCGAACTTGCCGCTGGTGTTGTGGTGATCACTGGCATATTGGGCGTGATGTTCAGCAAGATCATATTTAAGCTGACTCGCTGTGATGACTCACGGGCGCAAGGTTTGGCTTTGGGTACTGTTTCCCATGCCATTGGCACTGCCAGAGCCCATCAGATAGGAGCAAAAACGGGAGCGTTTTCAACAATGGCCTTATGTGTAAATGGCATACTCACCGCCATTGTTCTACCACTCGTTTTTATGTTGTTTGGATAAACTTTGATAGTCGCCAAATTTACGGCGTTCGACTGGTACAGTAACTGCATAGATTTAGCTAATATATTGCTTTAGAAGATAGATGATTGCTTACTACTATGACGTTTCATAAATCCTTTTTGACTGTGTTGTGCCTTGGCGTTTATTTGCTAGGCTGCTCGGGAAGTGCTCTCGATAGTGACAACGACACGCCTACCCCAAACGTTCTAGTCAATGCTGGTGCTGACCAATCCATTGCTGAACAAACCACAGTAACCTTGAGTGCTCAGGCTACTGGTAAGACTGATACTTTGACTTATACATGGAGAGTGACACCCAATATCACTATTACCCAAAATGATAATAGTGTAGGCACCGCGACTTTTACCGCGCCTGTTACAACCAATATATTGACTTACACTTTTACGGTTGATGTGACGGATGGCAACGGCAACACAGGCGAGGATTCAGTGGTGTATCAGGTTAACCCTGTGAATATCCCCCCATATGCAGATATACAAGTGACCCAATTTGAGGGATTAGATCACAATCAATTTCCTGCAGGTTATAGGGTGATCTTAAATGCTAGCGCCAGTACAGACACGGACAGCACTGATACAGATAACCCTATTGCGGCATATTTATGGCAACAAACTGCCGGTGAGTCAGTATTAACAGGTATTAGTTTACAGGGTGACAGTCTGGCTTTTACCACTCCTATACTTGGCGGTGCTAACTCAGTAACTATAGCAATGACAGTTACTGATCAAGAAGGGGCTGAAAGTATTGAAACTGTGACCCTAAATATCCTAAGTTCTGCAGATACATTGCCTGAAGTGGATGCCGGTATCAGCCATCAAGTATTTAGCGGAGAAAGCATTAATTTAAACGGTATTGCCAGCACCCCAGTGGCAGCATCTGAACCTTTATTTGTGACTTGGTTGAACGATTTTGAAAAAGATCCACAAATAGAAAATCTCAATGCATTAAAAACTGTCGCTATCGCGCCTGCAGTGACAGACACAGAAACTGTTACTTTTACTTTAAGAGTCGAAGACGCACAGGGGAATTCAGTCGACGACAGTCTAACTGTCACCATCAAACCATTACCGATCCAGGCACTTAATGATACTGGGGTTATTTTACAAGCAAGCGATTCGCAAATATTCAGCACTTATCAAACTGATTACCCGGGTCAAGATGGTCAACGTGGTCAAGATATTATTTATGCTAATGGTTTGTCTGAGAAAGCCGGTAGGGGAGAACAAGGTTTTGATTTTACCCGATTAGATGCTATTGGAGATGAAGTTGATGATGAGACCTCAGCTTGGAATTGTGTGCGTGATAACATTACTGGTTTGATTTGGGAGTCAAAATCTGCGGCTTTTAATACGACTTTACACAGCAGTAGCCACAGTTACTCATGGTATCAAAGTGACGATGAAGGAAGTTTTGACGGTGATCAAAACGGTATTAACACTAGCTGTTCGATAACTAACTGCAACACAGAAGAATATATCGCTGAGGTTAACTCACAAGGCTTATGTAACTTTAGGGATTGGCGCCTGCCTACACATAATGAATTATTATCTATCTTACATCTTGGTCGAGCTGCTGCACCTATGATTGATGCCAATTATTTTCCGAGCACAACCGCTTCATTAACTGCACCTGTGTGGTATTGGACCCAAGATGCAAGTGCTGATGGTTTTAACAATGAACAAGCTCAGAATGCATGGGCCATTGATTTTGCAACGGGTAATGATAATTTTTTAAACAAATCAACCGCAGGCAGAGTGCGATTAGTTAGGGCTGGGCGATAATATGAAGGTGATTAAATGAGAGTACTGTGTCTTTTTTGCTTTTTTATATCCTATGTGGCGACAAGCCAAACTTGCTTGCCAGACTTTGATGCAAGCTTAACAATCGATGAATTTGTGGATAATGCTAACGGCACAGTGACTGATGTCTCGTTGGGGCTAGTATGGATGCGCTGTAGTCTTGGGCAAACATGGGAAAATGAAACCTGCACAGGTGATGCAAGTGAACTGACGTGGCAACAAGCGTTGCAAGCAGCCCATGGTTACAAATACGCTGAACAATTGGGTTGGCGAGTGCCGAATATGAAAGAGTTAGCAAGTTTAACCGAGCGTAGCTGCGTACGCCCTGCCATTAATGAATTTTTCTTCCCGAATACCTCCTCAGATGATTATTGGACGTCCACACCTTCTGTGGTTGATCCAAAACGCGCCTGGGTTATTGCCTTTTTTAACAGCAGTAATTCTCTTAAAGATAAAAAACGTTTTGTTTTCACTCGATTGGTAAAAACTGCAGATTAACTTGAGTTTTGTCTGTCTTATCTGATCTGATATTGCATTTATTTTATTTAAAGGCAGACTGGACTTAGGCTTAAATCTATCGGAATTCTATGCGTTTTTTAGTACTTACATTGCTGCTATTTATTTCTACTGCTAATGCTAGTAAAGATTGTGAGGTGTCTCTTAATTACGGTGTCGTAGTGAGCAAACATCAAATCAGAGTTATTGGCCATGGTGGTCGGGCGGTTTATCAAATAAACCACCCGGCACAGCTTATTGTACAAGGTGAATGGATTGCGCTAGATGAGCAGCAAGAGCGAGAGCTAACTGAGTTGTCGGCTGGTATCCATCAAGTTGTGCCTAAGATGATATTGTTGGCAAATGAAGGTGTAGAGCTAGCGATAGAGACCATTGAGCAAGTGTACGGTGGCTTAGTGAAAGATGATAAGAGCCAGAAAAAACTTCAAAAATCCCTAGAACGAGTACAACTCAGCGTCAAAGAAAAATTTATTCACGCTAAAGATAATTTTTATATGGGTCCAGGTAGTCTTGAACAAGTTGATGATTTAGTTGACCGTGAGTTAGAAGAACATCTAGAAGAAGCGATAAGTACCTCTGTTGGTGGCATATTGTCGGCTATCGGTGGGCTGGTGGCGAATGGTGAGGGAAGTGAAGAAAAAATTGCCGCCATAACTAACCAGTTAGAAACTATTGGCGAAGGGATCAGTCAAACTGTAGGACCCAAAGCCGAAACCTTAAAGCTTAAAGCTCAATGGTTTTGTAATAAATTTAAAGAATTAGATCAGGCTGAAGATCAACTTAGAGCTTCTATTAAAGAGCTGCAGCCATATAATGTATTGGTAACTGGTACTAATGCTTATCTCGAAGAGTAGCCCATTTCACAAATAGGGTTCATTCATGGCAGTACTAGGTTTGACTTATTTAGCAGTTTGTTTTGTGCCAATTTCCTACTGCAATCAATTTATCTGCATCTTAAAATCAAAAAAATTTACCACTGAAGACACCAAGTGCCGAGCACAGAGGCACCACTAAAGAATAAGATTATTGTTGGATTTAAAGGTTGATTGACTCGTTCGTGCCAATACCCGACAGACATAGCTCGCTGTCCGACTTAGCGGTTATAGCAGATTACAGACGGTGAGGATTTATAAGCTATTACACGTCATTCCCGCGAAGGCGGGAACCTACCAATAGCTACCGTAAACTAAATTGAGATGTTATAAAAACACCATAGCAAAGTTATATTCTCACTAATTTTTTAAGATAATAAAAACAAGGTTCTTTAGTGATTTATCAGGTGTTGTTGGGGGTTCCCGCCTTCGCGGGAATGACGGGGTATATACGGCTGGATGTCACAGTCAGCTTAAACCATCATTTCCAGTAAGGTATTTAAATAACGCCTGCCTAGAGGTGTGACTTGCCACTCATCATCTGACTCAACTAACAAACCTCGGGTAATTGCGCTTTGTAGATTTTTTTTTGTGGTGTTATCTAAGGGGAAACCAGTAAAATCAGGGTAATCCGATTTAGGACAAGGCTCCAGTAAGCGAAAGCGATTCATAAAAAACTCGAAAGGCAAATCTTCCTTTGGCACCACTTTTTTATCACTAGTATAACTGCGGGTTAAATCCATATAACCTTTAGGATGTTTTACCTTAACCGTGCGAATTATCTTATTTTCACTGGCCAAGGTGATTTTACCATGGGCACCACAACCTATGCCTAAGTAGTCTCCAAATCGCCAATAATTTAAATTATGCTGACATTGCTGTCCGGGTTGACTGTATGCAGATATTTCGTATTGTTCGAATCCTGCTTGTTTAAGCAGCGCATCACCTTGTTCTTGAATATCCCATAACAGCTCATCCTCAGGTAATTTAGGCGGTTTGGAGTGAAACTGTGTATTAGGTTCAATGGTTAATTGATACCAAGATAAGTGAGGTGGTTGTTGCGCGATGGCGGTGTTTAAATCAAATAATGCATCCTCTAAAGACTGATTAGGTAAGCCATGCATTAGGTCAAGATTAAAACTATTGAGTCCTATGCTTTTGGCTAACTCTGCGGCTTTAAGTGCCTGATTTTCATCATGTATACGCCCTAATGCGGATAGTTTTTCTGGTTGGAAGCTTTGTACACCTATGGAGATGCGGGTAATGCCAGCTTTCACATAATCTGCAAAACGTTGGCTTTCAACTGTGCCGGGATTCGCTTCCATAGTGATTTCAGCATTGGCTAATAGATTAACCCTTTCTTTTACCCCATCTAATAATACTTTAATGGACTGAGCCGAAAACAAACTCGGCGTACCGCCACCAATAAAAATACTGTGAATAGCCCTGTTGCCTACCAATTTAGCATCTTCAGCTAAATCATCTAACAAGTGGCTGATATATTCAGTTTCAGGCAACACCTGTTGTTTTTGGCCGTGAGAATTAAAATCACAGTAAGGGCATTTTTGCACACACCAAGGAATATGAATATACAACGCAAGTGGCGGCAGCTTTAGAGGAAGTGATTGTGTTGACAAGTTGTTAGCCTAATTGATTTTGTAGTTGGGCTAACAGCAGTTTTAGGGCTTTGCCGCGATGACTTAACACATTTTTTTGTTCGGGAGACAACTGTGCAGAACTACAATTCTGTGTTTCGACCCAAAATACAGGATCGTAACCAAAACCATTTTCACCTTGTTGTTCAGTAGTGATTTCGCCAAGCCATTCACCTTGGCAAATAATAGGCGTGGGATCATCAGCGTGGCGCATAAATACCAAAACACATAAAAACTTGGCTTGACGATCCTCTTTTGGAATATCAGCCATCGCATCAAGTAACTTGATGATATTGCTTTGATCTGTTGCATCGTCACCGGAATAGCGGGCTGAATAGACACCGGGCGCACCACCAAGGGCATCTACTGCTAAACCCGAATCATCAGCTATTGCTGGAAGACCCGTTTGTTTCGCGGCGTGACGCGCTTTAATAATCGCATTTTCTACAAAAGTGGAACCTGTTTCGGCCACTTCTGTTACTGCAAATTCGCTTTGTGGTAAGACTTCAATACCTAAGTCAGACAACATGCGCGCAAGTTCTTTGACTTTACCTTTGTTGCCCGTTGCCAACACAACTTTATTTATATTTTTATAATCAAGCATTTAGGATTTTGGTCCTCGCCCTTTCTTTTTACGACTTTTGATTTTGGCGGTACGCTTGGCTTTAATCACCGCCTTTTTAGTTTTATTGCTGATTTTTTTCTTAGTAGGAGGTTTAGCTTCTTTATTGACTGGGCGTAATGCGGCAATCACCCTGCGTTTTAGTGCTTGTTCGGTATAACGTTCAATTTTGGGTACTACACCAATATCGTGAGCTTCTACAATAGAAATAGCGGTACCTTTGTTACCGGCACGTCCGGTACGACCAATACGATGTACATATACATCAGCTGTGCGCGGCATATCATAGTTAATCACGTGGCTTATGTTATCGACATCAATACCACGGGCTGCTACGTCAGTAGCGACTAATATTTTCACTTCACCGGTACGAAAACGCTCCATGGCAGTATTACGTTTGTCCTGAGGCATTTCACCTTGTAACCAGACACAATCAATATCAACAGCTTGCAGTTGACCGACTAAGGTCGCTAAACGTTCACGAGTTTTAACAAAGACTATAGCCGTTTCTACTTGTGTGCTTAGAATGTGAATTAACAAGTCCAGTTTATGGTTTGCGTTATCTGCCAGATGTATCCACTGATGAATTATACCTTTCTCTTTACGGCTTGAATCTGCTTCCAGTTCAACGGGATCATTCAATAATTCATCAGAAAAACGGGCGATGCCGCTGCCTTCTAATGTGGCTGAAAACAACATGGTTTGTTTACGCCAGCGCGCTTCAGCAGCAATTTGGTTAACAATTGGAGAAAAACCCATATCCAACATACGGTCAGCTTCATCTAAAATTAGGCATTCGATATCACGGCAATCAAAACTTTCTTTTTCGATATGTTCAAATAAACGCCCAGGTGTGGCGACTAAAATGTCGAGATTACTTTCTAATAAATCACGATCAGTACCGTAGTTGATGCCGCCGGTAATAACACCACAGGTGATATGTGGCGCATATTTACTGATAGCTTTGGCTTGCTCGAAAATTTGCAAAGCCAATTCGCGGGTAGGAGTAAGGATTAAAATCCGTGTTGAACCCGGTTGGCGTCTTGGGTAATCCAATAAAAACTGGCAAACAGGCAGTAAAAACGCAGCTGTTTTACCCGTGCCTGTTGGGGCAGAGGCCAAGATATCTTTACCATTCATGGCTTCTGGGATAACCAGCGACTGGATACTGGTGGGTTCTTTATAACCTAAATCCGTCACAGCGTGGATTAGTTCATCATCTAGTTCTAATTGTTCAAACATGTATGTTTAAGCCTTGTTTTATCGTTGGCTTGGGAATTGTTGGGGATTATAAAGGAGTGGCGAGGGAATTGCTTATTGATTTTTAATGCATGTGCAGCACATCGTTCGCAGCAGACCGTAATCCATGGTTTTTACCTCATTTTCTCTGTCAATTCATTGCTATTTTCAATAAAAACTTAATGACTACTGACACCATGCTGTCAGTACCACAATGTTATTGTTTTTTCATCGCAACCAACCGGTTTCGAATTAAATTTATTAGGGAATACATAATGTTAGAACACTCACCATTAGTCTGGGCGGAGATCGCCGTTACAGATATGAAGCGCGCAGTGGCATTTTATCAAACTCATTTTGGCTTATCGTTTAAGCACGAAGTAATGAATGGCATGGAAATGTCTATTGCTGAAACTGTCAATATAGGCGGCCCAAGTGCTGACACAGCAAACATAGTTGACCCCAGTTTTGCTCTTTTAAAACACCAGATGATGGTGCCAAGTCGAGATGGCAGCACTGTATATTTATATCTCAGCTTAACCTTGAATGGCAAAATAAATGCGCTTAAAGCAGCGGGCGTCGAAATTTTATTACCACCAATGGCTATCAAAGAAGGTGAAGCCGGTTACATTGCTATTTTTGTTGATTGTGAAGGAAACAAAGTTGGGTTGTGGTCTCAAAATCTGTAATTATATAGCTCTACCAATCAAGGTGTCTTAACCATGTCTGACTCAAAAACAAATTGCCTTTGTGGTGCAGTAAAAATCCTTGTGGAGCACGTGGATCCTAAGTTTAGTGTGTGCCATTGCCAATCATGTCGAACATGGGGAGGGGCGCCATTTTTTGCGGTGAAATGTGGTACTAATGTAAAAATTGAAGGGCATGATAAAGTTAAAATGTTTGAGTCATCATCTTGGGCTTCCCGTGGTTTTTGCTCAGAATGTGGTACTCATCTGTTTTATAAGTTTAAAGAAACCGGTGAATATAATATGCCAGTAGGTTTGTTTCCAAATTTGCCTGGATTGCAAATGGATATGCAGTATTTTAGTGACATGCGACCGAGTTATTATTGTTTTTCAAATGAAACAAAAGAAATGACTACCGATGAGATAATGGCTTATTTTGCCGCTCAAATGTAATTAGAATGAAAATAGGACCTAAGCCCAGTTCAATACTGGGCTTAGCTTTATATGAGATATGAGAAATAAATGCGCCGCGCCGACAGACTTTTTCAAATTATTCAGTTGTTAAAAAACCGCCGTTTAACCACCGCGAGTTTATTAGCGGAAGTGCTAGAGGTATCTACTCGTACTATCTATCGCGATATTCAAGATCTTATTGTCAACGGTATTCCAGTTGAAGGTGAAGCTGGTGTAGGTTATTTATTACGCCGTGAAGTTGATGTACCGCCGTTAATGTTTAACGAGTCTGAACTTGAAGCGATCCAAGTCGGCATGAGAATGGTAGAAGCATGGGGGGGCAGCGAACTTGCAAGTGCAGCCAAACAAGCAATGATAAAAGTATCTGCGGTATTACCTGAGAAATTACAAACATTTAACTCATTAATGTTTGCGCCTAAGTTTTATGCCACATCAAATGAATTTCAACATTTAGATCTTTTACGAAAAGCTGCCAAAAATCGACAATACCTGCAAATGGATTATCAAGATGCCAAACAAGCACAATCCAGCCGAGAAGTACGTCCACTCGCCATCCATTTATGGAAAGGCAGTTGGACTCTGCTGACTTGGTGTGAACTCAGAAATGACTTTCGAAATTTTCGCGTTGACAGGATCGTATTAATTAGCCTTAGGCAACGTTTTTTCCCAGTAATAGAGGGGGAAGAACTTAGTGATTTTATCGAAAAAATGCGTATAGAGCATGGATGATTATCGTCACATGCTCTAATAATTTTGATGGGGTTCTGCTTATTCAATATGTCAGACCTAGTTGCAACTTACACCATTGACAATAACTAGCTTGTTCAATTCATTGCAGCCAAGTCTTATACTGAGTGTTCTTACGCTAGGCTTAAATACTTCAATGCGTTACTTTTCTTCTTGGCAAAGAACCCTTTCTTGGTATGAGTGCCTTTGTCACTTTGCAGCCCGCTGAGTTGCAAGCGGGATTTTTCGATATCTTTGGTTGCTAGTTTGAGTAACGGATCCATTTTCTTTTTCTTGATTTCTTCGACTTTGTCCATCCAGCCTGGCATACCAATGTCGGCGATGAAAAAGTTCGCGACAGTTGACGTATCAGCGCAGGTCAACATATAACATCCGAGGATAGGGCATTCGTTGAAGACAGTGAAATCTAAGGTAGCAGGACTACTCAGGCGTTTATTACCGGCTTGCATTTCTTTGATTTCCAAGCCAAGAGTAAATAACTCCATGCCTAGTGCAGCAACAGCGTTACACATGCCTATTGCTGCTGTGGTTGCGGTACCACCATCTAACACTAGACCTGCTATTTTGCCTCCGGTGGCGGCACTGTGCCTTGCTAGATTGATTGAATCCTTTGCCAAATTGCGTTTGATTAGCGTAATGACAGCCTCTGCGGCGGCCAAAGGGTCACCTCCACGAAATCCACTTTTGTATTCCCGACTATGATAAAGCGACTTGGCATCAGTAGCCACAGCCTTAGCGGCTTTGGCGGTTTTTAAGGCGCTTGCTGCAACACTGATAAAAGGGATGATCTCAGAAATTAATTCGTTTAATACTTCAGAGGTTAACGCAGTTATAATGTCTTCTATGTTGTCAACGTCAGCGCAGGTTTTGATAAATTCTTTGGCGACTGTTTGCAGTTGTTGCGCAGCAAATCCACCACCGGAATGACTTGCGTTTTTGACTTTGTCAGCGCTCTTTTTGATCTTTTTTCCCGACTGGATGAGTTTTTTACCAGTCTGGACCTTTTCCATGCTACCAAAAACAAGTTTTGTGCCGCCGAACATGTTTTGCATTGCCATACGACGCGCTGTTGCAAGTTCGGACATGGCGGCAAAATCAGCCATGGTGAGTTGCTGTGACATTTTGATTCCCTTTTATGAATTAACCCCAGAAAAAAGAATATAGTAATATCAAGTAAGATGGAATAGCTTAATAAGTAGGCATGCTATAATGCACAAGTCGATGATTTAACGTGTCAATTATCTGCATCGCCTAGTTTATAATTTAGGGGATCTGCCCAAGGCAATACATTAGACTCTTCCTTTACAACCTTACATTGAGTCCGGAAATAGCTAGCATCACAGTAAACAAATCTACACCGAACAGCATTTTTATAACCAGAGTTTAGGTTAAGCAATCCTAGTTCAAATTAACTAAAGGATTGAACCAAAATATGAACTCAGATATCGTTTGTGGATAAAAAAACCTAAAACGAGTTATTCTAAAGCTTGGTTGGGCTTCTGGAGATAACCCGCATCACCAGAATTTTAATATGGCGGGAAGGAGATATATATGAGTGAAGAAAAAAATGTGTGGTTAGGAACCCCGTCTCAAGTAGTCAATTTAGGAAGTTATATTTTATTGGGGTTATTTTTTTGGTTAGTGATCCCATTATTTGTCATTTTATGGAAATGGCTCGATGTTAAGAATACTAAATATGAGTTAACTACAGAAAGAATTCGCACTAGACATGGGATCCTTAATAAAGAAACCGACGAGTTGGAGCTATATAGAGTTCGAGATTACAAGTTAGAACAGCCATTTTTCCTTCGTATGTTCTCTTTAGGTAATATCATTCTAGAAACATCTGATCGTTCACACCCAACAATAGTGATAAAAGCGATATCTAATGGCGAAGAACTTCGGGAAAAATTAAGAACCCACGTAGAGGCTTGCCGAACTAAAAAGAATGTACGTGAAGTTGATTTCGAGTAGGTGTCATTATGTCTGTTTTTTCATATATAGTACTTGTTGTAGGTTGTGGTTTATTGATGCTTGGATCAGTGTCGGGATACGCCCTTTTTGCTCGCGCATTAAAAATTTCAGATAAATTTGGTGACGAAACCAATGTGGGGACTTTATGGGGCCTATTTATTTTAGGTTTGTCCGCTGGGTTGTTGCTGGTTTGGTGGTCATTACCATCGTAAGGCTAATAAATTGGGGCAGGTCGCGAGCTTTTTCGGCGACTTAATCCTGTTGTAGGATAAGCCAGATGTAGACAATATCTGCAACAGCAGTCAGAGAAGACCCCTCAAACTCTACTAAGGCAGGTTCTGTATGTTTCAAAATACGTATTTTTGTTATTTAAAGTTTTAATATATCAACAAGCTCAAAATACTGACCCTGTTGAAAGGCGATTTGATTCGCGCCTATTCATGAAAAACATCTTAAAAAATAGTAGGTTACAACAATTGATATATGCTGTATCGCGTTTCCTCACTTAGTCAATTCAACTTAGCATCGGGTACTCGATTTAAATATGTTTAACAAAACTAACTTACAAGCCTCTTTAAGCAAACAAACTTGGGCGAAAGGCACAAGACTCCATCAATTAAACTTTGTTCTCAGTGCTGCTGTGGATGAGCATATATTGAGAGGTTCTGTTAGAAGTGAGACTAATAGACATCAGACTTACTTAACCCGATTTGAATATGATGAAGGTAAAAATCAAGCCAAAGCATATTGTAATTGTTACCTTAAAACTGATTGTAAACATGCGGCTGCACTGGCTCACCATTACCTTGAACATATGTATGTTGGTTCGGCATCAAACAGCTCAATACAAGAATGGCTGAATAAGTTTTCAGATCAAGAGCCTTTGGTTTTTCAGCAAAAAAAAGCACTGTTGTATTTTCTTAAGCAGAATAGTAGTGATTATTTACAACTGGAAGTCAAAAGTTCTAGCTTAAAAAAGAATGGTAGTTGGAGCCGAACCCTGAATTTTGAAAATTTAGATAGCTACCTGATTAAACAGCCTTTTGTAGATGATAATGATGTGCAAATTATTAGCTCTGCCATCAGAAGCAAACATTACTCCAGTGCCATTGAGACACATAAAGCCCTGCAGCTATTGGTGAGTACTGGGCGATGTTTCTGGCAAGATGACGCAGATCTCAATCATCCGATTTCTTTTGGCGAGCCTCTAAAGGCAAGCTGGCAGTGGCAGAATAATAGGACGGTGCATAAGCTAAATTTGGTACTAGAAAAAAGTAATGCTGATATTAAATTGATAAAGTCACAGCCTATTAGTTACTACAATAGCAAAACCAATAGTTTGGGTTTAGTTGAAACAGATTTAAATAGTGAATTTGATGGTCAGTTTTTAGACAGTCCCGCTTTTTCTGAAGAAAAAATGCCTTGGGTGTTGAGTAAACTGGATATGTCTTTAGGTGAAGTCGCACAGAAATTGCCCAAGCCAAAACTTAAAAAAGAGTTTAGCTTGACCCGCCCCGTGCCTCATATACGCCTAGCCACGCCCAATAGTAATCAAGCTTATTATACGCAACTCTCATTGTGGTTTGCATATGATGGGCAACATGTCAGTCCCTTAAATAATAAACATCAAGTAGTATCGCAAAAGGGTGAAGAAAGCATTTATCGCGATTTTTCTTTTGAAAAAATGATCATCGAGTCTCTTCAATCATGGAATTTTATTCCTCAATTACAATCTTTCTCCACACAGAATAACATTGAGAGAGGTTATTTGATGGTGTTGCAAGGACGACATCTTAATTTGTCGTTTTTACATAATCAGCTACCAATGTTGAAAAAGCAGGGATGGCAAGTTGAACATGATGCTAGTTTTCATTATCAAGAGTTAGATACCGATAGTGTATTTGATGCCAATGTCGAACAAAACGAAGGGAATGATTTTTTCTCGATTGGATTGAATTTAAACATAGATGGTCAAAGTGTCGCGGCTTTTCCTATTTTACTCAGTGCTTTAGAGCAACTCCCAAAAGAAATGCTGTTGAATGATCAAACTTATGTCGAGGGTGACGACAAGGTATTTGTTGAGCTTTCTGATGGAAAGTTCATTGCGCTGTCTTATCAGAGCATTCGGCCTTTACTTAAACAGTTTGTCGAATTGTTTATGCCTGGCGCTTTGCAAGACGATGGCACTATGCGTTTGTCACGCTTTCAAAGTCATCAAACCCTCAGTGAATTAGATAATCAAGGTATTGTCACTAAGGGGGCAAATAGATTACGTCATCTGGCCGAAAAACTACGAAATTTTGATGCAATTCAGACTGCACCTATTCCCAAGTTGTTATTGGCTGAATTACGTGAATATCAGCATCAAGGACTTAATTGGCTACAGTTTTTACGAGAATATGAGCTAAATGGTATTTTGGCCGACGATATGGGCTTAGGTAAAACTATCCAAGCGCTCAGTCATTTGTTACTTGAGAAAGAGCAGGGGCGGCTGAGTGGACCGAGTTTAATTATTGCGCCAACCAGTGTGTTATTTAATTGGGCCAAAGAAATAGAAAAGTTTACCCCTAACTTATCTTATATAGTGATAAATGGGGCCAAACGGCAAGAGCATTTTGAGAAATTAGATCAATATGACATAGTGATCACCAGCTATCCGCTAGTGTTAAAAGACATTGAGGTACATCAACAGCAAGTTTTTTATTATTTAATTTTAGACGAAGCTCACTATATCAAAAATCCTAAAACCAAGCTTTATCAAGCGATGTTGACACTCAAGTCTGAGCATAAGCTGTGTTTGACAGGTACACCTATGGAAAATCATCTTGGTGAATTTTGGGCGCAATTTAACTTTTTATTGCCAGGATTTTTATCCGGTTATCAACAGTTTACTAAGTTGTTTAAAACCCCTATCGAAAAACACAATGATCATGAGCGTAAGCTCATTCTCAATCAACGTATCAAACCCTTTATATTACGCCGTAGTAAAGAACTCATAGCTAAAGAGTTACCAGAAAAAACCATCATTATACAATCCCTAAAAATTGAAGGTAAACAAGCTGAACTATATGAATCTGTACGTTTAACTATGGATTCTCGTTTAAAAGAAATTATTGCTGCAAAAGGTCTGCAGCGCAGCCAAATTGAAATTCTTGATGCGTTATTAAAATTGCGCCAAGTTTGCAACCATCCTCAGTTACTTTCTTTGCCTAGCGCTAAATCTGTTCATCAATCAGCTAAGTTAGAGTTTTTGATGGAAACCCTACCGGAGATGGTTGAGGAAGGCAGAAAGGTGTTAATTTTTTCACAGTTCACCAGCATGTTAGCCTTGATAGAAAAAGAGTTAATCGCGAGTAAAATAGCTTACGTTAAACTCACTGGTAGTAGTCGAAATCGTCAAGAACTGGTTGAGACCTTCCAATCGGGTAAAGTACCGGTATTTTTAATTAGCTTAAAAGCCGGCGGAGTAGGTTTGAATTTAACGGCCGCCGATACTGTGATCCATTTTGATCCTTGGTGGAATCCTGCAGTAGAAAATCAAGCGACTGACCGAGCTTACCGTATAGGTCAAGACAAACCAGTGTTTGTGTATAAATTGATTATTGAAAACTCTATTGAAGAAAAAATTCTACAGATCCAAGAGAGAAAAGCCGAGCTGGCAAGTGCACTATTATCAGAGGAAGTCAGCCAAGGTAACTTAAGTCTAACGGATGATATTTTGGATACATTATTAGCGCCTTTAGCTTAAGAAAAAACAATAATGGGTTTTTGCATTAAAAATTCAGAGTGAGTATCCCTTAAACCTTCATCCTATTTCGTTTGCCGCGGCTTTATACGCGGCAATATTCTCTGCGATTAAATCGAGTAATCGTTGCTGCGATTCAATACTGGCCCAGGCAATATGGGCGGTGATCTTTAAGTTGTTTAGCTGCGCGCCTGATTGTTTATCTGCAATAGCAGCTAATAAAACATGATCTGCTGGTGGCGGTTCTTGTTCTAAAACATCTAATACGGCATAGGCGATTTGTTTAGTTTTTAATGCAACAAGTAAGTCATCACTATTGACTAAAGCTCCACGAGCCGTGTTGATTAACATAGCACTTGGTTTCATTTGACTTAAAGTATTGGTGTTGATTAGGTTTTCTGTTTCAGGTGTTTGTGGACAATGTAAACTGAGTACATCCGCTTGGGCTAATACCTGTTCAAAACTGTGTCTACCCGTTCGAATAGTGGTTGCATTAGGCCTTTCTGCAATAAGTATTTGCATACCAAAAGCTAGCCCCAGTTTTGCTACGGCTTGACCTAAATCACCATTGCCAATAATGCCTAATGTTTTTCCATTCAGTTCACTCACACCATTTCCATGATGGCAAAAGGTGGGACTTTGTTGCCATAAACCTTGGCTGGTGTTGTGATTATGATGACTGGTTTGATTGAAGTATTCAAGCATTTGCGCGAACACATATTGACTTAAAGAAGCGGTTGAATAGCCACTGACGTTATTGACTGCAATGCCTAATTCTAGGGCTGCGTGTAGGTCAACATTGTTAGTGCCTGTAGCGGCAATACAGATTAATTTAAGCTTGGGTAATTGATTTAAGGTTTGCGCGTTTAGTAGTACTTTATTGGTTATGACGATATCGGCATGTTGGCAACGTTCGATGATTTGTTCGGTTAATGTGGTAGGGAAACAAGTTAACGAACCTAGCTGCTGTTCAATGGCGCTCAGGGAAATGTTTGAACTGAAAGTCTGTTGATCTAAAAATACTGCGTGCATAGCGCTACTTGTTACTAGCTCAAAGAGAGCTCGAGCTTACGAGTATATTTTTGTAAGCTCAAGAAGATGATTGAAATAAGTGAAATTTTCCATTTTTTACCAAACTTGTTAATAACTAAATAAACACTCTTCTACGTCAGGCTGTCTTTGCTGGCGTTTCACTGATTTTTGGACTCGGCATATATCTGGCGCGCTTTTTAGGTTTTAAAGTATCTAAATCTGCTAACACTAAGCCATCTACGCAGTGGTTAAAGTCTGGATCGATATTAAAGTCGATAAAATGTACACCACCTTCTTGGTAGGTTTCAGTATATTGTTTAAAAAGGGTAGGCACGGCCATGGCCATATTCGCCAACTGATGTTTGAGTTGGTTGAAGTCTGCTTTGTAGTTTTCACCGCTAAAACAATGTGAATAATCTTTAGGTAATAGATAAGGCAATTTAGAGTTGGCAATGCCGTCTGAGCGGCCAAAATATAAAGTGTAAAACTGGACCAATAAATCTTTGGCCGCTTTAGGGTAGTGGTCGCTTAAGCTGACTGGGCCAAATAGGTAACGAAACCTAGGATGGCGATGCAGAAAAGCCCCAATGCCAAACCATAAGTAGTCTAGGCTTCGTTTCCCCCAGTACTTAGGCTGCACAAAACTTCTGCCTAGCTCTAAACCTTGTGCAAAATATGGAGCCATTGCAGGGCCGTAATTAAATAAACTTGCTGAATATAGGCCATTAACTGATTGATTTTCGATGATCGTTTTGGCATCACCAAAACGATAGGCTCCTGCAATTTCTAAGTCTTCTTTATCCCACAAAACTAGGTGGTAATAAAATGCATCGTAGCGGTCGATATCACGGCGTTTGTTAGTGCCTTCACCCACGGCCCTAAAAGCTAATTCTCTTAAACGACCAATTTCCCTGAGTATGGGTGAACTGCCTTGATGTTGATATAGATACATCACCTTGCCGTCGCTGGTATCACCTAAATCTTCACATTGCGTTTTTAAGGCGTGTTGTAATTCTGCGCGGTTTTCTGCTGGAGCTATGGCTTTTTGGGTATCGAATATTCCGGGTTTGTTATGACCTATTTTATAGAGGTGTTTTTTAAATAGTGCCACATGTTGATTGCGGGTGATTTTGTTGTTGCTGTATGACTCGAAGGGAATAAGTTCGCCGATGCGCATAGGTAAATGGTGGCGTTTGTGGTTAAACATTTCTTTTACCAGCAACATACTGGCTAAGGGTTTGTAGAGCATCGATACCCCATAAAACAGTGGAGAATTTTTGGCGTCTATAAAGACTGGTAAAATAGGTGACTTAGCTTGTTTTGCAATGCGTAAAAAACCACTTTGCCAGCGGGTGTCTCTAATGCCTTGTGGCCGTAGGCGCGATACTTCGCCGGCTGGGAATACTATCACCACACCCTCGGCTTGAAGGTGTGCCTGGATATTTTGAATGTGCTGTTTTGCGGTACCGCCTTGTATGTTGTTAACCGGCAATAATATCGAATGCATCGGCTTGAGTGCCATTAACATGTCGTTGCCAATCACTTTAATATCTTGCCTGACTTCGCTGACTAATTTGATTAAAGCCAAAGCGTCGAGTGAGCCGATCGGATGGTTGGCAATAATTACCAATTTGCCTTGGTTGGGCAGTCGCTCTTTTTCGACATCTCGCGCAGAGTAGCTGATATTAAAGTACTCCAGTACTTGTTCAGCAAAGTCTATACCTTGGTAATGGGGATACTCTTTAGCAAACTCTTGCATCTCTCGTTCGTGTAAGAGATGCCTAAGCACGAAACTTAGTGTTTTCGATAAAAGTGGCTTATTAACCGCCTTGGGATAGTGTTTTTCAAGGACTTCGGACACAGTGAACATAGATTTACCTACAGCTCAGGATTTGGCTGAGCTAAGGGTAATCATTAAGTGTGACACTTTAGTGCTACTAAAGTGGCGGTTTGATGACAGCGCTTAGTGTTATCTAATGCTCAGCAATGATATTTTATTTTCTTTAGCGACGTATTGGCTTTTGACAGATAAACTAATTCAATTAGAACGGTTATTGACCGACTCGTTAAATGTATTTGTGAAAACTGATGTTAGTTGGTTTGAAGTGCATCTGATTATTGATTAGCCGCCATTGGAATAGTATCCATTATTCTTAGTTTTTCGTTGTATAATCAAAGTTATATGATTAGTTTGTATGGGGTGGCCTCTTATATTTCATTTTAACTTGGAACTATTTTTATATGAAAATTGCGTTAGACAGATTACATACTGCAGTGTGGATATTTGATATTGATCAGTTATGTATGATTTGGGCCAATCAAGCAGCACTGAAATTGTGGGATAGTCCCTCTTTAGAGGAGCTATTAACCAGAGATTTTAAATCAGACTTATCTGCAGCCGTAAAAGAAACCATGCTTCAATTTCAACAGGCTTTTCAAAACAATGAAGTGATACAAGAAAGCTGGCAGTTTTCACCCAAAGGTCGAGTTGCTCAAGCGTTTTGTCAATTTTCTGGGTATCTATTAGAAAACAACAGCATGGCTATGCTAGTCGAAGCGATACCGACCAACGTTTTACACTCAGATTTGCAATTAGGTTCAACAGCTTTAATATCGATTTACCGTGAAAATGGTGATTTTCTAAGTGGTAACCCTCCTTTTATTCCTGAATTTGGTCATCAAGTTAAACACCTTAAACAATTATTTTGTAATCCTGATGTGTTAACCAACTTATATCAATCCATGGTTAAAGAACTACGTTTTGAGCAAGATGTGTTGATGCGCACTAAAGTCGGAGAAACCTGGTATAGGCTATTTGCTACCAAGTCTATTAATGAACAGGGGGAAGCCACAATACTTCTGCATCAATATAATATTCATGAAAGAAAAAGCATAGAACAAACGTTACGCGAACAAGCATGGACTGACCCCCTTACTGCCCTGTTAAACCGAAGAGGCCTTGCTCATGCGTTAACGCAGAGTATTGATAACAACACACCTTTCACGCTGCTGTATATTGATTTAGATGGCTTTAAAATGGTGAATGACTCATTAGGTCATGGTAAAGGCGATTTGATCTTAAAAGAAGTCGCTAATCGTTTACGTCAACATCAATACTCGTCAGGGCAATTGTGCCGATTCGGCGGTGATGAGTTTGTATTTGCGATCCATAACGATGATATTAAAGGCCAAATAAATGTTTTATCTGAGCAATTGATTAAACAAATATCAGAGCCTTATGAAAATGTTAAAGGCAGTTCTCTATCTCTATCCGCTAGTATTGGAATTTCTTGTTTCCCTGAAGACGGTGATGAGATAGAACATCTTATTACCTGCGCCGATGCAGCAATGTATCAAGCCAAAAAATTAGGTAAAAAGAGGTGGGTTAATTACATCAGTGGAATGGAAAATGTGCATAAACGTGCCAGTAGCATTGCTTATAAATTGTCGTCTGCGATACAAAATAACGAATTAGAATTGTTCTATCAGCCAATTTATAATATCGAAACTGGCAGCATTTACTCCTTTGAAGCGTTATTACGCTGGACCAATGCTGAACTAGGCCAAGTGTCACCGCAAGAAACTATTCTTGTTGCAGAACAAACAGGCTTAATTCACGAGATTGAAAATTGGGTGTTAAATCAAGCGCTCAGCGACCTTGCTAAACTCAGAAGTGTTACCGAAAAAAGCGCCACTATAGCAGTCAATATGTCAGGGCTGCATATGGCCCAACCCAAACTACTAGAGACAATCATCGCTATGTTAGATGTGCACGGTTTACAACCGGTAGATTTAACCATTGAATTGACAGAAAGTGTGTTGTTATCCGATATAGACAAAGAACAAAACCCTACTCAACAAATCACCTCAAACGGCATAAAACTGAACATTGATGATTTTGGTACCGGATATTCATCACTGGCTTATTTACATGCAATACCTGCTTCAGTCGTCAAAGTAGATAGAAGCTTTTTAGATCAAGCAGATAACAATACAGTTACCCTCGAATGTATTCATACCTTGGTAAATTCACTCAATATGCAGAGCCTGATTGAAGGAATTGAAACCAACCATCAATCGCAATTGTTGGCAAGTCTTGGTTATAACCTGCAACAAGGTTACCTACTTGGTAGGCCGCAACCTCTGGCCTATTACTTCACCGAAACGTTCTGTTATCCAAAAGCTTAATTTTAGACTTGTGGATCTCGAAAATACTCGAAAACTATTTACTTAGCATTCCCTATCACTATTCTAAGCATTTTTTAAACTCATCCTTATAGCGCCTAGACAAGGCCACCACAGTGCCATTTTTCAAACAAATTTCGCCGTCACCACTTGGTTGATAACTAATATGATCTATGGCCGAAAAGTTAACAGCGTATGAGCGGTGGGTGCGACAGAAGCCTTTTTCGGCGAGTCGTTTGCTTAAGTCGGCTAGGGTAGATCGCAGTGGGTAGATACGACCACCGCTATGTAGATTAACGTAATTACCTGCTGATTCCATCCATTGAATATCGTCGACTTTAACCAAAAATTCTCTGTCGAGTTTTTTAACAAGTAGATGCTCAGGTACGTGAGTTGGACTTTGTTGCTCTGGCTCTGCGTCTATTAGATTCGCTTCACCTTTTAGGCGGCTGTAGACAAATTGATATAACTGATAAAAGAGTAAAAAAAACGCATAACTCCAAACATCCTTGCGGTATTCGTAAATGAACTCTCGCAAGATTGGCCCAAAGTCGTAATTTCCTCCCGCAGACCAGTAAGCGATTTCTCTAATCAAGACCATTATGCTCACATGTAAAATTGAAAACACCAGTGACGCGACTAAGTGTTTACCTAGTTGGCTTTTGATTTGCGTGAGTTGAAGTGGGTTGCCTTGCCAGAATATGGCTAATAAAGGTAACAGCAATAAAATACTTATGGCACTGGAATACTCCCACAGAAAGGGTTCTATGATATGGAAATCTGCCACACCATCCCGGGTTTCTTCCATCCAGTCTGAGGTGGCATTGATTGTACTGTTGATGAAAAAATACGCGCCCATTAATAAATATAGATAGCGACTTTTATGTTGCTCGAAACGCTCAAACCATGTCATTTGTTATTCTTCCCACTATCCACAGTTGTCCTCACATTAATGTTATTGATTGATGAGTAGTTATTTAAGACCAATACCCATAAAGAAGTTGTTTTTCTACTGAAAGATATTGTTTATTTACGCTTTCTAGTTTGTAAACTCCATAAAATAAATTATTGCTATGTTACGAATTTTTACTTTTCTTACGGTTATCTTGTTTACTTCTTTTTGTTTTGCCCAAGAGCAGGTTAAAACTACAGAGTTATCGAAAATGCCAGAATGGCAACTATACAATGAAGCGGGGCAATTAGTTAAGTCATCCGACTTTCTTGGAAAGCCACTAGTGATTCATTTTTGGGCGACTTGGTGTCCATACTGTAAAAAACTTCAACCTGGCTTAGATACACTCTATAAAAAATATCAAGCTGAGGGACTGCAAATGATTGCCATAAGTATCAGAGAAGACGACGGTGCCACACCTCAAAAAGAATTAGATAGTAGAGGCATGAGTTTTAAAACCCTAATAAATGGTGATGCTGTAGGCAGGGAGTTATTTAACGTGAAAGGGACTCCCACTACTGTGTTTATTGACAAAACAGGGCATATTGTTGCTAGTACCAGTATTTCAGATCCTGATGATCCCCGTTTAGAGAAAATAGTAAAATATATAGTCAATCAATAGTCATACTCTGGTAGTTTTTCTTAGGATTATAATTTGAGCTTCCAGCGTAAACAATTATTGGGATTGCCATAATACATCGACCTTAGCTATTCATCGAGAAGGCGAAGTGGATGTTTGCCATCCACCATGCCCATAAATGGCGGATAAATTGAATAACCCACTAGAGAACGTAATTCTGGTGACAAGGAACGTAGAATATCTTTGTCTAACTCTAACAAGTAGTTTTCTTGCTGCCGCAGAAATGCTTCGCAGTATTGATGGGTAACAGCCAGTCTGGATGAAGTCGATAGGTTTTCACCACCACCATGCCAAGTTGTGCCAAGGAAAAATATAGCCGAGCCTGCGGGCATCACTGCTTTTATGGTTTTTTCAGTGGTTGGAGAGCGTTGTCCATCCCATTCTTGGCTTTTAGGAACAACAACTGTTGCGCCATTTTCTTCAGTAAAATCATCGATAGCCCAAATACTGGCAGCGCCTAAGGCTGGCCTAGGTCTAGGGATTTGATAAAAGGAGTCATCGTAATGAAATGCCTGTTTGCTTTCGCCGGGTAATATATTGATCACCTGACTTTGACTCAGCAGAAAGTTTGGCCTAAACAACAAATCCATTAACCCTAGTATCCTAGGATGGTCAGCCAGACCATCAGTACATCTGGTCTTCCCTAAAACGTTATATAATCTTTGGGTTTTTTCACCCTCAAAATTATTTCTGCCGGTGTGGTTTAATAAAGGAATACATTCTCTTTTTATTTGATCGCATTGACTAGGCGTAAGCAGATTTTCAATAATCACATAACCTTCAGTCATTAAAGTTGTAAAGTCTTGGTTGATTAGTGCAGATTTGCGTTCTGGTGATGGTTGTAACTGTTTGAATGTTCTCGCAAGATCTTTGCCTGTATAGTCTTTAATCGCACCTTCAATTTTCATAATAAAAGCCTCCAACTGTAACTTATAAAAGATGGTTTTAGTCTGTCTATACTAGCCTATCATTGCCATTAGATTTGACCGTATATGTTTTACTAATTGTCTAAGTTAGCTGATTTAGCTAATATCTGAAATGAAAAATGCCAAAATAGAGGTTTTTTATGAAAAGCATAACAGCAACAGAAGCAAAAAATAATTTTGGTGATTTGTTGATGAACGCACAATCGGCACCTATTACCATAACGCGCAATGGCAAAGAACAAGGGGTGTTAGTTTCAGTGAATGAGTATCTAAGGCTTAAACAACACGCTCTTCAAACAGCTATAAGTGATGGCCTTTCTAGTGGTGACGCAGGAATTTTAGATATTGATTCTATAAAAACGCAGGCACGAGCCAGATTTGAGAAATAATCTTGAACGTAAAGTTATCTAAGCTCGCCAAAGAAGATCTCATCGATATATGGTTGTATGGTGAAAATAATTTGGGAGCAATGAGTGCAGATCGGTATCTCGATTCTCTTGATGTTTTTTTACGCTACTTGATTCATTTCCCTGAAAAATTTCCATTGCGACAAGAGTTTCAACCATCTGTTAGATTAGCCCCTTTTAAAAGCCACTTAGTTGTTTATATACATACAGAAAAATACATTCAAATTGTTAGAGTGTTACACCAGAGCATGGATATGCCAAACCAAATATAGCGAAAAATTTTACCTTAGATAGGGGCTTTAGCGTCAGTAACCACCTAAAATATGCAATCAATATTATTATTGAACACCGTAAAAAAGCTCCAAGGTTTTCTTATATTCTGCTAAAGGCGGCATACCCATCTGGGCTCTTAGATGATCTACGCTGTCTTGATTTTGTATTTGGAAAAACACTACTTTACCGCTTATGAAATCTGCTTGTGTACCAAATACCTGACTTTTTCCTTGAGCGATGGACACTTTATCGGTAAATATTGCCACGGCTTCACCACTAATACCTTGTTTATCCATATAAGACTGAATAATAAAAGGCAGCATATTTTGCTGAAAACTTAAGTTGTTTGCATGATTAACTAACTCAAATGCGGCGTTCACACCTTCTTCTGTGACTTGCTCTTTGGTTGGCCAACCTTGTAGTTGCACTATTTCATTCAGAGTTTGAGTGTGTAATTGAGTGATATCAGCTGCTATGTTTTTTAGTACTTCAGAGGCTTTGCTTTTTTGTCTTGCTTGTATTTGTTGGCTTTGTTGGGCCATGTTGAGCAGTTGTTTTTGCAACTCGGGTTTGGTTTGTGCGTTAACAATTGTGGATACTAGTGATAACAGTAAAAGCATATAACGCATTATTTAAAGACTCCGTGGCGAAATGCAGAAGGTGGGCTGTTGTGGTATCTGAGCCATAAGCGACGAAAATACCTAGGGTCGTAAAAACCACAACGTTTTGCCACTTCATTCTATGTTTAAGTGGGTTGAATGTAATAACTGTACTTTTTTATTCAGGTGATTAGGATGTCATAAATCGTCTATTGCGCCTCAATGGCTATTTTACGCTTGAATCGGCTACCAAAGGTATTCATTAATAAGCCTGTTAGCACCAAAAAAGCGCCCATCCATTGAATAGCTGATACAGACTCGTTTAATAATAAGCTAGCTGACGTTAGCCCCACAATAGGCACACCTAATGACAAAGGGGCAACTTGAGAAGTAGGGTAGCGAGACAGTAAATAGCTCCACGATCCGTAACCTAAAATAGTAGCAAATACCGCAAGGTAAATGAGCGATGCCATAGACTGCCAGCTGAAACTCACTAAACTGTCGATGATTATCTCTGGGCCTTCAAACCACAAACTACAAATAAAAAACGGGATAGGCGGTACCCAAGCACTCCAAATAATTAAATTCACGTTGGCTTTATAACCACGGTTACTGATGGTCCGGTTACAGATATTGCCCATAGCCCAACTTGCTGCACCAGCCATGGTTAAACCAAAACCTATGGCTGTCATAGTGGTGGTATCGTGGCTAAACGCAATGAGACTTAAGCCCGATATTGCGACAATAATAGCTAACAGCTGATAACCTTTTATGGCTTCTTTTAAAATTAAAAAGGCAAATAACAAGGTAAACAAGGCTTGTGATTGTAATGCCAAGGAGGCTAACCCTGCGGGCATACCAAATTTCATGGCACTAAATAAAAAAGCAAACTGCAAAAAACTAATAGGTATGGCATAAGCTACCCACCAAACAAAAGGAATGTCAGGGCGTTTAAAAAATAACGAGCCAATACTGGCCACCAATAAAAACCGCAAACCACCCATTAATAAAGGCGGCATGCCTTCAAGGCCCCAGGCGATAACCACAAAGTTAACACCCCATAACACCACTATACTTAGGGCAATTAACATATCTTTGTTCGACACTTATTTATCCTCTTTTCTTTCTACTTATTCTTTAGTGAACCGCTACAATTAACGCCGACATTGCAGGAAAGGCCTTGCCACAAAATGGGCCTCCGAGGCTAAAAAAAATCTTTCGTCAGTGAGTTTCGGATAATCAAGACAATTACATGGACAACCATCGTAAGTATTCGCCTCTGTCGTTGTTCTGCAAATTGCTATATAAGCAACATTATTACCATTAAGAATGGAACTGAATGACATAGGATAGTAGGGCATTGGCGAACAATGTCCTTTGATGGAATAAAAAAATAAGGGTCTACTTTTAGTAAATATTTATAGAATGGCATTAGCATTGGTTTAATCCAAACTTGAAATAAATAGCCACTTACAGCAATGACTTGTGCTTGGATTAATATCAAAAATAAATCAAGACCAACGGCATCAATAAACAGGCCACCAATATTGTTGCTGTCTTCCATTTCCCTTTTTTTATATCCATTATTAATCTCTATTTTAAAAAGCTAATAATTTAAGGAAAATATCCTTCCACACAGATTAAATCAAATACCTTCTTTGCGCCACTGTGGTATTTCAAAGAAAATTTATGTAAAACTCATGCGATGGCTGGCCTATTAAAATGTATTTTACAGATTTAAGGTTAATAATTCGGTGTGGCAAGGTGAACTGATAATAAGGAATATATGCGCTACTACATATTGATATTTTGCTTTTTAATTCTAGGGTGTTCCAGAGAACCTTATCAATTCGCTACTATTGACACTTATTCTTTGGAATACCAAGTTTTAGGGAATAGTAATACTTGTTTTGCTTTATTTGAAGCGGGCGCAGGATTCGACCTTGAAACTTTTGACCCTATATTCAACAAGCTATCTGAAAATTGCACTGTTATTCGTTATTCACGAGTAGGTCAAGGGCTCTCGTCTCAACTCAATACCAAGCTGAGTACTAAAAACTATGCCGAAATAGCCAAAAAATTATTAGATCACTTACATATACAACAACCTGTGGTTTTTGTTGGGCATTCATATGGCGGAATGATTGCTAGGCACTTTGCGGATATGTATCCAAGTAACACTAGAGCACTACTACTGATTGATCCTGGTACAAGATGGGAACGTGAGATCATAGCCAAGATTGATCCCACTGTAGTAGAAGCGGAAATCCAATTTTTGAAGGCTATGGGCAGACGCATGACAGAAGAAAAGCCTAGGCCAGATGGTTTAAAGAATGAATTACGGGATTTATGGCTTACATCCCCTCTACCAGACTTTGCTGATATTGGTGATATCAAGGTAACAGTGTTAGCCAGTGTTCAGGCTATGGGGGATGAATTAGTATTAGGCAGTCTTGAAGCTATGAAAATTAGAGCAAAAATGCTTGAGTCTTGGGTTAATGAATTTCCGCAAGGGCAATTTGTGTCTACCAGCCAAAGTGGCCATTTTATTCACCTTGATGAGCCAGAATTAGTCATTTCTGAATTTCAAAAAATTCTTTAAGGTTTTTTTATATTCTGACAGTGAGTTTGTTGCTTGTGAGCAGAATATTTATCTAGCCACCCATAATGAATATTTATCTAGCCACCCATAATTGGATTTTGAGACTAACCCAAAGATTCAATATCGATTTTCAGCGTGAAAATGGCTTGGATTGAGTGAAAGATGGAGGATGAGGATTAGTTTCAGCCTATTTGGTGGGAATAATAGGTATTTAACGGGATTGTGGGCACAACTGTACCTTTTCGATAATTGTTGGTTGGTTTCTTGAGGTTATGCGCAGTGTAGCAATGTTTTTGCTTTACCCATGCCTCGAATACGTTGATGGCCTGTGTGCGCTTTGAACTGGTTCATCATCATTTCTGCTCCTGCAGCATAACAAAAATGCTTTTCAAACTCAGTGGTGAGGGTGAGCCATTGTTCGTCTGATAGGCCTAACCTTTGTAAGATGGGTTGTTGTTGATGGTCAATATGGCCTGCTTTGTCATTTCTGATTATTCTGCCTGTTATATCCACTAACTCACAATAGTCTTTGAGTGAGAAAGCGATGCCTTTTGGCATATCTTGTCTGGGGTTACCGACAAAAGACATCAGTGAATGTGTTGTGATGGGGCCTTTTATCGATTCTAAGCGTTTTTTAATACTGGTGTGATTTGAGGTTTCTGGGGTATCCGCTATCTTGGTTCGAATGGGGTTAAGGTCAACATAGGCCATACAGGACAGTAATGCGGCGTCATCTAATAAAGCCTGTGATTTAAACCGTCCTTCCCAGAACCTGCCTGTGCAGTCATCCTCTTTATTGGCTTCTCGGGCAATATGTTCATTCAGGTTACCCATCAACCAGCTAATATCATGTAAGCGTTTGCGATACTCGATTATGGTGTCATCTAAGGTGAGTTGTTGACTTTGGCTTAACGTATCTCCCCTGACAAACATATGAGTGAGCAATGTGCCTTTATGTAGGCGGTGCCAGCGCTCAATCACTTCACTATCTGTCCAAGCCATCACTTGTTGCACATCTACATGTAACACCACATGCACATGATTACTCATCACAGCATAAGCACATATATCAATTGAAAATATTGAAGATAGAAACAACAACCGCTCTTCAACCCATTCACGGCGATGTTCATAACTTTGACCTGAATAACTATCCACACCGCACAAAAAAGAACGCCGTACACAGCGGGAAACACAATGGTAATAAGGGGTATCTGATAAACAAATTTGACTATTACGTGGCTGGGGCATGACATCAATCCTTTGATTTATTTCTTAATCAAAGCCTAGCTCGTCTTTATATTTAGTCAAATTGTTATGGGTGGCTTAATAAATCGGCTTAATAAATCGCTGCTCTTATTTTTTGCTGTTGACCATATTTACAGGATAAATATGGAACAGCTTTAGCTGGCCTGAAAGGTAAAGTGCAGAACGCACTTTATAAAATAAGTAATTGGCTAGAAAGGATTTGAGTCAAAACCATCTTGGATGATGGAGCATAACGTTCTTTTATATTTCAAGCAGCGCTAAAGCTTACCGCCCTCCCTAGCTTCCTTCAAACAAAATCATCGGTTTTACCTACTGAGAGTTTTAGATTACTTTATTGCTAATTAATGTGGATGTTCTGTTAATCCTGTACCAGTTTTATAATGTTAATATAAAGTAATGATTTGCAAACTAATTACTTTTTGAGATCCAATTTTGCTTGATTACCCATAATTTGTTAAGTTTGCGGCTTAATCGCACCTTTTTCGGTGTCTCTTGAAGGTAAATATAGATCGAAGTCTAATCAATGGAGCTCATTAATAAATTGGAAAAAACCATCTTTACACAACCACAAATGCAAACATTTCATAAACGCAAAATTACCTGCGCCGTATTACTTGCCATGGCCAGTGTGCCAGTTATTGCAGCCGAATCAACTGCACCAGAAGTTAAAAATAATAAAATAGAAACAATTGAGGTTACCGCGACTAAACGAACCGAATCCATCCAGGATATTCCGGTTTCGGTCTCTGCGTTAAACGGTAGCAGTCTGGAAAACCTGGGAATTGATAATTTTCAGGACTATGTTGAATTTTTACCTAATGTTGTGTTTCAGGGCACAGGACCTGGCCAAAATGAAATTTACATTCGTGGTGCTGCCACCACCCAAGCTAATATTGCACTGTCATCCGTAACAGCGTTACAACCGTCAGTTGCTTTTTATCTGGATGAACAGCCGGTTTCTATGCAGGGCCGAAATCTGGATATATATGCCACCGATATGGAACGGGTTGAAGTATTGCCTGGGCCACAGGGCACTTTGTTTGGCGCCAGCTCTCAATCAGGCACCGTGCGCATGATCACCAAAAAACCCGATCACAGCGGTGTGAGTGGAGGATTTGATAGCAGCGTTAGTTTCACACGTGGTGGTGAAATGAGTAACTCCGTTGAAGCCTATTTTAATTTACCCGTAAGTGATGATACGGCCATTCGGGCTGTTGTCTACAATCAACACCAGGGCGGTTGGATTGATAACGTTTTAAATGAGCCTGGCACTGGCAATGGCAGTTATCAAAGTAGCGCCGTAGTCATTGACCGTGTGTCTAATGGCCCGTTGGCCGATCCTACTAACACACCAACAATATCCCCTAAAAATGATGCCTTGGTAGAAGATGACTTTAACGATGCAACCTATAGCGGTGTACGCTTTGGTGTGCATCATAACTTTAATGAAGACTGGTCATTGCTGGTGCAGCATACTGCGCAGACACTGAACACCGATGGGGTTTTCTCATACGATCCTAACCTTGAAGGGGAAAGTTCCACTAACAGGTTTGTACCGGAAGACAATCAGGATGAATTTGGTTTAACCACTTGGACCTTAGAAGGCCGTCTGGCTAAGTTAGATGTCGTTTATACCGGCGGCTACCTAGACCGAAATATCGATTCGACTATTGATTATACGGGTTATACAAATGCCGGTTTGTTTTCGGCTTTTTATACTTGTGAATACTCCAGCGCGGATCCCGCCGATCAATATTGTGCTGATCCTACCAAATGGTACAAAGAAAAAACTGAAACGTCCCGTAATACCCACGAGCTGCGTTTCAATACGTCAACCGATAACTCTTGGCGTGTAACGGCCGGGGTCTTTTATGACGACCAGACTCTTGCCTCTGTGGGCAAATTTAAGATGGCTAATACTGAACTGTTCCCGGATCTGAGCACAGTCTTAAAAGGTCAAGATGGCATTAACAGTGATGGCGGCCCATATTCATCGGAAGTCAGTTTTGTTAATGATGTCAATCACCAGATTAAACAGGTCGCGGTATTTGGCCAGGCTGAATATGATCTAACCGATTCCGTTACCGCTACCCTTGGGGCCCGTTGGTATCAAATTGAAGATATCTATAAAGGCTCCACCAGCACAGTGGATGTTAGCAGCAGGGTGAAGGCCTTTGGCACGCAAGATGAAGGTTTGTTAGAAAGTGCGCTGCTTGAAACTGATAAAAATGATAGTGTAGAAGCTGTCATGGCCGCCATCGACAGTGGCCAACTAGAAGTGGACTTACTGGATGGCGATGGAGTACTGACGGTTGATGATGTGATTTATAAGGCCTCAGTGGACTGGAAAGTAAATGACGATGTATTGTTGTTTACCACCTACTCAGAGGGCTTCAGACCACCAGTTACCAACCGTGTAGGTGGCGGTAAGGCGACCAGTAATGAGGGGGCTTTCGAGAATTTCCGTATTCCGGTTTATTCCACCACAGATACCCTGAAAAATTATGAAGTGGGTATGAAGGGGGATTTCTTCGATGGTGTTTTACGGGTTAACGCAACTGGGTATTATTCAGAAATAACGGATCTGCAAACCTCACGCTACGACCCCACCAATATCAGTTTTCTACAGTTTGCAGATAATGTCGGGGATGCTGAAATTAGAGGGATCGACGGCGATATCACCTGGTTAGCCACGGATGATTTGGTGATTAACGGTGCTTTTAGCTTGATCGATAGTGAATTAACCCGCTTAAATGACGAGTTACAAGGTATCGCGCCGCCAGTTGGCAGCAAATTACCCTACTCAGCAGATTTGTCGGCTAATGTACGTGCCCGCTACTATTTTCAATTACCCAATGGCTGGGATGGATTTGTTAATGGTTCGCTGAGCTATACCGGCGATCGCCTGGCTGGCATGAACATGGGCGCATATGCCCTTGAAGATGCCACCAACTTAATTTACGGTACAGGGACGGGCTTGTCTATTGAACGTGAAGCCGATGTATACTCTGGGGTAAATTATCCGGACCGCAATGGTGAAGACTTTGCTGGTGGTCGTTATATCCAAGATAGTTATGTACTGGGAAATGTATCCGTTGGTGTTAATCACGACGGATGGAAAGTTGAGTTGTATGTTGATAACGTCACCGATGAACATGCGGTGTTATATATCGACAACCAACAATATACACCTAAAGTTGTCACCAACAGACCCCGTACAGTGGGTATGAGAATGTCGTACGATTTTTATTAACTAATGGCATCTATACCTAAAACCATTGAAGTTGCAGCCAACAAAGCTGCAGTTTCAAGGGATAAGGTATTGACTGTATAATATTAAAGGCGAGCCATTATTGGCTCGCCTTTTTTTATTAAACTAAACAATTACATATACATCCATCGTAAGAATGACTATACATTTATCGCCTAATTCCAGATTTTATTTCGGACAATATCTCGGTGAGGGATTGTGTAGTAAATCCTGTTTTTTCTGCATTTTCTAGCTTGTTGTTGATGAATTCATCTCTTCTTGCTCGACGAATAAGGTCGTTTACTAATTCGCTTTTATTAGAGTATTCGCCTCTTTCGTTGACATGCTCGCGCAACCATTCGTCGTTTTTATCTGTTAATGAAATACTCGGTCTTGGCATTTTTAATTACTCATAATTAGCTTCTCTGGTGTGATTTTAATCCAGAAGCGTTAAAGCATTTAATTTAATGCACTTTGTTGATTGTTATTGTGATGACTATCCTTTTGGGGAAAAGCAGTGACTAGTAAATAGATACTAGTTAAAAGCAAAAGACAAAAGCTTCTGATCACAAAGGACACAGCGAAAAGAAAATTACGAATTCGCTAAAAAGATATATTTAGCACTCTGATGTGGCTTAATAAATCTGACGGGCAGTAATGGACTTAGTTCCTTTCCCCAATAATAACTATATTTTTATGTGCTTTTCCTCCGTGATCTCTGTGCCCTCTGTGGTTCAATATCTGTTGCTTTTAATTACTCCCGAGCTTTCCGCTTTGACCAAATGTTTTTTTTGCGAAGTATTGCAATTTAGCTACTTCGCCATTACCACTTCCGTTACTGGGGATAACGATGTTTAAGACCAGCGTAAACTTTATCACTGTAATCACTCAGGTTAATATCAAGACTGCTTAACACATCCACTAAATGTTCATTATCTTCACGGCCATTCCAGATTTTTTGGTAAGTGCCTGCTTTATAACCATGATCTTGTCGGAAGAAATTAAGCACGTTTTTACCTACGTATTGACGGTACAACTCGTCTGAGTCCATTTCGGCTTGTTCAACTATCTTCAGAAACAAGGGCACATCGAAACGTTTGGCGGCGCATAGGCCTGCCATTAACTCTAAGTTGTCGAGAATGTCTTGTTTGGTGAATTCATAGTCTTTGCCATCAAAAGTCACTTGGCTGCGGTTAGAGGCAAGTTGCTCAGCTATGGTGTTGGCAGATTGTTGAATATCGCCCTTAAAACCAATGATGATGTCCGATAAGGCAAAGTGCCAAATATCAACCAGTTCCATTTGTAACTGAGGTAAGTCTTTTTGCTGGGCTTTCCACCATTTCCAGCCGTGGTGCTCAATGCCTTCTACCGACTCAATCATGGCGGCCCGTAGATAAGCGTAACCTGCGTTGAGCCAATCAGGGTTAACCTTTTTGTTCATGCCGTCTTGCAGGGATAACATAGTGGCGAGTTGGGTTGAGCTGAGCATAGTGTTGGTTGTCCTTTGTTTTTTAGTGTTATTTCTTGTGGTGATTTTTTACATTATTTTTTATAAAGAGTCTTAAATTCTTGAATAAGACTTATACGTTGTTGTTCAGTTTGTTCTTTAATGGCTTTACCTAGGTAACCTTTGGCGACTATGGCTTTGATGTCGACTTTTGCTGCCGCCTCGTATGCCTGCCAAATATACTCGGCGTTTTTGTATTCGCAGTTTTCAAAGGTTGTTCTGCCTCTAGCATCGGCTTTACAGCTAAGTAAAAAGTCGGCGAACCTTTGTGGTTTGCGCCATACGTCACAACGATTCAACATGCCCAGTATCGTACTGGCTTTTAGTTCGAAGGCATTATGCACATGAGTGTGATATTCGCTGACCATTAAACCGAGTTCGCGGCAGTCGTTAGGAGCTTTTAAGCGATCGCAGAGAGTGTTGATTGCCTCAAGCCCGATCTTTTCATGACCTCGATGAGATGGCCAGCTTTCAGGCGGTGTCAGCCCTTTACCTAAGTCATGCACTAGCGCTGCGAATCGCACAATAAGCTTGTCTGAAAGTTTCACTGCTTGCTGCAACACCATCATAGTATGAATGCCGGTATCAATTTCAGGATGCCACTTGGGTGGGTTAGGTATACCCCAAAGTACATCTAACTCAGGAAACCAAACGGCTAGTGCGTTACAGGCTCTAAGGTTTTCAAAATAGATTTCAGGATGGTCTTCTAACAAGCTACGTGCGGTTTCTTGCCACACACGCTCTGCACTTAGGGCAGTGAGTTCGCCATTGGCGACTATGGTTTGCATCAAAGTTAAAGTTTCTGGTGCGATCCTAAACCCCAGACTGTGATAACGGGCCGCAAAGCGGGCGACACGCAAAACACGCAGAGGATCTTCAACAAAAGCGGCAGATACATGACGTAGTAGTTTGTCTTTAAGATCTTGTTGGCCGTTGTAGGGGTCGATTATATTGCCTTGATCATCCATCGCCATGGCGTTGATGGTTAAGTCGCGGCGTAACAAATCTTCTTCAAGGGTGACTTCGCTCGAGGCATCACAACTAAAACCGTTATAACCTGCGCCTATTTTACGTTCAATACGGGCAAGGGCATATTCTTCTTTGGTTTTGGGGTGCAAGAATACCGGAAAGTCAGCGCCAACAGCTTGATAACCTTGGGCTAACATTTGTTCTGGGGTGCTGCCTACCACTACCCAATCTTGGTCTTTTATTGGGCGACCAAGTAACTTGTCGCGCACTGCGCCACCCACTAAATAAGTTTGCATAAAATCTTAGAATGTTTCATTGAGGGTATTATGCCTTAGACCTAATACCAATCACATTAAAATAACCAAAGTCTCTTTGACAATATCTTGCTAACTGGTTAGTTTAGTTTGCAAAATTAAACTGTATTTTTTCACGGACTGTTCAGCCTAACTTATGTATCTCAGCTATTTTGGATTATCCGATAATCCGTTTTCTATTGCGCCCAATCCTGACTATTTGTATATGAGTCCTCGTCATAAAGAAGCTTTGGCTCACTTGATTTTTGGACTACGTGAAAGTGGTGGTTTTGTGATGTTAACGGGTGAAGTTGGCACAGGCAAAACCACAGTGTCGCGCAAACTTATGCAGCAATTACCCGAAAACACCCAAGTTGCTATGATTTTGAATCCTACTTTATCTGCGCTAGAGCTGCTCGGTACAATTTGCAATGAGTTAGGTATTGAATACAAACGTAAACATGCCAGCCTAAAGTATTTTACCGACCAAATTCTCGCCAAGTTGGCCAATAATCATGATCATGGTGTGAATACAGTGTTGATTATTGATGAAGCGCAGCATCTATTGCCCGAAGTATTAGAACAACTTAGGTTACTGACCAATCTAGAAACCAATCGTGAAAAGCTGCTTAAAGTGGTGTTGATTGGCCAGCCTGAATTACAGCAATTATTAAAACGTAATGAATTGCGTCAATTAGCCCAGCGTATTACTGCTCGTTATCACCTTTTGCCTTTAAGCTCTTCTGAAGTAGGTGCTTATATTGGGCATAGGTTAAGTGTGGCCAATGGTGACATTAGTGTGTTTTCTAAGGCGACTATTCGAGCGGCATTTGATATTACTGGGGGGATCCCAAGGGTCATCAACTTGTTGTGTGATAGAGCGTTAACCTTAACTTTTACTAAACAAATGCCTGTTGTTCCGCAACATGTTTTTATTGCCGCAGCACAACAAATTCTAGGGGAAGATGTAGTGCAGCAGCGCCGGGGGAAACGCTGGACTTACACCTTGTTAGCACTATTTTTAGGCGCGGCCGTACTTGGATTTGCGATAGGTCGACTCAATGCTTAAACAAATAGATATTCATGATTTACGGGCGGGCATGGTGATTGTGCGGATCACCGCACAAAATGGACCAGTCAAGATTAAGAAATCAGGGTTAGTTACTAGCCAAGATATGGTGCAAGGTTTGATTGAAATGGGTATTCAACAAGTGGAAGTTGATCCTGACCAAACCGTTGAACTAGAAGCAGAAGCGCCAAAGATTAAAAAATCTGCGACTCGCAGAATGCTCGAGAGCAATAAGGTTACCAGTACCCGAAACAACGATGGTTTGTCAGATCAATATCATCGCAGTTTGTTTTTACCTTCTGTTCAAGATATGCCCTCGGCTTGGCAGTACTATAGCAAACGTTATTTATTCGCGGCCTTTATCGCTTTAGGTGGTTTGGGTTTTGGTTGGACTTTGGCCAATTATCAGAGCGTTTTAGGCTTATTTAGCTCACAAGATGAGATGCCAAGAGTGAGTGTGCCAATTCCAGCTCTAACTTCGAGTAGTCAGGTGAGTGAGCAACAGACTGATGATGTTAAGCCATTAAAACAAGTGGCTAATCCCCAAGATACAAACGCCAACAAAATTGCATCGGTTGCTGTACAACAAGTCGCGGTTTCAGAAAAGGCTAAACAACCTTCTGAGCCAAGTGATATAGAGCAAACAATTACAGCACCATCAGCACCGGTATCAAAGCCTGAGCCTGAGTCTGAGCCGCAAATTTCTGCTGATGTATTAGCACGATTTAAAAAAGCCATCACCGAGGTGGAAGACTCGCCACCACCACCACCACCTGTTAAAAGTGTATCCAACAGCAAAGAAGTACCTAGAATTGACCAGCTTCCTCCTTGGGTGATGACAAGATTACCCAGTATGGCTTTTTCAGCACATATGTATGCATCTGTTGATTCAGAGAGGTGGGTCAGAGTCAACGGCACTCGAATGGTTGAAGGCGATAAAATTGATGGCCTGATTGAAATTGTTCGTATCGAGCCACAGCACGTTATCTTAAATTTCTCTGGGCAAACGTTTTCTATGGCGGCTTTAACTGATTGGTAGCTAACCCAAACAGCGGTTAATGAAATGCTCAATTCAATAATAGCAACCCCAGTAAACGAGGTTTAAATAAACCTACTCTGGGTTACTCCAATTTGATAAAAACGACTAATTGCAAACTGTCAGATAGGCTTTGATGCACTGTAACTTAGGCTATCCAACCTTTAACCTTGGCGTTAATTGTCAGCCAAACTAGAAATAGTGCAATGACTATCACCAACATTGGCATGATAGCGCCACCTGGACCAAATACCTCGTATGAGTTTGTGAGAATAAATGCATGAAACATCTGCACTAATACGCCAATCAAGGAAATCAACAAAATTGGTAGCGCTATGGCCTTTTTAAAGACTAAAGCAATACAGCCTAAAGCCCCACCAAATACTGCACAACCAAAGGCAATATTCACCCAAAGTGGAATATCTTGATATAACATTTGTTGCTTTTCTGGCAGTGCAGCAATTTGTTCTGCTGTCATAGTCATTTGCATAATAAAAGCCATGGCACCCATAAGGTTCCATATAGCTAATACAACGGCCAAAATTAAAAACCACTTGGGCGTTGTTGTTGTGTGATCAATGGTGTCGTTCATGTATTTTCTCTGGTTATTTTATTAACTTATATCAATGTTAACAAACTGTTAAATTTAAGGCGAGTTTGCTTTTTTAGTGTCTGAATAGCAGTTTGAAGGTATTCTCTACTTTTTCCAGACTTTATAACCTTAGGTAAATTTGATGAGTGTTTTGGGTTCAGCTGTAATTTTTTTAGCCGCAACTGTGATTGCGGTACCTATTTTTAAAAAGTTTAAATTAGGCGCTATTTTAGGTTATTTGGTTGCTGGGTTAGTGATTGGCCCACAAGTTATGAATTGGGTGAATGATCCTCAGACCATATTACATTTTGCTGAACTCGGGGTGGTGTTACTGCTGTTTGTGATTGGCTTAGAGTTACAACCCGAAAAACTCTGGGGAATGCGCAATCAAATTTTATTTACTGGTGGCGGACAATTTCTGATAAGTGCCTGCATCATAGGTTTAATTTCGCATTTTGTGATGGATTTTTCCTGGGTTATTTCCTTAGTGATAGGTTTGTCACTGGCTTTGTCGTCTACCGCCTTTGCTGTGCAGTTAATGACAGAACATCGCATTCTTAAATCGCCACCGGGTCAACAGGGTTTTTCTATTCTATTAATGCAAGATTTAGCGGTTATTCCTATCTTGTTGTTAATCGAACATCTCTCAACCACAAGCAATAATGCTGGGCCACCTTGGTGGATTGGTGTGTTAGCAATAGTGACAGTCTTAGCTGTAGGGCGTTATTTAACTAATCCGTTTTTACGACTAGTGTCTAAATATGGTAGCGGGGAAGTGATGACTGCCGCGGCGTTACTTATTGTTATGGCGACTGCAATAGGGATGGAGGAAGCTGGGTTATCCATGGGTATGGGGGCATTTGTAGCCGGAATGTTACTCGCTAATTCTAGTTTCAGACATCAGCTAGAAACCGAAATCGAACCATTCAAAGGTTTATTATTAGGCTTGTTTTTTATTGCTATAGGTATGAACTTAGACTTAAGTATTTTGATGGCAGAACCAGTGTTTATTATTTCGGCCAGCTTAATATTAGTGTTAATTAAAACCTTGATTATTTTCGCAGTGCTTAAGTTAGCCAAACAGCACAATACCGATGCTTGGCGGGTGGGATTGATGTTATCCCAAGGGGGGGAGTTTGCTTTTGTGGTGATGGCACAAGCAGCGACTAATGGAATAATACCCGTGCAAATTAGTAGTGAAGTGACATTAATTGTAGGTGTCTCTATGGCATTAACTGCACCTTTAGTGATTTTGCACAGCTTATGGTTTACCAGTAAAAACTGTCCAGCCGTTTATGACTCTAAAGCGGATTTGAGTGAGCCTGAAGTGCTGATTGCTGGGTTTGGCCGATTTGGTCAGGTTTCTGGCAGGATTTTGGCCGCCAACAATATTCCTTTTACGGCGCTAGATAAAGACGCCGAACATATTGAATTTGTAAGGCAGTTTGGCAATAAAGTATTTTTTGGTGACGCATGTCGATTAGACTTATTGGAGGCCGCAGGCATTGCCCACGCTAAGGTGATTTTGGTGGCAGTCGATGATGAAGATGATGCACTTAAAATTTCCGAGTTAGTCACAGAACATTTCCCTGAAGTTAAGGTTATTGCCAGAGCGAGAAATCGTTTTACGGCAATTAAACTATATAACCTTGGTATTCAAACAAACGTCAGAGAAGTGTTTGCGGGTGGCTTAGAAGCGGCAAATATGCTGCTTCAAGCCTACGGTAAGAGCGACACCGAAGCCAAACATTTGATAGATATCTTTGCCACCCATGATAAGCACTTATTAGATAATACTTTGATGCAAAATATGGATTTTGAAGAACTCATTAAAATCAGCAAACAAGGGCGCTTGGAACTACAACATTTGTTTGAAGAAGATAAACAGAATATGGATTAAGAGTGTGGATTAACCACCAATAGAGGTTCACTTGCGCTAGACTTTACTTATCTGGCATATTTAACATCAGTTTCGAATGAAAACAGGATCTAATATGAAATGCACAGCTTGTAATACTGGAAAACTAAACCCCAGCTTTATCGACGGTTTATTCAGAGCTCACACCTGTTCAGATTGTGGTGGTGATTGGATTTTAATTGAAGATTACGCTGCATGGCGTGAACGGCATCCTGATTATGAATTTGCAAAAGATATCCAATTTGAGGAAGTGGAAGCTGTAGAGAAAAAACAAGCCATATTATGCCCAGTCACGCACACTATTATGCGTAAGTTTAAGATATCAGCGAATAATAGCCATAGACTCGATTACAGTACTGCCATAGGTGGTTTATGGTTAGATAAAGGCGAGTGGGAATTGCTGATCCACGAAGGCTTAGCGGGCAGTCTTAATGCATTAGTGACAGAATCATGGCAACGAAAAATTCGTCAAGACAGTGCTCGAGAACATCTTACAGATATATACCGCGATAGATTTGGCGACGAAGTGTATAACAAAGTAAAAGAAATGCGAGAATGGTTAAAATCACAGCCCCATAAAGCCGATTTACGGGCCTATTTGATGGCTGAAGATCCTTATTCTGCTAAGCGATAAATGTAGTGCCATTAAGTAGCTATATCTGTGGTATTTTTATGGCCGTTTTTTAAGGGTAGGGGTGTCTAAATAGTGCAGTTGTGGCTTCAAGATGATTTATTGTCCAGAAAAGTGCTGGTGCGAAGGGCATTGATTTTTTCTGCAGTGACTTTGTTCGTTTTATTTTTGTTTCAGCCTTTTGGTACTAACAACGATCTTATTTCCTACAAATTTCTGCGACTTGCAGGTTATGGTTTAGTGACGTTTTGTGCTTTATTGTTATCTGGCGCATTAGAGATAGGCTTAACTCGCCTCAAGTTAAAGAGTCATTTCCATCGGTTGCTTATTCCTAGTCTTTATATTGTGATAGTTGCGGTGTTTAATCACAGTTATTTTGTAGTGGCAATGTTGGGCTCTTGGCATTGGCAGAATCAGTTGTTGTTTGTTTTTTATACCTTAGCAATAGGGTTATTTCCTATCTGTTTTATGTTTCTAGTTAATCGTCATTCAGTCACTATCTCGCCACCACAGCAGATTGATCTTGGTCAAACTCAAACTGAAGGCAATCCATCAACCCAAGTTAAACTCATAACCTTAAGCGGTGAAAATAAAGACGATTATGTGCAACTTGCCTTGTCGCATTTATTGTTTATCAAATCTGCGGATAACTATTGTGAGCTTGCTTTACTTGATGGTGATAGTTGCAGCCATAAATTATTGCGCTGCTCCTTAACCAACCTTTTAAAACAGCTGCCGAATAACTTACAGGTGATTCGTTGCCATAGATCTTATGCAGTGAATGTATTATTAGTTAAAGCATGGCAGGGTAATGCTGCTGGTTTGCAATTATCCATGCAGGCAGGTGATGTTGTGGTTCCCGTCTCCCGTACTTATGTGGATGTCATAAAACAGGCTTTGTCATTAGTCCCTAAAGCTTGTTAATCACCCCAGTTTTTTGTTACTAGCCCCTTAAAAACCAGGTTTATCCCTAACTAATCGCTCTTTTGGATTGTGCTGTCATGCTTAGTGTGAATTTTAAATTTCACATTAAGCAGGTATATATGAATCACATAATAAAATCACTAGTGTTATTAACTACCTTTATGTTCTGTCACTATTTGATGAGAGAGTTTTGGGGCGATAGTTGGAGCGACGTTTTACTCAGGTTAGATCAACAATCTTACGTTTTACATACAGTGGCCAAGTATCTATTTATTTACGGACCACTAATATTAGTAGCGACCTTTCTGTTTAAAGAACATCCTTGGTATGACGTTTTAGGCCTTAATGTGGCTGGCTCTCAACATTACTTTTTGGCGGCAGTTGCTTGTTGTATCCCTATGACTTTAGGTTATGCATTTTTAAGTAGCGAGTTAAATCTGTCACTTTCTGCCATCATTACAGGGTCAATATATGCCGGTGTGTTCGAAGAAATTATCTTCAGGGCAGCGTTATTTGGGGTGTTATTTCACTATTGTCGCTGGGGGTTTATACCTGCCGCATTAATTAGCTCGATTATTTTTGGTTTAGGACATATTTATCAAGGCCATGATGTCATATCGGCTGTGATGGCGCTGTCAATAACGGCTATCGCTGGCACTTGGTTTGCGTGGTTATATTGTGAATGTGGATACCGTATTTGGTTTCCAATGTTTATGCATATCTTTATGAACGCAGCATACGGCATATTTGGTATGTCAGGGGGCGCAGCAGGGGACTTAGAAGGTAACCTATTCAAAGCTACCTCAATTATCTTAAGCATTGTTTACGTGTATATGCTGGTTCGTAAAGGTAAGCCTAGGCAAGTAACCTTCGCATCCTTATGGCATAACAATCCCAAAACTAATCCTAACTTAGAACCAACAAAACAAAACACCCACTTGGAGAGCAACTATGTTTGAATTATTTTTAGTTATGATGGCACTGACATCACCGATTTTAATTATTATCTTTGTGCGTAATTATTTTAATTACAAATCAGAGGTCAATCAGAAAATATTAGCACTGCAAAAAGACAGCGATACTGAAGCGGTGATAACCATGCAAGAGAAGGTAGAAGTGCTGGTTGCAAGAGTGATAGTGCTTGAAAAAATTGTGACAGATAGCAAGTTTGATTTGGGGCAGCAAATAAATCAATTATGAATTAAATTTGCAGAGGATAGAAAAAACGGCTCAAAGTGAGCCGTTTTTTAATCATTGAATTTAAGCTTTTTGCCACTGTGGCAAATTATTCTCAAACGCGGTAATTTTATCGTCTAGTTCTAAAGTTTGACCTATTGCATCCAAACCTTTGAGTAGATTGGTTTTATGCTGCTCAGCAATTTCAAAGCCAAAATTCAAGTCTTTAACCTTAACTGTTTGATCTTGTAAATTCACAGTGATTTGCGCAGAGGCATCACTTTCAACCAGAGCAAAAAGTTGATCCATTTGACTGCTTGTAAGCTGCACAGGTAACAATTGATTGTTGATACAGTTACCGTAAAAAATGTCAGCAAAACTAGTACCAATTACCACTTTAAAACCATAGTCGTCTAGTGACCAAGGCGCATGTTCGCGGCTTGAACCACAACCAAAGTTTTCCCTAGTCAGTAAAACACTGGCCCCTTGGTGTTCTGTCTTGTTAAATACAAAGTCAGGATTAGGTACTTGTTCATGTTGATCCAGATAACGCCAATCGTGAAACAAGTGTTTGCCGTAGCCACTTTTCGTGACCGCAGTTAAGAATTGCTTAGGGATGATTTGGTCAGTATCAACATTGGCTTGATTTAAAGGCATTGCCTTACCTGTATGGATATTAATTCCTGCTGTTGTCATGAAAAATTCCTTAATATCTATTGATAGTCGCGCACATCGGCGAAGTGACCTGCCAATGCAGCCGCTGCGGCCATAGCTGGGCTAACTAAATGAGTGCGCGAACCTCTGCCTTGACGGCCTTCAAAGTTACGGTTGCTGGTAGATGCACAGCGGTCGCCTTGGGTCAGGATGTCGTCGTTCATGCCTAAACACATGGAACAACCAGGTAAGCGCCATTCAAAACCTGCTTCGATAAATATTTTATCGAGTTGTTCTGCCTCAGCTTGGGCTTTAACTGATACCGAACCTGGTACCACAATAGCAGTCACACCTGGTGCTACTTTGCCATGTTTGGCAATTGCCGCTGCGGCGCGCATATCTTCAATACGGCCATTGGTGCATGAACCAATAAAGACGTTATTAACGCTTAATTCAGATAGTTTTTGACCTGGCGCTAAGTCCATATATTTAAGGGCTTTGTTAGCTGAGTCTTTATCAATGGGATCTGAAAAATCGTTTGGAGATGGCACAGGTTGATTAACACCAATAACTTGCCCTGGGTTGGTGCCCCAAGTCACTTGTGGGGTGATATCAGCAGCGTTTAACTGAATAACGGTATCAAAAGTTGCATCTTTATCAGATTTTAAGCTGTTCCAATAAGCAACTGCTTGGGTCCAATTATCGCCTTTAGGAGCGTATTCACGGCCTTCAAGATAATCAAATGTAGTTTGGTCTGGGGCAATTAAACCTGCTTTAGCGCCTGCTTCTATGCTCATGTTACACACTGTCATGCGCTCTTCCATTGATAGTGCTGAAATCGCTTCACCACTATATTCAATGACGTAGCCAGTAGCACCAGCGTGACCAATTTTACCTATGATAGCCAAGATAATATCTTTGGCAGTAATGCCAATAGGTAAGCTGCCGTTAACTTGCACTTGCATGCTTTTGGCTTTGCTTTGTTTCAGTGTTTGGGTAGCAAATACATGTTCTACCTGAGAGGTACCAATACCAAAAGCCAAAGCGCCAAATGCACCGTGAGTAGCAGTGTGTGAGTCACCACAAACAACAGTCATGCCTGGTTGAATAAGCCCAAGTTCAGGACCCATCACATGCACAATACCTTGTTTTTGGTGACCTACAGGGAATAACTCAATACCGTGCTTTTTGCAGTTGTCTGCTAAAGTTTGTAATTGTAATTTATTAGTAGGTCCACAAGCATCAAGAGCTAAAGAGCGAGTTGATATGCTGTGATCCATAGTGGCAAAAGTGCGCTCGGGGCAACGTACTTTACGACCTTTTTCATCTAGACCTGCAAAAGCTTGAGGGGTGGTCACCTCGTGGATCAAATGTCTGTCTATATAAATTAATCCCTCTTCGCCGGTTTCAGAGGTTTTTTTCGCATCGATAATATGCGCTTGCCATATTTTGTCATATAAGGTGGTAGCCATGACTATTTCCTAAATCTGTTAAATTAACGCGGCGATATAGTCGCCCACTTCACTGGTACTTTTAGCTAAATGACGTTCATCAGGTCCAAGTAGATCGCCTGTCAGTATACCATCACCTAAGGTCTTCATTACGGCTGAATCAATGGCATCTGCGGCGGCTGTTTCATTTAAGCTGAAACGTAACAGCATGGAAGCTGAAAGTATTTGCGCAATAGGGTTGGCAATGCCTTTACCTGCGATATCAGGGGCTGAGCCGCCTGCAGGTTCGTACATACCAAAATTGTCTTGATTGATACTGGCTGAAGGTAATAGCCCCATAGAGCCTGTGATCATCGCACATTCGTCAGAAATAATGTCGCCAAACAAGTTTGAACATAACATCACATCAAACTGACTCGGGTTGCGGATAAGTTGCATAGTCGCATTGTCGATATAGATGTGTTCAAGCTCTACTTCTGGATAGTCTTTAGCAACTTCTTCTACCACTTCGCGCCATAAACGGCTGCAAACCAATACATTAGCTTTGTCTACCGAGGTGACTTTTTTGCCACGTTTTTGCGCAGCGTCAAAGGCGCTGATAGCGATGCGGCGTATTTCTCTTTTGCTGTAACGCATAGTGTCATAAGCAAATTGTTCTTCGCCTTCGCCTTCTAAACCTTTAGGTTGACCGAAATAAATACCGCTGGTGAGTTCGCGCACTACTAATACATCAAAGCCGGCAGCAGCAATATCTGCCCTTAGAGGAGAGAAGGCTTCAAGACCCTGATAAATTTTTGCTGGGCGTAAATTACTGAATAAATCAAAGTGACCCCGTAATGCCAAAAGTGCGGCACGTTCTGGACGTTCTTCTAAGGGTAAGCTGTCCCACTTAGGACCACCTATTGAGCCAAATAAAATGGCACTGGCGTCTTCACAACCTTTTAGGGTGGCAGCAGGCAAGGCTTTACCATGATTATCTATGGCTAAACCACCTACATCGAAGTCGTTCAGTTGAAATGAAATATTAAATTTTTTGGTTACGGCTGCTAACACCTTTTTGGCTTCGACCATGACCTCTGGGCCAATTCCATCACCTGCCAATACAGCTATGTTGTAGTCAGACATTCTCTTCTATACCCCTGCAATTTTTACTTGTTGCTCTTTCTGTTGATCAATTTGATCTGCTAAATGTGTGTTGTTTAATACATATATCAAGGCTTTAACTCCAGACTCCACTATATCTGTTGCCAAACCAATACCGTTAAAACGACGGCCATTGTATTCAGCTACCACAGATACTTGGGCGAGTGCGTTGGCACCTTCACCTTTTGAATCAAGTTTAAAATCGACAATTTCAACTTGGTTATGACCTACCACTTTAGTGATAGCGTTGTAAGCGGCATCAACTGGTCCGTTACCTGTAGCAGACTCGGTAATTTCTTTATCGCCCACTAACATGCGTACTGTTGCGCTAGGTATGATTTCTTTACCCGAATTGGCCTGCAAATAAGTGAGTTTGTAATGTTGGTCTTCTTGTTTTGTTTGACTGAAAAATAATAGCGCTTCTAAGTCATAATCAAACACTTGGCCTTTTTTGTCGGCTAGTTTCACGAAAGATTCGTATACAGTTTCTAAGTCAAAATCGGTTTCTTTGTAACCCAATTCGATCAAGCGATGTTTGATCACATGACGGCCAGAACGAGAGGTGAGGTTTAAGTTGTTTTTGTTAATGCCGACACTTTCTGGTGTCATGATTTCGTAGGTGTTTTGGCCTTTTAATACGCCGTCTTGGTGAATGCCTGATGAATGACTAAAGGCATTGGCACCAACAATTGCTTTGTTTGCTTGCACCGGCATATTGCATAAGTTACTGACCAATTTAGAGGTACGAGAAATTTCTTCACTCTTGATATTGGTGGTAAACCCCAGTTTTGCATGGCGAGTTTGCAAAATCATGGCGATTTCTTCTAAAGAACAGTTACCAGCACGTTCACCTAAACCGTTTATGGTGGCTTCAACTTGTCTTGCACCTTGCTCTACTGCCGCTAAAGAGTTCGCTACAGCTAAGCCTAAATCATTATGGCAATGCACTGAAATGACCGCTTTGTCGATATTGGGCACGCGATTAAATAGGTCTTTAATTATGCCACCAAATTCTGTTGGGGTAGTGTAGCCAACAGTATCGGGAATGTTGACTGTGGTAGCGCCAGCGTTGATTGCGGCTTCTACCATGCGGCATAGGTAATCTATGTGGGTACGACCCGCATCTTCACAGGAAAACTCCACATCGTCAGTATAACGGCGGGCGTGTTTTACGGCTTGTACGGCCATCTCAACCACTTCGTCTTGAGACTTACGTAATTTGGTATTTACATGAATGTCAGAGGTCGCAATAAATGTATGAATACGGAATTGATCTGCTACTTTTAACGCTTCACCACAAGCATCGATATCTTTTGCCAAAGCACGTGAAAGACCACACACAGTCGCATTTTTGATTTCACGGGCGATGCTTTGTACTGATTTAAAATCACCGGGCGAAGATACTGGGAAACCGGCTTCTATAATGTCTACACCAAGACGTTCCAGAGCCAGAGCAATTTTTAGTTTTTCCTTAACACTTAAACTGGCAGGCAGCGCTTGTTCGCCGTCCCGCAAGGTGGTGTCGAAAATTTTGACCTGGTTTGTTTTGAATTGGCCAGACATACCTTTCTCCTAAATGCTCTGTTGGTTGTGAATTACTGGAAATACGCATACAAAAAACCCGCGCTATGCACGGGTTTTGTAAACTGGTTAACGCTCGCTTACAACCTACCCGTGCAGTCTTGCTGCCAGCAGAAGTAAAGTAGATAAAATAGCGTTATTCATGTTTAAAATTCTTAAATTTATGTGTAACAAAGTTATTTTGAAATCACGGTGTATTTGTATCGCGGATAGCACCAACACGTCAACCACCTATTACGAGAAACATATAACTTAAAAGTATAAATTCAAATGTTTTAGGTGTTTGTAGATTAAAAGTGCAATTGTGGATCTTGCCTTTTATGTAAAACTCTGACAATTTCGACCTTAGACTGAGTTATCCGATAAAATATGACATGATTACTGGTAGGGAAGCTTTTCAAATCAGCTATTAACTCCGGCCTTGCTACCCCTTTTAGTGGTAATTGTAGGAGAGACCAAATATCTTCTTTCAAGGACAAAAGATAACCTTTAGTTTGTTTCGCTCGCCAATTTTGTGTTGTGTATTTGGAAATGTCGGCTAAGTCATTTCGTGCAATTGGTGAAATAACCAATTGATAAGTTTTCATATCTCGGATGTATCTTCAAATAATTTATCTAGCGCTGATTTAGAGTTAATTTCAATTCCTTGGCCGCTATCTAACTGAGTAATCCCAACATTCAATTGTTTACGCAAATGTGCCAGTTTTACTTCCATAATCCATTCCTCATGACTATCCATAAAACGCAGTGCCTCACGGATAACCTCACTGGCATTGTTGTACAAGCCACTTTCTACTTTTGATTTAATTTTTGTTTCTAATTCGGTCGTAAGTGAAATATGCATAACCACCACTTATAAATAATTTCAAAGTTCATGTTAGTTAGAGTCAATATGATGCTAGAGACGAAGATTGTCAATTATTGGTTGAGCTGAAGTGCTTGTCGGGGTAGGGGGCAGGTAGGGGGCAACCTCACAGGGTCACGGGTAGGGGTCAAGTTACTTGATTAACAAGACTTTTGATCAAACCTTCTATGGTAAGCTTGAGCTGTCTATTTTCTCTTTTTTTCTGTCGTATTTGATGAGTAATAAAACTAACTGAGCCTGCATGGTTCAGATTGAAACGGGTAGGGGTCAAGTTACTTGATTAACAAGACTTTTGATCAAACCTTCTATGGTAAGCTTGAGCTGTTCATTTTCTCTTTTTTTCTGTCGTATTTGATGAGTAATAAAACTAACTGAGCCTGCGTGGTTCAGATTGAAATATTCTGCTATCTCACATAATTTTGCTGCTGCTAACTCCTGACATAAATACATCGCAATTTTGCGTGCTTCATTTTCTGTTTGCGGGCCTTTACTGACTTTTAGCAGTTCCTTTGTACTTGTCTTGTAATAAGCTGCAACGGCTTCGGTTACTTGTTGAATTGTCAAATTTGGCTGTATGACACGACTTTTTCCCTCTGCAGTCAACTCGGGTAATAGCTCATCGTAAACCCATTTCTTAAACGCTTCGTCACCAAAAACGGCTGACATGTTGCCTTTACGATGAAATGTTGCTGTTTGTTCATCAATGCCTTGCATAACAAATTTTCTATAATCTTTATAATGTTGTTTATGACCTAACATCTTATAAATTGTATCGCGTTTAAGAAAATTAATAGGTTTTACCTTGCCAACGTATGCTGGATAGCTTGACCAAGGATAGTCTTCCAATTGTTCTACCAAGGGCACTTTTGTCTCGATAGGATTACGATGAATGTATCTGGAAAGTTGTAAAAGGTAAGCTTCATGATCTATTAAAATGGCTTTATAACGCCCTCTAAATAACGGGCCATCAATTAATTTCAGACGATTGTAGCGCTGAGTATAGACACCATTAATATGGCGCATAATTCTGCTTAGATTGGCATTTGGGGTTTCTATTAAAAGGTGATAATGATTACCCATCAGGCAATAGGCATGAACAATACATTTAAAACGTTGCTGAGCTTGTGCAATAGTGTCTAAAAAGCAAAGGTAATATTCATCCCCATGAAATATTGTGTGCCGCTCTCTGCCACGATTCATCACATGGTAAAATGCATTTTCATATTCAATTCGTTGAGGTCTTGGCATAAATTAAGCGTAGACCTTAGAGTTTTGTTAATCAAGCAACTTGACCCCCTGCTTCTCTCATATTCAATTCGTTGAGGTCTTGGCATAAATTAAGCGTAGACCTAAGAGTTTTATGAATCAAGCGACTTGACCCCCTGCTAACTTTTGTTATGAATCAAGCAACTTGACCCCCTGCTAACTTTTGACCCCCTGCTAACTTTGTTATATTTCAAATGTAATGGAACTTTATGCCTTATTCAATTTCCCATATAATGGCAAAACTTTAGAAACCACCACAAAAGGTAAAAAATTAATGAATAAAGTATTAATCGGAATAGGCATAATTTTATCTGCTTACTTAATTTATAACGCAGTGAGTAGTGAAGACGAGTCTGCAGCTATTACCTCTGAAAAGGTTTTAGATAAGCAAGATATTATTGAGAATACAGCTGTGGTTGAAGAAGTAGTTGAAGATGTATATGACAATCAAAGTGCCACTATCGATGGTAGCTACATTCTCAATATAACCACTGATACCACAGAAACTAGTCAAGTATTCGACTTTTCTTCAAATGGAACTTTTGCGTTAAATAGAAAAATGATCAGTCCTAATCCTGAATTAGCTGGTAGTGTAAAGGGTACTTATACCATTACGGGTAATACTATCAATTTGGTATTTCCCTCTGATAGAAATAAGGAAACATTTCCAGTTGATACCGGTACTATGACTATAAAATCAGATACTGAATTACAATATGGCAGTTATATAGCCATACTAGATTAATTCATTTATTTTTTTTGGGTAAATAGAACTACTGTCGTAGTATTTATTTACCCTCAAAATAGATTTTCCTCCAACTTAAATTCATATCCTGCATCAATCCAGCATTCCTTTCCCTAGTTAGCTATGTTTTTTAGCATTGCTATCGCTTTCTCATTCCCTGATTTAGCTGCCTTATTGAGCCACATTAAGGATTGCTCGTGGTTTTTGTCTGTACCAATACCCTTATAATAAAACATAGCCAGCTTTAACTGAGCGTCTGTATGGTTGATTTCAGCTCCTTTCTTAAAGAAGTTAAACGCCTCTTGATAATTCTTTTGCCAGTAATAAAATTGACCTAACTGAAAATATGCGTCTGGGTAATCTTCTTCTGCAGCTTTAGTCCACCAATAAATTGATTTGTCATGGGTGTTTTTATTCTGTTGGTAGATTACAGCAAGATTTACATAAGCGTTTACAACAGCTGATTCTGCGGCCGTTTCAAACCATACAATCGCCTTATCTATATCTTTTTCAACACCTTTGCCATATAAATACATTAAGGCTAAGTTGTTTTGGGCGAAAGGATCGGCTTTATTTGCTGCGTATGTATAATGTTCAATAGCTTTTTTAAAGTCTTGCGGAAACAATTGTCCCGTTTCAAAGAGTCTACCTACTTTATATCTAATATTTGCATGGGGCGACTTAGCAGCTTCTGAGTACCAGTATTTTGCTTTGTTACTGTCCTTGGTTATGCCATGACCATGTTGGTACGCAAATGCCAAATTATACTGTTCAGAGCCAACACCTAATTCTGCATTTTCTTTAAATAGTGCTACTTGCTTTTGGGTGAACTGTTGAGGAAAGCTTAAGCTGAACGTGTGAACAAAAAATAAAGCTATAAATATAGTTGATCTTAATAATTTCATATCCATTAATTCCAGATAATAAAAAAGGAGGCTCAAAGCCTCCTTTTTAAGTTACTTAAAAGTAATATTAGTTAGTAACAACTACATCAACAACACGTTTTTGACCAGTAATAGAACTGTTAACAGTGTTGATAAGATCACCATTAACATCAACAGTTGCATCAGCAACGATACGAGTAGTACCTGATGTGGCAGCAACTGCTGGAATAACAAGTTCAATGCGAGAGTTAGTAGCAGTGTGAATTAATGCTGCAGAAGTACCTGCAGGGAAATCTTCACCAGCACCTGCATCGGTGCCATTGCCATCTAAATCTAGGAAGAAGTAGGCATTAACATCAGCTACATCTTCAAAGAACACGCCATCATTATCGATATCAGCAACTTCAATGTCTTGAGTTCCGTCATCTGCACTACCAAGTGCTCCACCAACACTAATTCTATGAGAAAAAGTGATAACAGCAGTGAAACCATCGTTATCAGCTGCAGGTGCAGTTTCTAAGTTAGAGAACGATGTTGTTACTGTGTATGGACCTACATCGTTATATGCTAAGAAACGAGGTGCAACCACTTCCCAACGATTTGGTATCAATGCAGCTGTATCTTCAATACCACCAGTAGTACCTGTTACTGCTGGAGTGAAATCAGCCCATTTATTACCCGTTGCATCATTGATGTTATCCCAAGAAAGAATCAAATGTTGCTCTTCTTGAGAAGCTTCACCATCTTCTTCGTACAAGAACTCACCATTAGTACCATTTTCAAACAAGGCAGTTATTGCAGTTGAATCAGTACCAGATAAAGTTATTGTAATAACATTGCCATTTTGAGTAAATGCTGTGGCTGAACCAGCAATTGCATCTGGGTCTAATGTTACAGCTAAGGTATTACCAGCACCAACTGTCGGGTTAGTTGGGTCCCAAAGTTGAATAGTAGTTGTAGCATCAATGTCTACCACTTCGTTAAAGGTAATCTCTAACTCAGGACCAGTCCAGCGAGCAGCTGTAACCATAGGAGGCATTGCATCTTGAATCATTACATTAGCATTTGATTCAGTGGTAATTTCGTTACCTACCGCATCAGCATATGCTGTTGCAAAACCAAGCATTGCACCTGCTTCAGTATTAGCTAGTGCAACAACGTCAGTTGTATCAAAATCAACTAAATCAACATCTACACTGCCAGCACCACTAGGATCATCATCAATAGTATGCTTAACATCATTGTTAATAACAAAGTTTGAAGCTAAACCTGCAGTACCAGTAAAAGTAGGTGAACCTGCACCGACTACTAGGTTTTCAGAGAAAGCAACACCAATTTCAGCAGGAATCGCAGCCCATGCAGCGAATGCAGTTTCATCGTATAATGGGTAGTCAGCAGTATTAGCACCATTGTTAATGGTTACTACTCGTACGTCTGCAGCAGTTGCACCAGCCGTAAGATCAGCAGCAGACAAACGTCCACCCATATCAGCAGTTAATGTATCAAACTCTTCGTTACGTTCGTCTTGACCAGCCAAGTGGCGAGGTTGCACGTATATAACTGGGTTGCCAACAGTTGCTTGAGCACCAACATCAGGAGATGAAATTTCACCACCATTACCGAAGCGAGCATTAAAAGTACTAGAAGTAATCGTTAATGAACCACCGTCTTGTGGAGCACCAGCAGAAGTAATTGCATAACTTTCTTGAAGAACTGTAGTAGGTGCAATGGCATCAACTAACGTTACAGATTGTGTTTTAGCTGTCAACGTATCACCAAAACCATTTTGTGGCGTTAATGTAACAGTTTTACCGTGAGCAGTACCGTCATATGTAGCGACACCTTTATTGCCAGCAGTTGGAGCAGATACTTGTGAAGCATTTGCTGTACCACCCCAAACAATACCACCTGGAGAATCTTCTGCATCAACAGTTACTACGGCATAGTTGTAATCAAACAAACCACCAAGCGTTGGAGTACCAATAATTTCATCACCCAAAGCTTCTAAACGAGCCGCTGTATTTGCGTCACCATTTAGTTGAGACAAAACAGCAGATATAGGTGTAGCAGTAGCTTCCGTTGCGCCAACTAAGTTATCAGCAAAAGCAGAACTATAGGCAGCAAGCTCAGTGTCACCAGCATCTTCTGATGCATCAGCATCAATCACTTGTGGCCCTAGAACTATATCACCATCACCTGATGGCTTATTAAACGTACAGAAATATGCATGGCTGTATACAGCTTTAGTTGAAGTTACAACCGCAATGTCATCCCAGTCGATGTCTGCGTTATCAATTAAGAATACACCTTCATCTGCATCTACAGCTAACCAATGAGGGAACCATACGTCAACTTTAGAACCTTCATCAAGATCTTCAACAAAACTTACTGTTGCAAAAGTACCATCAGCTGACAATGTTACTGTTGCATCAGCAATAGTATCACCATCTACTTTCACACGCGCTTCACTTAAGTCGAATGTCGCGGCCATTTCTTCATTAAAACGGATTACAAAGTCATTTACTACATTTTGAGTTAATGCTGCATAGTCGATTCCACCGTCAAGTACTGTTGTAGTACCGATTTGACCATCAATTGACTTAATGATTGGATCAGTTGTTTTGTCAACAGGAGTGAAATCAACTGGACAAACTTCGACAGTATTTAAGAACGTAGAAGAACCCTCTGAATCAGTAGTAAAAGTAGCACCTTCTATTAGCTCAGGAGCAACTGATTTGATTGCCCAGCCTTGTTTCGCTGTTACTTTATAAGTTGAATTTGCCGCCAAACCAGTCAATGAGAACATACCGTTAGCATCAGCGCTGATAGTATGATTATCTTCAGAATTAGTTAACTGAACGCCATTAAAGACATCAGCAGGAAGAATAGGATCTACTGCATCTGCATCTGCAGTAACTGTGACAAAATCTAAAGATAGTAAGTCAGCAGTATCAACAAGTGCTGCACCAGTGACACAATCACGAATATAACCATAAGCACCAGCATTTAGCATTGGAAGTACCGCAGTACCTGCTTGTGCTGTAAGACCACTTACAAAAGTTTGGATAGTAGTGTTTGAATTTCCGCCACTAGCATCACCTTGACCACCAGTGTTATTTACTTGTGCTTGAGGAGTAACAGTTACTAACGCACCTAAATGCTCAGCTGTACCAGCAATAGTAACAACTAATGATTGAGTAACATCATCATCACTTTCATCACCTTCATTGTTAACGCCGTTTACATTAGTAGCGCCAACACCACTGAATGTATATTGACCACCAGCATTAGTTACAGTTTCAAGGCTACCTAAGTAAACTGCAACACCAGCTAGAGGATTACCGTTAGTATCTACAACAACACCTTGAACTGTCATTGATAATTCGTTTTGATTACCAGTTGTGTTCTGAGTTGCATCAGTAGAAGAAGTAGTAGTAGCTGTGCTACCCGCATCTCCCTCTGAATCGCCACATGCAGCCAAACCTAAACTTAGGACTACCGCAAGTGCTACTTTAGTTTTATAAAATTGAGTTGTATTAACCATTATTATAGTGTTCCTATTTATTTAAATATTATTTAAGTACTTTCTATGTTGACCATATGAGTACATTTCAATCCTGTTTTTCGGTTTGCAACATTATCATGTTTTACGGGCAAACAATATATCATCATATATTTGTTATTGACAAATAACATTTACCGTAGAAACACTTATTCATAGTTAAAACCTATAACAATCCATCGTAGTAGTTCTGTTTCAAACAAAATTTCACGTAACATATAACTATTTAATTTCATAACTATATGACGTCAAACAAAATTGTATAATGAGAGCAGCATAGCCGTCAAGCACCTAAATCAAATTCGTTTGACGCATATTGGTTCGCACGTCAGGCGAATTACATAGTATATAGTGAAGGGGAGGGCGAAGTACTCCAATTTCTAATCAATTTGTAATTACTTTGCTCAAAATGTAATTAAATAGCGGTATTACGGGCAATGTTGTGAACTTTTGGTGATTTTTGAAGTCAGAGCATAGTTAAATTGTCGAAGGCTTTAGGTTTTGAAGCAGATTAAAGTTTGATAAATAATTTTCAAATGACCAAAATTAACTTCTATTTACTAAGTGATTGTATACAAAGGTGTAAATATTTGAGCTTTGTTGTAGCCTTATTCACTTCATTTTAATTCTTGTTTTGTACCCGCCTACAGGTGATTTAGCGAAAGGTCTTCCAATTGATACTTAGGGATAAAAGTAACTCCCTAATAGATAATGCCCGTTGTTGACCTTTACCCTTATGCACCCATTTGTGACCACAACATGCTGCAGTTAAAATCGCTTTTGTGGGTTTGAGTAGTCTTAAACTCAGCACATCGCTTTGTCTATAATTTTCTTCGGCAAATTCACCATCAATTTTGAACCAGCCAAACTTATTGGTATGCAAGCGCTGAGTGGTTCGTTCTATTCTGTCAATTGAGTCCAGTTCTATATGTTCACTGCCAAGTTGTTTAACGTGAATGGCGATACTGGAACCAATTTGAATATTGCTAGAAAACCATTGTTGGGTTTTTTGTGTATCGTAGTTATTAGCCATACATTTAGCGGCTTGTTTTGCTTGCCAACTGGCGTTGTGTATATCCACTTGTAGCGGTGATTGTTGTTCTAATAAGCTGTAAGCGGCGCGTTTCACATGGTGTCTAAGGCCTGCTATTTTTCGTTGTAGCAGGCTGATATTGGTTATTTTTTGCTGGGATAAACTAGCGAGTTCACGCTCATACAGGGCATTACATAATTCAGCATAATGCAGCTGACGTTGATCGTCAGAAAAAATGTCTACCTGTTGTGAGTTTGAAATGTGCATATAGGATAGTGCTAATAAAAGTGCTTAAAACTAAAATGGCCAGCGTTAGCTGACCATTTTATACTCTATGCCACTGAATTTGCAGTTTTATTAACTACAAATAGCATAAGAGCAATTATTGACCTTTAACTTCAGATAAACCATTAAAGATAGCTTTGTCACCTAAGTATTCTTCAATACGTAATAATTGATTGTACTTAGAAACACGATCAGAACGACATAAAGAACCCGTCTTGATTTGACCAGCAGCTGTGCCCACCGCTAAATCTGCGATAGTGGCATCTTCAGTTTCACCTGAACGATGAGAGATGACAGCAGTAAAACCAGCATCTTTAGCCATTTTGATAGCGGCTAATGTTTCAGTTAAAGTACCGATTTGGTTAAACTTGATTAAGATAGAGTTACCTATACCGTTTTCGATTCCGCGCGCTAAAATCTTAGTATTTGTAACGAATAAGTCATCACCAACGATTTGAACTCTGTCGCCTAATAATTTAGTTTGGTAAGCAAAACCGTCCCAGTCTGACTCATCTAAACCATCTTCAATTGAAACAATTGGGTATTGATCACAAAGTGTGGCTAAGAAATCAGAGAATTCGTTAGCTGTAAATTGTTTGCCTTCACCTTTAAGGTCGTAGATAGCCGTTTCTTTGTTGTAGAACTCAGAGGCCGCACAATCCATGGCTAAAGTAACGTCTGTACCTAGCTCGTAACCTGCCGCCGCAACAGCTTCTTTGATTACCGCTAATGCATCAGCGTTTGATGCTAAATCTGGTGCGAAACCACCTTCATCTCCAACAGCTGTGTTTAAGCCTTTTGCAGATAATACTTTTTTAAGAGCGTGAAATATTTCTGCACCCATACGTAATGCTTCTTTAAAGCTTTTCGCGCCAACAGGTTGAATCATAAACTCTTGGATATCAACGTTGTTATCAGCATGCTCACCACCGTTGATGATGTTCATCATTGGTAATGGTAAAGAATAAATACCTGGGGTGCCGTTTAAGTCAGCAATGTGCTCAAATAATTGAACTCCTTTTGCATTTGCTGCTGCTTTAGCTACGGCTAAAGAAACCGCTAAAATTGCATTAGCACCAAATTTTTCTTTGTTTTCTGTGCCATCTAAATCGATCATTATTTGATCGATTTCAGCTTGCGCTATAGGATCTTTGCCAATTAATGCAGGAGCGATGTTGTCATTGATGGCGGCAACGGCTTTTAATACCCCTTTACCTAAATAACGGCTTTTATCACCATCACGTAATTCTAACGCTTCACGTGAACCTGTTGATGCACCTGAAGGCGCAGCAGCTCTACCCATAGCACCAGATTCTAAATACACATCTGCTTCTACTGTTGGGTTACCACGAGAGTCCATGATTTCACGAGCGATAATTTTGCTGATCTTTGACATTGTTGTTGCCCTTTATTAATTGTGATTCTTAAAATATTCGCCTGCGGCTTTTACAAACCCTGTAAAAAGAGGGTGTCCGTCGCGAGGAGTTGAGTTAAATTCTGGGTGAAATTGACCGGCTACAAACCAAGGATGCTCGGCAATTTCGATCACTTCTACTAAGCGTTTGTCAGCAGATAGACCTGTGACTTTTAATCCCGCAGCTTCGATTTTGTCACGTAGGTTATTATTCACTTCGTATCTGTGTCTATGACGTTCGTATATTTCGCTGGCTCCGTACATAGCATGTACCTTGCTACCAGGAAGTAAGTGACATAGCTGGCTACCTAAACGCATAGTGCCACCTAAGTCTGAACTTTCGTCACGAGACTCAGTAGTGCCACCTGCATCTAACCATTCGGTGATTAGACCTACAACTGGGAAAGGTGTATCACGATCGAATTCAGTACTGTTGGCATTTTCCATACCAGCCACATTGCGCGCATATTCAATTAATGCCACTTGCATGCCTAAACAAATGCCTAAATAAGGTACCTGATTTTCACGAGCGAATTTGGCTGTGGTGATTTTACCTTCAATACCACGCTCACCAAAACCTCCGGGTACTAAGATGGCGTCAAGGCCTTCTAAGATATGTTCGCCTTTGCTCTCGACATCTTGTGAGTCGATGTATCTGATATTCACAGCCAAGCGATTTTTTAAACCGGCATGTTTTAGGGCTTCGTTTACGGATTTGTAAGCATCTGGCAATTCAACATATTTACCCACCATACCAATAGTGACTTCACCGATAGGATTCGATTCTGCGAAAAGTACTTGTTCCCATTCAGTTAGGTCGGCTTCTGGGCATTCCAAACCAAAACGTTCAACTACTAATTCATCTAAGCCTTGGGCCTTAAGCATGGCTGGGATTTTGTAAATGCTGTCAGCGTCTCTAAGAGAAATAACGGCTTTGTCTATAACATTGGTAAACAAGGCTATTTTTTGTCTTTCATTAGAGGGCAAAGGTACTTCTGAGCGACATACAAGAATATCGGGTTGTACCCCAACCGAGCGTAATTCTTTTACTGAATGCTGTGTGGGTTTAGTTTTAACTTCAGCCGACACTGCAAGATAGGGCACTAAGGTAAGATGCATAAACATCGCACGGTTACGGCCTACTTCAACGCCTAATTGACGTATTGCTTCAATAAAAGGTTGTGATTCAATATCACCTACAGTGCCGCCAATTTCTACTATGGCGACATCTACACCTTCTGAACCTTCAATAATTCGGCGTTTAATTTCGTTAGTGATATGGGGGATCACCTGAATGGTGGCACCTAAATAATCACCACGACGTTCCCGTTTGAGTACTTCTTCGTACACTCGGCCAGTAGTGAAGTTATTGCGTTTGGTCATACGGGTACGAATAAAACGTTCGTAGTGACCTAAGTCTAAATCCGTTTCGGCACCATCATCGGTGACAAATACTTCACCGTGCTGAATTGGGCTCATAGTGCCTGGATCAACGTTGATATAAGGGTCAAGCTTAAGCATAGTGACGTTTAAGCCCCTAGCTTCTAGAATTGCTGCAAGCGAAGCGGCAGCAATACCTTTTCCAAGTGATGAAACTACACCACCTGTGACGAAAATATAATGTGTCATGAGAACCCTAATATAGGCGTTGAGTTGAATTATTTTTGTACAGTTAGGTTTGAATTTCTCGCTATAAAGCCAAGAAAAAAACCACTACCAGACGGCGCAATAGTATACCCAAGATTGCCATCTCAGACAAAGATTAATCTGAAATAAAAGTCAGAATGTATTCCATTTAATTGAATAACATATTCTTATCCTATTAGACTATAAATCGCTCCGCCTAAACCACCCAGTATTAGGACTAGGTTTGCTAAAAATCCCATGACAAAACCCATGGCTCTGCTGCGAGGATCTTTGACATAACTTATGTAGTAAATAACTCGGCCTACCAGAAAAAAGATGCCAATTATGGAAGCTATTAATGGGCTGACAAAATAGGCAAAAATCCATAAAGCAGGTAAAAACACAATTAATTGCTCTAGGGTATTTTGTTGAACCCGATAAAGTCTTTCCCAAATGGGGTTGCCAGACACAGCTGGAGCAATCACGTTATATTTCTCGCGGCTAAAGCCTACTTTGAAAGCAAAAAATAAATATTCTAATAACGCTATAAGCGTAACAATTGCAGGTAATTCCATAGCTATTCCTTATTAAATGGTATGGCTGAGTTTAGTCTTCAGCAGCCAAGGTTTTAAGTTGATATAAATATTCTAACGCCTGTTTAGGGGTTAAATCGTCTGGGTTAATTTGTTTTAAACTGAGGCGTAAGTCATCTACAGAATTAAGTAGATTGAGTTGCTGCTCGTGCCTAACGGGTGACGGACTGCCCGACACCGTCTGACTTTCTAGCTCCGCTAATTTACGTTTGGCTTGCTGGATCACGCTTCTGGGAACACCGGCTAGTTGCGCCACTTGTAAGCCGTAACTTTTGTTGGCCGCACCTTCTTGCACTGCATGCATAAAACGAATGGTTTCTTGGTGTTCTACGGCATCAAGATGCACATTAGCCAGTTCAGGCAACTCATCGGCGAGCTGAGTGAGTTCAAAGTAGTGAGTGGCAAATAAGGTATAAGATTGTAATGTGATTGCTAGGTATTCAGCACATGCCCAAGCCAATGATAATCCATCGTAGGTGCTGGTACCACGGCCTATTTCGTCCATTAATACTAAACTATTGGCGGTGGCGTTATTGAGGATGTTAGCGGTTTCGGTCATTTCTACCATAAAAGTTGAGCGACCTGAGGCTAGATCATCCGATGCGCCAATACGGGTGAAAATTCGGTCAATAGGACCAATTTGGGCATTTTCGGCAGGTATAAAACTACCTATATATGCCATCAATACTATGAGGGCTGTTTGGCGCATGTATGTGGATTTACCGCCCATATTGGGGCCGGTGATCACTAACATACGTCTATGTGGGGTGACTGCAATAGGATTAGCAATAAAAGGCGTTTTCATCACATGTTCGACTACCGGGTGGCGACCTTGTTCGAAGTGAATACCGTTTTTTTCACTGAGTTCAGGGCAATGATAGTTTAGGGTTTCAGCTCGTTCGGCTAAATTTGTGAGCACGTCGAGTTCGGCTACGGCATCTGCGCTTTGCATCAAACTTGCCAACTCAGGCAATAAAATATCGAACAGTTCGTCGTAAAGGCGTTTTTCTAAGGCCAAAGATTTACTTTGACTGGTGAGCACTTTGTCTTCGTGTTCTTTTAATTCTTGAATAATATAACGTTCATTATTTTTTAGGGTTTGCCGGCGTACATAATCTGCGGGTACCTTGTCGGCATAACTGCGGCTGACTTCGATAAAATATCCATGTACGCGATTGTATCCGACCTTCAAGGTAGAAATGCCGGTACGCTCTTTTTCGCGCTGCTCTAATTCATCTAAATAATCGGTCGCCCCTTTAGATAAGGCACGAAGTTCGTCTAGTTCGGCGTTGTAACCTGTTTTGATCACGCCGCCGTCACGAATTAATACCGGAGGGGCTTCTTCTATGGCATTAGTGAGCAAGTCTGCAAAACTAGGAAACTGATTGATATCGTTTGCCAACTGCATCAATCCAGCGTTAGCAGACTCTGCTGATTGGTCTGTGACAAAACCTTGAATATCAGGGAGTAACTTAAAAGCTTGTCTGAGACGGGTGAAATCCCTAGGTCTTGCTGAACGCAGCGCTAAACGGGCTAATACGCGTTGCATGTCGCCCACTTGTTTGAGGCTAGCTTGTAACTGTGGATAATCACTGTTGAGCAGTGATTTAATATTTAGCTGGCGTTGTTTGAGTATTTTTATATTAGTTAAAGGGCGATGTAACCAACGTTGTAACAAGCGACTACCCATAGGTGTTGAAGCGTTGTCTAACACACTGGCAAGGGTGTGTTCTTTGCCGCCCGCTAAATTTTGGGTTAATTCTAAATTGCGCCTAGTGGCAGCATCCATCAATACGGTATCTGACTCTGTTTCGAGCACAATATTACGAATATGGGGCAGGGCGCTTCTTTGTGTGTCTTTAACATATTGCATTACGCAACCTGCCGCACATAAACCTGTTTTGTTGGCTGTTACCCCAAAACCAGTGAGTTCTTTGGTACCAAACTGTTGGTTTAATTGTTTAGTAGCGGTATCAAAATCAAACTCCCATTGTGGGCGACGTCTCAAACCTTTGCGTTGTTCAATAATATGTTGAAACGCAAAGTCTTCTGGATACAATAGTTCTACGGGATTAGTGCGCTGAATTTCAGCGGCTAATGCTTCGATATCTTTGGGTTCACAAAGGGTAAAACGACCTGTAGTGACATCTAGCGTGGCATAGCCGAAATATAGATTGTTCTGTTGTTTGACGCTGACCACAGCGGCTAATATGTTGTCTTGTTTATCTTCCAATAAGGCTTCGTCTGAAACAGTGCCTGGAGTGACAATACGTTGTACTCTTCTTTCTACCGGACCTTTGCTTGTGGCCGGATCGCCAACCTGTTCGACTATTGCAACTGATTGTCCCATTTTGACTAAACGGGCTAGATAGTTTTCTACCGCATGGTAGGGAACACCCGCCATAGGAATGGCATTGCCGCCTGATTTACCTCTAGCTGTTAGTGATATATCCAGTAATTCAGAGGCCTTTTTGGCATCATCAAAAAACAATTCATAAAAATCGCCCATACGATAAAATAGTAAAATGTCGGGATGTTCAGCCTTTATCTTTAGATATTGCTGCATCATTGGGGTATGAGTTTGCAGCGCTGGACTATTTGTTAAGGTTTGCTCTGAAAAATTACTCGATGGCATAATAGCGATTACTTTTATTCTTTTTATCTGATGGTTAGCGTGACATATTGATTATTAGATATCACATATAAGGTTGCCAACATGACTGAAGACATTACCCAATTAGCTCAACTTTTAGGAAATCAGCTTTCTGCTAAAGGTTGGCAAATCTCCTGTGCAGAATCATGCACCGGAGGCGGAGTAGGATACGCGATCACAAGTATTTCTGGAAGCTCAGCTTGGTTTAAAAAAGGTTTTATCACTTACTCAAACGAGGCTAAACATGAACTGTTGGGAGTCAGTGAAGGTACGTTAACTCAGTTCGGAGCTGTGTCGGCGCAAACAGTGGAAGAAATGGCTGCTGGTGCTGCAAAGCAGGCCAATGCTGAAGTTGCCATTGCCATCAGCGGTATTGCTGGCCCCGATGGTGGAACGCCCGATAAACCTGTAGGTACAGTCTGGTTTGGTTTTTTTATTAACGGACAGAACATAAGCCAAAAACTGCTAATAAATGGCGACAGGCAAGCCGTTCGAATAAAAGCGATTGAGTTTGCTTTATCAAATACCCTCAAATTGTTGCTAAAATAAACAATACTTTGAGAGCAAAAAAGAATTTTTACATTTCGCTTGTAACTGTATAACCATACAGTATACTTCGAGCCCAACTACGGTATATGAATAAGTATTGAAGCAAACCACTTCGATACACGACAATCACAAAGGACATTCTGATGGATGACAACAAAACTAGAGCGTTGAGCGCCGCCTTAGGCCAAATCGAAAAGCAATTTGGTAAAGGCTCTATCATGAAATTGGGCGATAATAAAACCATGGACGTTGAAACTATTTCAACTGGCTCTCTTGGTTTAGATATTGCTCTTGGTGCTGGAGGTTTACCTTTAGGACGTATCGTTGAGATATACGGCCCAGAATCCAGTGGTAAAACCACCTTAACTCTCGAAGTGATTGCCGAAGCACAGCGTAACGGTAAGGTTTGTGCCTTTATTGATGCAGAGCATGCGCTTGATCCTATCTACGCCAAAAAACTTGGTGTGGATGTAAACGAGCTTTTAGTATCACAACCCGATACTGGTGAACAAGCGCTAGAAATTTGCGACATGTTAACCCGCTCTGGCGCAGTTGATGTAATAGTAGTGGATTCGGTTGCTGCGCTTACACCTAAGGCTGAAATCGAAGGCGACATCGGTGATTCACACATGGGGCTTGCTGCCAGAATGATGAGCCAAGCTATGCGTAAGCTAACTGGTAACTTAAAAAATTCGAATACAATGTTGATTTTTATCAACCAAATTCGTATGAAAATTGGCGTAATGTTTGGTTCTCCTGAAACCACTACTGGTGGTAATGCTTTGAAGTTTTATGCTTCGGTACGTTTAGATATTCGTCGTATTGGTGCGGTTAAAGCCGGTGACGAAATAGTGGGTAATGAAACCCGCGTTAAAGTAGTCAAAAATAAAATTGCGCCTCCTTTCAAACAAGCTGAATTCCAAATTATGTATGGCGAAGGCATTAACAGCCACGGTGAACTCATTGATTTAGGTGTCACTCATAAGATGGTTGAGAAAGCCGGTGCTTGGTATAGCTACAATGGTGAGCGTATTGGGCAAGGTAAAGCTAATTCAATCGTGTATTTGAAAGAGCACCCTGAGATGGCACAAGACATTGATAAGCGTTTAAGAGATTTATTATTGTCAAAGCCAGTAGAGGCTGACAAAACTGAGAAAAAAGAAGACGCTTAATAATTTAAAGATTAAAACCAAAAACCCGCTAACTTAGCGGGTTTTTTTTGTTCCGTTTGAAATATGTTCGTTCTAATTATGTTGGCTTGATAAGTCATCCAAAATATTAATAACTTGTTCGCTGGCTTGCTCCATTTTTTCGAAAGACAATAAACTTTGTTTGATATCACCTTTTTGTAATTGTGCTAATGCAGCTATGCCATTTTGATGCACTTCTGCATGAGGTCTATCGAGTGCTTTAAAAGACGAACTTTTTTGGTAACTGTGTGATTGTTCACTGTTATACCATTGTCCTAATCTACATTGTTTATGATCTACGAATGAATCCGCAGATTTTTGAGATCTTCCTAGTGCCACCTCATATATTTCGCCTTTCCAAACTATATGATCTAACTTCACAGTCTGAATAAAACTTCTATCCGTTACCCCTACAATAGATGATTTCATTGTGCTGACTGTACCGTTGATACCACTATAACTATCGTTTAAACCAGCGATGGTGTTAGATAATTCAACGTTCGACTCTTCCAGCTCAGTAGCAAATTTAACGCCTGATTCGGTGTCTTGTTTAATTCTAGCAATAAGGCCGCCTACTTCTTCGGCAGACTTACTAGTATTACTTGCCAAACTTCTTACTTCATCCGCTACAACAGAAAAGCCTCGACCCGCATCGCCAGCTCTGGCAGCTTCAATTGCCGCATTAAGTGCTAACAAGTTGGTTTGGTCGGATATTTTGGATATGGTTTCTACAAATGAATTAATGCTATCGGCGATGGCTTCCAGATTAGCCATGCTTTGCGACATATTGTGCATTTTTTTGGTAATTTGTTCCATACCGCCAGCAATAGCTGTTATCGACTTTTGACCTAAATTTAATACTTCGTTTAGTTCATAGATAGATTCAGACTCGTGATTTATCATTTCATATGAAGACAGTACAGACTCTCTTATGCTTGTTACCTGACCAATACAATCAAGTAAGTTTGGCCAAATCTGCTGATCAAAACTTTCTTCTTGTCGAACGGCCGCAGCTGCCTTCTCAGCACTTAACTCTTCAATGAGGTCTTCGTTCTCAGTTTTATAGCGATTTTTTTCTGCTTCTAGATGAGCTAGTTTTTGTTCTAATTCAACGTATCTGCTTTTCCTGACCAACATAAATTGAGACTCCAGATGTGCAATAAAATAATAAAGGTCCAATGTCCCTTTTGTAAGCAATGAAGATTTATAACATAACTTCTGTTTTAAGCTCTGTATAATTTCCTGCTATTTTCCTCTTATGTTAGTTTTCGGCTGATTGGTGTAAAACTGAAACAATCCTATTGATTTAAACTAGACACAAGAAAAAGCTAAAATAGCCCTAATCCCTAATGGAGCCGTGACTAGTCGAATTTGTTTGAATTAATGCCATTCGTTTTTCTTTAGGTTCTGCAAGCAATAGGGTCAAGGATACCCAGTCTAGTGGTTTAGAAAATAAATACCCTTGCACCATGTCACATCCTCTTTCGGAGACATATTTGTATTGCTCGATATTTTCAATACCCTCAGCTACAGTTGCCAGACGATACGCTTTGGCAATAGACAGTATGGCTTTAATCATAGTTTTTCTAGACTCGTTTGTTGAAGTCAAATCATCTACAAATGATTTATCAATTTTTAGACAGGCTACTGGGTAGCGCATAAGCTGGTTAAACGCGGTGTAACCTGTGCCAAAATCATCCAGTGAAAGCCTAATACCCAGATTACGAATATCGTTGAGAACAGTAATGCTGAGCTCATCGGCTTCAATTAAACTGGTTTCGGTTATTTCCATTTCAATCCATTCAGGGGGAATTTTATATTTGTGCAATAATTTACTTATTTCTTTCGGGAAATAATTATTATGAAGCTCTACAGATGAAATGTTGATCCCAAACATTAGCGGATTTTGTTGAATATATACTCGGTTGGCGTCAATTAATTTGAAAGTGTTTTCGATTACCCATAAGTCAATATCTTTAATGATGTTAAATTCTTCCGCAATAGGAATAAATATATCTGGGCCTATATTTTTGAGACTTTCTGATCCAGCTCTTAGTAACACTTCCGCTCCATAAATGGTTAAATCAGATGCTTGGTAAATGGGCATGAAATTGAGGGTAAATTCATTTTTCTTTAAAGCTGTACGTACCTTTTCTGCTACTTTTTTACGGAAAAGAATGTCTTTGGATACATTTTCATCGAATATTTTGAACTGATTTTTACCACTCTTTTTGGCGTAATACATCGCCGAATCTGCTCGAGACATTAAACTACTAAAAGTAGAGGCGCTCTGATCACTAGAGGCAATGCCTAAACTTAAACTGATATTTACTGTGCTGCTGCTAAGTGAAATTCGCTTTTTTAATGCATGAAAGATTTCTTTCGCTAGACTTTCTATCTGTTGTGCATTTAATCCTTTTAATACCAGTGAAAATTCATCACCAGATAAGCGTGAAAAGACATATTTATGGGCAGATAATGGCAAGGATCCTATGGTGGAAGATATCTTTTCACTGAAACGACACAACAATTCATCACCAACAAGGTGACCAAAGGAATCATTGATTTTTTTAAAGTCATCGAGATCAAAATAGAACATCGTAAGGGGAGCGCCAATTGAAAAACTTGGCAGATTATTACTTACCCATTCTTCTAATCCTCTTCTATTAATAAGGCCAGTAAGTGGATCTGTGGTTGATACTGTTTTTAGTTTATTGTGTTGTAAGGTGATGAGTAAAATGATGACAATTAACCAAACCAACAAAATGATTTTAAGCAAATCCTGCTCTGAGATTAACTCGCCTGAAAGTGTCGCATTGCGCACAGTAATGACATAAGTGCCGACAGCTTTCATATCGTCAGTGACTATTTCTACAAAGGGGATATTCGAGAGATCTAGCTGCGCATCATCGAACCCAATTGTATATTCTTCCAACCACCAAGACTCAACTTGAAAGGCATTGAGTGGTACTTTGATGCTGCCATTAAGTGAGTTTGGGGCATATTTAATACTATTAAATTTTAATGAAACAAAGTCGTCAGGGTCTGAATAAGATGCATTAAAGTTTCTAAATGAGAAGCGGACCCTTGTGTTTTCGGTGGGCGCTTGTATATCTATATTTAATTCGATCGCGTTAAATACAGACAGATCCCTGCCTATTTTCGGATTTTCACCTAGCTCAATCGATAGGCCACAATAATTATATCCCGATGGCTCCATTAACTGACAAGTAACTGAAGGAACGCCATCTTGCTCTACAACATTACTGATAACGTTATTATTAGATAACGAACCAAAACCAAAATTTTCGTTTTTTGATAACAAGGGTAAGGTTATTTGTAAGCCATCGTATCTGTGAAATATCAGAACACTTATTGAAAATAATAATAATATGACGAGTGCACGAACGCTAAAATCAGATGGCAAATATTCATTCCCTAGGTGTATTTGGCGGAGCAAGCTTAATTTAACTAAAATTCAAGTAAATTTTAATCTAATTTCAAGCAATTAATTTTTATACCACTAATTTGGTACTACTTAAAGTTAATAGCATATATAAAGTTATACCTTCTTGGATATTTTGTTATGTGTTTTGGCCCAGCTATCGGGGAACTTACCTTGTAATACGTATGAGAACGATATGAGCTCTGCTATTACATGGTATAGCTGGTCGGGGATTTCTTGACCTAAGTCTAAAGTGGCTAGAAAGTCACTCAGGTAAGGGTCTTCATGCACCAACACTCCGTTTTGTCTTGCCAGTGCAATAATTTCTTCTGCCAAATCGCCAAATCCTTTGGCGATTATGGTTGGTGCGCCACCGGATGATGCGCCGTCAGTAGGCGGGATATTTTGATTACTCTGATTATACTTAAGGCCTACTGCGCTTTTTTGCTTGGGCTTTTTTGGTGTTTTGTCTGTCATAAATGTCTAGACCTCTTAAGCTTTAGCTTGGAACATGTGATACGGACGTTGTTGCAGAGTATCTGGGATTTTCCCTAACTGGCAATGGCTTTTGCTCACTTCAATGCCAAGAGAATCAAATTTTCTACGTAATAATGGCAGGTAGTTCATTACCTGAATTTTTACTGCTTCATTGGAGGCGTAAAAGTTTATTTCTAAGGTGTCAGATCTCAGTTTAGCCTTAGTTAATAACTCTCCTAATTCACCAACCGCTAATTTCATAGTAAGTTGCCAAGTTTTATTACTCTGCTCGTCAGCAGCTTGGTCTTCTTTATCGTTATCTTCTCGTTTAATCAGCAGTTCAATATCTTTGATGGTACCGCCAAAGGCTGTTGGTAAATTGTAATAGAAGCTTTCTTGGCCCTGGATCATTTGTTCTGCATTACTTAGTTTGCTTGTTTGGTGACCAGATAACAAACGACCAATTTCCTTCATCAATTGGTGTCTTTGTTCCAATTGTGACATCTCGCCCATGGCTTTTGAGCTCACACTTGGTTTGGCTTTGCTGGTGCCACTTAATACATTATTTAATGTTTCAGTAATATGTTCAGTACGACTTGTTTGTATACGTGTCAGCCTTGCACTCAGAGACATTTGTAATAGGGTAATCAAACCACTCATAAACCCTTGGCTTGATGTTGGATTAATCATTTGTAAAGCCGATAAATTCAGTGCTGGGGTGGTGAGCAATTGTCTTATTTGATTTACGTCTTGTTCTTTACCTTGGGGCAAAGCTTGTTTAATTTGTTGTAATACTTGTTCTACTAATTGTTTGCTTGGTTGTTCGGTTACTCCCTTAAAAAACTCCCCATCAACTAAAGCTTTTTCTATTGATTGCAGGGTGATAGCTGGTGCTTCTGCTTTTGCTTGGACTATGCGTAATAAACTTTGTACTAAGTTGATTTGTTCTGGTTTGTTGGCAAGTAGACTCTGGCTAATCACACTTTGTGCCAAAGGTCTTTCTTGTATTTGAGCCTGCAAATTAGAGGCGGCCTCTTGCATGCTTAATCTAGTTTCTGGGGATTTAGTGCCATCCACTGGAGGCACAATAGGCCTAGTTTTATTGTCAGCGGTTATTTGCTGCAAGTTCTCAGTGCCTAACCTTTGGGTCTTTGGGCTTACTTCTGAGCGAGTTGTTTGCACCGGTGTTTGAATTAGTTTGCTGTTCTCAATAGATAAATTTAATTCTTTCATGACTGCTAATTGATTTGGCAGTTTGAGTGGTGCTAATGCCTGAGCAATCTCTTTGGTAATAACAATAGTGGCTACAGGTTTAGTGTTTTGTACTAATAAACCAATTTCACCACTGGGTTTTATTTGCAGAGATATTTTATCTATAGGTAAGGCTTGCAGTTTTTGTATCAGAGCTTGATTCTGTTCATTATTGATTTTACTCAATTGCTGTAAAACTGGCTTGATGGGTAGTTCAAAACTAGCTGATTTATCTAGCTTTAGTTCTCCTAAGCTGGCTTTTATTATAGGCGTGGCAAGTATTGGGGTGAGTAAACTTTGTTGATCTTTAACAACTCTCATTTCTGAATTGGAGTTTGTTTGAGTTGCAGTTACATTGGTTTGCGCTAAAAGCTGACTCGCAATTTTATTTGGCGCTAGCTGAGTAGGCAAAGCAGAAGTGCTTAGTTGGTTTCTTAACTGCACCTTATCTTCGCTGATGCTTTTTGGCTGATTAGATAGGTCCATTTTATTTTGCACAATAGTAAGTTGCCAATTATTGCCTTTAGGAGCAAGACTCAGGCTGACTTTTTCACCTACTGTAAATTGATTTAATTGTTTGACCGGTAATGCAAGTTCGATAGCTGGCTTTTGATCCGTCAGACTTACTCTAAGAGTATTCTGCTGTGTCTGTATAGGACTTGTTGCAGTTTGTGGTTTGATTAACTCCGAAGGTATTTGGGTATTGGGTAGTCCTTTGGTCAATGCAGCTAAAACTGTTGCATTAAGAACGGGGAGTGTATTGGTTGTATCTGATTTAACGAGTAGGTTACTGGGAATTAATTGTTTTGCTGGTAACCTCAGTAAACTTTGCAATTGTTGTTCAGTGAGTGGAATAACATTCGTTAATTTGGCACTTGATGTTGAAAAAAAACTCAAGTGCAGGACTATTTTCTAAAGATAATTTAACTTGGTGAGTTTGACCTTCTGTTAGTTTTCCTGTGATCTCTGGATTGTTTATTAAAACAACTTTATTCAGTAAAACAGTGTTTTTATTTAAACTTAAAACGTTACCGGCTAAATGTTTCACTAATACATCAACACCTTGTCGAGCTACCTCTGACGTAGGGGCCAATTGACTCAGTTGGGTAATAGCCTGAGATATGGTTGCTTGGGAAGATTGGGAAATGTCAGGCATATAAAGGTTATCGGCTGATATTATTAAGCATGAGTTAAATTATAGTTTACCCGCAACTCACCTATATTGGCTAATCCACTTGTTTATTAGTCACACTTTATTGGATTTAGCATGCTAATTATTTTGTTACCAATTATTAGGACAAATTGGTATTTCAATTTGTTTTTGCTAGTAGGTCAGAGCCAAACCCTATGATATTATTGAAAGTTAATTTGCTGCGCTCTTTGCCGTGCTATTTATAAGTTAAATTTATAAGCACTATTTTTTATACGCATTATACGCACTCTAATTTAAACGCACTCTAATAGAAAAAACGAGGATCCGTTTGGCGGTACTTTCTGTAACTAATTTGTCTGTAGTCAAAAGAGATCGATTATTGTTTGAAAACCTAAACTTTGCCGTAAAGCAAGGCGGTTTACTGTACGTCAAAGGGCAAAATGGCGCCGGTAAAACCAGTATGCTTAGAGTGCTGGCGGGTTTAGTGGCGGCTGATTCTGGTGAAGTCTATTTCTCACAACAAAACATCCAAGATTGTCGCGAAAATTATCATCAAAATTTGGTGTATTTTGGTCACAAGTTAGGAATTAACCAGACACTCAGTGCGGTGGAAAATTTGCAGTTTTGGTGCAAACAACATCTGGTTAGTATTTCAGTTGATACAATTTATGACACTTTAGCTCAGCTAAATTTAGTAGGATTAGAAGATATTCCAGTAGCAAATTTATCTGCTGGACAACAGCGTAGGGTGGCATTGGCAAGATTTTGGTTTAAACGAGATGCAAAATTATGGATCTTGGACGAACCTTTTACCGCGCTTGATACTCAAGGTATTGATTTGTTAAGCAATCAAATTACTCAATTTCTCAGTGGTGGTGGTGCAGTAGTGATGACTTCTCACCAAGCTTTACGTATTGATTATCCAACGGATGAACTGACCTTGGAGTACCGGATTTAGTGGCGGCATTGATGGCTATTTTAAAGCGTGACTTAGCCTTGGCATATAGACAAAGAGCTGAGTTGATGCAGCCGATGTTATTTTTTATTTTGGTGATAAGCCTGTTTCCATTGGCTGTGGGACCTGAACCAAAAACCTTGCAACTCATTGGCCCAGGGGTTATTTGGGTGGCTGCTATATTATCTTCGCTGTTAGGTTTAGAGCGATTATTTCGAGATGATTTTCAAGATGGTTCATTGGAACAATTGATGTTGTCGAGTACTTCATTACCTGCTGCTGCTTTAGTAAAAGTGCTGGTCCATTGGTTAACTAGTATTCTGCCTTTGATCATATTATCGCCCTTGTTGGCGCTGTTTTTACACTTGAGTGAACCAATGTATTGGGCATTATTAAAAACCTTGTTATTAGGCACTCCTTTATTGAGCCTGATTGGTGCTATAGCGGTAGGTTTGACTGTTGGATTAAATCGCGGCGGCGTGTTGTTAGCGTTATTGCTACTTCCGGTGTTTATTCCGCTGTTAATTTTTGCTACCTCGGCCGTAGAATCTGCTTCTATGCAATTACAATATACTGCACAACTGGCGATCATTGGCGCTATGTTCCTTTTCTCCTTAGCCTTGGCCCCTTTTGCCATCGCTTATGCACTTAGAGTGAGTCAAACCTGATGTGGAAGTGGTTACATCCTTACGCTAAAACTGAACGTACCTATCATCTATGCCAAAAATTGTTGCCTTGGTTTAGTCTGCTGGGGTTGGCTGTCATTTTAGTCGCAACCGTTTGGGGCTTGGCTTTTGCCCCTATGGATTATCAACAAAGTGAAGCCTACCGAATTATTTATGTGCATGTACCTAGTGCCGTTCTATCAAAAAGTTTATACAGCGCAATGGCCATTGCCGCTTTTGTTGGTTTAGTCTGGCAGGTTAAAACGTCTTTTATGGCGATGATGGCCTTAGCACCTGTAGGTGCAACTGTTACTTTTGTTTCGCTTATCACTGGCGCCGCTTGGGGAAAACCTATGTGGGGCACATGGTGGGAGTGGGATGCTAGGTTAACGTCGCAATTGATATTATTGTTTTTATTTCTTGGGGTGATTTCGTTATACAAAGCTTTTGAAGATAAACAACAAGCGGGTAAAGCTGCTGGGGTTATGGCGATAGTTGGGGTGATCAATCTGCCGATTATTCATTACTCAGTACAATGGTGGAACACCTTGCATCAAGGCGCCAGCATCATGAAATTCGATAAACCTTCAATGCCGCCAGAAATGTTATGGCCACTTCTACTGTCTATTCTTGGCTGGGCATTGGTTAGTGGGGCTATTTTTTTATTACGTATGCAAAACGAGATCCTGCAACGAGAGCTTAAACGCCCTTGGGTAGTGGCTTTGGCAAATAAAAGCGCAGCCTCTAGTGAGGGCAAATAATGCATTTTGAAGACTTCAGTAGTTTCTTAGATATGGCCGGTTACGGTTTATACGTTTGGTTGTCATTTGGTTGTGCAGCCATAAGTCTATTGGTTTTATGGCTAGACTCATTTTTTTCAAAACGAGCCATGTTGAAACAAGTCTTGACTGAACAAAAAAGGCAAGCGCGCATTAAAGCTGCGGCTGAGCAAAGTGCTACAGCTGAGAAAAGTGCTACAGCTCAGAAAAGTGCTACAGCGGAACAAAGAACTAACGGAGAAACAATATGAACCCAAGACGTCAAAAACGATTGCTGGTGGTATCTTCAATCATACTGGTATTAGGTGGCGCTATTGGTTTGATGTTGTATGCACTTAGCCAAAATATCGACCTGTTTTATACACCTTCCGAAATTATTGAGGGTAAAGATGGACAAATTCCTCAGGTTGGTCAGCGTTTGCGTATCGGTGGCATGGTTGTGCCCGGTACTGTTAAGCGAGATCAACAAACCTTGAAGGTCAGTTTTGATTTAGTGGATACCGGCCCTGTCGTGACTGTGAGTTATCAAGGGATTTTACCCGACTTGTTTCGAGAAGGGCAGGGCATTGTTGCAACAGGAGTGCTGACTAAAAATAACCATATTGATGCTCATGAAGTGTTAGCTAAACATGATGAAGAATATATGCCACCCGAGTTGGCAGAAAAAATGAAAGGCATTAAACACATTAAACCAGACCAGGCTAGTTATGGTAAAGCACAGGCAGGTGAATAATCATGGTAGCTGAATTAGGAAATTTTGCGTTAGTAATGGCTTTGATGATGGGCATATTGTTGTCTATTTACCCTATGTGGGGCGCCTACGTGAATCATTCTCGCATGATGGCCATGGCAAAACCTTTAGCCATTGGTATGTTTGTGTTTACTGTATTTGCTTATGCTTGCCTGACCCATGGTTTTATTACCGATGATTTTAGTTTGGCTTATGTAGCTAATACTTCGAACAGTACCTTGCCCATTTATTACAAAATTACCGCCGTGTGGGGCGGGCATGAAGGCTCGTTTTTATTGTGGGTGTTGATCTTCTCTACCTGGACAGTGGCGGTGGCACTTTTTAGTAAGGCTATTCCCATCAAAATGGTCGCCAGAGTGTTATCCATCTTAGGTATGGTAGCGATTGGCTTTTACTTGTTTATGTTACTTACCTCTAACCCATTTGATCGTTTATTGCCCTTTTTCCCTATAGATGGCAAAGACTTAAATCCATTATTGCAAGATATTGGCATGATTATTCATCCTCCAATGTTGTACATGGGATATGTAGGTTTTTCTGTTGCTTTTGCTTTTGCGATTGCTGCGTTGATTTCTGGCCAGTTGGATTCAACTTGGGCTCGATGGTCTAGGCCTTGGACATTAGCTGCATGGTCGTTTCTCACTGTAGGGGTGGCCCTGGGTAGTTGGTGGGCCTACTACGAACTTGGTTGGGGCGGTTGGTGGTTTTGGGATCCTGTTGAAAATGCTTCTTTTATGCCTTGGTTGATAGGTACTGCTTTGATCCACAGTTTGGCTGTGACTGAAAAACGTAAAGTGTTTAAGTCTTGGACAGTGTTGCTGGCGATATCTGCGTTTTCATTAAGCCTCTTGGGTACCTTTTTAGTGCGCTCAGGGGTATTGGTTTCAGTGCATTCATTTGCTAGCGATCCTAGTCGTGGACTATTTATTCTTGGCTTGTTAGTGGTGATTATCGGCGGTTCATTGGCTTTGTACGCCTACAGGGCTCCACAGTTAAAAGGTAATGGCAGATACCAACTGTTTTCAAGAGAAGTATTATTGATTGGTAATAATGTGTTCTTAAGCGCCGCCACTTTGGTGGTGTTGTTAGGCACTTTATTACCTTTGGTTCACAAGGAAATAGGCATGGGGTCTATTTCTATCGGCGCGCCATTCTTCAATCAAATGTTTACTTATCTCATTGTGCCATTTGTATTGATTATGGGAATAGGCCCACTGTCGCGCTGGAAAAGCCAATCGCCACAGGCCCTTTACAAACAATTGTTGATAGCTTTTGCTTTAAGTGTATCGGCTGCAGTATTAGTTAATGCCAGTTTTGAACAATCCAGTTATATGGCGACCTTAGGCTTAGTGATGAGTTTTTGGATTGTTGTCACTACTATTATGGAAATTCGCCAGCGTATTGAGCCACAAATCACCTCAGGTAAATATTCCATTTTGCAGAGCTTACAAAAACTGACGCCTAGTCATTGGGGCATGGTATCTGGGCATCTAGGTTTTGCCGTTACGCTTATCGGTATTGCATTAGTTAGTGCCTATAACGTAGAGCGCAATGTCAGAATGGCGCCCGGAGACAGCGTAACATTGCAAGGTTATGAGTTTGTTTTCAAAAACGTATCAGAATATTCCGGCCCTAATTTTACTGCTGATGTAGGCCATGTTGATGTATATCAACAGGGTAATAAAGTGGCATCAGTTGCCGCTGAAAAACGTTTTTATCCGGTGCAACGAAATGTCATGACCGAAGCGGGTATAGATTCTGGTTTCACACGAGATTTATTTGTGGCTTTAGGTGAGCAGCTTAAAAATGGCGATTGGTCATTACGTATTTATGTAAAACCTTTTATTAACTGGATATGGTTAGGCGCATTTATTATGGCCTTTGGCGGAGTTTTGTCTATTAGTGATAAACGTTATCGTATGACTAAAATTGTGCATAAATCCAAAGCGAATAAAACATCCAATCCGACCTTAGCGGAGCAACTGTCTTGAAAAAAATCGCATTATATTTGATCCCATTGGGACTGTTTTTGGGGTTAATTATATTTTTGTATCAAGGGTTGTTTTCCAATCCAAGAGAGCATCAATCTAGCCTACTTGAACAACCTATGCCTGAGTTTGTTTTGCCTGATTTAATGAATATTGAGCAGACTTATAACGAAGATGTATTTCTTGGCAAAGTGACACTTCTTAATGTTTGGGGAGTATGGTGCATCACATGCGCCATTGAGTTGCCTTACCTCAAGCAGTTACAAGGTGAAGGTAAACACATTGTGGGTTTGTACTTTGACCAAGATATGGACCCGGATTTTGGAATTAAAACTGTCGCACGCGTGCAGCAGGAAGTCACAGATAAGCTCAGTCAATTGGGCAATCCTTATGCCTTCAATATATTTGATGTCAAACGGGATCTGTCCATGGATCTTGGCGTAACCGGCGCACCAGAAACTTATCTTATTGATCAACAAGGCAAGATACGCTTGCACCACATTGGTGATATCAATCCTCGTGTGTGGAAGAACAAATTTGCACCTGTATACGACTTGTTGGTGGCGCAATGAATCGCTTAGTCACTACTTTAATGATTCTTATACTAGGCAGTGTTATCAACCTTGCACTTGCAACAGAAGACAAGTTTCACTTTGATGAGCCTAAAAAAGACGCATTATTTTTAGAGTTAACCAAAGAATTACGCTGCCCCAAATGCCAGAACCAAAATATTGCCGATTCTGATGCCATGATAGCGGTGGATCTAAAACGCAAGGTCTACGACTTGCTACAAAAAGATTACGATAAAGAGCAAGTGATTGAATATATGAAGCAAAGATATGGCGACTTTGTGTATTACCAACCCCCAGTAAATCCTATGACAATTTGGTTATGGTTATTGCCTGTGTTATTTGTTTTTGCCGCTTTGGTGGGAATTGTTATCACTCGCAAACGTCAAGGGGTTGAGATGGACAGTGAGCAGTTAGCCAAGGCTCAAGAAATTTTGGAGCGTGACGAGTGACTCTTTTTTATCTAGGTGCAGTGTTGTTTGTTGTTATTGGCCTATTGTTTATCGCTTTTCCATGTTTTAGAAAAACTGCTGATGGATCTGTTAGTGCGTTAACCAATAAGAAATTAATTAAACAACGACTAAATGAATTACAGACTGAGCAGCAACAAGGTTTGTTGAGCGACACAGACAGACTACAGTCAGAAAATGAATTAAAACTAGCTCTGTTAGATGAAATTAATACCAGTCAAGACAATGGTTCTAGTGCACGACTGGCTATTATCATTGGCGCTTTGGTGAGTGTGTCGATAGGCATAGCTGTGTATTATTATGCGAATCAAATTCAATCTATTGAGCAATGGCAGATTGCGCAACAACAAACTAGTGAGCTTGGGCAGAGAATGATTAAAGGCGATGAAAGCCTTAATTTAGAAGATTTACAAACCTTTGCCTTAGGATTGCGCACAAAATTGGTCGACACCCCTGAAGACGCCACTGGTTGGATGTTGTTAGGCAGAGTATCAGGTGCCATTAATAGGATTGACAGCGCTATTGAAGCGTTTGAAAAATCTTTGAAATATGATCCCAATAACGTTGGAACTTTATCAAGCTACGCTCAAGCGTTATTGATGACAGGGCAAGAGCAGCAAGTATTGCAGGCTAAAAATGTGTTGTTGTACATACTCAAATTGGAACCAGACAACACTAATGCTATGGGCGTTTTGGCTATTGCTGCCACTGAGTTAGGTGATAAGGCATTAGCACTGGAAAATTGGCAAAGATTAATGGTTTTTATACCTGAAACTGACCCGAATTATATGGCGGTTAATCAACGAATTTTGCAATTGCAGGCAGAACTTGACCAAACTAGCCAGCAAGTGGCTCAGAACCAGACTAAGCCTTCAGAGGACAGCCTAGGTTCAACACGAGTATCGGTAACTATTAATATCAATGCTGAGCTGCAGTCAAAATTGCCTGAAAACGGCTTTTTATTCGTATTTGCTCAAGAAAGTACCGGAAAAATGAAAATGCCAGCTGCTGTGGTGAAAATGCCTCTAGGTGAATTCCCAATTGTAGTTGAGTTGTCTGATGACAATGCCATGACGCCAAATTATACCTTGTCGCAATTACAACAAGCTAAGTTGGTCGCTAGGGTTTCTATAGATGGAAATGGGACTCAGGCAGCAGGTGACTTGCAAGGTGAATTGATAACAGTCCTGAGCGCAGATCAGATGACGCAAGTCACAATAACGATAGATAGAGAATTATAATGAATAAAATAGCTGTTCTAATAATGGCAACTGGTTTGTTGCTGCTCGGAGGGTGTGCTTCCCAGCAAACTACTAGTGACCAAGCGCAGCAGTACCAAGATCCTAAAGATCCATTAGAATCATTAAACCGCACTATGTGGGACTTCAATTATGAGGTTTTAGATGAATATATCTTAAGGCCTACTGCAGTGGCTTATGTGGATTATATGCCACAAATAGCGCGCACAGGTTTACTGAACATGGCAGAAAATCTTGAAGAGCCTTCAAACAGTCTGAATAATCTGCTGCAAGGCAAGCTGGATGGCACCTTTATTAGTCTGGGCCGTTTTTTGTTGAATTCCACTGTGGGTATACTTGGTTTAATAGATGTCGCCAGTGAAATTGGTTTAGAGCCTAAGGAAGAGGAATTTGGAGAAGTCTTGGGCAAGTGGGGGGTAAATACAGGACCCTATTTGATGATACCTGCGCTAGGACCTAGCGATATACGCAGTTCAGTAGGCGATTATGTGGATTCATACTACTTACCTATAGATGGTCTCAATTTTTACTTTAGCTTCTTGCGTATAGGTATTAAAGCATTAGAAAGCCGAGCCTCGGTAATACAACAAGAACAACAACTCAATTCTTCAGCCGATCCCTATGCTTTTGTAAAAAGTGCCTATTTCCAAAACTTAGAATTTAAAGTGAAAGATGGAAAGGTAGAAAAATCCGAAGAGGAAGAAGCACTAGAAGATGATATCGATGCATTTTTGGATGACCTTTAGCTGCGCTAACTAATTC
>NZ_BAEO01000015.1 GCF_000314995.1 Paraglaciecola arctica BSs20135 | reverse complement strand
TTTTTTATATCTTATAAATTTAAAATCAGGTTAAGAAATCTACTTCATTAACCTAAAAATAAAATGATAATTTATTATCTTGCGCGGTAGATGATACGACCTTTAGAAAGGTCATAGGGCGTAAGTTCTACAGTTACTTTGTCGCCAGTTAAAATACGAATATAGTTTTTACGCATCTTGCCTGAAATATGGGCAGTTACAACATGACCATTTTCCAATTCAACACGAAACATAGTATTTGGAAGGGTATCCAACACAGTGCCTTCCATTTCAATACAATCTTCTTTCGCCATCTAACTCTGTTACCTCTAATCAATAAAATAAGTGTCTAAAAATGCCGCGCAGATTTTGCCCAATTAGGGGGCGAGTGTAAAGCTTTACCCTGCTTTTTTTGTAATTAGTTGCCATTTATCGTTAAAAAAGCGCTCATGAGGTAGAAAATTCTGTTTATAGCTCATTTTTTGACAGGTATCTATTTGATATCCCAAATATAAGAAAGGTTTATTAAGGGACTTAGCAAGCTCGATTTGTTGCAAGATTGCAAAGCTTCCTAACGAGCGTTGTTGTTCTTCGGGCTTAAAAAATGTGTATAAAGCTGACAGGGAAGATACCAAGTTGTCGGTTACTGCTACAGCAATAAGTTCGTCATTTGCGTAAAGCTCAATAAATAACGCATTGTTCCACGGACTTAGAATAAAACCTTGATATTGTTCAAGGGTTGCTGGGTACATACTGCCGTCGTCATGACGCTGATTGATGTAGGACTCATACAGCGGATAATATTCTGGCTTGTCACTATTACTAATGCGCACTGTGAGGTCTTGGTTGCGCCTCATGATGCGCTTTTGGCTCTTTGACGCCCTGAACATGTGCACAGGCAGTCGAATAGACTCACAAGCCTTACAGGCTTCACAATGTGGACGATACACTTGTGTTCCGCTACGCCTGAAGCCAGCACCTATTAAAAAATCATATTCAGCAATAGTGGGTTGAGTCTCGCTCATAAACACCAATAAGCGTTCATCTTGTTCAGGTAAGTAACTACAAGTAAAAGGTGTGGTAATGCCAAATTTCATGCCGATGACCTTATAGCCACTGCTTCAAGTTAAGTGTCTGTGGTTGCCAAACACCATGCTCAAATGTTTGTTGGCTTTGTTCGGCTAACTGAGTTAAAAATTTGCTTCTAGGAATTTCAATACAGCCTAAGGTCGCTAGATGGGGATTTTGCATTTGGCAGTCAATAAATTCTGCTTTTTGGGATTTAAGTAATTCAACTAAAGCTAACATGGCTAACTTAGATGCATTAGTGGCTTTATGAAACATAGACTCTCCGCAAAACACTTTGCCTACTATTATACCGTATAGCCCACCGACTAAGATATTCTCATTCCATACTTCAACAGAGTGGGCATGGCCAAGCTGGTGTAGATTTTTGTAAGCATTGATCATGTCAGCAGTGATCCAGGTGCCAGAATCGTTTCTTGGGATGCTCGCACAAATGTCTATGACTTGCTCAAATGCGTTATTGATGGTGATTTTATAGTCACAGTTTCGAGCAAACTTTTTGAGACTTTTACTGCATTTAAAATGTTCTAAAGGCAATATTCCTCGTGGATCGGGAGACCACCACATAATAGGTTCATCTTGACTAAACCAAGGAAATATTCCAGATGAATAGGCCAAAAGTAGACGCTCAGGACTTAAATCACCACCAAATGCTAACAAACCATTGGGCTCAATAAGCGCTATGTCTGCAGGTGGAAATATTAGTTGTTTATCTAGCTTAGTCAGCGTCAGCATTAGCGTTTCGTTATTTATTTACTTTTGTAAGAGTGAATAAAAAAAGGCCTCAGTTTGAGGCCTTTATATTCAATTTAATCGCTACTCTTGAGCGTCCAAGAATTTCTCAGCGTCCAAAGCTGCCATGCAACCCGTGCCTGCCGAGGTAATGGCTTGACGGTAGATATGATCGCTTACATCACCAGCGGCGAATACACCTTCGACACTGGTCTGGGTGGCATTACCTTCAGTGCCGCTCTGCACTTTGATATAACCATCCTTCATCTCAAGCTCACCTTCAAAGATACCAGTATTGGGTTGGTGTCCAATTGCGATAAACACCCCCATCAAATCTAGATTTTCCGTAGCATCTGAGGTGGTTTCTTTGATACGAATACCGGTTACGCCCATTTCGTCACCCAAAACTTCGTCTAATTGACGGTCTAGGTGCAAGGTAACATTACCATTTTTGGCTTTTTCCATTAAACGGTCAGCCAGTATTTTTTCACTACGGAACGAATCGCGTCTATGAATAACGTGTACTTCAGAGGCAATATTCGATAAATACAGCGCTTCTTCAACTGCTGTATTACCGCCGCCCACAACTGCGACTTTTTGGTTGCGATAGAAGAAGCCATCACAAGTTGCACAGGCTGAAACACCTTTACCCATAAAGGCCGTTTCTGATTCCATACCTAGGTATTTAGCAGAAGCGCCTGTACAAATAATCAAAGCATCACAGGTATAAGTACCTTGATCTCCAGTTAATGTGAAAGGGCGTTTAGATAAATCAGTTTTATTGATATGGTCGAAAATAATCTCTGTATCAAACTTCTCGGCATGCTTTTGCATACGATCCATTAACGCAGGACCTGTTAATCCCTCAGGATCACCTGGCCAGTTTTCTACTTCAGTGGTGGTGGTCAATTGCCCACCTTGCTGTATTCCAGTCAATAATACAGGGTTCAGATTAGCACGAGCAGCATATACTGCAGCGGCATAACCAGCAGGGCCAGAGCCCAAAATTAGTAGTTTAACGTGTCTCGCTTCAGACATTTAACTCTCCAAATATTCTTTAAATTAGCATACGCATTTACGTTTCATTGGCCTAGACATATGGGCATGTATTTTACTTTCAATGTTGCTAGAAAACTAAATTTTAATCTATGTAATTAAAATATGATCCGTATCATGAATATGTCTGTGTAGTTCATATATAATTTTGTTTATAGTTAGTTTTTTATTGTTAGTTTTTTATTGTTAGTTTTTTATTGTTAGTTTTTTATAGAAAGCACTCTTTATATAACTTTAGGATGTTAGCTTATGGGTGACTTAGCCGTTAGAATGCACACAAGCTTTATTATGGAGTAACCAAGTTGGCACAATCTATTACAGCAATGGTGAAAGACGGTCAGCAATATATGCAGACTTGGCCTATGCAACAGCAGTTGTATGGCATGTTTCCCGAGTGCCGGGTTATTTCAGCCACTAAACTTTCAATGAAAGTGATGCCCGCTCTTGGCGTTTTAACGGTTGCGGCATTAATTAATTTGCAAGGTATCGAACGTTTACCTCAGGCTTTAGCCATAGGAGCGTTCTTTTTATCGCTACCGATGCAAGGCTTAATGTGGCTAGGGCACCGTTCAAATCAAAATTTGCCACCGGCATTAAAAAGCTGGTATCTAGACATTCATCACAAAATGCAGATGCAAGGTTGTGCATTGCAATCTCCCAAAGCCAAGCCTGAATATAAAGAACTAGCGAGACTATTAAAAACTGCTTTTGATGAATTAGATAAGGCGTTTACTAAACGTTGGTTTTAAATATTATGATTGTAGCTAGGGATAATTTAGTGTGAAAAAACTTTTTATAGGCATACAAGGTAAGGCTGTTTGTTTAAACAAAGCAACGGGCGATATTCTTTGGTCGAGTAAGTTAAAGTCTTCTAGTAGTGTCACAAATGTTTATTATGAAGATAATCAGGTTTTTGCTTATTCTGGTGGGCACTTGTTTTGTTTAAACGCCGACACAGGTGACATTGTTTGGGAAAATGGTTTAAGTGGTTATGGTTTTGGGGCTTGTATTATTGCGAGTGAAAATCAAAGTTCGGCAGCAGCCATTTCGAATCAAGTCGCGTCACAACAAGCTGCGGCGTCAAGTACTATAGTTGCCACATCAAGCTCAGGTTCTAGTAGTAGCAACTAACCCATATGGTCAAACGGATAGATTGATTGTTAACGGGCTTCTACACTTTCTGCAAATGTAGGTTTGTTGGCCCTTTAGCACTTTATTATGCCTTCTTATTCCTAACTCTATTGGTCCACACTCACATTGATAATTAAAACTTTTGCCTTTTACTTTAGTGACGTCCATTTGATGGTAGGTTTGGCCTTTTAAATTAAAAAGCTTAAGCATTAGGCTTTGCCACTCTTTTCCATGGGGGCGCACTTTTCCAAAAAGTTTATAGGCCAATAAATGACACACTTCATGGGGAACCACTTCCTCCAAAAATGCTTCTACATTGTCAGTGAGTAAGACAGGATTAAAACGTAATTCGTTTATTTGTAGTCGCGCACAACCGGCAATTTTACCCCTTTGGTTAAAGCTTATTTTAGGCAAGCTGAAGTTTTGCTTTAAATCAGATGAAGCATGGCTAATACACTGTTCAACTTTTTGAATAACTAATTGTTGGGGATCAAATGACAAAAATGTTCTACATATAAGAAGAGTTACTGACAATAGATTCATTTTAACCAATAATCAGCTAAAGCCAATCCTTTTGAGTATATCAATGCAAGATCAACAATTACGTCGCTCCTTGGACTTTCGATTTTTAGCCGAACCAACTGATGTTAATTTTGGTGGCAAAGTGCACGGTGGTATTGTGATGAAGTGGATGGATCAAGCTGGTTACGCTTGCGCTGCTCAGTGGAGTGCACATTATTGTGTAACTGTATCTATAGGTGGCATTCGATTTATTCGTCCGATCTTGGTGGGGCAGATGGTGACCCTCACAGCTAAGATAGTGCACACAGGTAGAACCAGCATGCATATCTATATTCGTATTGTGGCTGGAGATCCTAAACAAAATAAAATGGTCGAAACAGGTCATTGCATTATGGTTTTTGTGGCAAGCGATGAAGCGGGTTACCCTGTTGAAGTACCTACTTGGCAACCTCAATCAACACAGGATTTTGCATTAGAAAAATATGCCATTCAGGCTAAAGAGTCGGCTAAAAGTTTGGATAAAGAGTTATTAACAGCTTTGAGTGTAGATAACTAAACGAATTGTTATTACGAGCTAAAAACGTTTTATTTTTACGTCATCCTTATTAAAAAGAAAGCCCCAACTATGACGAACATGGTTGGGGCTTTTTTATAGCCGGTTAGGCAAGTTTTTCTATGTTATTGAGGCGCTTACAACTCACAAGCTAAGCAATAAGCATAGACGCCTTTAGGATCATTCAGTTTGGCAACTGCTTCAATGTCTGTTGTTAATTCTTTTACAAGATTCAGAATAGTACTGGATTTTTCTACTTTGAAAGCGCCTTCAAATGACACGCTGGCGTTTTGGAATAACTCTTTCCAGAATAATTCACTTTTCGACATAGTTCTTTGGATATATTGGGTATCGTAGGTTTCTAGGTTAGCCAAAGCAGCTGCCGCTTTCACACCGTCTTTTAAGTAACCTAACTCATCCACTAAGCCTAACTCTAAGGCAGTGTCTCCAATCCAAACTCTTCCTTGGGCTATCTGGTCTACTTGCTCTTTGCTCATATCGCGTTTATCTGCAACCAATGAGATAAATTGATCGTAACCATGTTCGATGCCTCTTTGCATGATGGCAGCAACTTTGGGGTTAAGAGTTTTGGTGATGCCCATGCCGGCAAATTCGGTGGTGCCTACGCCATCGGTATGTACACCTAAATAATCTAAGGTATTTTCAAAGGTTAAAAACATGCCGAATATACCTATAGAGCCTGTAATAGTGCTAGGTGCGGCCAGAATTTTGTCTGCTCCAGCAGAAATCCAATATCCACCGGATGCTGCGTAGGTACTCATTACGGCAACAACTGGCTTACCTACAGCCTGCAAGTTTTCCACTTCTTGACGAATAATTTCTGAGGCAAAAGCACTACCACCTGGAGAGTCAACATATAACACTACTGATTTGACAGTATCGTCATATCTCGCTTTACGTAGTAACTCAGCAGTACTGTCACCACCTATTTGACCGGGTTTTTTGGTGCCATTTAATATGGTGCCTTTAGCAACAACAATAGCGACCTTATCTAAGTTGTTAGGCATGTTAGGTAGTACAGGTTTGATGATATTCAGGTAATTTTTGTAACTAATACCATTAAAACCCATACCATCTTCGTTTTTACCTACTACAGCAACAATTTCTTGCAGGGCTTGTTCGCGAGTTTTAAGTGCGTCAACCCAACCAAAATCTAATGCGTATTGTGCAAAGTCTCCACCTGATTGCTCAAATTTTTCTAAGAATACATCTAGCTCTTCATCAAAATGATTAACATCTAAGCCGCGAGCTTTAGCAACACTTGTTTTGTATTGGGTCCACATGGCCGTTAACCAGGCCTTATTTGCTTCTTTTGCTGCGTCTGACATGTCGTCACGAATGTAAGGCTCAACGGCTGACTTATAAGTGCCCACTTTAAAGACGTGAGTTTCAGCTTTAAGTTTTTCGATAGCTGATTTGAAATACATGCCGAAACGTCCATATCCTTCAAACATCATAAAACCCATAGGGTTGAGATATAAATGATCAGCACGGCTGGCAAGGTAATATTGGTTTTGGCTATAGTAATCGCCAATTGCATAGATAGGCTTTTCGCTTTCTTTAAAGTCTTCTAATGCCACCGCAATTTGTTCTAATTTGTCTAAACCTGCACTACCCAAACCGTGTAAGTCTAAAACTAAGACTTTAATTCGACGATCCTGTTTGGCATTTTCGATAGTCAGTAATACATCTTGCAGCAATATTTCTGGATTATCGTCCTCTTGTTCAAAAGCTTCTTGCATAAATTCGGTGAAAGGGTCGACAGCTTCTTTTTCTATCACCAGGTTACCGGATAACTTAAGTACTAAGGCAGAATTGACTGGCACTGTAATTGTATTATTATCTTTTAAAAAAACAGAGATGATGGCTAAAAAGATAACAATAAAAATAATGTTGAAAAACAATTTTCGGCTAAAATTAAGGGTGTTCCATAAACCAACAAACAACGACTTCGTCCAACTTTTTCCTGAAGACATAATAGGTATACTACTCGTTACAAAATAATACCGCATCCTATCTAAAAAAGTACTTGGTGAACATTCTCAAATGTAATTCTTTGTAACTTTTACATCTCGTTGCAAATAAATTGGGATAGACTTGCGCAAGTGACAAACAAAATTAGGCCATTTTAGATATGACAACAAGCCCCCATTATCCTCATTTATTCGAACCTCTTGATCTTGGTTTTACTGAGCTGACAAACCGCGTGCTGATGGGCTCTATGCATCTTGGTTTGGAGGAAGAAAAACATGGACTTGAGAAGTTGGCTGCATTTTATGCAGAGCGGGCGGCCGGCGGTGTGGGACTTATTGTTACTGGAGGCGTGAGTCCAAATCGACAAGGTTGGTTATTGCCTTTTGCGGCTCGTATGAGCAATAAAAGACACGCCAAAGAACATCAAGTAATAACTGAAGCTGTGCACCAGCAGCAAGGTAAAATTTGTTTACAAATATTGCATTCTGGACGTTATGGCTATCATCCATTTGTGGTTGCACCATCGGCCATCAAATCGCCGATTAATCCTTTTAAACCTAAAGCCATATCAAAAAGAGGCATTGTCAGCACTATTAATGACTACGCCAATTGTGCCGCTATGGCCAAACTCGCGGGATACGACGGTGTCGAAATTATGGGCTCAGAGGGTTACTTTATTAATCAATTTTTATGCCCGCGCACTAACCAACGAGATGATGAATGGGGTGGCAGTTTTGAAAACCGTTCACGAATTGCCGTAGAAATAGTCAATGCTGTCAGGCAAAAAGTGGGCACTGATTTTATCATTATATTTCGTTTATCTATGTTGGATTTAGTAGAAGGTGGCAGTAATTGGGATGAAGTTGTCGCCCTAGCAAAGTTAATCGAAAGTTGTGGTGCCACTTTAATCAATACTGGAATTGGGTGGCATGAAACAAGGGTGCCGACTATCGGTACTATGGTGCCACGAGCTGCATTTACTTGGATTACCGAGCGTATGAAAAGTGAGGTAAGTGTGCCGCTGATCGCAACTAATAGGATCAATACCCCTGAAATTGCCGAAAAAATATTAGCCAGTGGTCAAGCTGATATGGTCTCCATGGCTAGACCGTTTTTGGCAGATGAAAACTTTGTACGCAAGGCTCAGCAAGGCCGAGCAGACGAAATTAATACCTGTATTGCTTGTAATCAAGCCTGTTTGGATCACGGTTTTGCCCGTAAACGAGCCAGTTGTTTAGTGAATCCTCGAGCAGGTTACGAAACAGAACTAAATTTCCCTTTGACAACACATAAGAAAAAGTTGGCTGTGGTAGGGGCAGGGCCGGCTGGTCTGGCTTTTAGTTGTTACGCCGCTGAGCGTGGACATGAAGTACATTTGTTTGAAAAAAGCAGCGAAATTGGGGGCCAGTTTAATTACGCTAAACGTATTCCAGGTAAGGAAGAATTTTTTGAAACTATACGTTATTTCAAAAAGAGATTAGAAGTTACTGGGGTTCATTTACATTTAGATAGTCAACAAAGTACTGAATCCTTAGCTGATGCTAAGTTTGATCAGGTGGTGCTTGCTACAGGCATCAAACCAAGAGACGTCAATATCGAAGGCATACAGCATCCTAAAGTTTTGAATTATCTTGATGTGTTAAGAGACAATAAAACGGTTGGCAAAAAAGTGGCGATTATAGGGGCTGGGGGCATAGGTTTTGATGTGGCTGAATTTTTGGTAGAAGAACATTCATTAACAACACAGCCTGAACAATGGTTAAAAAACTGGGGGATCGATAAAGAATACAAACATGCTGGCGCATTAACCGACGCCATTATAGAAGCGCCTGCCAGAGAGGTGTTATTACTGCAACGTAAAACCACTAAAGTAGGCAAAGGACTAGGTAAAACCACAGGCTGGATCCATAGGTCGACGCTACAAAGAAAACAGGTGCAAATGATTGCTGGTGTTGATTACGTAAAAATTGATGACCAAGGCTTACACATTAAAGTGAACGACAAACCGCAAATATTGGAAGTGGATAATATTATTTTATGTGCCGGTCAAGAACCATTTAGAGAGTTGCAACAAGGCTTAGAACAAAGAAACATCAAAACTCATTTAATAGGTGGAGCCGATGTAGCCGCGGAACTCGACGCAAAAAGAGCGATCAGGCAAGGTGCTGAGTTGGCGGCGATTATTTAGGAATAGGGTTTTAGATGTATCAATTTAACAAGACCATGCTGCTGCAATTGGGGTCGCTATGGATGACTTCCCGTTACACAATCGTCTTAATCTTGATCGTTGTGGCGGGCATGAATTTGCTGAGTTGGGTTATCACTTTCATGTTGCCGAACCAGGTAAAAATGCGATTATTGCCTGTCATGTTGGAGAAGTGGGCTGTGCATTAGATAATGATTCAGCTTTGTGTGATGCATCTGTTCGACCACCAAGACGGCCTCGTTAGCTGCATGCAGTGACTTTTAAAAGCTAAGACATATTAAATGTCTTAGCTTTTTTTGTATTGTTTCTACCCGTTCACTTGAACCGTGTTCACCTCAGGGACTAGAGTGCTGTTCTTAGCGTTACCTTTTAGTTTTTCAACCAACATATAATTGATTGGCACTAAAATGAGGGTGATAAAAGTCGCAAACAAAATACCAAAGGCCAAAGACACCGCCATAGGTATTAAAAATTGTGCTTGAGTCGACTTTTCAAACAATAACGGCATTAAACCAAAAAAAGTGGTTAAGCTGGTGAGCATAATAGGCCTAAATCGCGAAGCTCCAGCTACGACTACAGCTTCCATTAGTGTGCCACCTTCAAGACGTTTTTTATTGATAAAGTCTACCAATACTAGAGAGTCGTTCACCACCACGCCTACTAAAGCTAACATGCCGAGTATGCTCATTATGGTCAACTCCATCCCCATTAACCAATGGCCCATTACTGCACCTATCATGCTGAATGGGATCACACTCATAACAATTATGGGCTGAATATAGGATTTGAACGGGATAGCCAGTAGTAAGTAGATAGCAAAGAAAACCATTAATAAACCTATACCCAATGAAGAAAATGACTCTCGTTGCTCGCGGGCTTCACCTTCCATTTTCCATGTTATACCTGGGTATTGATTGACCAGTTGCTGTACAAACTCAGATAATTCCGCCTGCAATACAGTCATATTGGTATTGAGTTTTTCTACATCAGCAGTCACGCTGACGGTACGAAAACGATCGATGCGGGTGATTTGTGATGGACTTTTACCTGGAATAAGGGTTGCGACATGAGATAAAGGTACCGAACCACCTGAAGGTGTTTGTATTAGGATGTTTTGTAAGTCAGACAAAGAACGGCGCTCATTGATGGGTAATCTTACCATTACCCTTACATCATCACGGCCACGCTGAATACGTTGTACTTGGCTACCAAAGAAAGCATTACGTACTTGATTGGACACATTCACCCGAGTCAGTCCTAATGCCTTGCCTTGTTGGGTCAACTCAATTTGTAATTCTTCTTTACCGTCAGATAGGCTATCGGCTATCTCAAATACTGTAGGGTAGGTGGCAAGTCGAGTTTTTATTTGATCGGCAATTTCTTGCAAGGTTACCTGGGAATTACCACTTAATTGTACATCAATAGGATCTGATGAACGTCCCAACTCAGCTCGATAGGTAATACTTTCAGCTCCTGGGATAGGGCCAATGAGTTCACGCCATTCACGAACTAAGTCCGCAGAGGTAATGGAGGACTCTCTTTGTTCTGGCGGTATAATTTCAAAGCGCACTGAACCTACATTAGACGAACCACCACGACCACCTGTAGAAGCTAATACATTGAGGATCACGCTTTGACCAGTATCTTTGTCGACATATTTATCACGTAGTTCTTCGGCTTTATCAGACATTTTGACTATGTATTTATTGGTGACTTCAAAAGTGGTGCCAGTGGTCATGGTTAAACTTGCTCGGACTGTTTCACTAGGAACGCGTGGGAAAAACACAAACTTAGTCCATCCACTCATCAACAACGCCAATATAATAGAGAATGTTCCAACAAAAACGGCAAGGGTTGCCAATTTATTGCGCAAACTGAAGGCTAACAAGGGTTGATAATACTTTAAAATAGCCGCTTCAAAACCATCAGCGAAACGTTGCTGCCATTGCTCAAGGCGATTACCTTTTCCTGACGTTGAATTACGTAGTTTGATGCGTTTAAGGTGTGAAGGTAATACAAATTTAGACTCGATTAATGAAAACAATAATACCGGAATAACCACCACTGGAATTTGTGCAAACAATGCGCCACGGTTTCCTTCAATAAAAGCAAAAGGCAGAAAGGCTGCAACAGTGGTTAAAATACCAAAGGTTACGGGGGTGGCTACTTCTAGCGTGCCTTTAATGGCCGCTTCTTCGCCAGATTCTGCGGTTCGCAGATGGGTATAGATGTTTTCTCCCGTGACTATGGCGTCGTCCACAACTATGCCCAGCACCAAAATAAAACCAAATAGACTCATAACGTTTAGTGTCACGCCAAAAAACGGCATGGCTAAAAACGCGCCCATAAAAGATACTGGGATCCCAATAAAGACCCAAAATGCAATGGCAGGGCGCAAAAATAGTGTGAGTAGAAGTAATACTAAGATCCCCCCTTGCAGCGCGCTACCAGTAAGAGTTGCAATACGGTTTTTAACGATCTGCGAATCGTCATCCCAATAACTTAATTCGTAACCTTCGGGCATCAAAGGTTGTTTGTCTTTTACATATTGTTTAACTTTATCGGCTACTTCCACCGCACTTTGTTGACCAATTCGGTAGACATCTATAAAAGCGGCTTGTTTGCCATTAAACCGGGTACGTATCGGGGTTTCTTCAAAACCATCCTGAATATCGGCAATATCTTTTAGTCGTAAAATAGAGCCGTCACTGTTGGTTTTGATTGGAATATTGGCGAATTCATCTTTGCGATAAGCTTGGCCTTTTGAGCGAATTAATACATCGCCCCCGTCGGTTTTGATATTACCTGCGGAAATATCGCTACTTGAATTAGCGACTGCAGACGATACCTGTGCCAAGGTTAAACCATACTGGCGTAATCGGTCTTGAGGGATTTCTAAGGCAATTTCATAATCACGTACACCAGATAATGCTACTTGAGTGATACCGGGAATACGTAATAAATCATCGCGCACATGTTCGGCAAATTCGTTGATTTCTTTTTCACCATAAATGCCCGAAATCGTCACTGCAATCACTTCGCGTGTTCGCTGAGCTAAAGATACAACCGGGTTTTCTGCATCTGCCGGAAAGGTATTAATGGCGTCTACTCGTGATTTTATATCGGCCAGCATTTCTCGGGCGTCATAATCAGAGTCTACATCTATAGTAATTCTGGCCGAACCTTCAGATGAGACACTGATGATTTGTTCTATGCCTTCCAAATCTTGTACCGCTTCTTCGACTAAAATAGCCACACCCAATTCGGTATCTTCCGGAGTAGCACCACGTAAGCTTACTGAGACACTAATAGTATCAGTTTCAAATGACGGGAATACTTCAAGCGGAATGCGACTGGTCAGGCTATAAACGCCAGCAAATAATATAGTGATCATTAGCAAATTAGCTGCTACATGGTTTCGGGCAAACCAAGCAATCATGTTCGTTCTCCAGTCTTAGACGATGGGATAGAGATAAAATATAGGCTCATTAGTGACTACTTTGTGTGTTGGTTGCAGCAGAGCTTGATCTTTCAGCTGACCGTTTCGCGCGAAGCTCGTCTACTGTGATCCCCATTTCTTTTGCCATTTGTTGTAACTTTGCTTCCTTTTCAGGGGAAGGTTTGCGCTGTGGCTGTTGTTCGCCAGCAATACTCACACGAGTACCAGAACTTACTTGACCTAAAGGTGTGGTTACTAATAATTCACCTGCGCTAAGACCGTTTTCGATAATCGTTTTTTGACTGTTCTGCCAACGAATACTAATATCACGCCTTTTTAATAAGCCATTTTCCACTACGTACACATAACTGCCTTGGTAAATTGCACTGTTGTTTATCACAATGGCATCATCCAGGGTTTTGCCTTGCACTTCAGCATTCACATATTGTCCTATCTTAATTGATGGGCCTGGATGTAATTTTGGGTTATAGGGATCTTCAATTTGTGCGACTATGTAAAGTTGTTGGGCGTTGCTATCAATAGCAGCTTCAGTACGAGTGATTTTTCCAAGCCAAGTTTGATTTTTACTTAGGCTAGAGGTAAATCGTGCTTCTATAACAGACTGTATACTATTGTTAGTACGGTACTCTTCAGGGAAATTAACTAAATCAATATCGCTGTTGTTTATAGGTAAACGAATTTCTACCGAATCCGTAGAGTAAATTTCTGCCACTTGGCTGTTTGCGGGTAGTACTTGACCAAAGTCGACCAGTTGCTCCAGTATCCTACCGTCATAAGGTGCGGTAATTTCGGTTCTTTCTAAAGCCAATTTAGCTATGGTTAATTGGGCTTCGGCGGATAATAAACTCGCTTGAGCCGCTGCTAGTTGCGGTTTACGTAACACGAGATCGCTTGGTGTCTGACTCATACCTAAGCGTTTCCAATCGGTTTGCGCTTGTTTGGCATTGGCTTGTTCTTCTAGAAGAACTTGTTCGGCTGAAAGTAAACCCGCTTCGGCAATTTTTACATCTGCAACATAATCCCGTTGATCGAGTTTAAGTAACACATCACCTTTGGAAAAGAATCCACCATTTCTAAATTGTGGGCTTACATAGTTAATTTGCCCCGAAACTTGTGCCACTAAGGCATTTTGAGTTCTGGGGTGCACAGTGCCAAAAGTGTCAACAACTACAGTAAAGTGTTCTGGCTTAAGTTGTGTGACTTCGACTGTTAATTGTGATGCGCCAGAGGGGCCTCCTCTTTTACTTTCAGGAGGATTGTTAAAAATAACGTTGGCGATAACCAAGGTGATCACTAATATAGCCAGTGGAATTAACCACTTTTTTACCTTACTCATTGATTAACACATCCTCTAGTTTGTTATCTTGTAAATTTTTGGTATCAGCAAAATCGCCGCCTAAGGCAACATGTAAGTTAATGCGATTGGCGAGTAATTGATTTTTAATTTGGATCAACGCACTTTGGGCATTGAATGAACGGCCTTGTGCTTCCAGCACAGTAGTATAAGTAACCAATCCTCGCTGATATTGTTCAAAAGCTAAGGTTTCAGCTGCTGCTGCGTTTTGCTGGGCGGCTAATGTGGCTTGGTAGCGCTGTTTTAAACTATTTTCTGTGGTGATGGCATTCTCTACATTGGAAAACGCATTGTATAAAGTATCGAGATAAATTTGCTCTTGTTGCTTAAGGCGCAAGCGAGCGATCTCTTCATTGGCTTTTAGATCTCCTGCTTTAAACAGTGGGGCAGTCAAGCCTCCCAACAAAGACCAAGCTAAAGAAGAGCCCGATAATAAATCCGTTAATTCATCACCACTATCAGTGAGCGACGCTCTCAGGTTGATACTAGGAAAACGTTGTTTATGAGCGAAGGCCAATCCTGCATCTTGGGCCAATACTTGATACCAACTGGCCTGTAATTCTGGTTTTCTACTAATAATATCTGATGGCATGCCTAAGGGAATATCAGATGTTAGTAAAGGCAAAGTAAGCTGCTCAGAGTTTAAGTTGGCGTTTGGATAACGACCTAATAAACGCTCTAAACTTCTAGCTGCCTGTAATTGTGTGGCCTCTTGTTGGGCTAAGTTTGATAATTCGGTATTCAGTTCATTTCTTGATAGGTACACGTCTAGCGCGCCATTAAGACCTTGTTGATAGCCTGATTCTATAATGTCTAAATTTTGTTTAGCATTTTTAACTCTTTGTTCAAATAAACCAGACAGCTGCTTTGCGGCAATCCAATCAAACCAACTTGTGACCACGTTTGCTACTAGTGTTTGCCTATCTTGCTGATACTTTGCTTTAGCAGCTAAATAGTTCAAATTAACTTGTTTTTGCGCAGCAGAAAGTTTGCCCCAAATATCCAATTCATAACTGGCTTCAAGTTCGAGACTACTGCTATTGCTGATACCGCCATTTGTTGACTTGGAGCGCCCTGTACTCAAGCTTAAATCTAGCTCTGGCCAAAAGTCAGCATCAGCTTGTACTAATTGTTGTTCCAATATTTGCACGTCATAGGCTTCTTGGCGCAGGGATTGGTTTATGTTTAGTGCTTCATCAACTAACAGACTTAACTGAGGTTGACTGAACTGCGCAAACCAATTGTCTGAAATAGGCGATGTTTTTTCGCTGAATTGCCAGTCTTGTGGCACTTGTGCACTACGAATGCTGTTGTCGACTTGGCTGGTGTTAGCACAACCACAAAGCATAACCGCAATAAATAATGAGGGAGTTAACTTCACTGAATATATAAACCTTAGAAAAATCAAAGCTAAGATTAATCGATTCTAGCTATATGAAACAGTTCTTTACGCAACTTTTACATTAGATCCCATCCAACTTGTTTTATTGTTGATTGGTCGTAAAAATGTGTTGGCTCTGAGCCTAAATCAGCCTTAACTAATTCTTTATTAATCTCTTCTATTTGTGCAGCGGATAAATAACGGGAATAAAGATGCACTGTAGTTTGGCTACAGCCGCAAAGTAAAAAGGCCACCAGTAACAGGAATTTCAAAATACCAGTGGCCTTATAGTTATTGTAGGACTTTGATTTTCTCAATATTGGAATTCATAGCTGACTGGTCGTCGTTAGGTGTATCCATTCGAAAATCTAACTGCACAGTCAAACCCGTTTGTCTTTGTGCTTGACCACCTTGAATTCGTGGTTTGTAGGTCCATTGTTTTAGTGCTCTCACAGATTCTTTGTCGAACACCAGTTGTGGAAAAGATTCGAGTACTTGAATATTGTCAGTTGTGCCATCTTTGGCAATATCAAACTGCAATATGACTGACCCTTCTTGTTTATTTTGTGCGGCCTCGATAGGGTATTTGGGCTCAATTCTGATCACTGGTTCAGCCATTGAAGGTTTGTCTACTGAGTGGCTCGTTTCTGCTAAATTTGCTAACGCGACTCCGGCAAGCAATGTACTACTTAGTGCGATTGATAAGCCAATTAATGCAGGTTTAATTTTTGCTGGGTTTTTAATACTGGCGATACGTTTAAACATGGTGTTTTTTTCTCCGTAGGGTGAATAAATAGAAAAACTGTGTAATGAACGTTCAGCGCATTGCACCAGTGCTTTGCTGTAGCTGATTTTATCTTCGGTTGTTGACTGTTTGAGTACGGCTGCGTCACATGCAAGTTCTTGACAGCGCCTAAATGCGCGGTACGCCAGCCAAGTGAGTGGGTTGAACCAAAAAACGGCCACAAACAATAGGGCAATCAAGTTATAAAGGTTATCGCATCTATGAAAGTGCACTAACTCGTGGCTTATCATTAACTGTTGTTGGCGCTCGCTGAATTGGGTATGGAAACCTTCTGGGATAAGCAAGGTTGGTCTAAATATACCGCTTAGTACTGGGCCCGCTAATTGTTTGTTACTGACTACGGTCAAGGCCTTGGGCAGCGCTACACTAAGTTCAACTTTCTTAGATCCGATCTGTGTTAAGCGATAAATTTTCCATTGTGCAAATGCGCCGAGAGATAAAATTGAAAAGGTTCCACAGAACCATAAAAAATTCCAGCTAAGGCTTGTATTTACAGTCTTTGTTGCTGCGCCTATTTCAACTACATAACGGTAAATAGATTTGTCATCCACCGCGATAACATTTTGGGGGAGGTTGTTAGCAATCAATAATAAAGGCACTAATAACCAAAGTGCGTAAATTACATTAGCGCCTAAGCTTTTTATTGCTTTACCTTCTAGGGTTATCAGAATTAACAACAACATGCTAATAGCCATTTGTTGCTCAACTAGCCAATTAATCATTGTCTTGCTCCCACTTTTTAATCAGTGACTTAAGTTCATCTACATCTTCTTTGGACAAAGAGTCTGAGTTGGCAAAACCCGCTACTAATGGTGCTACTTTTCCACCAAACAAACGGCTTACTAAACTATTGCTTTCTTTTTGGGTATAAGTGCTGCGTTCTACTAAAGGGAAATACAAGTAACTACGTTGCTGTTTGTCGAAATCGATAACCTGCTTTTTTACCAATCGACTGAGCAAGGTTTTGACGGTTTTTTCATGCCACGCTTTGTTTTGGTTTAAACGTTGGATAATGTCGTTAGCTGAAGCAGGAGATTGTTCCCATAATGCATCTAGCACTTCAAATTCTGTTTTGGTAATATCTGTTTGTTTTGCGTCGGTTGTCATAGTAGAGTCTTCAAATTGTTTGTTAAGTTGATTACATTTGTAGTCGATAACTTAAGATTACACATGTAATCTTAAGTGGCAAGTTTTTATTTTGAATTTAAAGAAATTTTAAAGCCTCTAAATATAAAGATCAGAGGCTTCATTTTCACTGAATCAGATATTTAGTCGATAAAATAAAAATTATTCCGACATTTTGTAACTAAGCTGTTAGACTATGTCACGTAATTCAATATCTACTTGCGTAATGGTGATAGCGCAAGTGGAATTAAACTATTTCACTACAAGAAGAGAGTTCAAAATGAGTAAAGGTACAGTAAAGTGGTTCAATGCAGATAAAGGTTTCGGTTTTATAGCTCCAGAAGACGGAAGCAAAGACTTATTTGTTCACCATTCAGAAATTCAAGCTGGTGGCGGTTACGCTACTTTGACTGACGGCCAAGCTGTTGAGTTTGAAGTTGGCGAAGGTCAAAAAGGCCCATGCGCAAATAAAGTAGTTCCTTTATAAGAACCACTGATAAACTAGCGATTTAGGCTTGTAGTTTGAGCCGGGTCTTAACAAACAATTTGTTAAGACCCTCGCTATTTGATTTTCAATCCTCGTTCGTTATCTTCGTTACCAATTCAAGCCAAGTAATTACACTTTTTAATAGTCCTGCTATATATTTAAATTATTGCTGTTTTTACAGATCCTAAAACTTCATTGACGTCAGATCGATACTATCTTTCGATACTTTGAGTACGCTACCTTGTTCATACCAATCTCCAAGCACAATACGTTGGGCTGATTGATCATTTATAACGAGTTTATGAATAGCAGGCCTATGTGTGTGTCCATGAATAAGCCTTTTTACTGCAAATTTTTGCATGTAGCTTGTCACTTCTTCTGGTGATACATCCATAATCTCTTGTCTGAGCTTTGATTGTTTTTGTTTGCTGGTCGCGCGACCTTTTATAGCAAGCTTTCGCCGTATTGATAAAGGTAAACTCAACATGATCCTAGGCCACCACCAACTGCGAGCCTTTTTACGAAAAGCTTGGTAGTCAATGTCTTTGGTGCAAAGTTCATCACCATGCATTATTAGGGTTGGTTCGCCGTATAAATCTATTACTACTTGCTCTGGTAATATTTCAAAACCAGCTTGTTTAGCAAAACGTTGGCGGATCAAAAAGTCTCGATTACCATGAATAAAATAGACAGGCACGCCAGATTGTTTTAAAACATTGAATGCCTTAGCAATATTTAAGGTAAAGCTGTTTTTGTCATCGTCGCCAATCCATACCTCAAATAGATCTCCTAATACATATAATGCATCGGCTTGAGGTGCTTGTTCACGTAAAAAAGCATATAAACATTGATTAATATCGTCTCTGTCAGCAGATAAATGGAGATCGGAGATAAAATAAGTAAAAGGGAGTTGTGGGGTCAGAGTCATTGATTAATCAGATTCAAAAAATTAAAACGTTAAAGCAGTAGTGGGGTAAGTACAGTAAGTGGGGTAAAATCAATGACTCTGACCCCACTGAACCGTATTATTCGACTATTTCAGCCTTTTGAATAACAACATCTTCCACTGGCACATCTTGATGATAGCCAGAATTACCTGTCGCTACAGCTCTAATTTTTTCAACCACATCCATACCTTCAGATACTTCAGCAAATACGCAGTAGCCCCAGCCATCACCGCTTTCGCTGCGGAAATTTAAGAAACTATTGTCACCCACATTAATAAAAAATTGGGCTGTTGCTGAATGAGGTTCGTTGGTACGCGCCATAGCTACTGTGCCAAGATTATTGGCTAAACCATTGTTCGCTTCGTTTTGGATTGTCGCTTTGCTTTCTTTTTGTTCCATGCCCGGTTCAAATCCGCCACCTTGGATCATAAAACCATCAATCACTCGGTGAAAAATAGTGTTGTCGTAAAAGCCTTCTTTTACGTAATCCAAAAAATTAGCAACTGTAATTGGGGCTTTGTCGGCAAACAACGTTAGGGTGATAACGCCATAATTTGTATGGATTTTAACCATGAAATAGATCCTTAATTTAGCAAGATAAAAATAATATCCACATTCTAGCCTAAAACCTAAGTTTTTTTAAGGCTTTAACAACGATTGGCAGATGCAGCATAGGTTTCTCAGTGTTAGAATCGCGTTTTTAGATATTCACTCATCAGAGGATTTTGATTCAATGTTACATATATACAACACTTTAACCCGTCAGAAAGAGCAATTTAAACCATTGCAAGCAGGTAAGGTGGGTTTGTATGTGTGCGGCATTACTGTGTATGACGTTTGTCATGTTGGCCATGCGCGCACCTATTTGAGTTTTGATCTGATGGTACGTTACATGCGCTCTCGTGGACTCGAAGTGAAATATGTACGTAATATTACAGATGTAGACGATAAAATTATCTCAAGGGCAAATGAGCAAGGTTTAACGCCAGAGCAGTTTACCGAGAAAACCATAGGGAGAATGCACGAAGATTTTGCTGCTATTGGTTTGTTAGAGCCTGATGTTGAACCTCGGGTTACTACACATATGCCTGAAATTATTAACGTGATCCAACGTCTTATTGATAAAGGCTACGCCTATCAAGCACCAAGTGGTGATGTGTTATTTGAAGTTAATACCTATGCCGAATATGGCAAGTTAGGCCGACAAGACTTAGAACAGCTTAATTCTGGCGCACGGGTTGAAGTGGTTGATGAAAAGCGTGACCCATTAGATTTTGTACTTTGGAAATCAGTTAAGCCAGGCGAACCTTTCTGGGAGTCTCCTTGGGGTAATGGTCGCCCTGGTTGGCACATTGAATGTTCTGCCATGAACCATAAACATTTAGGTGAACATTTTGATATTCATGGTGGTGGTTCAGATTTGATTTTCCCTCATCACGAAAATGAAGTGGCGCAATCCTGCTGTGCATTTGACACCCCTTATGTAAATTATTGGGTGCACACAGGTATGGTACAAGTGAACCAAGAAAAAATGTCTAAGTCCTTAGGCAACTTTTTTACGTTGCGAGATGTTTTAGATGTATACGATGCCGAAACCGTACGTTATTTCTTAATGTCTGCGCAGTACCGCAGCCAGTTAAGTTATTCAGATAGTTTTATTCAGCAAGCTCGTTCAGGGTTGGAACGTTTATACACTTCTTTACGTGATGTTACGCCAAATATGAACGTGGATATTGCCATGGGTGATTATCAAACACGTTTTAATCATGCTATGGATGATGACTTTAATACCCCTGAAGCCTTTGCTGTCTTATTTGATTTAGCCAAAGAAATCAATAAGTCGACCGGCCAACAGGCTGCAGATTTAGCCGGTGTGATGATAAAGCTGGCAGATATTTTAGGTATATTACAACAAGCACCGAATGAGTTTTTACAAAGTGCAGCAGGTGGTGAACAAGATGATGTGGCACAAATAGAAGGACTCATTAAAGCCCGTAACGATGCTCGTGCTAGCAAAGACTGGGCCGCAGCTGATTCTGCACGTGATGCTTTAAATGCTTTAAATATAGTGCTTGAAGACAATGAGAATGGCACAACTTGGAGGCGTGGATAAAAACATCAGCTGTTTGAGTTTTGACTCTATGGCAAAAATTGAATTAGTGCTAATTGTGGAAATTGCTCCCGGTAATTTGTGCATTTAGCACTTTTAGAGTTGATACACTCTGTACTATCGCTATTGTACATATAAAAACGACTGCCAGATTGTGATCCCACCCAAATTGTGACAGTGCCAAAAGTGGTTCGGCCTTACTGCCTCCCCAAAATATCCAATGCCGCAAATCAAAAAATGTAGGCAACAAAGAATAAGTAACTAAATCGTAATAAAGAAAGGCAAAGGGTGTGCAGATAATCAGCATGAATTTGTTATTCTTAAATATCATTAAAAAACACAAAGCTAACACTGATAATAGCCAATTTAAACCGCTGCCCATTAATGATACTAAGCCTATTTCTTTTTCGTTTAACGATACCGAAGAAACTCGGACTACTGGTTTAAACAATATATTTTGAGCTAGGTAGTCACGGCTGTTTTCGATCCGCAAATTGGGACGTGGGGGAACAAACATTGTTTGGGCTATAGCACCTTTAGGCCATTCAGCTTGTTTAGAGCTGTCGAATTTAGGATAAATTTGCCAGCCCGGCCAAACTATTATACGAGCATTCTTTTTTCCTAATAATTGACCTGTCATTGCGTGCCCAAATTCATGGGTAACTACTGATAAGGGCAAAACTATGCATATCAGTAGAGTCGCTACCAATAATTTATATAGAGGGGGCATATTCTAATCTATTCACGTGCGACTAGATTTATAGACTAAGTGGCCGTCATTAGGTTCACTTACACATTTGTTGCGTATTTTATTGCGCATCTTGTCGCACATCTTATTGCACATTTGTTGCACATTTCACTAAATGAATATTTGCTAGACTAGTTAAGCTTAATTGATTGCCTGAGGTTAATGGAGGGGGACGATCATCATTGAGTATTTATTTACTTTTTAAATTTAAAAGGAAAAACTTATGGTTGATTCAATTGGCAGCGCAAGCTTCCGCCCGCCACCACCTCCATCAGGCGTAGGCAGTCAGTCTAGCCTAACGGATGATCAAACTGCTCTTATAGAAGAAACATTATCGGGTTACGATGCCGACAATTTAACTGAAAGCGATGCTGCCAGTATTGTTGAAGCTTTTGCCGATGCCGGTATTGCTCCTAGTTCTGCGTTTGCCGATAAGCTGGCTGAAGTTGGTTTCGATGCGCAAGAAATTGGTGGTTTAGCAGGAGCTGATCGTGCTGGAGCTGGTCAGCCACCACCACCGCCAAGTAGTTCAGGTAGTTTAGATTTGACCGATGCCGTTGATTATCTTGAAACTTTGTTTGAAGAAAAAGAATACAGTGCAACGGATAATTCTACTATTGCAGCTCAGTTAGCCGAGCGTTTTGGGCTATCTGAAGGTGAGTCGTTGATTAATATTACTGTTTAGTCCTGTTTTGTTTGTTATAAAAAGGCAACGAGAGGTGTTCCCTTGTTGCCTTTTTTTTATGCCTATTCTAATAAAATAAACAATTAAGCTATATCCAGCGCCTAACTTGCTTCTTGTACTGCAGATACTCTTCACCAAAAATACCTTCGATAATACGTTCTTCAGGTTTTATTTGAAATTGTGTGATGTAAAAAATAAAACAGGGTAGGGCAATAAAACCATAATAATTACCAAATTTAAAAATAGCTGCGATTATTATAAGCTGCATACCGAGATACATAGGGTTTCTGGTTAGGCGATAAATACCACCGGATACCAAACATCTGGCTTTATGGGGGCTTTTAGGATCAATAGTCGTTTTGGCTTTTCGAAACTCCCAGATCCCCGCTAAAGACACCAATACGCCGGCGACAACAAGATACCAATGTAGCCCAAATAATATGGATGGAAAGGCCAGTAAAGGTAAATAGTGACTGCATCCATAAACCAAAATAATAGTAAGTAACAATATTATGGGTGGGTGGATTTTCAGTTCAAGCGCTTTCATCGGCAGGTGTTTCCTAGGGGGCTTGTTGGCTTGCTAATGAATCTTTCCAACGTTGCTGTGATACATGTTGTTTAATTAGCTCTAAACACTCGTTAACGATCAATAATACTTCTTGATCAAGCATATGGTCTTCACTAGTAAAACGCCCTAAACCATGCTCAACAAAATCATCAATTTTTTCAGGGGTGATGTCTTTTAAAAGGTTAATAATCGATTGTGTGACGATATCGGTGACCGATTGCTCTAAGGTTTTTTCTATAGTGCTACCCAAGATTGGTAATAGTTTTAAGGTGGACACCTGTGAATTACTTCTTACCGCTTTACCTACACTTTTGTGCACATGACTACGTACCGATTCACCATGTTCGTTGTGTTCGATTGATTCTCCAATATGCACCATTACCGACGATATCCATTGAGTTAAGATCGGCAAACGTGTGGCTATGACTTGTTGGCTGATATCTTCTATTAATGGTGAACCAGCAGCGATATCCTTTTGCGCATCAGACAACACTTTAACAACAATACGATCACTGAGTTCTTCAACAAACACATCGTAGTAAAATATGATAAATCGATACACAGCTGTGTTGCGCAAATCGATAATTTGGTATTTTTGGAGTCGATAAAAAATTGAAAAAATCCGCAAAAACCGGAATATTCTTGCTCCGCCTAAAGGAATACAACCGATTAAATCGTACCAATGAATAAAGGGAAAAAAGTACCAGCGAACATAAGTCTTGCGCACTAACGCTGCCACCCAACGGACACAAAACTCAGAAAGAAAAATAACCACAAAAGCTAAATCATAAAGCACAAAATTTTCATGGATAGGCGCATACCCTGTGACTAGGTCTGGAGAGATGGACGCCAATATGGACTTAAAATCTTGGGTCGAAAATAAGCCATCAAATAATAGCCAAATTAAATTGATGATGAGCAAAGCAAGCATCAACAGATCGACTATTATCCATGGCCCTTCGTGGCTCGCTTTAAGTTTGGAATAACTGAAGTTAAGCATTATTAAAACAGCCGTTTGTGTATATTAAGTGCGGGTTACATCAACAAAAATTTTCAATTTCTGCCCGGGCTGCAAGTATTTTTTTAGCTTACTTTGATTCCATTTTTGTAAATCACTGACTTTAACATTAAATTTTCCGGCGATACGGGCAAGTGAATCTCCATTGCGAACAGTGTAGGTTAACGAGCGCATCACCGCATCTTCACGTTGCCCTTTGGTTACGTTCTCCACCCAAATCACTAACGTTTTACCTGGGCGCAGCATATCTGTTGGGGCCATGCCATTCCATTTCGCCAGTTTACGTAAATTGACTTTGTATTCTCGACTTAGATCCCAAAAGGTATCGCCACTTTTCACCAAGTGCTTGAGTTTGTATGAGCCACTTTTCTTGGACTGAGTTTTAGCTAAGCGCTGATCTTGTGACAAGGAATATGAATCTAAAGATTTTAACGCTACCGGAATAACCAGATGTTCACCGGCAATAATAACGTTACTTTTTAGCTCATTAACTTGGCTTATGATATCTGTGGTGGTGTGATATTGCTTGGCTAGTTTTAATAAACTATCACCACTTTTAACTTGATGTCTGACCCAATTTAAGCGATCTGAGCTATCTGTTTTTGCCAGTTCATCAGTAAAGTTTTCAACTCTATCTATGGGTAACAATAAATGATGGGGCCCATTGGGATCAGTGGCCCAGCGATTGTATCCGGGATTAAGTGCATGTAACTCTTTCACCGTAAGTCCGGCCATGTCCGCTGCTAAGGCCAAATCAATTTGTGAACCCACCAAAACTTCTTCAGTCAATGGGATGTTATCAATTACGGGCCAGTCAAAACTATACTTGTCACTGTTAGCTAAAATGTCGGCTAAAGCTAGCAATTTAGGTACGTATGCCCGAGTTTCTTTGGGTAAATCTAAGTTCCAAAAATCAGTGGGTTTACCTGCTTTTTTGTTTTTCCGAATGGATCTCTGTACCCGACCTTCACCACTGTTATAAGCGGCTAAGGCATGTAACCAATTTCCATCAAACATTTCCACTAAATAATTTAAGTAGTCGATCGCACCTTGGGTGGATGCCATCACATCTCGACGGCCGTCGTACCACCACGTTTGTTTCATACCAAAACGTTTACCGGTAGAGGGAATAAACTGCCACATGCCAGCTGCGCGACCATGGGAATAAGCAAAGGGGTCGAAAGCACTTTCAACTATAGGCAATAACACTAGTTCCATTGGCACATCTTGTTGTTCAATTTTTTCGACTATTAAGTGTAAAAAAGGTTTAGCCCTTAAAGCGACACGTTTCATATAGCTGGGATGTTTGAGGTACCAGTTACGCTGCGCTGCAATACGTTTGTTATCTTCAAATGAAAATCTAAGCTGACTACGCACTCGTTGCCAAACATCTTTAATTTCAACCTCAGCAGCTGCCTCGGCTATTTCTTCAGGTACTTCAACGGCCACTTCAACTGGTTCAACTGGGTGAGTAATAGGTATGGTGCCTGATTGAGCCGACTCACAATCAAAGTGGTCTTCTGCTTGTTCTTTAGAATGCTCACAGGAGACTACAATTTGCTCAGCGATTTGGTGTTCTTGTTCAAGTTGACTTGCTTGATCATCACTTTGTGTTGTTGCATTACAAGCAGACAAAGTGCCAATTAAGACTAGAGATAGGAGAGTATATGAACGCAATGTTTTTCCTTTTTATTATTATCTACTTTAATTTGTTTTTTATCTTATTAACAGGTGACATATAAACGTTGCCTTAAATGCCTATTTTACCCACTAAAAATTATCTTTCCAACTTCTTAACGAAGCAAAAGTTTCTTGTTTTGATGTTAACCTTGTTCCTAAATTCTGGCTTACATTGGTTACTAGCTCTGGACTATCACAACGTAAAAAAGGATTCACCGCCAACTCTTTCTGAATACTTGATGGCAGAGTAGGGGTGTTTTTTTTCCGTTGTTGCATGGCCCAATTTTTATATGCCATTAATGCTTGATTATTTGGTTCTACGGCCTCTGCAAATGCAATATTCGCCATTGTGTATTCGTGGGTACAATAGACAGCAGTATCAGCTGGAAGTGCCGTTAACTTGGCTAAAGAATCAAACATTTGCTGGGGTGTGCCTTCAAATAAGCGCCCACAACCCGCTGAAAATAAAGTATCACCACAAAACAAACCTGTATCACCATAATAAGCAATATGATCTAAAGTATGTCCTGGCACTTCTAAAACTGAAAATTTAACGCCTAGACTAGCTAGTTCTACATTATCACCTTGGGATAGGCGAACAGTAATTTGTTTTATTTCTTTATTTTGGGGACCGTACACAGGAATATTGGGAAAGGCTGCTAACAGTGCGTCTATACCACCTGTGTGATCCCAATGATGATGAGTAATGAGAATTGCTGATAATGTTAGCTGATTATTTTGGCAATAAGTTATAACAGGTGCTGCATCGCCAGGATCTACCACAACACAATGAGTTTGGTTATGTAGACACCAAATATAATTATCATTAAATGCCTTGATGGGGAAAACGCTTACAGACATATTGTGTCTCCTTTCATTAATATTAGGATTAACAGTTTCATACTTTTAGAGTACCATAAATTCTATGAGACCAGCGCTAATCAAAAATCATCCAACCAAACCAGAGTTATGGCAAGATCTTCCTTTAGGTGATGAGCTAAAAAGTTTAATTGAAAGGGAAATAGCTGAAGTTAGCCGTAAATTTTTTGGTTATCATTTAGTTCGTTTAGGGCATTTAAGTAGCCAAATTGAACTCAATTCGTGTCCGATAAAGCATCAAATAAATATTACATCCAATAACCAAACTTATACGAGTTTAGTTGCGATGTCTGATGATTTGCCTGTGAGTGAAAACAGTGTTGATGCATTCCTGTTGGCTCACGAACTCGACTTTGCCAAAGATCCTCATCAAATTTTAAGAGAAGTAGACAGAACAATTATGCCCAATGGCTATGTGGTCATTACTGGTTTTAATCCCCTTAGCTTATGTGGGGTATTTAAATATTTACCCTTCAACAAAGGCAGTGTATTACATGACGCACGCTTTTTTAGCTGCGCTAGGGTAAAAGACTGGTTGCAGTTATTAGGTTTCGAAATAGTTGATGTTAAACACTTATTGTTTAATGAATTATTTTTACAAAGAAAACTTAGAGCTTCCTCAAAATGGAACCAATGGTGTCACCAAAACCTATCTATGTTGACTTCTATGTACGTGATTGTTGCCAGAAAGCGAGAAATTCCCTTGTCGTTAATCAAACCCAAATGGAAAGCTAAAACTAAATTTTCAGCGGTAGGCGCCAGTGTTAGAAGTGGCGTGATGCAAGTTGAGGCCCCATGGAAAACAGAGAAATAAAAGATTTTTACCACAGAGAACACAGAGCGCTTCGCTACACAGAGGAATAAATAAATTTTCTTTTCTCTGTGCCCTCCTTTTCCTCTGTGGTTAATCTTCTTTTAGCTTTTAGAGCCCCAGCCTTAAAAGAATTTGCACCACAGTGAAGTGGTGCACAAGCTTTATGTTTTGAGAGATATTATTTAACCTTCATACCCGGTTGTGCGCCTTCGTGAGGCTGCAATATCCAAAGGTCTTCGCCACCTGGTCCTGCGGCCAACACCATGCCTTCTGACATACCAAAACGCATTTTACGGGGCGCTAAGTTAGCCACCATTACCGTAAGTTTGCCTTCAAGATCTTCTGGCGAATAGGCAGATTTGATCCCCGCAAAAACTTGGCGGGTTTCGCCGCCTAAATCCAATTCTAAACGTAATAATTTATCGGCTTTTTCTACATGTTCTGCTTTAGCAATACGCGCAATACGCAAATCAATTTTTGCAAAATCTTCAAAGCTGATCGTTTCAGCTATTGGATCTTTTGCTAATGGACTATTGGGGTCCAAGGTTACAGTAGGTTCTAAGTTTTCTTTTGAATCTTCAACCATAGCGTTCACTTTATCCATATCGACTCTTTGCATTAGGGCTTTAAATTTGTTGATAGGGTGATCAGTTAATACACTTTGTGAACTTTCCCAGCTTAGTTCGTCGTTTAGGAATGCTTCAGACTGACTCGCCAAAATCGGCACCACAGGTTTTAAATACACCACTAAAATACGGAATAAGTTAATACCTAACGAACATACATCATGAGTAAATTGCTGTTTGCTTTCGTCTTTAATTGTCACCCACGGAGCGTTGCTATCAATAAACTGGTTAGCTTTGTCGGCTAAGGCCATGATTTCACGAATTGCTTTGTGGTACTGACGTTTTTCAAAGGCCTCGGCGATGCTCCCTTGCGCTTGATGAAATTCTGCGACTAGCTCTGGTTCAAGCACATTGCTGGATAACTTTCCGTCAAATCGTTTGGTGATAAAGCTCGCACAGCGGCTGGCTATGTTCACCACTTTACCCACTAAATCAGAATTCACTTTTTGTGCAAAGTCTTCAAAGTTAAGATCAATATCCGAAACAGCATCACTGAGCTTAGAGGCAAAGTAATAACGTAAATATTCAGGGTTAAGGTGATCTAAGTAGGTGCGCCCTTTAATAAAGGTGCCTTTTGATTTAGACATTTTGGCACCGTTAACAGTGACAAAACCATGAACATTAACACCTGTAGGTTTTCTAAATCCTGCGCCCTCAAGCATAGCTGGCCAGAATAAACAGTGAAAATAGGTGATGTCTTTACCAATAAAATGGTAAAGCTCAGCATCGGAGTCTTTGTCCCAATACTCGTCAAAGCTTAAACCTTTGGTTTTATCGCAGAGGTTTTTAAAGCTGGCCATATAACCTACAGGCGCATCTACCCATACATAAAAGAATTTGCCCGGCGCATTCGGAATTTCAAAACCAAAATAAGGAGCATCACGGCTGATATCCCATTGATGCATGCCTTCTTCAAACCATTCTTTCAGTTTGTTAGCAATCTCTGGTTGCACAGCGCCGCTTTGTAACCAGTCTTGCAACATATCTTGAAACTGCGGCAAGTCGAAAAAATAATGCTCTGAATCACGTAATACTGGCTCTGCACCTGATACCACAGAGCGTGGTTTTTTTAATTCAGTTGGGTCATAGGTAGCACTACACACATCACAGCTGTCACCATTCTGATCTTCTGCGCCACATTTTGGACAAGTGCCTTGTACAAAACGGTCCGGTAAAAACATTTCTTTTTCAGGATCGTACAACTGACTAATGATACGTTTACTAATATAACCGGCTTCATCTAAACGGTTATACACCAGCTCGCATAGTTCTTTGTTTTCATCTGAGTGGGTGACATGGTAGTTGTCATATTCCACCCCAAAATCTAATAGATCTTGATGATGTTCATCACGAGTTTGTGCCACCATTTGTTCAGGTGTAATACCTAGTTGTTGTGCTTTAAGCATAACAGGCGTGCCATGGGCATCGTCGGCACAAACGCTATAACAGCTATGGCCGCGCATTCGTTGAAATCTTGTCCAGATATCGGTTTGAATATGCTCCAAAAGATGGCCTAAATGAATAGAGCCATTGGCATAGGGAAGGGCACTGGTAACAAGAATTTTGCGAGTTTTTTGCGGCATGATCACTAATGTTTAACTGAATTGAAAAAAAGGCCGCAAATAGTAGCGAAAATACGCCCTAATTGCATTACGAAATTCAGTTTCTGTTAAACAAATTAAGGCAGCGCTATTTGTGGTAACTCAGAAAACTCCCTTTTATATTGATATCCACCTTTATGGCAACAACTAAAAAACCGACAAGAGTGACAACTAAAGCGCCTGTTAGGTCAGAAGTATCGACAATTAGTCAGACAAACGGCAAAATATATTATTTATACATAGTGCAAATAGCGTAAGCTCTGGGCACAAAAGTCATAAGGCCAATCGGCCTTAATCAAAACCAGTAATAAACGAGCTAATTTTTATGCGATTGTGCGACAAAGACATTTACCAACATCTGTTAGATGGCAAAATAAAAATATCCCCACAGCCAGAATACGAAGAAATAAGTGGTGTCACAGTGGATATTAGACTCGGTAATAAATTCCGAGTATTTGAAGACCATCATGCGCCCTATATAGACCTAAGCGGCCCCAAGGCCGAAGTGCAAGCTGCATTAAATACTGTAATGAGCGATGAAATTATTATTGCCGACGACAAGTCCTTTTTCTTACATCCCGGTGAATTAGCTTTAGCCGTGACACTAGAATCTGTAACCTTACCGGCTAACATAGTGGGTTGGTTAGATGGACGTTCTTCGTTAGCAAGGCTGGGTTTAATGGTGCACGTTACTGCTCACAGAATCGATCCCGGCTGGTCAGGTAATATAGTATTAGAATTTTTCAACAGCGGTAAATTACCACTCGCCCTTAAACCTGGCATGAAGATCGGCGCAATTAGTTTTGAGTTGTTATCAGATTTCGCTGAAAAACCTTACAATTCCAGAGTTGATGCAAAATACAAAGATCAGTCAGGTGCCACAGCTAGTCGTATTAGCGCTGATGACAAATCTTAAGTTGCGCAACTGTAAATGGAAAACTTTAGATCTTAATTTTTTAATAGGAACCACTAGTGCCAGATAATTCGCATTTTTATCAACCCAAGGATGGTCATCAATTACCTCATGACCCTTTTAACGCCATTATTGCCCCGCGACCAATAGGTTGGATATCAACCAAAAGTGCAACAGGGCAGGTTAATCTGGCCCCTTACAGTTTTTTTAACGCCTTTAACTACCATCCCCCCATCATTGGTTTTTCTAGTATTGGCTACAAAGACAGTGTGAAAAATGCAGCTGACACTGGTGAGTTTTGCTGGAATCTTGTTACCCGCTCGCTTGTTGATCTAATGAATCAAACTAGTGCAGCTGTAGATCCGAGTATTGACGAATTTGAACTGGCTGGCCTTGCTAAAGGGCAATCAAAAATAATAGATGTACCCTATGTGGCGCTGAGTCCTGTAGTGATGGAATGTAAAACGTCTCAAGTGATCCAATTACAAACCGCTAAAGGGGATACTTGCCAAACGTGGATGGTATTTGGCGAAGTAGTAGGAGTACACATAGCCAAGTCAGCCATAAAAGAAGGCATTTACGATACAGCTGCGATGCACCCCGTTATGCGCGGTGGCGGACCAGGGGATTATTTCTCTGTTGATGAGCTGCAAAAATTTGAATTGCAGCGGCCAAAGTAGGCTAGAAGTCTTATTAATCGTCTGTTGCTATTAAAAGCAGGAAGTAAAAGATGGGGCTGGAGCCAGTCCCATTAGTGCGGCGGATAAAACATGCTTAAGTCAGGACTTTTGCATCTGTTCTAACACTACCCGGGCTCACTCCTAAAATTCGCTTAAACGCCTTAGAAAATGAAGATTCGTTGTCGTAACCCACAGCTAAGGCCGTTTCTAGAGTTGTATTCTTTTCATCAGCCAACATTCTATAAGCGATAGACATGCGCCACTGGGTCACGTAGTCCATGGGTGTTTGTTTTAACACTGATTTAAACAAGTTACTAAAACCCGCTCGGGATAAAAAAACCATTTCTGCCATTGCATCCACTGTCCAATTTTTGGCAGGGCTGCCATGAATTGCTTGCACAACCGGAGCTAGTTTAGGGTTTAACAAGGCTGCTATTATACCTTTATCTGCAGGCAAACTTTGTCTAAGTACAATGGCTAATAACGCTTCTGCAATTTTATTCATGACCAATTCGGCCCCCGGTTTGCCCGAAAGTGACTCCTGCAATAGCGCAGCGATAAGAAAGGGCAAACTACTATTCGAGCTGTTTAGGGATGTTTTTTTAAGTAGCACTATATTTGGTAAAAACTCGGTTATGTTACTAAACAGCGGATGTTTGTGGGCAAAGTAGCCACATATCAGTCCTGTTCCACCTTCGAGTTTGCCTTCACGAAAATCAAGAGATAGACCAGTATTAACATTTTGACTGAAAGTGTTGTCGTTGCTAATACAGTGCTTTATGTCTCTAGGAAATAGCATCATGTCTCCTTCTTCAAGGTTATGTATTTGAGGATCATCACCCACAGTTAAATAACACTCACCGTGGCTAACTATATGAAAATTCATATAATGCAAACCAGAGGTATCTAAGGCCCAACTTCCGCAGTATTGACCGTTATGAAAAATTTCTGAAGAAACCTTAAAGGTAGAAAATAACTGATTTAACACATCCATATACGATTAGACATAAACCTTATTGCTTGAGATATAGGCAGCTTATCAGATATTGCCTAATATTTGCTGTACCTAAGTAAGGCAACATTTATAAACACGGGAATAAATCATGAAAAAATTATTTAACCTCAAAACATTGTTCGCAGTCGCAGCCATTAGTATGTCTTCATTTTCATTCGCTGGATTTGATACAGAAACAGACAAAAACAGTGTTATTTTGGCAGGCCATGATGCGGTCGCTTATTTTTCTGAAAATAAAGCAGTATTGGGAAGTGCGCAATACACTGCAGTTTACAACGATGCCATATACCGTTTTAGCTCAGCAGAAAATAGAGATGTTTTTGCTGCTACACCTACTAAGTATGCACCCGCATATGGTGGATTTTGTGCCTACGGCGCCACCTTTGGTAAAAAATTCGAGATTGATGGTAAAGCCTTTGAAGTTGTGGATGGGGTGTTATACGTAAACAAAAACCTATCTGTTAAAGAAGCTTGGAGTGAAAGTATTCCTAAACACATTAGTCAAGCCAATGACGAATGGCCTGTGATTGAATTTAAAGACGGCAGCACCTTGTAAGTAAGATTAGGTTAATCTGTTTATGCAGTCTCGTGAAAACGGGGCTTTTATTATTTTTGATTAAATAAGGTGCCAGAAAAGGCAGGAATTTGTCTAACAATTAAGCAAACGCCCATTTAGCAACTATTATCCGTTGCAAACAAAAAAAAATTCCGTAAACTGCCCAGCTTCGGTCGGTGTGTAGCGCAGCTTGGTAGCGCACTTCGCTGGGGGTGAAGGGGTCGTAGGTTCGAATCCTATCACACCGACCAATTAATTCTCTTCTCTAGTATTTTCAATTTTTAGTCATTCCTTGTATCAAACGTATCCTCGACATCGCTAGATTAAAGCAATTTGGTAGCGGCCGTCATTGGCTGGGGGTGAAGGGGTCGTAGGTTCGGGTCCTATCACACCGACCAATTAATTTATTACCCTCTATTTCTAGACTCATCATCTTTAGACTACCGTAATTTGGTAGCGGCTGTCATTGGCTGGGGATGAAGGGGCGTAGGTTCGGATCCTATCACACCGACCAATTAATTTTCTTCTCAGTACTGCTCTAATATTTTTACTTTGTGTTCATTTCTTGTATTCATAATATCCTTGGCAATGCTTATTTAATCGCAAACTCAATACAAACGGTGATTTTTCCGCCAGGCAGATGCATTCATTCCATATGTTCGCTTGAACAATCGGTTGAAATGCCCGGCATCTTGGTAGCCTACCGACCATGAAATTTCTTCCACACTCTTATCACTATGCTTAAGGTACTCTTTGCCTTGCTCAATTCTCAACTGCTGTATGTAGGCGAGTGGTGTTTCTGAGGTGGCATCTTTAAAGCGTCGTTTAAAAGTGCGGGTACTCATATTAGCCTTGCTCGCAAGTTCTTCGATGGTTATAGGTTTCATAAAATGAATTTCTAACCATTGTTGTACTGATAAAATCTTATCGTCTTGGTGGTAGGTTTGATGACCCATGGATGTGAATTCACCTAGATCGCTGCGTCGAAAATCAACTAAAAATGCATGTTCTACTGCCTCTCCTACCTCTGGGCTAGATAGCCGCGAGAGTAAATAAACTATAATCTCCAATGCCGCGTTCATGCCTGCCGAGCAGTATATTTCACCTGCCGCAGTAATAAAGCGATCTGGACGTACATCGATTTTCGGATAGGCTTGCGCAAAATGGGCTTGTTTATGCCAATGAGTGGTACTTATTCTGTCATCTAATAACCCGGCCTCCGCTAAAAAGTAGCCGCCAGTAGCTGCGGCCATAATTGGCTTACCTTGTTTATGCCATTCTCTAAGACGAGGGTATAAGGGACGTTGCTGCACAAGTAAATCATTCATATCTCCCCAAACACTGTGCAGGATAACTAAATCAGTATCTTGAATGTCATCTAAGGAACAATCAGGTGTCACCGCCAAACCGCTAAATGTAGACGTAGGTTTACCATCTAAAGTTACTAACGAAATGTTAATGGGCTCGCCCAATAAACGTTCTTGTAAGGTAGACGCAAACGCAAAAACATCGTGGGTGAGGCCAATACTTAGCCCAAGGGTATTTTCACAAGCGTAGATCGTAACGTGCTTCAACATAAGTCACCTTGTTGTATTTTAGAGGGATTATTTACAAAAATGGCCCGAATAGCCAGTTAATTGTCCTAAGTCACGGTGTTAACATTTTCTTTACACTTTAATATATTGATAGTGATACTAATTCTGGAGATAACAATGCAATTAACGCCTGAGCATGATGCGCTGAGAAAGACAGTTAGAGATTTTGTAAATAAGGAAATGGATCCCTTTATTGATGAGTGGGAGGCTGCTGGTAAGGCTCCTTTACATGCGTTATTCAAAAAGATGGGTGACTTAGGGCTATTAGGTATTCATAAACCAGAAGCCTTTGGTGGTGCTGGATTAGATTATAGCTATAACCTGGTGTTTGCAGAGGAACTTGGGCGGGCTTATGGTGGTTCGTTACCCATGGCAATTGGTGTGCAAACTGATATGGCCACACCAGCCTTGGCGCGCTTCGGTAGCGACGAATTGAAACGTGAGTTTCTAACACCTGCTATTGCTGGAGACATGGTTGCCTGTATTGGTGTTAGTGAGCCGGGCGCAGGCTCTGATGTGGCAGGTTTAAAAACCACGGCAAAAAGTGACGGCGATGATTATCTTATAAACGGCACTAAAATGTGGATCACCAATGCTACCCAAGGTGATTGGGTTTGTTTGTTGGCCAATACCAGTGAGGGTAATGTGCATGCTAATAAGTCACTCATTATTGTGCCATTAGATACGCCTGGTATTGAGGTATCTAAACCGTTGAACAAACTGGGCATGCGAGCCAGTGATACAGGTCAAATTTTCTTCGATAATGTGCGTGTGCCCAAACGATATCGCGTTGGCGAAGAAAATCGTGGTTTTACCATGCAGATGATGCAATTCCAAGAAGAGCGGATGTATGCAGCCGCTTGTGCTCTGCAGGGTATGGAGAGGGTCATTCAAGACACCATCGCTTGGTGTCGCGAACGTCACACTTTTGGTCAGCCAGTGTTAGATAACCAAGTAGTACATTTTCGCCTTGCTGAGTTACAAACCGAAGTAGAGGCCCTTCGCGCGCTAACATGGAAGGCATGTCATCAACATGTGAGTGGCGAAGATGCAACTTATCTAGCGTCTATGGCTAAACTCAAATCCGGGCGACTTTGGCGGGAAGTCACTGACGCGTGTATGCAGTACTGGGGTGGTATGGGATTCATGTGGGATAACTCTGTTTCCAGAGCCTATCGTGATACCAGGATTTTATCGATTGCCGGTGGCAGTGACGAAATGATGTTGGGCATTATAGCCAAGCATATGGACATATTTCCAAAGCGTAGATAACTACAACTGATCTGGGTAACTTGACGTGTCATGTTTATCCAATGTGAACCTAAATAGCAGTGTAAAGGGCAATCTAAATGGCTATTCCAGCATTATTTAAAAACAAGTTAAGTTTACCGGTCATTTGCGCCCCTATGTTTTTAGTGTCGACTCCAACTTTGGTGATCAGTGCTTGTAAAAATGGCATTGTGGGTTCGTTTCCCACCTTTAATGCTCGCACTCAAGACGTACTCGACAGCTGGATCACGGAAATTTCCACAGAATTAGAGACATTTGCGAAGTTAAACCCCGATAAGCCAACGGCACCCTTTGCGGTTAATCTTGTTGTTCATCCGTCTAATACTCGTTTGCACAATGACCGCGCTGTTGTGAAGAAACATCAAGTACTCTTTGTGATCACCAGTCAAGGTAATCCAGCCGAAGTGGTTGAAGAAGTTCACCAGTGGGGCGGCATTGTGTTTCATGACGTCATTCGGGCCGAACATGCAAAAAAAGCCATCGAGGCAGGTGTTGACGGCATCATTATTGTTACCGCAGGTGCCGGCGGACATGCCGGTGAGATTAATCCCTTTGCCTTGGTCAGGGAGATACGCGAGTTTTGGGATGGGCCGTTAGCTTTAGCCGGTGCTATTAACGATGGCTACGGCGTGCGCGCTGCTGAAATTTTAGGGGCTGATTTTAGCTATATGGGTACAAGATTTATTGCTACCGAAGAAGCAGAAGTGGAAGCTGATTATAAATCAATGTTGGTGACCTCTGAAATCAAAGATCTAGTCTATACCGACACATTTACAGGTGTGAAATGTAATTTTCTCAAACCGTCAATCGCCCGTGCTGGGGTTGATTTAAAAAGCTATCAAGCCAAAACACTTGTTGATCTTGACCTAGGAGAAAGCAATGCATGGAAAGATTTTTGGAGTGCAGGGCATGGTGTGTCCGGTATCAAAGATGTATTGCCTATGACTGAGTTGGTTCAACAACTAAAAAACCAATATCAAGAGGCTGTCCACAAGCCAGCCTTTAGCAATAACGGTTCATGAATTGCGTAAAAACGGTAGCAATTAAGCTCCTTCATTAACAACAAATACGGGTTGAAAACATGGCAATCATCCATTCCAAGCTTGATACACAATCAACACAATACAAGCAAAATGCCACCGTAATGCTCGACGCGGTAGAAGAGGTGCGTGGCATCGAAAAGCGTGTCATTCACATGGCACAAGAAAAAGCACCGCGATACATCAAGCGTGGTTTAATTCCGCCTAGAGAGCGCTTGAACCTTTTATTAGATCCCGGCGCGCCATTTCTTGAGTTGTCGACATTGTGTGGCTACATGCAAGAAGGCGATACCGACGGCTCAGCCGCTGGTGGTGGTGTCATTGTTGGTATTGGTTATGTTTCCGGTACCTGCTGCATGATATTGGTAGATGACTATCTTACCAAAGGCGGCAGTATCACCCAGCTTGGCAGTTTTAAACGTCAGCGAATGTACAATATTGCATTGCAAAATAAGTTACCCGTTTTAGCCCTCGCGCAAAGTGGTGGCGGCGATTTAACCTCCTTGGGTGATTGGTTTGGTTTTTCTGGTGCAGGTTTTGCCTTGCAGGCAAAGTTGTCTGCTGCCGGTATTCCACAAATTACCGTGGTGCATGGAAGTGCAACAGCCGGAGGGGCCTATCAACCAGGTCTGTCAGATTATGTAGTGATGATCCGAAAGCAATCAACTGTGTATCTAGCGGGTCCGCCCTTGCTGAAAGCTGCTACCGGTGAAATTGCCACAGACGAAGATATTGGCGGTGCAGAAATGCACAGTTCAGTGTCAGGTGTGGCAGATTATCAAGCTGAAAATGACGCCGATGGTATTCGGGTTGCCCGCGAAATTGTGCGTAGTTTAGGTTGGAATAAAAACATCATCTCGCCTGCTAAAAAAGCATATAAGGCACCTATGTATGATCCTGACGAAATGCTCGGCATCGTACCTAAAGATGCAAAAACACCCTACGATGTGCGCGAAGTTATAGCCAGAATTGCCGACGATTCTAATTTCCTAGATTTTAAAGCCGACTATGACATAGGTACGGTTTGTGGCCATCTAGAAGTGTGCGGTATGCCTTGTGGTGTGATTGGAAATAATGGACCTATTACCGCTCAAGGGGCTGCTAAAGCCGCTCAATTTATACAATTGTGTCAACAATCTGGTTCTCCTATCGTATTTCTGCACAACACAACAGGCTTTCTGGTGGGAACCGAATCTGAGCGTGCGGGTATCATTAAACATGGCGCAAAACTTATTCAAGCGGTCACCAATACCAGCGTCCCAAAAATAAGTATTGTTTTAGGGGGCTCTTTTGGTGCCGGCAATTATGCCATGGCGGGGCGGGGCATCGATCCCCGCTTTATGTTTGCCTGGCCACGTTCGGTTGTGTCAGTTATGGGGCCAGCTCAAGCGGGCAGTGTGTTAAGAACCGTGGCTAAAGCCAAAATGGCCAGAAGTGGCAATATTGATGAAGACAGGCTCGATGCATTAGAAAAAGGCACAGTCGATGTTATTGAAGCTAAATCTCGTGCTTTAGCTAATTCTGCCCGTTTGTGGGATGACGGGATGATAGACCCCCGCGATACCCGAAAAATTTTGGCGTATACCTTGGGGATTTGCCGAGAGGGTGATAAGCGTACGGTAAATTCCAGCACTTTCGGGGTGGCTCGCTTCTAATAATTGATTTTACTCTAAGCCTCTACGCTTGAGTATTTTCTACGAGATTTGCTTTAGATGTAACTTAAAGAGATAAAGAAATATGTTGATTTCAAAACAGCAAGAGTACCAAGAGATAGTGGTGACCTCTGATAAGGGCGTGTTAACTATCACCTTAAACCGTCCCCATAAAAAGAATGCCATGAATTTAGCCTTGGTGAACGAAGTGACAAGTGTTTTTACAAGCATTGCCGATGACAACCAAATTCGAGCAGTAATTATTCGCGGCAGTGACGGAAATTTTTGCGCTGGAGGCGATATTTCTGACATGCATAAAGATGCGGCAAATGAAGAACAACGGCACAAAACAGTGTGGGAATTCAATCGAAGTTTTGGACGTATGATTACCCTAGTGAACCATGCACCGCAAGTAGTTGTTACTGTACTTGAAGGTGCGGTACTTGGAGGCGGATTTGGTTTGGCGTGCATTTCTGATGTGGCTATTGCGGATAAAAATGCTCTTTTTTCAATGCCTGAAACTGGTTTGGGTGTTATTCCCGCACAAATCGCCCCTTTTGTTGTTGCTCGCATAGGGTTAACCCATGCCCGTCGTTTGGCGCTTTTAGGTGAACGAATTAATGGTGAAGAAGCAAAGGCATTAGGTATTGTTCATTTTGTCAGTCTTACACCAGAAGCAATGCAAGCACAGCTAGATAAGGTCATTAAACATATTAGACGCTGTGCGCCTAAAGCTAATGCCGCTACAAAAGCGTTGATGTTGAAGGTAGGTCAGATTGATCTCGAATCACTGTTAGATGAGGCCGCAGATACCTTTACCCAATCATTGACCAACGAAGAAGGTAAAGAAGGTACACAAGCCTTTTTGCAAAAAAGAAAACCCAATTGGTGTGAGTGATTGATGTCATATATTACTTTCAACAGCCCAGTGATTTTGAGTGGGTCAATAACGAGTGAATCAATAACGAGTCGATGATGAAAACACTGAATAAAATACTGATTGCGAACCGTGGTGAAATTGCCGTAAGGGTGATCCAAACAGCTAGACGATTGGGTTATCGAACAGTAGCGATATATAGCCAAGCCGATAGTCAGGCTCGCCATGTGCTTGAAGCAGACCAAGCGGTGTGTGTTGGGGCGGCTAGTGTCGGGGATTCCTACCTAGTTGCAGAAAAAATTATTGCTGCGGCAATAAAAACTGGCGCCGATGCGATCCATCCAGGCTATGGCTTTTTGTCAGAAAATGCCTCATTTTCCCGTGCTTGCGAAGAAGCCTGTATTACCTTTATTGGCCCAAATGCTGATGCCATTGAGCTTATGGGGAGTAAGAGGCTATCCAAAGTGGCCATGTTAGCCGCGGGTGTTCCCTGTATTCCAGGTTACCAGGGAGAGGACCAAAGTGATCAGGTACTTATCGAACAAGCACAGCAGATTGGCTTTCCCCTTATGGTCAAAGCATCGGCCGGTGGCGGTGGACGAGGTATGCGGCTGGTTTGGAATGAATCAGAGCTGGCCGGTCATATTAAAACCGCGCGCTCTGAAGCACAAAACGCCTTTGGAAGTGGTGAGTTAATTTTAGAACGGGCAGTAATAGAACCCCGTCATATCGAGATCCAAGTGTTTGCTGACGCCTTTGGAAACACCGTACACCTAGGCGAACGAGATTGCTCTATACAACGCCGACATCAAAAGGTGGTGGAAGAGGCGCCATCGCCTTTTGTGGATGATGAATTGCGGCAACGTATGGGCAATGCTGCGGTTGAAGCCGCGAAGGCCTGTCATTACAAAGGTGCAGGTACGGTCGAGTTTTTAGTTGATAAAGATAAGAACTTTTATTTCCTAGAAATGAATACACGTTTACAAGTTGAACACCCTGTGACCGAATTGGTGATTGGGCAAGACCTTGTGGCATGGCAATTATTAGTGGCAGCAGGTGAACCTCTGCCATTAAAGCAAGAAGAGGTTGTCATAACTGGACATGCGATAGAAGTACGTCTTTATGCCGAAGATCCGCGTAATGCCTTTATGCCCCAGACCGGTGAAGTTTTATTGTGGCAAACAACCGAGCACCGCCAAGGTATTCGAATTGATCACGGGATCAACACCGGAGACGTGGTGAGCCCTCATTATGACCCAATGTTAGCAAAAATTATTGCATACGCAGACAACCGTTTGAACGCAGCGCGGTGCCTTGCCAGCGCTACTCAAGACACCCAACTGTTAGGTGTTAATACCAATAAACTATTTCTACAAAATGTGTTGAGGCACCCAGTTTTTTTAGCGGGTGAGGCAACTACCGCTTTTATCGAACAACATTTCGGTGATGACGACAGTGTGTGCCGTGATACTGCCACAGTAAGCACATTAGCCCGTGCCGCCGTACTTTATTATCAGCACGAACTGGCAGGGGGATCTACGTGGCGTAGTGCTGCGGGAGAGGCCTATAACTTTAAGCTAGATTTTAATAGCCAGACTTACGACATACATCTTACAAAGCAAGAAAACCACTATTGGGTGTCTACAGATAGCGGCGCAACCGAATTAGACGTCATTTCCCATCTTGAAAATCAATGTGTGGTTATTGAACAGGGCATACGTGAACCTTGTCACTATGTATTACAACAAAATGTACTGTTTCTAGATGATGGTACTGGACACTATAGATTTGAGAATATCACCCACAAACCCGCTGTGGTAAATGGCACCGAAGGTAGCGGTGACGTTAAGGCTGTTATGGACGGCGTGATTGTCGATGTGTTGGTGCAGGATAATGACGAAGTTGAGGTGGGGCAAATTTTAGTGGTAATGGAAGCCATGAAGATGGAGCACCAAATGAAAGCGGCGGTAAAGGGACGAGTGGAATTTGTTGGCGTGGCAATAGGCCAGCAAGTTAAATCCAAACAACTACTGGTCACTATCGCATCTGATCAAGTGGAAGATTTAAAAAAATAACGAAGGTTTTTATGACAGATAAAACAGTAAGAATTGGCGGAGCCTCGGCATTTTACGGCGACAGTCAACTATCAGCTCGACAATTAGTTGATGGCGGTGAGATTGATTACCTTATTTTTGATTATTTAGCTGAAGTGACCATGGCAATATTGTCACAGGCTCGAGCAAGAAACGATAACTATGGCTACGCTGTTGATTTTGTCACTGTCGCTATGAAGGATGTTTTACAAGACTGCGCTAAAAAAGGTATCAAAGTGATTGCCAATGCTGGTGGCATGAATGTGCCTAGTTGTATTGCGGCACTTAAACAACTTTGTAGTGAATTAGATATAAACCTAAATATTGCGGGTGTTTATGGCGACGATTTATCTGCTAGGCGCAGTGAGTTATCCGATTGCGATTTATCAGAAACTCAGACCAAACAGCCCTTGCCTAAACGCCTTGCCAGTATCAATGCCTATTTAGGTGCACAGCCCATTGCTGACGCCTTAGCCGCTGGTGCGGATATAGTTGTTACAGGTCGCATCGTGGATAGTGCGCTGACTATCGCGCCATTAATACATGAGTTTTCTTGGAGCCAAAATGACTATGACAAGTTAGCCCAAGGTGCGCTGGCGGGTCATGTACTGGAATGTGGTGCACAGTGCACAGGAGGCAACTTTACAGATTGGCATTTAGTCCCAGATTTTTCAAATATGAGTTACCCCATTGCAGAAGTAAGCAGTAACGGTGATTTTGATATTTGTATTCCACCAAATACTGGCGGCATGGTAAGTACCGCGACTGTAGGCGAGCAAGTTTTATATGAAATTGGTGATCCGGCTAATTATCTATTGCCCGACGTTGCCTGCGACTTTAGTAATATTGAGCTCAAACAAGTGGCGAAAAATCGCGTACGTGTTTCTGGAGCCAAAGGGCGAGCCCCGGGCAATCAATATAAAGTCTGTGCCACTTATGTGGATGGCTACAAACTAATGAGCTCTTTCTTTATGGGGGGAGAGCGTTGTGTTGAAAAAGGCCAAGCTAACGTCGATGCACTCATAAAACGCACTGAACGAGCGTTTGCCGAAAAAGGCTGGCCTAGTTATCGCGATACTAATTTAGAAATCATTGGTTCAGAGGCGACTTACGGGCCACATGCAAAAGCCCAAAATACTCGCGAAGTGATGGTTAAATTTGGCTTGCATCACGACTCTAAAGAAGCATTACAATTTACTTCCCAAGAAATTGCTTACCTTGCCACATCTGCCGCTCCCGGCATGTGCGGTTTTGGTGCTGGTCGCCCCAAACCACAACCATTAATACGTGTTCATTCGGCATTGATAGACAAGTCCTTAGTGCCTGTAATTGTGCAGCTAAACAATGATCCAATTATTGAAAAGTGTTATTTGAGCCCTGAACACTCAGAACGAGCTTTGGCAAGTTCGTACTCCGCGCAGCGTACAAAAAATGACAGGTTAACGGAAGATGAAATGGCAACCGTGCCCTTATCAAAACTGGTGTACGCACGTAGTGGTGACAAAGGTAATAATGTGAACATTGGCATTATTTCACGTGAGGCCAAATTTTTACCGGTTCTTTACCATCAGGTAACAGCAAAAGCGGTGCAAGACTATTTCTCTCATCAGGTTGAAGGTGAGGTAGAGCGTTTTAATGTGCCTGGAATTGATGGTTTTAACTTCCTGATGACCGAAGCGTTAGGCGGAGGCGGAACGGCATCTCTCAGAATAGATTCTCAAGGAAAAGCAGCGGCGCAGATGTTGTTATCGATGCAAGTTAACGTACCCAAAAGTTGGGGTGTATGACGCCATTTCCCTATGATCCGAGCTGTATTATGTTGGTCAGTTTAGACAAAAAATCACGTTCATTTTGAAAGGAGGTACAACTATGGGTTATCAATCTAGCCTTGCGGCGAAAAGCTTCAGTGGCAAAACTATCGTCATTACTGGTGGAGGCAGCGGCATTGGGCGCTGCACCGCTCACGAATTAGCATCTCTTGGTGCCACAGTGTTGTTGTTAGGACGGACAGTTGAAAAACTTCGTAAAACGGCACAAGAAATAACCGATGATGGTGGTGAAGCACAATACTACGGGATAGACATCCGCGACGAAGAAAAAGTGACTGAAACCATTGGACAAATTCTTGAAAAAAACACTCGTATTCACGGTCTTGTTAATGTGGCAGGAGGTCAGTTTCGTGCACCTCTAGAAGCCATTAGTAAGAAAGGTTTTGAAACGGTTGTGCAAACCAATTTAGTTGGCGGCTTTTTAATGGCCAGAGAAATGTTTAAACAACATTTCAAAACCCATGGCGGCAGTATTGTCAACATTACCGCTGACAACAAAAATGGCATGCCCGGTATGGGGCACTCTGGTGCTGCTCGAGCGGGTGTCGAAAACCTGACCAAAACGGCTGCATGGGAATGGGGGCGGCATGGTGTGCGGGTTAATACCGTTGCTCCAGGTTGGGTGGCATCTTCAGGGCTTGATACCTATCCAGATGAAATGAAAGTGGCTTTGCGCAATCTGAAATATGCTGTGCCATTAGGCCGTATTGCCTGTGAGGCAGAAATATCCTCTGTTATATGTTTTTTAATGAGCGATGGTGCAAATTTTATTAGCGGACAATCTATTTGGGTAGATGGTGGCTCAAACATGGGCTCGGCCCCTGCGCTATTCCCTTTAACCAATCAGAAGCCAAGTAATAGTGACACATGGGACGGTTTCCACCGTTCTGAATTACCCGAGGTATTGCGTTAAAAAAACAACATTAAAGTTGCCAGTAGACATTCTATGAGTGATGTTGTTGAGTTCGACTTAGCACGGCAATTACCTATAAAAACTATATAAAACGGTATGTTATCGCCTAAGGATCTGAAGATGAGAGATAAAGCGCTGGAAAAAAATCTGATTGAACGTGTCGCAATGGGAGACTTATTGAGGCGACGCAGCCGAGACAGTGCTGGTAAAACCGCACTAGTCGACTTTCCTAAAGGAGGGCGCCGCGAGACAACCTATGGCGAGTTAAATAACCGCGTTAACCAGCTCGCGTACGGTCTTACCTCAAAGGGCCTAAAACAAGGCGATAAACTTTCTTTAATTTCGACTAACCAACGAGATATGGTGGTGGTTTATTTTGCATGCTACAAGCTTGGCGTGATCGTAGTTCCCATTAATTTTATGCAAAATATCGATGACATTCGTTATAACTTTGAGCACAGCGAGTCTGTGGCCATCGTATATGAAGATATATTTAACGACATTGTTTTATCGCTTTGTAGCAATAGCGATAACATCATGCTCACTGCGCAAATAGGCAAAGAAAAAGGCCAAGCCAACTATGCACTAGATGAATTAATTGTGCATCAAAACACAACTGAGGTTGAAGATCGTATTATTGTCGATCGTGATACCGCTCATATGATTTATACGTCGGGTACAACCTCAAGGCCGAAGGCTGTGGAATCTTCCCACTTAACCTTGATGATGTCCGCACTGGCTGGTGTTATCGAATTGGATATCAATAAACAAAGTCGCATGATGGTAGTGTTACCGCTGTTTCACTGTGCAGCCTTATCTATTTTACACCCAACCCTATTACGAGGTGGCTGTGCTGTATTACATGCCGCATTCGAACCTAGCTTAATTATTAACAGTATTGAACAAGAACAAATTGAAACCGCGGTATTACTTCCTATGATGTGGAATGCTTTATTGGCTACCCCTGATATCGAAAAACGTGATTTCAGAAAGTTTAAAACGGGCGTTTACGCCATGGCTGCGATGAATCGCCAAAGTTTAGATAAAGTACGCCAGGCCTTTGGCTGTGTTATGCATTTAGGCAGTGGGCAAACAGAATTTGCCCCATTGGCCTGCATGTATCGCGATAATACCCTGACTGAATTTGCTGAAGGTAATTACTGGGGAGTCCCTGTTTGTACTGCGGAACAAGCTATTCTGGACGAATTTGGCAATGAACTTCCGAATGGAGAAGTCGGTGAAATAGTTTGGCGAGGGCCGCAAGTGATGAGTGGCTATTATAAAAATCCTGAGGCTTCCGATGAAGCCGTTCGATTTGGTTGGCACCATACTGGTGATCTAGGTTTAATTGATAACCAAGGGCAATTACTGTTTATTGATCGCATAAAAGATACCATTAAGTCCGGTGGCGAAAATGTATCATCCCAGAAAGTTGAGCAGATCTTAGAATCCCTCGAGGGCGTAGAGCGAGCAGCGGCATTTGGTATAAGCCATCCTCACTGGGGCGAAGCTGTTTGTGTATGTATGATAATCCAATCGGGGGCTGAAATGGATAAGGCAGAAATAGAATTGCACTGCAAAGCTCACCTAGGCAAGTTCGAAGTGCCTAAGGCTATTTTTTTCTGTGATTCACTGCCGGTGACGGGAACGGGGAAAGTACGCAAAGTAGAATTACGGGATCAATATCGCGATATATTTGCAAAAGAGGAAAGTTAGATATATCCCGAAGAAGCCGGTTGGGCACAATCCAATAAAACAACCGGCTTCTGATACAAATTTGGTAGATGCTAGCTTTAACTGCGCTATCGTTACTTGTTAGGTTAAGTAAATATTAGGGTATGTAGGGACCTGTTTTATAAGAGCTTTTATATTTTCACTCTTAGAAAATAACACTTCTGTAGAGCTACATATCTGTGGTGATACCAATACATTTAATTTAGATAACTCTCTTTGAGTTTGAAATTGTTGAATTCATTTCAAATGTCTCGTTGACGCCATCTGTTAAATGGGCTAAAACGCTCAACTTTTTAATTGCCACAAGGGTGAGTTCTTATGTTTGCAGGATTAGATTTCGGTACATCCAATTGTTCGATCGGCATAATAGATAATAATGAAACTGTACTCATTCCATTGGAAGACGGTGAAACTAGGCTGTCTTCTTGTATCTTTTTAGAGCACGGCGTGATCCAAGCTGAAGAGGTTTCAGAGTTAGAGTTATCTAAGCGAGTTCGTGCACAAAAGACTGCTCAATCACAACGCATTAATAATGGTGATAAGTCAAAAGATGTACGTATTTTAAGTGATGAGGAACTGGTTAGTGTGTTTCGTAAACAAATACGCAAAGAAAATCGTGAAGACGCTAAAACCAGCCAAAAATCACAAAGTGTAATGCAAGCCTTGCAATCCAACCGCGAGGTTATCTTCGGTAAAGAAGCCGAATTAGCTCATATTGCTGATCCTGAAAACGGTTTTTTCATTAAGTCACCCAAATCCTTTCTTGGGGCTAATATTTCTGCCGCCCAGCAACTAGTGTTTTCAACTGTAGTTGAAAAAATGTTGTCTTTTATTAAACAAGAAAGTGAATATGTAAAGGGAATTGAGTTAGACCAAGTTGTCATTGGCCGACCTGTTAATTTTCATGGCCTACAAGGAAATGATGGCAACAAACAAGCCTTACAAATCATCGACAAAGCCGCCAAAAAAGTGGGGTTTAAAGATGTTGAGTTTTTAATGGAGCCTGTAGCCGCAGCCTACCATTATGAAACACAACTGACGAAAGATAGAGTGGTGCTTATTCTCGATTTGGGAGGAGGTACCACCGATTGTTCCATGCTAAAACTAGGGCCTAGTTATATTCATTCTGACACTAGAGAAACTGGCATATTAAGTTATTCGGGTAAAAGGGTAGGGGGTATTGATCTTGATAACAAATTGGCCCTAATGACAATAATGCCTCACTTTGGTAAAAACGCCATGTTAAACAACGGCCTACCTGTGCCGATTACTTTATTTAGCCAAGCGGTCAATATTAATGATGTTAGGGCACAGCAGGACTTTAGTGCTAATAGAACAGGCATTGAACTAGCAAGGTTCTGCAGCATGTGCGAAGACAAACGACTCGAAAGATTAAGAACACTAAGAGATCGCAAACTAGGACTCAGACTCAACCAAAGTGCTGAAATGGCGAAAATCCAACTATCAGGTAACGAAAATATCAGTTTACCACTTCATTATATTGAAAATGATCTGTTGGTACCTATCAGCCGAGTAGCATTGAGCGATGCCATCAAGGATGAATTAAGGCAATTTGAAGTACTTATTAACGAATGTGTACAACTAGCGGGCACCCAACCCGACAGCATATTTGTTACCGGAGGCACCGCGGTTTCACCGGTCATTCAAACTTGGATAAACTCAATATTTCCAGATGTTGAAGTAGTGATAGGTAATCATTTTGGTAGTGTGACATCAGGGTTAGTAACACATGCGCAGCGGGTGTTTAGGGGGTAACTATTCTTCGATTGCCCCTGTAATAAAATGTGATTATCCGCGCTCTGTGCTGCAAAACCAGTTTTTTATGAGCTTGTTTTTTTAATTTAAGAATGTTTATTATGACCAAATTGCTAATTTGGTTGTTTAATTATCCTGGTATTTCATCTTACTTCTAAAAAAAAGCCCTGATTAACAGGGCTTTAAGATAGGGCTTAAACAGTTTTGGTGGCTCGTGGTTTTCTTTTGGGTTTTGGTTTTTCTATTTCAACCGTTTGTACCAATTCACTATGTTTGAAGTCATCAACATTGATAGTGCGTAATCGCCCTTTCTCTGTTTCTCTAAGCAAACTAGCTTGTTCTTCGGTAATCACTTGCAATTCCAGACCTCTATCCGCCACCTTATCTAACTCGGTAAAAGGTAGATATTCTTTAGCTGCCTTACATACCTTATTATAAATAGGTTCTGCGGCTACTACGTTTTCAAGGGTTTGCTCTAAATCACCCATCAAGTTACCTGGCACGCGAGATAAATATTGTCCCGCACCTAAGCGATTACGGGCTTCATTCGGAGTCTGTAACAGTGTGGCAATGTCATGCTCTAATTGATCAGAGGGACGCTTATATTTTTTCCCAAAAGGCATGATAATTAATTTAAGTGCTTTACCCATTATCTTAGAAGGGAAGTTGTCGAATAACTCCTCCAATGCAATTTCTAGTTTGTGTAAACTGTCTTGCATAGCCCAGTGCACTAAAGGTAAATCGTCAGCTTTGCGTCCTTCATCATCAAAACGTTTCAATACACATGAGGTGAGGTATAGATAGCTCAATATGTCACCTAAACGCGCCGAAATACGTTCACGGCGTTTTAATTCACCACCTAAGACTGCCATGGCAACATCAGATAAAAAGGCCATATTAGAACTATAACGCTGCATTGAACGATAATAACCTGAGGTTTCGTCATCAAAAGGTGCTTTAGTCAATTGAGCTCCCGTTAGAGAAAACCATAAACTGCGGAATAAGTTACTGATTGCAAAACCAATATGTCCAAATACTGCTTCATCAAATTGCTCTAAACTTTCGTCTGCATCAGGATTGTTGGCTGCTAGTAATTCTTTTAATACATAAGGATGGCAGCGCATGGCGCCTTGCCCGTATATCATCATATTACGGGTTAGAATGTTGGCGCCTTCAACTGTAATTGCAATAGGTGCACCTTGATAGGCACGGCCTAAATAGTTATTGGCTCCAAGCATAATGCCTTTGCCACCATGTACATCCATGGAGTCATTAATTACCTGACGCATTTTTTCTGTTAAATGATATTTACAGATAGCGGATATAACCGAAGGTTTCTCACCTAAATCTATGCCTTTAGTTGAAAAGGAAGTGACTGCGTCCATCAAGTAAGCATTTCCACCTATACGGCCTAACATCTCTTCAATGCCTTCCATTTTACCTATAGGCATTTTAAATTGACGACGAATACGCGCGTAAGCGCCAGTCGCAAGAGCAATACTCTTGGCTCCACCTGCTGAGTTTGATGGTAAGGTAATAACTCGACCCACAGATAAACATTCAACTAACATACGCCAGCCTTGGCCGATCATTTTGGTACCACCAATAATGTAATCTAAAGGTACAAAAATATCCTGACCTCTGATTGGTCCATTTTGGAAGGGTACATTTAGTGGGAAATGGCGGTTGCCTATTTCCATTCCTGCAGTGTCTCTCGGTAATAATGCACAGGTAATGCCTAATTCTTGCTCATCACCTAATAATCCGTCTGGATCATACATTTTAAAAGCCAAGCCAATAACAGTCGCAACCGGGGCTAAGGTGATATAACGCTTATCAAAGGTTAGGCGCATACCAAGTATCTCTTCGCCGTTCCATTGTCCTTTGCACACTATACCGCTGTCAGGTAAGGAGCCTGCATCCGAACCCGCTTCAGGACCTGTTAGTGCGAAACAGGGAATTTCATCACCCACGGCTAATCTTGGTAAATAATGATTTTGTTGTTCTTCAGTTCCGTAGTGTTGTAATAACTCACCAGGCCCTAATGAATTAGGCACACCTACAGTAGTGGATAGCACAGCACTGACACTAGATAACTTTTGTAGCACACGAGATTGGCAATATGCAGAAAAGTCCAAACCACCAAATTCTTTTTTGATGATCATGGCAAAGAATTTATGATCTTTTAGGTACTGCCACACTTCTGCAGAAAGGTCGGCATTTTTGTGGGTGATTTCCCAGTCATCACACATTTTACAGACTTCTTCTACCGGACCGTCTAAAAATGCTTGTTCTTCAGCCGTTAGACGAGCTTGAGGAATGTTATGGAGCATTTGCCAATTTGGGTTACCACTAAATATTTCGCCATCCCACCAAACCGTACCAGCATCGATGGCATCTTTTTCTGTGCTCGACATTTCAGGCATGATTTTTTTGTAGATTTTAAAAATAGGCTCACTGATATATTGCTTACGAACCGATTCAATATTGAGGGGTAGGGCCACAATTAAAAATGCTAACCAGGTAAACTCACCTATTAGACCTATAATATTTCCAACTACAAATAGGCAAAATATTGCGATAGTTGCATTAAACAATTTCATTCGAAAATAGCTTGTTACGCCTAGCGCTGCTATTACATATAAAAACCACATTAGGATTTGCATAGATGCTCCAATTTTTAGAGGTCAGACCAGATTTTCAACAGTATATTTATACTATGTGAAAATCAAGTTTAAGGATCAGTTTATAACTATGATTGAGATGAATATTTCAAATAAAACTGTATCAATTAAAATGATAACAGAGCAACCCCAGTATAGGGTAGTTGTTGTTTGAGGGGATCAGTTTTTAGTTTCTGGTTGGATGCTTTCAGATTTGAAATATTTCAAACGAATTTCACCTTGTTCGTCACCATCTTTAAACTGTTGTAGCTTAACTAATTGATAGTTAAGTTGCGGAGAAAACCAGGCTATTGTTTCTCTTGATGAATTATTTCTAATAATTTTAACCTTGATCCCTTCAATCATACCAAAAGGTAAGTCGAGTTGTTCTTTGCCAACAACTTTTAACTCATAATGGCGTAACTCTCCTCTGTTATTAACGATATTATATTCAAATTCACGTTTGCCCGACGCTAATTTTAATTGCACATCTAAGCGATAAAGCTGGTTATCTAGCTGCCCAGTCCATTCTATCGGTTGCGCTTGATTGACTGTGACTGTTGACTTTTCAGCATCAAAGTGGATTTTGGTGCTTTTATTCGAACCTGTTCCACTGCGGCTATAAGCATAGGTAAGGGGGTGTAATTGCTGATCACTAAAAGTAAAGAAACTGGTTTCAGAACGAACGTCTGATAAAAAGAAAGCTGAGACTTTAGAGTAATAATCTAACCTGTACAGATCGTTTTTATCAGCTTTCAGGCTTAGTTTAGCTTTACCTAAACTTCTATCAAATCGATAGACGATGTATTCAGCTTCAAAACCTTGTAGTTGTTCGGAGTCGGCATAAGCAGGGCTATTTGCACCGAAAGTCAGCCCTAAAACTAAGGTTATTGATAAAAGAATAATCGATTTACCCAATAGCGTAACCCTCTTCAGCTAATATTTGGTTGTCTAGTACTGCTCTATTATTGATCATTTTTAGCCTATCTTCACAAAACCATTTAATTACTAGAGGATACATTTGACGTTCTTGTTGTTGTACTCGATCCGCTAACTCTTGCTCATCTTGTTGTTCAAACACTGGCACTTTAGACTGTAATACTACCGGCCCGCCATCTAACTCTGGTGTGACAAAGTGCACCGATGCCCCATGTTCTTTATCACCAGCATCAATTGCCCTTTGGTGTGTATGCAATCCTTTGTACTTGGGCAACAAAGATGGATGAATGTTCAACATCCTACCTTGAAAGTGCTCAACAAAGGAAGGTGTAAGAATACGCATAAAACCAGCTAATACAATGAGATTCGGTTTGAACTCGTCTATACAACTAGCCATTTTGGCATCATATTCTTCGCGACTAGCAAAACTTTTATGATCGATATACAAAGCGGGAATACCCGCGTTTTCAGCACGAGTCAACGCATAGGCGCTTTCTTGATTAGCGATAACCGCTGAAATCTTGGCATTAATTTTATGCTGAGAAATGTCATCGATGATCGCTTGCAAGTTAGAACCATTGCCTGAAACCAATACCACTATGGACTTTTGCTCAGTCACTTAATTGATCTCAACCTGTTGTTCGGAATCACTATTTTCTATATGACCTATTTGCCATGCATTTTCGCCAAGCTTGTTCAATATCTCTATCGCTTGGGCAGCTTTATCACTAGGCAAGGCTATGATTAGACCAACACCACAGTTGAAGGTACGGTACATTTCATGGGTTGTTACATTACCTTTTTGTTGTAACCAATTAAATATTGCTGGCCATTGCCAACTCGACCCATCAATCACAGCTTTGGTGCCTTGGGGTAAAACTCGCGGAATATTTTCCCAAAAGCCACCGCCAGTAATATGGGATATGGCGTTAACTTGAATTTGTTCCAATAAAGACAATACGTTCTTTACATAAATACGGGTAGGTTCAAGCAAATGTTCTGATAAGGCTTTGCCTTCCAAAGCTTCACTTGTATCACTTGAGGATACTTCTATGATTTTGCGTATTAGAGAATAACCATTAGAGTGAGGACCAGATGAGCCTAGAGCAATAAGCGCATCGCCGTGAGCAACCCGAGAACCATCAATAACATCTTCTGCTTCGACTACACCTACACAAAACCCTGCCACATCATAATCTTCACCATGATACATGCCTGGCATTTCAGCTGTTTCTCCGCCAATAAGTGCGCAGCCGGCTAATTCACAGCCTTTGCCAATGCCAGTGACAACCTCTGCTGCAGTATCAATATTTAATTTTCCGGTGGCATAGTAGTCAAGGAAAAACAAAGGCTCTGCGCCTTGCACTATTAAGTCATTAACACACATTGCGACTAAATCTATGCCAATGCCATTGTGCTGCTTTAAGTCCATAGCCAATCTTAGTTTAGTGCCAACACCGTCGGTGCCTGATACTAGAAGAGGTTTCTTATATTTTTCTGGTAATGAACAAAGAGCACCAAAACCACCCAAGCCACCTCTAACTTCAGGTCTGTGAGTTTTTTTTGCGACCGATTTAATTCTTTCTACTAGCTGGTTGCCTGCATCAATATCAACCCCAGCGTCTTTGTAACTTAGTGATGAGTTTTTATCGCTCACGTATTTTCCTCAATTCAATTATGGCCGCAAAAAAGAGCGCAGATTTTAGCAGCTTGCACAAATAATACCAACGACAGATATTGACATATATATGCAAATATCGCTTAAATTTTCATTTTTAGGAGGATTGGGAATATAGATTGATAAACAATTGATGAATTTTGTTCACAAATAAAAGACAATAGCCTTAAGAAAATTTCTAAAAAACTGTTTTGAGGAGAGTTGGCCCTGATGCCAATAAAAATAAACCCTGTGCTATTAGTGTTTTTGCTTGTGTGGCTAGTAAGCTGGCAGAGCGTAAAAGCAGCGGTTATTGATGATCTGTACGATGCTAAGATTGCCGTAGATGATCAGTCCCAGCGGGAACAAAATAATGCTTTTAGTCTCGCCCTTAAACAAGTGCTGATTAAAGTTCGAGGTAATAACGATTTACTGACTAACCAAAAAATTAGAAATGCCATGACTAAGGTGACTCCTTATGTCAGGTCTTACAGTTATGAAAAGCTAGAATCACAACTTTATTTGGTGATAAATTTTGATCCCCAGCGAGTGGAGAACCTTATTCGCAAAGCTGGCTTTCCGGTTTGGGACAAAAGGCGTCCAGATTCGTTAATTTGGTTAGCTATCAAGTCATCTGATGGTTCAGACAGACAAATTGCGACAGTAAACGAATATTCAGAAATTTATCAACAATTAAGTATACGGGCAGCGCAAAGAGGTATTTTATTAATGTTTCCCCTATGGGATCTTGATGATATACAAACTTTGAGTGTGTATGATATTTGGGGTGGTTTTAGCACTCAAATTTTCAAAGCCAGCGAACGTTATGCTGTGCCGTCTGTACTTTCTGCGAGAATTTATCTGACAGGTAATCAATCATCTGATGTCACGCAAAACAGTGTCATGGAGAATGAAAAGTCGATGACAAAATGGTCGTCTGACTGGACCATGATAGAAGGGGGGGGGCTATTGGCTGGTCAAGTCCAAGGTGATAGTCCGTTGAGTATTGCTGAGGGGTTGATCGATGCATTGGCAGATCAGTTATCTCTTAAATATGCGATCGATTTGACTCAGATTGACCAGGCAGATTCTAAAGTTCAAATAGTGGTTAATAATATAGATTCCCTTACTTATTACAGCCAAGCCTTAAAGTCATTAGAAAATATGAGTGTTGTTAATGAAGCCACACTCATTAAGCAGCAAGGCACTAGGGCAACCTTTGAATTAGATTTGTTAGGTGACGTTGAAGATTTAACCAACGCCCTGAATTTAGATAGTAAAATAAGACCTGTTGTTGATGATTTTGGTCAGCCTATACTTGGTTTGGAATTCTTTTGGGTCAAGTAAATAGTCAACTATCATTGCCTATTGGCTTAAAAGACACAGAATCATTTGCCAGTTTTATTCCGGGGCAAAATCTGCAAGCTTGTAATCACTTACGAGAGCTATTTAGTCAGTTTGAAAATAAAAAGGTCAATAATTGGCTGACATATTTATTTTCTGACTCTGGTTTGGGTAAAAGTCATTTGTTGTATGCAACTTGCCAACAGGCAGAAATAGCAGGTGAGAGTTGTATTTATTTAAGCTTTAACGAAAAACAACATATGTCACCAGATGTGCTCATAGGGCTGGAACATTATCGTTTAATTTGTCTTGACGATATTGAAAAATTGCAAGGTGAAAGTGCTTGGCAAATAGCCGTATTTGACTTGATCAACAGAGTCAATGAATTGAATAGTAGTTGCTTAGTGATTACAGGTAATCAACCTCCAAAACAGTTAACCCTAGAGCTTCCCGACCTTATATCTCGGCTGTCCTGGGGCACTAATTTTCAACTTTATTCATTAAACGACGAGCAGCGAAAACAGGCGTTGATAGTTAAAGCCCAGCATAGAGGCTTAAATATGTCGAAAGATGTGGCTAACTATCTGGTGACTCATTGGCAAAGAGATATGCCCGCCTTAATAGCTTCTTTGGATATTCTTGATGAGCAATCCCTGCAACAGCAGCGAAAACTCAGCATTCCTTTTGTTAAGTCTATTTTGGAGCTTTAACTTTTACTCTTACTTTGGCCTTCGAAGGCTTGTTTTTCTTCTAATAGTTCTTCTTTTAATTTACGAATACCCAATCCGAGTTCACGTCCTCTAATTCGCGCATAATAGCTACATCCGGTAAATAGTGCACAACACAATATTATTTCGACTAGGGCATACAACCTTTCCCCTTCGACGGCATACACAGCGGTTAAACCGTGTAACAAATAATACATTACAATAAAATTGGTCCATGCATATGTATAGGGTTTACCTTCTATCAGTCCTTTAATGGGTAATAGGATTGGCATTATCCAAAATAACAAAGTGAACAAAGTTGAAGTTGGTTTATCTATGGTTAAAACAAAATGCCAAACCACTAGCCAAACAATCAGTAATAGGTAACTTGTTAAGGTTAATCTTCGAAAAAATGTGCTGTTAAATGTCATATTACTTGTCCCGAATTCAGGTTAATTACCTAGTTTTGTGGCGAGTACAGCTAATCTTCTGCCTTGTTCGATACACAATCTTTGTTCTTCATCAGTGAGTTTGTTTTTATTGTCGCCTTGGGCTAAATGAGTCACTCCGTAAGGGCTACCTCCTGATAAGGTGGTATGTAATTCTGGGTTAGAGTAGGGCAGTCCACATAATACCATGCCGTGGTGAAACAGTGGGATCATCATAGTAAGCAAGGTTGACTCTTGCCCGCCATGCATACTCGATGTAGAGGTGAAAACACAAGCGGGTTTATTTTCTAATGTGCCCGCTAACCACTGAGCGCTGGTGTCGTCTAAAAAATATTTTAAAGGTGCTGCCATATTACCGAAACGGGTTGGACTGCCAAGTGCCAAGGCACAACAATCATCTAAATCTTGTTTGACTACATAAGGATCGCCCGAATTAGGCACTGAATTTTGAATCTTAGTAAAATTGTTACTCACTTCAGGCACACAGCGTAACCTAGCCTCAAGTCCTGATTTTTCAACACCTAATGCAATGCTGTTAGCCATAGCTTGAGTAGCACCATGGCGACTGTAATACAAAATCAGTACCACTTGACTCATAAAATATCCAATACTGATTCAGGGGGGCGACCGATAGCGGCTTTACCCTTGTTTAGCACTATAGGTCGTTCGATGAGTTTAGGATTGTCTAACATTGCCCCAATGAGTGAATCTTCAGATAAATTTGGATCAGCTAAATTGTGTTCTTTATAAACGTCTTCACCTTTTCTCATTAATTGTCTGGCTGAAGAAAAGCCTAATTGAGATATTATATCTGTCAGTTCGTCTGCACTGACTGAGGTTTTCAAATATTCAATAATTTGTGGCTCAAAGCCTTTTTCTTGAAGTAATTGCAGGGTTTGGCGACTTTTTGAACATCTAGGATTGTGTAATATTTTTAGGTCAGACATAAATTTTTTCACTTTGAATGAGATATCGTATTTATAAAGTGTATTCTACATTTTATTGAGAGTAACTCACATTTAGGACACTGTTATTTTGAAAAAGATTGTTATTTTTTTGGCTGCGTCGTTAGCTTTGTTATTAGGTTTGTGGACTCAACAAGCGTTAAAAGTCGATTTTGCTACCCTTGATGGACAAGGGAATAGTTGGAGTAATTCACAAGGGAAATGGAAAGTAGTTAATTATTTTGCAGAATGGTGTGCGCCGTGTTTACGAGAAATACCTGAGTTAAATCAGTTCTACCAACTACATAATGATGAAATAGATATCTTTGCCGTGAGTTTTGATCCATTGAGCAATGAGCAACTCAGTGCTCTACAACAAAAATATAATATTCAATTTCCGGTTATAGAGCGACTGAATACTCTGCCATGGGAGCGTCCACCTAACAGTTTACCGACCACTTATATTCTTGATGCTGATGGTAAAGTGCAAAAACAATTGAAAGGTGAACAAAGTGCCGAAAAACTCATACAAACTATCAATACATTAAAGGGTTTGTAAACGTTCTTGCGCCGTTCTAAATTGTTCTATTCTGGCTCGTATCCGTTGTTGTTCAATTTTACGGTTATTGGCGTAATTGTAGGCAGTATGTAATTCATCAATTGCTCTTGGGTAGGCAGCCACTAAGGCATACACTTCGGCTTTTACTTGGTGCATTTCCAACTTTTGTCCGCTACTTAGATAAGCGTCTGAAAGTAATTCATTGGCCAACATATTGTCTGGATTAATTAGTAGATAATCTTTTAAAAGTGAAGTTGCTCTTTCAAAATCTCTGGTTTTGATCAACACATTCGCTAAGTTTAAGGTCAACACTCGGTTGAAAGGTGCATTGACAATTTGTGCGGATAATTTATCTATCGCTTTTTGATGTTGATTTGTCTCAATCGCAATGTCGGTATAGGTGTCTAAATAAAATAAATTATCCGGATTATTTTGCAATAGCCCTTCTATTAACTTTAGTGCGGGTTCAAATTGTTCGTCGGCTAAGTAAGATAACGCTAAACCGTATTCAGCTGCTTGTTTAAAAACATAACTTTGTTTTTGTACTATCTCAGCAAAGTATTCGATATTGCGCTTCGGATTGGCGTAATAACGCGCCAAAATTCTTGTCTTGGCTAAGTGAAAATTGATGCTTTCAGGTACATTTCGTGGTCGAAATGAAGCGACTCGGGTGCGAGCGTCGGCAATTCGCGATTCGGGTAAAGGGTGAGTAAGTAAAAATGCTAAAGGGGTCGATTTAAGACGACTTTTTTCAGCCAAAATACCAAAAAAACTGCTTGCACCATTAGGATCAAAGCCAGCTTCAGCTAATATGCCAATGCCCACTCTGTCGGCTTCTTGTTCGTTTTGTCTGGTGTAATTGATTGAAGATTGTGCCGATGCAGCATTTCCTACTGAGATTGCTGCCATTCCTGCTTCAGGATTAGCCATTGCTAACAGTATTCCACCCAGAAGGCTGGCAATTTGCAAAGGAGATGATTTTTGTCTGGCTTCAATACTTCTGGCAATATGTCTTTGGGTAACGTGACTGACTTCATGGGCTAACACAGAGGCTAATTCAGACTCGTTTCGAGCATTAAAAATAAGTCCGGTATGTATACCGATATGTCCGCCAAAAAACGCAAAAGCATTGATGTCCGGACTATTAAGAATAAAAAATTTATAAGGAAATTTTACATTGTCTGCTTGAGCAACTAAACGATTACCAAGATCTTGAATATATTCATCCAACAATGGATCGTTAATAATAGGGGCTTGACCACGGAGTTGACGCATAAGCGCATCGCCAATCAATACCTCTTTATCAAGGCTGATAGCGCTAGACGCCACCACTCCTATTTCGGGTAAGTCATTTTTCTTATTTACTGCGCTAACAGACATAGTGCCTAATAAGAATATACTTAAGGCAGAAACCACAATGTTAGCAATAGGTTTTATCATAGATTACGTCTAATTTTAGTGTGTATATATTATCTGGCAGTATTGGTTCACAAATACTAGCCCGTGTTATGGGTCAACAACCTGCCCATTAGTTCAATTTTTCCTAAGCATTATACCGTTTTAATGGTTTTTAATTGTTGCTCAATGGACAAAAATACTTCTTGGATCGATTGTCCGCTATTCTCAACAACTTGTAATGATGCGCTCAACAAATCAATTAATTGTTCTAGTAACATATGGGCATATTTAAGTAATTCCATGTCCGCCTCGTCACCACAACGGATAGTTACACTCATAAAGTCGCTTAGTTGTGGAATACTAAGTAGTGGACCTAAACTCGAGGGATTAAATTCCTTGAATGGTGAATTTGTATCATAAGGTTTAATTAAAGCTTGGGGTTCGTCGTTAACTATAGGAAAACAATGTAAATCAAAGGCGTATTGGTTACAGTGCTTTTTCAGGGATATCGGTGGCTTACCTTGCTTACAATTGACTAAATGCCAGTTTTTTTTATTCAGTAAATATTTAATATTATTATCAAAACCGTCGCTAAAAGTGCCTTCTAATTCCAGTAGTTTATTCGCTACTATTTGAAAGTGATCGGGGATTTCACCTAAATTAAGTGATTTTTTTAATTGTAATATAGCTTTTACGTTGCCAAAACGACATGTCCAGTCTAATTGCAAAAACAGCCTCTCTTTATTTCTGTAATCTATTATAACCTCTATTTTATCAGGTAAGGGTTATGCAATAATGTCTCTATCATACAGACGATTTTTATCTATCATCAATATACTAAAGGTTGGTGATAGCAATTTATATACAAGGATACTAGATGTTAAGCGTTTTTGAACGTTGGTATAAGCGAAAATTTTCAGATCCTGATTCTTTGATGCTGTTATTGCTGTTACTTGTCAGTTCGTTGCTTCTGGCCGTTTGGGGCGGAATTTTAATGCCTGTTATAGTGGCCGCCGTTATTGCATATTTGTTAGATTGGCCGGTTGTGCAATTATGTAAGTTAGGTTTGTCTCGTGGCTATACCACTGTATTAGTATTATTTGCTTTTATAAGCGTCTCAATTTTAACCTTTGTGGGTCTTGTACCTATTGTTGCCCAGCAGAGTATTAACTTGATTAAAGAAATGCCGCAGATTTGGGAGCAAGGGCAAGTCTGGTTATTAAAGTTGCCTGAAACCTATCCAGATCTTGTGCAACTGACACAAATTCAAGATGTGTTGGACGGTATAAATGAAAGGGTAGTGGTGTTTGCAGAGCAACTGTTATCCGCCTCGTTCAGTTCTTTAGGCGGGTTGGGGGCTTTACTTATTTATATGATTTTAGTGCCGCTGATGGTGTTTTTTATGGTTAAAGATAAAGATACTTTGGTGTCTAATATCTCTACTATATTACCTACTGAACGCCGCCTGATCAAACAAGTGGGTAGTGAAATGAACTTGCAAATTGCGAATTATATTCGCGGTAAAGTTATTGAAATTGTCATTGTTGGTACTGTATCAGCAGTGATGTTTGCGTTTATGGACTTACGTTATTCACTGTTACTGGGGGTGTTGGTGGGATTTTCAGTGCTTATTCCTTATATAGGCGCCGCTGTTGTGACTATTCCTGTCGCTATAGTTGCTTTGTTTCAATGGGGTATAACACCTGAATTTTGGTATTTAATGGTCGCCTACGGCATTATTCAAGCTTTAGACGGTAATGTATTAGTCCCTATATTATTTTCTGAAGCGGTGAGTTTACATCCTGTGTATATCATTATCGCAGTGTTGTTCTTTGGTGGTTTGTGGGGATTTTGGGGGGTGTTCTTTGCTATTCCTTTAGCTACCTTAGTTAAGGCAGTTGTCAATGCATGGTCAAGTCCAAAGGAGTTAGCGACTGAAATCTAAGTAAAGTGGAGCCGAATTCATATGTGAATAAACGGCTCCGACTTTAATACTGATTACTTTTGTAGATAGGCCAATACCACTTCATGGTGATCTTTAGTTTTGAATTTATCAAACACATGTTCAATTTCGCCGTTTTCATTGATCAAAAACGTAATACGATGAATGCCATCGTATTCTTTACCCATAAATTTCTTTAGACCCCAAACACCAAATGCATCGGCTAAAGCATGATCCTCATCGGATAATAGGGTGAAGTTGAGGTTTTCTTTTTCTATAAATTTTGGCAGCCTTTTAACTGCATCAGGGCTCACACCTAATACTTCAACATTCAACTCAGCCAATGACGTTTGGCTGTCACGTAAACCTTGAGCTTGTATGGTGCAGCCCGGTGTCATAGCTTTGGGGTAAAAATAAACCAATACTTTTTTACCCTTAAAGTCGCTTAGTGAAACTGTTTGGTTATCTTGATTGGGTAGAGAAAATTGTGGCGCAACATCGCCCGCTTTAAGCATGTTCATAATAAATTGCCTTTCATTATCAATGATTTGGTTTAATCGAACCTTGTAGGTTGAGTGGTTGTAACAGGTTTTGAAGTGCCTGTTCAATTTTTTCAACTTCAAGTTCATGAGGGATAGAAATTACCATTTTACACTTCATGTGTTTGTCGTTGGCAGAATCATTTTCTTCTTTATCTAAAAACTTTAATCTAAATGCACTGACCGAGATATGATGTTGTTTGAAAAAATCAGTGACCTGGTCAATCAATCCTGGAGTACTCTCGCCATGAATGATGACGTCCGCTAGATGTTCTAGGTTTTGCTTGCAATGCTTTTTGGTGCGTTTCATCATTGACAATAAATTGTGCTTCTGACAAGTGTGTGGCAATAAACATTCGGCTTGGGTAATCGCACTTTGACTGCCTTCGATAATCATAGTTAACGAAAAATCCTCTCCATAAATGGCTTGGCGACTATCCAAAATATTGCATCCCACTCCTGATACTGTGTCTGCCAAAGTGCTTAACACGCCAAATTGGTCTGAACCTAGTATGGTAATGATAAGTTGCTGCTGCATTTTTAACCAATTAGTTGCTTTCAAATTGGCTATAACATACATGATTGTGGGTGGGTTGATCCAGTTTCAATTCTAATCTAGCAATTGAGCTATTCAATGCTTGTTTTTAGGGGGCCAGATCTTTACCATTAGGCGCTAATTTTAGGGGAGAGCACATGTTTACTGGCAGTTTTGTGGCGCTAATTACGCCAATGCATGATAACGGGCAAATAGATTATCCGTCATTGCAGACGCTCGTTGATTTTCATATTCAAAATGGGTCTCATGGCATAGTGTCTGTTGGTACCACTGGGGAGTCTGCGACTTTACCGTTTTCAGAACATATTGAAGTGGTCAAACGCACAGTTGAATATGCTCAGGGGAGAATACCTGTTATTGCAGGAAGTGGCGCGAACTCTACCTCAGAGGCCATTTTCTTGAGCGAACAAATGTCAGGTACTGGCATTGAAGGATTTTTAAGTGTTGTACCTTATTACAATAAGCCACAACAAAAAGGCATGGTGGCGCACTTTACTGCCATTGCTGATGCGACCGACTTACCGGTATTGTTGTACAACGTACCCAGCCGCACTGTAGCTGATATGTTGCCTGAAACAGTGGCAGAGTTAGCCACGCATCCTAAGATTGTTGGTTTAAAAGATGCTACAGGTGACATAACACGCTTAAAGGCTATGCAGAAACTTGTCTCAGACGATTTTGTATTATTAAGCGGTGATGACCTAACTAGTTGTGAGTTTCTGGCAAATGGTGGTCATGGGGTGATTTCTGTGACTGCTAATATTGTGCCTAAACAAATTGCTGATATGTGTAATGCTGCTTTGGCCAAGGATTTCCAGTTGGCGCAAAAAATAGATAAACAAATTGCCGAGTTACATAGCGCTTTGTTTATCGAGCCGAATCCAGTGTTACCTAAGTGGGCTTTGCATAAAATGGGGCTGACTAATTCAGCTTTTTTACGATTACCTTTAGTTGAATCGGAACTAGCTAGCCAAAAACATATCGAACAAGTCATGCGCAGTTCTGGCGTATTATCTTAAGGAGATAGCATGACCTATAAATTTCAATCAATCGGTTTGATGGCAGCCACTGTGATAACTGCCACTCTGTTAACCGCTTGTAGTTCATTAGAAGAAAGAGAAATCGCCAGTGGTTCATTTGATTATGTCAAAGAACAACCTGGGCAAAAATTAAAAATTCCAGAGGATATGGACAAACCTAATTTTAATGATGCCTATAAACTCCCCGACTTAGGTGAAAACGCACCATTAACTGCCATGGGCAAAAAAATGAGTGTGCTGTCGCCTTCATTGGTCTTGCCGGTTGTGGCGGGCTCGCATATAGAAGACGGCTCAAAAAATGCCACTGTTTGGTTTGACCAAGTGGATGATAGCTTACCTTTAGATACTACAGTCTGGAATTCATTGATCCGCTTTTTAGAGACTGAAGGCATTGGCGTCAAGATGTTTGACAAAGAGCAGCAACGTTTGATCACTGACTGGATGGTGATGGACGAAAGCAAAGATAATAAATGGTATAGCTGGTCTAAATCAGAACGTACTGTTGGTCAACGTTTTGAATTCACATTAGTTAAAAAGCCTCATGGACGATCGGCGGCACTCAGTGCTGAGTTGGTTGAATATAAGGAAAAAATAGATGCTCAAAGTACTGAAATAGTAAAAGCTAAGGATAAAAGACGTAATGAAGTCGACGTTCTCAATAGAGTAGTGAAGAACTATGAATTTGAAACACAAGTCGCAAACGTTAAACGTTATCGTCAGATCCGTGAAGGTTTACCTATGGAATTAGGCTTTGATAGTGACGGCGAGCCTGCTTTTGTTGTTAGTGCCGATTACGAGATCACTTGGCCTAGATTGTTACTTGTATTGAGAAAGTTAGGTTTTGATGTCAAAGATTTTGATAAGTCTAACGGTCTATTGTTTGTTAAATACAATGGCTCAGAAGACGGTTGGTGGAGCAATATTTGGTCGGACGATAAAAATAAGTTTGAGTTAGATACCGAAGAATATCGAATCAAAGTGGCGGCTGCGGGTGAAAAAACGTCTGTCACATTATTAGATAGTGAGAGCAAGCCCTTCCCAGTTAAAAAGATAACCGATTTGTATCCCACATTTTCAAAAACAATGTCGGCTGACGACTTAGATATATAAGCTATTTTCCTCTGGCTACTAAGGCGGCCAGAGGAGATATTATTCAAAATAAACAGCATCCAAGCTTGGTAGATTCTTCACATTAAGGAGTTGGCATTGTATGTCGATTGCGGATTCAATTTTATCGGTCAACAATGACCTGCCTATTCGTACTGATCTTCCCGTGCATAGCGGTAAAGTACGCTCTGTTTATTGGTTAACTGCGCAAGATAGTCGTCGTCTAATTGAAGAAAAATCCTATCCGGTGCCCAGTGACACACCATTGGCCATAATGGTCATCAGTGACCGTATCTCAGCCTTTGATTGCATATGGCACGGTGAAGGTGGCATGTTAGGCGTGCCAGGCAAAGGTGCTGCTTTAAATGCCATTTCTAATCACTGGTTTAAGTTGTTTAAACAACAAGGTTTAGCTGACAGTCATATACTCGATATTCCACATCCTTTTGTGTGGATAGTTCAAAAAGCTAAACCTGTATTGATTGAAGCTATTTGTCGTCAATATATTACTGGCTCAATGTGGCGCGCTTATGAAAAAGGCGAAAGGGATTTTTGTGGTATTCAGCTTGAAGAGGGCCTAAGCCAAGATAGTAAATTAACTAACTTACTTATGACACCTTCCACTAAAGGTATATTAAAGGGTATCCCGAATGTGCCTGAAGCCGACGATGTGAATATTACGCGACAAAATATTCTCGACAATTACTTAGCATTTAACTTTGAAAATCAAAGTGATGTGTCACTATATGAAAACCTCTTAACCGAAGGTTTTGCGCTGATAAGTCAGAATTTGGCTGAGCTTGGGCAAGTATTTGTGGATACCAAATTTGAATTTGGTTATGTCAAAGACTTAGATGGCAATAACAAGTTGATCTACATGGACGAAGTGGGCACGCCAGATTCGTCACGAATTTGGGATGCGCAGCAATATGCTCAAGGCCGTGTGGTCGAAAACTCTAAGGAAGGATTTCGTCAATTATTGCTTAGTCATTTCCCAGATCCTGATATTTTGCTAAACAAAAACCGCATGCCTGAGCGCCAAAAATTAGCTACTGACAACGCGTTACCCCCAGAAGTATTAATGCAGGTTGCTAAGACTTATGTCGATATTGCAGAAAAAATCACCGGTCAAACACTCACAATGAGTAAAAATCCTAAAGCAGAAATTATCCAAATATTAAAGAAAAATTACCAGTTAATTGATTGATAGTGTTGCTTGATTGGTTGGCAGGGCAATTTTATGTTAGTTCTGTTGGGCAAATATAGCTTACTTATCCCGTAAAAAGGTTAACTAATCTCAATATTTATGGGACTAATTGGGAAGCAGCAACAGGGTAGGATTTCATCGTCTTCGATAAAGGCTAATGGATCCGTTTGATACTCCACTTCACCTTTTAACAGCTTAGTTCTGCATGCACCACAATATCCTTCGCGGCAATGGTATTGAATTTCAACATGCTGCTCAATACTTTCTAGTAGGGTCTTGTTTGGCTGATGCTGAACAGTTTTATGGTGTTTAATTTCCACCATAAAACTGGAAGTGTTTTTACTCATTTTATTTATAGATCAAAGTTTATAAGTCAAAATCACCAAAATCATCGGAATTCACTTCGGAATCAATTTGCCCCACTAAATATGAGCTGATCTCAGACTCTTGAGGTGCAACTTGGACGTTGTCGGAGCTCAGGTAGTTATTCATCCATGGAAGAGGATTGTTCTTAATGTCAAATGGTTGGCCTAAGCCTATAGCCGACATACGATGATTAGCAATAAATTCAACGTACTGACATAAAATTTCTTTGTTGAGTCCAATCATGGAACCGTGTTGAAACAAAAATCCGGCCCATTCTTTTTCTTGCTCTACGGCATTAAGAAATATTTGTGTGGCTTGTTCTTTACATTCCTCAGCGATTTCAGCCATTTCTGGATCATCTTTGCCTTTAGCCCATAGGTTCAAAACATGCTGAGTAGAGGTGAGATGTAAGTTTTCATCACGGGCAATTAGACGAATTATTTTTGAATTTCCTTCCATCAATTCACGCTCTGCAAACGCAAAGGTACAAGCAAAAGATACATAGAAACGAATGGCTTCTAAGGCATTAACTGAGTTCATGCATAGATAAAGTTTTTTCTTAAGCTCACGCATAGTGATGACATGCGTTTCACCTTTAATGGTGTGTGTACCTTCACCTAAGGTTTGCCACAACTGGGTCGCAAAAATGAGATCATCGTAATATTTCGAGATATCAGCAGCACGTTTCTTAATTTCTTCATTTTCAACTATATCGTCAAAAATGCTACTAGGATCACCAAATAGATTACGTAAAATATGTGTGTATGAGCGCGAGTGAATAGTTTCAAAAAACGACCAAGTTTCAACCCAAGTTTCTAACTCTGGAATAGAAATAATCGGCAAAAAAGCGATATTCGGACTTCTTCCTTGAATTGAATCAAGCAATGTCTGATATTTCAAATTAGAGATAAAAATGTGCTTTTCTGAGTCACTTAATTTTTGAAAATCGACCCTGTCTTTACTGACATCAACTTCTTCGGGACGCCAAAAAAAACTAATTTGTTTTTCGATCAACTTTTCAAAAATATGGTGCTTTTGTTGATCATAACGCGCCACATTGACTGGGTTGCCGAAAAACATCGGTTCTAACAGTGGATTATTATTTACTTGATTAAAAGTTGTATATTTCATTAATTATGGTTGCCATTAAGAATTCAAACTGCTCAAAAAAAGCTGCCTAAGCAGCCTTCTAAATTTATATTTTACAAGCGCCGCCGGCACAATCATCATCTTCTTCAATTACCACTTCTTTTGGCACAAATTTTTGGCTAGTCAGTTCTTGTTGGGTCGCGTCGTCCGCTCCATCACGAGTATTATGGTAATACAAGGTTTTCACCCCGAGTTTGTAGCTGGTCAGCAAGTCTTGAAGTAGTAACTTCATGGGTACTTTGCCGCCTTCATACTTATTTGGGTCGTAACTTGTGTTGGCTGAAATGGTTTGATCAACAAATTTTTGCATGATCCCCGCCAATTGCAGGTAACCCTCGTTTGAAGGTAAATCCCATAACAACTCGTATTTATCTTTGAGTCTTTCGTATTCAGGCACTACTTGTTTTAGCACGCCATCTTTACTGGATTTAATACTAATATGTCCACGTGGTGGCTCAATGCCGTTGGTGGCATTGGATATTTGCGACGATGTTTCTGAGGGCATCAAAGCCGACAGCGTACTATTACGTAAGCCGTATTGTTTAATGTCAGCTCTGAGTGAATCCCAGTCACAATGTAGCGGCTCGTCACAAACTTTATCTAGATCCTTTTTATAGGTATCAATTGGCATTAGGCCTTGGAAATAAGTGGTTTCATTAAATTTAGGACAAGCGCCTTTTTCTTTGGCTAAATTACAAGATGCCTTCATTAAGTGATATTGCATGGCTTCGAAGGTTCTATGTACTAAGCCATTAGCGCTACCGTCTGAATATTTCACACCATTTTTCGCCAGATAATAAGCAAAGTTAATCACACCTATACCTAAGGTACGACGACCCATAGTGGCGTTTAGTGCTGCTGGAACAGGATAGTCTTGATAATCTAATAAGTTATCCAATGCGCGCACGGCTAAGTCAGACAATTCAGCAAACTCATCAACACTTTTAATCGCACCTAAGTTAAATGCTGACAAAGTGCATAAGGCTATTTCGCCGTTCTCGTCATTAACATGTTGTAGAGGTTTAGTGGGTAGGGCTATTTCTAAACACAAATTGCTTTGACGAACCGGAGCTAATTTAGGATTAAATGGGCTGTGAGTATTACAGTGATCCACATTTTGCAAATAAATACGCCCAGTACTGGCGCGCTCTTGCATAAATAGGCTAAATAATTCAATGGCTTTTATTTGTTTTTTACGAATGCTTTCATCTTGTTCGTATTGCACATATAAACGCTCAAACTCATCTTGGTCAGCAAAAAACGCGTCGTAAAGGCCAGGAGTGTCCGATGGACTAAATAAGGTAATATGCTGATCTTTGATCAAACGGGTATACATCAACTTATTGAATTGCACACCGTAGTCTAAGTGACGTACCCGGTTTTCTTCCACACCACGGTTATTTTTCAAAACCAACAGTGATTCAACTTCTAAATGCCATAAAGGGTAAAACAAAGTGGCTGCACCACCGCGCACACCACCTTGTGAACAGCTTTTAACAGCTGTTTGAAAGTGCTTGTAAAAAGGGATACAACCAGTATGGAAAGCTTCACCGCCACGAATAGGGCTACCTAATGCACGAATACGTCCAGCATTAACACCAATGCCTGCACGTTGGCTAACATATTTTACTATGGCGCTGGCTGTGGCATTAATGGAGTCTAGGCTGTCACCGGCTTCAATTAATACACAAGAGCTAAATTGACGAGTAGGGGTTCTAACACCTGCCATTATAGGCGTGGGCAAGGAAATTTTAAATTTAGACGTAGCATCATAAAAACGTTTAATGTAGTCCATACGTGTGTCTTTTTCATAATTAGCAAACAAACAAGCTGCTACTAATATATATAAGAACTGTGCACTTTCGTAGATTTCACCCGTTACACGGTTTTGAACTAAGTATTTACCTTCGAGTTGCTTCACTGCTGCATAACTGAAGTCCATATCTCGCCAATGATCGAGGTATTCGTTCATTTCATCGAATTCTGCATCGCTATAATCTTTCAATAAATGCTGATCGTACTTACCTTTATCTACCATGCTTTTAACATGGTCTTTTAATAATGGTGGCTCAAATTGACCATAAGCTTTCTTACGTAAATGAAATATGGCTAATCGCGCGGCTAAATATTGATAGTCAGGACAATCTGTTGATATAAGATCGGCGGCAGAGCGTATAAGTGTTTCGTGGATATCAGCAGTTTTAATACCATCGTAAAATTGAATATGTGCTTTTATTTCAACTTGTGAAACTGAAACGTTATTTAATCCTTTGGCTGCCCATTCGATTACTTTATGGATTTTTTCCAAGTCAATAATCTCACGTTCGCCAGTACGTTTGGTGACGTATAAATTGTTCATCATATTTTTAGCCGTTACTTTATTATATTAAGTCGTATAAGTGACTTTAATTTAGCGCGAAAATGCATCGTTAGAGTTGCTTACCCCTAAGCCCTTTATGTTTGTTGATCCGAAGATTTTATGCAAACACATATCTTATTTTACTTTTTGGTTTTGATTGTGTTTTCGTAATCAACAGAACACAAGATAGTGAGGTTTTTGATGCAATGCAACCCAACATGTGGTGGTTTTATGTTCGAACTTGGTGCAATTAAAAAAAGGTTAGTAGTGACTCACCTAAAAGCGCCTTTTGAGTTTCGTTTATTAGAAATGCAAGACAATATTTAGGATATTTTTTTATTAAACTTTTTTAATGTAAAAAAATACGGTTTATCATTTATCGATATATAGGGGTAAAATTGAGCTAAAAACACTAGATGTCGTGTTTTCCACTAAACTTCCTTCGATTTGTTGGTTTAAAAGTAAGTCAACAAATCGCTAGGGCTATGAATGTTAAGGTCTAGATCCGATTTTTCAGTTTGTTGCATATCTGAGATATAAGCATATTGGGCAATTACACTAATTGGTATGGCATCTATTTGTCGCTGTTCTGGCAATGGATAATATAATTAACGTCAACGTTTTGATCCGATAAATAATACTCTTGGCTAATAGGGTTCATATGCAATCCAATCATTCTTTGTACTAACAGCTGGGTGTCATCTATCCAAGAGATTAATTCTGAGGGTTTAATAAACTTATCATGTTGGTGGGTGCCTTTAGGGACTAAACCTAATATATATTCAGCTCCTACTATGGCCATCAGGTAGGATTTGATATTTCTATTTAAGGTAGAAAAAAACACATGTCCGCCGGGTTTAACTAATCTATAACAAGCATTCACCACAGAACTAGGGTCAGGTACGTGCTCCAACATCTCCATACAAGTGACTACATCAAACTGAGCTTGATATTTATCGGCAAAATCCTCAGCTGTTGTTTGTTGGTAATCTACCGTTAAACCAGACTCTAAACCATGTAAACGGGCTATTTCTAAAGGTGCTTCACCCATGTCTATACCCGTTACTTGTGCGCCATGACGCGCCATGCTCTCAGCCAAAATGCCACCACCACAGCCTACATCTAATACTTTTTTGTCCGACAAGCCATCACAATGCTGCTGGATATAATCTGTTCTTAAAGGATTGATTTGATGTAACGGTTTGAACTCACCCGCAAGATCCCACCATCTTGAGGCTAACTCAGAAAATTTTTGGATTTCGTTATGGTCGACATTTTGCGTGTTTTGCATGTTGATTATTTGGCCTAGTTATCATTCTTACTTAAAACAGTGGCTATCTTAATCTACAAATTGAACAAATAAAATCGCAGATGTGGGTATATACAGTTTGATTGCGCACTATATGAGCGACTTCCGGCTATTTATTTTAATTCGTTGGTGATAGAATCGAGCGGTTGAAAAGAAAGATAAATTTAGGTAAAAACGTAAATTTAATTTTAATTTCTAGCTTAAAATTGACCAAACAAATTTTGCTTAATTAATATTCTAATAATAACGATTAGGGACAAGGCTGTATATGACTGAACACGCCCATGAAATTCTTCCGATTAATATAGAAGAAGAACTTAAAAACTCTTATCTCGACTATGCGATGAGCGTTATTGTTGGCAGGGCGCTGCCTGATGTTCGAGATGGTTTAAAGCCGGTTCATCGCCGGATTTTATTCGCCATGAACGAATTGAAAAACGATTTTAACAAACCTTATAAAAAGTCTGCCCGTGTGGTTGGTGACGTAATAGGTAAGTATCACCCTCATGGTGATTCAGCTGTTTATGAAGCTATTGTACGTATGGCTCAGCCTTTCTCGCTTAGGTATATGTTGGTCGATGGCCAAGGTAACTTTGGTTCGGTCGACGGTGATTCAGCCGCGGCTATGCGTTATACCGAAATTCGCATGTCAAAAATCGCCCACGAGTTATTGGCTGATTTAGAAAAAGAAACCGTTGATTTTGTACCTAACTACGACGAATCAGAATTTATTCCTAACGTTTTGCCAACCAGAGTTCCTAATTTATTGATCAATGGTTCTTCAGGTATTGCGGTAGGTATGGCGACTAATATACCGCCACACAACCTAACCGAAGTGGTTAATGGTTGTATCGCCATGGTTGATAACCCTGACATCACTATCGAAGAATTAATTGAACATATTCCAGGGCCAGATTTCCCGACTGCTGCATTTATAAGTGGCAGAAAGGGCATCGAAGAGGCCTATCGCACTGGTCGCGGCAAAATTTATATGCGTGCCCGTGCAGAAATTGAAACTGAAGATAACGGTAAAGAAACCATTATTGTTCATGAGATCCCTTACCAGGTGAACAAGGCGCGATTAATTGAAAAAATCGCCGATTTGGTTAAAGAGAAAAAAATTGAAGGTATTTCTGCGCTGCGTGATGAGTCTGATAAAGACGGAATGCGTATTGTTGTTGAAGTGAAACGCAACGAATCTGCAGAAGTATTGTTAAACCACCTATATTCACAAACTCAATTACAAACCGTATTTGGGATCAATATGGTGGCGCTAGATAAGACTCAGCCGAAGATATTTAACTTGATGGATATCTTAAAGGCCTTTATATTGCATCGCCGTGAAGTCGTCACCAGACGTACTGTGTTCGAACTCAAAAAGGCTCGTGAGCGTGCTCATATCCTAGAAGGTTTGGCCATTGCACTGGTTAATATCGACCCTATCATTGCGATGATCAAAGCTTCAAAAAGCCCAGCGGATGCCAAAGTATCTTTGACAGCTCAAGGTTGGTCTTTAGGTGATGTAGCTGAGATGCTGGAACGTGCTGGTAACGATGCAGCACGTCCTGATTGGTTAGAGCCAGAGTACGGTATACGTGATGGACTGTATTATTTAACGGAACAACAAGCACAAGCCATACTTGACCTACGTTTGAACAAACTAACTGGTTTGGAACACGACAAAATATTGTCTGAATACAAAGAGTTACTTGAAATTATCGCTGAGTTATTACACATCCTAAATAGCCCACAACGTTTGATGGAAATCATTCGTGAAGAGCTTGAAAAAGTACGTGATGAATACGGCGACCCTCGTCGTACTGTTATTACCGCAGCTTCCCACGATATTGATATCGAAGATTTAATTGAACGAGAAGAAGTAGTAGTGACCTTATCTCGTGAAGGTTATGTTAAGTATCAAAAATTGAATGATTATGAATCACAACGCCGTGGTGGCCGTGGTAAATCTGCTACCAAGATGAAAGATGAAGATTTCATTGAGAAGTTATTAGTCGCTAACACCCATGATCACATTCTGTGCTTCTCTACACGTGGCCGTTTGTATTGGTTAAAAGTGTATCAATTACCTCTTGCCAGCAGAAACGCTCGTGGTCGTCCAATAGTGAATATTCTTCCTCTTGAAGAAAACGAACGTATCACCGCTATTTTGCCTATTCAAGAATTTGAAGAAGGTAAGTACGTATTGATGGCTACGGCTAACGGTACAGTGAAGAAAACAGCATTAACCTCATACTCTCGTCCAAGAGCTAACGGCATTATCGCCGTTAATTTGAATGATGGGGATGAATTGATTGGTGTTGATATCACTCATGGTGATGACGACATTATGTTGTTCTCTGATGCGGGTAAAGTCGTACGTTTTAACGAAAAACAACGTGAAGCAGAAACTGGTAATGTCAAACTTGATCCTGAAACTGGTGAAGAGTTGCTGGCGTTACGTCCTATGGGTAGAACCGCTACAGGTGTACGTGGTATTCGCTTAAAAGACGGACAAAAAGTTATATCCTTGATTGTACCTAAAGGTGATGGTGCTATTTTGACGGCCACTGAAAATGGCTTTGGTAAACGTACTCCAGTTGCCGATTACCCTGCTAAGAGTCGTGCGACTCAAGGTGTGGTATCTATTAAAGTATCTGAGCGTAACGGTAAAGTTGTTGGTGCAGTACAGGTTAACGAAAGCGATGAAATCATGCTTATCAGTGACCAAGGTACGTTGGTTAGAACTCATGTTGAAGAAGTCTCAACTGTTGGCCGTAACACTCAAGGTGTGCGTTTAATACGTACCATTGAAGGTGAACATGTTGTTGGTTTACAGCGTATTGATGAAATCGAAGTGCCTGAAGGCGAGTTAATCGAAGGCGAAGAAGCTGAAGTGATTGAAGCTAGTGCGGTTGAAAGCACAGACGACATCTCTGATGACAACGCTGAAGAAAACAAAGACGAATAAGTGAGTCCAATTTTTTATATTGAAAAATATGGAAACTTACTAATTTATGAGTGCTAATACTCATAAATAAAAACAATAACGAGTGGCTGATGCCGCTCGTTTTTTTTGGTAGAAAAATGACAAAAATTTATAACTTCTGTGCCGGTCCCGCCATGTTACCCGCAGCTGTGATGCAACAAGCGCAAGCAGAGTTTTTGGATTGGCAATCTATGGGCCGTTCTGTGATGGAAATTAGTCATCGCAGCAAAGAATATATCGCCTTAGCTGAAACTGCAGAGCAGGACTTACGTGATCTACTTTGTGTGCCTGACAATTACAAAGTATTGTTTGCTCAAGGCGGCGGGCGAGGGCAGTTTTCTTCTGTTCCTATGAATTTACGAGAAAGAGGCGATTCAGCCGATTTTTTGCTAACAGGCTCTTGGTCTGAAGGTGCAATAACAGAAGCCAGCAAGTTTTTGAAAACCAATGTGGTGGGTAAAGTGGTGATGCAGGACGGGTTATGCACTGTCCCTAGTATTACAGCAGCACAAATTGATCAAAATAGTGCCTATTTTCATTATTGTTCAAATGAAACAGTAGATGGCATAGAAATTAATGAGATCCCAGATTGTGGCGATGTGCCTTTGGTGGCGGATATGTCTTCTAATATTTTATCTAAGCCAATAGATGTCAGCAAATTCGGGATCATTTATGCTGGTGCACAGAAAAATATCGGGCCATCTGGTTTATCTGTGGTGATTGTTAGAGATGATTTATTAAATTTTGCTATGCCAGAAACCCCAACGTTTTTGCATTATCAAACCATGGCTAATTATGGATCTATGTACAATACACCGCCTACATATTCATGGTATCTAGCTGGTTTGGTCTTTAAATGGCTTAAGGAGCAAGGTGGGGTTGCAAGTATTGCTCAAAAAAATGCTGAAAAAGCGGTACTTTTATATGAATGTATTGATGAAAGTGGCTTTTATGTCAATAAAGTCCACCCAGATTTCCGTTCAAAAATGAATGTAACTTTCCATCTTCCTAATCCGGATTTGGACGCTATTTTTATCACAGAATCTGAACAAGCTGGATTAACCGCCCTTAAAGGCCACCGTAATGTAGGTGGTATGCGCGCCAGTATTTATAATGCTATGCCCATCGAAGGTGTTGTAGCGCTAACTGAATTTATGCGAGATTTCGCAAGGAGACACAAATAATGGATCAATTACATCTTTCACCTATTAGTAAGGTCGACGGAACGGTAAATGTACCAGGTTCAAAAAGTTTGTCTAACCGTGCGTTGCTGCTCGCTGCACTGTCCAATGGTGAAACTCATCTTACTAATTTATTAGACAGTGAAGACATTCACCATATGCTCAATGCTCTGACTAAATTGAATGTCAGTTATCGTTTATCTGAATGTAAAACTCAGTGTTGGGTAACAGGTAATGCTGGTGTGTTTAATGTGCCTGAACCTGTGACTCTATTCCTAGGTAATGCAGGTACGGCTATGCGACCACTTTGTGCAGCTCTTGCATGCAGCCAAGGTGAGTTTGAGTTGACAGGTGAACCACGCATGGAAGAGCGTCCTATTGGTGCTTTAGTCGACTCTTTGCTGCAAGCTGGGGCAGACATAGATTATTTAAAAAATGCGGGGTATCCCCCTTTATCGATTAAAGGTCATGCTCTGAAAGGCGGCAGTGTCACAGTAGATGGCAGCGTATCTAGTCAGTTTTTAACGGCTTTGTTGATGAGCGCTCCTTTGTTCGAGAACGATACCACTATTGTGATCAGTGGTGACTTGGTATCTAAACCCTATATTGATATTACGCTACACACTATGGCGCAGTTTGGTATTAATGTTGAAAATCAAAATTACCAACAGTTTGTGGTAAAAGGGCAGCAACAATACCAATCACCTGGACATTTTATGGTGGAAGGTGACGCCTCTTCAGCCTCCTATTTTCTAGCGGCTGGAGCAATTAAAGGCGGTACTGTCAGAGTCACAGGCATTGGCAAAAACAGTATTCAAGGTGATATTCGTTTTGCTGAAGTATTGGAACAAATGGGTGCAAAAGTGAATTGGCAAGATGACTTTATTGAAGTCACCAGTGCACCATTAACAGCGGTTGATTTAGATATGAATCATATTCCAGATGCTGCTATGACTATTGCTACCACTGCGCTTTTTGCTACTGGTACTACGTCAATTAGAAATATCTACAACTGGCGAGTAAAAGAAACTGATCGTTTAGCTGCTATGAGCTGTGAACTTAGAAAAGTAGGTGCGACAGTTGAGGAAGGTGAAGACTTTATTACTATTACACCGCCGCAGCAGTTGTTACATGCTGAGATTGATACATATAATGATCACCGTGTTGCTATGTGTTTCTCATTAGTTGCCTTAAGTGACACTGCAGTCACAATCAATGATCCCGGTTGCACGGCTAAAACATTTCCAGACTATTTTGATAGGTTTGCCACTATTTGTAAGTAAATATTTAGTTGAATTGATATATGGGGCGTTTGCCCCTTGATTCATATAGATTTTAACGGCCACATATCTCAGGTTAAAAATTTGTAACCTAAGTGTCATTGCTTATCTAGCATCTATCCGTATAATTGCGCCCGATTTTCTTAAGCTCAGGAGAGCGCATGTACACAGAACCTGTCATCACCATAGACGGACCAAGCGGCGCAGGTAAGGGAACGGCCAGCACTCTATTGGCTAAAAAATTGGGTTGGCACTTTTTAGATAGTGGAGCCATTTACCGTGTTTTGGCTGTTGCTTCACTGCATCATCAAATTCCAGCCGATGATGAAATAGGCTTGTTGCCATTAGCGTCAGGGTTAGATGTAAACTTCGAAACCACAGATAATGGTGTCAGAGTGATCTTAGAGGGTGAAGATGTTAGCGATACTATTCGAACTGAAGAAGTCGGTGCGACTGCTTCAAAAATAGCTTCGTTACCTGCCATTCGAGAAGCCTTACTCAGACGCCAAAGAGGTTTTAAAGAAGCGCCAGGTTTAGTGGCAGATGGACGAGATATGGGCACAGTCGTTTTTCCAGAAGCTCAGGTAAAAATATTTTTAACTGCTAGTGCCGAAGAGCGTGCCGATAGACGTTTTAAGCAGTTGAAAGATAAGGGACATGATGTTAGCATACTGCGCCTTTTGGATGACATAAAAGCCCGTGACGAGCGAGATGCAAATCGAACTGTTGCCCCTTTAGTGCCAGCAAAAGATGCATTAATTCTTGATTCAACTAAATTGAATATAGAACAAGTGCTTGAAAAGATTGAAATGTTTATTGAAGAGAAACTAACTAATAACTCTACTTCAGTAAATAGTTAAGTAGTAAAAGCCTGCCAAGTTAGGATGATTTGGTTATGAATAACAACCCCGCGCTCACTGGATTGTAACGTGGATGTCAAAAAGAAACTTATTAAAACACTATGATTGAAAATTTTGCTGATCTATTCGAAGAAAGTTTAAAAGTAATTGAAACCCGCCCTGGCTCTATCGTTAAAGGTACTATCGTATCAATTGATAAAGATATCGTACTTGTTGATGCTGGTCTTAAGTCTGAAAGTGCTATCCCTGTTGAACAGTTTAGAAACGCCGAAGGCGAGCTAGATGTTGTTGTCGGTGATGTAATTGATGTTGCTTTGGACGCCATTGAAGATGGTTTCGGTGAAACAATTTTATCTCGCGAAAAAGCGAAACGCCACGAAGCTTGGGTAGAATTAGAAAAAGCTTACACTGAAAAAGAAACCATCATAGGTATTATTAACGGTAAAGTTAAAGGTGGCTTTACGGTTGAAGTGAACACTGTTCGCGCTTTCTTACCTGGTTCATTAGTAGATGTACGCCCTGTTCGCGATACGACTCATCTTGAAGGTAAAGAATTAGAATTTAAAGTTATCAAACTAGATGCTAAACGTAACAACGTTGTTGTTTCTCGTCGTGCTGTTATCGAAGCAGAAAGCAGTGCTGAGCGTGATACGCTTCTTGCTAACCTTGAGGAAGGTCATGAAGTTAAAGGTATCGTTAAGAACCTTACGGATTACGGTGCGTTTGTTGACTTAGGTGGCGTAGATGGTCTTCTACACATCACAGATATGGCTTGGAAACGTGTTAAGCACCCAAGTGAAATCGTTAATGTTGGTGACGAAATCAACGTTAAAGTATTAAAATTCGATAAAGAAAAATCTCGTGTTTCTCTTGGTATGAAACAAATGGGCAACGATCCTTGGCAAGAAATTGCAAACCGTTACCCTGAAGGCGCTAAATTAAGCGGTGCAGTAACTAACCTTACTGATTACGGTTGTTTCGTAGAAATCGAAGACGGTGTTGAAGGTTTGGTTCACGTTTCAGAAATGGATTGGACTAACAAAAACATTCACCCATCTAAAGTTGTTAACCTTGGTGATGTTTGCGAAGTTATGGTGCTTGAAATTGACGAAGAACGTCGTCGTATTTCTCTTGGCCTTAAACAATGTATTCCTAACCCTTGGGAAGAATTCGCTAAAGCACAAAGCAAAGGCGATAAAGTTAGCGGTAAGATCAAATCTATCACTGATTTCGGTATCTTCATCGGTCTTGATGGCGGCATAGATGGTCTAGTTCACTTGTCTGATATCTCTTGGAATAAGACTGGCGAAGAAGCGGTTCGTGACTATAAGAAAGGCGACGAAATATCTGCTGTTGTTCTTCAAGTTGATCCAGAGCGTGAACGTATCTCTCTTGGTGTTAAACAAATTGAAGAAGACCCGTTCAACCAATACATCGCTGATACTAAGAAAGGTACTATAGTAACTGGAATGGTTACTGCAGTTGACGCTAAAGGCGTTACCGTTAAACTTGGTGAAGAAGTTGAAGGTTATATCCGCGTTGGTGATTTAGCACGTGACCGTGTTGAAGATGCATCAACAGTAGTTAGCGTTGATACTGAAATTGAAGCCAAATTTATGGGCGTTGATCGTAAGAATCGTATCGTTAACTTATCTGTTAAAGCAAAAGACCATGCAGATGAAAAAGACGCGTTAGATAAAGTGAATCAACAAGAAGAAGTTAGTTTCACTAACGCTTTTGCTGATGCATTTAAAGCGGCTAAAAGCGACTAATTGACGTCACAAGCAAGCGTGTTAGTTATTTTTGAAACTTGAATAGTTTTGACAAATAATTTAACGCGCTTATTATCGGTACTAACAGCTTTTTTGATTGACGGAGAGTTTACCTAATGACCAAGTCAGAACTTATAGAAAGACTGGCCGATAAAATGCGTCAGGTTCCTGCCAAAGATGTGGAGCTGTCGATAAAAGAAATGCTAGAACAGATGGCGCAAACTTTACAAAAAGGTGAGCGTATTGAAATCAGAGGTTTTGGTAGTTTTTCTTTACATTATCGTGCACCACGTGTTGGTCGTAATCCTAAAACCGGTGAAACTGTGAAACTTGATGGTAAGTACGTTCCACATTTTAAACCAGGCAAGGAATTGCGAGAAAGAGTCAACGAAAGTCTAGTTAGTTGATCTTTTAGTAATATTTTTAAAAACGGCACTCCAATTAGGGTGCCGTTTTTGTTAGAGTTAACACAATGTTATTTCACTTCAATTTGTAGACCACATTGAGCAATCAAAGCTGTATTCGAAACCAAGCTAACAATCAAAGTCATTTTAGATTAGACATCCCAAAGGGGGCTAAATGAAAATTAAAGGATTATTGTTATTACTCTTTATGTTGTTAATGCTTGTTGTTGCTGGGTTTATTGGTTCGCAGAATAGTCACCTCATATCGATAAACTATATATTGGCCGAAACAGAAATGCGTATGTCTGTGTTATTGGCCGTGACATTCTCTTTAGGCGTTATATTCTCGGTAATACTGATTATCGGCTACATATTGCGATTAAAGTGGCGTATTAGCAGTCTAGAGCGCAAAAACAAAAAACTTTCACAGCCTACTAACGTTACATAATGTTAGAACTTCTCTTTCTATTATTACCAGTTGCCGCCGGATATGGTTGGGTCATGGGGCGTAACAGTGCCCGTCAAGCGCAACAGAGACATTCGAGTATATTGGCCAAACATTATTATAGAGGCCTTAACTTTCTGCTTTCTGATGAGCCCGATAAAGCGGTTGATACCCTGATTAAAATGATTGATTTGGACAGTGATACGGTTGAAACACATATCGCAATGGGCAAGTTTTTCAGGCACCGAGGCGAGCTTGATCGGGCTATTAGAGTCCATCAAAACTTGGTCAGTAAAGAGCAAATTTCAGCCCTACAACGCGAGTCTGCCTTATATGAATTGGGCCGAGACTACATTCTAGCTGGTTTTTTAGAGCGTGCAGAAAATGCATTTTTACAGTTATTAAATAGCCAAAAACATTTTCTTAATGCTCAAGTGCAATTGTTCAATATTTATCAAACAACCAAAGAATGGCCAAGAGCCATTGAGTTAGCTGAACAAATGATTGGTGCCGGTGGTGACAGTGATGAGTTATGCACCCGAGTGGCACACTTTTATTGCGAACAGGCCAGCATTGAGATAAAAAACAATAGCTTAATTGAAGCCCAAGGAAATCTCAAAAAAGCGGTCATTGCTGATGAAAAGGCTGTTCGTCCATGGCTTTTGTTAGGTGAGATTGCCATGCAACAACAAAAGTACGATGAGGCTATTGATTGTTTGAGCGAAATTCCTAGTCGTGATGTGAGTTGGTTAAGTGAGGCGGTGCCTTTAATCGAGGAATGTGCCGAGCAATTGAATGACCGCGTAAAACTAAATAAAGTATTAGATGAATACTGGCAGCAATGTGCTACTGCCTATTTGGCTAAGGTCAAACTTATGGCCAAAGACGGTGACGTGGTAAATGCAGCAGAAGTGTTGTTAGAGCAGTTGAAAAAACACCCCACCATGAAAGGCTTCAGAACCTTAATGGGTTTGTACATTGATTTGCAAGATCATGAGCAATCGACCAATAGTTTGGTTTTGATTAAAGAGTTAGTAGAAGAGCAAATAAATCAGCGCCCTAAATATAAATGCCATAGTTGTGGGTTTGCCGGTAGCAAAATTCACTGGTTATGTCCGTCATGTAAAAAATGGGGAGTGGTTAAACCAATTAAAGGCTTAGATGGAGAGTAGTTTGATAAATAGTGGCGTGAGCAATATTAAAATAGATCCAAAAATTGTAGTGGCACTTGATTTTGACCAATTAAACCAAGCTGAAGCCTTTGTTGAGAAGCTTGACCCACAATTGTGTCGATTAAAAGTGGGTAAAGAAATGTTCACTCACTTTGGGCCTAGTTTTGTAAAAGGTCTTGTAGATAAAAATTACGATGTTTTCCTAGACTTAAAATTTCACGATATCCCTAATACTGTGGCTAAGGCTTGCCAAGCTGCTGCAGACTTAGGAGTGTGGATGCTTAATGTACATGCATCAGGCGGCCCTAAAATGATGGAATATGCCAGAGAAAGCTTAGAAAAGTATGCTGCTAACAAGCCTCTTTTGATTGCTGTCACAGTGTTAACCAGCATGGATCAACAACAATTAAAGGCTATTGGTATTGACTCCACGCCCGAGCAACAAGTGTTGAAGCTAGCTAAATTGACATCTAACTGCGGTTTAGACGGAGTAGTGTGTTCAGCGCAAGAATCTAGCTTACTTAAATCTAGTATTTCTGAAAGTTTTAAATTAGTTACACCAGGAATTCGTCCTGAAGGCTCAGCTAAAGGTGATCAAATACGGGTGATGACACCTAAACAAGCCATTCTAGCGGGCTCTGACTATTTAGTAATAGGTCGACCGATTACCCAATCAGCCGACCCACTCAATACATTAATTGAGATCAATAACTCTATAATCCTATAGAGTCATCAACTTATTATAAAGTTTCTAACGCCGTTTTTGCATCCATATACTCAAGGTTAAGCTCTTGGCCTAAAGCGTCTACAACCGCTTTATAAGTCACTTTACCTTGATGTACATTCAAACCATTTAATAAATGAGCATCATCTAACATGGCCTGTTTAGGGCCTTTATTCGCTAACGCTAGTCCAAAAGGAAGCGTTGCATTATTGAGTGCCATAGTGGCTGTTCGTGCTACACCACCTGGCATATTGGCTACACAATAATGTACAACCTCATCAATTATATAAACCGGATCTTGGTGAGTGGTGGCCTTAGATGTTGCGAAACATCCACCTTGATCTATGGCAACATCCACAACTACTGAGCCAGGTTTCATATTTTTGATATGTTCTCTATTAAGTAACTTAGGAGCCGCCGCACCTGGTACTAATACCGCCCCAATGACTAGGTCTGCTCTAGAGGTATAATAATCAATGGCTTCTGCAGTAGAGAATACTGTGGCTAACCTGCCTTCAAAAATATCATCTAGTTCACGTAAACGATTCAATGACTTATCTAATATAGTGACATCAGCACCTAGGCCCATTGCCATTTTTGCTGCGTTTAAACCTACCACGCCACCACCTATAACCACTACTTTACCTGGCGCAACGCCTGGTACACCACCTAACAAAGTACCGCTACCACCTTGGGCTTTTTCTAAATAGTGTGCGCCAGCTTGAACCGACATTCTACCCGCTACTTCACTCATAGGAGCCAAAAGTGGTAGTGTATTTCTGTTATCTGTCACTGTCTCGTAGGCGATACAGGTTGCACCTGACGCTACTAATAATTGAGTTTGCACAGGATCGGGAGCCAAATGTAGGTAGGTATATAAAGTCTGTCCTGGACGCAACATTTTACATTCGTTAGGTTGTGGTTCTTTGACCTTCACTATCATATCGGCTTTGGCGAAAATAGCTTCTGGGGTAGCAATTATCTCAGCACCGGCTGCAATGTATTGCTCGTCGGTAAAACCAATGGAATGTCCTGCTTGGGTTTCTACCCATACTTGGTGTGAGTGATGCACAAATTCTTTGACTGCTGCAGGGGTTAAACCCACTCTGTATTCATGGTTCTTAATTTCTTTTGGTACGCCGATTAACATAACTGACTTCACTTATAAGGATATTTTGAAGAAAAAAGTATATGTGAAAAATTAAAGTAAGTTGTTGGGTATTCAGCGGTTCAAAAGTATAATATTTTTCTAAATTGTCATTTTGCAAAATATTCTATGTTAATAAAAACGCCAAAACATCTTGACCGGATCGATAGAAATATCCTTATTGAGTTGCAAAAAAATGGAAAAATTACTAATTCTGAATTAGCCAGTAAAATAGGATTGAGCGCAAGCCCTTGTTTAGAAAGAGTTAAAAGGCTTGAAACTCAAGGTTATATCACTGGTTATCATGCCCGAGTTGATCCTTCTTTGTTGGGTGCTGCCATGTTAGTTTTTGTGGAAATTACTTTAACAAAAACATCGGTAGATATGTTCGAAGAATTTTCTGCTGTGGTACGTAAGCTTGAAGATATTCAAGAATGTCATCTAGTTTCAGGAAATTTTGACTTTTTACTTAAGGCTCGGGTTGCCGATATGTCAAGTTACCGGAAGTTGCTTGGTGATACATTATTGCGGTTACCAGGAGTTGGTGAGTCCAGAACTTATGTGGTGATGGAAGAGATAAAAGAGTCCACTCGGGTTAAGATTAGTCTTAAATAACCAGTATTGATTAATTTGCGAGCGGTAGGTATCAGCAAACTAGGATTTTTAGGACTGCACTGGTATCTTATGCTCCTACTTGAATAAAAATTAAGAAAAGACAACTATTTATATGGCGCGACTCACAGGCATTCAAAGAATTATGGAAGTAGGCATGATTATTAGTTGTGTCTTCGCGTTTTTTATATTGCTCGCTATGGCGTCTTTTCATCCTGCTGATCCCGGTTGGAGTCAAGCCGGATTGCAAAGTGATGTGCATAACTGGGTAGGGCCTATTGGTGCTTGGTTTGCTGATATCTTGTTTTTTACCTTAGGTAGTTTCGCTTATAGTTTGCCATTTTGTTGCGCATTTTTAGGCTGGTTTTTATTTCAGCAAACCAAAACCTTACTAGAGATAGATTACCTCACCATAGGCTTAAGGCTGATAGGCGTTATCCTATTAGTATTAGGTGCGACTGGGTTGTTAAGCCTGAATGTGGAAGATATTCATAATTATACTGCTGGCGGCATGGTGGGTGATGTGCTGAGTTCATCGCTGATACCTTATTTTAGTATGGTAGGTACAACCCTCTTATTGCTGTGTTTTTTCTGTACCGGCTTTACCTTATTAAGTGGAGTTTCCTGGGTTGTTATTGTGGATAAAATTGGTGAATTGGCTATAGGTATCAGCCGCTTTATTTATCACACACCCGCTAAAATCAAAGGGTCATCAATTCCACTGTTAAACTTTAAAAAAGCAGAGCCGGACGCTTTAGCTTCTGCCGATAATAATGTTTGGGGTAGGGACTCCGAAAACATTAGTTTTGAGCAACAAAACAACCAAGGATATTCAGCAGAGCCTGTTGTGCCGCAAAGTATTTTAGATGAACCAGAAGCTACGAAGAAAAGCCCGGTTTCCATCAGCGAGTTAAAGAGAAAAATTAGCCTTTCGAGGAAATCACCCAAAATTGAGCCTGTTATTACAGATCCGCATTCTGAATCAGTTTCGGTATCAGTATCTGAATCGGAAGTCATTGATGATGTAGAGCAGGGAGCTATGCCGTCATTTGACCTTCTGGAACGAGCCGATAAAATTAAGAATCCCATCACCCCAGAAGAATTAGAAATTGTCTCTCGTTTACTCGAGTCCAAACTAGCCGACTTTAATATCGAAGCAAGAGTGGTTGGTGTGTATCCAGGCCCTGTTATTACACGTTTTGAAATGGACTTAGCACCCGGTGTCAAAGTCAGCAAAATTACTACTTTATCTAAAGATTTAGCGCGCTCTATGTCAGCTATTTCGGTACGTGTGGTTGAAGTTATTCCCGGTAAATCTGTTATTGGTCTGGAATTACCAAATAAAAAACGCGATATGGTGCGTCTAAGTGAAGTGATCGGCGCGGATGTATTCCAATCTTCTGAATCACCATTAACTATGGTGTTAGGTGTGGATATTTCTGGCAAACCTGTTGTAGTGGATCTGGCGAAAATGCCTCATCTGTTAGTAGCTGGTACTACTGGGTCGGGTAAGTCTGTTGGTGTCAACGTGATGATCTTAAGCCTGTTGTACAAATCAACGCCTGAAGATGTACGTATGATCATGATTGACCCAAAAATGTTGGAGTTGTCAGTTTATGAAGGCATTCCTCATTTATTAGCAGAAGTAGTAACAGACATGAAAGAAGCGGCTAACGCATTACGTTGGTGCGTGGGTGAAATGGAGCGCCGCTATAAATTGATGTCTGCTCTTGGGGTTAGGAATCTAAAAGGTTATAACACCAAAGTGCTAAATGCGATTGAAGCCGGTGAACCGATCCGCGATCCATTGTGGAAGTTTGAAGAAAGTATGGAAACTGTGGCGCCTATCTTAGAGAAACTACCAGCCATAGTAGTAGTGGTAGATGAATTCGCCGACATGATGATGATTGTAGGCAAAAAGGTCGAAGAGTTAATTGCACGTATTGCCCAAAAAGCCCGTGCTGCTGGTATTCACTTGATTTTGGCAACACAAAGGCCTTCTGTAGATGTAATTACCGGTTTAATTAAAGCCAATATTCCAACCCGTATTGCGTTTCAGGTGTCTTCTAAAATTGATTCTAGAACTATCCTCGACCAAGGTGGCGCAGAGGCTCTTTTAGGAGCTGGGGATATGTTGTATTTGCCACCTGGAACCGGCGTGCCAACGCGTATTCATGGAGCCTTTGTGGATGATCACGAAGTGCATGCAGTTGTTGCTGATTGGAAAAAACGTGGTGCACCTCAATACATTGACGAAATTTTGAACGGCGATGCTAGTGCCGAAATCCTGTTACCGGGCGAGCAGTCAGAAGACTCAGATCAAGAATATGATGTGTTCTATGATGAAGCCGTCGCTTTTGTAACTGAGAGTAGAAGGGCGTCGGTATCAGGCGTACAACGAAAATTCAGAATTGGTTACAATCGTGCAGCGCGACTAGTGGAACAAATGGAACAAAGTGGCGTCGTAACTTCACCTGGGCATAATGGCAACCGCGAAGTTTTAGCCGCTGCAGCCCCTAGAGATTAACCCAACAAGAAGTAATCATAAATGAACAAGCTTACCCAGCTCAAACAACTGTGGTTATTAACCGCAGTGTTAATAACCAGTACATACACATTTGCAGCAGATATGGATGCTAAACAACAGTTGAAAGTTAAGTTGTCTTTGCTTGCAACCTATCAGGCTAATTTTACTCAAACAGTAGTCGATATTGAAAATACATTACTACAACAAGCCTCTGGGCGAATAGTGTTACAACAACCCAACAAGTTATATTGGGAGCTGTTTGAACCTAACGAAAGTGTGTTATTGGCTGATGGCGATAATATTTGGAATGTTGATCCTTTTTTAGAGCAAGTGGTGGTTAACAGTGCAGATGTGGCACTAGATAACAATCCACTCATATTGTTAACCAATCCAGATAGCAGTAAATGGCAAGAATTTACTGTCAGTCAATCAGATAACCAATTTATCATTACGCCACTTGAACTAAATGGTGGAATAGAGTCATTACGTTTAGTCTTTAATGGTGACCTCTTAGTAGAGCTTGAAAGCCAAGATGGGCAACAACAAAAAAGTGTCTTGTCTTTCAGCGATATAAAACAAAATAAACCATTACCAGCTAATACCTTTATTTTTGTGATGCCCGAAGGGTATGAACTGGACGATCAGCGATAACTATGACCGCAGAATTTGACTTTGCTGATACACCAAACTCGGTTGCACAGTTCGCACCTTTAGCAGCTCGTATGCGTCCTCAAGTGATAGAACAGTATTTTGGTCAGCAACATATCATTGGTCCAGATAAACCTTTAAGAGCTGCTCTGTTGCGTGGTCAATGCCATTCAATGATCTTGTGGGGGCCGCCAGGAACAGGCAAAACAACCTTAGCAGAGTTAGTGGCCAATCATTGCCAAGCTCATATCGAACGATTATCGGCTGTTAGTAGTGGTGTTAAGGACATTCGCAACGCAATAGACAACGCTAAACATTACGCCAGTCAGCACCAACAACGCACTATTTTGTTTGTAGACGAAGTACACCGTTTTAATAAAAGCCAACAAGATGCATTTTTGCCTTATATCGAAGATGGCACAGTGACATTTATTGGTGCGACTACCGAAAACCCTTCTTTTGAACTCAATAATGCCTTGTTATCCAGAGCAAGAGTCTATGTCCTTAAGGGCTTAAGTAAAGAAGATCTCAGTGATGTAATAACCCAAGCCTTAACCGATAAAGAACGTGGTTTAGGGTTGACTGATATCACCTTAGACGACCACGCCAAGTCTATGCTGATTGATATGGCAGCAGGTGATGCAAGACGTTTATTAAATTATTTAGAGCTCAGCGCTGACTTCTTGCCAACAGACTCTGTAAACAAAACCCTAACGGTAGAAATGGTAAAACTCGCAGTAGGCGAAAAGGTCGCACAATATGATAAAAATGGTGACCAGTTTTACGATTTGATTTCAGCTTTTCATAAATCAGTACGTGGTTCAGCGCCCGATGCTGCACTGTACTGGTATGCACGTATGTTAGTGGCCGGATGCGACCCACTTTATGTGGCTAGGCGTTTATTGGCCATTTCCACAGAAGACATTGGTAACGCTGATCCTCGGGCTATGCAAATATGCCTTAATGCCTGGGATATATTTCAACGGGTTGGACCCGCTGAAGGTGAAAGGGCGATTGCCCAAGCAATTTTGTATTGTGCTAGTGCCGCAAAAAGTAATGCCGTTTATGTGGCATTTAAAGCAGCTGTTGCACACGCAAAAGACACGCCTGACAGCGCTGTACCAGAACATCTAAGAAATGCACCTACTAGCCTGATGAAAGACTTAGGTTATGGTAAAGAATACCGTTATGCCCATGATGAGAGCCACGCCTACGCTGCGGGAGAAAACTATTTTCCTGAGGAACTCCGTGATACCCAATATTATCAACCCAGCAATCGTGGGCTAGAAAAAAAGCTCCAAGAAAAATTGAAATTTTTAAAAGAGCTAGATTTGCACAGCACAGAGCAAAGGTACAGATAGTATGCATCCTGCCACAATATATATTTTTATTGCTCTTGGTGGAGCATCGGGCGCATGTTTACGGTATTTTCTTTCGCAACTGATGTTTCAATGGTTTGGCAAAGGCTTTCCTTTTGGTACACTTCTGGTCAATGTTGTGGGGTCATTTTTTCTAGGCTTCTTATATTCGTTATTGGAACATGGTCATTTAGAAACGGCACTGTGGCGAACAACAATCGGAATTGGGTTTCTTGGTGCTCTCACCACATTTTCCACATTCTCAGTAGACACGTTAATGCTCTTTCAACAGGGCTTGTGGTTTAAAGCTGCACTTAACGTAACATTAAATATATTGTGCTGCCTATTTGCAGCATGGTTAGGCACACAATTAGTCAAAGGTTAGATAAAACAAGATGTTAGATCCAAAATATTTACGTAGCGACATTCAACAGACTGCAGAAAAACTTAAAAGAAGAGGTTTTGAATTAGACGTAAATTCCTTTATCGAATTAGAAGAAAAACGTAAATCACTACAAATTAAAACCCAAGAATTACAAAACGAACGTAATGTGCGTTCTAAATCTATTGGTAAAGCTAAAGCGTCGGGTGAAGATATCCAGCCTCTTTTGGCAGAAGTAGGAAAGCTTGGCGACGAATTAGATGCTGCTAAGGCAGAATTAGCCGTCTTATTAGAAGAAATTACGACTAAATCACAAATTATTCCAAATTTACCCGACGACTCAGTGCCTCAAGGTAAAGATGAAAATGACAACCTTGAAATCAGCCGCTGGGGCACACCACGTGAATTTGATTTTGAAGTGAAAGATCATGTAGACCTTGGTGAAAACCTAAATAAAGGTGTGGATTTTGATGCGGGTGTCAAATTGGCAGGTTCACGTTTTGTCGTAATGCGAGGACAAGTGGCTCGTCTTAATCGTGCTATTGCTCAGTTTATGCTCGACTTACATACCCAAGAACATGGCTACGAAGAAACCAACATACCATTATTAGTTAACCAAGAAAGCATGACAGGTACAGGTCAATTCCCTAAGTTTATGGGCGATGCCTTTCACACTAAACCTGCTACCGAAGAAGGGCAGGGCTTGTCACTTATTCCTACTTCAGAAGTGCCGTTAGCTAATATTGCCCGTGATGAAATATATGCAGCCAATGATTTACCTATAAAAATGACTGCTTTTAGCCCTTGTTTTCGAAGTGAGGCAGGATCTTATGGCCGTGATACTCGAGGGCTTATTCGTCTACATCAATTTGAAAAAGTAGAGCTAGTACAACTGGTGACTCCAGATACTTCTTTTGATGTTTTAGAAGAGCTAACAGGGCATGCTGAAAAGGTACTACAACTACTTGAGTTACCTTATCGTAAGATGTTGTTATGTACTGGTGATATGGGCTTTGGTGCTTGTAAGACTTACGACCTTGAAGTGTGGTTACCTGCTCAAGATACCTACCGTGAAATTTCTTCATGTTCTAACATGTTGGACTTCCAAGCCCGTAGAATGCAAGCCCGTTTTCGTGGTGAACATGGCAGTAAACCTGAGTTATTGCATACCTTGAATGGCTCTGGTTTAGCTGTGGGGCGTACTTTGGTGGCTATTCTAGAGAATTATCAGCAAGCTGATGGCTCTGTGGCAGTGCCTACTGTATTACAGTCTTATATGGGCGGCTTGCAGAAGATTGGCTAAAGGGTTTTATTTGAGTTGGAGAAGGTGAGCTTTGGCTCCCCTTTTTTTGTATTCAAAAAAGGGCTGGGGGCTAGGTTGATCCCATAAGTTAATGCTGATTTGAAGCTATGTGCTTCGCTTATAAAGCATTCACTACGTTCACCTGCATCCATGCAGTTTTTCAAACGAATCCCTTCGTTCAACTTACTTTTTGCCTACAGCAGCAAAAAGTAAGCAAAAAATGCCGCTCGAAGGCAATGCTCTTCTTCCAATTATTAGGCAAATTTAGCAGGTCGTTCGCACTTGCTCCCGGCAATGGCGAACTCAATTTGCATCCTTGCAAATTGCCCTACTAAATTCACCTAATAATTGGCGAGCCTTGAGTCGAGGGTAAATCAAGAGCATCGGCTTCGCCGACTAGGCGTTTTTGAGGGGCGGTCGTCAATAGTTAGCAAGGGTGTCTTGTTAATTATTTTTTTTGTTGTTGATTCAAAATAGTGGTGTTAACGAAGCTGAACTCGCAGGTTTATACAATTTTCAAGCTTTAATGCATGCGCTGCGCTTACCGTCATCCATGACGTTTTTCACACAGAATCCCTTCTATGCGACTTACTTTTTGCCAACAGCAGCAAAAAGTAAGCAAAAAATGCCGCCCTCCAAACAATGCTCTTCTTCCACTAATTTACTCATTTTTGCAGGTCGAAATAATTCGTTCCAGACGAGCTATTTCTCAATCGCCTATCCATGCGATTGACCTACAAAAATGAGTAAATTAGTGGCGAGCATTCAGTCGGGGGGAAGGTCAAAAGACTAAAAGCTTCGGCGATGCCGACAAAGAGTTTTATGGCTTTGCCATCGTTTAATTTTGAATTCATGACCTTGTGAGAAATTGCGATGGGTGTATCTATAACTACTGCCCAGAGTGCTGGTGATAATGAAACAAAAGCCTTATCAAATGATAGAGCTTTTGTGGGATTCACTTAAATTTACTACGACCCCTTTTACTCATAAGGTAAATTATCATGGCTGTCCTGTTAGTGGGTCCGGTCCTGTTAGTGGGTCGATCCTGTTAGTGGGTCGTTAAACTCAGCCAATATTTACGTGGCTGGATAAACTACTTTGGTATCGCTAACTGCTATCAACGATGTGTTGATTTAGATCATTGGATCAGGCGCAGAGTGAGAATGGCATAATGGCGCCAGTGGCGAAAACCACGTACCAAAGTCAGAAGTTTAATGAAATTAGGTGTGCATGTTCAAGCCGCAGTTGCCTGTGGTATCACCACCAAGGGGCCATGGCGTAGCGCTAAAACACCGGAGATCAACCAAGCGTTATCGCTTGATTCTTTAAAATCAGAAGGGCTTTACTCACTGCGAGATGGATGGATTGCGCTTCAACTTCCTAAGTGAAACGCCCTGTGCGGAGCCGCACAGGGTGTTGTGGGGCTGGAGGTTAGAGACCTCAGGCTACCCGATTATGTTTGCAATACGAATACTTTAACATTACCTTTCCACTCGGTTTCATCTCCAAGTATCAGCTTTAATTCCATAGATAGTCGAGACTCATCTAAAACAACTGATGGAATTCTTATTGACACAATTTCTTTTATGAAATTAAGGGGGGGATCTATCTTTTTCTTGTCAGATGAAACCCGAGGTACAAGTGACAATCTAATTAGTTCAAGCTTTGTCACCATCTCTAGCAATGGAATATTGTCTTTATATTCATGGAATAAGTCTGTTATGAATGACCCAACTGTTCTATCGTCAAACCATTCTCCGTACAAGGTTCCAGCAGAAGTCGCTATCGATTGAATAGCAGCATCAATACCAGATATTCGCTTAAGCCCGCCGCCAGATATCGCTAGGTCACCATCATCACCTAGCTTTATAGTACTTCCAACTTTGGAAGGTTTCTTTGCAATAACTTTATTTTCAATTTTAACTCTGAATAATTCTGAACCATCACCAGAATAATCAATTTCGATAGGTGATGTGATGACTCTTGCATCGCCTTGAGACTCAACTGATATAAATCTCTGATTTAACTCTACAGAACTAAAATTATCCGAGTAGTTCTTTAAATTCTTGCTAGAACCTTTTAGATAACTTCCAATCAAAAACTCCCACTCATTACTCTTAACGGATGACCATGTACCATATAGAAGCATGTCAAACCCAATGGCGATAAGTGTGCTTCGATCTTCAAACTTGTAATTGTCTTGGATTTTTAGGTTTTTGTATGCACTCTCCTCAGCTTGAACTTTCCACAACTTCAAAGTATCAACAGAATACTCTTTATGATCAGTATCAATAAATCTCGCATGGTCTCTGCACATCCAAATCCCATTATCAATGGAGCGTCTAAAATCTCGTGTTGTGTTTTTATCAAATCGAGGTCCATCTTCAGCAGCCGCAACAATGTGGGCCGCCTCACCTAAGTTTAAAGATTTGTTCTCTTCACCTTGTCCCATTCTTAGGCCAATTGTTATTTTTCCACAACCAGGTAAACCACATCGCCAGGCGACTCGCTCAGCCATAATTCTTTTGGTAGTTCCTGTAAAATCGTCTCGCTTACTCATAGATACTCGATAATACATAGCAGTATTAATAAAACGCAAACACCCGAGCTTAAACACTGGGCGTTGTGCCTGATTTATTTACCTATATTAAACATCACTCGTAACTGATTACAAACGCTAAGTTTTTTACACATCTTATTTTTTCTGAGAAAATATGGTGATTGCACAAAATCTTGCATATGTACGGGGGCGACGCCTTGAATTATTAAAAAGTGGTTCTACTACATTCAGTTCGATTTTAGGTGGCTCTGCCACTGCTTTCCCCGCATTTAAAGTTTCAGCACAAAAAGGCTTATTTTAGGGGTCGAAATGGCAAGGATGCCATTTGAGTGGAAGTTGGAGGGACACATTTGGAACGACCCTAAAATAAGCCTTTTTGTGCGGTTAAGAACTTTAGGAGCGAGCGGCATTTTCTGGTTACTCTTTTTTGCTGTTGAAAAAGAGTAACTGGCTAGAAGGGATTCAAGTCAAAACCATCATGGATGATGGCGCGCAGCGTGCTTTTCGTTTTTAGGTAAGCCTATATCGCAATATCGGGGTCAGAACAACGTTAAATAAAACGACTTGAAAATATCGGGGCAAAAATAGGAATAAAAGTGACCTTATTGGGATAGCCATCGTAAGGTATTTAATGTAACTCTAACCCCGGTAGTTACGATAGTTAGCCATTCGCCCGTAGTTCTTCATGGATAACTTCGGGGTGCCTAAATGCAATTTGAATCAAAGCTTTTGCCGCCCCTGAAGGCTGTCGTCTACCTTGCTCCCACTCTTGCAGTGTTCTCGGAGAAATCTGTAATGCAGATGCAAATTGATTTTGAGTAAGACCAGTTTTTAAACGGGCAGACGCTACTTCATTAGGTTCTACTTGTGTATTGCGAGCAGCGTTACCCGCTTTCATTTCTTTTACGGACTGAAGTAACTTATTTCCAAGCTCCTCACCGGTCATCTGTGTTTTAGCCATTATCTATTACCTCTTTAATGGATTTAAGGATATGAGATGGAATATTTTCTGTTACAGACTTACTGTAAATAACTAACAGCCATATTTCACCATTTTTAAGTTTTGTGTAGTAGATTACTCGAACACCACCTCGTTTCCCTACACCGCGTTTGGACCACCTAATTTTTCTGCATCCGCCACTACCGGGTATGACATCACCTAAATCGTGGTTGTCAGCAATCCAAGTACAAAAATCACCTCTTTCATCTTCTGTCCAGATCGAGTCGGCATCATTCTTAAATGTTGGGGTTTCTATAATCGTATACATGATTTTATTGTACGTCTTTGACGTATGTCGTCAATAGTTAGATCGTTAATAAAGGGGTCGTAGTTTAATTAAAGTAATAAAGGGGTCGTAGTTTAATTAAAGTGAAAATATTGATTAACGCTCATATTTAATTAATACAATTCTCCACCAACGCTCTTGTTTTAAGACAGTTAACAGAAGACAGTTAACAGGACACGCATGATAAGACAGTTAACAGGACACGCATGATAATAATGAACTATTTTTGTTCATTAATTCCAACCTCTCACGGCTGTGCCTCGGTTTTGCGGCATTAAAGTTTCAGCACAAAATGCTTGTTTGGGGTGGGGATTAACGTGGCTGTCTAGATTGCGTTATGACAGGGGGAAAGTCGAAGGTAATGGGTGAAGAAAGTAAAACTGCTACATTTTCAAAAATAGATTTATCACGATAAATTCATATACCGAGTGTATTGTTTTGTATCGGTAATAATATGAATTATCACTTCTTTGGTTTCATCAAATATTTCAAAGTATGCTACATAATTTGTATTTTGCGGGTATACAAATTTGCGGATTTTATTTTTATATATGGGGTGTTTTGTTGGAGAGAATGATAACGATTTTACAAGTGCTTTATTAAGTTTTAGTACAAAGTTACTTGCGATACTGAAATTTTTACTATTGTTGAATATATAATCAAATATGTCTTCTAAATCTTGTTTCGCACTCTCAGAAATATTAACTGTAAAATATGCCACTATAACGAACTAGCACTAAACGCTAAGTCAAACACTATGTCGAGTTTTTGCTTGAGCAAGTAAGTTCGTCATAAATTCATCATTAAATTCTGAATATTGTCCATTACGCACTTGCTCTTGGGATTCTGCTATTTTTCTATCAATAACACGTTCAGCCAAAACTGAGATAATCATTTGTTCTGCTTCAATTTCAGAATGTGCTGATCCATCATTAACTTGCTCTTCAATAAGATGATCTATTGTTTGTGCTAATGCGACCATAATTTTACCTCTAAAAACTATAACTAATATTTTAATATAATTGTTAAAACTTAACCAGTTTACTATTTATCAGATGCTGGTATTGGTGTTGTAGTCAAATTAAGTGAAAATATTGATTAACGCTCATATTTAATTAAGACAATTCTTCCCCAACGCCCTTTTTTTAGCTGCTGTTTTTACGCATTGATTACAAACATTTAGCAGGTTTAGGCAGTCCTGCTATTTTTGTAGCTTGTTTGGCGGGTCCTTTGGGGAAAAGCTTAAACAAATAGCGGCTATTGCCTTTCTCAGGGCCAAACTCATTGGCCATGGCTTTAACTAAGGCTCGCATCGCTGGGCTAGTATTAAATTCTAGGTAAAACTTGCGCACAAAGTTAACTACTTCCCAGTGGTTAGCGGTTAACTCGATGTTTTCTGTTTTGGCTAAAGTAGGGGCTAAGTCTTCTTGCCAATCTTCGATATCTAATAGGTAGCCTGCTTTATCGGTAGCAATAGTTTTACCCGCGACTTCAAAATAATATTCCATCTGTCCTTACCAACTCATTACTTTTTCATATTCTAAACTGAGCTCAACAAATTCTGCATAATCGACCAGTTGTATCTTGTCATTTTCAACTGCTACGCCGCGAGCGTGTGCATCTTCTTTAAGCACATACACGCAGCGCAGCTCTGAGAGCTTAGAATACAAGCTTTGGTGCCTCAAACCATATACAGCATCTTGAGTCAGTAGCAGTCCATCTGAGCTATGTAGTCGCAGCAAACAATGTTCTAAGGCTAGATGAGTAAATGGGCTAGTGGATATTTTGTGTAAAATCATTAAAAGCTCATCAGGTGTTGCTGCTTAGCGAGCAGCTTAGACAAATCATCAAACTCCATTAGTGTCACTGGAATACATAACTGAGATGTTTGAATACTTCTTTGTATCAGACTTTGTTTGCAGACATAAATATTTTCAATGTCATAAAATTCTAAAGCAGGAAAGGTTTTGTAATAAGCCTTAGCATCTATGGTTGTTGGATCTTGGGGTAACAATAATTGAAACACGCCATCATCCATAAAAAACACACTCACGTCTTGAGCAAAGTTACTCATGGCTAACGCCATATCTAAGCTTTCTTGGCCATTTGATGAGCCATAGGGCGCTGATTTATTGATAATGGCGATGCTGGTTGTGGACTGGCTCAAAATTGTAGCAACCTATCGCTGTTACTAATCAATGTAGCTAATTCGCCTAAACCAACAGATTCAAAAGGTGCAGCCAAACTAAAATGGGGATTGTCAGAGTCTTGCGCATCTTCTGCTGTGGTAATCCCTCTTTTACTCGCGGCGCTAACACATACCATAAGAGGCACTTGATATTGCTGCGACAGCTTTTTCCATGCTGAATATAAATCAAATTCATTAGATGGGGTTATTTGTAAACTAGAACCATTTAAGGTGCCACTTTGATAAAAAAAGATGCCATTGATACTGTGTTTTGCTTGGGCAGCAGCAAGGGCAAAACGGTATGCGCTATAAGCGCTTTGTTCTGAAAAGGGGGCGGATGTAACTAATAAGGTAAAAGATGCCATAGGATTGCAAATGTAACATAAAAAAACGCCCCAGCAAGCTGAGGCGTTTTAAAAGTTAATTCATTTAGGAATTAATCATCGCCACCGAAAACACCAAGAAGATGCAAGATAGAGGTGAATAAGTTATAGATGTTTAAGTACATAGAAACAGTAGCGCGAATATAGTTAGTTTCGCCACCGTTTATGATGCGGCTAGTATCATATAAAATGAAACCAGACATGATGAACACTATCGCTGCACTTATCGCTAAGCTTAATGCTGGAATAGCGAAGAAAATGTTAGCAAGTGACGCAACAACGGCCACAATCAAACCTACTAGTAAAAACCCACCCATAAAAGAGAAGTCTTTTTTAGTCGTTAGTACATAGCCTGATAATCCGAAGAATACCAAAGCAGTAGTACCAAAGGCCTGCATAATTAAACTTGTGCCACCTGGAAAACCAGCATAGTGATTTAGCATTGGCCCTAAAGAAGCGCCCAATAAACCAGTAAACACAAAAACAAACACAATGCCCATTGAGCTTTGTGCTGCTTTATTAAGGAAGAAAATCATCACTAACGCACCAAGACTCATCATCATAGCAGCGCCTTGCCCTAGACCTATAGACATGGCAACCCCAGCACAAACTGCGCTGAACGTTAATGTCATCGCCAACAACATATAAGTATTGCGAAGTACTTTGTTGGTTTGTAATGCAGAAGCTTCACCTGCACTACTAAAGGAAGTTCTTTGATCCATTATATTCTCCAAACGTAAGTTAAAAAAAGATTCTATATTTAATAGTGTCTTTGTATGGGGTTTGGTTCACTTTTTCAAGTAATACCGTATTTAAATATTTATCTTATTAGTAACTTGATGTAAATGCGTACAATCCGTTCAAACAATAATCAATCAGCACTTTTTGTGCAATTAAGGCTTTACAAGCCCTAGAAACGTCACTAATATTCGCATCCTCAATTCGGGGAGGCAAAAAAGCTTAGCTTAGCCACTCAGGAATGAGAACAATTCGGATAGCTGGCAGAGCTCGGTTTAATGCACCTGACTTGAAATCAGACGTAGGGTCAAACCTACCGGGGGTTCGAATCCCTCGCTATCCGCCACATTTTAAGAAACCCGCACTTGTTGCGGGTTTTTTATTGCTTAAAATTTATTATTGAATTCAATTAGAGGGATGAGGACCCCCGCGGTTCGACTAATCGTCGGGAACGATTAGTACCGCGTCAGCGCCTGAAGGGGCAAATACATGGATGTATTTGAGTATATCCCTCGCTATCCGCCATATACAAGAAACCCGCTCCTGCTGCGGGTGTTTATTGCTTAAAATTTATCACCCAATTCAATCAGAGGGATGAGAACCCCCGCGGTTCGACAAAAACTTCTGGAAAGTTTTTGAACAAGCTTTGCTTGGCCCGCAACGCGGGTGAGGGCATGGATAGCCCGAATACAAAAACTTCTGGAAAGTTTTTGAACAAGCTTTGCTTGGCCTGCAACGCGGGTGAGGGCATGGATAGCCCGAGTACAAAATACATTGAGGTATTCCGCAATCCTATCCTTACCAATCTCAGCCAACTAATCCTAAAAATCAATATTGCTGGTATGGATGGGTATTTATGCTCAAAAGTTAAGCTACAATTGCAGTAATTTCGACTTTCAGTATGGTTTTGTTAAGTAATACTTTATGCTCTTGCCTATCGATAGTCTTTCTCATTGATAATTATGACCGCCGTTAATCAAAAATATAAGCATTCAGAGAAAAATAAAACTGTTATCGATATGCCGCTTAATTGTCGTTGCGGTGGAAAGCCTAGTAAACCCAAGGCAATCGCAGGTTGTGAAAATAGATGGGTTATTCGATGTCAGGTTGAACAATGTTATGCGTATAATATTGGACAAGGAATAGCAGATACTATCCAAGGTTGGAACAGACTCAGTACACACTTTTACCGTTAGAATTAAAGAGATCTTACCTTGATTAAACTGTTGTTAGTAGACGACCACGAATTAGTTAGAACGGGTATCCGTCGTATTTTAGAAGACGTATCCGATTTTTCAGTAGTAGGTGAAGCCACCAATGGCGAAGATGCGGTTAAATTTTGTCGCAAGCATGCTCCTGATCTGGTATTGATGGATATGAGCATGCCGGGAATTGGTGGCTTAGAAGCCACCAAACAAATTTTACGTTTTTCTGAAAACACCCGAGTCATAGTGTTATCTGTACACAAAGAAAATCCTATCCCCGCTAAAGTCATGCAAATGGGCGCCTTTGGTTATTTAACTAAGGATTCGGATCCAAAAGAAATGATCAAAGCGATATATAAAGTGGCTGCTGGCCAAAAATATGTGTCGCCCGACATCGCCCAGCAGATTGCACTTGGGCAACTTAACTTAAACGACAGCAACCCCTTTGACCAGTTATCAGAACGGGAACTTGAAATTACCCTAATGTTAACCAAAGGCGCTAAAGTACCAGATATAGCGGTATCTCTTAATATCAGCGCTAAAACAGTGAATACTTATCGCTATCGAATGTTTGAGAAACTTAAGGTAAGTACTGATGTTGAACTTACTCACCTTGCTTTGCGAAATAAATTAATATCTTCTGATCATTTTTAAATCAACCGACTTTAATGAGCACTAGTACTAACGAACCATTCGATCACCAAGGCTTTCTCAAAAACCTGACTAACCAACCGGGCGTTTACCGGATGTACAATCAGAAAGAGGAAGTGATTTATGTAGGTAAAGCTAAAAACCTTAAAAAACGTGTATCGAGTTATTTTCGCACTAATGTTGATAGTATTAAGACCAAGTCGCTGGTTAAACAAATCTGTGAAATGGATGTCACTGTGGTGCACAGTGAAGCCGAAGCCTTTATTCTTGAAAACAACTACATAAAAAAATACAAACCTAGATATAACGTATTGTTAAGAGACGATAAGTCTTATCCTTTTATCTTTTTATCTGAACATTCCCACCCTAGGCTAAGTAATCATCGTGGCCCCAAAAAGCTCAAGGGCGAATATTTTGGTCCTTATCCCAGTGCATGGGCAGTGCGCGAAAGTTTACGTACTATGCAGCGCTTGTTTCCCATTCGCCAGTGTGAAGACAGTTATTACCGCGCCCGAACCCGGCCTTGTTTGCAGTATCAATTACAACGCTGCGCGGGTCCTTGTGTCGAAGGTTTAGTGACAGATGAAGAGTATTCACAACAAGTTCAATACGCGCGGTTATTCCTAATAGGTAAAAACAAACAAGTTATCGACTCCTTGGTGGGTAAAATGGAGCAGGCCAGCATTGACCTTAGATTTGAAGCTGCTGCTCGTTACCGCGATCAGATTGGCGCCTTAAACAAGGTGCAAGAACAACAATGGGTCAGTGGCAATCAACAAGAGATGGATGTATTTGGTTTTGCCTACCGTAATGGTATTGCCAGTATCCAAGGTTTGTTTATTCGCGACAATAAATTACTTGGCAGCAAAAGTTTTTATCCAAAAGTGCCGGCTCAGTCGAGTGACGCAGAGGTGTTTCAATCTTTTATTTTACAATTTTATCTTGCAGGCAATAAAATTATTCCCCAGCAAATTGTGATCCCTTGCGAGTTAGAAGAACAAGCCGCCATAGAGGCCTTATTAACTAAAGAAGCCGGGCGTAAAATTCAGTTCTACAAAGGTGTTCGAGACGAAAAACGGCGTTACCTTGACCTAGCCAATACTAATGCCGAAACGGCGCTAGAATCACGGCAAAGCCATCAAAAGTCGGTTTTTGCCCGTTATGTCGAACTAGAACAAATTTTAGAGCTTGAACAACCTATACAACGTATGGAATGTTTCGACATTAGCCATACATCGGGTCAACAAACCGTAGCATCTTGTGTGGTGTTTAATAGGGAAGGGCCCTACAAAACCGATTACCGCCGTTACAATATTGAAGGCATAACCCCTGGAGATGATTACGCCGCTATGGCGCAAGCACTAGCAAGGCGCTATCGCGACGTTAAAGATCTCAACAAAATTCCAGATATTCTATTTATCGACGGCGGCAAAGGGCAACTTGCCCAAGCAGAGGCCTACTTCGAGGATTGGAAACAAGATAAAAAACCTATGTTAATTGGTGTCGCCAAAGGCAGTAGTCGCAAGGCAGGGTTAGAAACGCTGATCATGGCCGGTAATCACGCCACTATCCCCATGGCGGGAGATTGTGCTGCGTTACATTTAATTCAACACATACGTGACGAAGCACACAGGTTTGCCATAGCAGGGCATAGGCAGAGGCGTCAAAAAGAAAAAAACACCTCTAAATTACAATCTATTCCCGGTGTGGGAGCAAAAAGAAGACAAAGCTTACTCAAATATATGGGCGGTTTACACGGTGTATTACAGGCTAGCAAAGGCGAAATTGCTAATGTGCCGGGTATCAGTGAAGAGCTAGCCGATATTATTTATGAACATATTCATAATTGAACTTTGAAATAATCCACTGCATGTGGGTTAATAGCTGGGTTTTAGAGCCTAAACCATTCATTTTACGATTACAGGAAATACAGAGATTTAGATGTGGACTATCCCTAATATCATTACCATAGTCAGGGTGTTGCTTATACCTGTGTTTGTTGCTGTTTATTTTTTAGATTGGAAATGGGCGCACCAAGCGGGTGCGTTTATATTCTGGTTTGCCGCCATCACAGATTGGTTTGACGGCTACCTAGCAAGAAAGTTAAACCAGACTACTGCATTTGGTGCATTTTTAGATCCCGTGGCCGACAAGCTCATTGTGGCAGCCGCTTTGTTATTAATTACCGAAAGTTACGATACTGTGTGGATAACCGTTCCGGCTATTTTGTTAATGTCTCGTGAAATCTATATCTCTGCCTTAAGAGAATGGATGGGGCAACAAGGCAAACAAGACCTAGTTAAAGTTTCCTTTTCTGGCAAAGCTAAAACTATGGCACAAATGTTAGCCTTAATTGGTTTGTTGTCAGAGATGGAATATTTTATGGGTATTCGAATTTATTGGGTGTCATTGGGATATATTTTATTATATTTTGCAGCTGTGCTGTCTTTTTGGTCAATGCTGGTTTACACAAAATCCGCATGGGACGATCAAAAAAATGGGTAGTTCGACATTAATTAATGTGGATTTGATTAAATTTAGCGCGTTTAAGTCAAAATTCAGTCAGTCAGTTCAAAAACCTAATTTTTATTGTTGACACATAATACTTTGAATGTAGAATGCAGCCTCAGTTTTAGGGAGCCAAGCGAAACACTAGCAAGGCAAACAACAGACTGAACAGAATGTAGAGTAAGTATGCGGGAATAGCTCAGTGGTAGAGCACAACCTTGCCAAGGTTGGGGTCGCGAGTTCGAATCTCGTTTCCCGCTCCAAACTCTTACATTTTGGAGATTTAATGTAAGATAGAGTTTTATTTTACAAAGTGTATATAGCGGAATGGCGGAATGGCAGAATGGCTATGCAGCGGATTGCAAATCCGTGTATCTCGGTTCGACTCCGGGCTCCGCCTCCATGTACACTTAACATTACCAGCTTGTATTTATACAAGTACCCCTCGATGCCCGGGTGGTGAAATTGGTAGACACAAGGGATTTAAAATCCCTCGTTCGTAAGGACGTGCCGGTTCAAGTCCGGCCCTGGGCACCATTTCTTGATTTAATTAAATCAAGAAATACAAAATGTAAATCGTTCTGGTTTTACATCATTTATTTAAAATATTATTAAAGCTTGTCTCACTAACTTTGTTAGTTTCAAAGATATGCGCTTCGCTTATTATCATTCATGATTTTTTTTCTCACAGCATCCTTGCTGTACTAATTACTTTTGTTTGCAACAGCTAAAAGCATGCGCTAACGCTTACTGCCATCCGTGGCTTTCTTCAAACGAAATCCTTTTCGTCTGACCTACTTTTTTGCTGCAGCTAAAAAAAAGTAGGCAAAAAAAGCCGCTCGCCAAACAATGTTCTTCATCCAAATATTTCTGATATTTAGCAGGTCGTCGTAATGTGCTCCCAGCACTCTACGACTCAATTTACATCCTTGTAAATTGACCTACTAAATATCAGAAATAATTGGCGAACATACATGCGAGGGGGAGGGCAAGAGCATCGGCTATCGCCGATAATTGCTTTGGTGGCTCCGCCCCTTTGTTTTATCGTAATTCAATGATTTTATTGTTGTTTACTGTTTTTGTTACAGTGGGTGTCTCAATAAGCGGTGGGTGTCTCAATAAGCGTGACCTTTCTCATAGAATCCTTTTTGCGCAACTTATTTTTATTGCCATTCCTATTGCCTTTGAATCATTGGTTCTAAATTCATGCGCTGACGCTTACCGCCATCTCGATAACTGCTCCTGCGTTATTCTACCTTCCGACATCCATGTCGGTCGCAGGCTTTTTTCACACAGCATCCATGCTGAATGACTTACTTTTTGCCTACAGCAGCATAAAGTAAGCACAAAATGTAAGGGATACATTTTGAACATCTGAAGGATGGCCCGTTGGGTGAAATACAAGGATGTATTTCATAAAAAGAAAAGGGGTCAAAAAAGAAAAGGGGTCAAGTCACTTGTCTAATGATACTTTTAGTTCTTCACTCTCTTTTGCATTCTCCAAGTCCGTGAATACGCGAGAGAAGATAGCGAGTTAAGGGATTGATTAAGAGTATTGTGAAGCAAGCAACTTGACCCCTTTTCTTTCTCTTGTCTAATGATACTTTTAGTTCTTCACTCTCTTTTGCATTCTCCAAGTCCGTGAATACGCGAGAGAAGATAGCGAGTTAAGGGATTGATTAAGAGTATTGTGAAGCAAGCAACTTGACCCCTTTTCTTTCTTGACCCCTTTTCTTTCTTACAATGGGTGTCTCATTAAGTGACTCCTTAATTCAATGATTTCATAGTTGTTTACTGTTTTGTTACAGTGAGTGTCTCAATAGCTTTAATAATTCACGGCAGATTAAATGAGATTTATAGATAACGGACCATCAATACCAGAAGAATTACTCTTAGCAAGAGACCAAGGACGTGTTGTCTTCTTCTGTGGTGCAGGTGTGTCTCTAGCAAAAGCGGGATTACCTGATTTCTTTGGTTTAGCTGAAAAAGTTATCAAATCGCTAGGTGTTACTTCAGACAGTCCCGTGCACAAGGTTTTGGAACAGGCTTGGGAGGTTCAAGAGAAAACAAATGTCCCCGGCTTGATTTCAGCTGACCGGCTATTTGGATTGTTAGAAAGAGAATTCTATCGTACGGATATTGAGAATGCAGTGGCTGCAGCCCTTAAATCTGATAACCCAGATTTGTCGGCACATCAAATAATGATTGATTTGGCGACAACGCCCACGGGGTTAGTTCGTTTGGTTACAACAAACTTTGATCGTTTATTTAACGATTGTGATGCAAATTTGGTTAGTTGGCAGCCTCCAACCCTACCTAGTTTGTTACGGCCAAAAGATTTGAACGGGATTGTATATTTACACGGTCGAGTATCGGAAGACTATTCTTCCGCAGAAGAAGATGGTTTTATTTTATCCAGTGCTGAGTTTGGTAGAGCATATCTAGCCGAAGCTTGGGCGACGGACTTTTTTAAAGAGATTCTAGGTAAATACATCGTTGTTTTTGTGGGTTATGGTGCTGACGACCCGCCAGTTCATTATTTGTTAGAAGCGCTCAGTAAAGGTCGAGAAAACTTAGAGCGTATATATGCATTTCAGTTTGGTTCCCATGAAGAAGCAAGGGCAAAGTGGCAACACAAAGGTGTTGAGGCTGTTGCTTATGATCCTGCTGATGATCATGAAGCTCTATGGAGTTCCTTAGAGAAGTGGGCGGAGAGAGCCAAGAATACTGAGAAGTGGTACAACCATATTATGGAAATGGCTGCAAAAGGGCCTCGTGAACTCACTGCTATTGAGAGAGGTTTAGTAGCTCATGTCATTTCATCTACTGAAGGAGCAAAACGGTTTGCAGAGACAAAGAAGCCTCCTCCGGCTGAATGGCTATTAGCTTTTGACAAGTATTGTCGGTATGAAAAGCCTAGTCGAACCGTACCTAAGTGGGATTCAGGCCAGGTTGTTGATCCATTTGAACTTTATGGGCTTGATTCAGACCCTGTGCCAGAGAAAACAGCCTCAGATGATTATTATTCTAAGCGAGAACTACCATCTGATGTGTGGGATGCGTTTGATCTTACTCACGTAGATAAAACGGATAGACAGGATAGTCAACTTTCATATCTACGAGGCCATAACTCTTCTAATGTTCCAGAGCTTTGTTCACGCTTACGCAATATTGGTATATGGATTAGCAAGGTGGCTGCTGATCCTGTCACTTTATGGTGGATTCATCGTCAGGTTGATTTACATCCCTTTATCACCGGTCAGATTGAGTGGTATTTGGATAATCAGGACTTAGCTAATAGTCCTGAAGTAGCTAAAGCTTGGCGTTATTGGTTAGAAGCTAGTAAAGAAAGAATAGAACCTAACGATTCAGACTGGTATCAGTTGCAGAGCAGAGTTGCTAAAGAAGAGTGGGGCTGGGGGGCGGTCAGAGATTATTTGGAATGTTTACGTCCACGTTTGGCAATAGATCGCTCCTATGGATTTGCGCCGATCTTGAGTAATTCACATGATTTAAATATCAAATCAATCATTCGCCCAATCGTTCATTATCCTAACCCAACAGATAAGATTGACTTGCCAGAAGAATGGTTACCTGATGTTCTTCAAGGATTTCGTCATCACCTCCAAACAGTTGTTCAATTCGAATCGGATATAGAACCATTCTCTATATCCGATTGCACTTCACTAACTCCTGAAGAGGATGAAGACGACTACTTAGGTAATAACAGTGTATCTATCCTATTGTTGCGAATCGCTAGAACATTTGAAGCTTTAGTTCAAAATGATATTGCCTTAGCTAGAAAAGAATATGACTCTTGGCGGAATAATTATTCAAAGCATTTTTTACTTCTGCAAGTTTGGGCATCTCGTAATCCGGAAATTGCACCGTTTGAACTAGTGGAGGTTTTATTCGGTCAAGAGTTAAATCAGGATCTTTTTTGGTCTAGCAGTTTCACCCGAGATAGTTTGCTAACTCTTCAGACTAGATGGTCAGAGATGACTGTTGCAGGACAGTCGAAGATTGAGGAGCGAATTGTCCAAGGCCCATATAAATGGGACCAAGAAGATGACGAGAAATTTCAAAGCCGTCGAGCTTGGTCGGTATTAGATAGGCTTCATTGGCTAAGCAATAATGGTTGTGTTCTTAACTGTAATTTAGATGCAATAACAAAAGAACTTAAGAAGCTGGTTCCGCAATGGAATGTTAAAAGTGCTGATAGTGAAGCAAATGCTGTAAGTAGAAGAGGCGGATTCGTAAGAACCGAGACAAATTACTCTGCATTAGAAAACTTGCCTTTAAGGGAAATTTTGGCAAAAGCTGGGACTTTGAGAGGGAGAACGGAAGATTTCTTGGTTGAGGCTGAGCCATTTCAGGGGTTTGTAGACGCATTCCCAGTAAAAGCATTTTCGAGTCTAAATTTAGCAGCCCAGAATCAAGAGTATCCTGATTGGGCTTGGCGTCTATTCCTAAATGCAAAGAAGCGAGAGGAAGATAAACCGCTGTTTATGATGTTAATCGCAGAACGTCTATGCAGGTATCCGGATGAAGCATTTGATTTGTTAATTAGTGAAGCTACTTCGTGGTTAAATTCTACAGGTAAAAAGCTCATAAACCACAATCAAACTTCATTTTACAATTTATTTGATAAGTTGTTGGATATAGGGAAGAAAAATCCACAACTCTTTCAGTCAGGTATTCGTTCTAGCAAGAAGAAAATTGATTGGGTTTCGGTAGCTATCAACTCACCAGTTTCACCTTTATTACAGTCGTTGTTCCATGATCTAAGGTTGGATACTAATAAGAGAGAAGCGCCTGTTGATTGGTTAACTAGGGTAAGCAATACATTGCAGTTGGGCGACGATATTTCTAGATATGCACTAGTTATATGTAACCACAACCTAGGATGGTTTTACGAGCGAGATGCAAAATGGACCAGAGCTAACCTACTTTCTGTCCGAGAAAGTGCAGACTCAGAAATTCGTCGAGCTTTTTGGTCTGGTTTTTTTTGGGGTGCAAAAGTCCCAAGCCCAGAACTATATCGTGAGCTTAGAGAGTCATTGTTAGAATACGTTCAAGGTATCGAATTCTCCAATGAAGGATATTCTAAGGTCCTTGCTGGGATTCTTTTATCAGGTTGGGGAAGTATCGATGAAACTACCGAACAACCATACATTTCAAACGATGAGTTTCGAGAGTTTCTAGTTAAATGTGATGACGATTATAGATCCCATGTGCTTTGGCAAATTAGGATCTGGATTACCCAAAGTGGCGGTAATAAAGGATGGAAAGATCAATTGATAAAACTATTGACTGATGTATGGCCAAAACAAATTACCGTTAAGTCGCCAGCAACGACTATGCGTTTATGTGAATTAGCTTTTAGTAGCAAGGACATGTTTGAAAAGACAGCTCGTTCAGTCCTACCGCATCTGATTAAGTTAAATTCTAGAAGCATGACAATGCCAATCATGAGGACAGAAAAAGATCAGATAATAAAAAGTAACCCTGAATTGGTTTTAACAATTATTTTCAAAATTTTGTCAGATGATATTAATGGCTGGCCTTATCAAATAGGCGAGGTTTTGGATTCCATCGAGGAAGTTGATCCGGATCTTAAGTATGATGAACGAATGATTGAAATTAGAAGGAAATGGAATTCAAGATAGCCAGATTTTGAAAAAAGATTATAGACCTGCCGGTTCGTAAAGGGGTCAAGTCACTTGTCTAATGATACTTTTGGGTTCAGTAAAGGGGTCAAGTCACTTGTCTAATGATACTTTTGAATTTTCACTCTTTTTTGGATCTGCGGGGGCAAAGCCGATGAAATATCGTCTTTGGACCTGAAGTTGTTTTATTCTCAGAACATTCCACTTAGTGGCATTGTGACAGCACATCCAAGCCCAGAATGAAGGCTACAACTTAAAATTAAATGAGTTCTTTGTTTATTTGTAGTATTCCAGTGGCTTTTACCTTTAACTTGGGGCTGTAAGCCTATTGTTATAATGGGTGTCTCAATAAGTTGATCAGTCTTTAGTCGCCCTAACAATGCGCTCCTCTGCTAAGCGCCAATCCTTACTAATATATTTTGAGACCAACATGAAACTCAAGATAGAAAGACCGAAAGCAATACTGATGGTCGTCAACGCATAACGTGTGGCCTCAAGTTCATTATTACTGCTAGCAAACCAATCGATCAGCCAACCGGTGGTTGAAGGTCCGCCACCGAGAGCGACCATATTTAAGATAAAGAAGAACAATGCGGTAGACATGGCGCGCATATTAATTGGCGCCAATGTTTGAGCAACCGCAAAGCAAGGGCCCAGATAAGCACCTAGAAAAAGCAGTAGGAAGGTAGAGCAAACCAAGTGTAACCAGACTGTAGGTACCCAGAATCCTGCAATGGCAAATGGAGTTGCACAGGCTATCGCGATCGCGGGGAGCCAACCATAAGCACGAATATCTTTCTTGCCCCACTTGTCCGCAATTTTAGCCCCCATATATGTACCGCCAGCGTATGCCACACCATTGATGATACCGAGAACAATCACCAGAGTTCTAAAGTTAAATTCAGGATCAAATGCGCCGATATATTTTGTTTGGAATGCGCTGAATGAATAGGAAACAAAAGATCCCATGGCGATGCCAATACACATAAACCACCATGAAGGGATAGTCAGCAGTGTTTTTAATGATTCTAAAAATGGGGGTTGTTCAATTTTCTGATCTTTAGCAACCTCCATCGCACCACGTTTGGGTTCTCTCAATACCAATCGTAAGATCACCGCAAGAGCGATACCCGCCAAGCCCAGAATAATAAATATACGCCGCCAATTAACGTCCTGATTAGTCTCACCCATCAGCATTGCCGTTGCAAAGTAGGCAAACATAATGCCAAAGGGAATGCCCATAGAGTAGACACCCAGCGCACCCGCGCGCTCTTCCTTGGCGTATAGGTCAGAAATAATGGAATGGGAGGGAGGGCTGCCACCGGCTTCGCCTATGCCAACACCGGCGCGAGCCAGTGCTATTTGTGTGAAATTTGTAGCCATGCCTGTCAACGCTGTGAAACCGCTCCACACCGCTAGGGATATAGACAATATATTTACACGGCTATAACGGTCAGCCAACCAGGCAATGGGAATGGCGACAAGAGTGTAGAGGATAGCAAATGCTAAGCCGATGAGCAGACCAAGTTGGGTGTTGGTGATGTCCAAATCAGCTTGTATGTAGGGCGCCAGAATGCCGACAATCTGTCGATCGACAAAATTAAATCCGTAGACTAGGGTCAACAGCATTAGAACCAAAGTTCGCTTTTTATTGCTCTTCTGAGAATTCACTTCACTCATGCATCGTCACTCCATTATTTATTTTTCTTTTTCTAGGCAAATTGGAAGCCGCAACTCAGTGTAGCGACTATTCCAATCCAAGTCGCTGACTAATAGGACAGCTTCAACCATAAAACGGATCTTCATTAGAACGAAAAATTAGAGCGAATTAGAGAGAAGAATTATAGAGACACCCAGTGCGCCGAGATAAATCGGTAGAAGATCGGAGGTGCAAGTCCTCAACTTGGTAAGGTAAGCTGGAAATGTTAGGGAAGGTAGGGAAGAGCACGTCAGCGTATTTATTCAACACTTTCACCTTTGAATCAATGTAGGAGCCGTATGCGTTAGTAGCGCCCATACGGATCTGTGCCGGAGGCCTGTTTTAGGTTGAATAAAACCAATCTAAATCAGGGCTTTACGGCGAGTCTTTAAAAAGTAGCAAAATTGTGATTGGGTACTTAATTACTTTGGGTGTCTAGGTAAGCTCTCCCTTTAAAGGTGGTTCGTGGGGAGTCATTAAGTCTATAAGGTACATTAATTTTGAGTGTGATTGATATTTGGTCGCCTTTAAATTAGATTTGTTTTAATAAGGGGAGTTAATCATGACAAATGTAAAATTTATTTATGTATATTTCTTATCTGGTGTTTTCTTTTTAATAACAGCCGGAGCGTTCTACTCAACCGAAAATAGTAACTTTACCTCAGTATTTGCAAGTATTGGGTTTGCCATTATTTCAATCAGCTTCGTTTTGTATAATCGTCATAAGAACTGTAAAGATAAACAGAAGTGAATAACCCTATAACAAGCTGTTAAATAGACCTGCGGGATCAGGTCCGATAAAATGTCGTCTTTGGATCTGAAACTGAAATATTCTCAGAACATTCCACTTATTGACATTGTGACAGCGCATCCAAGCCCAGAATGAACACTACAACTTTGTTCTGCACTAATGGTACTTTTGTTCAAAATAGAAAAGTCTGCTCGCAAACCAAATCTATCGTAATAATTTGAAGCTGATGGTGTGACTAGTTCAATCCCTTTTGGTACTTTAAGTTTGTCTTTCCATAGTAGTTCTATAAGTGTATGACGAATTAATTCTGGATTGAGTACTACATCTCCATTAAACCCGCCAATGACAAACCCTGTCTCGTCTATATGAATGCCACAATGTTCACCACTATAATCAATTGCACAATGAAGTGAGTGGCTATTCATACTGATTATGGTGTCACCAAATTGGGCTCCAAATGAGTGATCAAGCTTGGCTATGTTTAGCGTTTTGCCATTATTCATGGCTTTCGCTGTTAAATCATTATCACTCAAAAACGGATATTGAATTTCCCGAAAACCTAGACCATTGGTTGCCGCTAACGACATCATGAATGGCCAATGTTCATCATTCAATTTTTTAGATCTAAATGCTGGATTTCTATATTTTCTTGCCAGAGTAAGTGACTTTTCAAAATCCATGACATTTGACTTGGGGCTTTTGAGTTTGAATGTAATTCCATCTAGTGTACTTTCATAAACATTTAAGTCACTTCCAATATAATCATCGAGTTTGATACTACAATTGTGTAAACGTTGAGATATTCTTTTGTATGTCGGGTGAGATTTTAGAGCAGAGGTTACGAGAAGAGAGTACATAGTATTTCCTTATTTCGAATAGTAAATTAATTCAAGAGATGCACTTGTGGTTGCGGCTGTGCTCAGCAGCTTATTGAGCAGATAATTTTTGTGTTTTACAAAAATAGAATACTAATTTTTATAAAAACTCTTTTGAATTATTCCTTAATTGTAGGTCAAACTATAGACAACAATTTTTGATTTGCATCATTGGATTACAAAAACCTCATTTACGATATCACCAGTGAATTAATGAATTACAAAAGTAATTACAAATACGCCTTAGTAATGAAATGCTAAATGGGAGGGACATTTACTTAAAAATTTAAATAAGATCTGTGTTTAATTGCAGTATTTCAGTGGCTTTCACTGTGAACTTGGGACTTTATTACTTTGGTTGTCTAGGTTGGCTTATTATGACGTGGTCAACCTAAAACGACCACCCCAGTTAAGCTACTTTTTGTAATTCATTGTTTTGTCTTTCAAAGTCATTAGGGCTTTGGTAATCCAAATACGAATGAAGTCTATGGCTGTTGTACCACATGGTTATGTAATTCAAGATATCTTGTTGGGCGCTAAATCGTGTCGGGTAATTGCGCCAATGTACTCGCTCTTGCTTTAGGCTCCCGAAGAAACTTTCTGCTACAGCATTATCCCAACAACACCCTTTTTTACTCATGCTGCCTACAAAACCATGTGTCTTGATAAGGCGACGATCAGCGTTACTGGCGTACTGTACGCCTTGGTCTGAGTGCACAATCAATCCTGTTTTTGGTTGTCGTTGCCATATCGCCATTGTTAATGCATCACACACTAAGCTGGCCTTCATTCTTGAACTCATACTCCAACCCACCACTTTGCGTGAATATAAATCAATCACCACCGCTAAATACAACCAACCTTCTGATGTCCAAACGTAGGTGATATCCTGCACATAAGCTTGGTCAGGCTTTTGTACGACAAAGTCTTGTTTAAGCTCATTGGCGTAAATAGGCTTTTTATGGTCGCTGTTGGTGGTGGCTTTATATTTCTTTTTGTACCGTACCCACACGCCAGCTTCTTTCATCAATTGCGCTGTTTTCCTGCGACTCACTGGAAAACTCAGCGTATTCAATACCTTTTGAATACGTCGTTCGCCATAGGTGTTGTCGCTGAACTTGGCGATATCCTTTACCCACTCCAACATCTCTTGATGCGTTAGGTCATCAGGTTTATCCGTTTGACGCTTCTGGTAACTATAATAATTGTGGCTTTGTACACCCAGTAATCTGCACATTAGTCGCACAGGCCAGGTCTTCTTATATCGGGTAATAAACGAATATTTCACTTCCTTTCTTTGGCAAAGAAGACCGTCGCTTTTTTTAATATCTCACGCTCCATTTCAAGACGCTTAACTTGCTCCTTCAAACGGCGGATTTCGGCTTGCTCGGGTGTTAGCGTGCCATTACCACGAAAAGCATGACCATCATCATCTTCGGCCTCTTTGAGCCAACGACCGAGTATCTGAGGACTGAGGCCTAAATTCCTAGCTGCCTCGGCTTTACTGTATTTTTGCTCTACCACTAAGGCAATAGCATCCAGTTTGAATTCTTTTGAATATGTCTTACGTGTTGTCATTATAAATCTCCAGTTAAGGCTATTATGTCTTAACTGGGGTGGTCGTATCTATTCAACCACGTCATTATTTTACAATCGCAGGTAGAACGTTTTAACCTGTAAAATAATTTAGATGGCCGGTTCGGTAACTTTGTGTGATTTTATGTTGCGCGCCATTCGCCAGCTGTTTGTCCGACATAACGTTTAAAAGCCTTTTGAAAAGCTGACTCAGAGCTGTAACCAATATGTTCAGCAACACGCACAATGCTCATTCCATCAGATAATAACTTCGACGCTAATTGCATCTTCCAGCAATTAATATATTTCATAGGGGGTTGTCCAACATAATGGTTAAATCGCTCAGCTAACGAAGAACGTGACATGCCACATTCATTTGCCAACAATGCTAGGCTCCATTTTGTAAAAGGATCTTGATGGATCAACTTCAAGGCTTTGCCTATGTGTTCATCTTGTACTGCGGTAAGCCAACTGTGATCATCAACATTTGTATGGTTTTCTATATGTTGTCTTAAGGCTTGTGTGAAAATCAACTCGGTTAATTTTGTTACTATATTTCTAGCTCCTTCATTGGATTTGCCCATTTCATTCAAAGTAGACAGCAACAACTGCTTCATTAATCCCTCATTACTTACATGCTCTTTAACCACCAATATTTTTGGCAGAGTCCTTAACATTGGATTCAAGGGCTTGGCATTAAAGCCAATATATCCACAAACAAGTTTTGCACGCTCACCATCTTGACCTAGCTTTACCGCAGTGAAAGGTTGTCTTTTTGCTGCTGTTTGTTGATAGAAACTGGCATCGGCTGCTGTGCCTTGCCAATTGTTGATGTCTGATGTTAATGAATGACTGGAGCCCATAGGGAACATCACCACATCGCCAGATTCAAGTTTTAACGGCGCTAACAGGTTATCATCAGATTTAGCCCAACCTTGACCTTCTAACATGATATGAAAAGGAATAACGTGCTCAAGTTCGGGCAACATAAACGAACCAATTAAATTCATTGGGGGATTGACCAATACCCATGGTTGAGCTGCCTCGACCTCAAAATACAGCGCACCTTTTATATGTATGGTGTCGAGTACTTCTGACAATATATCCATATCATGTCTCCTTTTTATTACTGAAATAAAAGACAAGTTACGCTGATTCGAACCCGCGTTAGTTTATTTTTTAGGTCTTTGTGAAAGATAAAACTAACATAACTTAATTATTATGCCTAAAAAATAGACGATTGGACATCAAATATAGACGCTTGGCTCTAAACAAAACAGTGTTTGTAACACACAATAACTCATACATTTTGTCGATTGCTCTGCCATTTACTGAGTACTTACAGTCAAAATGTTGGTTAGCCAAAGTCATAGAGTATGTTGCTTCAATAATTGTTGTATATCTGATTGCAAAAAAACGATTCGCGTTATTGGGGGGCGGAAACCATAGACGTGGTTCTATAATTTCTGTGGCTGGTTTATTTTTCTTATTCAGTAAAAACAATGAAGTTAAGTACTTATCAATAGGAGCAAGAATTCATGAATACAATACGTTTTCAAAAAATGGATGGTACAGCTGTAGAAATAAAGAAAAGCGAGATTACCACCTCACTTTCTGGGGAAATCATTGAACCTGACACAGATAATTACAATGAAGCCCGTAGCCTATGGAATGGCATGATAAATAAATATCCCAGTTTGATTATTAGAGTTAAAGATGATCAAGACGTTATTAAGGCCGTTAACTTTGCGCGCTTTCATGGGATCTTATTAGCTGTTAAATCCGGCGGTCATAACATTGCAGGCAAGGCTTTAGTCGATGGGGGATTGGTTATCGATTTTCATTTCATGAAAACAGTTAAGGTTAATGAGCAACAGAAAACAGTTAAAGTCGGACCAGGTGCCACCTTAGCAGACGTAGATAAGGCCACTCAAGAACATGGTTTGGTTGTGCCAACGGGGATTAATTCAACCACAGGTATTGCAGGCCTAACGTTGGGCGGTGGTTTTGGCTGGACAACCCGTAAATTTGGTTTAACTATTGATAGTCTACGCTCAGCTAAGCTTATTATCGCAACAGGCGAATTACTGGAGGTTAACGCCATACAACATCCAGATTTATTCTGGGCAATATGTGGAGGAGGTGGTAATTTTGGCGTAGTTACCGAGTTTGAATTTACTTTACATCAAGCAGGGCCCGAAGTATTAGCTGGCATGGTAGTGCATCCCTTTAATGATATGAAAAACGTCATGGAAAAATATCAAGTCGCAATAGATAACGCACCCGAAGAACTTAGTTGTTGGGTGGTAATGCGCAAAGCGCCACCCCTGCCATTTTTACCTGAACAATGGCACGGTCAAGAAGTGCTGGTACTGGCCATGTGTTATGTCGGTAACATTGACGAAGGTCAAAAGGTAACACAAGAGCTTAGACAGATAGGACAACCAATAGTCGACGTAGTGGGGCCAATGCCCTTTGTTGATTGGCAGTCTGCATTTGATCCTTTATTAACCGAAGGTGCTAGGAATTATTGGAAAAGTCTTGATTTGACGCAAATTAGTGCTGAAACCACCACAGAAATCGAAAAAGCTATACAAACTCTACCCAGCGACGAGTGTGAAATTTTTGTTGCCCATGTGGGCGGTGTAATGACAAAAGTAGCCACTCATGAAACGCCTTGGTTAAATCGTGATGCTCACTTTACTATGAATGTGCACACCCGCTGGCAATCTCCAGATGACGACGAAATCTGTCGAAATTGGGCTCGAAAACTACATACTAATTTAACCCCGCACTCAATGGGCAGTATTTACGTGAATTTTATCCCAGAAGGTGATGAAAATAGTATAGGAGAAGCTTATGGCTCTAACTATGCTCGACTCAAAAGCATCAAACAACAATTCGATCCTAATAACCTATTCAGAACCAACCAAAATATAGCGCCTTAAGCGCAAAACTATCACTGCCGGTTAGCGAAGCCTAAGCTATTGATTAAAAGGCTTCGCCTTTGTATTTGTATAGGTTCTTTTGAGCAATAGATACGGCACGGTTTTATTTATAAGTTTTAAGGCGTGCTTTGTTTGCAGTATTTCAGTACCTTTTACTTTGAACGTTTGGATGTCGTTTTGCAAATTGTTACTATGATGGGAGTCGATTAGCCAACCAGCATTTTCAGCTTACTAATGCCTTATGTCGAAGAGAACCTAGTTACATGCCTGAACCCGATCCAGCTAAAATCATGACCTTTACAACACCGAAAAATCTCGGGCGGTGGCTCAAGGTGAATCACGTTACAGAAAGTGAGCTGTGGGTAAAGTTGTTCAAGAAAAAAACCGGTATTCCAAGTGTGACTTGGGACGATATCGTAATTGAGGCTTTGTGCTGGGGATGGATCGACGGCATCAAAAAATCAGTCGACGACCAAGCTTATATCCAGAGAATTACACCTAGGAAAACGCGAAGTAACTGGTCAAAAAGGAATAGAGAACATGCTGAGCGTTTAATAAGCGAGAACCGTATGATGGAGCCTGGGTTAGCGCATATCCGCAGCGCCAAAGCGGACGGCCGATGGGAGAATGCCTATGCGGCAAGTGAAATGAAGGTGCCTGCAGATTTCTTATTGGCACTTGATATCAACCCAAAGGCGAAACAGTTTTTTGAAGCACTCAATAAATCGAATCGTTATGTAATTGCGAATGGATTGATGAGTGCAAAGAAGCCCAAAACCAGACAGCGACGATTCGATAAGTTCATGGATATGCTTGTCCACGAAGTAAAGCCTATTTAGGTTTTAATAAGACAAAAAATGCCTAATACAAAGATGTTAACTGCTTTCAATCCACATCGATGACCAAATTACCTTATGAATACATGTAAAACCCATTGGGAACGAATTAAAGCTGATTTAGAACGCGTGAGTACTACGCAAAAGACAGAGTCGAGTCGTCGTTACTTTCCCCATGGGATCCATTGTATTGGTGCGACAGCTGCTGATATTAAGTTGATCATCAGTCGTTTTCAGGCTGAGAATGCTGATATTACCGCAATAGAGATGCTGGCTATTACTGAATACATTCTTCTAAATGCTGAATATAGCGAGGAGGTGTTAGTTGCTTTTGGTTTGATTAATAAATTTGTAAAGTCACATTATGATGACAATTTATTATTACGTTTTGAGTATTGGTTAGAGCATTACGCCACTAATTGGTCTCATGTTGATGATTTATGTATAAAAACCATTTATCAGTTTTTACTTGCTCGGCCTCATTTAATTGAAAAGACTCATCATTGGGCATATTCGACAGTGCCATGGTGTCGGCGGGCGAGTAATGTAGTTTGGGTGAAATTTGTTAAACGAAAAATAGGTAAATCTATCTATTACCTGAATAAGCAATTGGTCTTTAAGCAATGTGACTTACTCATCAACGACCAAGATGAATTTGTTCAAAAAAGTATTGGCTGGTTATTGAAAGCAACCTCTGTGCAGCATCAGGATGATGTGATTAGGTATATAGAATTAAATTTGCAAAAAATGACTCGCTCAACCATTAGGTATGCGATTGAAAAAATGGATGCAAACACTAGGAAAGACATATTATCTTTAGGTAAGTGAACGGCTTCCATTATTGATTAGGGAAGAACCGTTTAATAGAAATTACACTTATTTTTTGGAAGGAGAGCAGTACGGCTAGAAACACAAGCGTAACTATCGGCAAACATTTTAATGGTTTTATCGAGAGTAAAATGAATGACGGTTGCTATGGCTCTACAAACTAAGCTGTGCGTGCTGATCTTCGATTGTGGAGGTGTTTATATAAGGGGACTAATTAGATTGTCTTAATCGTTCGACTTTAATCCCTTACAGGGCTCCATTAGCCTGCTTTATTTCCCAGATATTTAAAATCGTTATTCCATTTTTATTGCTTCATAATAGTCACTGGGTAGAAAGGATCCTAATCAAAAAAGCATTAAAATAATGCTACAGCAATTTATTAAATTAAATTCGATCGCGAATTTAAACCTTTATTCAAATTTGTGCGTCTTATTTTATTCCATCCAGTTTATTTACCTGAATTCAAGTAATCGCTTAACTGATACTAATTACCTAATCAAGGATCTTCTTTTGAACATTATCCCTATTTCTAAAAATATGAATCGAACGCTTTATATATGTTTATTAGCATTAACGACGAGCTTTATGAGCGGTCTAGTGCAATCAGATGAAATAGATGAATATATTAAGCAACAGATGGATGACAGAAGGATCCCCGGCTTACAGTTAGCTATCGTTAAAAACAATAAAATTGTAAAAAATACAAACTATGGTTTAGCTAATCTTCAAGACGCTATCCCTGTTAGTAACAAAACTGTATTTACGATCAACTCAATGACTAAAGGGTTTACCGGTGTTGCAATCATGCAACTGGTAGAGCAGGGAAAGTTAAGCCTTGATGTAGGCATATCTGAATACCTTACAGAATTACCAGAAGCGTGGCGTAATTTAACCATCAGGCAACTAATGGGGCATACATCCGGTTTGCCATCTATTCTAGGCAACTGGGCTGGGTTAATAGGTAGTCAGGATTTTGATACTGCATGGGAATTGGCCAAGCAAAAACCAATGGAATTTAAAGCAGATACGGATTTCAAATATAATCAAACTGGTTACGTTTTACTGGGTAAAATTATTGATAAAGTTAGCGGTATGTCTTTCGACAAATTTATCACTAAACATCAATTAAATAAGGTTGGAATGATAAAAACAGGCGACGCTGGTTTTGCTCATTTCGAAACAGTCATTCCTAATCAAGCGCTTGCTTACACTTATGTGAAAACCGGAAATTTGACCAATTTAAGCGCTGAATTTGCACCACCTTTGCGCACCGCGGCTGGAATGACAAGTAGTGCGAAAGAGTTAGCCCAATGGGCTATTGCACTTCAAACGAATAAACTCTTTGATAAAACCGATAGCCTCAAACAATTATGGCAACCCAATATATTAGCTGATGGAAAAACTGCTGGGTTTAATAGGCTAGTCAATGGTTATGCTTTAGGTTGGCCTGTAATAAGTCGTGCAGAACATCCTGCTGTGGCATCACTTGGTGCTAATCGTGCGGCTTTAGTTATATACCCTCAAGATAATTTATCGATTGTGGTGCTAACTAATTTATCTGGTTCCTTGCCATCAACTTTTATTGATGAAATTGCTGGGTTTTATATCGCCGACATGAAAGCTGAAAATGGTTTTGGTTTACCTGTATCTATTAAACCATTGTGGACGCATATACAAAAACAAGGTTATGGGAGTATTTCCAAAATCGCACATAAAATGCAAAACCAAGGTGATATTACCTTGGTTGAGGCCGATTTGAATACTTGGGGATATCAATTGCTCGGACAAAAAAAAATTGCCTCAGCAGTGCAAGTTTTTACTCTCAATACTCAGTTCTTTCCTGCCAGTGCCAATACTTATGACAGTCTGGCCGAAGCCTATTGGTTACTCGGTGATGGCACAAAAGCAATCGAGCTGTATAACAAGGTACTGTCGTTGCAACCAGATAATAACAATGCCAAAAATCAACTGCAAAAAATCAAAGCGCAATCTGAATAATGCGGTTGTTTTCTGTCTATTGTTTCGATGGGTTCCTTAATAAGCTGTTTTATATACGTCTTTATAACAAAACACTCAGTTTGGCTTCACAACGTTAAAGATATTTTTGTTATGAGTGATCTTTGCCCCAATTTGTAACCACTTAGCCTATTGAGCTAACAGCGCTTTGTTGTCTGTTCCTAACAACAAAGAATCAACTAAAACTTGCTGCTCTGCATTAAGCTGTGCCTTTAATGCACGTACAAAATCCATTGAGGTGGCGGGTGTGAGAGGGTAGGCGTGTTGTTGCCATAAACGCTGTAATGCTTGGGTTATTAGCTCATCACCTAGTTCCCGGCGAAAAATGGCAAAAACTAAGGTTGCACGGGAATACAAATCATAGTTTTCAGTGGCATCAACTAGGCTTTGGGTTTTCTCAGGGCTGCGCATAACAGCAACCTTGTAACGTTGGCGTTCGTATTCAACCAAGGCGTGCATGGCATCGATACCGTAACGTTGTTCAATCATCACTAATTCAACATATTTAGCCAAGGATTCAATTAAAAATGCGCTGTCTTCTAATACGCCATTACCGAGATCATGGCCAAACCATTGATGGGCTGTTTCATGTACGGCGCGGCGATAACGCTGATCAAAACCAGCATCAGGTGCAGGCTCTGCTCGAAAGCCAACGTTTTGATTGATCATGATCATTTGTGGTAGGGCATAACCTGTAGGACCAATATCAGGCATAGCGATTAAACTCAACCTGCTGCCACGATAAGGTGCAATATGGGTTGCCATCCAGTTGAGTGTATCTTCCATGGCTTGCATATTGAGTTCTGCGGCCTGTGAGTTTTCAGGGCTAAACACTTCTAACAAGGTCGAACCCGACTGACCTTTAATTGAATTATTCGGCACTGAGAACCACACCGAGGCATTTCGGATCGGTCCTTTGCTTTGATACTCTGCATAGTTGCGCCCGTTTTGCTGCCATTGTTTAACAAGCTCGCCTTGGGCTAAGGGCACTTGTTGTGCATTAGTGGAAACCACAGAGTGAATGCTTGCCCAATCGTATTTTGCTTGTGATGTTTGAGGCTTAGCAAACAAGGTTGAGGGTTTCGCTAGATTGAGCGGAGCTAAGCCATATTCTTGGCGAAGTTGTTCGTTGCGCAAACGATACTGTGGCTGAAAGCCTATTGTGGGTAACATCGGTATGCCACGTAAATAACTAAAAGAAGGTTTCACCAACTGATGCATCACTGCTGGCCAATGTTGTGGTTGTTTGAAGGTGAACCGAGTCGATAATTGTAAATTGTCACCAGGTTTGATGGCATCCATCAATGTCACTTTGTATTGGCCTAACTGTTGATCATAGTCGCGAGTATGAGTAACCGATAAACTTAGTTCATCAAGGGGAGTTGCTGAGTGATGCCCAATAAGCAAACTATCTATGGCTTGTTCAGTATGGTTTTCTAAAGTGTAAATGAGAGTAAATTCAGCATTGCCCAGAAGTGGAAATATATCCACTTTTGCATCAATATGGCTGATTACCGGTTGCGCTACTGCTGCCCAACTGGAATATTGTTGTTCGTAATCATAGCGCCACTGTTCTCGCATATCTGAGCTCATTAAGGGTCTTTCAGCAATAATGTTTGAATGTAAATTCCAACCTGTCCCAAGGGTGATAATTAATAATAAGCTTGAACTGATATTCAATTTCCAGCGACGATGATTCATAAAGCTAGCAGTGCGATGGGACCACTGGATTGCCATGTAAATCAAAGTGCTAGTACACACCAGCCAAAATGTCATAAATGGCCAATATACCGATAGGCTTTGTTCTGATCCCCAAAAAGCATCTGCAGGTTGCAGAGGCGAAGCCGCGATATTCCATAAAGTGTGTGTGAGCCCAAGTGAACCGCTTATTGGAGTAAACTTCATCACTAAAATGGCCACACAACAGGCAACTGCCACTAAAGGCGAACGGAAAATGTTGTGAAAAGCAGTGAAAATAGCGCCGAGTAATAACAAGGACAACGCCGCTTTGCCAAGTTGCGACAGATACTGCAGCAGTTGTATTTCACTGTTAGCTAAGGTTTCGGCAACAAAACCCGCTAAAGAGGTAAGCAGGATTAATAGTAATATCATTGTACCCAAGGCAATGACTTGGCTGCATAGAATAACGCTAGAGCGTACTGGCGCGGCAGCAATTAATTCGGCCATAGCTGTTTGCCGATTACGCCAACAAAGCTGCCACGACCAAAATAGCACTAAAAAACTGCCCAATAGTGGCAATACATCATCAGAAATCCGATTGAGAGCATCAAGGCTAGTGGGTTTTAAAACTGACAACGGCTCAGAGTAGTTTATGCCAGATAATAACTCACTCAACATCAGTAGGCTCCAGCCTACTAGTATCAATTGGCTCAAACGCTGTTTAAGTAAGCTTGTTACGGCTAACTTTGTTAAATGAACTAGCTGATTGCTAGCGCTAGGTGTGGCGCCAACAAACTGATAAGCCTTGCTGGATTGTGAATTTAGATCTGAGTCAGCCAGAGCTGGAACATGTTTTGCGGTATAAGGCTTAAGCTTCAGGCTAGTATAAAATAGCCCTGCAGCCAGTAAGCAATAAGCTAGGCGGTTTAGATAAAAAATCCAGTCGCCATAAAGGCTTGCTTCTGAGTTTTGATATACGGCTAACAGCGCTGTATTGCCAAAGGGATCAAGCAGGCGCATGCTCTCAAATAACCAAGGGCTAGTTATGGTGCTACCGGCTAACATAGGTGAGCCGGTCATACTGGCAAGCATGATATAAACAAGCCAAACACTACAAAAAGTCGCGTATATCACCACTGAAGACGTAAAACGTTGCGCTAGGCAACAAGCTAAGGCGCTAAAAAAGGCACAGGTAGGTAAAGCCATTAGGGCAAAATCCCACAGGGCTAATGTCAGTAAAGACAACTGAAAACCATAGGTTTGGCTTAGTAGTAACCAGATAATGAAAAAACTGAGTAGAACCAGTCCTGCACACACTAAAAACAAAATTAGTAGACGGTTAAATATACGGTAAAAGGTACTTTGCGGGGTCACTAATATTAGCTCGGCCATATCGTTGGTTTGATCACGCAAAAATACCAGTGGCGCCAATGCTCCGCTGAGCAGCGGCAGGCACATCATCATCAAGGTCATATGCAATGCCTGTAAATGTTTATCTGCCAAGGTGTCGATGCTGCCAATTCCCACGGCAAATAAATAGGCGATACAAGGTAAAATAATACTGGCTAACCACAATAGTGGTTGGCGCATTAAGTAACGCCATTCATTAATGAGTAACATCAGCAATACCTTGTTGTGATAATTCATAAAAGTAGCGGTCTTGCAGCGTTGCTTCTACTGGCACCGCTTCTGCACAAGGTTGTTGCTGAGCCAAAATACGATATACGGGTAAACCAAAACGATAGCTTTCAGTCAAAATGTGCTGGGTATCAGTTGGACGAATTGAACTCTGCCAAACATTAGCTTGCAGGGGAGTGAGCAGACTTTGCACTGTGCCACTTTCGACAATTTCCCCATCATTGATGAGCGCAACAAAAGGGCAGAGGTTTTCGATATCTTCAACAATGTGGGTTGATAATAAAATCAATTTGTCTTTGCTGATATTTACCAATAAGGCGTGCAATCGTTCCCGCTCTGCGGGATCAAGCCCAGCTGTGGGTTCGTCCATAATCAGCAGGTTTGGATCTCCTAGCAGTGCTTGGGCAATGCCAAAACGCTGGCGCATACCACCAGAAAATGTGGCCACACTCTTATTGGCAAAAGCGCTGAGGTTGGTGAGTTCAAGCAAAGCTTCAATTTGTGATTTTTGTTGGGCCTTTTCGTTAATGCCTTTTAAAATGGCCATATGCTGCAACAAGGCATAACAACTCATATGAGGGTAAACACCAAAGTATTGTGGCAAATAACCCAATTGCTGACGTAACGCCATGGGGTTGCTGAGCACATCAATATTGTTAAAGTGAATGTCGCCGTTATTAGGTGTTTGCAGGCAGGCTAATGTTCGCATTAAACTAGATTTCCCCGCACCATTGGGACCTAATAAACCCACCATGCCTTGGGGTAATTGCAGGTTAATTTCACGCAGAGCTTGGGTACCATCGGCGTAAGTCAGGGATAAATGAGAAATAGACAGCATGCTTTGTTTCCTATAAAAACGTGCAGCTAGACTAATAACAAGGCACTAAGGCAACAAGCTTAGAATGATGAAGTGCTTGCTTATGATGATGAAAGTAAAGATCGTCATTAATGGCGGGTATTTTTGTCGTTTGTCAGTAAAAGTAAAGCTTTGGTCATGGATTAGCTGACTTGCTACGCTGCTTAGGTCAGGCTATGACAAAAGATTAATCAGGACATTATTATGCAAAAGCGCCTATCCACAGGGCTTAAAAATAAACTAAGGGCCATTGCTGAGAATCAGTTGGCGGTGATCGCTGCGTTGTTATTGGAAGCGTCGATCCAACACTTTTCCTCTTCAAGCCAAAGTGTCGCACAGTTTATGTGGATCTCGGGGCAACTCATGTTGGAGAGTCTGCCGTTATTATTGGCCCACTATTTTGCATTTAAATCTAGAGCTTGGCGGTCGTTGCTTATTTGGAGCAGTGGCTTTGTCTTCTATCCTTTGCTGAGTATTGCTTTAGCCGATTTTGAGTCATGGTATGCAAATTGGAGTCTTTTGTCGGTACAAGGCTGGTTGCTTATACTGTTGGCTAGCCTAGGTTTTGGTGTGAGCCATCTACTGGCTAAGCGGGACAATACAAAGGCAATGATGTTTATGTCCCGGTTGTTTTCATTAAATTCAGTGCTGCTGATGTTGTTAATTGCCTGGGCTATATTGTGGGCAGGTATTTTTGCTTCTACCGACGACCCGGTGCGTAATCAACCCATTAAAGCCGTAATTAGCAGCGATACACTAATAGTCAATTTTGGGTCTTTTGTTGATTATCTATGGCAATTTTTGGTGATGGGGTTGTTAGTTTTACTGCTGTATTGGATCAATCGTTATGTGTTGATCCGCCGTATTTTGGCTCGCAGTGGGGTATTTGCTTATGTAGCCGCCTGCTTTATTTGTATTATTGTATTGACGCCCTTTTTAGCTTCATTGGTATTGGTTTTACCTATGAACATTCCCGAATGGACTTTTTTACCCTCTGAAGATTACAATATATTTTCACCGGTTAATTTTCGTTTTTGTTTTTTTATATTGGCAGTGAGTGCCCCCATAATTTTGGCATTTGAACGTCAACAACAAGATAAAGCGTTAGCAGAAATTGCCCAGCGCCAAAGCCAAACAGAACTGCAGTTATTACAACAACAAGTCAATCCGCACTTTTTATTTAATACTTTAAATAATCTGTATGCGCTCACTCTAACTGGCTCTAAAGATGCACCTACACTAGTGATGCAACTGGCTAATTTACTTCGGTATACCGTATACGAGGGGCAAAATAATCGTGTTAACCTCGATCAAGAAATTCAGTATATTCAAGACTTCTTAGCTTTGCAGGCTATTCGCAGTGGTGATAAAACTCAGCTCACTGTGCACTATCCAGAGCAGGCGCAGAGCTGGCAAATAGCCCCGTTGTTACTCATTATTATTATCGAAAATATATTTAAACATGGTGTTGAACCCAGCCAGTTCAGCTGTAGTGTCAGCATCGATATTAAAGTTAGCAACGGGCATTTGATTATGGGTTGCAAAAACAGCTTGCCAGAAAAAAACACCAAAGGTAAACCTGGTATTGGTTTAGAAAATCTTAAACGCCGCCTAGCTTTATTGTATGCTGGTAAACACAGTTTAATTGGCAAGGTGCAAAACGAAGAGTGGCATAGTGAGTTACGTTTGGAGTTAGAGCCTTGTTCACTACCTTAATTGTCGACGACGAACCTCTAGCTCATGAAGTTATAAAACACCATCTGCAAGCCCAGACAGACTTTAAAATTGTTGGCAACTGCTACAATGCTACTCAAGCCTTGAGCTACTTAGCCAATGATTCTGTTGATTTATTAGTGCTGGATATTAATATGCCAGCCTTGAGCGGTATTGAACTTCTTAAAGTGCTCAACAAAACCCCACAAGTGATCATCATCAGCGCCTATCAAGAGTATGCCATTGAAGGATTTGAACTGGATGTGGCTGATTACTTGTTAAAACCAGTGAGTGCCTCACGGCTGGCGCAAGCATTAGACAAAGTACGACGACGTTTAGAACCACCGCCTCCCAGTAATGCAAACCACCCAAATTATATCGTTCTTAAAGTTGGCCGTGAAAAACGCAAGTTTGTTGTAGACGAGATTAGCTTGCTCGAAGCCTATGGCAACTACGTTAGGGTGTGGCAAGGTGAGCAAGCTATTTTGGTTAGCAGTACTCTAAAGCAGTGTTTACAACAACTACCGCAGACACAATTTGTGCAAGTTCATAAGTCGTTTGTTGTGAATAAACAGCAGGTAGTTGCAAGAGATAATCAACATATTCGTCTAACAGGGGATAGGCAAATAAAGGTAGGGAAATCCTTTAAGGATAGATTGTTGGGCTTATTGTAAAACTAGGTTCAATGGCTGGGGTATCCTCACAAATAAGGGGGATAAATTATGGCTCTATTTGAATTTTGGAACTATTGATTTAATTGTTGTTTTATTGGTTTGTAATGACGAAGGTTAGTTAATGTCTAACAAACCGTTAAATGGACACGCAACTGTTTGCTGCGTGTCACTTCGATTCACATTGTCGCCAACTACCATTTTCAGCTTATGTAAACTCTGTGTTCAGTGTTACTCACCATTAGAAAACTTAATGGGTAAATGCAAGCGTCACTATTTTGATCGGCACTTACCGTGAATCAAGGTCTGACGCACATTATTTGAAAATATCACCCATATTTCGCTATTGTTGATGGCCTCAACTGTAGCTTTATAGTACTGGCTCTTGGCTGATTTTCCCTTTCCAGTACATTCCACTGGGCTTCCTTGTCTCCAAACGACAGGACTTAGGTGTGATTCGACATAATTCATTTCTAGACCTCCGCTGAATTTAATAGCGTAGTCTTGGATCTGAACCGCCATAATTTTAGCCGGATACCAATACCCCGTATGATATGCAAGCACGGCTTCTCCGGGGCCAAATTTACGACTAGAGCTCCCTGGTGGTGGTGGACTATATTGGTCCACTCGATTCGTTTTGGGTGCAGGTATAAATGGCGTTCCGTCGTAAATGCAAGAAGATGACCAAGTAGGTTCGATATTTCCACGGTCGAAGTGAACATCAAACTGGTTATATTGATTAGCACTTATAAGTTTACCTCTATAATAGTCATTACCGCCACCTTGTATCTTGCACCGAATACTTGATCCTACTTTCCAAGTGTAGGGGGCAATTTTTTTGGCATTTACAATAGTTTTTCCATTAACATCGTACTTAACCTTATAACCTTTTGAATGGATTTGTGTTATGTAGCCAGAGTACCAGTTGCCATCGCCGGCTTGCCCGAAAATTCTATCACCTACACTCCATGAGTTCTGTGCGAGTAGTGGGAAGGCCAAAATTAAGGCGCAAATAGTTACAGTTATTCTCAAAAAATGGCTAAATGTAATCAATTTTTGTTTCATGTATTTATGATCCCGTCCTAGTAAATATTCTTAAAAAGCCCTAGTTTTTGCCGGGACAAAGTAAATGATTACATTAAATTCGAGTGGAAAATTTCACTCGCAGAAAACTATCTGAATATTGGATGTTTATCTCTAAATCGTTAAATCACTTTGTTAGAAGTGTTACCAATGTAAAACACTATAGGGTTAATAGCCACAGCATTTTGGCATTTATAAAGAAAACATTTTTAATTATCCTGTTTATTTTCAGTGTGTTAACTCAGTTGTGAAAGATGAGTGGCAAGGATGCTCTCATTGGCCATCGCAGCGGCAGTGTGTTTGAGAAATGTCTCTATATTCTGGAATACTTATTCATTAGGTGAAGTGGTTGCAGTTTTCTAAATTTTTAAATTCTGGAAAATCTCTAAATGTTTTGTCCTAGTCAACATTAAAACGATACATAACTGGGGAACCAGATATGTATCGCGGTAGTTTGTTGTAGAGCTTTGTATTAAAGATCTAGGTCTTCAATGATGTATAGGGTATTCGCATCAATAACGGTTTGGCCCGTATCTAGATACTTCTGTTCTAACACACCACCAGAAGCCCAAGTTGAAAAATCATCGTCGTTTATGACACCAATGGTTGATCCGTTAATCAGCCACATACCTTCAAGCTTGTCATGGGGATATTGTACTTCCGCCACTAAATCAGCCACTAAGGTCTTGGTTACTGGTGTTATGTTAGTTAAACCAGTCCAACCTTCGTTAAGTACCACTTGTTCTAATGTTTGACCGTCTTTCGTCAAACCAAGGGTTGCATCTTGGATCCACTCGCCAGAATCTGCGATGGTCTCAAGATCGGTGGCAGCGCTAATATCAATCTTATACAAATGTTTCATCGCATTAGCATTAGACGCTAAGAAAGCGCCATCACGTTCAATAACCACAAACTCAGTGGCGCTTAGTGCAAAAATACCAGACTGAGAGTTCTGTGCTATTTCTTGCTTATATAGGTATTGGGAAACAGTACCGCTTTCTGTGTCTACAGTGACAATACGTACTATATCTAACGCCTTTACAGCGCTACTTGGGTTGTACATAGTAGATTGCATAATACCAACAAGGGTTTTTTCATCCGGCGTCACTGCTAAGCCTTCCATGCCCCGATTAGCCCGACGATTGGCAAATTCAGCGGGAAGATTAAAGGTAACCCGAGTATCATCAGCAAAGGCGTTAATACGACCAATTTCAGTTCCATCTATGTCAAAGTGAACCATGTGTGGACCATATTCATCACTGACCCAGAAGGTACCGTCAGAAAGGGCTACTAAGCCTTCGCCGTCTAACCCATAGTCGTCAAGCAATATAGGGTTGCTAGTTGCATCGTATGGGAGGCTCATGTCTTCACGAAGCACTTCAACTGTGCCATCGCCTAATACCGAATAAGGCGTTTCACCTGTGCCACCTAAAGCTGTGCTATTAGGTAAACCAGTAATAAAGGTACCGTCAGGGCGTTTTAGTAAAATTTCTTCAATTACCATCACATCGCCGTTGTCTTGTATTTCAAATAAGCCGATACGAGGCGTGTAGTCTGCAACTGGGAATACCTTACCTGTGCCTAGATCTCCGGTATAAGTTGCGTTAGGCCCACGGTCAGTTAACGCATAAAATTGATTGGCATTAGTTGGGTGTTTAACCATGTCTGAGCCGTAACCACCGTTACGCACTTCAAAGTAAGAGCCAGGCTTGGCGCCATCTGCTATATCACTACGTAAAACAGTATAGGGTAAGCGTGAACCTGCTACTTTCACCGTATTTGCCTCACAATCATAGGTTGTGTGAGTAACTTCGCTGTCTGATAAAGAGTCATCTTCGTTAGTATCTAAACCTGATATGATTTTAATACCGCCAAAAGAACAATCACTGTCACCAAACGTAAGTGTATCATGGTTGATTAGACTGTTTAAACCGTTGTTGCCGTCTACGCCATTTGTGCCATCATCGCCAGAGCAAGCCGTTAGTAAGGCGAGTACGCTTAACGAAATCATTCTTGTTTTATACATGTTTTATTTCTTGTGTGCGTTAAAGCTACAAGATGTTAGTGGCGGTTTGTAACAATTCTATTAAGTATTTGTGACGGTTTTAATTTGTAATAAGCTAGGGTGTATTGGATTTTTTTATTGTGCGAATAGGGCGTCCCAGATTATTGACTAGGATTTATTTTGAAATTATTAGTGGTTTAAAGCTATCTAATGGTTATCGAAATTAATCAAGTTAAACATTTAATGAAAAATACTTTTATCACAGCCTGTATCGTTGGCCTTATTGCCAGCATTGCCTTTATTCTTGTTCAACCGCTTTTTGGTTTGGCAACTTTAACCTCAAGACATGCCGCTGCTTACGTTAATCTTGGAGGTTACAGTGAAATAGCTGCACTTTTTCTATCTTGGTTTGTACATATTAGTGTTTCAATCTTTTATGCTCTGCTTGCAACTGTCATTTTTAATTTCAATCACTCGGTTGTCGTTAGTGTTGCACAAACAATTATCTTAGGCTGGTTTACAACACTTATTGCCACTCCTGCTAATGAATGGGTTGTAAAACTAGTGACCACACAACAATTTCCAGATCTAGGCTCTTTGGCTGCATTAAATACACAAGTTGGACCTAAACTATGGCTGCATATTTTGTTTTTTGCCTTTGTGCTTGGGGGCTTTGGTTTACAAAAATGAGAAACGAATCATAATAAACTGCTAATTAAAGTGCCGTGAATATACTCAACGGCACTCTAAATAATAAATTGAATTACTTTTGGGGTGGGTAATTTTCTGACTACAAAAACAACCATTTTAATTTAAGGCCACAATGGTCTTAGTTCATAACGTTGCCTCTAACGTCCCTTATAGCATTATGTAGCGCCCCGCAGATGCCACAAACACTGTTAATAAGCCAAGCGCTAAGTTCAGCAATATCATTTTCCTAATAACATTTAAGTTGCTCGCTGCTTTTGACCAGTCTTCTAGGCCGACGGCGGCTTTTAAGCGTTTAAAAGGGGCGAAATAAACATGCATAAATATTGCCGTCATGATGTAACCCAAGAGCATCATAATGTGAATGTGTTTACCCACGTTGGCTAGTCCTCCTAATTGAGCAATCATAAAATGTCCACTGACAATCAATAGGATAATAGCGAGCCAGACCCAGTTAAAAAACTTTTTGAACACTTTAACCCAGAGGGTTAATCTTTGTGGGGGCTCTAATATATCGGCAGCGGCTGGTCTTAAAAAGGAATAGGCAAAAAACATTCCTCCAACCCAAATTGTGGCGGCTAATATATGGAGGCTAATGGCGATAAACATAGGAAACCTTAAATTTATTAAAAATACTCATCGAATCTAACATTCCTAATCAGTTGAGCCAATCTATCTTCTCGTTCTAGTCGAAGTACCCTGAACTATTTATAGCCGACACTCCATTGAAGGGGGGGATTTTTATCTTTTCCTCTGTGCCATTGGTGAGCTATGTGGTTAATCATCTTTTGCATTTATTTATTCACTTTTAGGTAACGGGCTTGTGGCCTTGCGGTGAGCCAAACTACTTTTAACTAACAATCTAGCGGTTTCTTGGTAGGCATGTACAAAATCAGTGATACCAATACCCTGTAGAGATTTTTTCTCGGCTAGACTGGAAATTTTAACTATCACCTGAGCCGAAGGGTCGTAATTCAATACTGCTTGGCAAATTATTTTTTTACTCAATAAAGTGTTAACTGTAATAATGACACTGGCGGCTTGCTCTACTTTTAAAGACTCTAATACCGGCCGCTTGTCTAGGTGTCCAAAATACGCCTGAAACCCTCGTTCTCTTGCTAATAAAACATGTTTGAGGTTGTCAGAAATAATCACAAAATTGATATCTTTTTCAGCTAATTTTTTAGCGACAATTCGACCTGCAATAGCAAAACCACAAATCACTGTATGCTGACTGACATTAATTGGCGCAATCCTATCTGACTCATAAAATTCTTTGCCAAAATAAGATGCAAGGGTATAAATATTATTCACCATGAAGGGGGTGACTATCATGGATAACACTGTGACCAATATCAAAAAACTGCCTAATTCTGGCGACACCAAACCTTGGTTTAATGCTAATGAGAATATAGCAAAGGAGAATTCCCCTACTTGGCACAAGGCAATGGCCGATTTAACTGAATCATTTTTATTGGATTTTCTGCGAATTAACACAAAAATAATGAGTGCTTTTATCAGCATTATGAGTGCTAATACTGCGACTACCCAAAAGAACTGCTGGTAAAAATAAACAATATCTATTTTAGTGCCGATGGAAAAAAAGAATGCGCCAAGTAGTAAATCTTTATATGAGGCGATGTCTGACTCAACTTTTACATGGTAGTTGGTTTCGGCAATGATCATACCAGCAATAAATGCGCCTAATGAATAGGTGAACCCCATTTCGTGGGCTAGCATAGATGCCCCAATGACTATGCTTAATACTGAGCCTAAAAATAATTCTTCTAATTTGGCATTGGTAGAAAAATGCAACAGCCACTCGATAAGTTTTTTACCTAGAGTGAACATAAACACAATCACCAAAGTGGCTGATACTAGAGTGTTCAGCAACACATCGCCTAAAGACAGTTGGTCATTGGCCAAAAAGCTGATCAGTAACAAAATAGGTATCACAGCCAAATCTTGAAAGATTAATATCGCCACAGACTTCTCACCATAAGGGGTGAGTACATCTTTCGATTTTTTTAAGTAACTTAAAACAATGGCGGTAGACGATAAACTGAAGGCTAGGGCAATAATCGCAGAGGCTGTCATGCCTTGTGAAAATACATAATGGGTCACCAAAAAGATAACTAATGCACTCCCTAGGACTTGCACCAAACCGTTAAAAAATACGATTTCTTTCATCTTTTTAAGTTTACTAAATGACAATTCTAGTCCAATTGTAAACATCAAAAAGACAATGCCGAATTCACCAATTAAATCTAACGAATGTAAATTTTTACTACCATTAAAATCAAACAAGTTGCTAATGATAGTACCGGTAATGATGTATCCGATAATGTGCGACACTGAAAGCTTTTTCAGCACAATGTTCAACACAGTGGCAATGCCCAGTGAGATAAAAATGATCAGTAAAATAGAATCCATTTAACGGTCCAAATAGAGTAAATATAGAAAGTGAGTAAAAATAAAAAGTGTTAGAGTCACTTTATGTGGATTGCTAGCTATGTAAGGCTTCTACATCATAAAAAAATAACCTATAAATAAAAACTACTTATCCCGAATTAGGGGTATTTTCTGAATTAGTGATAACTCACGGTAAATTCACTGACCAATTGTTGTAATTTATTCGCTGTGGTATCAACTTGGGTTGAGCTATTGGCTAATCCTTGAATAACAATAGCCATTCTTTCAGTAACGTCAGTTACTTCATTAACTGTATGGCCATTTTTAGCACTGTTTTGTTCAATTATACTGATGGTTTCAAATAGTTTCTGCACCACTAAATGTAACTCGGTATTCTCATTTGAGTTTGCTTCGGTTAGTTTTAAACTTTGATCTACGTCTTCGACGCCCGATCCCATATATGCAACGGCTTGTTGGGTTTCATTTTGTAAACCTTGGATCATGTTTTGGATATCTGTGGCAGCGTTGGCGGTTCTTGCCGCTAAGTTTCTTACTTCGTCAGCTACAACCGAAAAGCCTCTACCATGCTCACCTGCGCGAGCAGCTTCTATAGCGGCATTTAAAGCTAGTAAATTAGTTTGGTTAGTTATGTCGGTAATGACCTTAATAATATTGCCAATATCGTTCATCCGAGAATCAAGCGATTGCACACTTTTTGCGGTGTTATCAACAATGTCACGTATTGCCTGTGTACCTGAACGTGCATCACTATAACTAACTTCTGCTTTGGCGACTACGTCTGCCATAGTGACTTTCATTGTTTCAGCGGTTTTAGCTGCGTTTAATATCTCTTTACGTTGTATTTCAATCAAGTTTTGCATGTGCAGCATCGATTGGTGGACCTGATTAGAGCAAACTAAGGCATCTTGATTATGGATTAACATATTTTCGTTGGTTCGTTTTACATTGTGAGATGCATAAATCACTTGGCCGACTATTCCGTCTAAATTGTCGATAAAACTGTTGATCCAGCGACTCATATCTCCGGTTTCATCATGCTTAATCTGTTTAGCCTCAAGTCGCTGAGTTAAATTTCCGCCTCCTTCTGCAATAGTACGAATAACTGCTGCCATTTTATTTAGTTGGGTGGTTACCTTTTTGGTACCAATGCTTGAAAACATAAAGTAGCTTATCAAACCTACAGTTGCTGTAATGGCGCTGACCGTTATGGTGGAAAGGTCTGTGAAATGAAATAGGCTTGAATTTATTGCGACTATACTGCCCATTAAAAACAGATAAATTTTCATCAAACTAAGGTTAATAGAACGGCGCCGATAGACTTCCTCTAAATCTCCCTCACACATCATGCCCCATTTATCTAACGAGCCGGGTAAGCTAAAAGTGACGCCTTTACCAATAACCGGGATATGCCGATAATCAGAATAACCTGGGTATGTCACAAAGAGATTTTCACCATTTTTAATTGTTTCTCTGACTCCTGGGTGTAATTCACCTGTGGCCGGATCGGTAAAACGAATTTCAAACTCAGTGTGTTTGTTTATTTTGACCACACCAAAGTCGGTATTTACACCAGACTTTAGGTTTTCACCATGACTAAAAGTATCATCTTCAAATCGTGAACGAGATAGGGCGGTACCTGCAGAAATTGTTCTATCAAATTGTGACTCAACCATAAACAAATAATTATCACCGGACTCAGAGTAGATATGTCCCGCTTCTCGCTGAATAATATCCCCTATGACATCGTTAGGGACTCTGCCACATAAAAAACGATTGACGTTATTTTGCTGTTGTATCGGTAAATAAAACATTAGCGTCACTTCATCATGGAACTTTGAGCTAGAGGCACCTATTTCAATTGTTTCTTTATCAACATAAGGGCCATGTAAAAAATGCTCTAATTTTGCAGCTTGGCTGATTGCATTTTGTTGTTCATGTTTGCGACCAATTCTTGATTTATAGCTAGATGAGAGAACTTGGCCCATTTCATCAATAATGAACAATTCAGAAAAATCTGCGATTTCTTCACATTTACTATGTAAGCCAATCTGTATCAAATCTTCATGGCTATGCGTTAGCATCGAAGCAACTGCACCAAGATGATCCCAATGGTTATTTGTCCATAATTTCAACAACTGAACTCTTGTTGCTGCGATACCCTCAAATGTCTGCTCGATTATCGGATAAATACTTTTATTGGCATAACAAGAGCGACTAAGGGCTAACTTGCCATTTTGGCCAAACCACGGCAACCAAGAACGCTCTTTTGAACTAAGTTGCATAGAAGTGCTTTTTAAATACATGAAAGTGATACCTCATTAATTCACTATAACAGGTCTCACTAAAGGCAATAATTGCACCATATTGAAAAATATTTGAGACTTTTTTGATTGTATTAATTGAGTGCAATATTTAATAAGGTGGTAAATGATATTACTAGAAGTAATGTGAATTATTACAATCGAAAGAGCGTTCTTTAATTTATTTAAATTTTTTGATAAAAGAACAAAAAAGGCGATATGCAGAAACATATCGCCTATAAATTGAAATATTGATTAAGCTTAAGCTACTTAAACCTATTCGTTATCTATAGTTAGAAATGCTTTAAGAAATTCACACCAAAAGTACGAGGCGCTCCTTTCAAAAAGGTGTCAGGGGTTAATCCTGTTGTTGGAAAGAAGCCTACATTATAATCTTCGTCGGTTAAATTTCTTACCCATAGCGCAACTTCCCAATCAGCCGATTCTAAGGCAACTCGAGCGTTCATAATGGAATATGAGTCTACTTGATCATTGTTTTCGATAGTCTGGAAGTGCTCGCCTGTACTACTGGCGTCAATTTGAGAACGTAAGCTAAAGTTATCATTGATTGGTGTTGCGTAAACTACCGCAATATTCCAAGAAACATCAGGTGAAAAGGGTAAGTCATTACCTTCTATAGTTGCGTCTTCACCTTGAAAGTTATCGATTTCAGAATTAATCAAAGCTGCACCTGCTTTTATATTTAATCCATCAATAGGGCTTAAGGTTAAGGCAAGTTCGGCGCCCTGAATAGTTGCGTCAGATACGTTTGCACGAACATTAGTACTGGCTCCAGCCACTATTAATTTAGCGGTAGACTGATAATCGGAAAAATCATAATAAAATAGGTTAGCTTCAGCAGAAACCAAACCATTCTTTGAACGATATTTAGAGCCGACTTCATAAGCAATGACGGTCTCTGAATCAATCGGGAGGGCTTCTTGTGCCGACAGTATAGTCGAGCCGTCGAAGCCACCTGCTTTATAACCTGTACTAACAGTACCGTATAGTCGCCATTGTTTTGCAGGTGTAAATATACTACTGATTTTCCAGGTTACTTTGCTGTCATCGAGAGATTCATCAAATACTAGTGGTGATGCAGGATCAATAGGCACGCCTATATACACTTGTCCTGCAGGGAAAAAGCTTGGTGGCGTACCATAAACCCCATAGGGGTCATTGTTTTGGGTTTGCCCTGTGAATGTCACTTCGTCAGACGAATAACGTAAACCAGCCTCTAACGTAAACCAATCTACAGGTGTCCAGTCAGATGAAGCAAAAATCCCTAAAGAATCGCGCTCTTGAATATAGTCTGTTTGTACATCGGTTTGCCATAAACCAGAGTTTAAGAATAATAAATTAGTCCCAAAATCGATTTTATCTTGCAGGCTAAAAGCACCGACTAACCAACTAGCGTTATTTGAGTATTGTCCCGCTAGGCGAGCTTCAACAGTAAATTGCGAAAAATCGTTATTAAATAAATAATCGGCAACTGCAAATGGCAGGTTGTCTGAGGTTGTATAATCACGATCAAGTGACTCGTAACCGATTAGAACGGTTGCTGTAGTATCACCTGAAAATTCATGGTCAATCTGCAGGTTGGCTCCAACTTGTTCAGAATCCAACTTAGGTAACATATTAGAATAAACCGTAAAGGGGTCGTTATCTAAGGCATTAGCAAAATCAATGAGTGCCGGATCTTGTGGGTCAAGAAAGAATGCTGTTGAGCTTGCATACTCGGCCCAATTGTCGGCAGTAACATCGGGTATCGCTAATTCAGATTTATCTTGTCCTAAGGTTAGTTTTGCAGTGACAAGCGTAGCGTCTGATACACTCCATTCAGCGGTTACACGAGCGGAAGCGCGATCAGCACCGCCCCAACTGCCTTGTGCTGCTACATTTTCTTGTGGCGTGATTGTATCTGGTGCGTAAGAATAATCAGTTCCAGGACCTGTGCCTAAATGCTCGTAAAAGCCATTTGAAGATCCATACATGGCCGCAACTCGAACTAGAAAATCCTCAGAAATAGGAAGGTCAACAGCTCCTTCCCCACGAAATGTGCCGAAGTTACCTATATCTAGGTCTAGATAACCGCCAAAATCAATATCGGGGCGTTTGCTGATAATATTAACTGCACCTGCGGTAGCGTTACGTCCGTATAAGGTGCCTTGTGGGCCTTTTAATACTTCAACTCTCGCAATATCGAAGTACTGACCGTTTAACAAGCCATTAGTACCTTGATAAATACCATTCACGTGAATAGCGGCTGATGAAGAACCGTTTGGATTAAAATCATCATCACCAACACCACGGATAGTTATACGTGGCGAAGACGCGCCTGCATAGGTTTCACTATAAATCACTCCAGGAGTATTTAAGGCTAATGATTTGGCATCACCTGTACCATTGGCTCTAAGTTCAGCTGTGCTGAGTACGTTTACAACACCTGGAATATCCTGAATTGATTCGGTCTTTTTACGAGCAGTAACTGTAATGACATCTATATTATCGGCTTCTACATTTGATGTTTGCGCATAAGCTTGTGATGTGAAAATTGTTAGTCCAGAGGTAGCAATAAATGCACCCGTAACCGCTAAGTTAATAGCCTTTTTTTTAAAATGATTATTTTTAATTTCGTACGTAGACATAAATTTTCCAAAATTGATGTATATCGAGAACCGATATTTAAGGCGCTTGAGTGAAATTCAATAATATCATCAGGCAAATTTAAGGCGAGAAAATTTTGTCTAGAAATTAAATATTTAATATAAAAATAAGATTGGTTTTTGTGTATAGAATACTGACATATTGTAGATGGAAGTGATTGAAATACTAAGGCTGGAATTATGGTAACTGTAATGAGGTTGATTTTAAAACCAACCTCATCACCATAATCAATAATTCAATTGTAAATTATCGTTACTTTATACGTTCTGTGTTGCTTTGAATAAACGGATTTTTCTTCTCTTTGAAGCAGTCATTCCTACTAGCCCTAAACTAAATAAGGCTAATAAAGCTGGCTCTGAGACTTTGGCCGCTTCAACATTAGCATTAGTAACGCGGTATCCACTATCTCCAGATACATAGTTGGCTAGGGTATCACCAAAAACCCAGTTCACACCATAAGCGACATTAGTGCCAATTTCTCTTGGAGCACCTGTTCCTAGTCCCCCCCAACTGGCAGTTAACTCAGCAATTGTTGGTGCTTGTATTACAAAGTTAGCCAAGTCTGCAAAGGTTAAACCAATTCCGGAATTTGGCAGCCAAGGTGTAGAACTATTTTCATATATTTTTGCTACTTTATCGCTTAAATCAGCAAAAGATAAATCATAACCATCGTTATAAAGTGGTTGAAATGCGCCATTTGAAGGCTCATTCGCTACCACCGCAAAATTACCTGCGCCATCTGTTATCCATAAATTAAAATATGGTGCAACGTTCGGGCCTGTTCCAGGACCAAATCGAGATGGATCATCTAGGCGTTCAATACTCAAGCTGGTAATTTCACCAATAGTTGAACCATTAATATCATTTGATCCTAGGGCCGCTTTATCGCCACCACCATCAATTATAAATTCCGTGACCGCACCACTGATATTTATGGTTGGGGTATTGCGAATTTCAAATGCAACAAAGTCAGCGCTTGCTGGTGCTGCAATCGAAAAAAGCCCTAATCCAGCAATTACACTGAAGGAAATAGCTCTTACATTGTTTTTATTTATCAATTTTTTCATTAAAAACTCCATTTATTAAAATGTTAAGTTGGACTTTATTATTATGCTTATTTCAAATTTGCATTTTGAAACAAAGCATATTTCAGACCAAATGTTAAATTATGCTTGTAAATCAATGGATTAGAAAAGTAATATTAATAAGTTCACTATTTAGAACCTGAAACTGTAAAAAATACAGACACTTTATTGCGAAAATCAGATCAAACCTGTTACTTAAAATAAGTAAGACTGTAGGAGCTGGATCCTTAAATTGCTCCAAATTACTTTCGCTGTCTATTTCATTAGGGGCGCCTTGAAGTAATCAATGACTGAGCCTTATAGGATAAAATAGAGTTATACTAACCTTGTATCTGGACGCACTAGGTCCCCGGATGTCCTTCAAACTCAACTAGACTATTGAGAAATGGAATTTTACTATTACCTTTACTTCTTCACTCCGGTAAGTTTATTAAAAGGTAATATTAGAATTGGAAGCAATGGGAATATTTTCTTTTCTTGAGTAACTATGAAAACACAAAATGCTTACAATGCCATCTTGAATGGCAATATCCTTATTACTACTGTTGTTGGTATTATTAATAGGGACAATACTCGAAAGGTATTTAACCAACTTAAAGTGCAGATCCCGCAATTAGATGGTGCGCCATGGGGTAATTTAGTTGATGTTCGGCAATGGGGGCTGAGTTCTGCCGATATCAATGACAGCCTTGTGGATCTAGAATTATGGGTAAGAAAACATGGACGAACTCATCTGGTGTTTGTAATGGGAACTGAAAACGCCGGGATAAAGAAATTTACGCTAGAACAATACCTAGGTAACAATTTGCAAAAAGAAAAAGTCAAGTTAGTAGAGACTAAATCTGAAGCGCTAACTTGGTTAGGTAAAAGTGGGTTTCATCTGGCGATTGATAATTAGTTTTCAAAGTTTCTATGGAATATACAGTAGGGTTAAAAAAAAAGTTTGATATAAACCTCAGCTGCGTTTTTTAGTCGATTTTATCCCAAGTGCTTTGTTTCTGGCGTGTTGTTTTTGTTTACCTTTACTGCTTCTTTTGGCTGTTTGGTTTTGTTTAGTCAAATCGGGTTCATAACCTGGTAGCCATTGTGGTAACAATACACTGTCGAGTACTTTCTCAACTGCTTCTAACAAGCCTTTTTCACTTGGACTCATCAGAGATATGGCTAACCCTGCATTTCCGGCTCGGCCTGTTCTACCTATGCGGTGTATATAATCTTCGGCAACGTAGGGTAATTCGTAATTGATCACGTATTTTAAATCAATGATGTCGATGCCTCTTGCTGCTACATCAGTTGCTACTAGGGCTCTGATTTTACCTTGTTTAAATTCTGCCAGTACCCTTTCTCTGGCACCTTGTGATTTATCACCGTGAATAGATTGGGTTTGAATGCCGTCTTTGCACATTTCTTTGGCTAGCTCATCTGCAGTTTGTTTGGTGCGAGTAAAAATTAATACTTGCTTCCAGTTTTTTGAACCTATCAGAAAAGACGTGAGTTCTCGTTTTCGATCTCTATCGACCGTATATACCAGTTGTTCAACCTGGGAAGCTGCGGCATTGCGATCATTGACTTCGATAAGAACGGGGTTATTAAGTAAAGTTTTACTCAATTTAAAAATAGTCTCATCAAATGTTGCTGAAAATAATAAGGTCTGTCGTTTGTTGGGTACTCGACTTAAAATACGGTTGATTTCATCTTTAAAGCCCATGTCTAACATACGATCGGCTTCATCAAAAACAATGGTTTGAAGCTGGCTTAAATCGACGCTTCCTTTTGTCATATGATCTAACAATCGCCCAGGTGTTGCGATTAGAATATCCGCGCCTTTTTCAATTGCGGATATTTGTGGGTTGATGCTGACACCACCGTATGCAACAGCAAGGTTCAGTTGAGTATTTTCAGCATATCTCAGAAAACTTTTATACACCTGCTGGGCAAGTTCTCTTGTGGGTGTTAATACTAAAGCACGGATAGGCCTAGGAGCATCGGTATATTTAATTAGCTGTTGTAGTATCGGTAGTGCAAAAGCTGCGGTTTTTCCGGTACCTGTTTGAGCACCAGCCATAATATCTTTACCCTCAAGAATGGCAGGGATAGCTTGTTGTTGTATCGGTGTGGGTGCTGTGTATCCCAATGTTTTGACTGCATCAGTTAGGGATTTATCTAGGGCTAACGAAGAAAAATTCATATTAGGTTGTTACTTTTTGATTAGTTGTTATCTTTATAACATTCCAGCTATATGGCTCAAAGATTAAAGGCGTTTTACCTTGGTCATCATGCTGCATACCGAAGAGTAATCCAAATATGGGTAATAAATAACCTTATAATTTGTTATCGGCTTGTTGAATCATTTCATCCAAAATTACAAAAATTTACAGAAATGTATGTGTGCTCAGGCTATATTAATAATCACCGTATAATGAAGAATGTAATTTAAATGATTTATTTAATTAATTTGACAAATAAAATCAATTTTAACTTATCACAGAGCAATCTATTCTCTATTAGAAAAATGATTAATCTTCATTTAATTCTTTGCATTTTAGCAACTACTTTAGGGTGTAATAGTTCTAATGAAAAGGAGGTAGTTGAAAATATATCACCTGATAATACTTCGGCCCTTACGTCATCAGACCTTACTTTATTTCAAAGTGCCAAAACAAAATGGGATAGTCAATCAGGACAATTCTATACCATCCAAAGTCAACGTTATTGTGAATGTGAGGACGAAGTGTCAGCACAAATGAAAATTAGCGTATCAGACAATTTGGTAATGACCGCATTTAATATAGATTCAAATGAAGTTATATCAAAAGAAGTACAACAACAAATACAAACAGTTGATAGTTTGTTTGCCATGATTGAAAAAGCCATAGCAGACGGCACTTCGATTGAAGTTATTTATAATGAAGAATTTGGTTATCCGGAAACGGCAAAAATAGACCTTGAACAACTCGCTGTTGATGGCGGTCTGTTCATTCAGTTGTCAAATTTAGAGGTAAAAGACTCGGTATTGGCACTGGATGACATAATCTGGAAACTAGAGTCGTTCGACAGTATCGCTGGTCCTCAACCTATTATAGACAATACTAATATTTCGTTGTCGATTGATATGGAGAATATGCAACTACATGGCATAGGTGGCTGTAATAGTTATAGTGCTGATTTTATCCTGGACGATAAAACTAACGACATGACTATTTCAAATGTCATCAGTACCGACAAAGCATGTAGTGAACCAGAAAATATCATGCAACAAGAAATGAGTTATTTTGCCACACTGCAACAAATTAGATTTTTTACGTTATACGACACAACCATAAATATGGTCGTAGGTGGTGATTCAGGCTTACATTTTGTAGTCGAGAAAAATTTTGATAAAGAAGCAGAAATTGAAAGTCCTTCAAATGAACTGGTTTTATTACAAAGTGCGAAAGCAAAATGGGACAGTCAATCAGGACAATATTATACGATCCAAAGTCAGCGCTATTGTGAATGTGAGGATGAGGTGTCTGCACAAATGGAAATTAGCGTATTAGACAATTCAGTATTATCAGCATTTGATGCAGTTTCTGGAGACGCTATATCAAAAGAAACCCAACAAGAGATACTATCTGTTGATAGTTTGTTTGCCTTAATTGAAAAAGCGATTGCTGACGGCATTTCAATCGAAGTCATTTATAACCAAGAATATGGTTATCCTGAATCGACAAAAATTGACCTTGAACAAATCCCTGTTGATGGTGGTTTGTTTATTCAGTTGTCAAATTTTGAGATAAAAGACTCGGTATTGGCACTGGATGACGTAACTTGGGTTTTAGAGTCGTTCGACAGTATTGCTGGTCCACGACCCATTATAGAAAACACTAGTATTTCCTTGGCTTTTGATATGCAGAATATGCAACTAAATGGAATAGGTGGCTGCAATAGCTACACTGCTGATTTTGTTCTAGATAATAAGAACCACGACATGACCATTTCGAATATTATCAGTACCGAAAAGGCATGTAGTGAGCCAGAAAATATCATGCAACAAGAGATGAGTTATTTTGCTACATTGCAACAAATCCGCTTCTTTTTCTTATATGACACGACCTTAAACATGTCAGTAGGCGGTGATTCAGGCTTGCATTTTGTAGCCTTAAAAGCAACATCAATTGCCCTTACTGAAGAGCAATAGTCGCCATTTTCATGGTGCTTTCAAATGATTCTGCACCTGCTATGAATAACCCGTTATGACAAAACATGGCATCATCAATGCCAGTCACTTCTTGCAGGTCTTTATCGGATAATCCCGCCCATTCTTTGGGTAGCGGCTTTCTGTCTTCAAATGAACCAGGTTCAACGGGTACTGTTTGAATTCGCCATTGGCCGGTCTGAGATGGATAAATCATATATAAAGCCTTATCAGATAAAGCGTGAACGGTTCTTTTCCAGGGGATGTATTTTTCTAATACTATCACTCTTGGATCTTGAGCATTTTCAATCGCTTTAGCTACTATGGATTTTGCACTAATACCGCCATTAGCAGCCGCAATGAATCGAGTTAAAACCCGTAATGCAAAATCGACCGCTTCATCAAAACAGCTATCAAAGTGGCTGTCTTCTTGCCAAGTTGGATTAAACATTGAAATAGTTTGGCTAAGACTAATGCCGTCATAAATACCTTCAACATGACCACAATCGATGGCATCAATGGTTGATACTAGACCTGCATCCACAGCATTGGCGACGTCTTGGTTGCCCTCGCAAATATCTAAGCCATATTTTTGCCAAATTAGACCAAATGAGGAGTAGGGGATACCATTTTGTCGTGCACCGGCACCACCACGTTGGTGATGGTCAAAGCGGCCAGCTTCTGGGTCATATTCACCGCCTACATCTATCACTATGTCTGCTTTGGCGATAACCTTTAAATCACGGGTACGTATAAGTGTAAAAGATGGGAAAATGGTTTTTAGTGCAGCGATACTGAAAACATCATCCGCATGAAAATTACCGTTGTGAGTTACTATAGTTTTATCATTCATTTTTATTGTTTCATTTTAGAAAGGGATAGGAAGGTGTCGATAGATAAACGATAAATATTGAAATATTGAAATATTTAACCAGTAAAAATCACGTCGCGGATTCTATAGGAAAATGACTAATAAAATAACAAGAAATACTAATTGTTGCTTTTTATATGAGAGATCATCAACAAACTCTTCATCATAGACTTTTCAGGAACTGGCATTATTAACATCCGTGCAACGCTGCTTGAGTACTTTAAAGTCTCCCATTGCGGTTATTCAAAACGCATATTTGAGTTGGCCGACCTGATCTCTGACAGTTCTGTTATAGTAATTACCAGTAGCTAGTTTGCCGCAGTTATTGGATTTCCTAAACTTAGCACATTCAGGTGATCAACAATCCCCTCTCTTGAACATTGGAAAACTGCTCGTCAACTGGCAAGATAACAATAATAGACACAAAATTAGTCCCAACTCAGTAGGCAGGGAAGGTCATAATTTTTTGATTATTGAGTTAAGCCATCTAAGGTGGAAGTAATGAAAGTATTTAAATATTGTTTAACCGTTATTGTACTTACCAGTTTAGTTTCATGTTCAAGTCTGGATGTGAACCTACCAAGTTACGACGAATTATTAAAAGCACAAACTGAACAAGACGGCAGAGCCTGTGTACGTCAGTATAATATTCGAGGCTATGGCATGCTCGATGATGATGTCATTAGCATTAGTGCTAGCGGCAAAAATCGTCATTATTTAGTCACAACTTTGTTTCAATGCCATTCGTTACAAACAAGCTTTGCTGCGGGTTTTAAGGGGGACTTCTCTGAACTATGTGGTGGCGGGCGCGATAAAATTCTGACTTCTGAAGAATCTTGCCCAATAAAAAGTATTTTCGAATTTAAGTCACGAGAAGAGGCTTTTGCTACCTTTGAAAAGGTTGACAAAATTCGCCTAGACTTAAAAACAGCGGCGAAAGAAACAGCTAAAGAACAAGCTTCTTCAAAAAATGATAACACTGCCGACTTATAGGGGCGTACATGGCCCCTTACTCATCGATTCTACACAATTAAGTCGTTAAAAATAAAGCTCAGTAATAATCTATTCAATGATAAACGATTCAATGGCTCCGCGTTTTTGCATAGTTACAAATACTTGTTTGTTATTATCACCACCAAATGCAACATTGGTTGGAAATTTACCTTTGAGGTTAATTTCCCGCAATAGCTTTCCTTCGGCAGAAACCACAGCAATCACACCTTTTCCATAACGTGCAATATATAGGTTTCCTTGCTGGTCGGTTCTCATTCCGTCTAAGCCAAAATCAGGGAAATTAATCAGCAATTTTTTATGGCTAATATTACCTTCACCGTCCAACTGGTATTGCCATACATTGCGTTGCGCACTCTCATTGACATATAAAACGCTATTATCAGGACTGACAGCAATGCCATTAGTTGTTCCCATATCGCTTTCTAATAATATCACTTGGCGATCTTTTCCGATCCGCCAAATATTTCCGTCACCCTTTGCCCAATTTGGATCACTAGCAAATATAATTCCTTGGTCAGTTATTGCAATATCATTAGGTTGATTCATTAAAGGGGAGTGCGCATAGACATTCACTTTGTTAATCAATGAGCCGCTTAATTTGTTAGTATTAACAATCAAAATATTATGATTTATATAATCTGCAATATACATATTGCCTTGCTTATCAAAACGGATGCCATTGCCAATGGAGTCATTGGGTAATTCTATAAATTGCGCTACTTTATTTTTACCGCTTACACGCCCAATAGTGCCATTTTTTTGGTAGTTGACTGCATATAGGCTGCCATCTAGAGCCACTGCCGGCCCTTCGATGCCCTGAGTAAAGACACCATCAGTTACCCAATCCATACTTTGATACAAGACTGTATCTTCTGTTGACTTCCCATTAGCGCAGCCAAACAGGCAAAACATGCTGATAAGCATCATTATTTTCATCGTAAACTCTCTTTGAAGGTTATAGTAAATATCGCATATTATTTATTTGCCACTTGGCAACTAGTCAACAATGTCTGGAATAACGGGATCGCCGCAATCACAGTTTCATTTTGTTGTTCTTGTCGTTGTTGCAATTGTTGACTCAGCTGGGCGAAAGTATGTTTAGGGTTTAACACCTTATTGCTACAAAACCCAACAATATGTTCTGCCGTATGATTAAACACTTCGACGTCTTTTATTAATGCTTTAAAGCTAGAAGATATAGAGCTTTGAATGACAATGCGGTTTAATATTATTTGGTTTTCTTGCCATGCTTTCACCTTAAGTTTTATGTTTGATAACACAGACTTGTTTCCTTTTTGATAAGCCTCAATAAAATTAGTTAATTCAATAATTTCGAAACTTTCAACCGCTAGAAAATCTACAAAATCATCCAGTGCAGCAAGTTGGTGGTATTGACCTAGCTGGTGTTTTATATGGTGCCGAGTATAATAATGCGCAGGTTCAATTAATTTCCCTAAGTGCATCAAAGCATGGATGTTTTCGTCAGTATTATGATCATTAAGTAGAGCCGAAAATCCTTTTCGCTGTTGTTCTTTATGTTTCAATCCTAGGATGATTTCAGAATATCTATCTATAAAAAATAGACGTTGGTACATGTTATCAAGGTTGTTTATTTGCGGCTTTGACCACAAGCGTTCGGCAATCACAAATAATCGTGGCCAGGTGCGTATGTCAATATTGTTTTGAGTGACCAATTCAGACCAAAGTGTCGCCTCTCCCCCTAAAATATTTTTTGTGTTGTTAGGTTTTAGTTGTGGAGCTAAGGGTACATTTTGTGGCGCTGGATTTTTTAATTCGTGAGCAATAAGTGGATAAAAAGCATTGCCAATAAACAGCCGGTTGTTCCTCGGCGTAGCGGTTGTTAATGTGTTATTTGTTAGACTCGTTTGAGAAGAAATAAAAGGCTTTGGAAAATCTAATTCAAAGCGTAATGGTCCCATCCAACTATCTAATGAGAAAACAAGTATTTTGCTGCTTAAAGTAGTTACAGGGGCATGGATTGATACCTTTTGAAAAGCGTTATCATTTAGTTTTAAATAGCCGCTTAATTGCCGATCCTTGTTGCCGTCTATCCTAGTGATTAGGGTGAAGTTCCCCTTAACTGCAGACCCTTTTAACCTTGGTATGGTTAATTCCCAAGTGCGATAATGAGTATTTTTGTCATCTCCAGTATTGGGTGAAATTGTGCTTTGGGAAGCTGATGCTTCAATATCAATATTAGTCTTCGGGTTATTACGATAATGGTAGGCACTGTATTGAGGTTGGTCGATATAAAACCCCGTTGATAACACGCCTTGATAACCACTATTAGCGAATTTATTCAACGACTCTAAACCTCGCCAAGATTGTATGACGATATCTTTAGGTAAATGTGGATGATAAATTTCGTCCCAACCCACCATTTTACGTTGGTACTTTGTTAATATATCCTGCACCTTGGCGTTAAAATAATGGTGTAAATCATCACTGTTGGCTAGGTTTTTATTCAGCATCAATCTCTTGATATTGTCGTTATTTAGCCATTGTTTAGGATTAACTTCATCCCCCCCAATGTGCATATAGTTATCAGGAAACAATAGGGTGAATTCAGCAACTAAATCTTCAATAAACTGATAGACCTTTGCATCACTCACATCAAGAACAGGTTCAAATACTCCCCATTGTCTTTCCATGGCATAGCTTTTTTTCTCTGCTATAAATTCAGGGTATGCGACAGCAATGGCGGATGCATGGCCTGGTACATCAAGTTCAGGCACAACACGAATGCCTAAGAGACTGGCATAAGCCACTACACCTTTAATTTCCTCATGGGTGTAATACAAATTGTCAGAAGCCATGAGATGCAATTTAGGGTAATGCTTTGACTCAATCCTCCAGCCCTGATCGTCATTTAAGTGCCAATGAAAAACGTTTAATTTAGCTGCGGCCATACCATCAAGTTGCCGTTTAATGTCAGATATAGGAATAAAATGACGAACACTATCAATTAACAAGCCTCGCCATCTATATTCAGGTTTATCTTCAATGAGTAACTGAGGTAACTCTAAAGTGGTTAAAACAGCTTTTAAGTGAGTATCAGACTTATGAACGTTTTCATCTGCAGCATAAATAAGTTGCACTAATGTAGTTAGGGCATGCATAACCCCAAATTCAGTATTTGTTTGGATAAATATTAATTCTTGGGAGATTGTTAATTGATAACTTTCATCGTCTCCTAAGCTTGGATGCCTATAATTAGCTCCTGACTGCTTTTGACTTGCCATTTTGTTTTGAACAATGATGGCAATATCTGCCTTTTCTTGACTGGCCACGATATTAAAATGTTTGAAATCAAAATATTCCAATCGACTAAGTTGAGTTGTTGAACCCGTTAACGCGGCTTGTTGCCGTTTATCACTCATGCCTTCAATATAAATATTCAGTTGCTGCTTGAAATAAAAATGCCCGGTTTTTAATGTCACTTTTTCTGGGCACGGCATTAATTGCAATAAACATACATTGTCTGCAACTTTGGCTTCTACCAAAAAAGGCAATAATACCAAAAACACACAAAGCTTAGTTATGAAAACACCTAACACTATTTTTCACCTCTCAAATTAAATGAATGCAAAGTTTGCTACCTATAAAAATCATCAAGAGTTGCTTTCACAAGAGCGCGCCAAAGACTTTGATTTTTGTGAGATTAAAGTGACTATGTAGCCAGCTAACGCGGAATTGATTATGGCAGGTAGAATTGAATTACCTAAGAAGTCATTCCATGGTGGATAAGCACTAACACCTATGGCTGTGAGCATACCTACTAATAAACTGGCCATTGCCCCTTGCCAATTATAGGCAGGCCAGAGTCGCCCTAATAAACCACAAACACATAGGCCAGACATAAGTACGGCTATCATTTGCGTAATGTAAGAAATAATATTGTTTGACATGAGCGCCAGCAGCAAAGCAATGCCAATGGTGAGTATCAAGCCAATTCTTGAAAAGGTGAGTACGTTATTAGCACTAGGTGACTTTTTGAAAATTATTTGATAGATATCAGTTAACAAAACGCTGACTCCGGCAATAGCATCTGAACTCGCGCTGGATAAGGTAGCTGAAATACCAGCAATAATGATGAGCACGCCTAAGGCCAAAGGCATAACATTCAGTGCAATATGTGGAAACGCAAAAGCTGCATTGTCTAATTCATTTGTGATTGCATATGCACTCATGCCAATAATGGCTGGGATCAATGAAAAGCCTAAATAAAGAACGCCAGAATAAATAAATGACTTTCGGATGCTGGTGACGTTTTTCCCAGAATAAATACGTTGTCGAAACGATGGTGTGGCTAATACGCCCACTAAAATGGCTAGTGCAAGAGAGATGGCAGGCATAATACCTATGGCCTCTACGGCGAATAAACTGATATTTTGTGAGGGTTGAGCCGCAAGCATACTGTCCCACCCCCCCACATAATCCAAGGAAAAATAGGCCATAAGAATAAAACCAGTAAATAGAATTAAGGCTTGAATTGAGTCAGTCCAAACAACGGCGGTGTATCCACCAATTACCACATAAACCGCAAAACTCAACGCAATGATAAGCTTTGTTGAAGAGACATCAATCCCGGTTAACCAAGACAAATATAAACTACCACCGATAATATGCGCACCTAGCCAACCAATACTCGCGGCGTAAATAATGAAAGCTATGGTGTTTTTTACGTATTTATTGTTGTCGACATAATGTGCAAGCTCTTCACTCATAGTAGTGAACTGAAGACGCCTAACAGGTGCAAAAATCCACGCTAACAACAAAATACCAATTGAGCCACCAATGCCATATAAAGCGCCAGCCCAGCCATTTTCATAAGCAAAACCAACAGCGCCCATTGATGAGCCAGTTCCCACCATAGTCGCAACAGTTGTACCTAATGACAAAATAAAGGGAACGTTGCGCCCAGCTAATAAAAAATCGTCGCCGGTTTTTTGTTTCCGAGAAACAAACCAACCCAGCGCAATCATGGCTAAGATGTAAAGAATAAATACAACTATGTACAAGTGATTCATGATGATTTAGCTCTGGCGTTTAACGTATGGCAAACATAATTCGTTTAATTATCTGAAGGTTTTTTATAACAAGTGACGTCCACTTCGACTTTACAATCAACAACTAGGTCGGCCACCATGCAAATACGTGCAGGAGGGTGTTCCCCAAAGACTTCTTTGAAAACTTTGTTAAATGATTGAAAGTATCGTGAGTCGTTTAACACCACTGTCACATGCACCACATGCTCAAGGCTAAACCCAGCTTCGGTCATAATGTTTATGCAGTTTTCAATGGCTATGTTTGATTGCTCAATTATGCTTCCTTCAACTACTTCGCCATTGCGCATAGGTGTTTGACCTGACACTTTTAACCAGCCATCCACTTCGACTGCTCGGGAAAAGGGTAAATGTTGTCCACCAGTGCCTTCACTACCTTGGGCACCATAACGCTTAATTGTCATTATTTTCTCCTATAAATTTTTGCAATATGTTTAGTTTTGACTGTGTTTTAAAAATCGTCCTGCACCACTAATTTTAAGAGGCCTTTGTGCTTCAGCGTCTTGTGATTGGTAACTGAGCTGCCCATTGACCCACACTTGTTCTATTCCTTTTGAGAGGGCGACTGGATTAACAAAGTCAGCTACATCAGCAATAGTGTCTGGATTAAAAAGTACTAGGTCGGCGTAATAACCCTGACGAATAAAACCTCTTTGTTCTAAGCTAAATTCCGTTGCCGAAAGCCCTGTCATCTTGTGGATCGCTTTCGACATGCTTAATAAGTTTTCATCCCGGCTATATCGTCCTAACATGCGCGGAAAGGAGCCCCACAAACGAGGGTGAGGGTGTGGATCGCATGGCAAACCATCTGATCCAATCATGCTGTAAGGTAAAGAAATAAACTTACGTACATCGTCTTCGTGCATACCGTGATAAACCGCACCTGCAGGCTGCAACTTCTGCGCTGCTTCTAGTAGAGAAACTTGCCATTGTTCGGCTATGGTATGTAACGTTTGTTTGGCTTTGTCGGGATGAGGATCTGACCAGGTAATAAAAATATCAAAATCTGAGGTCACTTGCGCTAAATCTAAGGTACTAGAGCTGGCATGATAAGGATAACAGTCACAACTTATTTTCTGATGTTTTTGGTTCTGTTGAATGTGTTTTGTGATCTCATCAGCACGGCCCCAATTGTTTTTCCCTGCACACTTCAAATGAGAGATAATAATATTGATATTCGCTTGTTTTGCGGCCCAAAAAGCCTCGTCTAACGCATCAATAATACCGTCAAATTCAGTTCTTAAGTGGGTACTATAAACACCATTAAATTCTGTGAGTTGCTCCACTAATGCTGCGACTTCAGTAGTTGAAGCACTCTGTGCATTTTGATACGCAAGCCCACTACTTAATCCCTTAGCGCCTTGGACTAAAGCAAGCCGAAATATCTTCACCATACTAGTGATTTCTTGTGCTGTTGCAGGTTTGTTTAGGTCAGACATAACTTGTGCCCGAAGACTAGTATGACCGACTAACGCCGCCACATTAATGTATGGCTGAGATTGCTCAAATTGATCAATGTAGTCTTGCAAAGAACTAAACAAAAACTCGTCTGTTTCCCCCAGCAAGTTGATTGGATCAGGTGGCAATTTATTGGTGGAGTAGGGGCTAGCGCTAATACCACAATTACCAATAATAACGCTGGTCACTCCTTGGCTGATTTTATTGAGCATTTTGGGATTGCGCAGTAGCTCTAAATCATCATGAGTATGCACATCAATAAAACCGGGAGCTAACATTAAACCTTTAGCATCAATAACGTGATTAGCAGACAGGTCTTGCAAGTTACCAATAGCAATAATTCTATCGCCTTTGATTGCAATATCTTGTTTTATAGCTGGATTACCGCTGCCATCCAATATATCCCCATTGAGGATCAATACATCGGGTATAGCCAATTGCTGTGGTAAAGTATTGGCATCGTTTGTCACTCTTCAATCCCCCAAAGGCAATCGACTTGAGTTAGGACAAGCGCCATCTTCGCCTCGGTGATCATCAAGTTGAATTTTCAAACGTCTTAACTTCTCTCTAGACTTTCGCTGATTCTTGATAGCTAATTCACTGGATAAAATGTCGATGGCCGCTAACATCACATATCTAGATGCGCTTGGTTTAAAGATGTAATCACTTTCTTGGGTTTTTATTGGCAAGTGAAAATCTGCAAATTTAGCCAACTCGCCTTCAGGACAAATAGCAACAACGTGAGCACCATACTCCTTAGCAATAACCGCTGAACTGAATACATCAGGGCTTATCCCTCCTAGAGATAAACAAATAACTACATCATCTTTATCGACTGTGGACGCAGTCATTCGCATCATCATAGGGTCAGAGTGTGAATTGCTGTTGATGCCTAAACGAAAAAAACGATTGTGACACTCTTGAGTCATCAAACTGCTCCATCCACCTACACCAAAAATTAAGCAATGTTTTGCAGCACAAATTATTTCACTAGCAGCTTCAACTACTTCGTCTTCTATTAGTCTTGAATTTAATGATGAAATATCGCTAATAGATTGATATACAACAGAAATATCATGTTTTTCTATTGTGTCGTCATTTGTGAAACGCTCGCCAACTGCGGCCGATTGAGCTATTTTTAACTTAAACTCTCGCACATTTGCACAATTTAGAGTTTTCGCTAGGCGCGTAATAGTCGCGTGGCTAACCTGTGCTTTTTCTGCTAATTCATTGATTGCAGCATTGGCAGCAAAATTCAGATCACTCAAAATAAATCGAGCCACTTTTTCTTCTGCTGGGCTGAAATGCCTTAAGCCTTCTTTGATACTATTAACAATATCCATTTACTGTTCTCTGTGGTTATAACAACAACGCCAATTCATCTGATTTTTTAATCAAAAAAATGTTTCAATGGTTTTCTTCACGACAAAATTACTGTCGATTAGGCCTATCCGCCGCCATTTATCCATGGTTAAACAAGGATGAGAAGTTGCAAAGATAACTATATCGCCAGGTTGTAGTGATGTTTTGGAACCAAAGGTCATCATACAATGTTGATCCATAATATTGATTACCTCAGACCCTCCTTCAATCGCTTGAGGTTTTTTATTGCCTGGGCGGTATATATATTCTGGAATGGGTAAACCAGCATCAAAAGCTACATCCCTTTTTCCTAGACCAATGACTGCAAGCCCAGGTTCAGGAACGGAGTGAACATAGGCCCAAAGTTCTAAATTAGAAATCAATTCACCAGAAATATCGCAGGCTAGTTGACTGCGACTAATGATCTCGTTTTGTGCAGCCTGATAAATGCCCTTGTCATGTATTAAATAGCACCCAGGTCTAATAATAGGAATATAACTGATCCCTAGTGTGTCTTTGTTAGATGATAACTCCCGTGAGACAATATCGTACCAAGCTGAACCGGCGCCAGTTACAATAATATCTTTGATATCAAATCTATTTTCACTGTATAACCTACCCACCATTGTGCAAATACTGTTGATGAAAGTGACGATTTTTTCGGCTGCATCGTTACCATGTATCACACCTTCATAAAAACTAATGCCGCATAAGTGTAAATGCGGATACTGCTCTATGGCATCGAGCAGGGGATCTATATTTTGTGTATCACGCCATCCACATCGACCTTGTAAAACACCTATCTCAATTAAGATATTCAAAGAGACATTGACGCCTGAAAAATACTTACCTAATGCATGAATATTTTCTATTGAATCAACAAAACAATAAAATTCAATGTCTGTTGTCAGTAACAAATCAGCTATCAGTTTCATGTGATAAGCGCCGACTAATTGATTGGCAAGTATGATCCGATTAACCCCATGCTCAAATGTATTAACGACCTGTGGCACAGTCGCTAAACTCATTCCCCAGCAACCTTGCTCTAATTGCATTTTGAATAGCTCTGGAGCCATAGACGTTTTTCCATGTGGAGCAAGTTTTACAGACGCTCTGTCACTAAATTCCTGCATCCATTTAGCATTATTTAATAATTGTTTTTCCTTAATCACCGCGATTGGAAAGCTCACTTCTTCAGCGAGAAGATCCCAGCCCTTATTATTCAAGTCTGTTAAACAGCCACTGCCTTTTTCAAATGCACGTCCTTGGGAGTAGGCTTCGTTATTCTTTTCTATATTTCTATTAAGCAACTTCGATCTCCAAAAATAGCCGTCCAATTTAAATTCATCTGGCGAAATTCATCGAAAAAACTAAAAACTTGTTGAATTCCACCTAAGCTTAATGTTAAAAAGTAACAAGTTCAATATAAAGTAATTGTTATTTAGTAACTTTGTTGTTGTAAAAAATGGAATCGAGAGTTTTGGTATCTACTTGTATGTTTTGTTTGCCAATAAATACGTTGTGTAGGATATAGATGCTGATGACAGCGTTGTTATTAGGTAATAGATATAAATGACTGCCATAAAGCGCTTATCTTAAATTTGTTTATGACAGCGTTGTCATTATGAGTGAGGAAAGCAACGAGTAGTTCGACATAAATGGATGTTTTTGGCAATGAATGGCTAATGATAATGGCTGTGAAAGTAATAATTTAGAAGTGATGTTGTTGTAGATAATAGAATCAATGATAGTTCTCAAGTCATGTGGATTCTGAAGTTTTGATGCTTCTGCTATTTTCATTTTTAGTAATAATAAAAATAAATTAAGTAAGTTTTAAACGTTAATAGAAAGCCAAACTATGGTTATGAAAATAGCCAAGTTTATATAAAACACTGAGGGTTAAACATGTCTAATAAATTTAAGAGAAAACGTCTAGTAATAGCTATATCTGCTGCGATTTCTTGCTCGCTCTCTGCTTCAATTGCAGCTCAAGATGCGACGGCAGAATCACAAAATGCAGATGACAACATAGAAGTCATTGAAGTTAGCGGCATGCGTCAAAGCATCCAAAGTGCGCAAATTTTGAAACAGTATGCCGACACGGTAAAAGATGTCATTACTGCATCAGACATAGGTGCGCTACCTGATAGGTCTGTGACTGAAGCGCTTCAACGTGTACCTGGCGTAACCATTGAGCGTTTCGCGGCATCAGATGATCCAAAACATTATGCCGATGAAGGTACAAGTGTATTAGTGCGTGGTCTGGACCGTGTACGCAGCGAAGTTAATGGTCGCGACTCATTTAGTGCTAATCCTTATGGCGGACTAAGCTATGAGGATTTTCCCGCTGAATTATTGGGTGCAGTAGAAGTGGTTAAAAACCAAACCGCTGATCTGATTTCTGGTGGTATTGCTGGCACAGTTAACTTGATTACACGCAAGCCTTTTGACACCGATGAACGCTTATTTGCGGTGAGTGCGCAAGCCAACTATGCTGATTATCGCGAAGAAACCACGCCGTCGTTCAGTGCTCTTTTCTCAGATAACTGGGATACTGATTCTGGCAAGTTTGGGGTATTAGTTGCAGCATCTGATTCTGAGTTTAAAACTCGTGGTGATGGTTTTGGTTTGGGTAATTTCCACAGTCGTGGTCCGGTTGATGTTTTCTCTTACGATGAATGGGGAACAGCGAGCCCTGGCGTTAGCGCAGGCCAATATTCTAATCCTTGTATTCCTGGTGCAGCAGATTGGCGTGCATGTGGTGCTGGTTTTGAAGATACAGTGCAGTTTTCAGCTGAAGATGCAGCAGCCTATGTTCCAGCGTTTGAAGGTGAGGCACTTGAGGGGCAACCTGATGGTGTCACTTATTATTCACCTGCTAGTTACTCATTATCGACTGCAGAAAACGACAGAAGTCGCACAGGTTTTACTGCCGCCTTACAGTGGCAGAGTGTTGACGAGAAGATTACTGCTACATTGGAACACATCAATTCTAAAGCGTCCTTAGAATGGCGAGAATATATATTGACTCCGGCTGATCAAGGTTTTCAACCTTGGATGGCCAATGCACTTCAGTGGTTCGATGAAGCTGATGAAGGGCGCCCTCTGACAGTTGATGGTAATGGTTTTCTTACATCGGGTGTAGGCCGCGGAAGTAGTCCGGACGTACCTTTGCAGTTTCGTTCTCGTTTTAACTTCAATGAAAGTACGGTTAAAGATACAGCTCTAAATGTGAAATTTACCCCGACTGATCGCATAACAGTTGAAGTAGATTACCAGACTATTGATTCTGAGCAAATTGTTCACAACAACTCGATTACTTCGCGGATTAATGGCAATCAGACTGGTGAAAATGCACCATTTTTCTTAGATTTAAGAGGGTCTACACCGTCAATTGAGTTTTTGAGTCCTAATGTTTCAAATCCTCCCGACGTCGAAGCTGACACCAATCCAATTCTTCGAATGTCTAACGGTATGCAACAAGAAGAATACAATGAAGCAAGTGCGGATACTTTTCAGTTGGATGTGGAGTACAAACTGGACGGTGCTTTTACTGGCATAAAAACAGGGCTTTATTATTCAGATAAAGAATTGATAGTGCGTAATACTGAATATGAAGGTTGGCAGGCACTAGGCACGCCATGGAACGCACAAGCTTCCTATAACGCATCACCACAAGTTGTTCCTGAGTTATTCGACAGCATTAGTTTTGCTGATCACTTTAATGGCGAAACTCTATCGGGTGACTACAACAGCTTTTTGTTCCCTAAAATGGAATTAGCTGAAAATTACGAACAAACTTTACGTGATGGTTGTGGCACTTGGAGTGCTTTAGGCAACGCAATGGACGGAAGCGGCCGTTGTGCTGTGTCATATGCCGATTCAAATAATAGTGTTTTCGGTCATTTTGCTCCACGTCATATAAGTTCAAGTAACACAGAACGCACTGAGTTTTATGTTCGCGCTGATTTTGATGTTGAGATGTCGGATATCTTAGTCAAAGGTAATTTCGGCTTACGTTATGTTAATTATCAGCTGGAATCTACCGGTGGTATCAGCTTACCTCCTACATCTAGGCGTGGCACTGATGAAACAGGTTCACTTTACCAAGTCATGCAAAATCAATATCCAAGTATTTTTGGACTTGCTTCGGGGGATTTCGTAACTAGCACAGTAGACGGTACCGATTACTCTACAGTTTTGCCTAGCTTAAACCTTAGTTTTGGTATTACTGATGAATTCATAGTGAGATTCGGCGCGTCTAAAGGCCTTTATTATCCAAGTCTTGTTGATTCGGCTAATAAAATGGTGGTGAGTTTGGATTACCAAGAGATCCTTCAAGATCCCTCTGAAGATAAAGATGAAGCAACTAATCCAACCGTCGACCTACAAAATATTGAAATCAGTGCTAACGCACGTAACGCTTTTTTAGAGCCAGAAGAATCAGTTAATCTTGATTTAACAGCTGAATGGTATTTTGCTGATGTAGGTTCATTGACTGTGGGTTTGTTCCATAAAAAATTGTCAAACATCATTCGAAATAAACAGTTTTCGACAGAGGTTGAAGTAGCAGGCAGTAGCTTCCCAGTATCAGCCTATGGACCAGATAACACTGGTGACGGCACCATTAGTGGTATGGAGTTTTCGTACACCCAGTTTTTCGATATGTTGCCGGGCGTTTGGAGTGGTTTAGGTATGCAGTTTAACTACACATACATTGACCAAGACGGCTTGGAAGATTCCAATACCAATCCAACTCAGGAAATTCGATACAATGGTTCTGGTGTGCCGATTACCGACAATCGTAATAGTTTCCGTCAGTTTACAGGCTTACCATTGCAAGGTTACTCTGACCAGAACCTAAATATTGTTGGCATGTATGAGAAGGACGATATTTCCTTCCGCTTAGCCTATACATGGCGTTCAGAGTACCTTTTGACTTTGCGTGAGTCTGAAGAATTTGTTCCGGCATATTCAAAGGATCAAGGCATGATGGATGCGAGTTTCTTTTACAACATTAATGAAAACGTTAAAGTTGGTTTACAAGTCAGTAATTTACTTGGTACTGACACAGAAACTCAATACCAACAAAATCAGCAAGGGGTAAAAACTGATGCGTTTTCCTTCACGACAGACCGCCGTTATGCGTTAACCGTTCGTGCTACTTTCTGATAGCTAACACAGTTAAAAGTTGTAAGATAAACTGCGTAGTAAAAATGCTACGCAGTTTCTTTCATTTTGGAGGTTCCCAAAAATGTTAAGGCTATTAATTTAGTTACGGTTTGACTATGCAAAACACATTGAAATCTATCTGTATTGTGGGTGGTGGAACGTCTGGTTGGATGGCTGCGACTTTACTTACAACCGCCTTAAGAGGCAGTAACATTCAGATTACGGTTATTGAATCACCTGATATTGCCACTATCGGCGTAGGTGAGTCTACCGTGCCATCTATGATGGATTTTTTGCAAGCCAGTCAAATTAACCTAAAAGAATTTATTCAGGCTACCTCTGCCACTTTTAAATTAGGCATTCGGTTCGACGATTGGTTAACCCAAGGGGAAAGCTATTTTCATCCTTTTGGTAGAGTGGGCAAGGATATCAATGGTTTTGATTTTTATCAGGCTTGGTTAAAGTCACTTGCTGATGGGCAGACAAGTCGTTGGGTTGATCATTCCCCCAGCGCGATTATGGCCGAACATGAACGTTTTATGCTGCGCCCACATCAATCTAATCAAACACAGCCTGAAAATTGGGTGTTATCACATTTCGCTCATTCCCTTCACTTAGATGCGATTCAAGTTGCTCGTTATTTACGAGATCTCTGCCACAAAAGAGGGGTAACAAGAATAGAAGCAACAGTAAAAAACGTGAATGTCGATAAGAAAGACTTTATTCGTAGCCTCGAATTGGACAATGGTTCAATAGTCGAAAGTAACTTTTTTATCGATTGCACTGGTTTCAAAGGGCTTTTGATAGAAAACTCCTTGAAGGTAGGTTACCAAGATTGGTCCCATTATCTGCCTTGTAATCGCGCCGTTACCGTACAAACAGAAAATGTAGCTAATCCAGTTCCCTACACAATCGCCACAGCTCGTGAAGCGGGCTGGACGTGGAAAATTCCGCTACAACACCGCACAGGCAATGGTTATGTTTTTTCTAGCGAACATTGCAGTGATGAGCAAGCAACAGAGACATTGCTAAACAGTGTCAATGGTAAGCTGATAAACAATCCAAAGATCATCCCTTTTGTTACCGGTAAACGTGAAAAAATTTGGCACAATAACTGTTTAGCCTTAGGCCTTGCTGCTGGATTTTTAGAGCCTTTGGAATCGACCGCTATTCATTTGGTTTACAAAACCCTAGTGCATTTCATTAAATACTTTCCTGACATGGATTTTGACACTTGCAACGAGCTAGCCTTTAATCAAAAAATTGATGTTGATTATACAGAGATACGCGATTTCATTATTTTGCATTATTGCACATCGGGTCGTGACGATAGCGACTTTTGGCGTTGGTGCCAAACCATGCCTGTTCCTGATTCACTCAGTGAAAAAATACGTTTATTTAGGCAAAGAGGGCAGATAGAGCATAGTACTGAGCCGTTTTTTACCAGTGATAGTTGGTACTCCATTTTAGAAGGCATGAAAATACGTCCACAAAAGTATCATCCCTTGTTAGATGGTTTTGATAGTCAAGGCTTAGCCAATACATTGCATAAAAATATTGAAAATATCCGTTCTACGGTGCTAAAAATGCCAAGTCATCATGATTATATTCAAGCGAATTGCCAAGCCACTCATCAAAATGCGAAGGCAACTATATGACGGTATATAAAACCATGGCAGAGTTTTCCAATCTAATCTCAGTACAATTCTTTAAGGAAATTGCACCCGCACAAAACCCCGTAGTTATACGTGGATTTGCTAAACATTGGCCGTTGGTCGATGCAGCTCAAAAAACACCTGAAGATTTTGTCGCTTACCTGAATCAGTTTTATACCGGTAAAAAGACCAAAATGGTTGTTGCCCCACCTTCTGCCAACAAACGCTTTTTTTACAATGATGATATGACTGATGTCAATTATTTGAGTGGTGAAGAGCGCGTCGACTTGTTTTTAGGCCGTCTTTTAGAGTTGATTGATAGAGAAGTTTATCCTGCTATTTCAATGCAAAATTCACTCACTAGTGAGATTTTACCTGGTTTGGTGAATGAAAATTGTTCCGATATTTTTCCTGAATTAGAGCCTCGCTTATGGATTGGAAATGAAGGGATAGTGAGTGCGCATTATGATGGTTCTGATAATGTGGCTTGTGTTGTGGCGGGTCGTAGGCGTTTTATACTTTTTCCGCCAGAGCAAACTTGTCACTTATATCCCGGCTCACTCAACTTTACACCAGCAGGGGCCCCTACTAGTTTAGTGGATCTTAACAATCCAGATTTTGATCGTTACCCTCTTTTTAAGCATGCCTTAGCTGAGGCTTATAGTGTTGAGTTAGGACCTGGTGATGCCATTTTTATTCCTATGCTTTGGTGGCATCATGTTGAATCATTGGAAAAAGTGAATGCGTTAATGAATTACTGGTGGAATGGATCTTCAGGGCCAAACTCAGTGTCGCCCAGCCCAATTGACAGTTTGAACCTAGCACTGCTGGCCATGCGAGACTTAACTCCGAAACAACGTGATGCGTGGCGATCTATGTTCGATCACTATGTATTTCATCAAAATCCCGATCCAAAATCACACCCAAGGTCTTATATACCAAAACATCAGCAGCATATACTCGGCGATTTATCAGCTAAAGATGTCAGAACGATAAAGGATTATTTCATTGCCAAGCTACAAAAATAAACACGTGTTCGATTCTATGAGAGACACGAATATCAATATATGAACAACTTTAAAGCCATTCCCGAGTATCGAGATTTATCAGCTAAGCAGCTCTTTGATGAAGTGGTACCTGAACAGCAGCCAATAGTTCTCAGAGGTTTTGCTGGTGATTGGCCAATGGTGGCGGCCGCTAAAAAAACTCCGAATGAATTTAAGGAGTACCTTTGTCGACATTATAACGGCAAAAAAGTCACTATATCTGCAGCGCCATATAATGAAGATAAATGCGCCGACAAACGTTTTTTTTATAACGATGATTTAAGCGGTTTTACTTTTGTTAGTGCACAAGAGCGGCTAGACCTATTTTTGAGGCGCTTAATTGACTTAAAGAATGAAGAGCAGGGGCCTGCTTTATCAATGCAAAGCGCGTTAACTGAAAGTATTCTTCCAGGATTGCTCGAAGATAACCCTTCTGATTTTTTCCCCAATGTGAAACCTCGTTTATGGGTTGGAAACGAAGGGGTGGTTGATACTCATTATGATGGTACAGATAACATTGCTTGCGTAGTCGCTGGACGTAGACGTTTTACATTATTTGCGCCAGACCAAACCAGCAATTTGTATCCTGGACCTCTTGAGTTTACACCGGCTGGTGTGCCAGTAAGTTTAGTCAATCTTCGTAAACCAGACTTTGATCGTTACCCTAGATTCAAAACTGCATTACACAATGCTTACCATGTTGAATTAGCCCCCGGCGATGCCTTATTTATACCCATGCTTTGGTGGCATCATGTTGAGTCGTTGGACAAGATTAATGGGCTGATGAATTACTGGTGGAACGGTTCTTTTGCCGAAGATGCAACCTCACCGAATTTTTTGGATAGTATGAAAATCGCCATTTTGGCGATGCGCGACCTGACACCCAAACAACGTGATGCATGGCGTTGTTTGTTTGATCACTATTTGTTTAAGCAAGGTGTTGATCCAGTTTCGTATATCCCAAAACATCAGCATCATCTATTAGGTGAGTTGTCGCCTGATTACATTAGGGTGGTCAAAGATCACTTCGTAAAAAAAATTACAAAAATAGAAGCCTATTGAATTTGAAAAATATGAGCAAATAGCGATGTTAAATAATTATGTTAGATAATGAATGCAAACCTAAAAAAATATTAATTGTTGGTGGTGGAACCGCAGGATGGATGGCTGCAAACTTATTGGCAACCAAGTGGAAAGGAACTGAAATTTGCCTAGTTGAATCCAAAGAGATCGGCATTATAGGTGTTGGTGAAGGCAGTACACCTCATTTAAAGTTTTTTTTTGATGCGATTGGCGTAGCTGATCCACAGTGGATGCCACGTTGTAATGCTACTTATAAAAATGGCATTACCTTTGATAAATGGTCCACTCATCAGGGGTTTGAGTCTTACTTTCATCCGTTTGAAGCGCAAACCGACGATCTATTCACTACACCTCATTTTTTCAAAAACATCCAAGCTCGAAAGCAAGGATATAATGTCGATGCCCATCCAGATAAGTATTTTTTAGAAACTTATTTATCAAGAAACAACTTAGGTCCCTTACCTGAAGAGACTTTTCCTTTTGGCGTGGCATACGGCTATCATTTTGATTCAGCTCTTTTAGGACAGTTTTTAGCAGAAAACGCTGAAAGTCTTGGTGTAACAAGAACTTATGGCAATGTACAAGACGTTATAGTTAACAACCAAGGCAACTTAAGTTCAGTAAAACTTGGCGATGGAACCACGCTAGAAGCAGACTTTTTCATCGATTGCACAGGGTTTTCTTCGTTATTGATGCAACAGACATTGAAGGTTAACTATAAAAGTTTTAAAGATAATTTATTTAATGATTCGGCAGTGGTAATGCCAAGTGAGATAACTCAAGCGCTTCCCGTAGAAACCAAATCCACAGCTCTAACAAATGGCTGGGCATGGAAAATTCCGCTCAGAAATCGTTTTGGTAATGGATATGTGTATAGCAGTGATTATATAGATGGGGATCAGGCTGAAACAGAATTGAGGCAACATTTAGGTTTATTAGAAAGTGATGTGCAAGCAAGGCATTTAAAAATGAAAGTCGGACGTGTTGAAAAACACTGGCACAAAAACTGTCTTGCCGTTGGCCTATCTCAAGGGTTTATTGAGCCTTTAGAGGCAACGGCTATTGCCCTTTCATTTAATACCGTTACGCAATTTATGCAGTATTTTGGGGAAGGTAAGGGCACAAATAAATTTGAAGAGGCCTTTAACAAAGATATTAATTCAAGATTTGACGGCATCAGAGATTATGTAGTGTGTCACTACAAAGCGAATCAACGAACAGATAGTCAATATTGGCTTGATAATGCCGCTAATAACAACATTTCTGACACCTTAAACAGAATTTTATCTCTTTGGAAAAACAGCAACGATTTTGCCGCTGATATGTATAAATATAAGTTGATGGGTAGTTATCAACCTAAATCATGGGCTTGTTTGCTTGCCGGGTATGGTGTATTTCCACAAAAAAATATCGACCCGTCGATTGATTATTCTGCACACCAACAAGAAATCGATGATTTGAGTAATTTTATTAGACGTTGTGCATTAAACTTTAAAAATCACAATGACCTGCTAACACTGTGATTACTTTTCAACGCAACTATAATTCTCATGTTTTAGTCAATTTTATCTGAAACACCAATCAGCGATAATTCTTTATCGTTATTGAGGCGCAAAGCCCTTAGAGATGAAATTTTTGCCATACATGGTCTGCAATAGTGTTCGATGATCTTGAAACTTATGGCTCATCTTAGCTGTATATTCTCGAGCTGCGGCTGATGGTGTTGGCACAATGCCATGAGCATTTTCTATGCGCTGGCCAGATACAGGAAATCGACCACTGCCAGCCAATAAACAATACCAAGAGGGTCGTGGATAAACTTGTTGATGTTTCTGTGCACAGAGCTCAGCCTCAAAATCACCTCCCTGATCCCAGCATTGCAATATGGCAGCTAAATTGTCTGAAATGTGGTTGTGGGAGCGGTTATCAATCCAATAATCACTATCGGTGCGAGTATTGCATTGATAATGCGCCACAATATAGTCGCGAATACCGGCAAATGTTTGACTAACATTGTTGTTAAAACCAGTTCGGTAGTGCTCAATATTTCCTTTGGATAAGGCTAAGGCGTGGGCTTTAATAAAGTGCGTTAAGGTGTACTGCACTAACATCAACGCAGTGGCCTCTAAAGGTTCAATAAACCCTTGCGACAACCCTACCGCCAAACAATTATGATTCCAATGCTGGCGAATAGATCCCACACGCATAGGGATATGCCGTGCTTCCACTTCGTCGCTTACACCCATGTGGGCACGCAATTCTTTTTCAGCTGACTCAGCCGATTGATAGCCCGACGAATACACATAACCATTACCGTTGCGAGTGGTTAGTGGAATTTTCCAAGCCCAACCATTGCTCAGCGCGGTTGATTCGGTGTGTGATGGGATTGGCTGTGTATTATCTAATGGTGATGCAATCGCTACTGCTGAATCATTGAACAAATTGTCGCTGTAGCTGTAAAAGGGGGTCTCTAATGTTTTCCCTATTAACAGACTAGCAAATCCCGTACAGTCGATAAAAAAGTCGGCTTTTAAAGGTCGCTTATCGCGACTTAAGTACAGGCATTCAATATCACCCGTAGTTGTTCTTTTGACATCACTCACAGTGCCAATAATATGCTGCACACCCAACTTTTTGGCGCGCTCTCTTAGAAACTTACCCAATAATGCTGAGTCAAAGTGATAGGCATATTCTGGTTCAAAGGGTAATGAAACATTTAACCGTGGCGATAGATACTGGCGGCTTAACTGAGCCCCTACAAAAAAATCATCCGGTTGCACTGCTGCATTTACACCGCGACGCTTCAGGCAGGCATTACGCATAAACGCTTCACCCGTTTGTATATCTAGAGGCGAAAAAAACGGATGGAAATAGCCATCAGGCGATCCACCGTTACCATTGAGCCAACCGGGAAAAGCGATGCCACATTTATATGTAGCGCTACATTTTGGCATCCATTCGTTTTCGGCAATACCTAGTTTGCGAAAAAATTCTCGTAAGGTAGGAGTCGAACCTTCACCCACACCAATGGTGCCAATATCCTCAGATTCCACTACTGTAATCTGCGTTGATGCGTCACTCTCTTGTGACCACGCCTGTTGCAATAAACTGGCCGCCATCCAACCGGCGGTGCCCCCGCCGACAATAACGACTTGGGAAGGAATACCCATGGTACTCGTTTTAATCTGAGACATAGCTACTCCAAATAACCGCTATACTTAACCGTTGTTTTTTAATGTTGCGGATAAAACTTGCTCACATAATTGATGGGTTTTTAAAATATCATCGAGCTGAGTAGTATTACTTTTGTTCATTTCAACTTGTTTGATAAACGTCTGAAGCATAGTGACAAAGCCTCGTTTAAATAAGGTGGGATCCCAGTCCCCAAATGACAATTCAGACTTATGTGTGGGTGTATAGTGCCACCCCTGACTAAGACGGCTTATTATCCATTTTTGTTGCTGACCAAATAACTCCAACTTTTCTTCTTCTACACCACAGATACGATTCATTGATCCGCAAACCATCGTTTGCCCTGATTGCCAATTCACATCAATAGAAGCGAGTAGGTCCTCTTTGTAGTAACCAAATACATGCAACTGTTCAATCTTGCCCTTTGATAAAAAGCGCAATGTATCTAATACATGAATAAAATCGTCATAAATAAAGGTTTGCTGAGGAGCCGGTAGATTCACCCGATTTTTCTGCATTTTGATTTGCACTGGGTTTGTTTCATCAATGCTGCTAATCAACGGAGCATAACGACGGTTAAAACCGACAAAAAACGGCAGGTTTCTATTCGAAGAAAGCTCCAATACACGCTCAGTTTCTGACAGGTTATAACTGACAGGTTTATCTACAAAGGTAGGAATTCCCGCTTGTAATAATTTCTCAATTATCTCTACATGATGCTCGGTGCTTGTATGAACCATTGCACCGTCAATGTTGGCGCGTATTAAGTCAGAAATGTCGGTATACCCTTCTTTTAGTCCATAAGTTTGAACTAAGCGAGCCAAAACATTGGAGTTTCTAGTGCACAGAACTGGTGTCACTCCATCCATTGTTGCGAGCACAGGTAGATAGGCTTTCTGGGCAATATCTCCCAGCCCTATTAGCCCCATACGTATCATTTTATTTCCCATTTGAATTTTTTTTTACCATTCAATTATTGAAATCTATCCAATGGACCAAAATCAAGTTATTTGGTTTTAAGGACCTCAGTGCTAACATCGTGATTGTCGTATGAGTGCATGCCTTGATACATTGCCTCAAGCAAATCACCGTTATCCTGCATGATTTGCCACGAAAATACGCCTGCTAAGCCTTTGTTCCTTGACCAATCAGTTTTTGCCCGAGTGGAACGTGGATCATCGAATGAAATAAAACCTTGTGTATCAGCATTAAATAAATACGATGCTTCAGCTTGAGCGTCATATCCATATAGATATCCAGGCGGTGGGTTAGCTATAAGTTCTTTGTAAACGTAACTTCCCGTTGAAACAGCATGGTTATTTCCCTCAAAAGCGTTATTTTTCCAATTGCTGTTATGCCATCCTCGGCCGTAAAAGGCGATACCAAGTACTAATTTTGGGGCAGGCACGCCTGCGTTTATAAGGTTGTTGATCATACCTTTTGCACTGAGGCTATTTTCATCAGAACTAAATAAATTAGTATGGTGCCCAGCTCGGCCATCCCCAACCGCAAAGTCGTAGGTCATCGCAAATACATAATCCATAAATGGGATGGTTTTTTTCCAATCTATGGCTTGGGTTTTAGCTTTGCTGCCACTTATAGCCGCCGTTAGTTGGTAATCTCTACCAGTGTTTTGTTCAAGTTTGTCTAACCCGGCACGTAACTCTTGCATAAGTAGCTTGAATACTTGCTTTTCGTTTTGGGCTTGTGCCCCTTTTAATACTTTTTGACTGTTACCACCGCCGCCAGGATATTCCCAGTCAATATCAATGCCGTCGAATACATCGTGTTGTGTTATCAATTCAATTGCTGACTGCACAAAATGTTTACGAGCCGATTCACTTTTGGCCAAACCATGGAAAGGTTGGGACAAGGTCCAACCACCAAAAGAAGGCAAAATAGTTAAGTGAGGATGTAGCTGTTTTAATTTTCTAAAAGCATCCAGCTCAGTCATAACTTCATTTTTGTTATATAACACGGCTGAATAGGGGGCTTTACCCTCGCAGGCAACAACAATGGCTTTTTGTGTTGATTTATTGGCACCACTATTATCTCCGCATAACGCGATAAAAGCATATAAAACGTGGCTTAGTTTGCTCGCAGGTATATTGCTTACTGCAATGGGGTTTCCAGCAGCTACATAATAACTTGCAACAACAGGGGGGGGAGCGCTGGCTGATAAACAAATGAACAACAAGCTGATAAAAAAATACTTTAATCCTACAGAAAAAAAGTCTTCAGTGTGTTGTCTTGTCATAGTAAGTACCTATTAAATTGTTGGAAAATAGTTCCGTAAATGATCCGAAAAAAAATCACTGCTCATTTCATATCCTCGCATCGCTTTTAAAAAAGTGTTTGAGATGTTCACATATCAAACTCGACGCTAATCCTACTGTTGTATTATTGTTGATTTTCAACTTTTGCTAAATCTCATCACAATCACCTTTATATGCGATTAATGACAGCGTTGTCAATTTGTCACGTTACTTGATTGTTTTTCTAATTACAAATAATCATTATGTAGGTTGAGTGTTATGCAATTGTTTACTTGAATTAAACTTATACTAATCCATTTAAAGCAGTGACCACTCAGCGAGAATTAAAGGGCTTAACGCTCGGCGCACGATCAAGGCGCGTGAACTCAGGGATCGTGTAACCCGGGTTACCTATGCTCTTTCAAATTCATGCAACGCAGAGTAGGCGCCTGTTAACCTTGTACTTCGGAAAAGTCCTTACCGGTTTTATGTGACGTTCTCGCTACTTGAAAGGGGATTGCCATTCAAGTAGCGACTCTTTGACAAAATTCTGGACATTGAGGAGATATGCCGAATAAAAGTATTTTGTAATTATTGATTGATATTTGTTCAGCAAAATACCAATATCTTAGTAGTTGTTTAAGAGGGTGGCATGGATACTAAACCTTATATTTATAAATTCAGCGGGTTTTCACTTGACCCAATCAAACAGGTCTTGTCTTACCAAGGTTTGGCTATCGATCTTCCTGATAAGTCTTTTCAATTCTTAGAAAAACTTGTTTTAGCTGACCATCAGTTAGTCGAAAAATACCATTTACTTGATGAATTGTGGAAAGACTTAGTGGTGAGTGAATGGTCTTTGTCGCGATTAGTGTCTGATACACGTCATCTGTTAGCTGAATATGTTTCTGATCAAGATATTATCCAAACACTTAGAGGCAAAGGCTTTAGGATCCACCCAAAGGTTAAAATAGAACTAGTAGAATTGCCCACAACCCCAGTAGTGACTAAAACGTCGAGTGTTAGTACCCCAATTAACACAAACCCCAAAAGAAAAAAAATTATAGTTGTCGTGATTTCTTTGTTGTGTGTTGTCAGCCTTTCGGTAATTTGGTTTTACTTGTCAAAACAACCTCAGGAAGAACCTATTTCCCTTAGTGAATCAATGTCAGATTTGTTAACGGTATTGCCGGTGCAAGTACTAACGGGAGATGATCAAGATTCTTGGGTTGAATACGGTGTGATGACTATGGTGATCGACGAGTTGCAACGTTTTCCAAAAATTAAAGTGGCAAATATGAATTCCACTTTGAGCAATTTGGAAAATGTGCAATTTCAATATGATCCAGAAGCTATATTCCAACAAGTATGTCCAGCATTGGGATGTAAGCAGTTATTATTAATGAATCTAACCTTGACCGAGGACAAACGGCCAAGTTTAAGTTATCAGCTTATTTTGGGAGATAATAAAGGTACTAATTTTAGTTTTATTAGTGAAGACATATTAGAAGCTTCAAATATGTTACTTGAACATTTATTACAAAGTTTAATGCCGCAAAGCCCAGAACGATTGATACTAAGCCACACCTATACTAATAATCACATGGCCAACCAAGATTACGCGACTGGTGTGAGTCGTGTTTACCACGGCGAATTTCAAAGTGCTAAGGATTATCTAGACTTAGCCATAAAGCGTGAACCCTCTTTTACATGGGCCAAGATATATCAGATTGAAGTTTTGTATCGTGAAGGAAAATTACAACAAGCCGAGCAGGGTATTCAAAAATTAATGAAGCAAGCCTTAGATATTCGTCAGAATATTTTTTTACAGAATACATTATCGAATATTGCCTACAGTCAAGGCAATCTAGAACAGTCCATTAATATAGCCAATGGTTTCTTAGACGCTGTAGAGCAAACTCAAGATAAGGATTTGCTCGGGGCAACCCATATGAATATAGGCACCAGCTATCAAGCTATTGGCAAAATTGACCAAGCTGTAGAACATTTGCAAATTGCTTTGGAGATGTTTCAACTTCATGGATTTAAACTCCGTGAAGCTCAAGCTTTGCTGAATTTAGGTAATACTATTTGGGTTGGAAACACTGATTATGATTTGGCGAGCCAATATTATCAAAAATCAGCTGATATATTTCGTCAGTTAGGCGCTAGAAACTATTTGGTTTATGCAAAACACATGGCAGCGGGTATTAAAATTTCTAGTAAACGTTATGCCATTGCCAAACGCGAACTCAAAGAAGTGGTCAAACTTTATCAAGAGTTAGGAGATACTGAAGGCGAGTTGATTGCCCAGGCCGATTTAGTCTTGGCTGCTTTAAAAGAGCAAAACCTAGAGGAAGCAGAAAAAATTGGATTGGCAGTGTATCAAAGATCGGTAGAGCAATTTACTTATCCACGCTCCATAGTGTCGGCTTATGTTGCGATAACTTATTTGAATTTGAAGCAATTTTCAAAAGCAAAAATGTATATAGATGAACGAAACAAATACGATTGGTTTGATCCTAGACCTGCCTTTGCCATGATCCCTGCAAGTTATGCTCACGCCACAGGTGATTTTCAAGAAGCGGTTAATATGGCAGAAATATTGAAAATACGTTTAGGTAAACAATGGAATATTGGGCATCAAACTTACATTAATACATTTCAAAAAGACTTAGACCAAGGTGAAAGTAGCATCAAAGATTATGCTAATTTATATTAGAAGGAAAATTAACATTATCTAACCCATTGTTTTTTAAAACATTCAAAGTTATTCAAAGTTCTCTCAAGCTTCTCAAACTATTGTGTTGATACTGATATTAGCTAACGGCAATAACCGCTAGTTAAATCAATCAAACATAATATTTTGGAGAAAGTTATGAAAATCACATCATTAATTACACTAGCCTTAGTCACTGGGATGTTGCTATTAAGCTACAGCCCCCCCAGCCATTCAGCCGATACTTTTTGGGGGTGTGGAAATGGTTGGTCATTTGAAACAAAGCACAATTCCAGTGCTAGGTGCTTTAAAGCCGCTGGAAAAACATATAAATCGCCTAAAAAGTGCGCCAGCGTCTATATCCCTATTCTCAAAAAATCCGTTGGTCATTTTTTGAAAACCGATCATGACGGTAAAGCAGATAAGTGCGTGGGCACTTTCAAACTGGGCCCAATGACTAATTCGAATGTGGTCCCTCTGGCTTGCGCTACAGGGTATGGAATGGAAGTTAAAAATGGTGCTGACAGATGTGTCAAACCCGTACCAGCTGAATCAAGGGCCCCAAGTATGAGAATTGGGCGTTAGTCATTTACCCAAGCAAGCAGGTTGATTACAAACGAAAAGCAACCTGCTTATTTACAGGGAGAGTCATTATGAAGTATTTAAAAGCTTCTATTTACATCTCGTCGACTATCGCTTTGTGCCCCGTGGCCAGTTTTGCACAAGATTGGAATGCTGCAAACCAAGCTTTGGTAGTCGATATTGAAACAAGCGTATCGACTGAACAGTTACGTTTTCTATTGAATAACAAAGATGTCACTAGCCGTTTTAAACAAACTCAAACTGGTCAATTTAGTTATCAAGGCAATGGTTTTCCAGTGCCAAGTGGTATCAACACTTTAATCGTTTATGAAGTAAATTTGGGGCAGTGGCTAGAAATTCATAACCAAAAAATTAAGGTATTAACTCGTTCTGGATTTAAAACCGCAAATTGGACTGTGAATGGCTCTGTTGCCTTGGATGCACAACTCGATGCCGATTATAAGGGAGACGCCTTTAAACCAGAACAAGACCGTTTTTATGTTGGAAATATGCAGCTAAGTGTTGGTTCACAGCATACTCGTAAAGATTTATCCATTCACTCGCAAGCCAATATTGTTGGAGCCTCTAAACAAGAAAATGCTTTGCGGTTTTCTGAACGTGGTGAGCAAGCAGACAAGATAGATTTAAGTGATTATTTAGTGTCAGTTGAAAAAGGCAAAGCTAGTTTCAGAGTTGGCCATACTGGCTTTGGTTCGAATCCGTTGCTGGTGGATAATTTATCAAATCGAGGCGTTCATTTAGGTTATCAATTTAACTCAATATTCGATATCGCCTTTACTCAGCAAAATGGTAGCGCAATTGTAGGGTGGAATAACTTTTTTGGACAACGCAGTAGCCAGCATCGTATTGCTGCCAGTACTTTAGGTGTTGAAGTCTTTCCTAATAAACCTGGGAAGTTACGGGTCGAAATGTCTTACGTCGATGGTCAAGTGCAAGCTATTGATGATTTTGCTGTGGGGCAGGTTTCAGATGTAGAAAAGAATCAAGGTTGGGGATTGCGAATTATCAGTCAATTATGGGAAGACAGAGTCCGTTTTGATGGCGTATTTGCCAGTAGTCGTTTTACCAATCCGAAGGATAACGCTTTATTGTTGGAAGATGAGTTTCAATTAGTGAGTGTTGAGCAAACCACAGATCAAGCATACCAAGTTAATTTGGATTTAGATTTAATCACGCAGAACGAACAAGGTACGCGGTTATTTACGGTTAGTCTTAATTTGGGTCAAGACAAAATTGATGCTTTGTATCGAGTGATTGCTGCAGGACCTTCCGCAGACCAAAAAATTGAGCGTCTTGGATTAAGAGGGGATCTAGCATCTGGTCAATGGCAATATGGGTTTACTGAAACAGAAAACAATATTGATCATCTTCCTACTATTTTGACTTCAAATACTAAAAGTCATTCCCTGAATTATAACGTAGATCTAGCTAATGCCTTTCAATCCGAAACGTTTGAGGTCAACAACTACCTACCAAGTCTAAATGTGAATTTGCAAAAAGTTCATCAAATGGCAATAAATATGCCTGATACTGAATTCTCGGATTTTAACGGTGATAGTCATTTGCCGGATCAAGTCACTAAGATACTCGAGTTATCGGCGAACTGGTCATTCAATACTTACGCTGTCGGGTACAACCTTTCTTATTCTAATCAAGACAATCGCCAAATTGGTAGGCAACAAGCTGACTTTTCTTTGATTAATCATAGTATTAGTCAAAGTTTACAGATGTTTGAGTCGCTGACTCTCAATTTAGATTTGGGCCGAGCACGTAATTTCGACCATGAAAACAATACCGCTTTTTATAACAATAATGCTGCGTTAGTAATGAGTTATGGGTTTTCGTCAGATTGGAGAATTAACCTTGGTTCCAGTCTAAATAAAGATTATGACAATTTTGGATTAAGTACATCGAATGCCCTGACTTTGAATATGGGGGTGGATCACCAATGGTCGTTCAACCTTTATGGGCGAGATGTCCCAGGCCAATGGTATTTACGATACGCGAAACAACGTAACAAATCCGAAGAAAATATTTTTGCTTTTAACACCTTCACCCAAGACTGGAATATTACGTCTGGCATAAGTCTAACTTTTTAGGGGAACCAAAATGAAAATTCTATATATAGTTTTGATGGTTTTACTCTTAGTAAATAAAACTTTTGCAGTAAATTCTGTCAATCCCACTGGTGTTAATGTTAATGCAACTGGGGTTAGTTCGGTGTTTTTAACCTTTAGGGGCACAGCAGGGCAAATCTCTACTGAGGCCTTTTGGTGTGGTCAAATTAGTGTTGCCGCAAATACTGTCACTTCAACTAATCCTTGTGTAGCGGGGACTTTTTTCGGGCGATTACCCAAGACCCTAGCGCAAACCAGCCCAAGTTTAGGTTTGACTAACACTGACTTGGGGATACAAAACTCAATTGAAAACAATGGCCAAAATTTCACTGATGTGATGACTATACCTGCCTCAGTGGCAAGGCGTGCCATGCAAAGTGCCCAAGCAGGCAATAACTCGTCATTTTTTTACGTGCGTAAATTTGAATCAGCTGGTTCAACGCAGTATATAGCGGTGACTTGCCGAATGAGCAATGGTGGTGCTCGGGTACCTTTTTCGCTAACTCAGGTACATCCTTACTTTGTTACCGACCAAGGAAAACCATCAGTTCATCTAGCCTCTCAAGGACAGCTGATGCCAGCGATCCTGGCAGAAATATCATACAACGGTACTGGGCGCTTAAAAGGGCGCTGGGAAATTGTATTGCCTGGTGATCCTGAGCCGAATGAATTTGATTTAGTGCCAGAAGCTAATTTGCCAATGGAACAGCGAGGATTACAGAAACGATATACCCTTTTACAGCGATTTGATGTGTTTCTTGCCCCAACAGGCAAAACCACATTAAAAGGACCTGATCCACAATTAGTCCCCAATCAAATCATTGGTCCATATCAAGTTATTTTACGAGTTGAAGCTACAAGAGACAAAGAAGGTGATTCAGACACAGGTGTTGGGGTAAGTATTAATGGAGGTGTATCAGGCTTTGAAATGCCGCGACTACGTTATTACGTAGCAACAGATGATGACGTATTGCAAGCTAGAATGAATGCCGGTTTAGAAAAATCTATTACATTATTCCAAGCTACTTTAGATCCCCAAAATAAAACAAGTCTTCGCTTTAGTTGGCTTAAATATACATCAGCTAAAACTTATGAATTGGAAGTCAAAAGTGAAGGTCATCAAAACTTCAGTGCACTAATTGATGGACGAGTTGCATATTACGATCCTCCTCCTTGGATCACTGAACAAGTGATGGCGTCTCCTAGCCAATGGCGAGTGGCAGCATACAGCAGTAAAGGTAATAAGTTAGCACTAAGTCAGTGGCGCCAGTATGTGACACAAACAACACCTTCAGACATTAAGGAAAAGTAATGAAAAATTTAATCAAAATGAAATGGACGAGTTACCTATTGTTACTTTTTGTGGGAACTGCAAATGCAGAACTAGAACGCCCAACTAATACAATTATTCAACATCAGAAGAAGATCGTAAAACCAATTCCTAAGTTACCCACAACTTTGGTCAAACTGAAAGAGTTTGTAGTGCCTGGGAATTTAGCTTGGGCAGCAGCAAAGGATAATGGATTCGAATTTTACCCAGAAGGTGCAAGAGGGCGAAAAGATGGAATTGATGTATGGGGGGCGAGTTATTACAACAATCAACAAAACCGTCTGCAGACGGTGCCAAATACAGCTCGTTACAGTGCCGGTATCAATATGCAACTAGGAACATTAATCAATAGCGAGTTTTGGGATCTTACTGAGGTAGGAGTGATCAACAGCTATGCTCGTTTCCATCTATTCGCCGGTAAACGTTTAAAATCCCGCTGGAGCGTACGAAATATTGAAGTAAGTGGCAGTCATGCAGTAAACAGAAGACCTGCGGCGAATAGCAGAAGTGCGCATTATGTACTGGACGTAGAAATTAAAAAAGGAGCCCGAAATACTGGACTAGTAACCTTCAAAAAAATAGTACTAATTGGGCCTGAAAATCAGGACTGGCGCGAAGCCTTCAAAAATTAAAATATAGGTAAATATATGTACTAATCCGAACTCAATCTGGCATTTTCTAGTAACAAAGCTCGACCACTTTTGACATTAACCTATGGTCTATAATCAGAAGCTAGTAAATAGACACAACTTTTCACCACAGAGAGCACAGAGAAAAGAAAATTACGGCTTTGCTAAAAAGAGTTATTTAGAACTTCTGGTCAATGGATCCTAATCAAACCTGACGGGCGGTAATGGTGATATTAAAGCTGTAGTGGCTCCTTAACCCTATAATAATTCTATTGTTCACCTGCTTTTCCTCTGTGGTCTCTGTGGTTCAAATTCTTCTTGTTTTTAACTACTGAATGATTCTAGTTATTACAAAAAGTATAAATGTGCTGTATTGATTTTTAACAGCCTAATTACGTTTATTTTTAGGCACGTAATTTAGAATGGAGTCTGGCACTGTCTTCTTAACATCAAACCCTGCGAAGGTTTTTCTGGTGATGACATGGCCAAGACGGCTTTCGATGGCACACAGATTTCTAAAGTTGTCTTTTGCTACAAATGAAATGGCTTCTCCCGTTGCTCCTGCTCGACCTGTTCTACCAATTCGATGAATATAATCTTCAACTTGATCGGGAACATCATAATTAACCACTCGTGATAAATTTTGAATATCAAGACCACGGGCAGCTACCCCTGTGGCGACCAAAAATTTAATTTTACCGGATTTAAAGTCAGCTAATATCTTTTCTCGCATTCCTTGAGTTCTATCACCGTGAATACTTTCAGTTGGAATACCACGTTTTTCTAATTGGCTGACTAACTTAGCTGCGCCTTGTTTAGTTTCAATAAAAATTAGCGCTTGATCCCATTGCTGTTCTTTAATGAGATGACTTAATAATGCCGATTTATTGCCTTTATCAACAGTGACTAACCATTGTTCAATTTTAGGTGATGAGGACTTATCTTGTTTAATTGAGATCTCAACTGGGTTGTTGATAGAACGTTTTGCTAGGGCGCGCACTTCATCAGAAATAGTCGCTGAAAATAATAAGTTTTGACGATGTTCAGGTAAGCGTTCAATAATTTTATTAATGTCACCAACAAAACCCATATCTAGCATTCTATCGGCTTCATCTAATACTAAAATCTCAAGTTCATCAAAGTGTAAGGCTCGCTGATTTGCCATATCTAACAGACGACCTGGCGTAGCAACAAGAATATCTATGCCCCAAATTAAACGTTGTGTTTGTTCTGAGGAATCAACGCCTCCGTACATCGCCATTGAATTCAATTCTAAATGTTGGCCGTAAGCGGCAATACTTTTTTCAACTTGTACCGCCAATTCTCTAGTGGGGACCAGTATAAGGGCTCGCACACGTTTACCTCTTAGCTTACGGTCAGTATTGAGTAGTTGCAGAATAGGTAATACAAAGCTGGCGGTTTTACCCGTGCCGGTTTGTGCTGCTGCGATCAGGTTTTTACCCGACATAATAACCGGAATAGCTTTTTCTTGAATAGGGGTCGGTTGGGTATAACCTAATTCAGTTAAGGCTTTTAGAATGGGCTCTGATAACTGCAATGATAAAAATGACATGTGTTGCCTTATAAATATTAGGTGATTCTAAAGTTTCTTGGCTAAAAAAATTGTATGTTGGTTACCTTTTTTAGGACGAGCTTGCACATTCCGTGTATCGACCCTAAAGCCTATCTTTTTTAAGCGGACGGTAAATAAATAGTCGGGACCTGCAGACCATATCGCCAGCATGCCATTAGGCTGAAGTGTGTCGTATATGTCTTTTAGTCCGTCTTCAGAATAAATCCAATTATTATCGGAGTGAGTAAGCCCTTTAGGCCCGTTATCAACGTCGAGCAAAATTGCATCAAATGTGGGTTGTCTTGAGGTCAATAATTCTTTGACATCGCCAATGTGTACTTTTGTTCTGGGATCTTGCAGTGGGTTGCCTGCACAATTACCTAGGGGCCCTTTGTTCCATTCCACCACTTCAGGTACCAATTCTGCAACTGTCACTTGGGATCCACTGTTAACTGCTTTTAGCGCAGCGGCCAAGGTATATCCCATGCCTAAACCTCCTACTAAAATGTGCGCTTCTAAGTGTGGTTTAATATGAGCGCAACCCAATTGGGAAAGTGTTTTTTCTGAATTATAATTACGGCTATTCATGAGTTCGCCACGTTTGCCGGGCAATTTTATAGAAAATTCATCACCGCGCTGGGAAAGCTTCATTTCTCCGCCATCGTTGGGGATTTGGGCGGTGTCTAAATGGGTCCATGGGATCATAAGGGGGCCTAATAAATCTGAGTGTTTTAGGGGATGATATACGTGCAGTTTATCATAACCCGCACTGGCATCGCTGATTTAACTAGCTGTTAATTTAGTGCGGTATTGTAAAAACCAAGGATATTATCTACTAAAATGTGATGGGCTGAATGTACTTATTATGGGATAAATCAATGATTTATTAAAAGATCGAATTAAAAAGGCGTCCTAGGACGCCTTCATTTTGATAGTAATAATTACCAATCAGTTGTTAATAAAAACGAACTTTAGCTTCAATCCCAAAAATTCTAGGTTGATTTACTATACCGGTTAAGTTGTTGAAATCTATCGCTCCTTTAAGGTTTTCTTCGTCTGTTATGTTACGTCCGAATAAGGCAACGCTGTAATCATCTTCAAAGTTTTCATAGGCAATTCTTAAGCCGCCTTCAAAGTTATCATTGGTTTTAAACTCACGTGAGCTATATAAAAACAAATTGGTTTTACCTTGAAATGCCCAATCAGTGTAGATTGATACTTCGGCATTGTCGCCCACTGGGAATGCGTAACGTGCTGTGAAGTTGAATATAGTTTCTGGTGCTTGAGGGAATGGGTTGCCATCAATAGATACAGCAAATCCATCTGTACTTGGGTCAATCACTGTACAGTTACCAGTGAAGTTAAAACTAGGGTTTGCACCACAAGGTAAAACAGTTAGTGAATCATCCTTAATTTCGGTATGGTTGAAACTGTAACCAGCGGTTAAAGTTAAGTTGTCGGTGACAAGATATTGTGCGTCTATTTCGAAACCATAACCTACGCCTTTATCTGCGTTGATCAGGGCGGTGTTATTGGCACCACCTCCTATGGCCGAAAATTGAACATCGTCAATTTCGTAGTAGAAAGCTGCAATATTCAGACGCAGCGTATTATCCAATAAGTCTGTTTTAGTACCCACATCATAGGAATTGATAGTTTCGGATTCAGCCACTGAAGGTGCCCCTTCAAATGCTACATCACGACCCTGAATAGTTTGCGCTCGGAACCCATTGGCTACCCGACTAAACAAAGATGTATTTTTATCAATCCGATAGTTGGCGCTTAACTCCCAACTAACTTGTCCGTCATCGACGTTAATATCTGCATAATCTTGAACTGAGGCAGCGCCTATGACTAAAGCAAAACCATTGACATTTTGCTCACCTACAACCAGTGATTTGTCGTCTTTGGTGTAGCGCAGGCCACCGGTAATATTTAATTTTTCATTCACGTCATAAGATGTTTGGCCGAACACTGCCCATGTGGTGTTGTCGTGAAATACTGTGGTGGCACCAAAAAAACCATCAATACTGGTCACATTAAAAGAAGACTCATAATAAAAGGCACCAACTTGCCAATTGAGTGCCTCTGTGGTGTCACTGGCTAGGCGAAATTCTTGAGTAAATTGTTCCAAGTCATCCAAGTTATCTTGCGTCACAGCACTAAAAGAAATGTTGCCAGGAAAAGTCAGCTCCGTTGTACCGTCGCCATTAATATCTGCTGCTTCAGTTAACGTCACACCACCATCTATATCACCTAAGCTTGATCCTTCTGCATTTTCAATTGCAGTGATACTGGTGAAATCCATATCTTCTAAGCCGAACTCCAGCTTTAAAGAGGCACCATAATTTTCATATTTTTGAGGATTATTGTCAGCGCCATTGCCATCAATATCGCCGTCGTAATATACTACGTCACGGTCAAAATTTTGGTTTAGGTCATTACTACCTTTAGACAATATGTTGGCGCGAAAAACAGAAGCTGTTCCGTCAAGTTCGCGACCATGTACACTTAATAAGGCTGAAAAATCTTCAGTTGGCGTATAGGCCAATTGACCGCGCCAAGCTTTCTCATCGAAGCCGCCAATGACATCTTTTTGACCTGTATAAGCATTGTCAATCCAATCATCTCTGTCTTGTGACAATACAGAGAAACGTCCAGCAAGATCTTCACCTAGGCTTCCACCCACGGCTCCTTCTAAATTAATAGTGCCCAAATTTCCAACACCGAGTTTAACGTAGGCGTCAAAGTCATCACTAGGTTTAACTGAATCAAATTTGATAATACCAGCTGTGGTGTTACGACCAAATAGGGTACCTTGTGGGCCGCGGATTACTTCTACTTGTTCAATATCAAACAAAGGAAAACTTTTTAATATCACGTTTTCTTTGACTACATCGTCCATCACAATAGAAACGGGTTGCGACGCTGCCAAATCAAAATCTGTATTTCCCAGTCCGCGAATATAAAAGCGTGGAGCCACGCGACCGTTAGATGTTTCGGCATATAGGCCAGGTACTCGAACTGCCAAGGCTACAATGTCTTCTCCGCCAGAAAATATGCTCTCAAATTGTTCGCCATTTAGTGTGGCGATAGAAATAGGCACTTCTTGAATACTCTGGGTGCGTTTTTGAGCCGTAACTGTAATAGATTCTAAGGCACGCTCGCTTTCTTTAGCCACTTGTGCAAAAGAGGCTTGGCTAAGCAGTGCTGCGTGAACTGCAATTACTAAAGCGCTTTTTGTTAATGTTTTCATGTGTGTCCAGTAATGTTAATTATTAAAATGAATGTGTTGTAATTTTTGGAATTGGTTATTTTAATATTAGTGTCTGTTGCACTAATTGCATGCCAGTATAACAAAGTATTTTATACGATTGAATATATGTACTAGATTGGGGAGTTAGTCACTTTTAAACAGGTTTTGTGATAGCTGTAAATGGAGGTTAAAATAAAAAGTTGTATTTATTTTCAAAGAGTTAGATGGCAGTTTAAAAATGGCTAAATTTAACCAATGTGTTGCACCAAGTTGAGCGTAACAGTCAGAGTTAATCAGTTTTAACTGGGAGGTTTCCTGATTGTTGTGCAACCTAAATAAATTATCTATTGGTGAATATCAAGTCCCGAAAATAGATGGCGCGAATTTGATCAGTGAGGTGAAGTTTGTTGTACGTCTACAGATGGTCTAACACCAAAAAACCGCCGATATTCTCTACTAAATTGAGATGGGCTGGAATAGCCGACATTATATGCAGCGTCGCTTGCCGACAAGTTATCAAACAGAATGTGTCTTCTTGCTGCATGTAATCGGATTGCTTTTATGTATTGAATGGGTGATGTGCTAGTGACGGCTTTAAAGTATGTATAAAATGACGACTGACTCATGTTTGCTTTTGCGGCGAGAGTAGCGACTTCCAAGTTTCCTGAATATTGATGTTGGATCAATGTAATTACTTTGGCTATCTGGAAGTTATGCCTGTCCTGATAAACAAAGGCTTTTAATAAGTCTCCTTGTGCTCCATTCAAGACATGAAACATCAGTTCTTTTAGCGCCAGTTTACCCAAAATTTGTGCTTGTTTTTGATTGTCTAAATAAGCCAATAACCGAGCTAGGGTGGATTGTATATCTTGGTTTAAGGTCGATACAAAAATTCCTGAATTTGCCTTGATTAACTGAGTTGTCCGTGAAGCAGATGTTTCTACTATTAACTCACTGAGTAATAGTTTATCAATATCAATTTTCACCGCAAGATAGGGTTTTTCTTCGCTTGCTTCATGTATTTGGCATTCTAATGGCAATGGAACTGACAGCACCAAATAGTTAAGTGCATCATAAACAAAAACCTCACTACCAAGCAGCGCCGATTTGCTTCCTTGTACCACAATATAGATACAAGGGGTGTATATAACAGGAACCCGCGTTAGCATTTTATCATAAATTTTCACTAAACTTAGGTTTTTAATTGCAGTTGTATGAACGCCTGAAATGGGGGTTAATTTGTCAACCAGTGTGGCTAAGTTTTGATCAAAGTTCATATAGTGTCAGCTCATATGATGTGTGGAATACTGAGTATGCCATGACTGGTTTTTTAGGTTGAGTTAAAACGATGTTATTTGTAGGAATAGGCAAGTATAAAGGAGAAACACTCTAATAGGTTTTTGGAACTTAGTTCTATTATTTTATCCCAAGCAAATTCAACTATTCATAGTGTGAATATTTTAGTTTTTTACTAAGGATAAATAATGAAAACACGTTTTTTGGGTACTCAAGGTTTAGAAGTTTCAAGTATTGGATTGGGATGTATGGGCATGTCAGATTTTTATGGTCGTCATGACGACACTCAATCTTTTAATACTTTGTCGCAAGCCATTGGATCAGGTGTTAACTTTTGGGATACCTCTGATATTTATGGCCCTAAAACTAATGAAGAGTTATTAGGACGATATTTTGCCAAACATCCGCAGCATCGTAATAAAATTGTTTTGGCAACAAAGTTTGGGATCATGCGTAATTCTGAAGGCGATTTTTTGGGTTTTAATGGGCGGCCAGAATATGTCAGGCAAGCTTGTGAAGCGAGTTTACAACGCTTAGGTGTTGACCATATTGACCTGTATTACCAACATCGTATGGATCCGGCTGTGCCAATTGAGGAAACCGTGGGTGCCATGGCAGAATTGGTCAAGGAAGGGAAAATCAAATATTTAGGTTTGTCTGAAGCTGGTGTTAAGACGCTTGAAAGGGCGTCAGCGGTACACCCCATATCTGCATTGCAAAGTGAATTTTCCTTGTGGAGTCGTCATCTTGAAACCGAGATATTACCCGTATGTAAAAGATTGGGCATTGGGCTTGTACCTTATAGCCCTCTTGGACGTGGTTTTCTAACTGGATCAATTAAAAGTCGGAGTGATCTAGATGAAGGTGATTGGAGACTCAATAATCCTCGATTTTCTGAGGATAATTTCCATCACAATTTAGTTTTAGTGGATAAAATTATTCAGCTTGCTAAGTCAAAATATTGTACTCCGGCACAGTTGGCCTTAGCTTGGATATTGCACCAAGGTGAAGATTACGTACCTATTCCTGGTACCAGAAGTAGCGAACGCCTAATTGAGAATGCAGGGGCCATAACAATCGCTTTATCGCCAGTTGAGCTAGAGCAAATTAATCAACTTATACCTGCTGATTTGGTATTTGGAGAGCGCTATCCTGAAGCTGCGATGGCTAACTTGGATAAGTAATACGAGTGCTAATTTATAATAATGAGTAGGCAATTTTTTAGCTGAAAATAAGTTAGTTTAGAAATGAAAGTGCTATTATTTTATAGCGCTTTTACATCATTTTTAGGAAAGCTGATGGTCGATAACAAAACACAACCCACACAAAATAGTGTATTGGACTTTGTTGAAACAATAGTACACAAACAACGTAAAGCTGATGCCCTCGAATTATTAGATATATTTGCCGATGTGACAAAACAGCAAGCTGTACTGTGGGGGAGTATTATCGGTTACGGCACATACAGCTACCAAACGGCAGATAAAAAAACGCATCAATCTATGCGCACAGGTTTTTCACCTCGTAAGCAAAACTTGGCTTTGTATATTATGGTGGGATTTAATGAGTTTGAAGAAAAAATGCAGCAACTTGGTAAATATAAGACAGGTAAATCTTGTTTATACATCAATAAATTAAGTGATGTGGATCAGCAAGTTCTACGTGAACTCATCCAACTGTCATTAGATGAAATGGCTCGTCGATATCCTATTTGTGTTAAACAAGATGTTTAACTTTATGCGAAATTATCCTCAAAAATAACTAGTTGGTTACCAATATTCTCTTTTCGACAGAAAAAAATCAATAAAAGCGCGAACTTTGGGCTGTTCAAGTTTAACTTGATGATAATAAATATAAATTTCAGCAGATGAATACCAATATTTTTCCAAAATGGGTACCAATTGATGGTTGGCGAGGTAGTCTTTAATATCATGATTATCGACTAAAGCATTGATTAATCCTAATCCTTGTACTGCAAATTTAGATTGACATGAAACTGTTTTCATTGGTGCATCTAAGATTACAAATTCCATCTCATGTTGGTTACTATTGGCGACCTTATTTATTATGAGTGCATTGCTAGGATCACTGTGTGGATGACTAATCATTTGGTGGTTTTTTAACTCATCGGGTGTAGTAGGGGTACCATATTTAGCAAGGTACTCGGGGGAAGCAAAAATGCCTAATTGCGCTTTCCATAGTGAACGACGTTTTAGCGATGGATGTTTTATACCTAAGTATTCATCTATTCCCCAATAAATATCATAGGGATTTTTATCAATATCTATAATGCTTTCTTGCACTTCAAAAACCAGTTCAATATTTGGATAACTGTGGTGAAATTCTGCTAGCCAAGGGAAAACCGTTTCATCGTAAGTTTGTGTTGACTGAGTAATAATATTAAGCGTACCGGAAAATTCTCCTTTTCGTGATCCAAGCCAGTGATCTAAAGCATCATGTTGTTCGAGTATGTTTTGTACTCTAATAAAAAACTCTTCTCCAAATTGGGTCAATCTAATCTTACGGGTACTGCGCTCAAATAGCGGTTCTGCCAAGCGTTTTTCAAGTTGTGAAACTTGTTTGCTCATTGCCATGGGGGTTTGGCCTTGAGCATTGGCTGCTAGTGTAAAACTACGATGTTTTGCAACAAGAGCAAAGGCATTCAAGGTTTCAGTTTTAAACATAATGGAAACTTTATAATCTTTTGGTTTACTATATTTAAAGTGATATACCATTAATTTACAAGTGTTTTCCCTTTACACTTATTCCAACATCTAAAGTCACAAATTGAGAAGAAAAATGGCATATCTAGAATATTTACTATGGGGCTATTTTATTCTTAATCCCATATACATCTATCTGACCTACGAACAAGAAAAACAAAGCGTTGTTGCACAACCAGCTAAGCTCGTTGCTATGTATCGTAGTTGGATGTTGTATCTTTGGTTACCAGTCTTGGTATTAATGGTACTGCTTAATCAAACCGAAATTTCATTAAATGATATTGGCTTACAGTGGCATTGGGAGCTGGCCAATCTACTTTGTGTAGCAGCATTGTTAGTGCTTTGCGGGTATTTTTTATTGTCACTCAAACAACTGAATGAAAACACTGATAACCACCCGACGATTAGAAAACAACTTGCTTATATTCAATGGATGACACCTTCCACATCCAAAGAAGCTCGTTATTTCATTTTGGGTCTGTCTATTTCAGCTGGTATTTGTGAAGAGATTTTGTTTAGAGGTTATCTAATGCTGGTGTTAGGGGATTATTTTCCTACTTATGCTGTAGTTATCATTTCGAGTCTTATTTTTGGTTTGCCACATATTTACCAAGGTGCAATTCATATATTAAGAACAGCAATTGTGGGAGCGACTATGGCATTAATTTATCTTTTTACGGACTCAATTATTATTCCCATTCTTTTGCATGCTGTGTTCGACATGTACGGTGGAGCAATGGCCTATATTGTATTCTCAAACGAACCACAGCAAATAGCTAATGAAAACACCTGCAACGACCCTTAGTCGATAGGGGTTATTCAAGAAATCAGATGTTTTTTTGAAAATGCATATTTAGGCTCTTGGGAAACGATTCTGGATGCGTTGTTTCCATGCTTTTTTGACTGATAATCGCCATAGATAATTTAAGCTAAAATATCCCACGGCACTAAAAAATACCGAGCAAATTAGACAACCTACCAAAAACGCGGGTCCTATTGTTTCGATACTTTGTACTACCCAGTCCCAATTCAACTGAAAGCTAAATTTTCTTTCTGGAGAGCCCATTACCGTTGTGCCTACCAAATAGGCACCGTAAAAAATAGGCGGCATTGTGAAAGGATTAGTGATCCAAACCGTTGCCACTGACAATGGCAAGTTAACGCGAAGTGGTATTGCGATGGCTGCTGCTAACCACATTTGAAAAGGCACAGGCCAAAAAGCGAAAAATAAACCCACAGCAAATGCCCCTGACGCCGAACGTCTATTTAGATGCCAAAGATTAGGATCGTGAAGCAAAGTACCAAAAACAGAGAGGATTTTCTGATCTTTGACTTTTTGGGGACTCGGCAGAAAGCGCTTAATAAACTTTTTCAGAATAGTTCTCTATACTTTAATTTCGTGAAGCAACGGATGGCATATACCAGTTACTATGGACAGTAAACTTTTCAGTTTTATTGCAGCTGCGTTCACTAGTTTATTGTGGACTAGTCTGCCTTCCATCGTTATCACTATTTTACTACTAATTTGTACTTGCCTAATAATTAGAAAATATCAACACTTAGGTTGTTTTCTTCTTGGCTTACTCTGGATGGCGAGTGTAGGGCATTGGCAATACTATTTGCAACTTTCTTCAGAACAAACAAGTCAACCAGTACAAATAATAGGCAAAGTCAGCAGTTTGGTGATTGCTGAACAAAATATTCGTTTTAATCTTAACGTCACACAGCTTGACGGCCAACATCTGATTTTTTCTAAAACCTTTCGTCTGAGTTGGCGAGACCCCGCGTGGAAAATACAACAGGGTCAACAAGTTAAACTGTTGGTGAAAGTTAAACCCCCTCATGGTTTAGCTAATGAAGCCGGTTTTAATTATCAACAATGGTTGTTTAGTGAAGGGATTATTGCAACGGGATACGTCAAACCACATGTGGATAATCAACTGATTAACGATGCAAAAACCATTAGACAGTCGTTGCTGAATCAGATGTTAGCCTTCGAATTACCCCATAGTTCGTGGCTTGCAGCATTAACTTTTGGTTATCGAGGATTGTTGCAACCTGAAGATTGGCACTTAGTTCAAAAAACCGGTGTGGCTCATCTTATTGCGATCTCTGGTCTACATTTGGCTTTAGTCGCGAGTTTAAGTTATGTATTGATAGCATGGATGGGGGGAGGCCTGATTAGTCGATTTTATTCTTTGCATTATCTTAACTTACATTACATAGCAATCTTGTTGACACTTTTTAGCACCCTCACATATTCCGCTCTGGCAGGATTTGGTTTACCAACTCTTAGGGCATGGTTGATGTTGCTGTTGTTTAGTACGTTTTTTCTGCGCAATAAAAACCTAGGGGCAAAAAGCCTGATCCTGTTGAGCCTTACTGGGTTTGTAGTTCTTTTCCCATTGAGCATATTTGGATTGAGTTTTTGGCTAAGTTTTTCTGCAGTTATCATTATTGGTTTTGTATTTTGGCGCTGGCCAGTCAAAAAAGGTGGGTTTTCCTTACGTGCATTACTGTCTGGGATGATTAAAGTGCAGTTATGTTTGACGGTATTAATGTTGCCTTTAGTTGCTTGGCAGTTTTCTTATATATCTATTGTTTCGCCAGTCGTTAATTTAATCGCAGTACCCATAGTAACTATGCTCTTGGTACCACTTTGTTTAATGGCAGTGATCTGCTTAGCGATTAAACCTGATTGGGCACTTGAGTTGTTTTTTCTAGCAAACTTAATGGTGAGTTATGGCCTGAAGTTTCTGGATTTTGCGTTAAAACTCGATGCTGCGTATTTTAACTTACCTGCTTTACCGCCTGCTGTGTGGTTTTTGGTCTTTCTATTTGTTCTGTGTAGTTGTTTACCTTCATTTTGGCTAAATAAAAAATACCTTTGGATATTGTTGCTGCCACTAGTAAGTCATGTAATAACGCCACAAACTCATACTTGGCAGATTGATATACTCGATGTAGGGCAGGGTGTGGCTGTGTTAATCAGTAAAAATAACCGCGTTATTATTTACGATGTGGGCGCCAGTTATCCTTCAGGCTTTAATATGGCCGACAGTGTGTTGTTACCTATTTTACAGGCAAGGGGATTATCTAAAGTCGACTTAGTCTTTATTAGCCATGGTGACAACGATCATGCTGGAAGTTTGCCGCAATTGCTTAAAGGAATTCAGGTAACTCAGGTTTTGACAAATCAAGATAATTGTCAACAAGGTCTCGATATAGTTTGGCAAGGGCTGAGCATTAAAGGGCTATGGCCAGACAATGCACTTAAATATAACGACAACAATGGTTCATGTGTTATCAAAGTATCGGATACCTACCATAGTATTTTATTACCAGGAGATATTGACCAAAGTATCGAAAAGCAGTTGCTTGATTTACATCCAGAACAGTTACAAACGGATATTTTGCTGGCACCACATCATGGCAGTAATACCTCATCATCCATTGATTTCATTCATGGGGTGAGTCCTGAATATGTGATATTTAGTCAGGGTTTTATGAATCGTTGGCGTTTTCCTAGACAAGAAGTCATAGATAGATACCAGAGATACAATCCATTGTTGTTTGCCACCTCTCGTTCTGGTCAAATTTCATTTTTTGTTGAGTATAATTCTGCCGCACCAATCACAGTTAAAACCTTTAGAAACGATATTTATCCATATTGGTATGCCAATTAAAGGCTATTTATACAAATTATCTTATTGATAGTTGGGGAATTTCGTCCTAACAGTTACACTAGCGAGGTTTTTCCTCTTTCATCAGATAACAGTTATTTAATAAACATGCAGACAAATTTAGACACTCAAGAAACCTCTAATATATTTAGACGTTTTCGCGTTTACCTTAAAGATTTTAAGCTCGCATTCACTGTGGCTATTATTGGCATGGTTGGCTATTCGGTAATTGATGTATTGGTTTTGTCCCAGCTTGAAACGCTAGTCGATGACAGCCTAGGGCAAGGCAATTATGAATATTTGCGTTATGCCGCTTATTTTATTGTGCCCATCTTTATTTTCAGGGGCATATTAAATTTTCTCGGAGCTTATTCGGTTTCATGGATCGGTAACCATGTTGTAATGCGCATGCGGCAACAACTGTTTGGCCGATATATTCACCTTCCTGTTGAGTTTCATGATCACAACAGTACTGGTCAGTTAATTTCAAAAGTGATTTATGACACCGAGCAGGTTGCAAATGCGTCAAGTAAGGCACTTATTATTCTTGTCCGTGAAGGGGCATTGGTAATGGGGTTATTAATTGCGATGTTTTATAAATCTTGGCAATTGTCACTGATTTTTATCCTAATTGGTCCATTAGTCGCTGTTATTGTTTCTGTGGTCAGCAAACGTTTTAGATTAGTTAGTAAACGTATCCAAGATGCGATGGGAGGCTTAACATCATCAGTTGATCAAGTGCTAAAAGGCCACAAAGTTGTATTAATGTTTGGTGGACAGGATTTAGAAAATAAGTCTTTTGCTGATAAAAACAACCACAACCGTCAACAAAATATGAAGTTAATTGTTGCTAAAATTCTCAGTGTTTCCTCTATTCAAGTCATTGCTTCGGTTGCTTTGGCTGTGGTGCTTTATGTTGCTAGTACTCCCGGTTTAGTTACTTCGTTAACCCCAGGCGTATTTGTCAGTGTGGTGGTGTTTATGACCATGTTATTAAAACCCCTGAAAGAACTAACAACAGTAAACAGCGAATTCCAAAAAGGTATGGCTGCTTGTGTGAGTATTTTCGCGGTGTTAGATCAACAGGTTGAACAAGATAAAGGCACTCATAATATTAGTAGGGCACAGGGAAAGATCGACTTTAATAATGTCACTTTTAGTTACCCAACTAAGAGTGAGCCTGCACTTAAAAACATTTCGTTTTCTGTCAAACCGGGACAAACATTTGCGTTGGTCGGCCGCTCTGGCAGTGGTAAATCAACTATTTCAAGTTTACTAACACGGTTCTACGATAATCAAACAGGCGAAATACTTTTAGACGATCTGTTGTTAAAAGATATCCCACTAAAAGACTTACGCCGACAGTTTGCATTAGTGTCGCAACATGTAGTGTTATTTAATGACACTATTGCCAACAACATCGCTTATGGCTCTGAAGGTAAAGTTAGCCGTGAACAAATACTGGCTGCTGCTGAAACTGCTCACGTGATGGAGTTTTTACAACAACTCCCTGACGGTTTGGATACAGTAGTAGGTGAAAATGGCTTTATGTTGTCTGGCGGACAGCGCCAAAGGTTAGCCATTGCCAGAGCCTTATTATTAGATGCCCCCATCTTGATATTAGACGAAGCCACCTCAGCCTTAGATACAGAATCAGAACGTTTAATCCAAGATGCACTAGAACAACTGCAACAAAATCGCACTAGCATAGTGGTGGCACATAGGTTATCGACTATTGAAAACGCCGATACCATTTTAGTGATCGAGGCAGGAGAAATTATCGAGCAAGGTAATCATCAAAGCTTACTGGCACAAAATGGCGTTTATTCACAATTGTATAATATGCAATTTGGTGAGGAGCCAGAGGTCAAGTGAAGTGGATCGATAATATGTGGTATTCACCGAGTTGGTACCATTGGCCAATTATCATATTGTTATTGCCATTAACTGCGCTGTTTTGGCTATTGTCAGCGTTGCGAAGAAGCTTGTTTAGACTATATATTAAGCCTTCAGTTGATATTCCTATACCTGTGATTGTGGTGGGAAACATCAGTGTCGGTGGTAATGGAAAAACGCCCCTAGTGGTGTATTTGGCTAAACGCTTGAGGCAAAAAGGTTACCACCCTGGCGTGTTAAGCCGAGGTTATGGTGGCAAAAATGCCATTTATCCTATGACTGTTGAACAAAGCAGTATAGTAGAGGTGGCGGGTGATGAAGCCATATTAATGCGCCGCCATATTAACTGCCCTTTGGTGATTGATCCTATTCGCGCAAGAGGGGCAATGGAGCTGGTTGATAAACATAAATGTGATGTGATTATTTGTGATGACGGCTTACAGCATTATGCTTTAAATAGAGATGTCGAAATCGTTGTGATGGATGGCCAGAGGCGTTGTGGCAATAAACTTTTATTACCAGCAGGCCCTTTGCGAGAAGGTTTATGGCGTTTAGATAGTGTTGATTTTTTGGTGTTAAATGGTGGCACTGTCACAAATAGTGAATATTTGATGTCGCTGGAAGCGGGTCAATTGATAAACGTTAAACACCCAAATAAAAGTTTGTCGATAAACAGTTTAAGCTCGCCTGTTACCGCAATCGCAGGAATAGGTAACCCGCAACGCTTTTTTACTCTGTTAGAAAAAAAGCAAGTAAAACTAAAAACCCAAATCAGTTTTATCGACCACCATGTTTTTAGTGAGAATGATATTCCTAGTTCGACAGTGATTATGACGGAAAAAGATGCAGTAAAATGTACCCAGATAGCACATGATGATTGTTGGTATTTACCCGTCAGTGCTAGTTTAACCAGTCAATTCGAATCGCAACTCTTGCAAAAATTGAAGCAAGTGGCTGCAGATAAAAAACAAAGTAAGAGAAAATGATGGCCTTTGATAAAAAATTATTAGATATTTTAGCTTGCCCAGTTTGCAAGGGTAAATTGTTACACCAAAATAAACAGTCACAACTCATCTGTAAATTCGATCGTTTGGTTTATCCTATTCGTGAAAATATTCCAGTCTTATTGGAATCAGAAGCCAAACAAGTGTCTAGCGATGAAATGGAACAACTGTTAAAAAACGGCTAATACTAAGCGTTTTCCAAGACTATTGAAGAGATTAAAGTATGCAATTTAGTGTCATTATTCCTGCACGATACGCGTCTAGTCGGTTTCCCGGTAAACCTTTAGTAGAAATACAAGGTAAACCTATGGTGCAACATGTCTATGAGCGTGCCATAGAGTCAGGGGCTAGCAATATTTTAGTGGCAACCGATGATGTCAGAATTGCCAAAGCGGTAGATGACTTTGGTGGCAAATATTGTATGACAGGTGCACACCATGAATCAGGCACAGAACGTTTGGCTGAAGTCGTCGATTTACAAAATATGTTGTCGCATGAATTGGTGGTGAATGTGCAGGGGGATGAACCTTTTATCCCAGCTGAAAACATCCTGCAAGTGGCCGAGAATTTACACAACCACCAACAAGCTGAAATGGCGACACTAGCAGTTAGGATCACCGATGTAGAGGATGCCTTTAATCCCAATACCGTTAAGGTAGTGATGGATAAGCAAGGTTATGCTATGTATTTTTCACGCTCGCCTATTCCCTATGATAGAGCGCGATTTCTTGATTCAGATACTATTGATGAGATCGGCGATTTTTACTTTAGGCATATTGGTATTTATGCTTATCGTGCCGGCTTTATTAAACAATATGTGAATATGTCACCTTCAGGTTTAGAACAGATTGAATCTCTAGAACAACTTCGCGTTTTGTGGCATGGCGAAAAAATCCATGTTGAAGAAGCGAGAGTTGCGCCACCAATTGGTATCGACACCCCAGAAGATTTAGCTAAATTAATAGCGAGTCGCTCCCTTTAATATCAATCATAAGGACATTTAATGGCAACCGTAGTTATAACTGGAGCCAATCGTGGCATAGGATTGGAATTTGTTAAACAGTATTTAGCCAAAGGTGACAAAGTGATCGCCCTTTGTCGCAATACTAGTGATGAGCTTAGTCAAACAAGCGCCAAAGTGATTGTTAAAGTCGATGTGAGTAGTCCTGAATGTTTAGAGAGAGTTCTGTCTACATTGGGGGATTTGAAAATTGATTTATTGATCAATAATGCAGGCGTATTGGCCAACGAAAGTTTAGAACATATGTCAGCTACAACCCTTGAATACCAGTTTAGAGTGAATGCCATGGGCCCCTTGTTGGTCACTCAAATGCTGAGAAAACAACTGGTTAAAGGAGCGAAAGTAGCTTTGATCTCCAGTCGCATGGGATCTGTAACCGATAATAGTTCGGGCGGTCGTTATGGTTATCGCATGTCCAAAGCCGCGTTGAATATAGCGGGTGTGTCCTTGGCTCATGATCTAAAAGAGCAAGATGTAGCCGTCGCTTTATTACATCCAGGTTATGTACAAACCGATATGGTTAATAATAATGGTGATATTTCTGCGGCTGTAGCCGTTGAGCGGTTAATGCAGCGTATTGAAGAGTTGAACATCAATAACTCAGGTACGTTTTTGCATTCAAATGGCGAAGTTCTACCTTGGTAATATCGTTATCTTACCGTTATTTGAGTTAACTCAAAAACAAGCCAGTAAACTAGCCCTTGTCAGTCAAGGGCTAAATAAAAGTAATGCCTTTGGACAAGGTGTAAATGGCGTAAATGCCGCCGTTAAACATCTTAGTTACATTCAAATAGATTCTATTTCTGTTATTCAGCGGGCCCATCATCATTGTTTGTGGAGTCGCGTAAAAAATTACCAGCCTGATTTTATTGAGCAACTTATTGCCCAAAAACAAATATTTGAATACTGGTCCCATGCCGCCGCATATTTACCTATACAAGATTACCGTTTTTCACTACCTAAAAAACACGCTATTGCGGCAGGTGAAAAACACTGGTGGGAGAAAAACCCCATTGCTGAAAAACGTGTGTTACAAAGAATTCAGCAAGAAGGCCCATTAAGGGCAAAAGACTTTGAACGCGACAATACAAAGAAGGGCAGCGGTTGGTGGGATTGGAAGCCAGATAAAGTTGCCTTAGAACAACTCTTTATAGAAGGGGAGTTGATGGTAGTTGAAAGGCGCGGGTTTCAAAAGGTTTATGACCTAACTGAACGAGTGTTACCCGCAGGCATAGATACAACTGTTCCTAGTACCAACGAATTCGAACGTCACTTGATTTGCTCCTACATACGAGCCCACGGCTTTGCTAACGCCCAGCAAATTAGTTACTTGCGTAAAGGTCTAAAAAATAATATCACTCGAACTTGTCAGGGAATGCTTGAGAACAATGAGTTGCAGCAAGTGACCTTAGGCGACCAAACCTATTATGCGCTGCCAAATATCACTGATTTACTTAAACAGTCGGTTAATCGCAATCTGGTTAACATCCTGTCACCTTTTGACAATGCAGTGATCCAGCGTAAGCGACTGTCTGAAGTATTTGGGTTTGATTACCAAATTGAATGTTATGTACCACCTACAAAACGTCAATACGGCTATTTCAGCCTACCACTGTTATGGGGCACGGAATTTGTAGGGCGTATGGATACTAAAATAGACCGCAAAACCCAGATATTTCATATCCAAAACTTGCATCTCGAAACCGCCAAGGTTGACGAATTTGTTGAGGTATTACAGCCAGCAATAAAAGCCTTTATACAGTTTAATCATGGCGTTGATATCAAGGTGCATAAAGTGACGTCTGAGCAAACGTTAGGGGCAAATAAAGAAGCTAATATCGTTCAGCGGCTACAAATTTTATAGATTTTTGTAGGTACTAACTTGTATTTGATCTGAAAATCTTAAGTATCTGAGCACAATCAAATTTGATCGTCGGTATTGTGCCAGTACCCGTTATTTCTGTAGTCTTTTAAACTGAGTGAAAAGCAAGAGAATTTGAACCACAGAGGACAAAGAGAGCACAGAGGAAAAGCTGGTAAAAGAGAATTATTATTGGATTGATGAGTTTGAGCTGACTGGTTCGAATGTGCCCA
>NZ_BAEO01000016.1 GCF_000314995.1 Paraglaciecola arctica BSs20135 | reverse complement strand
CATCTGTCATATTGGCTGTTAAGTCATCGCTTACAGCAAACACATATAGAGGCTCTCTTATGTGATCTCATCACAGCCTGTTATTTCACCATCCGTGATGACAACAGGGGCACTAGACATTCATCGGTTAACCCAGCACTGGCACTATTCAAGAATAGGGTTGGATAAATCCACCAGTTAGTTGCAGGCTCAGGCTAGGTGTAAACGATTTAGCTCAGAGTATTGATGCACGCCCATTCGGTGTCTAATCAAGCAATGTAGTTGCCTGGCGGTGGCATATAAAGGATATCAAGGGCTTGTTTAGCCAGTGATAAATTCACTACCGTTTATAAATGCTCTGCCTGAGGCCCTAGTTAGACATTCAGCTCACCGAATGACGTGACTAACCTGCTAGAAATCGACTTTCATCAAATGCCTTTTGTCGTTTTAACATGAAGTAGACACATCGGCCAAGTTTGTGGGCGAGCGCTGAAAGCGCTTTTGCTTTACTCATGCGTTTTTGTAGTTTGTTGAGGTAAGCTTTCGCTTTATCGTTACCTCTAAGATAGAGCACGGCCATTTCAGAGAAGGCCCATTTTAGGTGAGCGTTACCAATTTTGTTTCCTTGGGTACCATATGTTTTACCTGCTGATTCAGTTTTGCATTTTACGAGTCGAGAATACGATGCAAACTTCTGCACAGAGTCAAAACGTTGAATATCGCCGATTTCATACAAGATAGTGAGGGCGAGTATTTGCCCGACACCAGCGATGGATTTGAGCAAATAATAATCTCTGGCATTATGCTGCTTGGCTTGTTTTTCAATGAACCATTCGACTTTGCGTAGTTCAGTTTCGATATGGCCTACCATGGTTAAGTCGATATCAACATTACGTTGTACAGAGGGTTCAGAAAACACCTCACGCATTTGTTCACGAGCGGGTTGATAACGTAAATTAAGAGTATGAGGACGATAATTATATTGGCTAACGGTGTTGGTGACATGTGCTTTTAAATCCGCCCCAAAGCGCACTAACTTGGTACGTCTGCGGAGTAAATCACGAGTCGCGCGTAATTCATTAGGGTAGTTATATGCCAAGGGGAAATTGCCTCCGCGTAATAATTTGGCAATTTTAAATGAATCAATTTTGTCATTCTTGGTTTTACCGCCATGTATGGCCTTCATATACAAGGCATGGCCGAGCACAAAATCAATATTGTGTAATTGGCAAAAGTCGCTAACCCAGTACCAGCAGTGCATACATTCGACGCCAACAACAATATTACCCAAATAAGGTTGTAGCAAAGAAAGTAGTTGTTCTGGTGAATCTTTTATTTTTTTATGTACGAGTACCTCACCGTGTTCGTCAATAATGCAGACATAAAGTAGGCGAGCGTGTAAATCAATTCCACAATAGTATGGATGTGTATTAGTATAAAAGTTCATTGAGCTTCTCCGTTCGGTTTTGTCACCAATCAGAGTAGCCGAAAGTTATGCTGATTGGGGAGGCTCAATGAGTATCAAG
>NZ_BAEO01000017.1 GCF_000314995.1 Paraglaciecola arctica BSs20135 | reverse complement strand
CACAGAGCGTTTCGCTACACAGAGAAAAGCGATTAGATTGTTAAGATAAAAGTGAGTTAAATGCTTAATCATTCACTTAACTGGTTTTAACTTTCTTTTCCTCTGTGCTCTCTGTGTCCTCCGTGGTTCAATATTTTTTGCTTTTAGCGCTAATTCATCACAGAGAACACAGAGGGAAGTAATTAAGATGGAATGGTATTGACTCAATTTTTAGATATAAAAAAAGCGCCACCGGCGCTTTTTTTGAATCAGTACAAATTTAAGCTAAAGCTTTAATTTGTGCTGCAAGACGGCTCTTATGACGAGCTGCCTTATTTTTATGTATCAAACCTTTCGTTGCCATACGGTCAAGTAGAGGTGTTGCTGCAGTGTATGCAGCTTGAGCAGCTTCTTTATCACCAGAGGCGATAGCAGAAAGTACTTTTTTCAAAGATGTACGTGTCATAGAGCGACGGCTAGCGTTGTGTTGACGACGCTTCTCCGCTTGTATAGCACGTTTCTTAGCAGACTTGATGTTAGCCAAGTTGGAACTCCCAAAAAAATTCTAGTCAAAATTCAAGGGTGCGGATTATGAAGATCAAGTCTGTTTATGTCAATCAATAATGTGGATTTAGTAAGCAAATAATGGATTGTTTTTAGTTTCATTAATTCAAGTCGCTTTGCGGACATAAATTAGTTGTTCTAAGCATGATTGAATTATTAGACTATTTGTCTGCTGTTCGCGCATAATAGCGCTTTTGTCGGTTAGGGATAAATGGGTGTCAGGTAAGTTATTTAAATCAGGCATGATTGTCAGCTCCATGACATTTATCTCACGCATTTTGGGATTGGTAAGGGATGCCGTTATTGCTAACTTAATGGGCGCAGGTGCCAATGCGGATGTGTTTTTCTTAGCCAATAAAATTCCTAACTTTTTGCGACGTCTATTTGCAGAAGGGGCTTTTGCTCAAGCATTTATACCTGTTTTAGCTGATGTTAAGCATGAAGGTGACGAACAGCACTTAAAGCAATTTATTGCCAAAGTCAGTGGCACCTTAGGTTTCATAGTCACAATAGTGACCATAGTTGGGGTAGTCGGCTCGCCAATATTGGCAGCACTTTTTGGTATGGGCTGGTTTGTAGATTATATAAACGATCAACCTAGCGGCGAAAAATTTGAACTGACGTCATTAATGCTAAAAATAACCTTTCCCTATTTGTTATTTGTCTCTTTAACCGGTTTAGCCGGTGCCATCCTGAATACTTTGAATAAGTTTGCTGTAGCCGCTTTTACTCCAGTACTGCTGAATGTCGCCATCATAAGTTGCGCAATATATCTTGCACCAAGGTTTGACGAACCGGCTTTCGCCTTAGCCTGGGGTGTTTTTTTAGGTGGGCTTTTTCAGTTACTTTTCTTATTACCATTTTTATTCAAAGCTGGATTGTTAGTTAAACCCAAATGGGGATGGTCGGACCCTGATATTGTCAAAGTGCGTACCTTGATTATCCCCGCGCTTTTTGGTGTTTCTGTGGGGCAACTTAATTTGTTGTTTGATACTGTTATCGCCAGTTTTCTAGGGACAGGCTCGATAGCATGGCTGTATTATTCTGACCGTTTATTAGAATTTCCGCTGGGATTATTTGGCATAGCTATAGCGACCGTTATTCTGCCAACCTTGTCGCACAATCATGTATCTAAGGATGACAAGGCGTTTAGCGCTAATATCGACTGGGCTGTGAAAATGGTTTGTTTCTTGGGTATTCCCGCTGCAACAGGCATGTTTATGCTGGCAGAGCCTATGTTATTGACCATATTTCAGCGCGGTGAATTTACCCCTCAAGATGCAATATATGCCTCTCACAGTTTGATGGCATACTCATTTGGTTTATTGAGTTTCATGTTAGTTAAAGTGTTAGCGCCTGGCTTTTACTCAAAGCAAGACATCAAGACTCCAGTTAAATTCGGGATTTGGTGTATGGCGGCAAATATGCTGTTTAACTTGATTTTAGTTTGGCCATTTGATTATGTAGGTTTGGCCATGGCAACCTCTCTTTCAGCCTTAATGAATGCTTTATTACTCTACGGTACTTTGCACAAGCGAGGGGTTTACATTGCCTCAACACAGACAATTAATCTAATTATTAAAATTGTGGTTTCTAGTGCCTTGATGGGTATAGTTATTTTTATTGCTTAACCCAATATCCGCCTCTTGGGTTGATTTTACGTTAATAGATAAAATTTTTGAGTTAGCAAAACTAATTGTAATTGGGGCAGCCGTTTTTGCTATGAGTCTTTTAGTATTGGGCGTTAGAAAAAGGACTTTTTCAGCATCGAAGGTTGTCACAAAATAATAGCTCCTAATGCTAATAAGGCGTGCCTTAGCTTAAAAATGCACTTTCCTTAAGGTTACTGCTTTCAATCGTCCTATAGTCAGTTATAATCCGCGCCTTTGATTGATTTTTAATGAGCCTTTGGGCTTTTAAAGCAAGCCTTTGAGCTTAAAGAGAGTGATGTGGAACTGATCCGTGGCCTACATAATATTCGTGACAAACATCGCGGCTGTGTATTAACAATAGGCAAGTTTGACGGGGTGCATTTAGGGCATCAAGCTGTACTAAGCCAAGTCATTGAAAAAGCTAAAAAATTGGGGCTGCCTTCTACTGTGATGGTGTTTGAACCACAACCTGAAGAGTTGTTTACCCCTGAGCTGGCACCTGCTCGATTAAGTTTACTTCGTGATAAATATACGCAATTGAAAGCCTTAGGTGTTGATCGTTTGTTGTGCGTGAAATTTGACCGACATTTTGCTGCTTTTAGTGCCACTGATTTTATTGAAGGATTGTTAGTCGATAAACTAGGTATTAAATTTTTGGTCGTAGGCGATGATTTTCGTTTTGGTAAAGGGAGAGTTGGTGATTTTGCTACCCTTGTAGAAGAAGGCGAAAAATGTCAATTTGACGTGGTCAGCACCCAGAGTTTTCGCCTCGAAGAATGTCGCATTAGCTCAACTGCAGTTCGTGATGCACTAAGCAATAATGATTTTGACCTTGCCCAGCAGATGTTAGGTCGCCCCTTTACCATAGCTGGCAAAGTTTTACATGGCGATAAGAGAGGCAGAACTATTGGTTTCCCTACTGCTAATGTTTTATTAAAACGCTGTAAGGCTCCAGTAAATGGGGTATTTGCCGTCACAGTTACAGTGGCTGATAGACGTTATCCAGGCGTGGCGAATATTGGCCATCGGCCTACAGTGAACGGTCAGCGTTCACAATTAGAAGTACATCTGTTTGATTTTAATGATGATTTATATGGCCAATTTATTTCTGTGGCCTTAGTAAGTAAAATCAGAGAGGAAATGAAGTTCGACTCTTTTGAGTTACTTCATCAACAAATACAAAAAGATGCGTTAGTGGCAAAAACACTGCTAAGCGCCTCTTAATATTTTACTGTAACAATTGACCAATTTGGATTTAACCAGCAATGAGTGATTATAAACATACCTTGAATTTGCCTGAAACCGAGTTCCCCATGCGTGGCAGCTTAGCTCAACGTGAGCCAAAAATGCTTGAGCAGTGGACACAGAAAAAGCTCTATCAGAAAATTCGTGAAGCCAAAAAAGGCCATACGCCTTTTATTTTGCATGATGGCCCTCCTTATGCAAATGGTGATATTCATATTGGTCATGCGGTTAATAAAATTCTTAAAGACATTATTGTTAAGTCTAAAACCTTATCTGATTTTGACGCGCCCTACATCCCAGGCTGGGATTGTCACGGTCTGCCAATTGAATTAATGGTCGAGAAAAAAGTCGGTAAACCAGGTAAAAAAGTCACTGCTGCTGAATTTAGGCAAAAGTGCCGAGACTATGCCGAGAAACAAATTGTTGGTCAAAAAGCCGATTTTATCCGTTTAGGTATTTTGGGTGAATGGGATAATCCATACAAAACAATGGATTTTAAATCAGAAGCCAATATTATTCGTGAATTCGGTCTTGTAGTGCGTTCAGGACATCTTGAAAAAGGCTTTAAACCAGTACATTGGTGTACAGACTGTGGTTCAGCTTTGGCGGAAGCCGAAGTGGAATATCAAGACAAAAATTCTCCCTCAATCGATGTGCGTTTTAAGGTCGTGGACGCAGCTGCGTTTGCTGCATGTTTTTCTGCTACCACTACAAATGATATATCTGTTGCTATTTGGACAACTACACCTTGGACCTTACCCGCTAATCGTGCGGTCTGTGTGCATCCCACACTTGAATATAGTTTGGTACAAGTGCGCAGCGAGAAAGGTCAAGAATGTTTAGTTCTAGCGACCGAGTTGATAGACGAGTGTATGCAGCGTTTTGGCTTTGAAGATTATCAAACCTTAGGTGTGTGTAAAGGCCAAGATTTAGAAAATCAAGCATTACATCATGCTTTTTACGATACACAAGTACCGTTAATTTTAGGTGATCATGTCACTACCGATGCCGGTACTGGTTGTGTGCATACTGCTCCAGGTCATGGTGTCGACGATTTTAATGTAGGCAAAAACTACAACTTGGAAGTTGCTAATCCTGTTGGCGCAAATGGTGTGTTTTTAGAAGGCACCGAGTTGTTTGCTGGTGAACACGTATTTAAAGCCAATGACCATGTGGTTGAAGTATTAAAAGAGCATGGCGCTTTATTACATCACCATGCCTATAACCATAGCTACCCTCATTGCTGGAGACATAAAACGCCTCTTATCTTCCGTGCTACGCCGCAGTGGTTTATCAGTATGGATAAAAATGGCTTACGTGAAGCGTCGATAAAAGAAATTCATAATACCCAGTGGATCCCTGAATGGGGCGAAAGTCGCATTGAAACTATGGTTGCCGGACGACCTGATTGGTGTATTTCCCGTCAGCGCACTTGGGGCGTTCCTATTGCACTTTTTGTACATAAAGATACCGGTGAATTGCATCCACGCACCGATGAATTATTGGAGCAAGTAGCCGAGCTGGTGGAACAAAAAGGCATTCAAGCTTGGTGGGATGTGGAACCAGAATCACTATTAGGCGAAGATGCCGAAACCTTTGTCAAAGTGCCCGATACCTTGGATGTATGGTTTGACTCAGGTGTAACGCACTATTTTGTCGTAGACCAACGTGATGATATTCCTGCGTCAGCTGACTTGTACTTAGAAGGTTCTGACCAACATCGTGGATGGTTTATGTCGTCTTTAATGACTTCAGTTGCCACAACCGGCCATGCACCTTACAAACAAGTTCTGACCCACGGTTTTACCGTAGATGGTGACGGCAAAAAGATGTCAAAATCTTTGGGTAATACTATCGCCCCTCAGCAAGTTACTGGAAAATTAGGCGCAGACATTTTACGTCTATGGGTGGCATCTACTGACTATCGTAGTGAGATAGCTGTATCGGATGAAATACTTAATCGTTCTGCTGATGCGTATCGACGCATTCGTAATACTTCGCGCTTTTTATTAGCCAATCTTAATGGTTTTGATCCTAGTAAAGATCTGGTTGCCATCGACGATATGGTGGAACTAGATAAATGGGTTGTAGGACGGGCTAGTAGTATCCAACAAGAAATCATCGACGCCTATGAAAAATACGATATGTTGGTTGTGTCGCAAAAATTAATGCAGTTCTGCTCTATTGAGTTGGGTAGTTTTTATCTGGATATCATCAAAGACAGACAATATACCGCAAAAGGTGAAAGCCATGCTCGACGCTCTTGTCAAAGTGCGCTGTATCATATTATTGAAGCATTAGTTCGCTGGATGGCACCAATTACGAGTTTTACCGCTCAAGAATTATGGCAAGAAATGCCTTGGCAACAGGATGAATTTGTTTTTACCGGTAAATGGTATGACGGTTTAGGTGAAGTAAATTTATCTGGTGATTTTAACAACGATTTTTGGCAACAAATATTAGCGGTTAAAAATGAAGTAAATCGCTGTATTGAAATAACCCGTAAAGACGGCAAAATCAAAGGTTCGCTGCAAGCAGAAGTTACCTTATACGTTAACAATGATTTGTTTAACTTACTTAGCAAACTTGAAGATGAGTTGCGCTTTGTGTTGATCACTTCTGCGGCTAAAGTGATTGAAAGCAATGATGTACCAGCAGATGCTGTTAAGACGGAAGTGCCTGGGTTGTCGGTGCTTGTGTCGGTTTCAAGCGCGCAAAAATGTAGTCGCTGTTGGCATCACCGTGAAGATATAGGTAATCATGCTGCTCATCCAGAGCTCTGCGATCGTTGTGTGGATAATGTTGAAGGTGAGGGCGAGAAACGCGCCTATGCTTAAACTATTTACGCAAACAGGATGGCGATTTTTATGGTTGTCTGTATTGGTCTTAGCGGCAGATCAATACACTAAAGCTTTAGTGCTAGAGAATATTGAACTCTATCAAGCTATCCAAATATTGCCGTTTTTTAATCTTACTCATGTATATAACTATGGCGCTGCATTTAGTTTTTTACATGATGCTGGTGGCTGGCAGCGCTGGTTTTTTACAGTTATTGCCTTTGTGGTGAGTGCTTTGGTGTTGTGGTGGTTAAAACAAACCACCACAAAACAGGTGATTTTACCCGTGGCTTTTAGCCTTATCATAGGCGGTGCCATTGGCAATGCCTTTGATCGATTAGTCCATGGTTACGTAATTGATTTTTTAGTGTTGTATTATCAAGATTGGTATTGGCCAGCATTTAACGTGGCAGACAGTGCCATATGTATAGGTGCGGTTTTGTTGATAGTCGATATGTTTAAAAATAAAGAGGAAAAACATGCCTGAGTTAGAGCAAAGCGAAAGCAAACTGATAAAGCAAGGTAGTGAAGTGGTATTACACTTTGATTTGAAGTTAGCTGATGGTTCTGCCGCGGACAGTACTAGAGTGAATAACAAACCAGCTAAGTTAGTAATGGGTGATGGCAGTCTTACCCTCAGTTTTGAAGATTGTTTATTAGGTTTGCAAACAGGTGACAAAAAGTCATTTACATTAGAACCTGATGAAGCATTTGGTATGCCAAATCCTGATAATTTGCACCATCTTGAACGTAGTAAATTTAATGCAGAAACCCCTGCCGAAGAGGGCATGATTATCGCGTTTACTCAACCTGATGGCACAGAATTACCTGGCATAGTGCGCGAAGTAACGGGGGATTCGGTGACAGTAGATTTTAATCATCCATTAGCAGGACAAGTGATTACATTTGACGTAGAAATACTGTCAGTTAACTAGATTGGTTGAAAGGAAGAAATATGCAGATTCATCTTGCTAATCCACGAGGTTTTTGTGCCGGAGTTGACCGTGCGATTATTATTGTTGAGCGCGCTTTGGAAATGTTTCCAGCTCCTATTTTTGTGCGTCATGAGGTGGTGCATAATAAATTTGTAGTAGACGGGCTCAAAGAGCGCGGGGCAGTATTTGTAGATGAATTATCAGAAGTACCTGATGACAGCATAGTTATTTTTTCTGCTCATGGTGTATCTCAAGCTGTGCGAACGGAAGCTGACTCCCGTGGTTTAAAGGTTTTTGATGCTACCTGTCCATTAGTCACTAAAGTTCATATGGAAGTGATGCGTGCCAGTAAGAAAGGTACTGAATGTATTTTAATTGGACATCATGGTCACCCTGAGGTGGAGGGGACTATGGGGCAATACGATAATGCTAAGGGTGGTATTTATTTGGTGGAATCAGTTGAAGATGTGGCATCGTTGGCAGTTAAAGACCCGTCTCAACTTTATTATTGTAGCCAGACAACCTTATCGGTAGATGATACTGCTGATGTAATTGATGCATTAAGACTACAATTTCCTGCTATCGAGGGGCCCCGTAAAGACGATATTTGTTACGCCACCCAAAATCGCCAAGACTCAGTCAGAGAATTGTCTTCTGATTGTGATTTATTGTTAGTTGTAGGCGCACAAAATAGTTCCAACTCTAATCGACTTAGAGAATTAGCTGAAAAAATTGGTGCCACCGCTTATTTAATTGCAGACGCAAACTGTATTCAGCAATCATGGCTTAAAAACGCAAAAAATATTGGTGTCACAGCTGGCGCATCTGCACCAGAGATATTGGTACAAGGAGTAGTAAATCGCTTAATAGAGTGGGGGGCTTCGGCTGCCATTGAAAGAGCCGGCCGAGAAGAAAATATCGAATTCGCCGTACCTAAAGAGTTGCGGATTAAGAATATATCTTCGTAATATCACTCGTTTATTCTGCACTAGCTTTAGATGAATTCGGAAGCAGTATGGCTGTTAAACTATCTTCGATATTGAGATAGCTATTGGCTGCATCTTTGACGACCAACTTATCGATACTCTCTACTAAGGAAACAAACTCATTTAAGCCGAGTTGTTGGTAATCATCTTCGGCATCCCATTGTAAGTAATGTTTCCAAAAAGAGTTGGTTGTTAATTTTACTTCTCTGCTTTTTAACTTTTGTGCGATGTAGTTATCTACATACTTGTCTTCAGTCTGATTGACTTTTAGTGAGTTTATTACCTTATGTATCTCAGCTACTAGTTCTTCTACTCTTATGGGGTCGCAGCTAAAAGATATATTGGTGGAATATTGATTATGTAATCTTGAAAACGCGCTTTTAACGTTAATGCCATATACGCCACTTTTTTCTTCTCTGATACGTTCCCGTAAAATACTACCTAGTACATATTCTAAGGCATTTAAATGCATTTGGCTCTTATGTGACCAAGGTGAATCACCATAAAAGTTAAGTCGTACAGTCGCTTTTGGAACTAAGCCTTTTTCGACTTTTACTGTTAATTTTCCTTTTGTTCTTAGGTTGTCATGCAATATCCGCTGTTCATTTTTAGAATCGCTGGGAAGACTTGCAATGTAGCGGCTTAACAATTTTTCCATTTGTTGTAAGTTGATATTACCCACAAATATAAAATTAAAATTGGCCGCATTTGAAAAACGTTGTTGGTAAAAACGATAGGATTTATCCAAATCTTGGTTTTTGACAATATCGGCATCAAATTTTATAGATCTTGGATTTTGACTGTATTGCAGTAATCTTATTGTTTCTGAAAAAACACCTTGGGGGCTGTTAAATCTATCATGGATGGATGATTCTACTCGAGATATGTATGAGTCAAATGCAGCTTTATCTTTGCGCGGCGCAACAAACTTTAAATGTAACATTTGCATAAAGTGTTCAATGTCTTTGACTGAACTGCCGCCACTAATGGATTGATTGTCATTATTTATTGTTGTTCTTACCCAAAACTGTTTACCTTTTGAAAACTTGGCTATGTCTGCTAGGGGGTAATTCGCTATGCCCGACATTTCGACAATATTTGCAGCCATGATAGTTTTAAACATCATCTGTGGCTCTAGTAGTGAATATCCGCCTTTGGCCCTTGCCGCAAACTGGATCTCATCCTGTTTAAAGTCTGTTTGTTTTAATACTACCTTCGCACCGTTACTTAAGATCCAAACATGGCTATCAAGCTTGTCGTCGTAGACTTTACTTATTATCGAGCCAGCTTCGGGCTTTTCAGACATCAGTTGCTGTATAACCTGGCTATCTTGATAAGCAGTAACTTGTTGCTGAGTCACATGCTCTATCAAAGTAAGTAGCTCAACTTTAGTGGGGAGGCTGGATTTGTCTGATTCAGGCGCTGATATTTTTATGATCCTATTATGGGGAGTAAACCAAGTTTTCCCTAATGCATTGACTTCATCTAATGTGATTAGCGGCAGAAAATTTTCACCTATCGCAAGATAATGATCGATCCCGGCAATGCTGTCACCTCTAACAAAATGGCGTACGTACTCGTTTGCCAATCTAGATGATTGGGTGGTATCGATTTCTTTAGCGGCATTATCTAGTTTGCTCAATAAACTTTGTTTGTAACGATCAAGTTCCGATTGGGTAAATCCATGTTTCATAATCCGGTTTAACTCGGTTAACAGAAAAGCGACGACTTCCTTACTTTTTGTCGGTTTTGCCGTTGCCGCAAGCGTAAACACACTTTTATCAGCTCTAAAGGCACCGAAACTACTACCGGCTCCAATTACGGGAGCTTGAGGAAGAAGGGTTGCCTCCCCAAACCGGCCGTTTAGCATATTGATAAAAAGTTGCGCGACTAATGTTTGGTAATATTGAGAGTAGGTGACAGGCGTTACAAGATCTTGTTTTATTTGAATTTCAACTGTCGTTCTGGTGAGCTCTGGATCCGTCTCTATGCTGACTAGAGGCGTTGGGTTATTTGGAATGTTATAGACAGGTTTGTGTTTTTGACCTTGGGTGGTTACCTCAATCGAACTAAAGTATTTTTCAAATAATTTTTGTATTTGCTGCGGATCAAAATCACCTACTGCGACCAACGACATGAGTTCTGGACGATACCAATCTTTGTAAAAGCGCAGCAGATCTTGATGTTTACCCTGCTCAAGAATTTCTTTGTTACCTATGGGGAGCCGCAGTGCATATTGAGAACCTTGGTAAATAATAGGTAGTTGTTTATTGAATATGCGCCAGCCTGCACCTTGTCGTGCCCGCATTTCTTCTAGTACGACTCCTCTTTCTTTGTCTATTTCTAGCCCATCGAATTTAATTTTGTGAGCCCAATTTTCTAGTATATGTATACCTTTTTCTAAGATGCTGTCTTTGTCACTAGGGAGTTGTAGTTTGTATACAGTTTCATCAAAACTTGTATATGCATTAAGGTGGGCTCCAAATTTCATACCTATGGATTCTACATACTCAACTATTTCTTGTTTCTCGAAGTCTTCTGTACCATTAAAGGCCATGTGTTCTACAAAATGGGCGAATCCTTGTTGATTTTCGTCTTCTAAAATAGATCCCGCTTTAACAATTAAACGTATTTCAGCACGTTTCTCTGGAGTGTTATTTTGCCTAATTAGATAATTGATACCATTGTCTAATTGGCCTTTAATAACACGCGGTGAAATAGGAAGATCACCACTGAAATCAGGAACTGCATGGCTAATAATTTGGGGGGGAGATACGCTGTTATTTAAAGTTGTATTACAACCAATACAAATTAGAACAATCCCAATCAAGAAAACGTAAAACAAGCCTTTGTTTGGCATACTGCAACCTAGTGATTTAAATTAAGCAAAACCATACCATACTGGGAAATTAAGAAAAAAGCTTGATGACCCCCCAAGCCAACTAAAAAACACATTTCAGGTGATTTAGGAATAACACTTATAAAAAACAATGAGCTGGGGTTTTATTTAGAGATTGATTTATCTGCATAGTTAAACATTTTACATCGTCCAATTGACTGCCCTTTGCCTTGGCGGTAATGGTATAAGTTGTGGCTGATACGTTAGTTACAATAAAAGCATAATATTCACTAACTGGTAGACCAAGCTGTGCAGTTTCTGCATAGCTACTATTTTCTATACGGAAGGCTTCTTGTTGTATTTTTAGTCGCAGTAATTGGGTGATACCATCCCCTCGTCTTGCTGCCAATATTTGTTGTTCAAAAGATGGAAATATGAGTGTCGCCAACACCCCTATTATTATTACAACCACCATAAGTTCAAGTAGTGTCATTCCGAGTTGTGTGCAGAATTCAAAGTGATTTTGACTGTTATTTTCCTTGTTTTGTAGCGGCATATTCATTCCTTTTTATGCGTTTTAACTAAACTGAACTATATTTTGTGTAAGGGATTAGATTATAGGTCAATTTCAAATTGGCGCTAAGTAAGGATACTAATATGCATAACCTTTCTGGTTTAACACTTCTAGAGTTGCTCATTACCATCTCAATTCTTGTACTTGTGGTGTCGATTGGCTCCCCAGCAATTAACTCAATACAAAAAAACATGCAATTAAAAGGGGCTGTCGAAAGTAGTTATTTTGCTTTCCAACAAGCTCGAGTTGCTGCAATAACCCAAAGTATAGACGTATCGGTTGCGATCCACTCAGGTAATAACTGGTGTGCTGCACTGAGTGACACTGGTGTCTGTGATTGTACTGTCGCCAATGAGTGCACCATTAACGGGGTGGAATACAAGGTGGATTTTGCTGACTATCGATTTGTCAGTATCGACAATGTTAGATTCGGAGTAGACAGTGTTGCCGTGTTTGATGCAAACAGAGGCTTGGCTATCGGACATGCTGGTTCAGTGATTTTCACTGATGGAGATAAACAACTTAAATTGATTTTGAGTAACATGGGACGAGTTAGAATTTGTGCAGTTGATTTTAGTTTCGGGGGATACGAGTCATGTTAGTTTCGCCCATAAAACACCATGGCAATAGTTTGGTCGAGTTGATGATTTCTATGGCTCTAGGACTCGCTTCCATCACAGCAATGGCATCCTTAGTGGGACATGGTATCGCGTTAAACTCAAGCTTACTTGCAAAGTCTAGATTAGACGAAGAAATTAATGCCGTAGTAGCTGTTATCAGTCATGATCTTAAACGAACAGGCTACTATGGGCATATTGACGAAGTTGTTAAAAATCCAACCACTTTATCGAACCCTTTTGATCACAGTTTGAGTATCGCGGCTTTTGCAACTGAGCCGGCTAATAGTTGTATCAATTTTGCATACGACCGCAATAAAAACGGTGTATTGGATACCGCCCCTTCAAATGAAAATTATGGCTATCGCTTGAAAGACAAGGCTGTTGAAATTCGTTTGGATGGCGCTGCATGCGATGAGTCTGGGTGGCATGATTTAACGGATCCAAAGGTTGTTCAAGTCATGGCACTAAAATTTAGTTTTGAACAAACAACAGTACAGCAAATCACCCAAACACGGGTCAATATTGAATTACAAGCTCGTCTTAAAAAACATCATGATATTTCACGCAGTATCAACACTAGCGTTTTGATAGAAAACTATGAATAAGTTACTGCCCGTAGGTTCCTCCCGCAACCTAAAACAGCAGGGCGCTGCAATTTTACTAACTGTGGTTCTGTTACTTATTATGGTGACGTTAGTCACGCTTTATACGGGTAAAATTCAATCCTTTGAACATCAAATTATGCTTAATACCCAAAACCAAAAATGGGCTCAGGCATCAGCACAGGCTGGGTTGAATCAAGGTTTGGCGATACTTAATGTAAACAAAGAGTGGCCCGGTGTTGAAGTAGTGGGCAATTTAGATGACAGCAGCACCTTTAATATTTCTGCCATTAGTGAAGATTTACTGGGTAACCGTAAACTTGTCACTATGAATGCTAGCGGAAGATCTGCCGATGGTTTAGCTAAAGCCACTGTAATAGAACAATCACTGGTTTATCCCATTTTGGTCAATCCTCCTACTGCTCCGTTAATAGTTCAGCATGGATTTAGTAGTGCTGGTGAATTTGAGGTTGTTACCAACCCAGATGGATTAGGCGCAGCAGCTCCATTATCTTTATGGTCAGATGCTGTGATTACATTGTCTGGTACTAGTCATCATAGTTGTATATTAAGTGTGTTTAACCAAGGGGATTGTAGTACTGATAGTTATTCTGATCACAGCATAAAACAGTCTGACATTGCCGATAGTTCTGCTTCATTTCCCGCAGATTTAGTCAGTTATCTGTTTAACATTCCTTCAGCTGAATGGATTCAATTACAACACCAATCCGACTTTGTACTGGCAGACTGTGACACCTTAGATATTGGCAGTTGGGGAGTGATTTGGGTTAATGGTGATTGTGATGTGAGTGCCAGTACACAAATAGCAACTGCCTCAGAACCTATTATTTTAGTTATTTTTGATGGCAAAGTAGAGTTTCATAGCGATGTGGTTATGTATGGTCTGTTGTTTTCATTTAAACCTGTAGGCTCAATCAAGGATCTGGATATTAATATGCAAACTGATAGTGCCGTGTTTGGTGCTGTAGTTGCAAATTATCAGTTAGGTACAACAGGTGATTTAACTCGTGTGGTGTTTCAAGCCAATGTCTTACAACAATTACAAAACAGCAAAAAATTGCAAAGAGTTGCTAGAGTGCCCGGTAGTTGGCATGATTTTTAGATAATACCAATCTATAAAAGGAAACTTAAATGTCTAAAGAAAAAGGATTTTCTCTTATTGAGGTGTCAATAGCTTCACTCATCATAATGTTGGGTGTTACGGGTTATGTAACCTTGCAAAGTGAATATGTAGTCGCCGATACTAAGCTGAATTTGCGTGGTTTGGCTCTACTCCTTGCCCAAGAAAAATTAACTGATTTAGCGTATTTTCAACACCTAAACCATGTACAAGGCGTTGCGTCGTATCAGAATATTGCCAATAATTTGGGAGGAAGTATCCCTGCAGGAGAACGAGACATAATTGTGTCTTCAGAGTTGAATTTGCAAACATTTGACACCCAGTGGCAGGTTGAAGACTTGTATTATGTGGACAGCAATTTTGATGGCATTGCTGATCACTGGGCGAAAGTCGGGGACCCTTTTTTTCCAGTGAATTTACCTCGAAATGTCAATTTAAAAAGCGTTCACATTATAGTTACTTGGCTCGATATAAATGGCGACAGTAAACAAATTGATATGTTTGGAAGTATTGCACCTATTGCGCAAAGTCAAAGCTTTCAAACTAAATATCGTTCTTCAAGTTCTCTCGCCGCGCCATAACATTCGAAAAACAAATCTATTTATTCAACATGTACTATGCTGTACACAATTAAACTAAGTTATAGTTAGTTGTTTTAAAAGCATTTATTGCAATATTTTATGTTAATCAAATCAAAATATATACCTTTATCCCGGTACTAATAACTTATTACTTCGTATTTTTAGCTAACATACTAATCATAGATTTATCTAGACAGTTAGTCGAACATCTATGTTTTACAACTAGAGAGAGAAATGATTGTGAAGAGCAACCCCAAAAAATCCTATGTAAATAATCAACAGGGTGTTGGCATGATTGAAGTGTTAGTCACTTTGTTCATTTTATCTGTGGGGTTGCTTGGTGTCGCATATTTACAATTTGTTGGTTCATTTACAAACTCTGAGGCTTTAAGCCGTTCTCAATCTGTATTGGTTGCACAGCAATTAACTGAACGTTTGCGAGCCAGCGCAGTATTTTCACCGCTAGGTAAAGGTTTAGTTGTGCATAATGATTATTTTGACGAAGATTTGTATAACTTTTCTGGCATGACCTGTACCACTGGTCTACCCCATGCTTGTTATTGTTTGGCTCGCCCTAATTCTATTCCCAATTGCAACGATAACGTCTGCACTGCAGCTCAACTTGCGGTTTTTGATGGCTACGAGGTGTCATGTTCAGCCGTAGCAGCCAATCCAGAAATAAAAATTAGTTTAACCTGTGAATTGGATAATAATGCAGCCGATACAGACGCCTGCAGTGTTGGTTCTAAGCATATTGTTATTTTAAGTTGGCCAGTTGAAAATTGGCAAAATATTGAGCGCACCTTGAACGCTGATTGTAATGTTGATGAAACGCTACCCCATGACTGTGTGTCAGTGGATGTGACTTTATGAATGTTAATAATAAACAAAGCGGGTTTAGTCTTATTGAACTGATGATATCCCTAACTCTAGGGCTTATCGTTTCTGCAGCAGTTGTACAGGTGATGATTAGTAATAATTCTACCGAGCGATTAAACCGGTCAATTGCATCAGCTCAAGAAAATGGGCGTTTTATTATTGCCAGGCTACGTAACGATTTAATCATGACCGGGCGCTACGACATGTTACGTCCCGAACTCAATAAAGATGTTGATATCGTTGTTGAGGCCGCTTTTGTTCAAAATAATCCAATCCCTGTAGTGGGCGATTTCAGTAATGGTTTAGCTAAAGGTGCCATAGAAGGAGTCGGTACTGCTAGTGATACTTTGATGGTAGTTCTGCAAGGCACTAACGATTGCCGAGGAGCCACTCATGGATATGTTAATGAAGAGTTTATGGTGGTCAACGAATATTTTTTAGATGGTACATCCTTAAAATGTCGGGGATTTGATGGCAGAGTATTACGTGGCCAGAAGGCTGAGGTTGATGGCGATACAGCTTACACTTTGTTAGATGACGTAGTGAGTTTTCAAGTTCAATACGGCATTACAGATAATATTGCTTCACAAGACAATTCGGCAAGACCCGTAAAATTTATAGATGCTGACACCTTAGACGCTGAAAAAGCAGCTGGCGCATTGGTTGTCGCTATTCGTATTGCATTATTACTAAAAGCTGATTCTGACGTATTAATCAGTCCAGTGCCCCAATTTAAACTGCTCAATGAAGATCCGATTCAGCCTTCTGAAAAAAGGTTGTATAAACAATTTGAAACAACAATCACTTTGCGTAATAGCAAAAATTTCGCTCGAAGTAGAAATATATGAAATATCTATCAAAACAAAAAAATTCAGGAATGGTCATGGTATTTTCTTTGCTGATACTGATGAGTCTCACGATTTTAGGCGTGTCATCAGTTTCCAGTAGTTTAATGCAAAGTAAAATGGCGACATCCATGGAGAAGCGCTCTCTTTCATTTGACGCCGCTGAATCTGCTATCGCAGGCGTAATGTTTGAATCTGAAGATGAAGTACTGCTGAGCAACGCTGTTTTAGATGATCCCTTGTCTGCGGCCAGAGGCGGAACCTTATTAGATTTGAATGTTCAAGATCTGAGTTGTTTTGAAGATGAAGCTTGGACCAACAGAATACTCACCAAAAATGGTCTGATAAAAAACACACAACATATCACTGCGGGTAATTATACCGATAAACCTGTGGTAAAAAGTTGGTCTCGTGCCGCTTTTGTGCGTGAGCAACCTTGTGTTGGCTCAAGCAATGTTATCGGTGGCAGTAATATTAGTTGTCATATCTTTATTGTTAGGGGATGTGGGCAATTAGACGATAGTAATTACGCGGTAGCCAATTCAGTTAATGCTTCAGTTTTTGCACCTGCAACCCAATAAGTGGTGGTTTTTATGAAATATATTAATAAAATTGTAGCAATATGGCTGGCGGCTAGTTTGACGCTTTTCAGTAGTGTCATTAAAGCCGATGACTTGGAAATATATCTAGGAACTGCAAGCAATGCCGTTACTTATAATCCGAACGTGCTATTTATTATGGATACATCAGGCAGTATGACGGGTAGGGATGGTGGTTCTGAATCAAGAATGTTACGGGTGCAAAATGCACTTAAAGAAACGCTAAACTCTGTCACTAATATTAATGCGGGCTTAATGCGTTTTTCAGATTTTGGTGGTCCAGTGTTATATCCGATTAGGCCAATCGATGATCCCGTTAGTCCTGAAATTATCACTTCAATTGCACAGGCAACCGACGATGCTTATGAAATTGGCTCTACGGTAAATACTTCCAGTAATACCCTGAAACTATCTCAAAGCACCAATTCAGTAACATTAGGACTTCGTTACCAGAGTCTTAATATTCCGCGTGGCGCGGTGATCACTAATGCGTATATTCGTTTCAGTTCAAATGGCTTTAATAGTGGCGCAACAAACTTAACCTTTAATGGTGAGTTAATTGGAAACTCACTTACCTTCAGTAATACCAATAACAATATTTCAGATCGGACTAAAACATCTAATTCAGTACTTTGGGATACTGATAATGACTGGCCCTTGTCGAATGACACTATTGTGTCTCCAGATTTAAGTAGTATTGTGCAAGAAATTGTCGATCAATCTGACTGGTGCGGTGGTAACGCTTTAAACATCATAATTGATGGAGAAGGTTTAAGTACTAGTAGTTCACGAGTCTCGCCAGCATTTGAAGACGGTGAAGGGCTAACTCCGCAACTTGTTGTGGTATACGACGACACAACTGCAACTGGTTGTGTACAAGGTAAGTTAAGTTATCAGGTTGACGCACAAAAAAATAATGCTGAAGAGCGTAACGACGGGTATCAATCAACTGGAACTGAACTGACCTTTAATAGTAGTTCGAACAAGTATATTGGTCTTAGATTTAGAAATATAGGCTTGCCTCAAGGCGCAACTATTACCAACGCATACTTAGAGTTTACGGCCTATCAAAATAGTTCAAGTTCTTCGGCCAGTTTTAATATTGCAGGAGTCGCAGAAGATGATCCCAGTAGTTTTAATTCTTATCCACGATATTTATTGAGAAACAAACCCAAAACGGCATCAGTTGCTTGGACGGGAATTCCTAGATGGTATAGAAATTATACTTATCAAAGCCCTCCAGTGACCAGTATAGTCGAGCAGATTGTTGGCCGTGGTAGTTGGGAGTTTGGCAACGATATGATGTTTGTTTTGTCAAACTTTGTGGGTGTTCGAGGTGCTTATACCTATAACGGAAAACCTTCAAGTACCGTTAGTTTAGTGGTGGAATATCAGGGGAATGCTATACCTGGCGCCACTTCAACTGTACGTGAACATCTAGTCAGTCAAGTCGATTCATTGAATGCAAGTGGGTATACACCCATAGTCGATACCTTGTACGAGGCAGCCAGTTATTATGGAGGCTTACCTGTTGATTATGGGAAAACCCGTGGTCAATCTACTGTTTCTAATACGGTGCGCCAAAATACAAGGGTGAGTCATAGATTGTCTTATGTCGGTGCTGATTCCGTTTTACCATCGGGTTGCACAGTAGACAACCTGAGTAGCTCAAATTGTAGGGGCGAATACATTCCAGATGCCGCTACTTACATCAGCCCAGTTACTGATAACGTCTGCCAAACTAACAATCATATTGTGCTGTTATCTGACGGTGAGGCCAATAATAATCATAGTGTTACTGAGATCCAAAGCTTGCTTGGAAAGTCATGTAATGGCTCTGGTGGAGAAAAGTGTGGTGTAGATCTTGTCAAAAATATAGGGGATGGTGATGAATCTAAGATCAATACGCGAGTGTTTACACACACAATTGGTTTTGCCGCTAATTCAAATGCTAACGCTTTTCTGAACGATTTAGCAGTTAATGGTAATGGTGATTTTTATACTGCAAGTAATACTGAGGATTTAGTAGGGGTTTTCCAAGCCATATTAAAAACCGTTAAGGACGTTAATGCTACTTTTGTTTCACCTGGGGTGGCTGTGAACCAACTTAACCGCTTGACCCATAACGACGAGTTATATTTTGCTTTATTCAAGCCTGCAGAAGGCGCTATTTGGCCGGGAAATGTCAAGAGATATAGATTAGATGGTTCGGATATTCTTGATAAGAATGGCTTGAATGCGGTGGATAGTGTGACTGGATTTTTTAATGATACTGCTCATAGCTTTTGGTCTTTGTTGGCTGATGGAAATGACGTGCGAGAGGGCGGAACCGCAGGGAAAATGGGCTTGCCACGGGATGCTTACACTTTCAATGGCCCAGGTACTATTATCAATACTGGAAACTTGTTGCATGAAGATAACAGCTCTTTAACCATTGCAGATTTAGCCGTTGGTGCTTTGACAGATCCTGCAGCGACCCGTGAAACTGTATTAAAATGGGCCCGTGGAGTCGATGTAAAAGATGACGATGGCGATGGCAGCACAACAGATGCTAGACAAGCAATGGGCGACCCCATTCATTCTCAACCTGTAATAGTTAACTATTCTCTCACTGATAGTGCGGTGTTTGTCGCCACAAATCATGGTTTCTTACACTCGTTCGACCCAGCAACAGGTGAAGAAAACTTTGCGGTTATACCTAAAGACTTACTGGATAACTTGTATGATTTATATCAGGATTCTTCGAGTTTTTCACATATATACGGGCTAGATGGAGATATGGTGCTTAGAACCGTGGGCACTAATATCTATTTGTATGTTGGTATGCGGCGTGGTGGTAATAATTATTACGCTTTTGATATTACCAGTAAAACTAATCCCAGATTGATGTTTAAAATAGAAGGCGGAACGGGAGATTTTTCTAACTTGGGACAAACCTGGTCTAAGCCTACAGTGACTAAAATTAAAGTTGGGGGAACCACCAAAAATGTTCTGATATTTGGTGGTGGTTATGACGAAGACCAAGACAATAAATTATTAAGAAGTGCAGATTCTGTAGGTAATTCAGTGTTTATTGTTGATGCAGATAGCGGCGATCTTTTATGGTCGGCAAGTAAAGCTGATGCTGACTTAAATTTGTCGGCAATGGAATATAGTATTCCCGCGAGGATTTCTGTTATTGATCGCGATAATGATGGACTTGCTGATCACATGTATGTTGCCGATACGGGAGGTCAATTGTTTAGGTTAGATATTCACAATGAAGATGCAGCCGTTAACTTAGTCACTGGTGGTTTACTTGCGGATTTTGGTGGTGATCTTGAGACAAACAACCGACGTTTTTATTATGGCCCTGATGTATCTGAGATCAGCTTAGGCGCCGACCACTATTATGCCGTTGTATTAGGTTCTGGTTTCCGAGCGCATCCATTAAACGCCACTATTAATGACCAATTTTATATGATTAAGGATGAAGGTGTATTTACATTTGATGAAGATGGTAATTTTGCTTTACCAGCTACAGCTTTAGGTTTAAGTGATTTGTATGATGCGACTGACCATTTATTGACATCTTCCGACACAGTAGCGAATGAATTGGCAGTTGAAGAGTTTGCAGATTCGCAAGGCTGGTATATTAGTCTCAATTCTGGTGGGGAAAAGGTACTTGCTTCGCCACTAATTTTGGACTATCAAGTGATATTTACCACCTACTTGCCAGCAACGGCTAGTGAGAGTGAATGTGCACCGCCTACAGGGAATAGCCGCGCCTATCTGGTTGAACTGATCAATGGCAACTCAGTGATAGATCTAAATCAGGATGGCACACAGTTACATGAAGACCGTTATGCACAATTAAAACAAACGGGTATCGCACCCGATACCAAAATTTTGATTGAAGATATTATTAAACCTATTATCTGTTTGGGTACCGAATGTGCCTCGACTGTAATCGATGTTGATGAAGATGGTAATAAAGTTGACTGTGGTTCAGACTTTGAATGTTTAGCTGAAAATATTCACAGCTATTTTGAGCGAGTGCAAAAAAGTAGTTGGAAAACAGAGACAGAGAGACCATGAGAATAGTGACATATACATTGAGAAAGCAGCAAAAGGGATTTTCATTAATCGAATTAATGATATCGGTGGCTATCATTGGCATTATTGCCACTATTGCTTACCCCAGTTACCAAGGGTTTGTAGTTAACACCAATAGAGGTGCAGCCCAAGCGGATTTAATGAGCTTAGCTGCAGCTATGGAGCGACACAAAGCCGCAAGTTTTAGTTACAAGGGGGCGGCGGATTCGGCGGCGGATACCGGAAAACCTGCGATTTTTCATCAGCATTCGCCATCTGCTGAGCTTTATGCTAACCGAAAATATGATTTGTATATTAGTGAGTCTAGTGGCAGTGCTTATCTCATTGAGGCTAAGCCAGTCACCGGCACTCCCCAAGCTGACGACGGAAATGTTGCCTTTTATAGTGATGGACGACGCGCATGGGATATAAACAATAATGGCACTTACAGCGCCACGGAATTTTGTTGGAGTTGTTAGCAGGTTTACATCGCTTTAACTCGGGATGCGGCACACCTAAACCGAGTTCAGGTTAATGAATTTGTTTCACTCTGCCCACTTCACCGCTGTCTAATCTGACTTTAATGCCATGGGGGTGATTGGGCGAATTGGTGAGAATTTTTTCCACCACACCCTCGGTTAAATCACCGCTTCTTTGATCTTGCTTCAGTACGATTGAAACTTGCGCACCAATCTTAATATTTGCGCGTTTTGTGCCTTCCATTGTTATTTCCTAGTCGTCAGTTTTATCTTTAAATTCACACAAATCTTCAATTAAACATGAACCACATCTTGGTTTACGGGCAATACAAGTGTATCTGCCATGTAATATCAACCAGTGGTGTACATCTACCTTAAACTCTGCGGGGACTACCTTTAATAACTTTTGTTCCACCAAATCAACATTTTTACCCATGGCCAGTTTGGTGCGGTTTGAAACTCTGAATATATGGGTGTCTACGGCTATGGTGGGCCAGCCAAAGGCTGTATTTAATACTACGTTAGCTGTTTTTCGACCAACGCCTGGTAGGGCTTCTAAGGCTTCTCTATTTTCTGGCACCACTGAGCCATGTTGATTGATTAACATGCCACAGGTTTTAATTACGTTTTCAGCCTTTGCATTAAATAAACCAATGGTTTTGATGTAATGCTTTAATCCATCTACACCTAATGCATAAATAGCTTCAGGGGTATTAGCAACAGGGTAAAGTTTATCCGTTGCCTTGTTGACACTAACGTCTGTCGCTTGTGCCGATAAAATTACGGCAATCAATAGTTCAAAAGGACTACTGAAATTCAGCTCTGTAGTGGGGTGAGGGTTAGCATCGCGTAAGCGCGTCAAAATTTCCAAACGTTTTTGTTTATTCATTCTATATCGATTTATACTCTAAAAAAGCTCGTAGCTCGTAGCTCGTAGCTCGTAGCTCGTAGCTCGTAGCTCGTAGCTCGTAGCTCGTACTTTCAGCTCTCAGTCGTAACTCGCGCTCGCTGCACCACTTTTTCTTCAGCTTTTGCGGCAAACAATCGTTCCATATGGCTATCTAATACATTCTTAAGGGCTATTAATAGGCCCATACATAAAAAAGCACCGGGAGGTAAAATCGCCAATAAAAATGGGCTGTCGGTTTCAAATACAGTAATTTTTAAGCTGGTGGCCCAATCGCCTAAGAGTAAGTTGGCGCCGTCGAACAAGGTGCCATAGCCCAATAATTCACGCATCGCTCCTAATAATACCAATATAAGGGTAAAGCCTAGTCCCATCATTAAACCGTCAAAAGCTGATTTTCCAACAGTATTCTTGGATGCATAAGCTTCAGCTCGTCCAATAATGGCGCAATTAGTTACTATCAGCGGAATAAAAATACCTAAGGCCTGATACAAGGTAAAAATGTAGGCATTCATCAATAGCTGCACTATGGTTACAAAGGCAGCGATGATCATCACAAAAATTGGGATACGAATTTCACTTGGTACCCAATTGCGTATTATCGACACTGTGGTATTCGAACCAATCAATACTAGGGTAGTGGCAAGGCCTAAACCTAACCCATTGGTAACAGTGGCTGTAACGGCAAGCAATGGGCACAAACCTAACAACTGCACCAATGCTGGGTTGTTTTTCCACAGTCCTTGCCAGCTTAACTCTTTAAACTCATTCATTATTTTTGTTCGCTTTTTCAGCAACAACACTGACAGAATTAATCTCGCCACAGGCATTAGTCGCGTTAAAAATAGTGGCTTGGTTCGCTAAGTAATATTCCACACTTAACTTAACCGCATTGACCACTGCTCTGGGCGTAATAGTAGCACCTGTAAACTGGTCAAACTGACCACCATCTTTTTTGACGGCCCAATTGGGAGCTAAGTCAGCAGTATAGATTTGATTATCGAAGCCCAACACCCAGTTACTAATTCGCAAGTCAATTTTGTCGCCTAAGCCTGGGGTTTCTTTATGTTCGAGGACTCTTACACCTGTCACCTTGGCTGAACCTGCCTCGGGACTAGTAATGCCTACCACTAAATGGATCTGCCCACTGTATCCGTCAGGAGCTGTGGTTTCTATGGCCGCCGCCACCCCTTGCCCTTGTTTAGTGGCGCGATATAGGTGTTGTGGTTCATCTGACCCTAGTAACTCAGCAGAAGTAACCAAGGCACAATCTAGATGGATGGCGTTGTCATAACTACTTTTATCAATGACAGCATTGAGAATAGATAACAATTTTTGTTGTTGCTGCAAAGCAATTTGATCTTTAGTACCAAAGTAGGTGAGGGCAATGAGTCCCGTTGTGACTATGGCAAAAACAGCTAATATCAATCCGTTTTTAGTCATAGTATATTGCATATTCTTTGTCATGACTGGGCCTTATCTTTTGATTTTCGCTTGCTTGAGCTATGACCGTAGGTGCGTGGGCGAGTATAATAATCAATTAAAGGTACCGCCATATTCATGATCAAAACGGCAAAAGCCACTGCGTCAGGATAGCCTCCCCATTCTCTAATCAGATAAACCCATACACCAATAGCCGCACCAAAAATTATCCTACCTTTATTGGTAGTCGAAGCGGAAACTGGGTCGGTAGCAATAAAAAATGCACCTATAATGATGCTTCCATTGAACAGATGGAAAAGGCTTGAGGGGTATAAATCACTGTCTACCAGAGACATTATCAAGGAGCAGATGAAAAGCCCAGCAATCATACTAAGGGGTATATGCCAATTAATGACTTTTTGTTTGAGTAAATATAGGCCGCCAAGCAGATAACCTAAGCTTATCCAACTAGATGCCACTCCTAGCCCTGAAATGACACTATCAAAAATAGGGCGTTCAATGGTTTCTGAATAGGTAAATCCCTGCGCCAGACCGGTTTTTACTGTATCTAGTGGCGTTGCCATAGTCACACCATCAATGCCTGTTTTCAGTTGAGCTAAGCTAAAACCTTCCACACTAAAACCAGTGAAAACAGCGTTTAGGGCATCCATAAAGTTATGACTATATTGAGCAAGATTTACAGGAGGGATCCACTGGGTCATTTGTACTGGAAAAGACACCAATAGCATGACGTAAGCCGCCATCGCTGGGTTAAATACATTAAAACCTAAGCCGCCATACAATTGTTTCACTATGCCAATAGCGAAAAAAGTACCAATCACAATCACCCACCAAGGGGCAAAAGGGGGAATACTCACAGCCAATAACATCGCGGTTAATACCGCACTATAATCTTTTAAAGCCCGCTCAAAATCACGTTTTCGCAATTCTAAAATGGCCGCTTCGGTAACAACTGCGGTGATTATCGCTAGGCCAATCTGAATGACCGTACCCCAGCCAAAGAACCAAGTTTGTAATAAAACACCAGGGATCATCGCTAAAATGACTAAACGCATGACTTGACCGGTATCACGGCGAATATGTTGATGGGGAGAACTGGCTAATCTAAATTTCATGAGGACTTATCTGCTTTTTCAGCGGCTTTTTTTGCCTTTGCTTTAGCTACTGCTGCAGCAATTCTGCGTTTTTTCATGTCTATTTGTTGTTCTTCTGTTTTGACTAGTTCATCTGCACTGACTGTTTTAATGTTATCTACCTTAGCTGCTGACACTGGTTCCGCCGCGACTTGACTATTTGCAGCTTTTTGAGCTTCACGTTTTGCCTTAGCTTTGGCGACTGCTGCGGCTATTTTAGCCTGTTTACTGTCCGTTATAGTCGGCTTCTCGGTTGGCGGAGTTTCAACGGCTTTTGGGATGCTATCAGTCACTACCGTTTTGGTACTCATGGATACTTTGTTCGGTTGCTTTTTGACATCAATGTGCTGTTGCGGTTGTTTAAGCTGTTCGTCCTTTAGGTTACTTGCATCGTCTTTATCTTTAAGTTCAGTATTGATATCCGTAACTTCAGCCGCCGCTTTTTTGGCTTTTGCTCTAGCGATTGCCGCTTGAACTCTTTGATTTGAACTAGCGACCTTAGTGGCTGGTTCAGCAACTTCAGCTTTCGCGGTTTGTTCTGATGTATTTGCAGGCGCTAATTCAGTTGCCTCTATTGCTTTATCATCTACTTCGCTCAAGGCCTGTTTTTTTGCTTTTGCTCTAGCTAAAGCTGCAGCAATTTTGTCTTTGGAGTTGTTACCATTACTGGCCATGGCTTGTTTTCTGGCCTCGGCTGCCAAACGATGTTTTTCGTCTCTGGCTTGTTGTTCGGCAATTAATCTAGCCTCGCGTTTTTCAAAGCGATCTCGCGCCTTGTCAGACTTTTGTTTATCTTCTTGTTCAACTCTGATTTCGGCCTTAGCTATGCGGTAATAGTGAACTAAAGGTATTTCACTGGGACAAACGTAGGCACAAGCACCACATTCAATACAATCAAATAAATTGTAATCTTGTGCTTTATCTAATTCTTTGGCTTTTGCATGCCAAAATAATTGTTGTGGTAACAAACTGGCCGGACAAGCATCTGCACAAGCACTACAGCGGATACAGGCTTGTTCATTGTTACTTGCCATTTCATTGTCAGTTGGAGCTAAAATACAGTTTGTGGTTTTCACCACTGGCACCAAATCGCTGCTAACATTAAAGCCCATCATAGGGCCACCCATAATGATGTTGGATTGTTTTTGGAGTGTTTGTTTATATTCACAATGCGTCAATAGATGGGCAATAGGGCTACCAATTAACGCCCATACATTACTAGGTTTTTCAACGGCTTCACCTGTAACTGTTACGACTCGACTAATAAGCGGTTTACCTGCAAAAATGGCATCTGCTATGGCAAAACAAGTGCCCACATTGTGCATGATTACGCCTACATCAACGGGTAAACCTTGAGCCGGTACTTCTCTGTTGGTTAACACTTGGATAAGTTGTTTTTCACCACCCGCAGGATACTTAGTGGGAATAGTACAAACACGATAATTAGGGTTTTCTCGACATGCCACTTGCATCGCTTCGATGGCTTCAGGTTTATTGTTCTCTATACCTATCAATACGTGTTTGGGCTTAAGAAGATGGCACAATACGTCTATACCTTGGCGGATTTGCCAGGAATGTTCACGCATCAAACGGTCATCGGAAGTAATGTACGGTTCACATTCAATACCGTTGATGATTAAAAAATCGACGTCTTTTTTAGGTGACGACTTAATATGAGTCGGAAAACCAGCGCCGCCCATACCACTGATACCGGCATCACAAATGGCTGCTAACACTTTAGTTTTGGGTTGATTTTGATAATCGACCATGGGACTAAGTTGCGTCCATTTGTCATCTTGGTCACTGGTTATCTGTACAGTTAATTCTGGCAAGCCTGACGGATGAGCTGATACATGTTTATGGATCGCTGTTATTTCGCCAGACGTGGAGGCGTGAACGGGTACTGCGAATGGGTTCATGCTTTTGGTCAATGCTTGGCCCTTAAGCACCTTTTGACCCACCTCAACAATTAAATGACCCTCAACACCTATATGTTGTTTAACAGTCACGTAGAGACGTTCAGGAATGGGTAACTTAGCTATTGGGGTTTGATTCGACAGTGTTTTACGTTCAGCGGGAAACACACCACCTGGGAAGTCCCATAATTCACCTTTGTCTAGTTTATCTATTATGTCGTCAAAGTTATTTTGCATAATTCCAGTCAGCCAATCTGCTTAATAGGAATGGAATCGATATTCCAGCGCCAGGATGAGGCATTATTTGCCAAAGGTATCATATCGATGCAATCCACAGGGCAGGGATCGACACATAGATCGCAGCCTGTGCACTCGTCTACAATAACGGTATGCATTTGTTTGGCAGCGCCTAATATGGCATCAACAGGGCAGGCTTGAATACATTTAGTACAACCTATACATTCGTCTTCCCGAATATAGGCAACCTTTTTGATATCTTCTTGACCATGGGCTGCATCTAAAGATTTGGCTTCTACACCCATAAGGTCGGCAAGTTTTTTTATGGTGGCATCGCCACCAGGTGGGCATTTATTTATTTCGTCACCATCAGCTATGGCTTGTGCATAAGGTTTGCAACCAGGGTATCCACATTGTCCACATTGGGTTTGCGGTAGGATCTGATCAATTTGTTCAACTAGAGGATCACTTTCTACCTTAAATTTAACCGCCGCGAAGCCCAATACCAGTCCAAAAATGAGGGCCAATAGGCCTATAGCTAATAAAGCAGTTAAAATAGCAAAAGTTAGCGACATTAAAACTTAACCAAGCCAGTAAAGCCCATAAAGGCTAATGACATCAATCCAGCGGTGATCATACCAATAGATGCTCCTTTGAAAGGTTTAGGCACGTCAGCAACGGCTAAACGTTCACGCATGGCGGAGAACAATATGAGTACTAAAGAAAAGCCAACAGCGGCACCAAAGCCATAAACAACAGATTCAACAAAATTATGATCTTGGTTAATATTTAGTAATGCTACACCTAATACTGCGCAATTAGTGGTGATGAGGGGCAAAAATATTCCGAGTAGGCGATATAAAGTAGGACTAGTTTTGTGGACTACCATTTCTGTGAATTGCACCACTACGGCAATCACCAGTATAAAACTCAGGGTGCGTAAATACCCGATACCAAGGGGTAACAATATATAATGTTCAACTAGATAGCTGGAAAGAGAGGCCAGAGTAAGTACAAAGGTAGTGGCCATGGACATGCCAATAGCGGTTTCCAATTTTCCAGATACACCCATAAAAGGGCACAAGCCTAGAAATTGAACCAACACAAAGTTGTTCACCAGCACAGTGCCAATTAATAGTAGTAAGAATTCGGTCATGTAAAGTGGATATTAGCCAGGAGTTATTAAGACGCTGCTATTATCTTTATTTAAGTGATCATTAACAACTTGATATTCAAAAGTTTATTGCTAAAAGGTGTTTATTATTGAAATAAAAGTCGATAAGTGGAGGTAATAAGCAATGAGATAGTAAATATTGAATTGGCTCCCCCTCCCCGACTCGAACAGGGGACCTGCGGATTAACAGTCCGTCGCTCTAACCAGCTGAGCTAAGGGGGAATTCAATTCAAATTAAATATTAATCATCGAAAAATATTTAATGGTCAGTATAAGTTGGCTCCCCCTCCCCGACTCGAACAGGGGACCTGCGGATTAACAGTCCGTCGCTCTAACCAGCTGAGCTAAGGGGGAACTTTATACTTATCGTTGAAAACTTTGCTTAGTTAGAAACTCTTTGTTTAAAACTAGGCTGCTTTTCAACGGTGCGGAATACTAATGAGCATACCGCTCGCTGTCAACACTCAAAGTGAGGTTTTTCACTATATTTTTTTTAACTGCGCAGATTTTGTGCGTATTACCAGAATATAAAAATAAACTAGATTTTATTGCTTCAAAATTGCGCAATTTTAGTGTTCCTATTTGATCGTAAATCAAAGACCGATTTTCCATTTCGTTATAGCTAATTGTTATTAATAATTTATTGATCACTGTATGTAATACCAGCATTTAATAAAAGTGTAACCTTTGTTGCCGATGTGAAGGTTAGTGGCCACCAACTAAAATAAAACCCACCTAGGTTTTAATGTACGCCAATTAAAGGGTGGCGGCAGTTATCCACGAATCTTGTGGATAACCTTGTGGATTAAATTGTCAGTAGTAAAGTTGTGCATATCAATTCAAAGTCAATAGTTGAAGTGGAAAATAAAAAAATAATTAAAAAAAAGCTTTAAAAACAAATGGATAAATATTTTTTTGGGTTGGCTGATTAATAAAAAATTAATTTTAAATTGTATGGATTTATGCTTGTGTGTTGTTTTTAAAGAGAAAAGCGGAAATATGCTAAAACCGACAAATTATTTTTTCATTTTGAATCGATTGTTTTTAAAACTATAAAATTTATTTTGCAAAAAGTCGCTCGAATAAAGCTAAAACGTCAAGAAATGGGCACTCCAGTGTATTTAAAAGGATACACATGGTTGAGTGGGGCTTGTAACAATTTTGTAACATTGATGCAGCTAAATATAAGAGAAATAAAGGGAAAAACGCGTATTATACGCATCAGTATGACCCTATAAAAAATACCATTGCATTTTACTGAAATTTTTAAGATTAAACTCTGTGTTATGTGATTTTGAACTAGTCGAGCTACTTACCTATCAATATCTTCAATTAAGAGAGAGTAATATTGACTTCAAGTACTAAAACAACGTCTCCCCCAGATTTGCTGAACAATGATATTGTCGCCACTTTGCGTGAAATGACCTTGCCTATGATACTAGGTATGGTTGTACTTATGACATTTGGGCTAGTAGATACCTTTTTTATTGGCATGTTAGGTACTCAGGAACTTGCTGCAATCAGTTTTACGTTTCCGGTTACTTTTACTGTCATCAGCCTAAATATTGGATTGGGTATAGGTACCTCAGCCATTATTGCTAAATTGCTTGGGGCCGGACAACGGGATCAGGCAAAAGAAACTGCTACAGGCGCTTTAATGTTAACCATGGTGTTAGCGATTATTTTGGCTATTATCGGCGTAATGTCTATAGAGCCTATTTTTCGCTTGATGGGTGCAGACGAAAAGCAATTGGTTTTAATTTATGAGTATATGTTGGTGTGGTACGGTGCAGGTATATTTCTGGCCATGCCTATGGTGGGTAACAGTGTGTTGCGTGCTTCTGGCGATACTAAAACACCTAGCTACGTGATGGCCTTTGGTGGCCTTATCAATGTCATACTTGATCCTTTACTTATATTTGGTTGGGGGCCAGTGCCGGCTTTTGGAATACAAGGTGCGGCTATAGCTACACTTGTATCTTGGGCCGTAGGTTTGTTTTATATTTTGTATTTATTAGCTGTAAAGAGAAAGTTGATTGAACCTAAGTTACTTAATTGGCAACAGTTAAAGCGCAGTACAGGAGGGATCTTAAAGATTGGATTGCCAGCCGCTGGAGCCAATATGTTAACACCTATCTCTGCTGGTATAGTCACTGCCATTGTTGCCGGTTATGGACCCGAAGCGGTTGCAGCTTGGGGAGTCGGTGGGCGATTAGAATCTATTGCCAGTATAGTAGTGCTGTCTTTATCTATGTCATTGCCACCTTTTATTAGTCAAAATTTCGGAGCCAATAAACTTGATCGGGTAGGGCAGGCCTATAGTTTATGTGTCAAGTTTGTGATTGTATGGCAACTGATTATTTTTGCTATCTTGGCTCTGTTATCAGGGGTAATTGCTAATATATTTACCAATGAGCCAGAAGTCACTTCGACCATAGTGCTATTTCTATTGATTGTGCCCCTAGGATACGGGTTACAGGGCGTGACTATTTTGACCAATTCATCCTTTAATGCCATGCATATGCCTATGTCAGCTTTTTTATTAAATGGAATGCGTCTATTTGTGTTTTTTGTGCCGTTTTCTTTTATAGGCAGTTATTGGTTTGATTTACCTGGACTTTTTTGGGCGGCAGTATTAGCAAATATTACTGTTGGCTGTCTTGCCTTTATTTGGTTTAAAACCATTCTGGCTTCACGATTTGAACAAAGTGTATTGAGTAACTAAGATTTATGAGTAGAGCATTTGAATTATCCTCCAGTTATTCGCCAGCGGGCGACCAACCTAAAGCAATCAAAGCCTTAGTTGAAGGTTTAGAAGATGGCCTAGCCCGGCAAATATTATTAGGTGTTACTGGTTCGGGTAAAACCTTTACCATGGCTAATGTGATTGAAAAAGTTCAGCGGCCAACACTGATATTGGCACACAATAAAACCTTAGCTGCACAACTTTACGGTGAGATGAAAGAGTTTTTCCCCAATAACGCAGTAGAATATTTTGTGTCCTATTACGATTATTATCAGCCTGAAGCTTATGTCCCTTCTAGTGACACTTTTATTGAGAAAGATGCCTCGATAAACGCACATATCGAACAAATGCGTTTATCTGCAACTAAGTCTTTAATGGAAAGACGCGACGTCATTATTGTTTCTAGTGTCTCGGCCATCTATGGTTTGGGTGATCCTCAGTCTTATATGAAAATGTTGGTGCATTTTCGTCAAGGCGATATCATGAATCAACGAGATATTTTGCGGCGTTTGGCCGAAATTCAATACACCCGCAATGATGTCGCTTTTGAGCGCGGTACTTTTAGAGTGCGCGGTGATGTGATTGACGTATTCCCTGCGGACTCAGAACGTCATGGTATTAGAGTTGAATTGTTCGACGAAGAAGTCGAGCGCATCAGTATATTTGATCCTCTTACCGGTGCGGTTGAAAAAACCGTAGCCCGCGCCACCGTTTTCCCCAAAACTCATTACGTCACCCCCAGAGAAAAAATCATTGATGCGATTGAACATATCAAAGTTGAACTTAAAGAAAGGCGCGAGCAACTTAAGTCTGTTAATAAATTAGTCGAAGAGCAACGAGTTTCACAGCGTTGTCAATTTGATATGGAAATGATGCAAGAGTTAGGTTATTGCTCAGGCATCGAAAACTACTCCCGCTACCTATCAGGCCGAAACCCAGGCGATCCGCCGCCCACTCTGATTGATTATTTTCCAGCAGATGGCCTAATGTTTATTGATGAGTCTCACGTGACAGTTTCACAAATTGGCGCCATGTATAAAGGCGATAGATCCCGTAAAGAAACCTTAGTGGAATATGGCTTTCGTTTACCTTCGGCATTAGATAACCGACCTCTTAAGTTTGAAGAGTTTGAACAAATTGCCCCGCAGACCATTTATGTGTCTGCAACACCTGGGAAATTTGAATTAGAGAATGTTCCAGACGATATAGTGGAACAACTAGTGCGCCCCACAGGTTTGCTTGATCCAGAAATAGAAATACGACCTGTAGGTACTCAAGTTGATGATCTATTGTCTGAAATTCATAAGTGTGTAGCACTCAACGAAAGAGTATTAGTGACCACCTTAACCAAACGTATGTCCGAAGACTTAAGTGATTATCTTGACGAACATGGCGTTAAGGCTCGTTACCTACATTCAGATATAGACACAGTTGAACGTATTGAAATTATTCGTGATTTACGTATAGGTAAATTTGATGTGTTGGTGGGGATCAATTTACTCAGAGAAGGGCTAGATATGCCAGAAGTGTCGTTAGTGGCCATTCTTGATGCAGACAAAGAAGGATTTTTACGTTCTGATAAGTCTCTGATCCAAACCATGGGGCGGGCAGCGCGACATCTTAAAGGTCGAGCAATATTGTATGCCGATAGGATCACCGGATCTATGGAGCGGGCTATCGCAGAAACTGACAGAAGGCGTGAAATACAAAGAGCCTATAATCTTAAACACGGTATTATTCCCACACAAATGAATAAACCTATCACCGATATTATGGATGTGGGAGATGGCAGTTCTGATGGTAAAGTTAAACTCAGGTTAGTGGCCGAATCGAGCAAAAAATATAACGCTCTTAGCACACCACAAATTTTGCAGAGAATTACTGAACTGGAAAAAGTCATGTTTAAAGCCGCTAAAGATTTAGAATTTGAAAAAGCGGCGAATTTGCGTGATGAAATAGAGGCCTTTCGGGCGCAAATAGTCAAAAATTCATAGTTATAGAATTTAGGCTATTAAGTTTTATACTGGGTACGGCTAAATCGGTTGGCGCAACGTCGGTTACCGATTAGAAAGAAAAGCAAAAGATGATCCACCACAGGGAAAAGGAGGACAAAAAGGAAAAGAAGGGATAAGGCAATGTCAAATATCGATACTATGCTTTATCACTTTTATAGTTTTCTCTGTGCACTCTTTTTCCTCTGTGGTTCAATATTTTTAATCTTTTGATGATATATTTTTAAAGCTAACACCACTGTTTTTAGCTGTTCTGCTAAATTTCCATTGTAATCCAGCTACGCCTTTCCTACTATGTACATTAGTATCAAGAACTATACCTATAAGTGGTGCTTAAATGTTGAACCGTCTTCAAGAATCTGATATCAAATTATTGCGTGTATTTTACGCTGTCGCCTCATGTAATGGCTTTACCGCTGCTGAGCCGGTACTTCGTATGCAACGACCAAATATTAGCGCTGCTATTAAAAAGTTAGAAGAACGCTTAGATTTAGTTTTATGCCATCGTGGTCGTGGTGGTTTTCAAATGACCAAAGAAGGCGAAGTGGTTTTTCAGGAAACCAAACGTATCTTTAACTCATTCGATAACTTTGTGTTTAATCTGAAAAGTTTACACGACGACTATTCAGGACACATTACCTTAGTAATGATGGCGGGTTTACCACTTTCTTACCATTTAGCGGTAAGTAAAGCTGTAAAAAGCACCATGAAAAAATTTAACGATATTCACGTAAATATTCAAACTCGTTTATATAATGAGGTTGAGCATGTTGCCTTATCTGGCGAATGCCATTTGGTGTTGTCGACTTACGATATGGTCAAACCTGAATCCGTTACCTTTCACCCTGTAGAAGTTTCCTGTAAAGGCCGATTATATTGCTCACCTTCCCATGTCTTAGCAAAATATCGTGATGTTTTACCCGACAACATTAAAATTGGAGATTATCCTGCAATAGGTATTTCTGGTTTATCTTCAGCTAATTACATTTCTGATGATATTCGTATGGGGATCCAAACCTTTTCTGACTCATATGATGCTTGTCTATCAGCGATTATGACTGGCGAGTATGTAGGGCTATTACCTGATTACGTACTGACTAACCAAGCGGCAGGTCTAGGGCTAGTGCCAGTTGGTAAAAGTTTATTTGAATTCAGTCATGAGCTGTTTGTGATGAATGGTAAAAATACTCGCTTAAATCCTGTGTTAAGGCATTTGATTAAGGAAATTAGTTACTTTATTCAGCAGGTTGAGAAGTAGGCTTTAGCTACGAGCTACGAGCTACGAGCTACGAGTTGGATTTTACAAGCCGCATTTATGCGGCTTTTTAATGTGAATTTAGAATGTGGAATTTCATGCTCTATGCTTTGAAGAGCACTCCATCCTTGGATTTCTTCAAACGAAATCCCTTTCGTCTGACTTACTTTTTGCCAACAGCAGCAAAAAGTAAGCAAAAAGTGCCGCTCGAGGGCAATGCTCTTCATCCAATTATTTTGTGAATTAAGCAGGTCGTTTGCACTTGCTCCCAGCATTGGCAAACTCAATCGCCTTCCATGGCGATTGCCCTACTGAATTCACAAAATAATCGGCGAGCTTTGAGTCGAGGGTAGATCAAGAACATCTGCTTCGCAGATGAAGGATTAAAATAACATGAGGGTTCTAATCATTTGTTTATTCGGCTTTTTTTGCCTTATAAAATGACAGTGTGTGTTGCTTATGCTTTTGACTTTAATCTTTGGTACAACTGATATAAAACCGGCTTTCACCGGTTTCAACTTTATGTTCTTAAAGCTCGAAGTTATCCCTCATAATCCAATGGGTCACTCACACCATTTTCAGAAAAGGCTTCTAATCGCTCCTGACAAGCTCCACATTTGCCACAGGCTTTTTCGCGGCCGTTGTAACAAGTCCAGGTTTGGTTGTAATCCAAGCCCATTGCTAAGCCTGCGGTTAAAATGGCAGTTTTACTGACTTCTAGATAAGGCGTAACAATTTCGACGGCTTCGTAGTTGGCGATAGCGCATACGTCATTCATTTTATGGACAAATTCAGGGCGACAGTCAGGGTAGATGGCGTGATCGCCTGAGTGCGCGCCGTAGTAGACTTGGTTGGCCTCGATTGAAACAGCATAACCTACAGCCATAGATAGCAGAATCATATTGCGGTTGGGCACAACTGTGCTTTTCATGCTTTGTTCTTCGTAATGGCCTTCGGCTACGTCAATATCAGATGTCAGTGATGAGCCGCCAATTAATTGGTTGATGGCTGATATATCGACAATTTTGTGGTGTACATTTAACGTTTTGCAGGCACGATCTGCATAATCCAGTTCTTTTTTGTGTCTTTGTCCATAATCGAAAGATAAGGAAAATACCTCTAAGCCCTGCTTAACTGCTAGGTTTAGGACTGTAAATGAGTCCATTCCTCCGGAAAAAATTACCACTACCTTTTGTGACATGAGCTTTGCTTCTTTATAATCAATTCATTATGTAGTGATTTTAAGTGATTTGACGCTAAATTCCCACAACAGGAATGCGTTAAACAAAAAGGAAAGTGATTGAATTCGTATAAAATTAATGAAGTGTTTGAGTCTTTGCAAGGAGAGGGCAGTTATACAGGGTTGCCATCCATTTTTGTACGCTTGCAAGGTTGCCCAGTTGGCTGTCCATGGTGTGACACTAAACACACTTGGGTGGTGTCGCCTGAATTAAAAACCACTAGTGATGCGGTGATGGCGGAAACCGCAGAGTCTGATAGCTGGTTTGAACACTCCACCGCTCAACTATTAGAACTTTTTAAACTTCATGGTTATGTCGCTAAACATATTGTGATCACCGGTGGTGAGCCTTGTTTGTATGATTTGACTGAGATCACTAGTAGCTTAATAACAAAAGGTTATTCGGTACAAATTGAAACCAGTGGCACTTATGAAATCATTGCCCATCCTGATACTTGGGTTACAGTTTCACCCAAAGTGAATATGCCTGGGGGCAGGCCTGTATTAAGTAGCGCAATGCGCCGAGCAAATGAAATTAAACACCCAATAGCCATGGAAAAACATATTGAAGAGTTAGACCAAGTGTTAACCTTATTGGGTGACCAAGCGCTGCCCAACATTTATTTACAGCCCATTAGCCAACAAAAACGAGCGACCGACCTTGCAATTAAAACTTGTATAGCGCGTAATTGGCGTTTGTCATTACAAACGCATAAATTTATTGGGATCGAGTAACGGTCTTATGAACAGAATATGTGTAATTAAGGAACTGGTCATTTATGCCCATTGATTCAGAAAACTTTTTAGATCTTTATGCCAAAGCATTAAATACTTTTGATCCGAAAAAAATAGCCAGCTATTGTTTACCACCAACTATTATTATGAATGATAATATTAAAAAGGTCATGGCTAACGAAATAGAGTTAGAACAAGCCATTAGTCACATGATGACCAAGTTTAGCCAAGCAGGCATTAAAACCTTTGAGTCAAAATTACAGCAAACTATGCGTCTATCAGATACTTTGTTTTTTTCAAAAATGCGTTGGCAATTTTATGACGCAAAACAACAATTATGTTTTGGCTGTGCGACCTCATATACCTTACAAAAAATGCCCGATAAACAACTTAAGATAATTGTGGCGGTAATTGATGACGATGAGCATAAACTTGCTGACATTTTTAAACGTATTGAGTATTTATGATCAAAGCCTTGGTTGGGTTTTTCCTATTTTGTAGCCTTAATGCCCAGAGTGCATCTTGGCAAATAACGTTTCCTCGAGCCCTTGAATCCGCTTCAACAATTGAAGAGTACCCTATAGAGTTATTAGCCTTGGCTTTGGATCAAACAGGGGTAAATTATCAACTAACACCCTCAGTCAATATTTTGTCCAAAGGCAAGGCATTGAGTAGGCTGCAAGACAATAGAGAAATAAATATTGTTTGGGGTATGACCAATCCTCAGCGTGAAAAAGACTTATTACCTATTCGCATTCCCATATTTAAGGGACTAATTGGATGGCGTTTATTGTTAATTCGACAAGACATGGCTGGACGTTTTAAATATATCCAGCAGCTTGATCATTTGGTCAAACTCGCTCCATTGCAGGGGCGGGATTGGCCAGATACCAAAATATTGCAATTTAATGGTTTTGATGTGATCACCGAACGTACCCAAAGTGGGCTAATGAGGATGCTTGGCAAAGCACAAGGGGATTTTTTTCCTCGTTCAATCATAGAAATATGGGACGAGTTGGCCAAAAGCGAAACACAAATTCCAATAGAGGTCCAACCCACGCTTGGGATACGTTATCCCGCCGCTATTTACTTTTTTGTAAATAAGAAAAGTGTGCCCCTAGCGAGTCTGATTGAAAGAGGGCTTGAGAAAGCGATTGAAAATGGCAAGTTTGAAGCGTTATTTTTGGAGAAATACAAAGCTAACATTGAAAAAGCGCAGATTGAAGATAGAACCTTTTATTTGTTAAAGAATACTTTTTTACCCGAAAAAACACCCTTGGACAGAAAGGAATTATGGTTTGACGGCAAGCTTAATATTCCTGAACCAGAAAAAAAACCAGAGTGATGTACTCTGGTTTTTAGCTTCTTAGTATGTGTATCTAGTTCACATTAGCTAAATCTTAGCCCTTACCGTGAACAGTGCTCATTGCACGACCCGATGGATCCGCATTAGCTTTAAAGCTAGCATCCCATTCTAAGGCTTCTACCGTACTACAAGCGATAGATTTTCCGCTAGGTACACATTTAGCTGCGCTTTCCTGTGGGAAGTACCCTTCAAAAATGGTGCGATAGAAGTAGCCTTCTTTTGTATCAGGAGTGTTCACTGGAAAACGAAATTCCGCTGAAGCCATTTGTGCATCTGTGACTTGGGTTTCGATAAATTCTTTAAGTGAATCAATCCACGAATAACCCACACCGTCACTGAATTGTTCTTTTTGACGCCATAAAATTTCAGAAGGTAAATATTCGTTATTATCGAATGCTTTGCGTAATACCCATTTTTCCATTTTTCCATCAAGACACATCTTGTCTTGTGGGTTTAAGCGCATGGCCACGTCCATAAACTCTTTATCTAAGAAAGGCACGCGACCTTCAACACCCCAAGCAGAAGTAGACTTATTGGCACGGGCACAATCGAACATGTGCAAACGGTTAAGTTTACGCAGGGTTTCTTCATGAAATTCTTTAGCATTTGGCGCTTTATGGAAATATAAGTAGCCACCAAATATTTCATCAGCACCTTCACCAGATAAGACCATTTTTATTCCCATAGCCTTGATTTTACGACTCAGCAAGTACATGGGAGTAGAGGCGCGAATAGTGGTGGTGTCATAGGTTTCTATATGATAAATCACGTCGCGTAAGGCATCGATGCCTTCTTGCACTGTAAAGTGCACTTCGTGATGAACTGTGCCAATCATCTTAGCGACTTTTTGTGCCGCAATCAGATCTGGGGCTCCTTCTAAACCTACTGCAAAAGAGTGTAAACGAGGCCACCAAGCTTCTGTTTGGTCGTTATCTTCAACACGTTTAGCTACATATTTAGCCGCAATAGCTGACACTAAAGATGAATCTAAACCGCCTGACAATAATACCCCATAAGGTACGTCAGACATTAAGTGTGACTTAACGGCTTTCTCGAATGCTACTTTTAAATCTTCAAGATTGGTTTCGTTGTTTTTGACATTCTCATAGTCCATCCAATCACGTTTATAATAATTGGTTAATTCACCTGTTTTACTCCACATGTAGTGGCCAGGAGGAAATTCTTGAATGGTCTTACATACGGGAGCCAAAGCTTTCATTTCTGAGGCAACGTATAAATTGCCGTGCTCATCATAACCGGTATACAAAGGGATAATACCCATATGGTCGCGAGCTATTAAATAGGAGTCTTGCGCTGCATCGTAAAGAATAAAGGCAAACATGCCTTCTAATTCGTCGATAAACTCAACGCCTTTTTGTTGGTACAAAGGCAGAATGATTTCGCAGTCAGACTTAGTTCTAAAATCGTAAGGTGTTTCAAGTGCTGCTTCTAACACTTTGTGGTTATAAATTTCGCCATTCACGGCTAACACTTGATTATTATCGCGGCTTATTAGCGGTTGAGCGCCTGTGTCAACGTCGACTATTGCCAAACGTTCATGACATAAAATAGCATTATCATTATTCCAAATACCTGACCAGTCAGGACCGCGATGGCGGAGTAATTTGGAAAGCTCTAACGCTTGCGTTCTAAGTTCTGTCACATCACTTTTGATGCCCAGAATACCGAAAATACCACACATAAAAATATTTCTCTTAATTGCTGGTTATAGGGGCTTGACTATTATATTGCGCCAAGCCTGATATCGCGACTTCTTCTGCTATTTTTGTTGGTTCAATCGCGCACTTGAATTTGCCAGTCTGAGCGAAAAAAGCAAGGATAAACTGTGATTTTCTTACATTAGAAAGGAATTACTAAGAACAATGGTTGTTTTAGGAGGTTTAGTCGATAGTTGTTAACATTTGATTTTATGTGTGTGGAGGGATTACTTTTAATCCTAAAGCATGCGCTGGCGCTTACCGCCCTCCGTGGCTTTTTTCACACAGCAACCTTGCTGTACGACTTACTTTTTGCCAACCGCAGCAAAAAGTAAGCAAAAAATGCCGCTCGAGGGCAATGCTCTTCATCCGATTATTTATGATATTTCAGTACCAACTTCCCAAACTCGTGGAACCACTTCGAATTAGTCAATCACACATCCTTGATGATCAGCACCCAATCTCGACTTCTCGACAATTGCTCCTGCATTGTTCTACCTTCCGCCGTCCATGGCGGTCGCTTGTCGAGCTGTTCAACTGGGCGAAGCTGTGCTTCTAAGGAATCCAGTTTCACCCTACGAAATATCAAAAATAATTGGCGAACATAGATGCGAGGGTAGAGCATAAGAAAAGCATCGGCTTTGCCGACTAAACGTTTTAATAAATAGTTATCGTGCCTGTCCTGTTAGTTCTGTTAGTTTTGCCCCACTGCCTTTTCCGCCTTTAAAGTTTCAGCTGAAAATGGCTTATTATTGGGAAAAATAACAGGGATAGGCTATTAAACGGTGTACATAACTCTGCTGGACAGTCACGTTAGTTTGGATAGTTGGCGAGCATTGAGTCGGCTTCTTTAGTTTGTGCGCGTCATTGCCGCTTCGTAGACTTTTCCTTTGTTACGTTTTCCAACTGAAATCACAGTGACTGTAATAATAGAGTCATTGACTTCATATACTAAGCGATAGCCCACTTGTCTTAATTTGATCTTATATAGCTCATTAGCACCGGACATCTTTGCACTTTGAATATGAGGATTTTCTATTATCTCAGCTAATTTTTTCTTAAATTGTTCTCGTATTGTCGAGCCCAGTTTTTTCCACTCTTTGAGTGCCGTTTTCTTAAACTCAAGCTCATAGGTCACTTAAATTTACCTTTATACTTTCTTCATTCCTTCTAGCCTCAGCAATGCTCAATAATTCAAGATCTTCCATGTGATCCATCATAAATTCATAAGTATCTGCTGGTATGCAATAAAACGCAGGTTCGTTTCTATTTAAAACAGCAATTGCTTCTCCGCCCGCACTCATAGCAACCTTCATTGGGTTAGCTTTTAATTCACTAATACTTACTGCTGCTTCAGTTAATATTCTTGTAGTCATATGTTTCTCGTGCGTTTAACAGGTCTTTAGATAGGTCTTATTGTAGTCTTCGAAACATAACAAGGCAATGAAACCTACATAATAAACAGGATAGCCATTATAGTGTTGGCGCAATATTAAGTCATTTCATGCGGTTTAAAGGCTAAAAGAAATGGCGGAGCCACCAAAGTGGTATGCGGCGTAGCCGATGCTCTAATCTTTTGATTTACCCTCCCATGTATGTTCGCCGATTAGCTGGTGAATTTTGTAAGGCAATTTACAGGACGTAAATTGAGTTTGTCCACGTCAGGTACGTGTACAAACGACCTGCTAAATTTGCTAGGTAATTGGGTGAAGAACATAGTAGCGAGCGGCTTCTTTTTGGTTACTTTATTCTTAGCTGTAGAAGAAAAAGTGACTGGCTCGAAGGGATCCGAGACAAAAACCATCAAGGACGATGGCGCGTAGCGTGCTTTTGTTTGCCGTATTATAAGAGGCTTACGCTAGCAATAAAGCGTAAGCCTGAACCCTGATCCTACTTCCGCTGAAACTCACTCGTCGCTTTCCACTTAGGCCAGTCATCAGATGTAACCAAGTCATATCCGACTTCAAATAATAGTTGTACATCTTGCTGAATACCGGACAAATCCCAATTTTCGCGGAATTGATCACAGACTTGGTGATAACAACCTCTTACTATAACGTTGGTTCGTTTACGGTATTTAGCTGTCGCTTCATCTATAGGCACGTCACCTCCTTCAGCATAAAGCGCCGGCACACCTTGTTTAGCAAAACTGAAATGGTCAGAACGATAATAGCCCCCGGCTTCTGGACGACTTTCTTGTACTAAATAACGCCCTTGACGTTTGGCAGCTTTTTCAAGATAGTTTTCTAATTCAGACTTACCCATGCCAACAACTGCGACATCTTTGGTTTTGCCCAATATATTCATGGCATCCATATTGATATTGGCGACAGTTTTATCTAAAGGGATAATGGGATGTTCTGAATAATACTTCGAGCCTAACAAGCCTTGTTCTTCAGCTGTGACAATTAAAAAGGTGGTTGAGCGCTTAGGTTTGATATTTAACTCAGAATAAGCTTTGGCCATAACAAGGGCGGCCGCTGTGCCTGTGGCGTTATCATGGGCACCGTTATAAATTTGATCGCCTTCTTTGCTTTCATCTTTGCCTAAATGATCCCAATGTGCGGTAAAAATTATATGTTCGTCGGGTTTTTCAGTGCCAGGTAAAGTAGCGATAACGTTATTGCTGATTGATTTTTTAAAGCTATTGTTAACCGTTACCGATACGTCCAAACCCAATTTTTTGCTGTATGGAGCCGCTATGGCTTTGGCTTTTTCTTCGGCAAAGTTGAGTCCGGCATCAGTAAATACCTTTTGCGCAGCTTCTGTGGTTAACCAGCCTTCTACTGCTACTCTGTCAGCGTTCGCATTTTTACTCACAAGACCGTACTGCGGGCCACTCCAACTGTTAGCTACCACAGACCAGCCGTAAGAGGCGGGTTTGGTTTCATGTACAATAATTGCTGCTTGGGCACCTTGACGACTGGCTTCTTCGTATTTATAGGTCCAGCGACCATAGTAGGTCATGGCTTTACCCTCAAATTTGCCACCTTGTGGGTTTTCAAAACCAGGATCGTTAACTAAAATTACTACTGTTTTGCCTTTTACATCTAAGCCTTGGTAGTCATTCCAATCGTACTCTGGTGCGTTAACACCATAACCGACAAACACCAACTCTGAATTTTTTAGTTCGACCTTAGCTTGTTCTCTACTAGTAGAGGCCATCATGCTTTCTTTATAAACAAAATTATTTTTGCCTATTGTCATGGTCATATTGGGATTGGCTGTCATTTCAATCAGTTCAACGGGCTGTAAGTAGCTGTCACCATTGCCGGGTTGGTAGCCCAACTGTTTGAATTCGTTAAGCAAATAATCTAAGGTTTTTTGTTCGCCAACTGTGGTGGGTAAGCGACCCTCAAATTCATCAGAAGCTAAAATTTTGATATGTGTTTTTAAATCATTGGTGTTAATGCTTTGATAAACATCGATGAAGTTATCTACAACTGTTGGCACCGATTCGACCTGTTTGTTTTGGCAGGCCGATAATACCAATGCAATTGGCAGGCACAATGTGAGTAGTTTATGGCAAGTTTTCATGTGGTTGCTCTTGTAGTTGTGTTGGTTAACTATTATAACCCCTCTATTTTTACATTATATCAATCTCAAGGGCAATTGTGACAGCTTGGAACTACGACTTTATTCAGCAACTACCTATGTTGCCCATGCAGCAGCTTGCAACACATTTTGGTCTGTCTGGTTTTACTGATTGGCCCAATGCGCAAGGGCTCAATGATTTAAAAACATTGAGTGGGAATTTGCATATTCCAAATTTTGTTTGCCAAAGTCAAATCAATGGATCTGAGTATTATTATGAACAAATAATCCACCAACAGCATATTATCCCGACCCGGCCAAACAGCTGGCATGACTTATTTAACGGTTTGATTTGGTTACAATTTCCGCAAACAAAACGATTGTTAAATCAGCAGCATGTGGAAGATATTGAGCAACATGGATTATCACCTCGAACTTTAAGAAGAAACAACTTAACTCACTTTGATGAGTGTGGCGTGATCTTGACGTATCAAAGAGGTTCAGTTGCTGAGCAACAGATTAAAGATTTAACTATGCATAAGTGGCAAGCTGTTTTTATAGAAAATAGATCAATTTGGGGAAAACAGTTAAATAGTTTTATGTTTGGACACGCCAATTTAGAAATGCTACTGCAGCCATTTATTGGTCTGACTGGAAAATGGCTGGCGTTAGAAGTAGACGATCAATTTTCAAGCATAAGCTATACAGAGCAATTAAAGCTGATTGATGAATTATTGGTGATACATATCAAGCAAAACAATATTTTCGCTAATAAGAAACCCCTTTATCCTATTCCTTTGTTAGGCATCCCAGACGTCTGGGATGCCAACATCAATCCAGCATTTTACGCCAATACTGATTATTTTAGACCCGCAGCGCCCTTAAAAAACGATTGATAGAGCCCAAATCACCCAAATAAGTAGATAGGGGGCAATAGCAATAATATAATTTCTTTTTGCCGAAAAATGGGTCCACTGACTCAAACCAACTGATGTTAAATACATCACCCAGATTGATTCTAAACGTATGCTTTGGGTTAACGATGCCCATGGCGATGCCATATCTATTGAAAAGATAAACGCCAGTGAGGTGGGTGACAAACTAACAGGAGATAACTGATTATCCTGTGCTAATAACACTACTACTATACTAATTAAGCTACATACAATAGTGGGTAAGCTGATCCACCAAGCGAAGCCATACCAGTCTGTATAACTTTGTACACATTCCTCGTCAGCCTTAGTGGCAAAGTTAAAGTAAAGCGCCAAAATGGCGTTACTAATGATAACGACAAAAACTGAGCCAAATACCCCAGCCCATAAAGATTGAGCTTGATCTGCCATAGCATTGCGTACCGCACTTTGTTCACCAGGACTAAGTTCTCCAGCGACAGATTGCACCATCAATTCGTTGTACCAAGCAAAGTCTACAAAATTGAAATACAAGTAAATAGGAATAGCGCCAAAGGTTGCGATAAATAAAAATGGGATCCATGACCAATTGTGGACCTCATTGATTGTGGCAAATACTTGATTTGGCTTAGTAATAATATCTTTCATAGCCTGAAATGGATTACTGACTTGTTGCATTTAACTCTCCTTAATAATTCTTTTGTGTACGACCATTTTGACTTGTTATTACGCTAGTCTGAGCGAATTGGATATTGTTACATATTTTTTTTCTCTGGCGCATGTAATAAATCACAAAATTCAGAGACTATACCCATAAGGTTGTCACTAACTAGGAAAACGGAATGATAGAAATAAAACAACTGGCGAAAAAATTCGCTGTGGAAAATCCTAAAAAGCTCAGTGAGCAAGAGAAAAAAGATCCGAGATTAAAAGGGCGCTTTTTTCATTCAGTACAAGATGTGTCTTTTACCTGTCAAAAAGGTCAGGTATTAGGGTTACTTGGTCCTAATGGTGCGGGTAAAACCACTACTTTACGCATGTTATCCACTGCACTCAAACCTGATGGTGGTAGCGTAGAAATTGACGGTGACAACGTGTTAACTAATCCTGTCATCGCCCGCAAAAAGATAGGATTTTTATCAGGCTCCACTGGTTTATATGGTCGTCTAACGGGGCGTGAAAATATTCATTATTTTGGTCAGTTGCATGGCATGAGTGAAGAGTCTATCGCCAGTCGCATAAAAGAGTTGGCTGACCTGTTGGATATGCATAACTTTTTAGACCGACGATCGGAAAATTTTTCTACAGGTATGAAACAAAAAACAGCAATCGCTCGTGCTGTGGTGCATTCACCTGAATTGGTTATTTTGGATGAGCCCACAACGGGTCTTGATATTATGGCCACGCAAACGGTATTGGAATTTATTCGCGGCTTGAAAGAGCAGGGTACCCCCGTCATTTTCTCGACACATCATTTGGATGAAGTAGAAGAGTTATGTGACAAAGTAACCGTTATCGATCAAGGCTGTACTATGTTTGATGGTGATATCGCCAGCTTTAAAGCCCTCGCTGAAGGCTCTTTGCACCAGTCTTTTATGGCTGCCATTCAATCAACGACTAGCGAATAAGGAGACTAAACTATGTGGTTAGTATTTAAAAAAGAGATCAAAGAATTACTTCGCGACCGTAAAACATTATTTTTTATGATTGCACTGCCGTTATTAATTTTCCCGTTGATTTTTGGCATTGTGGGTTTTGTGAGTAAACAAGCCATTGATAAAGCTGAAACCCAAGTACTCAATTATGCTTTGGTAGGTGGTCAATATGCACCTGATATTGTTAAAGAGCTGCAACAACCAGATAAGTTTAACCTTATCGAAATTGCAGAAAATGCCGATTACACCTCGGTAATTCGTAATGATACTGTCGATTTTGTGCTGCAGATACCTGAAAATTATTCTAGCGAGGTACTAAAAAATGGCCAGGCTAACGTTAAGCTGCATTTCAACGATGCTGGGCTAAACCTCGTCTACAGACGGGTAAATGAAATAGTTAAAAGTCAGTCAGAGTTGTTTCAACAAAGCGCTTTTTCGAGTTTGGGATTAGATGAAGCACAACAAAATGCTCTGATAGAACCTATAGTCTTGGAGAAAGTGAATACCGCAGATGATCGAGAAAACTGGGGCGAAAAAATAGGAGGGATGTTGCCTTATTTGTTGTTTATCATTTGTTTAACAGGCGCAATGGCTCCGGCTACCGATATTGGCGCAGGGGAAAAAGAGCGCGGCACACTTGAGACTTTATTGATCTCGCCCATCGACCGAAACAAAATTGTAATGGGTAAATTTTTAACTATTGCTTTTGCTGGCACTATGACCGCGATGATTACCGTAGCCAGTATGGTGATTTGGGGCCTAGTTTTAAGTCAAGGTATGGCAATCAAATTTGTGGCTGATTTTATGGCTCAGATAGCGATGCTTGATTTCCTACTTATCTTTCTAATGTTGGTGCCTGTGGTGGCAATCTTTGCAGCGGTATTGCTGAGCATTTCTATCTATGCCAAAAGTTTTAAAGAGGCACAAAGTTATATGGGCCCTATGACTATTTTGGTTATCGTACCTATTATGTTGGCTCTATTACCCGGGGTAGAATTAAAAGGTGGTTGGGCTTGGGTGCCGATAACTAACGTTTCACTGGCCATGAAAGAATTGGTGAAAGGCACTATGGACTACTATCAATTATTCGCGATCTTTGGTTCAACGGTGATTATTGCAGGTGCGTTGTTTGCATTTTGTGTGTATTGGTTTAATCAAGAGAAAGTGTTGTTTAGATAACCCGAGTCCAAATTAATTAATTGTGTGCGAAAAGCCATGCTGTCGAGCATGGTTTTTTAGTTTCTAGGGATTAAGTCTGATTGGTCGGCAAAGCATTGCCGTTTTAAGCATCGCCTGCAATTATCTTCCTAAGCAGCTCTTGTACAGTTTTTTCCCGCTTGTTTGGCCGTATATAGTGCTTCGTCTGCTCGCGAAAAAATACCTATTTGTGAATCATGCTCTTGATAAGTCGCACTACCAATACTGCAAGATATCTTATGTTGTTGTAGCAACGGATGTGATTCGATGGCACTGCGGATACGTTCTGCAATCAAGTTGTTGGTCTGGTTGTCTGCATCAGGTAACAAGCAGCAGAATTCATCACCACCAAATCTAAACGCAAAATCTGACTCTCTAAGACTATGCAAAATAGTATCTGCACAAGCCATCAATACTTTATCGCCTACTTGATGCCCATGGATATCATTAACTTGTTTAAAATTATCCATATCCAACACCAGCAAACCAAAGGGTTGATGACGCCTTTGTGATTGATTCGCTAAGCGGATCATAGTTTCGTTGTAACTGGCTCTATTGCCTAAAGACGTTAAATAGTCCTTCATGGCAAATTGCTTAATTTTGTGGTGTTCTAAGGCGTTCTTAAAGGGACTACAAAAATTAATATGCATTTGTTGTACGATTTGCCAATCCCTTAACGACAAGGGTTGCGTAAATGAATAATTCATTTGGGCAACTGTATTACCCATTTGTATACAATTTAAGGTTTTTGAATGTGAATTTTTTGCTCTTTTACCAAATGTAACTCGGTTATCTTCGAACTGGATTTTTAGTTCAGACAGCGGTAGGGTGTTTTCTAACTGCTGAAAATATAATTCAGTCAGCTTGGATAAGTCTATAGTTGTAAGCAATTTTTGGATGAATTTATTAAGCTGACTTTGGGTTAACCCTTGATTCTGATCATGGTTAGATTCTTCAATACTGAAGTAAGGATCAGCGACGTTTGCGTCGTATAACTGGGTAAGTTGTTCCAACGGTTTCTCCTGCCAAATAAATGGCGAATTACTATACAAAAAATGAGTCTTGATTAGGATAAGCAAATATTGTGCCTAGCGGATGGCAATCAAAGGTAATAACTGAATATGCACGGAAATCTAGGCAATATTGTTATTTTAATGGCTGTAGCGGTGATAACTGTTTGGTTATTTAAACGTATTAATTTACCGCCTATTCTGGCCTACCTATTTTGTGGCATTTTGGCGGGTCCTGATCTGCTCGCATTATTTGAACACCCCGAAGATATGCAAAACTTTGCGGAATTGGGGATCGTTTTTTTGTTGTTTTCATTGGGACTGGAGTTTTCACTCCCCAAAATGTTAGCCATGCGTCATTTGGTATTTGGCGTGGGGTTAGCCCAGATGGTATTGACCACATTAGTGTTTATGGGCATTGCCTTGTTATTGGGTTTTGATGGTAAAGCCTCCTTGGTAATAGGCAGTATTATAGCATTGTCGTCAACCGCCATAGTGATTAAACAAACCAGTGATTTGGGGATATTGAATACCACTCGCGCGCAAATTGCGGTGAGCATTTTATTACTTCAAGATCTGGCTGTTGTGCCTTTGCTTATATTGGTGCCTTTGTTGGCTGCTGATTCTGAACAAAGTTTAGGCATTGCTATTTTACTGGCCTTTCTAAAAGGTTTATTAGTGGTGGGTATTTTGCTTTCTGTCGGTAAATGGATACTACCTAAAGTATTTAGAGAAGTGGCTAGTACTAGAACCGATGAACTCTTTGTCTTGACGACTATATTGGTGGCTTTAATGGCCGCTGGTTTGGCTTTTTCTTTTGGTTTATCCATGGCGTTAGGTGCATTTTTAGCTGGAATGATGTTGGGAGAGAGTAAGTATAAATATCAATTAGAAGCTGATATTAGGCCCTTTAGGGATATTCTGATGGGGCTATTTTTTATTACAATAGGTATGCGCCTAGTACCGCATAATTTACCAGACCAGATACATTGGGCGTTATTGGGTTTGGTGGTTATTGTTTTGCTCAAAGTCGTGCTGATCCGGATCTCTGCTGAGATCTTTAAATTAGGTAAACAAGATGCATGGGCTGCCGGGCTTAAACTTTGTCAAATGGGCGAGTTTGGGTTTGTGTTAGCAGCACTGGCTGTGGATCACGCTATTTTAAACTCAGAGCAAGGTTCGTTGTTATTGACTATTGGGGTGATGAGTATGGCCATTACACCTTGGTTGGTCGATAAAAGTCCCCAAATTGCCAAAGCCATCAGTCCTGAAGTGACGCCTAATGTAAAAGGATTAGAACAGATTTCAGTGCAAGACCATCAACTGACTGATCACGTTCTGATTTTTGGTTTTGGTCGTGTGGGTCAATCGGTTAGTCGCTTATTAAAGATTGAAGCTATTCCCTACATGGTGGTTGATGCTGATCCTATTCGTGTGCAAGAGAGTCAAAATGCAGGCGAACCTGTGTATTTTGGCGATGTAAAACAAAAAGATATATTGCGCACTGTGGGTATTGAACGAGCTAAATTGGTGCTGATTACCTTTGATCAACATGAAAAAGCCATAAGTGTTATTCATTTAATTAAAAGTCTATATCCCGACTTGCCAGTCGTGGTCAGAACCAGAAAAGACTATCGCATGGAAGAATTGCTAGCAGCAGGGGCATCACAGGTGGTGCCGGAAATTCTTGAGGGTAGTCTGATGTTAGTGACACAGGTATTACAATTATCTGGTGTGCCTATGTCTCGAATACTCAAACGAGTGCGCAAAGAGCGTAAGGGGCATTATGCCAATATGCACGGTTTTTTCCCCGGTGAAACCACTGAGCTTGATTACGTCGAACAAGACAAGTTGAAATTTATGCATGCGGTTATTTTGACAGAAGATGCCTATGCTGTGGGTAAATCTTTACTGCAACTGAACCTGCAACAATGGAAGGTTAATGTTAAAGGATTAAGAAGAGATAACCTTGAACTAGCAGAGCCTGACGAAAACATGGTTTTAGTAGTAGGTGATGTGATTGTGATCGCAGCTAAACCACACAAAGTAGAGCGAGCTGAGCGATTCTTACTGGAAGGCGATTAATGGTTTTTACTGACTATTCCAACAAGATTACATTTATTAAAATCCAGCACATTTTGAATCAATAATAATTGGCTAACCATTTCTGCTTTCATTGGTTTGGCAAATACGTAACCTTGAAAATTATGACAACCCAATTTGATTAAGGTGTCTACCTCGGCAAAACTTTCAGTCCCCTCTGCCAATATTTGAATATTAAACACTCTGCACATAGCAATGATAGCTTCAATCACTTGTGCTTTTCTCTTATCTTTATCGATGTTTTTAATAAACTGGCGGTCAATTTTAACCTTTTTAACTGGGTAGGAAATGAGTTTTGATATACCAGAGTAACCAATTCCAAAGTCGTCTATTGTGATGTCAAATCCCCAATTAACTAAGTGATTTATGGTTGAAAGTGCTTTCTCATGAGAAATGCTTCTAGCTGATTCTGTTAATTCAAGTTCTATTAATTGGGGCCTAATTTTGTATTCAATTAGAGGTTTGATTAGCTGTTCATGGAAATTATCTTGGTCAAGATCTGCACCAGATATATTGATTGCCACCGGCACTAATTCGACACTTGCCTGTTGCCATTCGTTTATTTGTTTGCAAACGTTGCTAATCAGCCAACGGGTAAGGCTTGTTACTAACCCTGACTTTTCTGCAATAGGAATAAAAACAGCAGGGGATACCACACCAATAACCGGAGAATTCCATCGTAATAGTGCTTCTAAGCCGATTAATTTCCCATCACCTTCTACTTTGGGTTGATACATTATGTGTAATTCATCGTTGACAATGGCTTCACTCAAGAGAATATTAATTTCCTGATGTTCAATAAAACGTTCCAGACTAGAATCATCGTAGAAGTTAATATCAAGATTACTAGAATTGGCAGCATATAGTGCTTTGTTAACCAGTTTTTCAGGATCATCTATACCATCAGTAAGTGAGATACCAAACTGAATATCTAATGGGATTTTTTTTCCTTGAATGATTACGTTTTTAGGTAACTGTTCGATAAAAGACTTAAGCAAACTTTGTGCATCTTTGTCAGATAATTCACTAACAATAGTTAAGTTGTTTGGCTCTACAGATGCAAACTGGCAAGGCACTTTTGTTTCTGATAACCACTGATCGGCTAAATTGCGGATCATTAGCGGCATAGTCTGAAAACCATGCTTTTGGGCGACAAATTCAGCGTTTTTAATACGGATTGCCACAATACATAATTCTATATCTGAATGACTTAGTCGACTTTTTAAATGACCTTCTATCCAAGTTCGATTCGGCAAACGAGTCGCTTCGTCTAAGTTTTGTTTCCGATATAGTAGACTTTGTGCTGCCAAGGTTTTATGCAACATGGTTTTAGCTGTAATATCTTGAATAGTAAGAAAATAATAACTATTTTTGAGTAATGCACTACGGCTGATTTTAAACATTTTCATCCTGCCTGCAACAGTCAAATTTACAGTGTTTGTTCCTTCTTGGGCTGGCATGTCGATAAATAATTCTGAAATAGGTATGGCTTGAGTTCGTAATTTAAAATTGCAGTGTAATAATTGCTCGGCAGCTGTATTCATCTCAGAAACTAGCCCATCGGAACACACCACTAATTTGGCTATTTCAGTCTCAACAAATAAGGTTTTATAAAAATCATTTTGTAATTGTAAATTGACATTTTGCTCAGTGATACGTTTGTTTAAACGAGTGTTCGCGACATTAGCGCGAGCCACTGCTAAAGGAATACAAACATTAAAAAATAAAAAGATGAGGCTGAATATATAGGCGTTTGCGTATTCTGAATAGGCGTGTTCATCCATGTATTGATTGAGTTGGAAGCCATTTAATAAAGTAATGAAAGGTAGAATGTTGAATATTATGCAAATAATCCCGACTTTTAAACCTAGCAGCACAAATGCCATTAAGGGCAAAGAAAAAATGAATACTGGCCCTAACATCGCTAATGTTGGTATTTGTACCATTAAATTGATACACACCGCCGCGAATACAATACTTAATAATAAGCTATAAGCACTGAGGTAATAGTGCGATTTTGACAACCAAAGCTGTAAACTGCCGACTAGGTAAAAGCATGATATGACGGGGAGAGTGATATAGTATCCAACCTCAAGTGTTTTAATAACACAATGAATAGCTAAGACTGAGTAAAGTGAATAACAACTAATGATCATTATTCGTAGCGCACTAATACGCCAGCTTTCTATACCTCCATATGTGCCCTCATCATCTGAAAGCATTAGATAGTTTAGAAAGGCGTTTTTAAAATTTTCTAACATACAGCCTGCCTTTTTACTCAAATACCCGATAAAAGTGTTTCATCGAATAACACACCAAATTATTGTGAGGTATTAACTCAAGAGTAATGTAGCTATTATTATCACTATCATTATGATTGTTATAATATTTTTGTAAGCTGTCAAGGGATATTTTTTAACCTGTCTTGTGAGCTTTAGTTTCTAACTCACATTATTTTGGGCGGAGCGAAACTTGCCAGTCGATGGTAGTATGAGATAATTTGATAATTTTAAGGTGTCTTTTATGCCCCCAATTCATACATCATATGCGCCCAATGTAGGATCTGTTGTAGCTGTTTTAGTCAACCAAAATGAGCGAGTAAACTTGGATCAGCCAATGGTAATAATCGAAGCCATGAAAATGCAAACTACTCTGTGTGCAGAAGCCTCGGGGAAAGTAAGCGAAGTTTTTGTCCAAGTTGGAGATGAATGTTCTGTGGGTATGCCCTTGGTGGATATACATGGAGATGGGGCTAGTCATACTCAAACCGAAAAAGTGTTAAACACTAACAGTACAAATCAAAGATTATTAGACGAGCTGCGAAGCAGAGCAGCACTGACACTTGATGAACAAAGAATTGAGCAACAACAAAAGCGCCATCAAAAAGGTTATTTAACTGCCAGAGAAAATTTACAAAACCTATGTCCTATCGACGGTTTTGTGGAATATGGACAAATGGCGGTAGCTGCACAGCGGTTACGCCGCGACTATGATGATTTGAAATCGGCTACTGCCGCTGACGGTGTTATCACTGGAGTAGGGCGAGTTAATCAAAGTTTAGTCGCGGAAGAAAATTCTCAGGCGGCCATAGTGATCAATGATTACAGTGTCTTAGCGGGCACTCAGGGATATTTTCATCATTTAAAATTAGATCGCATGTTGGCAGTAGCGGCAGAAAAAAAATATCCGGTAATTATGTTTACTGAAGGCGGCGGCGGTCGTCCAGGTGATACAGACATCACTACTGTGAATTCAGGCCTGCAGTGCCAATCTTTTGCCACTTGGGCGAGTTTACAAGGAAAGGTGCCGCGCATTTCTGTTGCAAATGGGTATTGTTTTGCCGGTAACGCCGCGTTATTTGGCGCTGCAGACATCACTATTGCTACCCAAGCTTCGTGGATAGGTATGGCTGGTCCCGCTATGATTGAAGGCGGTGGGTTGGGGGTGGTTAAACCCACTGATATTGGCCCCAGCGCTAAACAGGCCAAAAATGGTGTAATTGATATCTTGGTGAAAAATGAAAAACAAGCAGCGGAAATGGCAAAGAAATGTCTGTTGTATTTTCAAGGGCCATTGAAAGATGGGCATGAGTGTTCATTTGCAGACCAAAAAACACTAAATCATGTTTTACCCGAAGATAGACGTTTTGTGTATGACGTTAAAGACATAATTAATGTTGTTGCAGACAGCGATTCTTTTACTGAAATCAAAGCCCAATTTGGCGCAGCTATTATTACTGGTTTTATACATTTGCAAGGGCAGCCAGTGGGAGTGATCGCCAGTAATTGCAAAGTGTTAGGTGGTGCCATTGATGTCGATGCAGGTGAAAAGGCCAGTCAATTTATGCATCTTTGCCAACAGTTTTCTATTCCTTTGGTGGTGCTCTGTGACACCCCTGGATTTATGGTGGGGCCAGAGCATGAAGACAAAGGAGCAGTGCGTAGGCTTTCTCAATTATTTGTTGCGGGTAGCCAACTTACTGTGCCATTAGTCGCAGTGGTTTTAAGAAAGTGTTATGGCTTAGGCGCGCAAGCTTTGTTGGGCGGAAATACTAGTCAACCGAGTTACACTATCGCTTGGCCTACAGGAGAATTTGGCGCCATGGGTCTAGAAGGTGCGGTTAAACTGGGTTTTAAAAAAGAACTGGCAGAAGTGCAGGATCCCACGGCAAGAACCGCACTTTATGACAAATTGTTAGCAGAACAATATCAAAAAGGCCAAGCTCAAGAAGTGGCCAGTGTACTGGAAATTGATGCTGTGATCGATCCTGCAGATACACGAAAAACGTTAATATTAGCCCTGTTGGGTTAATTTGTTAACTTCGTTGCTACCAATACCTTTTAGTAATCTTCCTAAGATATCGGCGCCGGTAATGACGCGTTTTTGGGTCTCACTCCAGACTAAAATAACGTCTGCATGCAACACTTCATCTGAATTTGGCTCTAAGTCATGGGCCAACTTTAGGTTTTTCATGGCTTCACCTAGAGAACAATTTTCGTTTTCTATTATCAAAGGACGATGGCAATAGGTATAGGGGTCTTTATTCGCATCTTCAGTAATAGTAGAGCGGATAAATCCGTCGGCGTCCAACATCAACAGTGGCGCGTCTTCTTCATCTGTCAGCAATACCCATTTATGCCCAGAACGATTAACATCGTGGGTAAAGGTTAAAAATTCTGGCGTACCCACTTCAGGTAATATTGGTAAGTCGAGTTTGCAGGGTAATTTTAGGACGCTGTTAGGATCTAAACTCTCACCCTCTTGGCTAACTGTTATTTTATCCATTTGTAGGAAATTGAGTGCCCCCATGCCTTGAACGTGCTCCATGTCAGTATCATCGGATTCCATATGAGCGTTGATAATGGCGGTTAACTCTTTTTCACGGAAATAGGTAATGCCTTCTCTGCCTAACCAACCGTCTAAAATCAAAGCTGTGGGTTTGGCTACAGGGAAAAGTAATATTTGATAAAACCTAATAATAGGCGTGAGTTTGGATGCCACTGTTAATGCATTTCGAGAGAAGTAGGCTTGGGGGAAAATCTCTCCTAAAAAGGTGATCACTATGGTAGAAAACATAAATGAATACATGCCAGCCAATACCGAATCAGATAGCAAGGTTAGCAATACGTTTATTGATACGTTGCCCCACAAGATAGTCGATAACAAGAAGTTAGAGTCTTCACGCATAGATAGTATGGTTTTTGCACTACTGCGTCCTTGCTTGGCTTCTACTTCAAGCTGCAATCTACTCAGACTAAAAAAGGCTAAGTTCAATCCAGAAAAAATTGCTGATTGTGTAACGCAAAGTGCGATGGCAATCCAAATTAAAATATCATAGGTCATAAGGGTCACATCTAATCTAAAGGTTAATTATCAATTATAGGCACTTGATGTTGGGGCAAGTATTCCAAACTAACGTGTTACAACTGCTCTGTAGTCTAGAGCGGGCCAGAGATTATCACAAATTAGTCATTTCTCATGCAAGCAATCATATTTTAATTTTCATTCGTTCATTGCTTAATAAGTCGATTTGAAGTTTATTTATAGGTAGGATCCCTTTTTTATCAATCAACCCTGTGGGAAAAGTATGAAAATTGGGATTTTGTCACGTAATAAAAATTTGTATTCTACTCGAAGGTTGAAGGAAGCTGGCCTCGCTAGGGGCCATGAAGTAGATATAATCGACACTTTGCATTGTTATATGGACATCACCAGCAGCAGACCCGTTGTGCGTTATAAAGGTACTGAGTTACCGCAATATGACGCTATTATTCCCCGTATAGGTGCCTCAATATCGTTTTATGGCACGGCAGTTGTTAGGCAATTTGAAATGACTGGAAGTTTTTGCGTGAATGAGTCGGTGGCGATCAGCCGCTCTCGCGACAAGCTTCGTTCTATGCAGTTGTTATCGCGAAAAGGCATTGGTTTGCCTAGAACCGGTTTTGCCAATCGACCTGACAATATTAAAGACTTAATAAAAAATGTCGGTGGTGCTCCCTGTGTTATTAAATTGCTTGAGGGTACTCAAGGTATAGGTGTTGTACTTGCCGAAACCACAAAAACCGCAGAGGCCATAGTTGAGGCCTTTATGGGCTTAAACGCAGACATTTTGATCCAAGAATTTATTAAAGAAGCGGGTGGCGCGGATATTCGTTGTTTTGTTGTTGGTGACAGAGTAGTTGCCGCGATGAAACGACAAGGAGCCGAGGGTGAGTTTCGTTCAAATTTACATCGTGGTGGTTCTGCTATATTAGTTAAATTAACTAAAGATGAGAGAGCAACAGCAGTGGCAGCCGCCAATATTATGGGGTTGAACGTTTGTGGTGTCGATTTGTTACGCGCCGAGCGTGGGCCAGTGGTAATGGAGGTGAATTCGTCACCTGGCCTAGAAGGTATAGAAACCGCTACCGAAAAAGATGTGGCTGATTTGGTTTTTCAATTTATTGAAAAGAATGCCAAACCACACCGCACCAGAACTCAGGGTAAAGGTTAACAGTCTACGAATTCGATTAGCTGTACAAACTAAAAGGCCAAGCTTGATTCAGCAAGCTTGGCCTTTTTATTATTTACAGTTTAGACTGCTCTGGATTGATAATCTTAACTTCACGTTGAGGAAAGGGGATTTCGATACCATTTTCTCTTAGCGTTTCTAGAATAGTCAGCATCAGATCACCACCAACTCTGTTTTTACCATCATCAATACCAATCATCCAAAATTCCACAAACATATTGATGCCTGAGTCACCAAAACTGTCTATTTCACAATCAGGGCGTTCTTCAAATGGTACATCTAAGCCGCTTATAACTTGCTCATGTTCAGCTACCGCCACTTTAATAAACTCAACCATGGCGCGCACATCTGTGGCATAAGGTACTGAAAAATCAACTCGGTATCGTTGTTTTGGATCTTTGTGAGTCCAGTTAACCATCAAAGATGAGATGAATTTTTCATTGGGCACTAAAATATCTTTGCCGTCGTAAGTTTCTAATACCGCATAACGCATTCTAAATTCACGGACAAAACCTTTTTGTCCGTCGTCCAACTCTACAAAATCACCTACAGTCAGAGAACGGTCTAGCAGTATAATAATCCCCGATATAAAGTTTGAAGCGATAGACTGCAAGCCTAACCCTAGTCCAACACCTACAGCGCCACCAAATACTGCAAGTGTGGTCAGATTGACACCCATAACATTTAGCAATAGCAGCATAACAATACAAAAAAGTCCTACTTCAAATAGTTTGCTGAAGACTTCCTTGGTTGGCACGTCTAGAGACTCTTGTTTTCTGATCACCGCTTTGCCGAAGTTATTTGAGGCACGGCCCAACCAAAATAAGAAACTGCCAAATATCAGTACTCGGGTCACGCCATAGGCAGAGATACTGACGTTGCCTACATCCAATGATATTTCTTCGAGGGCGTTAATGACCGTTGTTAACAAGTTTAATAAGTGCAGCAATAAAATCGGTAAACCTATCCATCTAAACAAAGATGCAGCAAATTTATGCTGAACAAAGGCGCGGATTAAAGAGTTAAAAAACAATAATACGGCAATGGCTAACGCTGTTTCGATTAGCCAAGGTGTGAACGCTAGATTCTCACCTGCTTTGGTCGATATCTGCAGCAGAATAATGGCTAATAACGGAAATAATATCCCGCCAATTCTAAACGCTAGTTTGCGTACTGGATGGGCGCTTTCCAAGGGGGCATTGTGGGTAATGCCTACACTGTGCCTTATCTTATAAGCAGCGGCAAAAGACAATACATAGATAACTAAAATAACCAGCAGTTGAATATAAGTGTTGCTGTCACTGATAGCGAACTGCGCAGTTTTAGTAAACTCGTCTATCACTGTCGACACTGATTTTGGAACCATGTGATGTGAACTCTTTTTACAAATAATTGCTTAATAGTGGATGATTGAGCTGATATTGCCTAGTTTTTTAAATCGGATAGTCGCAATAATATTAGCACTGTTCCCAACCTCAGGTTTATTCGTATTTATTCCGCACTCGCTTTGGGAATGCTGTGTAGTAAGTTGTCATAGTGCGCATATATTTGGCCTACATCCATTTTGTTGAGAAACCCCGAACAGGTTAAATAGGCCAATAGATAACGGGCATCTTTGACCCAAGGCGGCAAATATTTAGGTGCTTTACACAACCCCATTTTTTCAAGTTTGTAGATCACTGGCATATCTTCAATGTCCAACTTGCCACAGAACAATAGTTTTAGGCAATCAGCTCTGCCATTGGCTGCTATGGCTTTTAAAAAATTGTGTACCCGGATCAGTCCTTCTAAGTAGACCCCATCTTTGGTAAAAGGCGCGCCACCTGTCAAAACGCCGCCTCTAAATACTCTGCGGCTATTTTCGTAGGCTTGAGATTCGCTGCCAATACGCTCAAGAAAGTAATGATAAACTTGTAAAAAATCAGCCCCTTCAATCGCCATTTGTATCGCAATAATACGATCGGCAAGTCTGCGTAGCCGATCTAAGTCAATTGAGTTGGTAATATATTCAGAAAATACCGCTAAACCCTCTTGGGTTTTTGTGGTGCCAGGATGCCCAGCGGCCAATATTTTAAGGTGAGGTTGATTCAAACCATTAATAGAGGTTGCTACATGGATGTGTGCTTCATGATTAATTAATTGTTGCGCGTCTAAGTCAGTAAAACATGCCGTTTTTCTGATCCTGATAAGTTTAGGGCTAGCTAAGGCGTTGGCAGAAAGTTCGTCAACAATTTCAACTTGTGGTGCCTCGTCACCAAACATTTTTATAACTGCTTCCCTCATTTGTTCGGCAATGCCAGAGGCGAGGTAACACACAGGTGCCGGAGCACCTATGTCGTAGCTTGCATAACTGCTAATTTGTTTGTCAAAACTTTCGGCCAATCCAAGGGGAGTTGATTTGCCATCAACAAAGGGGTTAGTTGGTTTGCCATATAACTTTTCCGAAAATTCATAGAATTTATTGCTACCCGTTGATGCCATCATTAATGCACTGTATTCAAGTTTAACGGCAATACTTTCTAACCACTTATCTACATCAGAATTTCCTATTAATGCTCTGGCGTCACGGACAGCAGATAAAGTGCTGGCAGGATCAAAATCTGGATAAGTGACTTTGGGTAGTTCTTTGCATTTGTCTGCAAAAAATTGTCGCTTAACATCTCGATGCCACTCAACATGAGTGAGTATTCGAATGGATTGACTGGCAGTATACAAAAGTGAACTAACATCTTGAATTCGCCGTTTTTCTGCTTCTATTGTCATAGTTGTTCACTTGAAGGCTTGTCATTTACGTTTTTAGTCGAAATGGGCTGAGTGGCATTTACGGTAACGGGCATAGGTTTTGTAGCTTCCCCTGAATAGATACTAAGATGAGGGAATGGAATTTCAATACCCAACTCATCAAAGGTCTTTTTAATTTGTTGATACATAGTATTTTTTAACGCTAGGAAGTTCTCTCGTTTAGCCCATACTGAAAATTGAATGTTAACTGATGAGGAACCAAAACCCAGCAGAATAAATAGTGGTTTAGGCTCATCTAGGCACAAAATGTTTTTTGTGGCTACCGCAGTTAATACCTGTTGCACTTTTTCAATGTCTTCTTTGTAGGCAATGCCAATTTGTAAGTCTGCGCGCCTAATGGGAAATTTGGTGAGTGTGGTTACTTGGGTTTTTATCATCGACTCGTTCGGAATACGTACAAATAAATTATCAAAAGTTCTAAGTTTTACTGACAATAAATCAATGGATATCACTTCCCCTGTTGTATCACCTACACGTATCACGTCGGTGATTGAGAAGGGCCTTTCCATCATCAAAAATATGCCACTGATTAAATTTGATGCCGAAGTTTGTGAGGCGAAACCTATGGCCACACTTAATATCCCCGCTGCGCCTAGTACTACACTTAAATCGAAGCCTAATTCTCTTAACGAGGAAAATAGCATGAGTATAAAGATGCCATAAAAAACGGCTCTTCTTAATTGCACTTTACCGTGAGGACCAAGATTGGCAAAGTCGAAGCGAGAAACCGCATTACTGGCTATCTTAGCGACAAAATAGCCCACAATTAAAATTAATAGGGCTTTGCTTATATCAAATATATGTAGCTGTTCCATTAGGCTAATAGTTGACGTAGTTTCTTCCATTACGGACTCCACACTTGTTAACAGGTATTAGCCTAACAAGCTTTTGATTGATTTTACGAAATGATGGTTATCAGATATCTGTCTTGCGTTAGATATTACAGTCATATTGCCCATTCCTTTATTAGGAGGCTTACGTTTTAGCCTTAGACCAGCTTTATCACTGTCACTGTGATAAGTAATTTCGACCTCTTGAGTCCAAAAATCTTGTTGTTCATCTGCATATAAGGTCAAGAATGGAGCGGGTAGATTTATACGTTCAATGGTCAAGGTTTCAGTATGCTGATTTTTAATTAGGACTGGGGTAATGGCCCTATGGCCACGTTTTTCAATTTGCGCCAAATTAACTCTAGCATCAGTGTATTTTGCATAACATAACTCTCCTTCCATAGTTGAAGGACCAAACCAAGAATCAGAAGGACGCAAAAATGGTATGTCGACTATTGGCGAAGCTTTTAGTTTTAATTTCATCAAAAACCATAAAGGGGAGCTAATGTAGAGTTCAACGTCCTCTCCAGGCAGTATGTTTAATGAAGTTGCAGGCCTAGCCACTATAGGTCTATCAGCTAGCGTGGGGGAAATATTAATGGTATCTGTTGTTTGATTGACTAAATGACGAGAGTAGGGCACATCGCTGAATGCATTAGCGGTTTTTAGCGAGCTAACATTAATTTGCGAGGAGCTTTCTGAATCTAACTCTTTATTCCAAATGACCCACTCTTTATCTAATCTTTGAATGGCTATCTTGCGCTCACCTAAACTCCAAACTTTAACTTCGTTTAGCGCCAGCGACACATCACCCCACCAATCATTTGTTTTAGCCATTACCACCCCAAACCCACCGATAAACAATCATAAATTCGCTAGTAGCATATCTCACTCTGATGACATGCATTACTACATTTTTGCAGCAAGTATGACTATAAACACCAATTTAAAAAACAGTTGCACAATTAGTGAACAATATTATACTGTACAAATAAACAGTTGTTTGTTGGAGGCAACATGAATAATCATTTAAATACAATTTGTGGAGCACATAAAGTTAACCACAGTAGCTTGTGCGCTGAACATTATGCCAGTATGGATTTATGTAGTCAGGCTCAAATGTCTGAAGATGCTGACAATATTCTTAGTCGTATGGATAAACTCAGAGCTTTTGCTAAAGAGCAGCAAGCCAAACGAGTTAAATCGCAAAAGCAACAACGTAGTTTTTGTTTTTAAACATTACAGAAGGCTTGAGCATTCTGTAATGTTTACTACAAAGCGATGAAAGCCTTAAAAGTTATCGCTGTTTTATTAAAGGTACGACTTTTTATCCAGAAGTAGCAGAAGATGGAATGCCCATGGATATTTATCTTTTAATAAAGTAACGCATTAGCCATAAAAAGCTTTAAACTAACAATATGTTTAAGGTTGGATAAACCAACCTCGTTTTTAGGAATATTATGATCAACAACGATGTCATGCGCCGTGTGCGTTATATCTTCGATTTCAACGACGCAAAAATGATTGAAATTTTTGCCCAAGCTGATTACCCCGCCACTGTTGCACAACTGCACACTTGGTTACGCAAAGACGATGATCCTGCTTTTGTCGAACTTACCGATTTGCAGTTTTCACTGTTTTTGAACGGTTTGATTAACTTGAATCGTGGTAAACGCGAAGGCGTTGAAGCGCCAGTTGAGCGCAAACTCACCAACAATATTATTTTTATGAAGTTAAAAATAGCGCTAAATATGCAAGCTGAAGCCGTGTTGGAAGCAATGGATTTAAGTGGCTTTAAAATCAGTAAACACGAATTAAGTGCCTTTTTTAGAAAACCAGAAAATCGTCAATATCGTGCTTGTAACGATCAAATTATGCGTAACTTTTTGAAAGGATTGCAGATTAAGATACGTGGGGAGGTCGACGCCCAAGAGGCTTGATCTTTTACAAATAGATGCTTACGCATTGGGCACTTTTATCAATTGGGCATTTCGATTTAAAGGTGCCTTTCAATCACATCAGATACAGTTTTGGGTGTGAGGCCAACAAAAGTCGATAGTTGAATATATTATCGAGTTCGGGGGAAACATATTAGGTAAGGCCGTCTAATCTCCCTATTGAATGTTCCCAATGGATAACTATTGCTACTCAAGTTTGTCTTGGTAAGCGCAATAAAAGTAGCAGTTGTCATCCTGAATTCAGCTTAGTTATTTTAAACTTCAAATTATGTTGCCCTGAGTTTTGCTGATTGCCAGTTTTACTGGCGTTAAGCTAAAAAACGTAGCATTAAATTTAACGCCAACCCCCACATTATTAAACAAACAGATAAATCTAAAATTCTCCAAGCAATAGGTTTCTTAAAAAAAGGAGCGAGCCAACGAGCTGCGTGAGCTAAAGAGTAAAACCACAAAAAGGAAGCGGATACCGCGCCAACGGCAAACCAGGGGCGTAGCGAAGATTCAAATTGACTACCAACACTGCCTATCAGTAATACCGTATCCAAATAAACATGAGGGTTAAGCAGACTTAAGGCAAGCGTTGTTAGTACTGCTGCTTTCAAAGAGGTCGAGCCCCGCGAACCTGCGCTGAGAGTCGTACTATTCATCGCCGATCTGAGCGCTTTGTATCCATAGATCAGTAAAAACACCACACCAAACACACTGATGAGTTTCAAACTTTGTGGGTATTGTTTCACCAACATGCCAAGTCCAAATACACCAGCACAAATCAACAGTGTATCTAGCACACTACAAAGAGTCGCAATCTGCCAGTGAAAACGGCGTAATAGTCCTTGCTGCAACAGAAAGGCATTTTGAGAACCAATCGCAATAATTAAAACCGCCCCGGTTAAAAATCCCTGAAGAAGAACGCTGAATTGTGTGCTGCTATCTTGCATATCATTATCTATTTACTGAAAAGGATGTGCAGCATAGCGATCTTTGTTACATTAGTTAATTTAAAGTAATTTATATAGCATAAGAATATCTAATGAACTTAAACAGTGCCCAATTAAAAGCCTTTGCGACGGTAGCGGATTGCCATAGTTTTGAACGTGCGGCTTGTATATTACATATTACCCAATCTGCTATTTCACAGAGGGTTAAATTACTTGAAGATTACTTAGGGAAGTTATTGATTGTAAGGGGGCAGCCCTTAGGACTCACCATTGCTGGAGAACGATTGCTGAGTTTTTATAAACAGCAACTATTGCTAGAGTGCGAATTGTTGGATGCCATTGGCGAAAAAGAGGAAAGTGGTTTTACTTCACTGGCGATTGCCTTAAATGCAGACAGCCTAACCGCTTGGTTTTTTGATGCTTTGCAAAGTGTACTTGAACAAAATAAGTTGTTATTGGACTTGCGGGTATGTGATCAAAACCTGACACATCATTTTTTACGTAAAGGTGAAGTACTAGGTTGCATTAGTGCCATTGGAAAATCAATGCAAGGTTGCCGTACTCTTCCTCTCGGGGCCATGGGGTATAGAGCAGTGGCCAACCAAGAATTTTTCCAACGTTTTTTCTCTGAAGGCGTTAATGCCATATCTATCAAACAAACCCCAGTAGTTGATTTTGACCCTTTAGACCAATTACAAAATGACTATTTGTCGACGGAATTTAACATCGGGAGTGGTGACTTTCCTAAACACAGAGTTCCGTCAGTTGATGCATATATGTCGTTAATTCAAAGAGGTCTGGCTTGGGGCATGTTACCGGAAATGTTAATAAAAAAGCAGCTTGAAACCGGAGAGTTAATTGAACTCAGTCCAAAAGTTATAATAAAAGTACCTCTTTACTGGCATTGCTCTTTAATTAAATCTTCATCGCTGAAAACGGTAGAACTGGCTTTACTAAAATACGCTAACCAACACTTAATACCTCTAGAATATACCAAACCTGAGATGTTCAATATGGTTCCCAAGCAATTTTAAGCCTAATAAAACACCCCAAAAAATAAAGTATCCAATTGAGCGTAATCAACAAGAGGCGAGTTAAATTGGCAGTCCTGTTAATTGTTCGATTAGATCCACTATATGCGAGACTCGCTAGGATTTATCATTTCAGCGACTTTTTCTTTAAAGCTTAGATCTGAATAGAACTGAGTCACCAAGTTCGAAGCATCAATCCCAGAGCGCTGCATTAAAGGCACCGCTTTTTCGGTCGCCGTCACATAAACATGAGCATTACTGTGACGCGCTAATAAAGGTTGAATAACATCTTTATACATCACGTCAGCAACTAAGCTTGCATAGCCCTTTTTGCGAAACTCAGGCAAAGTAACAAAGTGCACAACACCTAAGTCTTGATATAACTCTCCTTCATATAACTTAGTTTTGTCAGTACGAGCTTCATAATTTTCCAATAAACTGTAAGCAACTAACTCTTCATTAACATACAGCTTGATCATTTCAGCCTGTGTTCCATGTCGTAGTTGGTCGTGCTCAACTAACCAATGAAATAGATACCACATTTTCATATTAATTTGCCCTAAAGCAAGTAACTCTTCTGCACAGGTATTGGCATTACAATATTCGAAGCGTTGCATTAGCTGCCTATTAAATTTAATGAAGGTAAAAGCTGGATGGCCAAATAATTTCCCAAAAGACTGATTTTTACTTCTATGGAGAAACATATATGGTCAATGTTCTTAAAATATGTAACGCAATACCAGCTTTTTCAAATTAGTGGAACTGTAAAATATTTCTTTAATAAAATTAAGATATATGCCCTTTAAAGTGGCTATGTTGTATATCGATAGGGGGCTAAAATAATTTTCGCGATGAAGGATAGGCAAAAATAATCAGAGTTAACTTTAACTCTGATTATTAAGTGTTAAGGCTCTAGAGTTACTCTGAGCGTTCGGTAATTTCTAATAAATGATAACCAAATTGTGTTTTTATCGGACCATGCACAACATTTAATGCATCGTTAAAAACAACTTGATCAAATTCAGGAACCATCTGTCCTTGACTGAAATTACCTAAAGCTCCGCCTTGAGCACCAGAAGGACATGTAGACTGTTTGGCAAGTTCCTCGAAACTCGCACCATTTAGAATTTCTTGTTTCAACTCTGAACATTTCTCTTCAGTCTCGACCAAAATATGACGTGCACTCGCTCTAGGCATTGGGTGTTTTTCCTGTTAGTAAGATATAAAAATATAAAATGGTGATTATAATCAAGTTATCAATATTTTACGTGAATAGAGCCATATTCTCAATAGGGTGAAAACGCCCTTAATATAGCTAGTTTAAAGGTGTGTAAAGCAAGTTTGGCTTATATAGTTACTTTGGTAACAGGGCATCCTTGTTGTCCTCCTTTATTGCTTTATTATATTTCTAACACTACAATGTACGACATTACCGTACATAAATAACGAGTTAATTATGAATAGCATAAGTGTGAACCAGTTTAGGGATAACTTAAAAACATATGTTGAACAAACTATTAATGAGCATGAACCTATAAAAGTCACTAGACGAGCTGGTGAAGACTTTATTGTAATGAGTGCCGAAGATTGGGAAAGAGAACAAGAAACATTGTATGTATTGCAAAGTAGTAACTTGATGCAACAAATTGCCGAATCTACAGGCACCCATGGAAGCAGCAAAGGCTATAAACCAACCCAAGAGCAATTAGATGAGATCACTAGTCTTTGAAGGCCGCTCTTGGCTCACCTATGAGCTAATGAGAGAAAAAGATAAGAAGCTTCATAAGGCACTGTGTAAAATATTAAAGGAAATGATGCGCGCAGATCCTGCTAGTGGGCTGGGTAAGCCAGAACCACTAAAGCATAACTTATCAGGCCTATGGTCAAAGCGCATTTCTCAGAAAGACAGACTGATTTACAAATTTGATGATGAATACATCTATATTTTCGCAATAGGTGGACACTACAACCAAAACTAGAAAATATAACCGCCTTAATCAGTTGGCTTGCCCCGTATTTAAATTCGAGACCCAGCGAATATTTATTTTTCTGTTTTTTATCATGTTTCCTAAGAAACTGTAGATCACGTTGTTTTTCTTCAGCCCGTAAAATAAGCAAAAATGCCATTTGAGCGTAAGTTGTAGGGAGCATTTTCGATGAAATTAACATGGCTGTCTTATTAATTCGGTCTTGTTGATTCGACTGGTTCCAGCAAACCATTTTTGCATATATATTCTACCGATTACGGGTGGCATCCCGTCTTCAGGTACTTTTTTATATCGCACACTATTCTTATTCTATTTTTCGAATTCAAACTTAACTTTCTTTTCAGACATTTGTGACCTTAACTATTCGCAGCTTAAAGCGTGGAATATAACCTAACATGTCGTATTTTTACTTACTGTGTCACTTTTTGTTTCAGCCGGAGAATTAACACGCCTGTCCTAGTAATTGATGAAAGAAAATAGTAATACTCCCAATAGTACTGGAGCCAAAACTAAGTAAACAAGTATGCCTAAATGGAATCCTTTGAGGCTTGCTTTCAAATTACCAGACACTTTCCAGTTTGCGATAGACTTGTACAAATATATTGGTAATCCTAAAACTAGTCCGAAAAGGGACATGAAAAATAGCGGTGTATAGTCTGTATTTCTTCTCGATTGTATTTTGTTGCATTCATCAGATTTCCAATTTCCGCAATCTGAGTTAAGTCCATCTCCGCCTTCCTGCCCGTCAGCTCCGTATGACCAAATGTCAAATCCAGATGAATTGATTGAACCCGGGGAAAGGTATTGGTATTCATTTTCCCAAGGGTCATGTGGCAGTCTCGTGATAAAACCAGTTTTCTTAATTTCGCATGACGGATCAACAATCAAATCTTGAGTTAGAACAGCCAAACCTTCTTCTGTTGACGGATACCGACCAAACTCTTTGTGATACATTTCGAGAGCTTTGGACAAACTTTGTATATCTATTTTTGCCATATGCACGTTTGACGAATTTGCTAAACTTGTCTGAGCATATGTAACGAAAAACAGTGTGATTATTAGGCTGAAAACTCTATATATGGCCAAGAAGCATCTAATACTATTCCAAGGAGTAAATGCTAACGTTGTTGTCTTTTGTTCCATATATAATTGTCCTTGTCTTGTTTGTAGCAATGAACTTTGGCAGTTAGTTATAAGCATCATTGTCCTTCTGCCGACTTAGTATGCCATCTATATTGAACGAATTTAAACCAATGATAAGGATATAAATTAACATGGCTGTCCTGTTAATTGCGGTTAACCATATTTACGGGATAAATATAGAACAGCTTTAGCTGGCCTGACAGGTAAGGTGCATGGACGCACTTAATAAAAAGAGTAACTGGCTCGAAAGGATTCGAGACAAAAACCATCATGGATGATGGCGCGTAGCGTGCTTTTTATAAAGAGGTAAAGCATGCGCTGACGCTTACTGCCATCCATGGCTTTTTTCACACAGCATCCTTGCTGTACGACTTACTTTTTGCCAACAGCAGCAAAAAGTAAGCAAAAAATGCCGCTCGAGGGCAATGCTCTTCATCCAACTATTAGGCAAATTTAGCAGGTCGTTTGTACTTGCTCCCGGCAACGACTAACTTAATTTGCATCCCTGCAAATTACCCTACTAAATTCACCTAATAGTTGGCGAGCCTTGAGTCGAGGGTAGAGCAAAAGGAAAATGAAAAAAATCGGCTCTGCCGAAAACAACTTAGGTGGCTCCGCCACTGCTTTCCCCGCATTTAAAGTTTCATTCGGTTAAAAACTTAAGTAGCGTGCAGCATTTTCTGGTTACTCTTTTTTACTGTTAACCATATTTACGGGATAAATATGGAACAGCTTTAGCTGGCCTATAAGGTTAAGTGCATGGACGCACTTAATAAAAAGCGTAACTGGCGCGAAGCGTGCTCTACAAGCTCTAAAAGGCAAAATCCTATGCTATATAGACAAAAAACTTCGCAACTCATCCTGCCTAGCTAACCCATCCTTCATACCTAAATCAATCAACTCACGGCAGAACTCTTTTTCAAACAATAAATAACTCAATAAACTTGAGTCAGCTTTATCGTGTAACCCCATCAAACGTAACAATATCTTGATCCCAGATGGCATTCGGTGAAAGTGTTTGGCTGCCATTTCATTAAAGTTAATCGTTGGGTTGATAGCCAAAGTGTCGATGGTTTTTAGCTGGGTTTGTTGCTGCTGTTTGTAAGTCATGTGGGCGATGGTTTCATTTATTCGCGTAAGACGTTCAAGGTCTGACTTTAGGGTGTCGGCAAAAATGGTGTCGAGCAAGTGCCCCGCGATGGCGATGCTACTGGGGAATCGATTCATATCGATAAACCGAGATGTTTTCTCAGGTTGTTCAACACCAATGATCAGTACTTTTTCTGCACCTAAATGAATCGCTGGGCTAAGGGGGGATAACTGGTGTACAGAGCCATCACCAAGAAACTCACCGAGCATTTTTACCGGTGGAAACAGCATAGGAATAGCCGACGAGGCAACCAAATGTTCTGAGTTTAAGGTACAAGGAATACCGCGCCTTTGTTCACGTTGCCAAGGTTTAATGTCGCTTTGCCCTTGGTAAAAACTAATGGAATCATGGCTTGTGTAGCTTGAAGCATTGACAGTGATAGCGCGCAAATGGCCGCTTGAAATATTTCTGTCGATACGATGAAAGTCTAAACGACTTCTGATCAACCTTCTTAAAGGTTGATTGTTTAACAAACTAGAAGGGTTCTTTTGATGTTGCTCGGATTGGAAACTACTCAGAAAATTACCGGCTAAATGTTTAAATACGTCTCTAATGCCACTGTCATATACTTGGCGGGTATGAAAATTTTTCCATACCCACTCTAGTTTTCTAAGGCCAAGGTGGTAGCAGGAAGCATAACAGGCTAAACCTGTAGCGTTGATTGCACCGGCGGAATTACCGCAGACTATTGGGAAAGGTATACCTTGGTTGCGGGGTAAAAAAGTGGCAATGGCTTTAAGTACGCCAAGTTGATATGCGGCTCTTGCTCCACCGCCTGACAATAACAATGCATATTGATTACGCTCTGACAAAAATCCTATTCCCTATAATTTAAAACTCAAACCTTCGGCTGCTGCAAAGAGTTCTAAGTCTGCGCCGCCAATTTCGATGATCTCTTGGCATTGATTTTCTATCTCGGCGATTTGCTCATCGGTGCGAATGTGGTCATGGCTATATAGTGCCATACGTTTGGCTCGACTGCCCATGGCTAATTTTACTGCTTCTTCGGCGACTGAATGGCCCCAGCCCGATTTGGCGGGCATATCTGAAATCATATACTGTGAATCATGAATGATAAGGTCAGCGTCACGGCTAAATTCAACCCAGTCTAAAAAATCGGTATTTTTTTTGTAAGGAGGATATAACTCATTGTCTGTGATGTAGGCGACTTTTTTACCATCGGCCTCAATGCAAAACGAACTGCCGCTGCCAGGATGATTCATGGCCAAACGACTGATTTTGGCCGTACCTATTTTCCAATTATTGACTTCCTTGGGCTGAGGAATAATCTGAATGTTTGATGGTAAAGTTTTGTAATCTACTGGAAAATAACTGCCACTCATTTGTTCTAAAATGGCATGGTCTGCATCAAAGGTAATCTGGCCTGGGGTAATGAAGATATTACGCTTAGGTTGATAAATAGGCGCAAAAAAAGGAAAACCTTGGATATGATCCCAATGATTGTGGGTGAGCAATAAATGGATATCGTTAGTTTGTTTAACCAGCTTTTGACCGAGGTTTTTAATGCCTGTTCCTGCGTCTAAAATAATGTCGGTGCCGTCGTCTAAACAAACGTGTACACAAGCAGTATTGCCGCCGTATTTGATAAACTCAGGGCCGGGAGCAGGGCAGGAGCCGCGTACACCGAAGAAGGTCACTTGCATTTATGATCTCATTAATAAGCTGTTTGCATCCATGAGTCTAAACATTACCACTAAAGCTAAACTAGATTAAGTATAAACATATTAATAAAGGTATGTATGTTAGTTTCTAAGAACTTGTTTTACATAATAAAAAAGCGCCTAAAAGGCGCTTTTTTAAGGTTGCAAGTGACTTATAAGTTAGTAACAAACTCTGCTAATTGGTCTATTTCAAGCAATTGTTTTTCACCACTACGGCGACTCTTATATTCCACCTTGTTTTCATCAAGATTACGTTCACCGATAACAATAGTGTGAGGGATCCCCACTAATTCCATATCGTTGAACATTACACCTGGGCGTTCTTTCCTGTCATCAAATAACACTTCAACACCCGCAGCTATTAATTGTGTATACAAAGATTCGGCGACTTCTTTTACGCGATGTGATTTGTGCATATTCATGGGAATAAGGGCGACTTTAAAAGGGGCGATGGCGTCTGGCCAGATGATGCCGTATTTATCATGGTTTTGTTCAATGGCTGCAGCAACTATGCGTGATACACCTATACCGTAACATCCCATGCTAAGTATTTTGTGTTTGCCATTTTCGTCCAATACGCCACAACTCATTGCTTGAGAGTATTTATCTCCTAGCTGGAATATATGACCTACTTCGATACCACGTTTTATCTCTAGGGTGCCTTTGCCATCTGGCGATGAATCACCCGCTATAACCTTGCGAATATCCGATATTTCTAATTCGGCTGTGTCTCGTGACCAGTTTACACCTGTGTAATGAAAACCTTCTTCGTTGGCACCACAAACAAAATCAGCTAAGTGAGCGGCACTGGCATCAACGATCACAGGAATGCTCATACCGACTGGCCCTAATGAACCTATGCTGCAATTTAAGCTGTCTTGTATTTGTTGTTCACTTGCCATGGTCAATGGTGCAAATACACCAGCCAGTTTTTCTGCTTTAACTTCGTTTAGTTGATGATCACCACGTAACACTAATGCAACTAACCCTTGGTTGCCTTTTTCGTCTGGTTCACCCAAAACTATCAGAGTTTTAACCGATTGTTCAGCAGCCACATTTAAGAAAGCTGAAACATCTTCGATTGTCTTTTGTTCTGGCGTGGCCACTTTTTCCAAGTTTTGGGTGCCGGTAGGGCAGTCACCAGTGGGGGCCAAAGCACTAGCCATTTCAATGTTTGCCGCATAATTAGAGCCATTACTAAAGGCTATGTCATCTTCGCCTGATTCAGCTAAAACATGAAATTCATGAGAAGCGCTGCCGCCAATTGAACCGTTGTCGGCTATGACAGGACGGTAATCTAAGCCAATACGTTCAAAAATGTTGCAGTAGGCTTGGAACATGTTTTGATAGGTGGTTTCTAAGCAGCTTTGATCGAGATGAAATGAATAAGCGTCTTTCATCGTAAATTCACGACTACGCATAATGCCAAATCTTGGGCGAATTTCGTCTCTAAATTTGGTTTGTACTTGGTATAGATTAAGTGGCAGTTGTTTGTAACTGCTAACTTCGTTCTTAACTAAAGAGGTGATCACTTCTTCATGAGTTGGGCCCAAAACAAAATCACGTGATTGGCGGTCTTTTATACGCAATAATTCTGGGCCGTATTCGTCCCAGCGTCCAGACTCTTGCCATAAATCAGCAGGTTGCACCACAGGCATTAATATTTCTATTGAGCCTGCTTTGTTCATTTCGTCACGCACTATTGCGGCTACTTTATTTAACACACGTAAACCTGTGGGTAGCCAAGTATATAAACCTGCAGCTAACTTTCTGACCATACCAGCACGTAACATTAACTGGTGGCTAATGACTTCTGCGTCGGCTGGGGTTTCTTTTTGCGTGGATAACAAATATTGACTAGTGCGCATGTGCGTTAAAATCTCTGGGTTTGAAGGAAAAAACGGCGCTTATTCTAACAGTAATTATACTGAATACCATGATTGTGTACGGTACATAATCAAATTTTTTGGATAGCCAATACCACATTTTGTTGCTTAATAACTTGCCATTGAATGTTGAGATCGTACAAGGTCATGCCGTAGGTTTTATCTGAATGGGAATTTTGGTGATATGCAGGGCGAGGATCTTGACTGAGTACTTCTTCAATAAGATTACTTATTTCTGGGTAACTCTGTTGTAACTTCTGCATCTGCTCACTGGCTTGTTCGGTAAAAGTAACGGCCATCAATTCTGGGCTATGCTGCGCCATACCCCCTGATGCATTCATAATATTATCGGCGTAGGGTACATAAGGTTTTATATCTAAAATAGGTGTGCCGTCTAATAAATCTATGCCCTTAACGGTAAGGGTAAGTTGCTTGTTTTTAAAAGTCACAGCAGCAAATTCAACCACAGACATACCGATACTATTAGGCCTAAAAGTACTGCGGGTGGCAAATACTCCGAGCTTCTGGTTGCCTCCTAAACGGGGAGGGCGAACTAAAGGGGAATGGCCTTTGTCTGCTGTTTGGTGAAAATGAAACAACAACCATAGATGACTAAATTGTTCTATGCCTCTTAGATAGTTAGGATCATTAAACTCGGCCAAAAAAGTAATCTTACCTTGGGCGCTTTTGGCTAAGCCAGGTTGACGTGGTATGGCAAATTTTTCTTTGTAAGGTGTGCTAATTTTGCCAATTGGCTGGATATTGATGGTCATAAACGAATGATTCGTTGCAGCTAACTAAGGTTGAGTGATTGTTATGGTTGCTGAAACTAAGCCTTTATTCAATAGATATATTATAACCTAATTAAAACTGGCATAAGAGTTAAGTCACGGCCTAATAGCATTCTGTTATGTCATTGGATAACATGGGTTTACTTTGATTGATACGGTTAGCCCATAGTGTTTGAAATAAAAACTACTGATAAAAATTTGTTGTCTCATTTGTATTTAAACGACTTGGTTTGCCAACAAGGCTTAAGTGATTTCACTTTGACTGATGGTCTTTTGTGTAGTGTTGAAGCCTTAAAGGGGGCACAACAAATTCCCTCAGAGTCGAGCTCATTTATGGATCAATCAAAGCTTAACAAGTTAGTTATTTTTACCGAAGGCTTACATTTGTTGCAATTAACTCAAGTGACACAAGCCTTCGCTGATTATCTAGAGTTCGCCTTTTTTCGAGTGATTAAAGTTGACGGTGTCAGTGGTTTTGCTATTTGTGCTTTTGTTGCATTGAAAACTCAAGAGCACCTAAATAGCCATTTAGAAGATGTAGCAAATCGTTTTAGTGTTGAGTTATGTTTAGTCGATAAAACGCCATCATTAACGCAGCCTGGCTTGTTATTGATGGATATGGATAGCACTGTTATTGCGGTTGAATGTATTGATGAAATTGCTGAACTCGCTGGTGTTGGTGAAGAAGTTTCAGCGGTTACTGGACTCGCCATGCAAGGTAAATTGGACTTTGCACAAAGCTTACGTACCCGAGTTGCTTGTTTAGCGAATGCTGATGAATCGATTTTACATCAAGTACGAGATGCTCTGCCTCTTATGCCCGGCGTGGCGAACTTGGTAGAAATATTAAAATCTTACAATTGGAAAGTAGCGATAGCCTCTGGTGGCTTTAGTTATTTTGCCGATTATCTGCAAGACAGGCTTAACCTAGATGCTGCTGTGGCGAATGACTTAGCCATAGAAAACGGCAAGCTAACCGGTGAAGTACAAGGCAGTATTGTTGATGCTAATGTCAAAGCACAAACTCTTAAAACACTAGCCGAGCAATGGTCTATTTTGCCTAGTCAAACTATTGCTATGGGTGATGGTGCAAATGACTTGGTTATGATGAATGCAGCGGCTTTAGGTGTAGCATTACATGCAAAACCTATAGTACGTCAACAAGCGGATATCGCCATTCGCCGCGGTGGTTTAGATACCTTGTTATGGGTGTTAGCAGCGGGGGCGGCTTAGCCGGCCTGCTGTATTAGTGTATAGAGATTAAACTAAATAAGGCTTGTAAAAAAACACCGCATTCACCTTAGGTTTTAAGTAATTGCTCAATTCCGACTTGTTTTGTTTTATGGGTTGGAGCAGGTTTATGGTTCAGCAGTATCGCACTTTCGGCAAACTCAAAACGTCTTAATACTTCGTCAGTCACATCAATAATATCGCCCATTGCAGAGACATTCCAAAGTTGCTCTTCCAATAATTTAGCTTTATGCACAGCGTAGACACTCACGTAGTTAAGCTCTGATTGCATGGTCTCAAAATCGGGTCTGCCAGTGCGAGCAATAAACACTTTTACTGCAATAAATTGCCCCTGTTGTAAGGCTTGTGCAATAAACTGTCTGCGTTGTTCTGGTTTAGTAAACTGTTCAGCAAAGTAACTGTTGATAGCGTCGCCTATTATCTCTTTGCTAGGATCAAAGGCAATAAATAACTCACGCATTTCAGGACGATCATTAGGTTTGATCGTGGCCAAAGTGCGGTTGATAAAATCGTGATGTACTTTGGCATTTCGAAAAAGTGGGTATAAGTTGAACTGTCGAGGCTTAGCTTGAAAATGTAATAGTTGCAATAACCTGTTGGAGTCTGATGAAGTTGCCACCGCATCGGGAATATAATCAACATTGTCTTTGCGTAAAAAATAGGCAACGTTAATCACATTATGGGCATAAATGTTGCGCAACGCTTCACCAATGCCTGGCACTTCTTCTTCATCACGATAGGCTTTTAGTTTTGAACGGTTTGACTTAATTAAGGCTTCAAAAAAACGTCTTGCGGTATTACTTTCTTCGGTGACAAAGTTTTGTAAATGAATGACGTTCCTGTCTTTAGATACATGTCTAACAATATAAGGTAAATCTGACAACTCGTACTTTGAAGTAACAGATTGCAACTGTGGAAAACTTAAGGTGATTTTAGCCTTGTCGGTTTGATGAAAGAACTTACCTAATTCTATCCTCAGTCCTTGGGTTGAAATATCTTCTGTGTGCCCTTCAAATATCACATTATCAATGCTGACTTGCACTGCTGTTCGTAGTAAAAAACGGCTTTCTCTGCGCTGATTAAAATATTTAAAACGATATACAGTGACTAACGAAGGTGGTTTATTTCGTGGGTGGCCAAATACTTTGAGTTGTGCCAGTTGCTCACGCTTTATTTTATATTTTTGGTAATGTTCGGTACTGATATCGTCAGTTATATTGGTTAGCAAGGCAACATGGTTAATCTTCTTTAACCGCGACATTAAACGAGGAGAAGGTTTTTGGTTTTGTCTTCTAACCTTGTCATTAATCGAGCTACCAATAGATAGCGGGCGATAACTTTGTATTGGGTCTACTTGAGTAAACTGTAACTTGTAAATTCGCCAACTGGCCTTACGAGATCCATAACCTAAAAATAAATGTTTTAAGTCAGGTTTGGCATCTAACTCTGCATGAGTGGCTGAGTAAAAATAGACTTTTTCATTTTTAATATGATTAAACACGTAAATGAACATTTCCTGCTGGCCCTTAGCAAGGGAAATACCATGTTTAATGCGTTCCTCAGTTAACAAATAACCAATTTTTAAGTCTTGTAATTCATTCGCCCAATATTGAATTTCTTCCCTGTTACAGTCATTAGCTAAGGCATATTTAGGAATGTATTGATTGTCTTCTTGTTCGATAAATACTGGGACTGAAGCAAAATTAGGAATGTAATACTGTTCGTAGGTTTTGTTTTGAATAGCGGTGATTGTATTATCTAAATTAACTTTATAACGACGTTTATTGCCGTGAATAAAACGTTCAAAAAACTTATCAAAAGAAGGGAAGGGAATATCAAATTGACGTTTAAGGTTTAATCTTTGGTCATCTTTGGTACGCTCAACACTGCTAATAACATAAGCAACACCTTGGCGCTTATCGAGCAGATACTCTTTTTCTAAACCACGAAATTGCACCGTAAGGCGTTCTTCAGGTTTGAATAAGTGTTCTTTGCTGGCTTTCACTTTTAGGCCGTTTACTGATACATCGATAGTAGTGGCTTGAATGCTTTTATTCATTTCGGTAAACATTTCTATATTGACCGAAAAATTCATCCTTTCTTCGCTTCTCTGGGCAAAACTACCAAACTTTATAAGAGGAGCTTGGAAGTTTTCAGTGGCTGGTTTAAGCACCACAGTTTTGTTGCGGTTATTTTTCGCTTCTAGTTGTTCTTTTTTGTACCTGACCCGAAAGTTGTTTTCAGTATTGGTCACCGCCTCATAAACACCTATAGTGTATTCGCCAAAAATACGCACTTGGCGCTCAAAGGTTTCAATCGCTACTTCATCTAATGAGTGCTCTTTGCCTTGATGCTCATATATTTTGCATTTACCATCAACTAAGCCTCGTAAATCTATTAAACGGATACAGGGTCTAGCGAGGCGCATTAATTCCATTTTTAATAAAAAGCGTTTTTGCTTTGGGATCGCTGCAGCAACCTGATTCAATACCTGATTAAACTCAGGCTCATTGATCATAGGCTTAAGTTCTTCAATGATGTCGTGGTATTCTTCTAAATCTTGGCTCATGAATTCAGGGTAAACTCATCAATATTATTATGGGCTTCGGGCTTAATATAATAGTTATCGGCAATGTTGCTAAAACTATGATTTATAGGACATATTGCCCTGACGTAAACTACGATAGATAATTACCTAGTGAATATCAAATCAACATTTAAAACAATAAAAGACTCGTATTAATATGGCTAAACGCAAAACTGCTTATGTATGCTCTGATTGTGGAGCTGAATATCCTCGATGGCAAGGACAATGTAACGATTGTAATACTTGGAACACTATCACTGAATTTGTGGTGTCTTCAGCTAGCAGTTCAAATGGTCGAAATACAGGTGGCTATTCAGGCCAAACTCAAGCCAAAGTAGAATCTTTAGCCAGTATAGATTTACAAGCCTTACCTAGGTTTGCGTCTGGCTATAAAGAGCTTGATCGAGTTTTGGGTGGAGGCATAGTGCCAGGTTCGGCCATCTTAATAGGTGGTTCTCCGGGGGCGGGTAAAAGTACCATGTTGTTGCAGGTGATGTGTAAAATGGCCGCGACCAGAAATGCTTTGTATGTCACTGGTGAAGAGTCATTACAACAGGTTGCCATGCGTGCTCAGCGACTGGGTTTAGCCAATGATAAACTCAATCTGCTGGCTGAAACCAATATTGAAGTGATTTGTGAGCTCGCTTTACAACACAAGCCAGAACTTATGGTGATTGACTCTATTCAAGTGATGCAAGTACCCGATGTGCAGTCTGCGCCTGGCAGTGTTTCCCAAGTGCGCGAAAGTGCCGCTTATTTGACTCGATTTGCCAAACAGCATCATATTGCGATGTTTTTAGTGGGCCATGTAACCAAAGATGGCAGTTTGGCAGGCCCCAAAGTATTGGAACATTGTATTGATTGTTCAATGATGCTTGAAGGTGAAAGTGATAGTCGTTATCGGACGTTAAGAAGTCAAAAAAACCGTTTTGGCGCAGTGAATGAACTCGGCGTTTTTGCCATGACCGAAAAAGGGCTAAAAGAAGTTACTAATCCCTCGGCTATTTTCCTTAGTCGTGACGAACAGCAATCCCCTGGTAGTATAGTCATGGTGGTGTGGGAAGGAACACGGCCATTGCTGGTGGAAATTCAGGCTTTGGTAGATTATTCTCAAATGGCCAATCCAAGACGGGTTGCAGTAGGGTTAGATCAAAACCGCTTGGCGATGTTACTGGCGGTTTTACATCGCCATGGTAATGTTCAAATGAACGACCAAGACGTGTTTGCAAACGTGGTAGGTGGAGTTAAAGTGAATGAAACCAGCGCCGATTTGGCCTTGTTGCTTGCCATAGTGTCAAGTTTTCAAAATAAGGTTTTAGACAAAGAATTAATTGCTTTTGGCGAGGTTGGCTTGTCGGGCGAAATAAGACCAGTACCTAACGGCTCAGAAAGAATTAGTGAAGCGGCTAAACATGGTTTTAAACGTGCCATAGTACCAAAAGCTAATGTACCCAAACAACGAGTCGCGGGTATTGAAATTATTGGTGTTTCTCGATTGTCAGAAGCACTTGAAGCGATTTAATGTTTTTATTAGGCCTGAATGTCAGGTGAACTTGTTGTTATAGAACTAAGGAGTGTTTTGATATGACTAATCTCGATATTATAAAAAACTTATACGATGCTTTTGCTAAAGGAGATGTTTCCGGTGTTCTCAGTGAAATGCATGAGAATATTGTATGGAATGAAGCCGAGAATTTCCCCTACGCTGACGGTAATCCATATGTTGGGCCACAAGCGGTATTAGAAGGCGTGTTTGCTCGTTGCATAAGTGAGTGGGAGGGATTTGCTGCCAATATGGATACTTTGTATGACGCAGGTAAAAATATCATTGCGACTGGGCGATATGCAGGGAAAAATAACCAAACAGGTAAAAATATGGATCCGCAGGCTGTGCATCTTTGGACCTTGGAAGATGGCAAAATAATCCAATTTCAACAATTTATCGACACATTAAATGTCAGTAAAGCAATGAGTTAGTGTAAAACGCTCTAATATTTATGTCTGCTAAGGCTGCTTTAAATAGGGGGATTAAAAATTGCTGCTGATTGTCTTAGTTCATCAATTAGTACCATCTAACACATTGTTTTTTAACCTATATTTGAATGCTTATTACATCGATTATGGGGATAGGTTTTAGCACCCCGATGTTTTGAATAAAACAGGTAATATTGGTAAAATTTAGGGTAATTCATTATGATATTTACCACTAAAAAATTATAAATTTTTATTATCGATGCTTCAGAATTTAACGTCACTCTGTACCCGTACTATCTTTTTAGTTGTTTTATTTCTTTCCGTAAAAGGTATTGCTGCCAACAAACCGCTACAAGTGGTGACTGAATTGTCTCCACCATACCAAACGTTATTACAAAATGAAGTATCAGGCTCGGCAACTAAAATAGTAAAAAACCTTTTATCTGCATCCAATCTTACAGCAACATTTAGTATGTATCCTTGGGCAAGGGCATACAACAAAGCGATATCTGAACCTAATACCTTAATTTATTCCATTGCAAAATCTGCAGAACGTAATGAATTATTCCATTGGTTATTACCGGTTGCCGACTATAAATTTGGATTAGTTTCATTAAGTGAAAGAACTGATCTTGATATACCCGATCTAAAAGAGCTGTCAAACTTTGTACTTGCGGTGCAGCGAAATGATATTGCTCATCACTGGGCTCTTGAGCATGGCTTAGAAGAAGGTAAGCAGTTAATAATATGCTCAGATATTGGCTGTTCTTGGCAATTGTTACTCAATAAAAAAGTGGACTTTATTGTGGAATCACCAGAATTAATCGAATGTATGCTAGAGCAATTTAAATTACCTACAACTTTGGCTAAATACGTCATTGCTATCCCTGAACTCGAAATATCAGGCTACTTAGCAGCTAACATTAATATTGAAACAAGCATTCTAGAAAAATTAAAGTTAGCGATTAAAAAACAATCTCTTTAATTGGTATAATAGGAAAAGGGCGCTGAATGCGCCCTTTGATTTGTTATTTACTAATTTTTTTGTATTTTAATCTATGGGGTTCAACTACATCTGTTCCATAGGTCGCTTTTAACCAAGCTGCATATTCGGTGTAGTTACCTTCGTAGAAGTTGATTTTACCTTCGTCACGATAATCCATAATGTGGGTGGCGATCCTGTCTAAGAACCACCTGTCATGAGAAATAACCATAGCGCATCCAGGGAATTCCAAAATGGCATTTTCAAGGGCGCGTAAGGTTTCAACATCCAAGTCATTGGTAGGTTCATCCAACAACAATACGTTGCCGCCAGCTTTCAACAATTTAGCTAAATGCACCCGGTTTCGTTCACCACCAGACAAGTTTTTCATAAACTTCTGTTGATCCGAACCTTTAAAGTTAAAACGTCCACAGTATGCGCGGCTGTTTAGTTCAAAGTTTCCAATGCGGATAATATCTGAATCATCAGATATTTCTTTATACACAGTATTGTCACCGTTGGTCTGATCGCGGAATTGATCGACGCTAGCTAGTTGCACTGATTCACCCACATCAATTTTACCAGAATCGGCTTTTTCGTCACCACTGAGCATTTTAAATAGGGTGGATTTACCCGCACCGTTAGGGCCGACTATGCCAACAATCGCGCCTTTGGGTATTTTGAAAGTGAGATCGTCAATTAACACGCGATCACCATAGGATTTTTTTAGGCCAGTCACTTCAATCACTTTATCACCCAAACGTTCACCGGGTGGAATAAATAACTCATTGGTTTCATTACGTTTTTGGTAATCACCGGTGTTAAGCTCTTCAAACCTAGCCATACGGGCTTTGCTTTTAGATTGACGACCTTTGGCATTTGAACGAACCCATTCTAGTTCGGTTTTAATGGATTTTTGTCTGGCGCTTTCGGTTTTTTCTTCTTGCTGTAGTCGAGCATCTTTTTGTTCTAACCAAGATGAGTAATTACCTTCCCAAGGAATACCTTGGCCACGGTCAAGCTCTAAAATCCAGCCTGCTACGTTATCGAGGAAGTATCTATCATGAGTAATAGCCACCACTGTGCCTTCATAGTCATGTAAGAAACGTTCTAACCAAGCCACTGATTCAGCATCCAAGTGGTTGGTAGGTTCGTCGAGTAATAACATCTCGGGCTTTTCGAGCAGTAATTTACACAGTGCAACGCGGCGGCGTTCACCACCGGAGAGTTTACTTACGTCAGCATCCCAAGGTGGCAGGCGTAAGGCATCTGCTGCGCGCTCCAATGCATTTTCGAGGTTGTGACCGTCCTTACTTTGGATGATGGCTTCTAATTCTCCTTGCTCTTTCGCTAAGGCGTCAAAGTCGGCGTTTTCTTCTGCGTAGGCTGCATAAACTTCATCGATACGTTTAAGAGCATGGGCTACATCTGCTACTGCTTCTTCGATGTTGCCACGCACGTCTTTGCTTTCGTCGAGTTGTGGCTCTTGAGGTAGATAGCCAATTTTTAATCCTGTTTGGGGGATTGCTTCACCTTCGATTTCGGTATCTATGCCTGCCATTATTCTTAGTAAGGTCGATTTACCAGAACCGTTTAAACCCAAAACGCCAATTTTTGCACCTGGGAAAAAGCTAAGGGAGATGTTTTTTAAGATATGTTTGCCGGGTGGAACTACTTTACCGACACGAAGCATGCTGTAAACGTATTGAGCCATAACTGTCTTATGTAAGTTAATTTGTTAGTAGTGTAATTCAGAGCAAGGGTAGGGTAAAAGGTATTGTGTTTTTTAGTTAGATTATTCTGAAAAATAATGTGATTTGGCCGTAGCTTTCGTAGTATTTTATTCTTTAAAGTTATCAACAAGGAAACATATGCAAAGCTTTAATTGGGGAGTCATTGGTCCAGGAAACATTGCTAATACATTTGCAAAAGCCATCGCGTCGTCTACAAAGGGTAAAATTTTGGCAGTAGCTAGTCGCTCAAAGGAGCGAGCAGCGGATTTTGCTAAGACTTATCACATTGAAAAAACATATTCTGATTACCAACAAATGTTAGCTGATCCTGAAATCGACATTATTTATATTGCTACCCCTCATAGCTTTCACTACCAACAAGCAAAAATGTGCTTGGAAGCCGGTAAACACGTTTTAGTAGAGAAACCTTGCACAGTAAATGCCGAACAAATGCAAATATTAGCGGAGTTAGCACAAAGTAAAAACTTGCTGTTGCAGGAGGCTTTGTGGAGCCGTTTTCTGCCGTGTTTGTCGCAACTTAGGCAGTTATTAAACGAAGGCATAATTGGTGACATTCAATATATCCAGTCAGAAATTGGTTTTGCGTTTCAAGATAGAGATAAAAGTCGCATGGTTAAGGCTGAACTTGCTGGTGGATCACTTCTGGATTTAGGTATTTACAGTATTACTGTCAGTCAGTTTTTTCTTCAAGAACACCCTGATACTGTTTCTGCCATGGGGCAATTAACGGATCAGCAGGACGATGGGCATGTATTGGCAAATATGCATTATCCATCAGGACGTTTTGCACAATTCACTTGTTCGATGTTAGCGCAATCAAGCAATACTATGCGGATAGTGGGAGCAGAAGGTTATATAGATTTGCCTGCCTGCTTTTGGGATACTGATAAAGCCGAAATTTTTCGCGATAACAAGTTAGTGCAAAGTATTAATATTCCGCACCCGGTTAATGGATTTGAATATCAAATTGAAGAAAGCATGGGCTGTATTGAACAAAAACTGCTCTGCAGTGAAGTGATGTCACATCGCGACAGCATAGGTGTGCTTAGGGTGATGGATGATATTCGCAAGCAAATAGGTGTGCAATTTCCACAGCAGATTGAAACGCTTTAATCCCTTAGATTAGTGTGTGTAAAAACCGTTACAACTTTTGGTTGTTTCTCATGCCGGATTACCACTATACAAATTGTTTAAAATAACTAAACTATGCGCTGTTTATTTCGGGTGTGTTTACCCTAATATTTATTACCCCATAGTTGAGGAAAAGTGATGCTAACACGTGATATGAATATTGCTGATTTTGATCCGGAATTGTACCAAGCAATTCAAAATGAAAACCAACGTCAGGAGGATCACATTGAGTTGATTGCCTCTGAAAACTATTGCAGCCCACGTGTTTTAGAAGCTCAAGGCTCTCAACTAACCAATAAATACGCGGAAGGTTACCCACACAAACGTTATTACGGCGGTTGTGAATATGTAGATATTGCTGAAGATTTAGCGATTGAACGTGCTAAACAACTATTTGGTTGCGATTACGCCAACGTGCAGCCACATGCTGGTTCACAAGCTAATAGTGCAGTATTTATGGCATTGCTGGATGCTGGCGATACGGTTTTAGGTATGAGCTTGGCTCATGGTGGTCATTTGACTCACGGTTCACACGTTAGCTTCTCAGGTAAAATTTATAACGCTGTTCAGTACGGTTTACATCCTGAAACGGGTGAAATTGATATGGCGCAAGTTGAAGCCTTGGCTCTTGAGCACAAGCCCAAAATGGTCATCGCTGGATTCTCTGCTTATTCAGGCATAGTCGACTGGCAGAAGTTTCGTGAAATTGCTGATAAAGTCGGCGCCTACTTAGTTGTTGATATGGCTCACGTAGCGGGTCTGATCGCGGCAGGTGTTTATCCTAGTCCATTGCCTCATGCTCATGTAGTAACTACTACTACCCATAAAACCTTAGCGGGTCCTCGTGGCGGTTTAATTTTGTCGGCATGTGGTGATGAAGCTATTTATAAAAAGCTTAATAGTGCCGTTTTCCCTGGCAACCAAGGTGGCCCTTTGTGTCATGTGATTGCTGCTAAAGCGGTTGCTTTCAAAGAAGCCTTAGAGCCTGAGTTTAAGGTATACCAGCAGCAAGTAGTAAAAAATGCTAAAGCTATGGTCGCTGTCATCCAAGAGCGCGGCCATAAAGTGGTATCCGGTGGCACAGAAAATCATTTATTCTTATTGGACCTAATTGGTAAAGAATATACAGGTAAAGATGCTGATGCTGCCCTAGGCAATGCCAATATCACCGTAAACAAAAATTCAGTGCCTAACGATCCTCGTTCTCCTTTTGTCACTAGTGGTTTACGTATTGGCTCGCCAGCCATTACTCGCCGTGGTTTTAAAGAAGAACAAGCCAAACAAGTGGCCAATTGGATTTGTGATGTATTAGATAACATCAATGACGAATCTGTTATTAAACGAGTCAAAGGTGAAGTGGTTGCTTTGTGTAAGCAATTTCCTGTTTACGCCTAGTCTATTTAATAAATTAACACTCACTGCATGAGTGACGGTTTCACTCGATGTTAAAAGGCATATAGGTTTCCACAATCTTTAGTTAAGCAAATGCTTAACTAAAGATTGGTTATATAGAATTTATCTAACAGTTTACATAAGACACGCTACTATTCTTGTAGAGTACTTAAGCCAACAAATCACTGGCGTAGACCAAATTTCTGTTTTAGAAAATAAAAATAAATCAAATATAACGACACACAATGGAAACTATTATGACTAAACGTACACTCCCATTTTGCAAAAAAACGCGCCTAGCTTTACTGGTTGCAAGTTCCCTTGCTTTTAGTGGTCTTGCATCTGCTCAGGTGACTTCATCTTCGATTCGAGGGCAAGTAGTAGACACCCAAGGTAACCCACTATCAGGGGTGACTGTAGAAGTGATCCACAGCCCTACTGGCAGTCGTAAAACCCTAACTACCTCTGAAAACGGTATATTTCAGTCGGGCGGAATGACAGTTGGTGGACCCTATGAAGTGAAACTTCAAGATGGTTCAAGTTATCAAGCGCAAACAATTTCAGATCTTTTCTTACAGTTAGGAAGAACATCCAGTGTAGAACTCCAAGCTTCGGCCAATGGTGCGCAACTGGAAGTGATTGAAATAAGAGGTAAGGTCACTATGGAAGCGGCCTTTAAAAAAGGTCCTAGTTCTGAATTTACCGAACAAGATATTACTAATACTGCGGCCATTAGCCGTGATATCAAATCCCTTCTAAAACGTGACTCTAAGATTACCGTTGACACAACAGTTGATGGTGGTCCTGCTTTATCTGTTGCCGGAGGTAATATCCGTGGTAACAGCTTGACCGTTGACGGGGTCAAACAAAACGATGATTTTGGTCTAAATAAAAATGGCTACCCAGGTCGCCGCTCGCCTATTTCGTTAGATGCGATTGAACAAATATCAGTAAATATAGCGCCGATAGATGTCACTTATGGTGGATTTCAGGGCGGTAATATCAATATTGTCACTAAGTCGGGTACTAACGACTTTCACGGTTCTGCCTTTTATTTTCGTTCAGACGACAGTTTTATAGGTGACAAAAGCGAAGGTGAATCACTTAATATTGGCGAGTTTAAAGAAGATACTTATGGGTTCTCTTTAGGCGGAGCGTTTATTGAAGATAAGTTATTCTTTTTTGCTTCTTATGAAAAATTTGAATCGACTTCACCTTATCAATTTTCCTTAGACAATTTGGATGGGGTAAATGATCCGAATGAGCGCCGTGATGTCAGTCAGGCTGATTTTGATCGTATCGCTCAAGTAGCTAACGATGTATGGGGCTATGATATTGGTGGTTACAATGTGCCCAAGGAAGAAGAAGATGAAAAACTATTACTGAAATTAGACTGGTATATTAATGACGATCACCGTGCATCTTTAACCTACCAAGATAATTCTGGTAACACAGTTCGAGATTTTTGGGCTGAGTCATTTCCTGGTGCACCCACTGCAACTGCTGAGTCTAACCGTTATAATCAGGCAGAAACCCTTCAAGCGACAGTGTTACAAGTATTTTCTGACTGGACTGAAAATTTATCTACTGAATTTAAATTATCCAGTAAAAAGGTCACTACAGAACAGGATCCTTTGTTAGGGGCTAACTTTTCTCAGTTTTCAATTGGAACGCCTAATGGCGGCTCGTTGTTTATTGGTCCCGATCAATTCCGTCATGCCAATGAATTGGAAAACGATCGCCTAGGCCTAAAAATCAAAGCAGATTATTATCTGACTGATGATCACAAGCTGACCTTTGGATGGGAGCATGAAGAGTTAGATATTTATAATTTGTTTGTGTTTGGCTCTTTAGGTTTTGCTGAATTTGCAAGTATTGAAGATTTCGAAAACAACCTTGGTTTCCACGTTTATCAAAATGCGCTAGATGGCAATCCTGCAAGTGCAGTAGATGAATTTCAGTATGATATTGATACCTTTTATTTACAAGACGAGTGGACTGCCACAGATGACTTAACGGTAACCTACGGTTTGCGTTATACAAAATACAGTAACGACGATCTACCAGCCCTTAACCAAAATTTTGTGGATAGGCATGGTTATAGTAACCAAGGCAACTTTGATGGGCTGACATTGTTAGAGCCTCGTGCAGGTTTTACATATACCTATGACGACGACACTGTTATTCGTGGTGGAGTGGGTTTGTTTGGAGGCGGTGGCCCAAATGTTTGGTTGTCTAACTCTTACGGTAATGATGGTGTGCGTAAAACCTTTGCTGGCTGTTTTGGTGGTTGCTCTGATGGACGCGGTACACCTCAGGAAGTATTAGATTTTCTTGATGCTGGTGGATTTAGTGGCGGTAACAGTGATACCAACTCTATTGCACCGGATTTTGAAATCAACAGTGTATGGAAGGTAAACCTAGGCATTGAGCGGAATCAAGATCTTGGGATCTTAGGTGATGCTTGGTTATTAACCGCGGATGCGATTATTAGTGATGTTAAAAACGCGGCTATTTACCGTGAACTCAATTTTCAACAAGTAGATACAGCCCCAGATGGACGTCCTATTTACAATGAAGTAGGTCCATTTGATTTGTCGCTAGAAAATACCGACAAGGGTAGTGCACAAGTGTGGAGTTTTTCTGCAGCTAAGAATTTCTACACGGATAACGGTACCTTTAACTTTGATATGGGATATACCTATCAAGATGTGACTGAAGTCAATCCAGGCAATGCGTTTATTGCTTTTGAAGGGTATGCGATGCCAGCCAATTCAGATTTTCAGTCGCAAACTGAATACAACTCTGAATTCGAAGTACGCCATTCTTTTACCAGTAATCTAAGCTGGAGTGATGAGATTTGGGCAGATAACTTGAGCACTATTTCAATTGCATATACAGCCCGTTCAGGTCGTCACTATAGTCATACCATGCGATCTTCGTTGGCAACCTTTGGTGGATTCCCCGGTGCTGATTTTGCAGATTGGAATGCCTTTAGTTCACAGTCACTGTATATTCCAACTGGCGCAAGTGACCCTATCGTGAGCTTTGCTGATGGTTTTGATCAAGATGGATTCTTTTCTTACATCAACTCTGAAGATTGTTTAGCAGGTAATGCTGGCTCGATTTCTCGTCGCCATGGGTGTGAAAGTAATTGGATCCATAGGTTTGATGTTCGCTTCATGCAAGAAGTGCAAATTACCGGTGATCATGCCCTTGAATTAATTCTTGATTTGGAAAATATTGGCAACATGCTGAACGACGATTGGGGACGTGCTGAAAGTTACACCCAGCCGTTTAACGCCCCAGTGGTTGATGTGGCAATAGAGGGAGGACAATATGTCTACAGCAACTTTACTCAACCTCAACCGAATGTCGCCAAAGTACCTTCTGTTTGGAAAGTTCAGTTAGGCATTCGTTATAAGTTTTAAGTATTCTACGAACTAGTCTTTCACTAAGTAGATCCTAAACCGGAGATAAGCTAATTATCTCCGGTTTTTTTATTTACATTAAAGTTAATTTAAAATAACTGCATGCAAACATGAGGATTTCTGTCCCTTTGACGCTTTTTTTGCTAGTTTAGGCAATCTTTTTTTATCAGCAGATAACCTTATGTTTTGTCCATTTTGTTCTGTACAAGAAACAAAAGTCATTGATTCTCGACTTGTAGCTGATGGTAGCCAAGTACGACGCAGAAGAGAATGCACTGTGTGTAAAGAACGCTTCACCACCTTTGAGATGGCAGAATTGGTGATGCCTAGAATAGTCAAGCGAGATGGTTCTCGTGAACCATTTAACGAAGATAAATTGCGTGCAGGTTTGCAGCGCGCCCTAGAAAAACGTCCTGTCAGTACTGAGCAAGTCGAAGAGTGTATCAGTCGTCTTAAGTCTTCTTTACGTGCCACAGGTGAACGTGAAGTCAGCAGCGAATTTTTAGGTAATTTGATTATGGATGCTTTGAAAGAACTGGATAAAGTCGCTTATGTACGTTTTGCTTCTGTGTATCGTTCCTTTGAAGATATTCGTGAATTTGGTGAAGAGATTGCAAGGCTAGGCGACTAAGTTTGCTTTAATGATCGTCTTTATGTGCTCCCCTTTTTTTATTGGTAACTCGTGACTCAATTTTCTAAAATAGATCATCAAATGATGGTCCGTGCTATTCAGTTAGCTAAACGCGGTGAATATACCACTACACCTAATCCTAATGTGGGTTGTGTGATCAGTAGCAGCCAAGGTGTGATTTTGGGAGAAGGTTGGCATAAAAAAGCCGGAACACCTCATGCAGAAGTACATGCTTTGCAACAAGCGGGTAATAAAGCCCAAGGTGCTACCGCCTACGTCACGTTAGAGCCTTGTAGTCATTATGGTCGAACTCCGCCATGTGCCGATTCCTTAATTGCTGCAGGTGTCACTAGAGTAGTGGCGGCTATGGTCGATCCCAATCCACAGGTATCTGGAAATGGTTTAGCAAAATTACAAGAAGCCGGAATTAAAACTGAGCATGGACTGTTGCAAACGTCTGCCGAGCAACTTAACCGTGGTTTTATTAAACGTATGCGTACTGGTAAACCTTGGGTTACGGTAAAACTGGCTGCTAGTTTGGATGGTAAAACGGCGTTAGGAAATGGCTTAAGTCAATGGATAACTGGCCCACTAGCAAGGCAAGATGTGCAAAGGCACCGCGCCAAATGCTGCGCTATTTTATCGGGTTCTGGTACAGTGATAGCGGATAATCCTATGTTAAATGTGCGCTATGCTGAACTTAACTTAGCTGCTGATGTGTTGTCGCAAAAAGACTTACGGCAACCCTTGCGGATATTGTTAGATGGACGTAACCAGTTACCATCGACGTTAACTTGTTTGCAGCCTTTCGAAAACAATCTTGCCGGTAATGTTTTATTGATAAATGGTCAACCCAGTGTCCAGCAATTTTCACAACATGTAAATCAATGGCAAGCGCCTTTTAACGGCAATAAATTAGACTTAATTAAAGTGATGAGTAAGTTAGGTGAAATGCAATTAAATCACATTTGGGTTGAAGCAGGAGCCAAACTTGCGGGCGCGTTATTACAAAATAATCTGATTGATGAATTGATTTTATATCAAGCGCCCAAATTAATAGGAGGCGCTGGACAAAACTTGTTTGATACCATGCCGATTGAAATGATGGATAAGGTGATAAACCTCACTTGGACCGATATCAGGCAAGTGGGGGTCGATGTCAAAATGACTGCGCTTATTAAGCATTAATGCGTTAGCTTAAGCATAAACAAATTTATTGAGAAACTATGTTTACTGGAATTATAGAAGATGTGGGTCTTATTGAAGGTTTAGTGCCTTCTGGTGACGATATAAGGTTATCCATTAAAACGGACAAGCTTGACATGAGTGATGTGTCTTTGGGTGATAGTATTGCTAATAATGGCGTGTGTTTAACAGTAGTGGCTATGTCGAAACATGGGTTTAGTGCAGATGTATCACACGAAACCATTAAACGTACCGGCTTTGCGAGTTATCAGTCGGGCAGCAAAGTTAATCTTGAAAAGGCCTTGCAAGCGAATAGCCGCTTAGGTGGGCATATTGTCAGTGGCCATGTTGACGGTGTGGGTGAAGTGTTATCTATTGCACCTGTTGGCCGTTACGTCGAAATTTGGGTGAAAGCCCCTGATGAGTTGGCTAAATATTTAGCAGAAAAAGGCTCGATTACTGTGGATGGCGTGAGTCTAACGGTGAACCAAGTCGATGGCGCTAAATTTTTGCTGACCCTTATCCCTCATAGCTTACAGGAAACCATAATTGGCCTGTATAAAGTGGGCACTAAAGTCAATTTAGAAGTAGATGTTATCGCCCGATATTTAGAACGCTTAATGTTGGGAGACAAAGCCGCATATTCATCTACTAACACAGATAAAAAAGATATTAGCATGGCGTTTTTAGCAGAAAACGGTTATTTGAAGTAAAGTATAGGGCGTTAATACCCAAAATCATTGGAATTGCACGGCGGTGGCAAATGAATGCAGCCAACAAAGGTGCAGTTTCAAGGATGAAAGGTAAATGCTTTTAACACAAAATTAAGAAGACAATAGACTATGTCATTAAATAGCAGTGAAGAGATAATAGAAGATATCCGCCAAGGTAAAATGGTTATCTTAATGGATGATGAAGACCGGGAAAACGAAGGCGACATAATAATGGCTGCCGAACATGTTACGCCAGAAGCCATCAATTTTATGGTGACTCATGCTCGAGGGTTAGTATGTTTACCTATGACGGCCGAACGTTGCAAATCTCTTAATTTACCTTTAATGGTGGATGATAATAGCGCGCAGTTTTCAACTAATTTTACTGTGTCGATTGAAGCTGCGGAAGGCGTTACTACTGGGATTTCTGCCGCAGATAGAGCTAAAACAGTATTGGCTGCAGTATCCAAAGGTGCCAAGGCTAAAGACATAGTACAACCTGGACATATTTTTCCGTTAATAGGTAAAGAAGGCGGTGTGTTAAACCGTGCTGGGCATACTGAAGCGGGCATAGATTTAGCGCGATTAGCAGGTTGTGAACCAGCATCGGTCATTGTTGAAATACTTAACGAAGACGGCAGTATGGCCAGACGCCCAGAGCTAGAAGTTTTCGCAGCTAAACATAATATGAAAATTGGCACTATTGCTGATTTAATCGAGTATCGTAATTTGAACGAAACCACTATTCAACAAGTCGCTAGCTGTAAACTGCCGACTGAATATGGTGAATTTGATTTAGTGACATTTAAAGATGTGATTGATAACCAAGTACATTTTGCAATGTGCAAAGGTGAGATTACTGCTGAAACACCGACTTCAGTTAGGGTACATTTGCTTAACAGTTTTAGCGATTTATTAGGCTCGCAGCGCGGTATTTCTCGTAGTATGGGGTTACCTGAGGCAATTAAATATATTGCTGATAACGGTGGTGTTTTAGTACTACTAGGTAAAGCTGAAGACTTGTTGAGTCAAGTCAAACAATTTGAAGCCGAAGACAAGGGCGAAAAACCAGCTAATGCAGCATGGACAGGCTCATCTAGAACTATTGGTGTTGGTAGTCAGATACTCGCCAGCTTAGGTGTGAAAAAAATGCGTTTGTTGAGCAAACCCAAAAAGTACCATGCCTTGTCTGGGTATGGATTAGAAGTGGTTGAGTACGTCGAAATATAAGACTTAAAATTCACAATATTTCCCATTATGGATGTGCTAAACTGCGCGCCGATTTTTCCAGTAAGGTTTTTAGATGAATATTATTGAAGGTAACATTCGCGCAACAGGCAAAAAGTTTGCCCTTGTGGTTTCTCGTTTCAACAGTTTTGTTGTTGAAAGTTTGGTGGACGGTGCGCTAGATGCACTTGAAAGACATGGCGAAGTGAACGAGCAAGATATTACTTTGGTTCGTGTACCTGGCGCTTACGAGCTGCCAATTGCCGCTAAAAAACTTGCTGAACAAAATAAATATGATGCCATAATTGCTTTGGGCGCTGTGATCCGTGGTGGCACTCCGCACTTCGAGTTTGTTGCTGGCGAATGTAATAAAGGCCTAGCTCAGGTATCTTTAGAATATGGTATCCCTGTTTCTTTTGGCGTGATCACTACCGACAGCATAGAACAAGCTATCGAACGTTCTGGCACTAAAGCCGGTAATAAAGGCGCAGAAGCAGCAATTAGTGCTCTAGAAATGGTCAATGTGTTAGCTAATATTGAAGAGGCTAAATAGGTGAAACCTAAAGCCCGCCGTCTGGCCAGAGAACTTGCAGTACAAGCGGTTTATTCTTGGCAAATGAGCAAAAACCCAGTTGAGCAAATTGAGCTTAGTATAGTCACTAGTAACAATATGCAGAAAGTCGATACTGAGTACTTTTTGGAGTTATTGCGAGCAGTAGTAAAAGACTGCGCTGAGTTAGATAAAAAGATCAAACCTTACCTTGGGCGCCTGCCTGAGGAGCTAGATCCAGTTGAAAAAGCCATCCTTAGAATAGCCACTTACGAACTTGTTGGCAGGATCGACGTTCCTTATAAGGTTGTTATCAATGAAGCCATTGAGTTAGCGAAAGCTTTTGGTGCTGAAGAAAGCCATAAATTTGTTAATGGTGTGCTGGATAAAGCGATTAAAACTCTGCGTAAAGATGAGTTGTCCTAGCCTTTTTGAATAGGCTCTTGAAAATAGGCTTAACCGTGAAAATAGTAGCGGGCAACTTTTCTCTCACCTGATGCGATTATAATAAGTCAATATGAAAGAATTTAATATTATTGAACACTTTTTCAAAGCAAAAAGTATTCAACGTAAAGACGTGGTAATTGGCATAGGTGATGATGGTGCTGTTTCCCATATCCCCAAAGGCCAAGCATTAGTCACTACTACTGACACTTTGATCAGTGGTGTGCATTTTTTGCCAGATACCTCTCCCCACGCTATAGCGCAAAAAGCCGTTGCAGTTAACTTAAGTGATTTAGCTGCTATGGGAGCCGAGCCTGCATGGATAAGTTTATCCTTGAGTTTGCCTGAAGTTGATGAAAAATGGTTGGAGGATTTTTCTAATGGTCTCCAAGAACACGCTGAATATTACTCGGTGCAACTGATTGGCGGGGATACAGTTAAGGGGCCTTTAGTTATAACAATCACGGCGCAAGGTTTTGTGCCTTTTGAGCAAGCTTTGACCAGAAGTAATGCTAAACCGGGTGATTCAGTTTATGTTACTGGCACCTTAGGTGATGCAGGCTTAGGTTTAGATATTGCACAAAAAAAATGCATAGTGACGGATCAACTTAATCAAGATTTTTTGCTAAGTCGTTTGAATTATCCTACCCCAAGGTTATTGGTTGGTACCAGCCTTAGGCGTATTGCTAATGCCTGTATTGATATCTCCGACGGTCTAGTGTCTGATATAAAACATATTCTTAATGCATCTAAGTGTGGTGCAACAATACATGTTGATAAGTTGCCATTGTCACAAGCCTTAAAAGACTCGGTTAGTAGTAGTCAAGCGATTGATTATGCCTTAAGAGCGGGTGATGATTACGAGTTATTATTCACAGTAAGTGAAGAACAAAAAGGCCATTTAGAAACAACCTTAGCCAGTGCTAATGTTCATGCTACTTACATTGGCCAATTAAACGGCTTTGTAGGAAAATTAGAGTTGCGCCAAGCCGATAAGCCATACGAATATAGTGCTAAAGGTTACCAACACTTCTAAATCCCTGTTGGGATTAATACAACCAAAGAGGCTCATACAGTGGATAAGCAAGTACGCAGCCGTGTTAGCTTACTCAACCCGGTGCATTTTTTGGCGTTAGGGTTTGGCAGTGGTTTAGCTGCAAAAATGCCAGGCACATTTGGTACCTTGGCTGCACTGCCTTTAGTTGTGCTGTTATCTCATTACGCTAGTTTTTCTGTTTATTTGGTAGTCACTATACTAGTCAGTATTGTAGGGATCTGGATCTGTGGGAAAACCGCAGATGATATGGGCGTGCATGACGACTCTTCTATTGTATGGGATGAAGTGGCAGGCATGTTGATCACTATGCTCGCCGTACCTTTGAGCTGGCAAACATTGCTCGTTGGTTTTGTGCTATTTCGGTTTTTTGATATTCTTAAACCTTGGCCAATTAGTTACTTAGATAAACATGTGGATGGTGGTTTTGGCATTATGATTGATGATGTATTGGCTGGGGTGTTTGCCTTGTGTCTTTTACATTTAGGTTTGTTTTTAATTTAGTTTTTTATCCTTCTTCGATCCACTTCTCTAATTTTATCCTCTCACACCTATCCATTGAATTAACGATAGGGTTCAGGGGGTAATATTCAAATAATACACCGGCCACTTTTATAATGTATGCTGATGGAGACAGATTTGGGTCTTCAGTAAACTTTTTTGTAAAGGGATCTAACATGCTAAAAAGTATAAACATATTTCTAGTTATCATAGTGCTTGTTGGCTGCACTGATGGCATCAGTGAAAAACAAAAACTAGCGGCGATTCAACAAAACAAAGCTATTCTAGCTTTTACTTGTGAAGGTTATGGCAGTCATAATACTCCAATGGGTGATTTACAAAACAATATTTGGAATGCACATTCAGCCGCAAAGTTTGACTGGACTCAATGTTTGGCCATGAGAACAATAGATGCTAATACCCAATATGGTTGGTATTGGCAATGGCCAAAAGAAGGCGATAAAGTTTATGCGCAGCCACAAATCACCTTAGGTAATAGTCCTTGGTTAAAACACAATCTGGCTAAGCCCGGCTATCCTATTTCTGTTAATCAATTAGAAAAATTAGATATTGATTACAGTTTGGAAATTTTGAGCGATGGCGAATTAAACCTTGCGACTACCTTATGGTTAACGGGTTCCGATACTATTCCAATAGAAATTGATAAATCCACTATTGCAGCTGAAGTTATGATTTGGACTTATGCTAGTGACGATTTTTATGCCGATCCCGCTGGTGAAAAAGTAGCAGAGATAATAGTCGATGGCTTTGAGTGGGAAGTGTGGTTGCATAAAAATTGGCAGGATATGTCTGCGAAAAATGACAATAATTGGGTTTATTTGGCGTTTCGTACTAAGCAGCCACTTATGAAAATAAAATTTGATGCCGCACAAATGTTAGCTTATGCCATTGAACAAAAATTTATTACTTCTGACCTATATATCGCTGATATCCAGCTAGGAACTGAAATCATGAGTGGTACAGGTCAAGTTTGGTTGGATCATTATCGTGTCGATGTGGTTCCAATTAAAGCTAGTTTATAGGTAAGGCTCTAGTATTCACCGGAGATTTTAATACAAAAGAAGAATGCACTCCGGCCACACCTTCAATAGGTGTGAGTTTATTTAATAAAAATCGCTGAAAATCGTCCATATCTTTGATTATCACCTTGAGTAAATAGTCTGCAGACTGTCCTGTCACTAAGTGACATTCTAATACTTCTGGGAATGCTGCTATCTGTTTTTCAAAATGATTAAAACGTTCGGGTGTGTGTTTATCCATACTTATTTGAATAAATGACACTAAGGTTAAACCGAGTTTTCTGGCGTCTAATAAAGCGACATAACCAGCAATCATTCCAGACTCTTCTAATTGGCGTACTCTGCGTAGGCAAGGAGAAGGTGATAGATTTATCGCTTCGGCAAGCTCCTGATTAGATATTCGTCCTTTCTTTTGAATAATGTCTAGGATCAAACGATCATATTTATCAAATTGCATACATTTCTCTCGTTAAAGCAATAAATGCCATTAAATATGATTTTACAGCAATATAATTGTTTATATTCTGCTTTTAGTCAATTTTTAGCAATCTTATTCGAACGTTAATTCGTTATTCTTTTTACAGACTTATTTATCGATATTCGGACCCCAAAAATGATCGCTGATCCACATACTAAATATCAGGCTTTTCAGAGCATTAAATTAAAAAATAGACAGTGGCCAAATAATACTATTAGTAAACCACCTATGTGGATGAGCACAGATTTACGGGATGGTAATCAAGCTCTCATCGACCCAATGTCTATACCAACAAAATTGAAGTTTTTTAAAGCACTAGTAGCAATTGGTTTTAAACAGATTGAAGTGGGATTTCCGTCAGCGTCAGAAGTAGATTTTAATTTTGTACGTTTGTTGATTGAAGAAAATCATATACCAGAAGATGTGACAATTGAGGTGTTAGTACAAGCTCGTTTTGACTTAATTGAAAAGACGGTCGAGAGTTTGAGAGGCGCGAAACAAGCCATATTGCATATGTACAATCCTTTGGCGCCGACGTTTCGAGAAATTGTATATAAAACCGATAAGGCCGGTGTCAAAAAAATTGCTACTCAAGGCACCCAATGGGTAAAAGAATTAATGGCCACCGCGCCAGAAGTGAATTGGACCTATCAATATTCTCCTGAAGTGTTTTCAAGTACTGAACTAAGATTTGCTAAAGAGGTGTGTGATGCTGTGGTCGAAATTTGGCAACCGAGTGCTGATAATAAAATTATTATTAATCTACCTGCTACGGTTGAAATGAATACCCCTAATACCTATGCCGATCAAATTGAATGGATGCATACCCACCTTAAGCAACGCCAACATATAGTATTAAGTGTGCATCCCCACAATGACAGAGGAACCGCTGTGGCTGCTGCTGAGCTAGCGCTTATGGCGGGTGCTGACCGAGTCGAAGGATGTTTGTTTGGAAACGGAGAACGTACCGGTAATGTGGATCTAGTGACCTTAGCCATGAACTTGTATACCCAAGGCATACATCCAGAGTTAGATTTTTCGAATATTGACCAAGTTCGTAAATTGGTGGAAGAGTATAATCAATTACCGGTGCATCCTCGTCATCCTTATGCAGGTGAATTGGTGTTTACTGCCTTTTCTGGCTCACACCAAGATGCCATTAAAAAAGGCTTAGCCGTTCAACAACAAGATAGCCTTTGGAAAGTCCCTTATTTGCCTATTGATCCTGCCGATCTAGGTCGCAGTTATGATGCAGTTGTCAGAGTAAATAGCCAGTCGGGTAAAGGTGGCGTGAGCTTTTTATTGGATCGCGCCGCTGGGTTACAGTTGCCACGCAAACTACAAATTGAATTTAGTCGCACAGTACAAAATGTGAATGATAAAACCGGTAAAGAGTCCCAAGCTAATGCCATTGTTGAATTGTTTGAACAGGAATACTTCAACCAAACAGCACCTATTGAGTTTATCAGCAGTCAGATATCTACCTTAGCTGATGATCAACAAAGTATAGATATACAAATTAATTATCAGGGCAAAAAGCAAACTGTTAATGGTATTGGCAATGGGCCCATAGATGCGGCTGCGAATGCTTTATGCAAGGTGACCAATCAAACAGTGGAAGTGGTGGATTACCATGAACATTCAATAGGCAGTGGCTCAGGTGTTTCTGCCGTTTGTTATATAGAATTAAAAGTAGCGGGGTGCTCGGCGAGTTTTGGGGTGGCTAAAGATAGCAATATTATGATTGCTGCTGTTAAGGCTTTGGTGGGTGGGGTTAATCGAAAGGTTGGGGGCTAGATAGCCCAGCTGCAATTTAGAGCATGCGCTGACGCTTACTGCCATCCTTGGCTTTTTTCACACAGCATCCTTGCTGTACGACTTACTTTTTGCCAACAGCAGCAAAAAGTAAGCAAAAAATGCCGCTCGAGGGCAAAGCTCTTCATCCAATAATTGATTCCATTTTTCAGGTCGCGCTGAGCCGTTCCAGACGGCGCACCGCTCAATCGCCTGTCCATGGCGATTGACCCACAAAATGGAATCAATTATTGGCGAGCTTTGAGTCGAGGGTAAGTCAAGAGCATGGCTTCGCCATAAAGCACGACTTCGTCGTAAGGCATGTGCAGTTGGTATAAAGTTTTACCATGACTGTCTTGTATGGGTAAACCCATCACTATTTTTTACTATGCTTTTTCCATAATGCATTGATTTAAAATAAGTTTTATCGTTTTGTTACAATGGATGTCTAGATAAGCGTTGGGCAGCTTTTGTTGGCGCTGGCTGCGAACAAAATTCAATTTTAGTGTTATTGGTTTTTCAATAATGACCTTATACAAAAAGCTCAGCGCGTTTAATGCACCGGCTTGTGTCTGCGCAGCCACTTTTCCTTTAATAACCAGAAAATTTAAAAACGTTTCAACATCACTATCGTTTAGCTGAGCAGGATGCTGTTTGTTGTGAAAGTTAATATAGAATTTTATCCAATAGATGTACGCCTCAATTGTTCGTTTGGCGTAACGTTTTTCACGCATGGTTTCGATGATATGTTGCAAGAAGGGTGACTTGTTCATGATAACTTCCCTGTAACAAATATAACTGTATATATAGACAGTTGTTGCCAATTTGTCCAATAAGAGCAAATCGTTGACATTTTGGGGTGTTTCCGCAGGTATCCTTTGCCAGATTGGAAGAAAACGTTTATAAAAGAGAGACGTAAAGGCCGAGTAAAAAAATGCCCTGAATAATATTGGACATATTGTCGTGTTTAAACATCCCTTTATGTCGTCGAATAAATTGTTATGTTTGAGTTGATACCGGTTGAAGTTTTAGATGTTTTGAAAAAGGAATGAAGTCTCTGTCAGCAAATAGCAAGGGAATGCGATTACTTATACAAAATGTAGCAATTATCACGTCAGCGGTTTTCCTTATCGTTATCCCTTTTTTCCTTAAAATACGATAATTTTCTGCAGCTTTTAATGCTATATCTGGCGAAAGCATGCTGAATTGATGCAATGCCAGAAGGTGCGTTTTAGCCGTTTCATAGTCCTTGTCAGAGCGAAACCCTTGAAGTATTTCTAACAAAATTAGATCACCAATCGCAACCTCATCATTAATTAAAGCGATATCTAGTAAATTAGATTCTTGGGTTTCTACTCCTTTGAAGTAATCAATCCAAACGCTTGTATCGACCAATATCATTCAGTGACTCTCATATCGTTAAGATCACCTTCCCAATTAAGCTTTCCTCTGAGGCTACGAATACTAGCTTGTTTCCTTAGTCTTATTAAGGCTTTAAGGCCTTCTTCAACAGCTTCTTTTTTAGTTTGTAGTCCAGATGCACTTAGTGCGTCCGCCATTAATTTATCATCAATTACAATATTAGTTCTCATGTTGCACCTATGTGTAAGAAGTGGTACATTTATACACATTATGACTCAGTCGAGAAAACATAACAAGCCAAGTCAGCGGGAATTTTACTCGCTGAAAAACGCTCATAAAATCCCCTGCTTGGGGTGTTAGTGGCCCTATCCGTTTTATTAGGTGGTTACTAGCAAGTGGGTACGCAAACTTGTTAATTATTAGTTCGTCAGTGTGGGTAAAGTAGTCACACCATTACCAGGGAGTTGGTCATCACATGTACATCACATCTTTTAGCATCAACTCCAATTGGCAATGTAATATTCCACTCAAACAGGTTTTGGTGTAGCGTGGTAGTTATTCAAATTAATCAAGTGCTTGCGTGTACCGTGGGCACTAACACATATGAGCCTCCGGTCGGTCAATAGGTATTAGTCATCTTTTGATCACTTTTTCAAGATCAATCCAAATCTCTGAGCTAAGCCGTATACTA
>NZ_BAEO01000018.1 GCF_000314995.1 Paraglaciecola arctica BSs20135 | reverse complement strand
GTTTTTACAAGATAAAGTAACCACAGAGGCGCAGAGTGCACAGAGTGCACAGAGAATCTTTGTTGTATAAAACATTGATTTTATCATTTTCTCTGCGACCTCTGTGTCTCTGCGGTGAATATACGTTTTTACAAGATAAAGTAACCACAGAGGCGCAGAGTGCACAGAGAATCTTTGTTGTATAAAACATTGATTTTATCATTTTCTCTGCGACCTCCGTGTCTCTGTGGTAATAATAAGTTTTTATTTAGTGGTTGTAGTGAATATTGATAATAAGATTTGCACTGTGATATCAGTGGTGAATATAGATTTTAATTAGTTGAGAGAAAACATGAGTAAAATACCTCCAGTACATGCTGAGATGAACCAGTTTCCGGTAAGCGAAGGTCAACTTCAGATCGGCGGGTACTCACTCGACAAGATTGCCGATATGCTAGACAAACAAGTTTACTATGCTTATGACAAAGCAGTAGTGAAGGCTCAAATTGATATTTTTCATCGCCATATTCCTTCAAACATCAAGCTGCACTACGCTATTAAGGCCAACCCTTATCTGCCATTGATTAATGCAATGCGCCCTTGGGTAGAAGGCTTCGATGTGGCCTCTCAGAAAGAAATGTTACTGGCCATCCAATCTGGCATGCCCAGTCGCGACATTAGTTTTGCAGGTCCAGCCAAACAAATATCTGAAATCCGCGCAGCCATAGTTTCGGGTATCACCTTGCATGTCGAGTCTGAACTGGAATTTGAACGAGCCATTAATATAGGCAAAGAACTGAACACTAAACCTATTATTGCTTTTCGGGTGAATCCCGCTTTTGAATTAAAAGCATCAGGCATGAAGATGGGCGGCGGCCCCAAACAGTTTGGCATAGATGAAGAACGTCTTTTTGAAATATTACCTGAGTTAGATTACCAGCAATTTGAATTTCGAGGCTTTCACATTTTCTGGGGTTCACAAAACCTTAAACAAGAAGCCATAATCGACGCTCACAATAATACCTTTGCTTTAGCCCAGAAACTGGTGGACATAACCCCTACTCCAACTGTCACCTTAAATCTCGGTGGCGGTATGGGTATCCCCTATTTCCCCGGTGAAAAGCGATTAGATTTGGCGCCTATAGGTGAGAATCTTAAACAATTACTTGCGCAATATCCCAAATTGGCCAAACTCGAATTAATCTTCGAATTAGGCCGGTTTTTAGTAGCTGAGGCAGGAATATATGCCTCTCGCATCACAGATATTAAGGTATCCCGTGGCCACACATATTTGATGACCAACGGCGGTTTACATCACCACTTATCCAATTCAGGCAACTTTGGCCAAGTCATTCGCAAAAACTATCCCGTCGCTATCGGCAATAAAATGGGAGCAGAAGCGTCAGATGAAAAAGTCACTGCAGTTGGGCCTTTATGCACCCCTCTCGATACACTGGCAGACAAAATGCAACTACCACAAGCCGAATTGAACGATTGGCTCGTAGTATTCCAATCTGGTGCCTACGGCCCTACGGCTAGCCCCCAAGATTTTTTAGGGCATCCCCATGTAAGCGAGATATTGCTTTAAATAAGTGACTTATTTACTCGAGCTAGAGTGATTCTCGAGTAGTAAAAACATCTATTTAAGTTGGTTCTTGCACAGTAAATACGTTTGTATTTATATGGAACCATGGTTGGGGTGGGAGCAGCTTCGGTCCCGCTCTGCTTCAATCCCAACCTATTCAACCGGAATTCAGATTATTTAACAAAGTGAAATAAGCGTCTTTTGAAGATTTCACACCGTTTTTATCTTATGATAAAATCCTATCAATGTTTTCAATATTTAACTTTCTTCCGAACTGCTTTTGTTGTTGTGGAGAAAACATATCCGTTAGCATCAATTCTCCTAACGATGCATTATAATGAGAGGGCTCCCAATACCACTGCACCTTCTGATGGTTATCCATCAAATTTGCCTCTTTTAGGCTGTAGCGATTCAATCCTCAAAAATTACAGTTCTGTGATCAGCAATTTAATACTTGAATGACAGTGAGTAGAAGCCAATGTCTCAAATGGCCCTATATTAGGTACATTTTTACTATGCGCATTTCCACAAAAACCAATACCTAAAGCATTATTTCCCTCGCCTTGTAATTCAACTCTTCCCGCTTGTTTTACAGTAAAATCACCTTTTTCTGGATCAGAAAAAATAGTTTCTACAGTAGAGTCCAAGGCCAGTGACGTTAAAAAGTCAGAGACATTATTACTTTCGATAACGGTAGCATTATCTCGCTTGTTAATTCGACCATCCAAAATATTATTCTTAATAATGGCTGACGACTCTTTATAACGAACATCTATGCCGCGTGTTCGATAAAACAAGTTATTGAATACGGTAATATGCTTACTTTTATTAATATATAACCCTACATCAGAGCAATTCATCACAATGTTATTTCTAAATAAGCTATCACTTTGTTCACTTTGACATTGTTTATCGCGACAATATTTTGCCTGGGTGCCTCCCCCACCAAAAGAAGCGCCAATATTAACTCCACCACTATTACGCCATTGGCAATCGATCAAATTGTTTTCAATAACATTACTCTCACCACCACCTTTAAAAAACATACCATAACTAATATTATCGCCCGCACCTTTTGCAAAATCCGCGATGAAGTTACCGGATACATTCCAATTACTTACAGCAACCAAGTCTAATACTGTAACGGGATTGCCCGTTTCTCTAGGCGTTACGTTATAAAAGGCGTTTGATGTAATATTTCCGTAATCTGGAAATTGGCTTTCAGTCTGATTTGCTTTAATCGCGGCGTTAAAATTAGTAACAATATTATTTTCAAAACTAAAGTGACTTGCCCCACCAACAACATGTACGGCATGCTCACATTGCGAATCGACTTTACATACACCATTAATAATTAAATTATTTATCTGCCAATAAGGTCCTGAAACTTTAAAACCTTCTAGTAAGTTAAATGCTAAAGTAACTTCGCCTAATACAGAAGAGCGGATAATTATAGGTAAATCAGGTCGCCCTTTAGCCGTTATATTAATAGCCCTACCAGAAAACACATAGTTACCTGGCATTAACTCAATAATATCTCCGGCCGAGGCCTTAGTAACCGCTTTCAAAAACTCACTTTCACTAATGACTCGATGCAAGCGTTTTTTATCAAGTGATTCCCATTCACTCTGATATTGTTTTTCACCAAAATCATTTGGACCAATGGTTTGCCCTCGCCAAAAATCATACGCAGGAAGGGCTTTTTGCAATACGCTAAATTTGGCATCATTAGTTGAGGTTTGATCTGATTGTCCCGCGTCTACTGCAGATATGTTTGTCAATACATTAGCTTTAATAAGTGAGATAGCTGATTGTTGAAAATAATATCGCACGCTAAATATACCTATTATCAACACAGTAATTAAAACAGCGGTAACACCGAGAATAATTTTGGTGTTTTTAGGATTTAATTGATCCCGTATTTTAGCATTAGTCAGTAAGTAAGTTGCAAAGGCCAAGGTAAAAAAATAGGTACTAACTCTAGACGAATCAAACGGATCGCCAAATAACCCAAAGGGTAACATCCCAGCTAATAAGCTTATAAAAGTAATTTTTAAGACATTTAAATGCGGATTATTCTGTTCGAGTAACATGGCTTTACAAAACATAAACGCCAATAATATAAAGCCAACAATGCCAAATTGATAAAAAACACTCAGATAAATATTTTTAATATGCCAAGGTAAATGTTTAAAATCGTTGTAAAAGTACCAATAATCCACACCTTGATTAAAGTCAGTATTTTGTAATAACTCACTACTGTTCATGTCATAGTTAACATCAGCGAACTCAGCTGTTTTTAACGAAATTTGCTTAACGCTTACATTGCCATGTTTTGAAAAGTTTTTAATATATAAGGTCGTTGGCCAACGTAAAAACGCCATCGATTTACTACCAACATTTTTTGAGTTAAGTTCAAAACGATAGGAATTATATTCCTCATCTATATTTAAAGCATGGGCAACACAGTTAGCATTAAAATTACTGGCAAATATCAAGTTTCGTTCACACAAGAAAAAACCAATTCGCCCCTTAGTATTGGTGTCTGGTTCAGTACTTTGCTCAGCTTGCCCTTCAAAACTAATGACATACTCAGTATTAGGCAAAATATCTACACGTTGGCCAAAAGCTAAATCGTCACCACGGCCTAAAACCAAGCTATCTTGGCGAACAATAAATCCACCAACATCTTTTACTTTATCAGGATAATTAAGAGCATAGTTAAGCGGAAAGCTACCAACACCATTGCCAAAGAGCACTGTTAAAACACCATTATCTGATGAGTTAACAACATCACTCCAATGCTCGAAACGTGTTGATAAATCGGCAGATATATTGTTAACTCGGGCATTTATTTGATAACCACCAGCAACCGCACTCAATAAAACCGAGCTAATAATAACGCCGACTGCATGATAAAATTTGCTAGATATCAGCAAAGACTGATTGTAAATATAAAATCGATAACTCAGCACAGTGGTAACTATAATACCGACAATAATACTAATGTTGCCAATAGTACTTGAGGTAATCCATTTACTTTCACCTGCTTGCTGTAGCGATAGCAAAATACCCAAAAGGGTAATAAGCGCAAACACAACTTGTACGATAACTTTATTTATACCTATGCGTGTCGACAATAAACAGATTGCTATAGCAGCAAATAAAACACCACAGTAAATAACTAAGCCGGCATAACCCGCATTTTTAAATAGCACAAAACTAAAAACAATTAATAACGCCGTCATTAAATGATCACTTAATGCGTATTTTTTTTGATTTTGCTTTTTAACAATAACGAAGGTATACAATAAGACAAAACAACCAATACTTAATGCCGTCGCAAAATAGGTCGTGCGTGTAAAGCCCACCAAAACACAATAACAAACAGCCATTAAGGCACAAACAGACAATAGCCGTAGACTGTGTTTTTTAAACCAAAAAAAACCTAATAAATTAAGTGGTATCAAGGTTAAAATAATACCGTCGTATGCTTCGCCACCTGTATGCATATCCGAGACAAGTGCAGTAACACGGTAAGAAGATGTAAAGTCTAAAAACGAATTGGCCAGCGCCCACCAATTTGTAGCGTTAAACACTTGAAAAAGCGTACCACGTTCCCATAACACCAGCGTAAACAAACCGAATGACGCAAAGCAACTCCCTAACGCTAAATGGCTAATTACTGTATTGGAATTTTGATTAAATTGACGAGTCAATAATATTGCAAGAATAAAACCATAAATAATCCCTTTGCCAACTTTCACATGATAAGCATCAAAATAATAAGGATTAGCAAATAACGGCTGCGATAACAGAGAAATTAAAGAAGTAAAATTAAAATGAATGACAACAAGTGCCAAAAGCAATAGCGGTAGGCTATATTTTTTATAACTTACACTAAGCTGAGTTTCTGGGCTTGAACGGTTTAAAGGATTGCAAAAATTTGAACGTCTCAAAAAGCCTATAGCAATAACACTTAATACTAGCCAATCAAATTCGTTAAAAACAAACCGACCTGTCCACGACGACAAATCTACCAGCACAATAATGCTAGGTAAAATAAGCAACCATGCCGTTGGTACAAAGTAACAACTAATAATCACTAAACCAACTAGGGCAACAATTAATAACTGAAAACTTGGAAAAGCGCTAACACCTAACAGCATGAGTAAGAGTGCAATGCCCCCTACACTGTAATTAATCCATCGATTAGTTTTCGAGTTATAGTCCATTAACACACCTTATTAGACGAACTTTTTTAAGTAATAAACGTCAGTTGCAAATTGTTTAATAATATTAAGCGGAATCTTCACTTTCAACTGAGTCGTTGATAAAAGCTCAGGTTTCTTTATTTAAAGATAAAACAGCAACACCGCTCCAGGTACATTTAGATAATTTAATAGTTACCTGTCAATACACCGGAGCAAAGTCGCAACCTCATTAATGATGATGGTGTTTTTCTGGCAAGCTCTGCAAATAAATTGCCAGATGTTCTATTTCCTCATCTTTTAAAAAGCCTCCCCATGGTGGCATCATTGGGCTCAATCCATGTTGCGCACCACCATCCCGGATAACACTCACCAATACGTCTTTGGATTTACCATTGTGGAACATAGGAGAAGTCAGGTCAGGCATTGGGACACCTAACATTGATGAGTCCGGACCATCACCTTTACCCACTGCACCATGACAACGAGCGCAATTTACCGCAAATAAAGGAGCGGTTATGGTTTCATCGTAATTTTTAGGAACTTTGCTACCTTCATCTTCGACAATATCAGCATCGGCATCTTGGGCTTTAACCAACAAAAGTACTTCTCCACCATGTTCGCTAGCCGTCCCTAATGTAGTGAAAACCAAGCCACCACCTTGCAGTTGCTTGACAGAGCTAACGCCTCGTTGTGCATACTGGTTGGCTCGTGCAATAGTATTAACATTTTCTACCTTATTTTCATCAGTAGGCATTGCAAATACTTTTGATGAGTAATTATCAGCAAAAATATACAGGCCTTTCAAGGAGGGATATTTATCCCCTCGAGCTACCACACCACCAATTATTGCCCGATCATAAGCTGAATGTTGGTAAGTATAAATAGGAGGATGCTCAGTTAAACCAAGCGCCTCCCAGCCGCTCTTTCCTGTAGTTGTATAACCTTCAATTACCGGAAACTGGTAATGGCCGCCTTTTTCAATTTTATTAACCTCTTCCCATATTGTTGAGCCAACGTCACCAACCCATAACTGCTCGGTGACAGGATCAAAATTAAACCGAAAAGGATTACGCAGACCAAGTGCCCAATATTCGTTGCGAATATCGTCTCTGCCTATAAATGGGTTATCAGAAGGTACTCGGTAATTTCCTAATTCCCCATACTTAAATGGTTGAGGAGGCAATGAATCATTGGTTTCATTTAATACATCAATACGAATGATGCCTGAGCGCAATACTTCCGATGACAATTCCTGCCCCTTAGGATGCACACCTTCACCAAGCCCAACATATAACATACGATCGGGGCCAAATTCCACTGAACCACCATTATGGAATCCATCATCTTCACGTTGCATTGAAATGATTAATGTTTCTGACTTGTTTCTTTCTTCTAAAGTAGCTAATTCGATATTAAAACGGACTAATTGATTTAGCTGTCCATTTGCAGGGCGAGTATCTGTGTAGTAAATATATACATATGGTTGAACTGGAAAATCAGGATGAAATGCCAGACCAACAGCCCCGTTTTCCATTTCTATTTCATCCATTTTATCTGAAAAATCCAGAATTACATCTGCTTCATTATCTTCAGGATAAGACACTTTCATTACTCGGCCGGTTCTTTCCAGCACATAAAGAGCATCGAGTTGACCTGCGGATTGAGTAACTAAAACCGGCTGGGCAAACTTAATCCCCGGATATAGGTTTTTTAAACCCCACTCCGATTCAGGCTCTGGATTAAACCAGATGCGGATTTGGGTAATTTGGTTGGCGATATCACGATCTGACGTAAAAGCTTTACCTAATACTAATGGAGTTAGAAAAAATAGTAAGGTGAAAACCCCAGCGAAAGTTACCGTTTTCTTCAGCAATGAAAAGATAGCAATTTTCAAACTCACCATAACAGACTGTTTCTGCCAGCTAAAAGCCAAAATAAGATACAAGAATAGATAAAATAATGTCGATAAAACGCCAATGATGGCAACAAATTGTGGATCATAGTTAATTGTCGTTGCCAAAAAAACATACAAAGAAGCAACGGTATAAGCATTTAAAAAACCAAAATACTCATTTGCAAAGCGCTTTCCATTAATAAAAAAGCCCGATTTATTAATAATATGGGATAGTAGAATTTGTAAGATAAAAACAACTGCGAAAATACTGATCATCTGTACCATATCTGCGTGACCGACATGGATGTCCGGTAAATGCACAAGGGTATCTGGGATGATTTTGTAGTGTCGGCTAAGATGAAAACCTACAATGCAGGCAATAATGTTAGCAATTGCCAACATTATTCCGCTAATCCACGTTTGTTTAGATGATATTTTCAAGCCTTTCCCCTTGTTTTGTATGGTGATTTTTCCATAGACAGTATATTGCCATTGTTTTGGTGGAAGTTCAGCAAAAAACAGAATCTGGAAGGTTATTTGAATATAAATAGTGATATATTAAGCGGCCAGTGGATTTGAATAAACCATGATCCGCAGTTACATTTTTATACTGCAATACATGGTACTTGATTACTAGGTCAAAGATGAGTCGCTCAGGATTTATCCTTGATAAATCCTGAGCGACAACATTGCATTTCATACGCAAGTATTTATAGGCTAAGTATCCAATATTGTGCTGAGTTATTAAACTGCGTACCTGTAATCTCGCTACTGTGTATTATAATTGGCGCTCACTTTCAAAGACCGGAGTTAATTAAATCATGCCCACCTGTAGTTCAATCAAATATATCTTAAGATTTGCAGTCTTAGGTATGTTTAGTTTCAATAGTTTAGCGCAAGAAACTGATAATGTTGGCTGGTCTGAGTTAGCAAACACTAAACTTCAAACGGTTTGTCCTGAAAACAACTTTAATGGGTATGACTATAATTTTAATGATAAATGCTCCTATGTCATAAAAGCATGGAACAGTGGAGCACTGGATAAGGTAAAACAGCACCTTTATATCTGGGGAGGCGGGCATCATGATTATTACGGTAATGAACTCTATAGAATTAACTTGCAGAATCAAACGATTCTTCGGATAACCGACCCCGGTTTACCTGCAGATCCAAATGCAATACCAGCTCAAAGCGAGTTAGCGCCTTTTGATGGTAGCCAACCCAATAGCCGACATACTTATGGTGGAATGGCATTTATTGACCATGCCAATAAAATTTGGGCATTGTCCGGTGCCCTAGCGGGCAGGCTGTCAAATTCTGATCAGAATACCTGGATTTTCGATCCACAAACTAACCGTTGGAAAATTGACCAGTCAACTGGTGATATCCCACAGAACGTATATGGAATAGTATCCGCCTATCATACTGGGAATGGCAAAATTTATTTGCATGACAGAGCCGCATTGTTTTCTTATAACTACGATGATAACGGTGGAAAATATGTAAAACTAAAGGGGAGCAGTTCTATTGGAGGTGGGGCAAATGCCGCCATTGATCCTATCAACAATACGATGCTAGTCATTGGTGGTGGCCACAATGTAATGTACGAACTTGATGAAGATCGAGGGTATCCACGCATTGAATTACCGACTACCTTGGATGGCAAATATATAACAGGCATAAATGCGCCAGGATTAACATTTGATTCCCGCACTCAACGTTACTACGCCTGGTCCGGGGATGGTCGTGTCTACTATATGGATGAGGAGAGAGAATGGCATAGTCTTGCTATTCAAGGTGACCCAGGGCCACAAATTGCTGCTGGTACATTTGGGCGTTTTGTCTATAACCCTGCGACAGACAGCTTTTTTCTAGTCAATAGCATGCAAGAAAATGTATATCAACTTAAAATACCGACGGGAGGCGACAACCAAGCACCCAGTATTGTAAGTAGCATCCAAATAGAACATCCCTATCCAGGTAAAGCAAAAATCACTTGGAATGCCAGTAGTGATAATTTTGGTGTTGATGGGTATGAAGTTTATATCAATGGCGTGCTATACAAAAAAACACGCAACCCCGAATTAAAAATACCATCTCTTAACCAAGGGGCTGAATATACGATTTCAATAAAGGCATTTGATTCCTTTGGTAATATCAGCCCAATGGGGCCTGTTACCACGTTTGAAATTCCGGTGATCGCAGCTCTAAATAATTTAGGCGATTGTGAAATAGAAAGTCAGTTGTCTGATCGTGACGATGTAGTATTTTGTGAAGGTTGGGAATCGGATACTTGGTACAAAGATCATGAATATTTGCAAGATCCCATTGTTAATGACCCTAGATTAGCCAAAGATAGTCGAGTTAAGAACACCAAAGTTATCAACACGGGTTGTGTATCCGGCAAGTGTCTACAAGTAAATATGAATGAAGGTGAAACTAGTGGTCTTAGCCTCTACTGGCCTTTGTTAAATGCCAATCAAGCTCCAGATAACCTGTATTTACGTTATTACATTAAAATCGGCGATGATTGGACACCTGAAATGTGTAGCTCCGAAGGTGAAGTTAAAGGCGCTGGGGGTAAATTTCCCGGTATTGCCGATTTTCGGACTTGGGCGGATCCTGTGGGACAATGCGGTAATGGTGGTGCTCGGGCTGATGGGGAAAACTGTTGGTCCGCGCGAGCTATCTATTCTGCATGCGAAAGAGATGTTTGTGATAGCAAACCTAATGCGATAACCCGTTTTGGTTCATATATTTATCATACCAATCAACATGATTATACCGGTGATGCCGCATTTTGGGATCAAAATGATCTGGGACAAAGCGGTAAACGTAACGGTAGCTGTGAGAGTGACCCTAGCAATATGGATTGTGGTATGGGAGAAGAAGGTATCTTTGAACCAGGCGTATGGTATCAAGTCGAAATGCAGATCCAAATGAACAGTGAAGGTGAAGATGACGGCATTGTTCGTGGTTGGGTCAATGGCAAACTATCTTTTCAAAAAAATAATATGAATTTCCGTTTGCCAGGCCATGACTTTTTGCATAATCGTTTGGTTTGGTTAGGTCTATACAAAGGTGGTGTATACGGAAACTGCAATGACGGCAAGGTTTATCTCGATCAGATGGTAGTGAGCACCGAGGCCCCCGTAGGAGGCATGACAAATACTACAGTATTGCCACCTGATATTAATCTGGAAGTCAGTCAAACAACAGTTAATAGTGGAGAGTCGATTGACATTGATTGGCAAACTCAAAATGCTGATACTTGTACAGCAAGTGGCTTATGGCAAGGTAGTTTATCTCTCAGTGGACAGGCAAGGGTACAAATCGACAATGCAGGTAATGTGCGGATGGATTGCACTGGCCAAGGCGGCTCTGTTGCCAGACAAATTGCGATAAAACTTCCAACAACTGACGAAATCCCCACTCATCTACCAGATACAGTTGTACAAAAGACTGCGCCTAAAGCGCCTGAATTAATTTCCTCTTCAAGTCAAAGTATTGAATTGAAATTACCTGAAATAGATACGCCAGGATTGGCTGGATACCGAATATTCCTTAATAATCAGCCACTGACTTACACAGATAGAGCTTATTATACCTTGCCTTTAACCATTGCTGTTGATCAGTACGTGTTTGCTATTGCCGGTGTATATACAGACGAATTTATATCACCTATATCTCCCCCTTTGGTTGTCAACATAAAAATTGGAACAGTGAAACAAACCGAATACAGTTTACCTCCTGTTGCTGACAGCATGCTGAATAGCTCAACTTATCGTAATTTTGGCGATGCTGAAGATATGCAAACTAGCCAAATCTCTAATGGCATTATTCGCTTCGCCTTTGATCGGATCCCAGAAGGATATGAGATTGAAAAAGCCATTTTGCAGGTGACTACAGTAGCTGAATACGGTAATGGAAATCTGAATGTCTATGCTATTAGCAAACCTTGGTTTGAAGACAGTGTGACCCGTGACTTTGTTGACAATAAATCAAACGCGTATTGGGATAATCAGAATGGTGATTGGTTGGACAAAAGTTTAACTATTCAAGGGCAACAACCTTTTGCTCAGGTATATATTGAAGATGATGATATCGCTTCAGCTGTAGAATTAGATATTACCAGTTTGGTACATCGTTGGATTAACGGGTTATCGCCTAACAACGGATTAGTTCTAACGTCTGATGGAGCAATATTTACAATAGCCACCAAAGAGTCACTGGACGGGTCACAGAGTCCAAAATTGAAAGTGACACTAGTCAAAAGCACTAAGCCTACCGGGCTAGAGGCACAGTTGAATTACTACAACAGCGTTGAACTTAGTTGGAATTACGATGGTCTTGATTTGGATGTCTTTGAAGTTTATTTAAATGGATCAAAAATTGCTGAAACAAAAAATAGCTTCTTTTTACATACATCACCCAGCTTAGGAGTAATAAATAAATATCGCGTTGCAGCAAGACGAGTCGAGAAAGGTTTAACGCCATTGTCTGATGAAGTTGAGCTAGGCATACCGGCTCCCTCTGATGATGCATCAACTGCATATGTAGCGCTGTATTCTACGGCAGATGTGGAGCTAAATCGCTCAACCTATAAAAACCAGGGTGGAACTCAGGATCTTGAAGTGTCTACCAATAGTAATGTGATCATACACTTCCCTGTGCAACAACTTGCTCAAGGCATAGAAATTGAAAAAGCCGAACTTGAACTTATGACGGTTGCTGAATATGGCAACATCAATATTAATATATATGCTGTAGGCAAGTCTTGGGGAGAATATACCGCAACACGGGATTATGCTGAGACTAATATAAATAAGTTGTGGGTTGAGCAACTAGGAGATTGGATCGGGATTGACGGTAATTTCATGAGTGAGAAACCGTTTAGCGAAACAATATTATACGATGACAATACCGCCGGGACGGTTACCATAGATATCACTTCATTAGTAAATAATTGGTATCACAATGAAATACAAAACTATGGCTTAATAATTCAAGGAACCGATGGCGCTGTGAAATTTGCAAGCAAGGAATCTATCGAACAGTCGGTAATTCCGGTATTGAAAATTTATTTCAAATAGATTTATTGATTCTCCATAAGAAATTGCAGCGTAATCTGCTCAACTTTTTGCTTGAAACCTTGGGAAGAGAAAGTATGGTCGGCATCCACTAACTTGTGTGCCTGCCAGTTATTTTTAACTATGCCTTGCCACTTTTTGTTTGCGTTGGTCTGTTCACTGAATTCCCTGGCCGTTAAATCATTTCCACTTAATATCAGGCACACCGGGCCACTAAACTGCTGTGCACCAGATAACATCCCCTGCTGATAGCTTTGGTCGCCCTGCTCATCTTTTTGCATGCTGCTTGATACCATGCCCTTGGCTTCTTTTAGGCTGCCACCGACATTGACTTTACCCCTTAGCAGTTTTTGCCAAAAAGCTTTAGATAGTAATCGCTGCAGATAATAAAATTTAACCATGGTCTTTGCCATAGCCTGTTCGTTGCGTAACCAGGGGTTAAGTAATACTAAACCAGCAATACGTGAGTCTTGATGGGCGTATAACAATGCGGCTGATGCGGCATCACATAGGCCCCAAATAACCACTTTAGACACATTAGGGCATTGTGATATTAAACAATCTGTAGCAGCTTTAATATCATCGTCCAATTGTTCGAATGGCTGCTTTGCTCCGGTTGCGTCCCCCATCCCCCTAACATCAAAACGGAAACTAATAATATTTTGTGTGGCTAAAAAACGGGATAATTGCAAAAACTGGCGATGACTTCCTACTCTATACTGTGGGCCACCCACTACAATCAGTACAGCTGTAGATAAGGCTGATTCAGGGCGATGCAAAATCCCCAGTGTTGATTGTTGATTGATGTTGAAACTAATGGCGGATTCCATCAAATAATCTCCAATTGTTTTAATCCAGCCAAGCTGAGTGGATATAACTCGGGCAAATCAAATACTTCAGGAATTTGCCAGAAAGCCGGAGTGTTTATACACTGCAATTGGCAACTTTCAGACGACCAATTGTCAATATAACGAGCCACCGCTGGTGTGGCCGATTTAGCCGCCAACTCAATCCAGACCAAGGGAGTAATTGGCTGAAAATCAGCAGTCACTTTTAATGCTTCAATCGATTCTAACAGCTTGGCCGTTAGCGGATAACCCGCCACTTCAACAGTATTTCCAGCAAGAATATGTTCGCGCCAATTGGTTTTTTCGGCACTGTTTGTCATCATATTACTGGCTTGTTTTATTCTTAAAAACTGGCTGGCAAACTGTTTGCCATTCATAACGGGTTTCCAGTGTAATTGCGCCACTATGGGTAGTTGAGCTGCCAGCGTTTGCTGGTGAGTCAATGCCAATAAAGAACCGAATCGAATTCCCCATACAATAATTTGTTTCACCCCTTGCGCCATCATCCATTGACCTGCACAAACAATATCTTGTAACCAATCATCACAGGTTACTTGATCAAACTCGGCTTCGCTATCACCTGTACCTGCATAATCCGAACTCACAGTAGCAATACCCTGTGCGGCAAAATAGTGTGCCTGTTTAGCCACCACTGCCCGAGCGAGGTTCATTTCTTCAGTAATCGAGGGTAAGCATAAAATGGCGGTATCGGTTAATTGACCATATTGAGTCAGTAAAATATTACCTTTAGATGCAGGAATGAAATGGCCGGTTACCACTAACATTTTCCTAGCGGAATACTATTTTTCATATTACCCATTACTTCACTTTTTCCATTTCTGCTTAATCTCTGACAAATTTTCTTTAGCTGTTCCTATGAGACCATATATCCGTCTCGGATTAGTAATTTTCACTCCGCATAAGTTACGAGATTTTGTCATCCATTTTGATTTATATTCATCATTACCTGTCAAGAAATCTATAGTTGAAACGCCATCTTTTTCAATTGTATGTCGGCACAACTCCATTGTTAAAATATTACCTACGCTTCTGTCCGCGTATTTTTCCCTATAAGCAAGCTTAAAAATATAAGCGTTATTATCATCGATAAACCACATCTGAGCCGCTACAGGATAGCCATCATGGTAAATAAATCCTAACCTCAGTTTATTTTGCATCGCAGCAATTCTTGCGATGCTATTGATAAACTCTGGATGAGATTCTTCATGCTTCCAGCTCTCTTCGTAGACGGCATGATAATCTTTTAGTTTATTTTCCAAATCATCTTCACAAGTGATAATAATTTCAAAACTTTCTTCTTTCTCAAGTTTTGCCTTCGCGCGCCTAGTATTACTTCTCATATTTTTTGAGCAATTAGAATAGAACGAATCAAAACAGTCAATTTCATCGTGGTACCAATTGCGGGTTTCAGTGTAAGAAAAACATTTGAAACCAATATCACTAAAAGCTTTTACATAACTTTCAATTTCGCTTTCATAAATAAAATTCAAATGAATTTCATCAAAACCAACTAAAAAATCACAATGTGTTTTCACCAACTCTCCAATGGAGACTTCAGCTTCCCCTAAATTAATAGCCGAAAAAATACATGAGTAATAATTAGTCATACTCATCAATTTCTTACTTTTGAACATAGATTGCTGTTTAGAAGTGAAGAATGGAATGTAACTGAGATGACTGCCCTTAGAAGTATTCAACAACACACAGGGTTGTTGATTATCTTGCAAAATATACTGTTCAAATTCTTTAAACCATTCCAAATTGAGAAATAAGGGTAAGTTCAAATTAGTATGTTGGGTATTTGATACATCAATTTCTGTAACGCTCTTTAATATATTGCTATTCATGAACTTCCCTAATTTACAATATGTCATAAATTTCAAAAATTTAGACTTACTGATTTAATACTTGAATAATGTAATCAATATCAGACTGTTCTATATTCTGGTGGCATGGAATTTGAATTATCTTTTGCCTATATAGTTTACTTTGCTGACATCTAGATTCAGCCAGCTCTTCCCATCGATAAATCTGTATGCCCGCTTTTCTCATTTTGACAAATACAGCCTCGTCGTGAATTAAAAACGGTAATACGTAAGGAACGGTATTAGAATCTAATTCAGGAAACAGAACTGTCCCATATTTATTGTTTGCTAGTCTGTTCGCCAAAACTTGATAGTTATCTCGTCTAACTTTTTTAACATTAATGTGGTCGGTATAGCTCAACACCAATTCATCTGCTGCTGATATCCAGCTAGTCATTGAATCTATATCCAAATACAACCATTGCTTTTTTTTAAGGAAGCCTAATTTACACTTAACTTTTCTATACAAGTTGTTAAATTGCTGGACAAACTTTTTTGGCAAATTTGCATAATTTTCTTGTACCTTTTCAATAGCTTCAAAATTACTATTAACAATTAATTCCGCGCCAGATGATAATGGATAAAATTTTACTAAGCTGGTGACTGCCGCCTGTCCGTATATATGAGATGGGAAAGCTGCATGAGCCAGATCTTCAATTAAGATATTTTGATTTTTTTTACAAAACTCAGATAATTTTTCAATACCACAATCAAAACCAAAATAGCGAATACCTACGATATTTTCGAACTTCCCAACATTTGAATTGAGAAAATTAAAATCTGGTTTAAGGTCACTACATATTGGGTAAAAATTAACTGTAATTCCAGCAGCTAAGAAAGGTTCAACTAATGCTGGGCAATGGTAGCTTGGCAACCATACTGATTTGCTACGTAGACTTGTAGCTAAAATATACAAACCTGATCGAGCACTATCCATAGTGTATATATGATTATTAACATTCAATAACCAGCGTTTTGACGCAGTAGTAATTTCAGGGGTAGAAGGTAACCCTAAAATGTGTGGCAATGGGTAATCTCTAGCATTTGCAATTGGTGTTGTAAAAAATAACGTCATTTAAATACCCAACATATTTCTAATCATCCGCAGATGGAATTTAAGCGGAGTTTTATCCCAAGGCGTAAATCGATTTAGCTGATAAAAATCGGATACGGGTGTTGACAAACCAGAGGTTGTAGATACTGCATATTCAAAGCCGGATTGTTTCACTAAATCCACTGCGCTGAGAGGGTAGTCCTCAACAGGCTTACCATTGGGGTAAGCAAATCCGTTAACACCTTTATTTAACCATTGTTCCAATTGCTGTTTACTTTGTTCAATCTGGTGTTTTTGTTGCCCTTCATTCTGGCTTGCTAAAATGGGGTGATCAACTGTGTGCGCGCCAATATCGACGCCCAGTTTCGCGAGTTGGTTTATTTCATCTGGCGTCATCATTTTATTAGCCACTTCATTGGCCTGATTATCGGTGTATAACTGGTCGATAATATTGATACGTTGCTGGTAATCTTGATATTTAATCAATGGGATAAGTTTATAGGCTAGCTGACGACGACTGCTAATATCACTAACTTGTTCAGTTGCTAATTGCAGCGCCGACAAATTAAATTCTGATATTGACGGGTTCCCAATCAAGTCAATTAATCGATCATTCCACATATTGCCACCAGAACTAAAACCAGTCGCAATATAAACGGTGGCGGGAATGCTGTATTGCTGCAAAACAGGTTGAGCCACAGTTAAGTTATTCAAATAACCATCATCAAAGGTGACACAAACTGAGTTGGCGGGTAATTTTCCAACTTTCAGTAATTCAATAGCTTGGGGCAGCGCCACAGGGTTAAAATACCTACCTAATAACGCCATCTGCCATGCAAATTCTGCTGTATCTGGCTCCGAGGGCCGCATCGGATCTTTTTGGGAAAATACCTGATGATAAATCAAGATACTTAGTTTATTTTTACTCGTAATTAGCCCTAGTTGTTTCAGCATCCAGTGCAACATGATTATTCGTTACCCTGTAACCATAACTCCAGAATAACCATTATCCAGATCAGCTCGCCATAATAACCGGCATGCACACTTTGGTGAGCCGCCAAAGCATTGTCGATAAGAGAATGATTAACAATGTTACGGGCTTTAAATTGTTGTAAGCATTTCAGGGTAATATCTTTTAACTGCTGGTTTTCTTTCATCCATACCCCAAAAGGCAAGCCAAAGCCATGCTTGCTTTTTTCTAATGTGGCATCGTTTAAAAAGCCTTTGCAGGATTTTTTATAAAAGTCACGTAATTGCCCACCGGGCAACTTTACTTCAGCGGGAATAGTGCAACTAAAATCGATTAACCTGCGATCTAATAACGGAAAATCCACTGTTACACCGGCTAACTCACACATTTTAGTCACTTTGACTAAGTCGTTATCTGCCAGTGTAAATTTCCAATCCAGATACAACATGCCATCGACGGGATCATCATTGCTACATTGGCGATAACGCTCACGCTTAAGCTCAATCGGTTGTTCTTGATCAACTTCTGACAAAAAGGCTGCTGGAAACATATTTTCAGCACCAAGCTGTTTAATAAAATTGTAGTTTTCCATCCTATCCGGCAAGGGCACATCGGCTTGTCGAATATAACTGGTAACTTTTTTAAGTCCAGGGATACTAGCTGTTAACGGATTATCAAACGCGAGTCTCGGCAAGGCTTGTAACCATTTAGGTGCTTGATGAAAATGTTCAAACACTTTTTGCTTGGCATAACGTTCATTACCCGCAAATAACTCATCGCCACCATCACCGGCCAATAAATGAGTAACGCCATGTTCTTTGGCAAAAGTGGCACAAAAATACGCGGCCATAGCCGATGAATTACCAAAGGGTTCATCAAAGTACTGTGCCACTTTAACAAATTCTTTAGCTGCCATATCTGGCTTTAAATATAAAATTTCATGTTGTGTCTTAAAATGCTCGGCGGTTATTTTCGCATAAGCTGTTTCATCGTAAGCAGGCACTTCAAAACCCATGGAGAAGGTTTTAGCTGGTTGCTGATGTTTAGATAACATACCTGCCACGGTTGAACTATCCAAGCCACCACTTAAAAATGCGCCACAATCCGGGGTAATTTGTTGTGCCACCGCCTGTTCAATTATGGCTAAACATTCTTGTTGAGCGACGGCTTGATCCTCAATGTGTTTGGCAAACTTAGGACTGTAAAGGTTTTGAGTAACCGAAGAACCGTGAGCATCAAAAGTAACGGCATTTGCTGGGGCCAACTTAAAACACTCTTTGTAAATAGTGTCAGGTGCTGGGATACAGTGAAAATAAAAATAGTTGTAAATCGCTTGGGGCGATAATGTACAACTAACAATATCTTGCTGCTTAATTAACTTGAGTGAATCGCTGATATACAAACAATCATTCTGTACTGAAAAATAACAAGGCTGAATGCCAACATGATCATTCACTAATACTATTTTTTGATTAGTTTTATCAACTATTAACAACCAAAATGCACCAGTAAGACTGTTGAATAGCTCACCGACATTTTGGTTGGCCTGATATTGTTGTGCGACGTAAGAGGCAGTGCAGTTATGCTCGTCGAGTTGCATATTGCCGCTGTAAGCAACATCTAATTCCTTACTTTCGAAATGGCTGACTTTATTATTTTCTCCACCAATAACTTGGCAGCGGAACTTCTCAGAAAACACTATATCTAAGTGTTTTTTGTCAACAGATAAACTCATTATATTTACTCAATACTTCCATGAACATGACTATTGTTGCTAAACCAAAAGGTTATAGCAACAATTAAATTTCCCAGTATTATGCTGCGTACTTAAGCAATGTCGGAAAAATAATGTATCGAGTGTATAACAAATATTTGAAGCCTCTATATTGAAATATACTTTTCAAATGGTATTTAAGAGACATAGTTACATTTCCACTTTTCAACAGTTGTACCGAGTAAAAATGAAAGTGCTCTGCCAATTTATAGGTAATCTGACTTTTGATATTTTTTGGAGGGGACATTGCGAGCATTTTTTTTGCAAGCTTTGGAAAAGTACCATTATAGGCATCACTCTTAGACAAAGAATCTTCTGTGTCATAATATAAAAAAGTTTTTTCATCCATAGCAACAACTTTAAGCCCCGCTATGCAGATTTTGAATGCCAACCATGTCCATTCCAAATATTGGACATAATTTTTGAAAAACTCAATTTTTATATCTGCAGTTCTAAATAAATGATTACAGTTATGTAGCCAATTTTCTTGGTAGAGTGCATAAAATTGATCTTCATTTACATTACACATATTTTTATAATGTATGTTTTGTACATTTTTAGTAACGCTATAACCATTAGTTACCACTAGTGACACGTTCTGATTTTCTTCTAATATTTTCAACCTAATATCAAGCGCATGTTTTAAATATTCATCGTCATCATCCAAAAAACTGAAGTATGGTGTTTTGACAAGTTCACGTCCCCGAATATGGGCTAAGGGAGCAGAGCCAATATCATTGTATATATAGATGACATCAGGTTGGGCTTTAAGCCACTCACACACTTCTAAATGGAACTTGCTGCCATTGACCGACGCTATAATAAGCACTTTTTCATCACTACTTTTGCGTATCGACTCTACAGCTCTTTTAATAGCATCAAACCGCTTCCATTCAGCCGTAGTGGGAATTATGACAGTAATTTTTGAATTATTAATTTCCACACAACTTCCTTATAATTAAGGTAATAACTTAAGATGAGCAACATTATTATGGTCACCTCCAATCAAGAAAATAATTATTGACGTTTTAGGTATATGAACCCGACGCAAGAATATTTTAGGTTCCGTACATCTTTCGTTTCCCACTTCCATCAAATACCACAACATTCAAACTATGATGCTCACATAGGTATGTAGTGACAAGAGCATTTATCCATCTAATCAGCAATGCTGGATCGTAAATTGAGACTATGAATAAATTATTTATTAAATTTTCATCAACAATTATTCAAATTTTAATGCTTGAAACTGTCTTGAAAAAGCATGAAGTTGTTGAACGGTTATTTCCGTATTTACTTGATTGGCTAATATATCAATATATTCCATCAACGCGACCTTAATCTTATCTTTATTATAAATGGTGCAATGGTAGATAGCCCGGCATTACTTAAAAGTTGGCCTGTACAGTGATGTTATCCAAGATAAACATTACTTGGCCCGATGACCATTTATCAAAGGCTTTTAATGACGCCGAGAGGGCTTCTACATCCCATCCATTCGCAGTTAAAAACCGGGTGAAAGCCAAAGTGCGATATACACCATTACTCCCCCAAATAAGGGAACAATGATCAGCTCACCATAATACTCAACATGCACACTTTGGTGAGCTGCCAAAGCGTTGTCGCTTAAATAATTATTAACAATGTTACTGGCTTTAAATTGTTGCAAGCATTTCAAGGTAATATATTTTCACTGTTGGTTTTCTTTCATCCACACGCAAAAAAACAAGCCAAAGCCTAATGACGTTTACTTAAGGTCAACGGCATTAACCCAAAGCGGCCACTAAGTTGGTTGTATAGGCTGTCTATATTCAGTTCTTTTTTAAAAGTTCTGCAATGTCAGCCGCTCTGCATGGATGCTGGTTGCGCAGTACATTGCAACTGCATACAACACTGATCCCTTTAAGAGTAGATTGACTAAATGTATGTTGATTAAAATTTGGTAGGTAAGTTGAATCGAAAAATAAAATTCGAGTTTCGTATTGCAGTTTGCTAACATTGACGGCCTATAACACTCTCATGATTTACTCTATTGTTGCTAAATCAGCGTATACAAAAAATGTATATTTTAATTGGGTAATTAATATATCAATCGAAAAACTCAATGAATAACCAACTTTCTATCTATCTCGATCTAATGCGGTTTATCGCAGCTTTAGCTGTATTTGCATCACATGCAACGGGTTTTTCTGGTGGTTGGTTCTGGCAGTTTGGAGGAATGGGGCACGAAGCTGTCGTGTTCTTTTTTGTGTTATCCGGTTTTGTTATTGCCTTTGTATGCATTGACAAAAAAGAAACACGGTCGGAGTATATTGTTAATAGATTAGCAAGAATTTATTCCGTTGCATTCCCCGCTATAATTCTAACAATTACACTCTATTTTGCGGGGGCTGAACTTAATCCAGCAGTTTTCGATAAAGTAGGTGCGGATAATTCCAATCAAATTCTAACTATCCTTACTGCAATGACGTTTTTAAATCAGAGTTGGGTGGCATGGCCTTTTTTTTCAAATTTACCCTACTGGTCATTAGGTTATGAGGTTTTATATTACGTTTTTTTGGCATTATTTTTTTCGGGAAAGGAATTAAAAAATACACTTTACTATTTTTAGTTATTTTGTTGATGGGTCCAAGCGTATTTTTATATTTGCCTATGTGGTTCTTTGGAGTTCTGTGCTTTAAAATAACGCAAAAACATAGTGTTTCAGTCCTTGTCGCAATAGTTTTATTTTTATTTTCCATTATCGGGATTGTAGTTTTTTCCATCGGTTATGTTCAGTCTTTCGTTGATGCCTACATGACTGTATTATTACCTCCTGATTTCTATGTTCTTCTTTTAGAACCGGCCGAACGCTTTGCGAGTGACTACATATTGGCATTATTTGTTGCATTAAATATATTCTCATTCACAAATATTGGTCGTTCTATCTTCATCTTTAAACCAAGTATAGGATTTGCAATACAAAAAATGGCGACGCATACATTCTCACTGTATTTGTATCACATGCCTCTATTGTTTTTTATTTCAGCGATTGTCCCCTATAAACCTACTTCGGTAGTCACTCTAATATTGTGCTGGGTAGTTGTTCCATTTTTGATATTCTATTTAAGTAATTACACAGAAAATAAAAAATATAAATATAAATTATTTTTTAACCGCATGTTGAATGTATTAAAATTGTAAAAATCATTCTTTTATATTATCTAAGAGCTGAGTAAATCGATATGCCTGAAATTGTCTTGAGTATTTTTGTATTTTCGTACTGTCAATAACTTTGGGATGTGTGTTTGATAGCTGATGAATATATTCCATCAAAGCGACCTTAATTCTTTCTTTATTATCTAATGGTGCGATTACTGTATTACCGGCTTGTAGCAATAACTGGCCAGTATCACCTTCGCTAGGGGTCAGAGCTAATACAGGCTTTTGTACCCGAATATACTCATAAGCTTTTGCGGGAATTTGATAGTTGCAGTTAGCTGCCTGCAATAACAATAAACCATCAACATCAAACATTTCCTGCAATGCCTGTCGATAAGGGACTGTGGGCTCCAATTGTACTAGTTGATCTATCTTCAGCACCGCCAGTTGTTTACGAAATAGATCATCGTGTCCGGTAGCACGGAGACGGATAACAATATCCTTCGAGGAAATACTACCTTCATTTTGTAACTCAGCCAGCGCGTTAAAAAAATCGGTGGGGTCGCGTTCAGATGGATAAATCACTCCACTATGTAGAATCACTTTAGGTTGATTATCTACCGCATCCTGAGATGAATGCAAATCAGCAAATAATGTTTCATCAAAACCGTTGGGAATTATCTGCCAAAAATCTTCGCTGCATTGAGGGTATTTGTATTCATAGAAGATTTTAGCTCCCGGAGCGGTAATAAGCGCATATTTGCAATGCTTAATTATTTTCTTTTCAATCCACTCAAACCAGCGTTTTTTTACCGGTTCTGTAGGATAATCAGCTTGTGCCATTGGGTCACGAAAATCAGCAATCCATGGGATCCCCGTTAATTTATGTAAAATGTAAGCAATAAAATGAGCCGATGCGATAGGGTAAGTGGAAACCAGTACATTTTGTTTGTTTTTTAAAATAGACCACAAGCCCGAAATTACCCCACCGACAATCCAGCTTTGCCAATTATCCGGTAATGCCATCCAAGCCAAATATTTACCACGCCAGGATAAATCTTTGGCAGTGTTGCGTGCGAAGGCTCTTATAACCTCAACATTGTCGGGAATAAACTGCAGTTGTTCTTCAGACCAACGCTCATAAGCTTTTAATGAAGCAGTTAATACCGTGACATCCCATCCTTTTTCAGCTAAAAACCTTGTAAAAGCCAAAGTGCGATGTACACCACTACTGCCCAAAATCGGGGGATAGTGATAGGCAATATATAAAATTTTATGCTTTTGATTCATTTAGGATGAACAACAATAGTAAGTGATAAACAGGTATAACATTATCAATATAGAAATCTCAAATAAAAACTTATTATTTTCAATGCATTATTCTTTTCTAGCTGATAGTTTAGCCGACAGAATTGCGTCGATACAGCAATTTCATATTGTGAAATTTAATTTGGGTAAATGACCGTATATTTAACGGATTTTAATGACAGAAGATATAGGTAGTAAAGTTTTTTCAGGTGCAATTTGGATGGTTGCGCTAAGGATGTCAGTTAAATTTATAGGTCTGCTGAGTACTATGGTATTGGCAAGACTGTTAGTGCCAGAAGACTTTGGTATTATCGCGATAGCTATGACGATATATGCATTTTTAGAGTTAATTAATGCATTTGGCTTCGATATGGTGTTAATCCAAAATCAACATGCCGGCAAAGCCGACTACGATTCAGCCTGGACTATGCAGGTAATGTTTGGATTTATTGCAAGCCTGCTTATGTGTTTGGTTACCTTCCCGTTGGCTCAATATTATAATGATGAAAGACTAATCGAGGTCATGTTCGCTTTGGCGTTATTGTTTCTGATTAATTCATTAAAAAATATTGGGTTAGTTGATTTCAGGAAACATTTCCAATTCAACAAGGAATTCAAATTTCAACTTATCGTTAAAGTCCTTTCGACCCTAATTACGATTTCATTGGCCTTTACGTTACAAAGCTACTGGGCGTTAGTATTTGGAATGCTCTCTTCTTCTTTCATCAGCCTGATACTATCCTACCTAATGAGTCCATACAGGCCGTCATTTTGCTTTGAGAGGGTGCAAGCTATATTTCGTTTTTCCAAATGGCTATTACTAAATAATTTGTTATTTTTTATGAATAACAGAGCCCATGATTTAATCATAGGTAAAATTATCAACCCGCAGGCCGTAGGCTTATTTTCAGTCAGTAATGAAATTGCCACATTACCAACCAGTGAACTGATTGCACCAATAAACCGTGCCAGTTACCCAGGTTATACTAAGGTTTCCTCTGATCAATCAGCTTTAAGTCAGTTATTTCTTAACATTGTTTCTTCAATCGCTATCTTAGCTATCCCCGCTGGTGTCGGCGTTGCTGTACTGGCCCCAATACTAGTGCCCATTATGCTGGGTAATCAGTGGCAGAGTGCGGTGTTGCTGATCCAAATTATTGCCGTATCCAGTGTAGCGGTATCCCTGAATACCAATATTGGTTATGTCTACATGGCCATTAACCGGCCTAAAATAACAACCGTATTGTTTACTTTGCGGCTGATTATTTACATCCCAATATTAATCTACTTTTTATCTTTATTTGGTGTTCTTGGGGCCGCTTATGCTTCTGGACTGGTATCGTTTATTATATTTCCGGTAGCAGTCACTATCGCCTGCAAAATGATACAGCTTAGGGTAGCCGATTATTTGCGAACCATTCTCAGACCAATATGTGCCAGTGGCATAATGTACTTGCTATTAGCGCACTTGGTACAATTGGAATCGGATTATTTTGCGATAGATATTCAAGCATCAATTCTATATTGCATTGCATACGCCCTATTGGGAGCGCTGATTTATGTGATTAGTTTAATTGGACTGTGGTGGATAAGTGGCAAACCCGATTCGGCAGAAAAAAAATTAGTAAATAAGATGTTCAAATTAGCCCATGGTACTTCATAGTTAATCATCACCTAGTGTACTAAAAAGGTAGCTTGCCATTTAATTTTAAATACGCTGCTTGTATTAAACCGTACAGATAAAATTTTAACCTCAATATTTTGTCATGCGGATAATCATTCTGTCATTAAGGATTTATTTACATTTCCATGTTTCGCCTTTAGAAATAATGGCGCTGTCATGTTCAGATTTCTGCATTTGGTTAACTTCAAAATCCAAGCCTAAAAACAGGTCAATTTCAGCGATGGATGCCTGGGGAGTGTACAATAAATTTTTGATACGCGGATAAGGAAGTTATTTTTCTTCATTTATTCAACCAATAAATGGTAAGTTAACAATATTATTAGTCTACGTAAATTTATCGAAAAAATAGGAATAATTAAGTGAAGTACTTTTATCGATTTTACAGCCTTGTTATTTTAACTATTTCTTTATTTTCCACAACGATATTAGCCAAAACTTATAATAATGCAACCTGTGGCATTGTTAATAATCAACCTTTATCAAGTTCGTATGGTCCGTGGGATTTTACTAATCCGGAGCATGCCTCTAAGCTCCCAATTGTTCTAGGTGCACATTTTACTCCTGAAGTAGAACGGTTGATTAGAGGAAAGAGCTCTACCAACCTTCATGGCGATATTATTTACACACTAACTGCCATCCCTAACTATCATCGTGCACTATATGCTATGTCAAAATTAGAAATGCGGGATAGAAATAGACTTAAAAATGGCGAACTCTATAACCCAGATTATTACACCGCCGAATGTTTCTTTAAACGCGCTATCTATTTTCAACCTAAAGATGCCATATCACACATGTTATACGCCATGCACTTGATTAAACTAGGCAAAACTAATCAAGCAGAGACAGAGTATTTAATTGCATTGCAGTATCAACCTTTGAATGCCGAGATCAACTATAATCTTGGACTGCTTTATTTAGACATGGGAGACATCGACAAGGCCAGAAAATACGCTAAAACAGCTTATGGGCAGGGCTTCCCATTAGACGGTTTAAAACGAAAATTGGCGCAACTGAAGTAGTCAATGTTGCTTTGAAATTAGAATACTAATTATGTACTAACACCTTTAACCTTTTGAGTTTATCGATTAAGTATGAATAATCTTTAACTCCGATTCTATGCAAGACCATCGCAATCATCAACTTTTGAGAGTTGAAGAATTCTTGTATATATCTATTTTTCCGCAAAGCTAAATATTCCGAAAAATCTTGTTTTCTATTTTGATGATTCGTTGTGCTTTTATCCCATTGATAGGATAACGATGAAGTGTTTTTTATTGGACAGGGAACATGTTTAGGGTAGGTTTGCCAAGGGGTTTGCCTAGCGCATTTTGGAAAGTATTCAAACCACTGCATATACAACTTGTGATACATCATCTCTTTAGCAGGGAAGCCGTAAATATTCTGCAAAAAATCACTATCAAAAAAAGGTAAATGCAATTCGGTTTTGTGTTGGCATATTGTTTCAAAATGCAGGCTTAAATGACGTTTTTGGTCATTATTCATCAAAAAATAGTACATTGACCTAGTTTTACCAAAGTGCAGTTCTGGTAACTCATCTAGAATCGAAGCCTCAATTACCCCCTTAGATAACTGCACGTATTTTGATTTAAAGAAAGATTTAGGAACAAATGTCTGTGCCAATGCCATAAACAAATCGATAGCGTATTTATTATTGTCTTTATCTAATGCATCCAACATAACGTCTTCGATATAAACATAGCCAAGTGCCACGCTACCACCGTCACCAGACCATACTAACCTTTGATTACTTTTTATTTTTCCGGTAGCAGCACATTCATCGGTTGCATCAGCAATTAATTGAGTCCAATTTGGAAAGGACAAAGACTCAAATACCTTTTCGTGGTGATCAATTTGTGCACTTTTGGCAAAAACCCGAGCATATTCACGATCTTGTGATTGGTGAGTAGAAAAATTAAAAGTGTGCAAGGTCTTTACATGCTGTTTTAAACTTGCGGCTATCACACGTGAATCCAATCCACCGCTTAAAAATGCAATGGCTTCGTTACTGTCATTTAACCTAAGTTTAATGGCATCTTCGAAGCTCTTATACAACTGCTCAATATCGATTGCTATGGCTTCGCTCTTAGCTTGAATATCTGCCCAATTCCAATATTGACTGATTTTAACCGTTCCTTTTTCTATGTTGAGAATTTGGCCTACGTCAATACGTTTTATAAATTGATACTGGGTTCGATCAGACAAGCAATAATTAAAAGCCAAATATTCACATAATCCTGTGAAGTCAGTTTTCAAATCCAGCTGCGGTAAATATTTAAATAGTGAAAACAACGATGAAAAAACAATAATATTATCTTTTTGATAGTAAAAAACAGGTCTAATACCTAACTTATCGGAGAACAATTGAATTCGATTCGCAGCTTCATCAACGTGAATACCAGAAAATACCCCCCTAGCCGTTTTTAATATTTTGGATAGGTTGTTATCAGCCCCCGCCTGATGTAATTGCGTGACGTCGTCATGCAAACTTGTGCGATAACTATTCCGTAACAATGGTTCGCCAGCGATAACTGTGGTGTGTAACTCGCTTTGCAGAGTTGTAACATTGTCATATGCCTGAACATCACATTGAAGTATTAATGTGTTCGATTTTTGTTGTTCGAACGTTGCCTTTTGATTGCAGAGCACTGCAAATTGCTTCCTAACATCCGTTAACAATTGCGAAGATGGAGGCTCATTTGAAAGGCTTATTACTCCTGCAAATACGGTCAAATTGGTTCTCCATTAATTTTAGGGGGATCGATATCCGTTTAACTGTCAGTATATAATTACAAACTCTTTCTACTAATCTTTGAATATATAATATTTAAAACTCTTTGCTCAGGCCCAACTTTTGAGTTTGACAGATTATAAAGTACGATAGATACGATAGAAAATACTAAAACACCGATTACTACCTCTAACAATAAAACAATGAGCAGTGGCCATTCAAAGCTGTGTATTAATGGAACAAGGAAATTTAGTGAAATGTGCATAACGCTAGCGGCAATGATAATGCGCCATATTTGCAATAATAAAGCTTTAATAGACAATAAACCAATGAATTGCTGTGTCCATAACATTAGAATCATACCTATCAGTCCGGTAATAAGGACACTATAGGTTAGCCCCATAATGCCATAATAAATTACCGAGACGGGCAAAATGGCTAACCTCATAAGCATCATAAAAAATGAGAATCTACCTAGAATATTTACTTTACCTGCCGCGATTAGAGCAGACACAGAACAAGCACTGATGACCCGCGTAACACCAAACAAAGCTAAAACTTCAATAATGGCGATGGCACTTATCCAATTATTACCTAAAACCACTTTAACAATATCTTCAGCCAGAACACTTAGCCCCACCGCCGCGGGAATAGCGACCATTAAAGTTGTTGCCAAGATATCAATATAAGTCTCTTTCATTTTGCTTAAATTATGATTTAACTTGGACAAGCCTGGTAGCGCTGAACGGGCTACTGGCATCGCAATTTCTGTGGATGGCATTCCGGATACCTCATAAGAAATAGTATAGACACCTAGTTCTTCTGCACTTGCAAACTTACTAAGTAAAAATGTGTCTAACTTTAAAGAAATAGCACCCATAGTCTCGTAAAGAAACATCCATTTTGAAAAGTTTAAAATACTACGCCAAGTCGTTAAACAAAATCTGGGACGGTATGCAGACATTAAAAAGCTGGCGAAAAGTGCGGCGACGCTACCAGCAAGGACACCTAATGGAAAAGCCCAATAACTTTGCCATGTTAAGGCTACCGCAATAGTGACCGAGAAGGAGCTGATTTTTTGGAATACATTGAATTTAAAATCAAAGTTAAAATTCATATCTCTTTGAAAATCAATTACGCCAACATTTGTAAAGCCTTGGATGAAGGTTGAAATAGAGTAAGCATAAATTAGTGGAACAATGGCAACTTCATTAAAATAGTCTGCTAGCCATGGGGCGCTGATGAGCATTACAATGGACAAGGCCGTAGCGCGAATAATGCTTAAGGTCCAAACAGTATCGTAGTCATCTTTGGTTGCATTTTGGTTTTGTATTAACGCTGCATTAAAACCAAATTGAGTGACCAATTCCAAAAAACCAGACAATAAAATGGCTTTTGCAACAATACCGTAATCCGCAGGAACTAGGATTCGTGCCAGAATCAGCACACTGATAATGCCTAGCATGCGAATGGTCATGCGCATTAAGACAGACCAAATTGTGCCAGTAGCTATTTGCTTGGCAATACTCTTATCAGGCATAAAGTTAAATCAACTATGTAATATTTGTTATGTTTCAACACTTTTTATTGCCGCAGTATTTTTTACGGTTTTAATATTATATTTTTTTGCTAAATGGTTGGTGCTTATAACCACAACTATTGCGACTACCGCGTACAACAAGTCAAAATAGGCTCGACTAACATTTGCACCAGTGATGCAAAAGCCTATTAAGGATAGGCTGAGGGCATTACTTAAATGTTCGCACCATAAATTTCCATATTCTTTCGCTAACTTTCTATTTCGATTGTTGAGACTCAATGTTTTTAACAAGATAGCTAAGAATAATGCAAGACCGACAAAGCCATGATCTCCTAATACCTGCATATATATATTGTGTGCAGCTTTGGGAGCTACCTCTATTGAAATAGGTGGCGTTTTTAAAAAGGAGAAGTCGGGGGTCAGCGATCTATAATAATCCCATATAAAAGGATCGGTAACGGCTCGAAATCCTCCACCTGTCATAGGGTTATCTAACGCAATTAGCGTGGAAATTTTCCAGGCCCATAACCTGCCGATAAAGGATCCATCTTCGATTGCTGCAGTCTCAACTGTTGACTGTCTTTCTTTCCATTCCTGTGGTGCATTCATATACATAATAGGAATAATACATACGGCAGCAAGGCTGAGCATTAACTTATGTTTTGATTTCCACCAAAAAGCAATTGCCAGAATAATAAGACCGATAAAACCACCACGGGAATATGTCCCAACAACAGCCATTATGTTCAACCCCAATAATACCCACAAGCCATTTTTTAGGATTTTATGTTCGCAAGTCTGGATTAAATAAATAACTAATGGAATACACATGTTTATTGCAACCGCAAGATCATTACGATCTTGAATCTGCCCTGCAACGCCCACAATACGGTGGCTGCCACCAGACAGGATAAACTTTGTGGCTTCCATGGCCGCATAGCTTGAAATTGACAATACAATAGCCCAAACAAACGTATCTATATGTAAACGCTTTTTAAAAATTAAAATAGCAAAGAAAAATAGCATCAGAACTTTTAAAAATTCACTAAAGCGAAACCATACTTCCTCCGGAAAAGAAGTAATACTGGCCAAAGACGATACCAGTGTCCAAAAACCAAACAATAAAACTAATACTCCAATACCACTTAACTTAAATTTTTTATTTTTGCTTACAAATAAATAAGACAGAAACGTGATAATAACGACTGTAAGATTTAGACGAAAGTTGGTTGAAAAACCAAAAGCCCAATCTGCTGGCGCAGTCAATGCTATCCAGATCCACGCACAAACACCTATATAAGGTCGTTTGAACGAATAGTAAATTATTGCAATAAGAAGAAATGTTAACGCAAGATCACGCATTAATTATCTTCCTTCTTCGAAGCATAATTAAATAAATAACAAACACAAAGTATATCTAATGCGAGATATAAACTATCAATCATAATGTCTTTACCTTGGAAATTGATTCCTGATTTGGGACGCTTATTGCTTGAGTATAAATTTCAAATAAAAGTTGGCTGGTTTGTTGCCACGAAAATTTTTCAGCATATGCTCTTACCGCCGAACGATCAGGTGGATTATCAACTAATTGTTGTATGGTTAATATAATGTGTTCAACGCTTCGTTCAGGTATTAGTAAACCGGCATCATCACTGGCAACCACTTCAGGAGTTCCCCATATAGCGGTTGCGATAACAGGAGTACCACAGGCCATAGATTCAAGTAACACATTTGCCCAGCCTTCCCGACTGGAAGCCAGTATTAATGCATCCGATGCGGCATAATAATCTCGTAATTCTTGTTGGTTTAATAAACCTAAAAAGGTCACTCTATTTTCTAAGTTAAGTTCTTTAACCTGTTTTTTTAAGCTGTCTTCCAGTGGACCATTACCGGCAATACACAAATGAATATCAGGTAAACTCGTTAACGCTTCGATTATTAGGTGATGGCCTTTTAGTTCTATTAAGTTGCCCACAGACAATAAGTTAAAACCGCTAATATTCAGCAGTCTGCGCAATTTATCTCTATTTTCTTCGGGGGAAAATTTAACTAAATCCACTCCGTTTCTAGCGACTTTAACACCTTGGCAGTTTGGTTCCAAAAGCTGCATCTCATCTGCCAGAGCTTTACAAACAGCGATAGCTTGAGTGCAGTTTCTCAGAGCCCAGTTAATCATCCTTTTGGGTAATCTGTACTGTGGGATCAAATGTATATCACTGCCTCTGGCCGTAATAGTGACGGGCTTGCCTAATTTTCTCGCTAACCAAGTTGCTGCAACACCATCGGGGAAAAAATAATGGCAATCAATAATGTCAAAATCGAACCCATCTTGCAGTAATTGTTTCAATTTGGGTAATAACGCCATCGCCATTAGCATTGGCGCTAAATTCATGCCAATTTTGGGTATCACTGGATAACGAGGATGGTAGATAGTTAAATTATGACGCACTTCAGTGCTGGGTATTTGCGCATACTTTGCATATTCACCAAATATTCCTGATGCCACTGGAAACCAAGGGATAGCAGCCATCACTCTGATTTCAGTATCGGGAAACATCGCCTTAAAATTCAAAACACGGTTTTCGATAAAAATACCGTGTCTAGGTTGTTGGCTATTGGGATAAAGAGTGGTTAATACCAATATTTTCATTATTTCAACAACCGTTCTGCTACCCAACAATGGATCGTTTCAATATCATTATTAATACTTAATGGATGAAAAAAACGGTTCATTTATTTTGGGCTACCAGTTTAGGATAAACCTGCTGATAATTCGCTACAGAATTTCCCCAGTTACGTTCATCTTCGACATACTTTCTGCCATTAGCGATAGTCTTTTCCCAATCAGCCTGTTGGTCCAACACCTGTACGGTTTTGTTGATTAACTCGGTCACACTGCCACTTTTAAATAACCAGCCATTATTACCATCTTCAATTAATTCTTTATGTCCACCTACATCCGATGCGAGTACCAGCTTACCTTGTGCCATTGCTTCTAAAGGTTTAAGTGGCGTAACCAACTCTGTTAATCGCATGGGTTTACGTGGATAAACCAATAAGTCGACCAAGCTGTAATAGCGGGTTACATCTGCATGGGGTACACGTCCTGGCATGATTACTTTATCTTGTAATCCTAAGCTATGGATTTGCGTTTTTAAGTTTTGTTCTTGTGGGCCACCACCAACTAGCAATAACATGGCGTTGGGGATCTGCTTCAAAATGCCTGGCATTGCTGCAACTAATAACTCGAGTCCCTCATAACCATAAAAGGAGCCAAGAAATCCCAGTACAACTTTATCTTCTAGTCCTAACTGTTTAGCAAGCTCACTATTTTTTTCAGTGATCAAATTAAACTGTTCGATGTTTACGGCGTTGGGGATAACAGTAATTTTTTCTTCTGGCACTCCGCGGCTAACTAAATCATTACGCAGCCCTTCACAGATTGTGGTAACTGCATCTACCCGATTCACCACAAGATTTTCCATTTTACGGGTTAATCGATAACGTAAATCACCTTCTTTACAAGTGCCATGATCGACTGCGGCATCTTCCCAAAAAGCCCTAATTTCATAGACTACTGGTAAACCGGCTATTTTCGCCGCTTTAAGTGCCGCTAAACCGTTTAATGCAGGTGAATGCGCATGGATCACATCGGGTTTTTCGATTTCTATTGCTTCAAGTATTCTATCCCGTAACGGGTTAACCAAAGCAAGTTGGTTGACCCCAGGTACTTTAGTTAATAGGCCTTTTGGTACCTTAGTACGATAAAAAGCCAAGTCATCAACCACTTCAATATCGCTATCAAAATGACCTTGTTTGGGGCTAGTCACATGACAGGTTTGCCAACCTAATTGATGTTGGTGCTTTAGAATTGAACGGGTCCGAAAAGTGTAACCGCTGTGTAAGGGGATCGAATGATCTAGTACGTGGAGTATTTTCATCACAATCAATCCAATTGCTGACGCATAAAAGATTCAAACATCATTAATGCCCATAATGATGCACTGTTGTCTCTCATACCATTTACATGATCATCTACCAGGCGTTTAATTCGTGTCATGTTGAAGTAGCCTGAATTTGCCATCTGTTCAGATAAAAGTCCGTCGTATAAACGTTGTTTCAACGGTCCTCTGAACCAATCAACTAAGGGCACAGCAAATCCCATCTTCTTGCGATATAGAATGTCGTGTGAAAGGTGAGGCTCTAACGATTTTTTAAATGCTTGTTTGCCAACACCATTTTTTAAGTTGCTCGACGACGGTGTATTAAACGCCCATTCCACAAACTTATGGTCTAGCAATGGCACCCTAACCTCTAATGAATGAGCCATGGATGCTCTATCTACTTTAGTCAGAATATCCCCTACCAAATAGGTTTTCATATCGATATATTGGGTGATTTTGAGTGGATCTAGATGCTGTACCTTATCGCCATACTTTCGAAATACTTCTAGCGAAGTGTATCCTTGCAAACTCTCATTGTATTCATCAGAGAAAAGCTTTCTGCGCTCGTCTTCCCGTAACAATGACATCGAATTGTAATAGCCTTCAACAGTATCTAATGCCATTGACTGGAACGTGGTTTTTGCACGTAAAAACTTCGGCGCCCAATCAAGTTTAGGAAAATATTTTCCTAAAGGCGTGAACACTGCCTTGCGAAAATTGAGCGGTAACATATTGCGAATTTTTTCTTCGTGCATATGCAGATTATATCGGCGATAACCTGCAAATAACTCATCACCACCATCACCAGAAAGCGCTACAGTCACATGTTTTCTGGCAAGTTCACAAACACGGTATGTTGGCATAGCTGAACTGTCAGCATAAGGCTCATCATATAAATCCGCTAGTTTATCGATGAGATCAAAATCTTCTTGGTCAACGGTTTCAAAACGATGATTAGTTTTATACTGGTCTGCGACTTGCTGAGCGTATTCAGTTTCATCGAAGGCCTTTACATCAAACCCAATGGCACAGGTATTAACTGGGTCAGTTTGAAGTTGCGCCATAAGTGCAACTATGGCACTTGAATCAACTCCCCCCGATAAAAACGCGCCAAGAGGCACATCGGCAACCATACGGATATCGACAGCCTCTTTAAGACGTTCTACTAACTGCTCATTGACTTCTTCGGCTGAAAGTTCTTTATCGAATCGAGTAGGTATATCCCAATATTCTCGTGGTGTGGGTAGTTGTTTATCACCTTTTTTCAACAACATGCAATGGCCGGGAGCCAGTTTAAAACTGTGCTGATACACGGTGTTCGGTTCTGGAATATAACCAAAGGTAAAGTAATCTTCGATGGTGGTATTACGTAACGTTTTATCGAATAATGGATGCTGTTTTAGAACTTTTAGTTCTGAGCCGAAAATAAACTCGCCATTGGGCAACAATGAATAGAAAAAGGGTTTAATGCCCAAACGGTCCCGGGCGATAAACATACACTGGTTTTGTCTATCCCATATGGCAAAAGCAAACATACCACGTAGTTTGTGTACACATTCTTCACCCCATTCTAGCCAGGCATTAAGGATCGTTTCAGTATCTCCATCAGTATTAAATTTATATCCTTTGGTAGATAATTCTTCGCGCAGTTCTTTATAGTTATAAATTTCACCATTAAAAACAATGCAGGCTTTTTCATCTGCACTGAGCATGGGTTGTGGACTGCCTTCCAAATCGATAATTGACAATCTGCGGTGTGCCAGCGCAACACCAGGATCGAAGAAGTAATCGCCCGCATCAGGCCCACGATGTTGTTGCCGATCATTCATTTTGGCGATTATGTCACGATCCATTTGACCACTTTCAGTCAGATGAAAAATCCCGGCAATTCCACACATCGTAATTATTCCTTATTTAAATATACGTATTCTGGACACCTGCATTATCAGGTATGTCGAAAATCTAATAAATGTCTTCAATCTTTTTTTCTCACTCGGAGGCGCAAAGCCGCTGAGGATTATTGATCACGGCAATGTATTTGAGCCTGGATCCAATATCGCTGGTTTTCCAGTTCGATATAGGTTGTTGTATGCACTTGTCATCACCTGAATACTGAATTTTTGCTCTACTAACGCCCTGCCATTTTGACCATGCTGCATTTTTAGCTCAGGCTGGCCAACGTAATCAAGGATCCTCTCGGCCATTTCCTGAGGATCAGATACATTAACCACATATCCGGAATGATCATGTTGCACTAATTCTGCATTGCCACCGACATTTGTCGCTATAACTGGCAATCCACAGGCCATGGCTTCCAAAATTGTATTAGAAATACCTTCAGCTAGTGACGGAAGCACAAATATATCAAATTCTGTCATTAACGCGGCTACATCGTTTCGGTTTCCAGCCAACCAACTTGCTTTAATGCAATCATTTGCTGTCAAAATAGATTCGACTTTATCACGACAACTCCCCTCACCAATAAGCTGCAATTGAATATCTACCTTACCTTGAGTTTGCTTTGATGCGATAACAAATGCTTCAGCCAATAACACATGATTTTTGACGTCTTCTAATCTACCTACGCAACCTATAACAAAAGGGGATGTTCTAGTTATATCTTTCTTTGGCGAGAACTTAGATTTATCGACCCCATTGCATATATGATTTAGCCTCTCAGGCTTAACCTTTATGATATCAAGCAAATAATCTCTTGCCTCTTTAGACAAGGCAATATACTGGTGAATAAAAGGCTTTAGTAGCTTACGAAGCTTTCGGTAGGTAAGGTTTTGTCCATGCATATCATTGACATCCCAGCCATGCTCTCCATGTATGCGTAATTTTACTCGTCGCCACCAACCAACTAATTGCAACTCTAGTGTAGCCGTATTACGGGTGTGCAAAATATCCGGCTTAAGCTGTTTAAGTAACTGATTCATACGCCAAAAAATACTAAGGTCATTCCCGTCTTTCTTGGCCAGATCATAAAACTTAACATTTGCAGTTTTTATACGTGCAGCGAAATCAGTACTATGCCCTTTCAAGGTCACGATACTATGAGTATATTCTTCGCTTCCCAGACTATTAATCAGATTCACCACGCCATTTTCTAGTCCACCGGTATCAAATCGGTGAACTACATGAGCAATGTGCAAGCTATTTTGACTCATCAAGAAAGTCCTGCAGGCCATCATTCAACTTGCTCGTTGCGGCATCAAGTAACTTTTGAGTGTCTTGTTGTTCTTGTTTTACTGGTACAGAAAGCATCACTAACATACCCAATTGTGGTCGACCAGACAATGCTTCGAATGCTTGGGATAATTTGATTTTTATTGAACTGGCACTGGTAAGCCATGGAGTGACATAAGTATATGCTAATAAACGTTTTCGCCCTTGAATGTTAATAATAGTCAGCGTTTTAAACTGAGCATAATCCTGTTTTTCCTCTATGGACCATTTCTTAACATTAAACATCTTGTTGTTACTGTTAATTAATTCCTGCCCCTGAACATTAACTTTGTAGTAAGCAACAAAATAATCGAGCCCTTCACTGTGACCTTTCATCTCTGCATTGGCATTTTCAAAAATTGGCAACCAGGATTCGTCATTCATATCCTGGCTATCGATAAACAATGAATCTACGTCGACCACAAAATCACTGTTGGGATTGTTAACTAGGTTTTTATAAACAAAGGTTGAGCCCACCAATAAAACTAAAGCAATCAAAACGCTAAGAAATTTTACTTTTGGGATGGTTGAAGTAGGTAATTCATTGTCTTCCTTTTCCATTTTAACCACTGGATCACTCCAGATACTACCTACAGCAAACATAACAAAGATAACCAAGCCAAAAAACAACCATCCGTAAACAAGATGATCGACACCAGTGGCATACTTCATGTCGGATAAATACGCAATCATCACTATGCCATAAGCACGAATACCGTTGGCCAGAAGCGGCAACGCTAAGGAAAACAGGATGAAAATCAGACGTTTTTTATTACTTTGATAATTCAGGTAGGCAAACAAAGAGCCAAGAGTGAAGGAGGCTATCAAGTACCTAATCCCTGAACAGGCCACAGCCACTTCAAATAAACCGTTGGGGACGGCTAAATATAGCCCTTCACGATAAACCGGTACCCCCGTCATCTGTAATGACCAAACAGTAATGTCTGCAGTAAGGTCTTGTAATTGAGGTATTAGAAATTCACCTACTGGCACGCTAAACATCCAGAAAAACATCGTGAATATCAGTATCTTACTAACTTGATTACCCATTAAAGTCCAGATAATCATTGGCAACATCAAAAAGGCTGCGCCTTGTTCTATAACCAACAACTGAGCCAGATTGCCAAATAACCATAATATTAATACTGCCACTACAGCGGGAAGCACCATCAAATTCGGCTCAATTTTGGCGGATCGTAATTTCGACCAATTTTCTCGAATCAGATAGATGCAAATAGGTAAGATGATAAAACAGTGCGCAAAGGTTTCTGAGCGATTCCAGATTGCCACCGTCGATTCAATACTCGAATAAAACGCCGCCCCCCAAACCACTAAACTTAAACATAACAGCCTAAATATATTGTTAGTTAACATCTAATTCATCATCCTTAAATAAACTTGGCAGCCGAGATAAACTCGATTGCCACTGCAAATTTTCCAATATCCAGGTGCGACTATTGTCAGCACAAGTGGAATGATTTAAATAATCTATAACTTGTTGACTAAAATCTTGCGCATTATCACAAATTTTAATCTCTTCATTTCGAGCTTCGATACCTTCAATGGCCATACTAGTTGCCACTACAGGTTTTGCCATGGACATAGCTTCAAGTACTTTATTTTGTAGGCCTCGGGCAATTTGCAAAGGTGCTACAACAACTTTCGCACTTTTGATATAAGGTCTTACATCTTGCACTCTACCCGTTACCTTAATCCCTAGTTGACCATCTAATGCTTTAATCTGAGAGCTAGGATTCCCGCCTACCACAAAAAAACTTGCCTTTGGGTAACTAGCCTTGACGAGGGGCCAAACTTTTTCACTAAACCAAATAACTGCATCAATATTCGCCCAATAATCCATGGCACCAGTAAATACCACATCAATATTTTCCTCTGCAGACTGGATATCAGGGTTCTGAGGGTCAAAAAACGCTGTATCTACCCCATTTAACATGCCGCTGACTTTAAGCCTGACAGACTCAGAAACTTGCTGCTTAAACAAATTAGCTTCTTGAGGAGAGACAAACAAACTATGCTGAAATTCTTCAGCAATTTTGTTCTCTAAAGACTGTAATTTGCGCCACTCTCTTTTATACACCCAGCGAGCAAGGCCAGTCTTTCCCTCTGAATATTGATTCCATTTATCTGAATCCACATCCACAAAATCAATAATCCGGTTGAGCTCAGAGTAGTTCTCACCTGCAACGTATTGTGCCATTGATGATGAATAAACAAACACCTGCTTTATCTTATGAGCGGCAATTATGTCATTGGTCCATTTAGCCATTCTGCGGCTGTAATAGTATGGAACCGAGATAGCCTCACCGCTTATAAAAGCTTGTAAACCTTTAATTTTTGAAACTGTTTTATTCTGTTTTATCAACAACTTCTGCTGACAGTAATTATCCAATTTATCGGCATATTGCCAGTCAAAGGGATCATCTACAAAACAAGCCAGATAAATATCAAAAGACTGACTTAGCGCCTTAAGCATATTAAAGGAGCGTATCTTATCGCCCTTATTAGGTGGAAATGGGATGCGATGACAAAGAAATAACAAGGGTTCCTTTTTCATCTGATGTTATCCAAGATACTTTGACAAAAATGGACCTATGAAGCGGCTAACTGCAACAGGGAGCTTTTTCCACATATTGATAAAAAACTTATACTTTGGATTGTTGGGGCTCAAATTGGGTAGCTCAGTAGCCTTAACCAAATAAAACATATAATGCAAAGGCTGAGGCTCCATCCCCCAAGTTCTCTTATATTTGAAGGCGCCAGAATCATCTTTACTGCGCCCAAAATCAAAATAATTGGTTTGTCTTGATGACTTAGCCGAACACATCAGTTGATAGTACATGTAATCATTACTTTTTAAGGCTCTAGCCTCATCTAGTCCCCCACCATAATAGGGCAATACTTGCCCCTTATAGTAAAAACTCAATACGGAAGAGACCGCACGGCCTTGATGTTCGACCGTTAACACGTCACATCTTTCACCGAATATTTGTTGCAGAGCACCAAAATAACTAGCAGAAAACACTGGTGTACCGAGATTACGAACACTCTCTGAATAAACCTGATAGGCGGTGGCAGTATCTTTATCAACTCGATGTGTTAGGTTATTTTTGAGGGAATGTCTTATATTTGCCCTTTGCTTCTTTTTAACTGCTGCCAGAATCGCTTCATCGTCTTCTGGTATAACGCAGCCAAATGCTGAATGGGCACATTTTTCGGTGTATGCAGCATTATTGCGTGCAAAAGGATAACGTAGTTCGAGGTAATCTACCGACAAATGCTGAGCTAATTCTATAGCTTTGTCTTCAAGGAATACCATAACATCGTCAGAATCTGAGGCCACGCCTCCATAGACGCAGAATGGGGTTGAAACTAAGGTATGCCCAAAAAGAAAGCTTTTCTGCTCTACTAGGGGCAGTACCCCCACTATCGCGCCATCTTGCTCTGCATACATAAAATGGCTTTTGTGTTTAAAAACTTGCTCAACAATTTGCTTCCACCCAGACAAATGGAAAAAACTGCCACGTTCACACTGGTCGACAAACGCATCCCATCTTGCTAAATCTTCAGCCCTTGAACCAAGGATCTCGAACGTATAAGCGCCTGTCACTTGCTTACTCCGTATACATCCTTCATGGTGGACCAGTTAAAGTCGCTCAGTAAACGTTCCAGTTTAGCTTCCGTACGATGCAAATTAACATAGTGACGAAAACGTGATTTTAATGGTGCATTGTTGAGTCTAGGTTGATCAGCGTCGATCTCCCATGGGTGAAAATAAAATGAGTAAGGCTGTTTTTCTTGCCGTAAATATTTACGGACTAACTTTTCGGTTACTTTATAAGGATAAAGGCGAAAATAACCTCCCCCCCCAATAGGTATTTGTTTGCCCATCAGTCTTAATGTTGGAATAGGAATTTCGATAATATTTTCTGGTCTGTTGTAAGCAAACCTCGGCCAATCTGGGGTGCCGTACAAATCGTGTTTCACCGGGTAAGTACTAGAGCTATATTTAAAACCAAGCTCAGCTAAGACTTCAAAAGCCCATTCATTGGTATAACCTATGGAAAAGCTTGGGGCGCGATAGCCCATGATTTGCTCACCCAACAAGTCTTCCAAATGATCTTTAGAGCGTTTTACATCCTGTAGCAACTCTTCACGACTTTGTTGTGAAGCTCGCCTATGGGCATAACCATGACTTGCAACTTCATGACCTTGGCGATGTATCTCTTTTATCAGCTCCGGATAACGTTCAGCGACCCAACCTAATACAAAGAAGGTCGATTTCACCTCTTTTTTGGCAAACAAATCGAGCAACCTGCGAGTATTAGTATCTACGCGAGGTTGGTAGTCCTTCCATTGAGAAGGAGAAATAACCGATTCAAAAGCCGATACATGAAAAAAATCTTCTACATCTACTGTCATTGCATTAAGCACATCAGTTTTCAATTTTTAAGGTCCTTTTCTAAATTTAACGTCCCTTACCGAATAAAACCACTTCGACCGTTCGGATCAGGATCAACATATCCAGCATAAAACTCTGATGTTTAACGTAATAAAGATCAAATTTTAGTTTTTCCATGGAATCCTCAACACTAGCACCATAAGGGTAATTGAGTTGAGCCCAGCCGGCTATCCCCGGTTTGACATTATGTCTTTGGTTATAATACGGAATGTCACGAATAAGTTGTTCAACAAACTGAGGTCGTTCAGGTCGAGGCCCAATAAAAGACATCTCGCCACGGTAAACATTAAGCAGTTGCGGCAGTTCGTCTATTCGATATTTACGGATAAACTGCCCAATTCTCGTCACCCTAGTATCATTTTTAGTTGCCCATTTCGCCCCATCACTTTCAGCATCAGGACGCATACTTCTGAACTTAAGGATATTGAATAACTTGCCGTTTAATCCAACTCGCTCCTGTTTATAAAGCACAGAAGTGCCTGTTTTCATGCCATCATCCAAATAGATTACCAAGGCAGTCAACAACATAAATGGCCAAGTAAACAACAATACCATAGAGGCCATTAAACCGTTAAAAACATAGTCTAATGCTTCTCGCAAATAATTTTGAGAATTAAAGCCGTTAGAATAAATCACCCAACTTGGGTACATCAAATTAACCACAATTTGACCGGTTTCTCGCTCCATAAAATCAAGCAAGTCGGTCACTTCGACACCACGTATACGACAGTCAAAAAGAATTTCAACCGGTAGGGTTCCGCGTCGTTGATCACATGCAATAACTACTTCGTCGATATCATTGTCGGTAATAAAATTTCTAAAATTCTCATCGATTTTAACGTGAAGTAGTTTTTCGTTTTGTATTCCCTCTTCTCGGTTATCACCGGGAATAGGTATAAAACCTAACAACTCAAACCCTAACCTATCGACATCACGGCGCATGCGTTTTTCTATGATGGCAGCACGCTCACCAGCACCTATAACAATTGTCCTGGTACCACCTAATCCTAATAAACCTAACTTGCTAATGAAATAACGGAATATAACAAGCGACAATATAATCGCCCCCGCAGCAACTGGCAGATAGTAAGGATGAGGTAATGCCTCGGTCAAGAAGATGCTAACAAGTAGCTCAACAACAAAATAACTTAAAGCCACACTAACAAAAATACGTCTAATAATGCCTCTAAAAGTCTCCCTTAACTTGGCCTCATATAAGCCAACCGATAGTGAAAAAATAAGCACTAAAAAGGTTAAAATGCAGACACTTGAAATAAGGGTTAAGCTATTAGACTGAGGGGTACCAGTAGTACTGGCAACAACAACATTAGCGATATAGGCGACATAACCAATTATGAATGCTTCCACCAACACTAGGACATTCGACCTTTTTCTTTGCTTATTATTGGTCAACGCCATTAACAACTCCTCTTGCATTTTTTACTATAAATTATCATATGCTAAATTAACTATTTGAGATAGACTAACTTTTCTGAAGCAGCATTATAGTGATTATGACGCTGTGGTAAATGACAAGTTTGTTATATTTGTAACTATTTGGTTTAGGAAATTACGTATATGAAAATAGTGAGATGGACGCAATTATTTTTGTTATCTTTCGGGCTTATTGTAATGGCAGGTTGCAGTACAAATTCTTCGCTTCTCCCTGGAGCAACTACTCGCCCTTCACTCACCACCTCAATAGACGATTATAAATACTTAATTGGGCCGGGTGATAACGTTAATATCTTCGTTTGGCGTAATCCTGAAGTGTCAGGTAGTTTCACTGTTCGTCCTGATGGCATGATTACCACTTCTTTAGTAGAGGATTTACAAGTTTCTGGTAAAACTCCGACAGCTCTAGCCAGAGATGTCGAAAAAGAGCTCTCTAAGTATATTCGAGATCCCATTGTAACTGTAAGTGTTGGACGTTTTTCCGGCCCTTATAGTGAACAAGTCAGGGTTATCGGCGAGGCGGCTTCTCCGCAAGCGATCAGTTACCAGGAAGATATGTCACTGCTTGATTTGATGGTTGCAGTGGGTGGAATAACCGAATTTGCTAACGGTGATGGTTCTAAATTAATTCGCGTCGTAAACGGTGAGCAAAAAGAATACACAGTACATATTGATAGATTGATTAAAGAAGGAGATATTTCTGCCAATGTAGATATATTGCCCGGCGATATATTGATCATCCCAGAGGCTTGGTTTTAAACTCCGCTTTGTCAATTATTCGTAATAATCTAAGTAGAAGTATATATGTTAGGAATTCAGGAAACGCTAGATCAGATTTTAGATTATGTGAAGGGCGTTTGGATAAAAAAACGTTACATCATCATAACATCATGGTTAATTTGTCCCATAGGTTGGTTTTATGTCGCTACCATGCCCAATGAGTATGAATCATCGGCAAGGGTGTTTGTGGATACCAATAGCCTGCTTAGGCCTCTTTTAAGAGGGATTGCCGTCTACAACAACCCCGGTGATCAAATTAATTTAGTCGCCCGGACATTATTAAGTAGACCCAACCTAGAAAAAATTGCCCGCGAGGCAGATCTTGATATCACTGCTAAGACGCAAAAAGATATGGATACGTTAATTGATGATCTGCAAAATGATATCAAGCTCAGTACTACCCGTGAGCAGAATATTTATACCATTAGTTATCCTTCCCATTCCCCAGTATTGTCACAAAAAATAGTCCAAATTACCCTAAATGAATTTGTTGAAACTGCCCTTGGATCAAACAGGCAAAGCAGTGATACTGCAGAAGAGTTTATTCAAACGCAAATAGATGAATATGAGCAACGCCTAATTGAAGCAGAGCAACGTTTAGCCAATTTTAAAATTAGTCGCATGGACCGGGCGCCAGGCTCGACTACTGACTACTATAGTCAATATCAAATGCAAATTTCAGAGTTGCAAGTAACAGAACTAAAATTACTGGAACTTGAGTCGCAACTAAGTGCGGCTAAAGCGCAACTTAGTGGTGAAGAACCGGTTTTTGGTTTGGCGACACCAGGAGATGGCATTGATAACCAATCAAATATCACAACTAAATTTGATAGCAGAATTGCAACTTTGGAAAGTAATTTGGATGAATTGTTAATTAAATACACAGAAAATCATCCTGATGTGAGAAAAACCAACAGCTTGTTAGACAACTTAAAAGAAGAACGAAATAAGCAAATTGAAGCTATGTCAAAAGTAGCGGAAACAACAGGCTCATATAGTCAATTTGGCAACATTAACCAAAATCCTGTCTACCAAGAAATGAAATTGGCGGTTTCACAATACGAAAACCAAATTGCATCTTTATCTGTAAGAGCAGAAAAATATCGGGCTAAAGTAGCGGAGCTTGAAAAAATAATCGATTTAGTGCCTCAGATTGAAGCAGAGGCACAGGGGTTAAACCGCGACTACGAGATTACCAATAGAAAATATTTGGAGTTACTAAGCCGCAAAGAACAAGCTGAATTGTCTCGTAAAGCGGAAGCGACATCAGACGATGTGCAATTTAGAGTAATAGATCCTCCCACATTACCTAGTAAACCATCAGGCCCGCAACGAGTGATTTTTTACACTATGATTCTGGTTTTTGGCTTTGGATTAGGTTTGGCCATCGCATTTCTAATCAGCCAGATTAAACCCGTTGTTTTTAGTGCTAACCAATTAAAAAACACTTTTGGAATACCGGTTTTCGGCAGCGTATCAGATATACACGCCGCAACATTTCGAAAAACAGAACGCAATAGAATGCTGGTTTTTACAATTTCAAGTTTGTGCGTTGTTGCTATCTATATTTCATTAGTATGGACAGACATTGTTTACGGACGTCTACCATTCTATTTATTAGGGAATTTATTTTGAATTCTATAGAAAAAGCCCTTCAAAAAAATAAGGCTCTTGAACAAGATAAAAAAAACCAGCAGGCGGCGCTACAAAGCTCAAAACCCGTCATTAAGACCTTGGATGATGAGTCGCTTTCTGTTGCGCAACAGAAGCCTGTCGAACCCACTCAGCCTGCAGAAATAAGAAAGGCTATCGATCTTACTGAGCTACAAAATGGATTTGTTAATAGAGACAGGCAAGTTATTAACGAAGAATTTAGAGCAATTAAACGTAAAGTTTTAAATAACGCTTTTGGCCCGCTTTCAAAGTCACTCAATAATAGCAATATTATTATGGTTTCCAGCGCAAATCCAAACGAAGGTAAAACCTTTACAGCGATAAATTTGGCCTTGAGCATTGCTTTAGAACAAGATAAAACCGTACTTCTCGTTGATGCTGATGTATTGCGCCCTAGTATAATGAAAATTATCAATCAGCCTTTCGAAAACGGCCTTATGGAATATTTGCTGGGCGACGTAGAAGATTTAAGTGAAGTTATTTATCACACCAGTTTGGAAACCTTGCGTATTATTCCAGCAGGTAAATCTCATCATTTATCATCCGAGCTGTTAGGCAGCGAAAAAATGCTGGAAACAGTCAGTGAGTTTGCCAACCGATATCCTGATCGTATCGTTATTTTTGATACCCCGCCTTTATTGGGCATCAACGAAACCGCAATATTGGCAAATTTAGCAGGACAAGCAGTGATTGTTGTCCAGGAAGGGAAAACAAATTTAAACCGTATATCCCAGTTAGTAGAGCAGCTTAATCCCGATATGGCAAAAGGCTTCGTCATTAACAAGGCTCACAAAAGCTCTAATAATGGCTCAGGAGTCTATGGATATTATTATGGTGCTGATAATTAGTTGCATTAGAAGGGCTGCACTTTGAATTTTAAATTTATCACGCTAACCACCACTTGTCTGTTAATTGGCTATTCCATGGAGCCAGCAGCAGGTGAGCTTGATATCAAGCCTAGCATTAGTACATCACTTATACGTTCACAGAATGATTCTGAAACATTTGCAGAAAGTGATGCCAGCATCTTGTCCATAGAACCTAGCATAAGAACGAGCTATAAAAGCAAGCGTTTGGTCGGAAACTTATCTTTAGATCATAACCAAATACAGTCAGATACAACTACGGGAAATCAAAATAATAGTTTCACTAATTATCAATATTCTGGTGATATTTCTCTAGTCGAAAAAATTCTGTCGTTAAAACTTGCTGGAGGCCAATCTTATAGAAGTATTCTTTCCTCCCAGTATTTTGTTAATGACCCATATCTTGGGGCGGATGGCTTATCAAAAACACGGAATAATAGTGCAAGTGTATCTTTAACTGTACCTTCTCGAAAATATTTTCGTTTAGAATTAAATGGTGGTATGTCGAATGTGAAAAGTGACAAAACTACTGGCACTAACTTGGGACTTAATAACAATAATCAGTTTTTGGAAACTAGATTTTACCAAGGAGACGAGTTTACCCAATTGAGTTGGGACTTTAATTCAAGCTATCAAAATACTGATCGTTCAATTAACGATAATCTTACGTCAAGAGTAATAGACGGGGAAATAGGTTTTGGTCTATTTAGCAATATTCGAGCAGTTTTACAGGGGCGAACCGAGGAAAATGAATTGGCAAATGCCGACGAGCTTTCAATAAATAATCTCAATTACGACAGCTTTGGAGTGGGATTATCTTGGTTTGCCTCAAAAAACAGGACGATCACTGTAACTTATAACCAATCTGAAAAAAGCGATCAGGAAGAAGAAACATTTATAGGGCTCGATTTGAACTGGCACTTTACAAGTAGAACCTCTATTCAGGCAAATTATGGCAAACGTTTCTTTGGTGATAGTGGGTCGTTTTCACTTATCCACAACACCAAACACTTAAGAACTCGAATGAGTTACAACGAACAACTTACCACTTCGTCTCGTCTGATAACCAGCCTCGAAGACCAAGGTGTATTTGTCTGTCCTGCGGGCAGTTTTTCGTTCAGCGAATGCTTTCAGCCATCAAGTCCTTCCTACGAACTTGAGCCAGGGCAACAATTTTCCAATCTATTGGCGCAAATACCCGAATTAAGCGAACAAATTATACTAAGAAAAAGCCTTAACGCCAGTTTTGGACTGAGTGGTAGAAGAATTACATCCGCTTTGAGTTTTGCACATAGTAATATAGAATATTTGGAGACAGATAGGATTCAAAAAAATAATATTGCTACCTTAACTAACAGCCTCCAAGCTGGTCGCAGAACCAAACTCAATTTAACGATAAGTTATGCGCTTATCGATGAAGAGTCGACAGGTACAGAGACTAAGACCATTTCAAGTAGCCTTGGCATCTCTCGAGAGTTAGGACGAAATATGTCTACCAACTTGGACTTCAGATATTTAGATCGAAGCTCAAACAATCCCAATCCAAGTGCTATAAACTTTTCAAACGCTGACCTCACAGACCGCAGACTGACCTTAGAGTTTGTATATGATTTTTAATTCTAGACATCTAATATTGTTATTTTTTAAAGCCTAGAAATCCTTCCTCTCCCTTTTTATACAGAATGGTATTAAAGCTACTCTCTACTTTTTGAGGCCAAAAGTTTTCACATAATTATTGGTAACTTCACGAAGGTAAGCAATAACAGACAACTCTAGGCCATATAAGCGTTCACAATATCCATGACTGTATAGGCGCATTACTAGGGGAAATTGAAAGCGACCAGCTATTGCCAGAATGGCATTCCATGGTCGCTTAAATGTAAATACTAGTCTTAGTAAAAATGGTTAATAGTAGTTGAACCACTTAACATTTATAAAACATTTCAGGCTTTTATTGCAGATAACTCTACAGAGGTTGCAGGTAATTGACTCTTCACATATTTATTTTGGGAAATCGGTAAAAACTTCTTAGGTAGGTTATCAATAAATTCTTGTGCATTGATATAGCATGGTTTGCGTAAACCTTTGTGCGCAACATAATCACCGATCGGGATAATATTAATACCCTCCATACGCATACAACGGATCAATTTTGATTCTGATAACAAATATACATGAGGTCTATTCGACTCCACTGCCAACTTCAGAGAGCTGTAATATAAATGTAAGGCGATATAAGGATATAACGATTGCTCATGAGCAGTGACTTCATCTAAGTTTTGTTTAAATTCTTGGTCTACTGCAAGACGAGAAATTTCACAGATATTTTCACGGCCAAACTTATTAGGATGGTATTCGGCGTCTAACAACTGCTTTTCGGCCAACACTTCCACTGGCAACAAATCAGTTTCATCAAAACAATTCACCACCCGCGTACATCCAATTACCGTACCTAGTTTTTGATGAGTAATAGCGACATGGTGAGAACGAATGTCAAAATTATCCTTCTCAATTCCGTTGTCATAAATAGGCTCATATCCTAATGTTTCACAATAGACTTTATGCCGTAATTTATAAATTTCTACACATTTGATGGGTGACATCATTTGATTTACGCCACTTTCCACATCAAAATAGTGGCCAAAACGGTGTAATGGACTCAAGTGAAATAAGTTACAAACTTTCTCTGGCGTAGCTTTGGTTGGATTTTGATCTAACATTGAGTTTGGTTGCATATTTAAATTCGCACTTTTGTTTTTTTTATTTGCTTTAACATTGTCAATAAGGAAATTGATCATCACACAATTCAGTAAATATCAGTCAATTCAAATAATATGCCAGAGTTTTTTTAAGCATATAAATCAACATGTTATTTTAAACGTTGTGTAAACTCTGGGAACCTTCCTAATAACTATGTTGTTTAAATAAGACTATAATCAACAGCTTTAGTGAAAACACTTTAAATTCAACAGCTTAACCTGTCACTAAATAAAGACACTAAGGTTGTTTTATTGTTTTTCCGACTCCGTCCGACTTTTTTAACTCCAAAATATCAATGACACACCAAAATTAGCAATAAATAATTCAAAAATGGACTCTTCCATGATGTCTACGCAAAACTGCTTTTGTAATGCTGCTCAGGGCATGCATTTTTGTTTTTTATTCAGGTTCGCATAGTCATTGAAGAAATTCTAAAAACGGCTTATATCTGATTTAGATTAAGACTCTTAATAACATAGTTATATTATTTCAGGCCCCAGATAAACACCGTAGATTATCATTTTTCCAGTCATCAACATTAAATATTATCGTTACCTTAGTCAAGCTATGATGAGGCTGAATGGACTATATTATCCATCATTATCTATTATGCTGGTTAAAAAAACTGAGTATTAAGCCATTCCCCTGATCCACACAATAAAAATCAATATTTTTGCGACAATACTATACAACTCAAGCTGGTTGAGCTTTAATCAATACGTACAATTAATAGACAGCGGAGTAAGTAAAGATGCAAAGACATTATTATGTAAGTGACGATCTAAACGACCTCGAAGCAGTTGCACGAGAACTTGAGTTAAGTGGCCTCAGTTCACCACAACTCCATGTACTTAGCGAAGACGATGCAGAAGTAGAAAAGCATCACCTTCATGCCATTGAAGCGGTTCTCAAGCAAGATGTGGTTCACTCGACCCAACTAGGTGCAGTTGTAGGTATTATCGGCGCTGCGCTTATTTTCGGTATTACCTATACAATGCAATGGCATACAACAGCAACTGGATGGCTTCCTGCTGGATTTCTAGCGGTTATTGTTTTAGGTTTTTGCACTTGGGTAGGTGGCTTAATAGGTATCCAAATACCCAATTATCAATTCAAGCGTTTTCAGGCTTTACTGAAGCAAGGTAAACACGTATTTTTTGTCGATGTAGATGCCAATCAATATGAGGTTATGAGTGAAGTGGTAGAACGCCATGCTTCACTGATCCATGCAGGAACAGGAGATGCGACTCCTTCATGGGTAGTTAAAGGGCAAGATAAGTTTAATAGTGCGATGAAAGTTTTACCTTAACTTTCCATTTTCCCAACCGTTTATTTTGAAAGCCAATGTATTAGCCATTGGCTTTTTGGCCTTCCTTGTACCATCTCCCAAATCCTGAAATATGCCTACCCTAGATTAGAATACAGAATTAATGGCGTGTCATACATTTTTTGCTGTCTTAGCCCTGTCCGTTTGTTACGCATCAGTTGCAGTAATGGCTGCCAACCAATAGGACAATCTAATTCTAATCTAGCTAAGTACTTTTGTTGATTATCAGGGTAATGTTGCTTAATCACATTTTTGGTTAGCCAAGTATATTCTGGTAACAGCAGATGAGAGTATCCTGCACTAGTCGCAATGCGTAATCCTGCTAAATCAAAATCACCAAAGTAGATAGCGGGTTTATCATCTTGGGTGTTTAACCAACTTCTAAGTATAGTTTTGCAGGCAGTTGAGTGATATTTATCGCCACGGTAAATAACCAGAGGCTTAGATAAGTTTGCATAATGTTTATATTCAAACCAATCATTAAAACTATCACGATTTTCCACTATCACAAGACAGTCAAAAGCATTTAATCGCACCTGGCTAACATCTAATTCAATATTGGTCTGCTGGTGCTGGCATGAGTAAAAACATTGATTAATGGCATCAAGAGCAGCCCCTTCAGTGACTGCACAAAGAATAAGGTGATGAGTTGGTTTGCGTTTCGCCTGTTTTTCATTTGGGGATCTTTGTGCTGCGCTTCTGTGGTTATCTTGATCAAAGTTATCAAAAATATTAGCGTAACCTTCATCCACTAATATTTGATTTATTTGGGTTATATAGTCTCTATCGAATCGATAGGTTTTATTAGACTTAAGCCATTTTCCTGGTTGAAACTCTAGGTCATCACACCAATTTAAAATCTCTTCTAGGATACGACTTACATTCGCCACAGAAGCTTCATCAAATAACAGTTTATGGTGTTGTGTAGCAAGTAATCCTTTGGCCTTTAAACTGAGATCATCTGCCATAACTTGGCTTAACCTACCGCCTGAAAATTGCCTAACAAATGCATGCCCACTTTGACATCTCGAATGATATGCAATTGATTAAAGCGGCTTTTCTGGGCGCTGTCTTTTTCTAGCATAAAACTTTGTTTATTTTGCTCAGGTAAACCTTGGTATTCAGCCACAATTTGGAATAACCACATTTCGGGCTCCCAAGGTAATTCTTTTTCGGCTAAATAATCCACACCACTTAATGCTTCTGGACTTTCTATGACTTGGATAAAGAAGTCTTCGACATCTTTTGCGAGTTGTTTTTGTTCGGTGGCAACTAAGTTCTGCAGCGCAACAGAAAAACCTTGGGTTTGACTCTCAGACTTAGCATTTTGTTCAGGCTCCCTGGGCACAGCACGGGCGAGCTCTGCTAAGGCATAGCTATCTTGAGGTCTGTCTAACGCAATAAAAGCCTGAGCATGGATACCGTGAGCCTGATTAACTACAGCTGGCACTTGACTACGATTGGGGTAATCACCGACTTGAAAATTAGGATGTTGACGTAAAAAAGCACTCATACGATTAATTAATAATGCTTTGTCTTGTTGCTGACGGAAGCGCGACATCAATAAAACCAGGCGTTTTTGTACTTCTAACAATGATCCTGAATGTTCAGAAATACGCGCCTGCAATTGACTCACTAATAACTTACGAAGTGAACCATCACTGCCCGCTAGTTGAATAAGATCGTCAAAGTTAATGATCCCAAAACCGTCAAGTATCCGCCTAAGTTGTCGCTGGGCGAGTTCAATTTCTAAAATTTTGTCATCTAAACTACTTACAAAACCAAATTCGGTATTGAGTCTATGCCACAAGCTTTCAATGGCATCACCAAACTGCCCTGTCATGTCATTCACACGTTCTGTTAGCAACTGCAAGTGATGCTCGGTCGCTGCGTAATCACCTTTTTGTCTTGCGGCTTGTAATGATTGAACACGGGTGTGAATTTGGTCGAGGTGTTCACCTACATCTGAGTTAATTTGGCGTTTTCGCTCATCCTGAGTCAAGCTGGCAATCAATTCATTCACTATGGGCCGCAAACTTAACGTCTGCTCATCTGGATAATCCAACACTCGGCTATCGAGAAGCTTTTGCAATGCTTGTTGTGAAAAGGCGGACTCATTGATATGCCCATCCAAATACCCTTGCATTAATGCATCAGCATGTTTGCCTATTAACTCTAAACGCTCTTTGCCTAATGCAAACAGTGGATTGCTTTGGGCTGTGCTTTTTTGTTTTGGTGCTTGACTCAAAACATCACCTCTTGTTCAGGAAGCTCGTCGTCAATGGGTAGGTTTTCTTCGTCTTTAATAAAACGCACTAACTCAATGAGTTGTTCAACCTTACCGGTGACAATATAAAACAATCGGTCTTTATGAGGCTGATGTAAATACCCCAACTCTTTAATGCGCTTAAAGACTTGTTTGATCTGCATATCAGGTTTGTCACTGGTAGATTTAAACACCTTGTCGTTGGCAAGATGGGCTAAACGCTGAATAAGAGACTGGTTATCTACCACTTTGGACTCAAAGTCTTGCAACTTAATAGTGTCACCTAAACTAAGTGCACCATCGCGACCTAGTGCTTCTTGTACCAATTGCATCCACTCCAACATAGGTAATAAGGATTGCACTGTACTGGTAAATTGATGGCTAAGGTGCTGACGAGCGTTTGGAGTCAAATCACAATAGGCTAAAAAATATACCGAACCATCATCGTTTTTGGCCACCCGTCTATTTAACGGCCTTAAGAAGTGATTTAAGTCATCCACCAGCTCGTCATTTTGCAACTTATGAAAACTATGTTCGTCTGTCACTGAACAAATGTATTCGCCTTCTAATAAGCGTTCTAATAATGGACCATTTTCTATCATGGGTTCACCTGTGATGATTCAATGCTTGAGGTTTTATTCTGTTGCAAACGCTCGGCAATACGGCTGAGTTTAGGCTCAATTTTTTCTAGATGTTGTTTTTGTTTATCAATTAAATATCTATGTTTAAACAACATCAACACATCTGATTCTGGATTGGGGAATGCCCCCAAGATGTGGATCTGATTGGTATCACAAGCCTTAAAGAGTTTTTCTACATTGTGATACGCCAAGGTGCCAATTTCATCAATTGGCCAATGCACATGAATATTCGCTTGGTTACGCAACAAACGAGTAAAGGCCAATAAAAACTTACACAAAATAAGATAAGCCATACCGTGACTAGAGGACTCAAGTAATTGTCTATCGTTTTTAATCACTAAGTCTGAACCACCTTCATTAAGGTGTAACTCTAAACGTAATAATGATTCGATGCTGTAATTGGCATCATTAGGCAATACCTCAACCACATCAGCGAGGTTATCTAAATACGCTTCGCTAGGTAGAAAGTCGTCAGAGGTGTTCCACTTATTGTATTGCTGAGCAAAACGTTTTAACGGTGCCCAAAAATTCAATTCATCTACAGTAGAAATGATCTTTACTTCGGAGCGGGCTATGCCGTCCAAAACTAAATCATCAGATACTTCGTCGGTCAGGCGTTTACTTTGCTGGGCGATTTTGCGGTTAATATCACTAAAAACAGTAAAGAATTTATTTAAGTCACCACCTATGGTTTCACCCTGCTCCACAATTTGGCGCTGACGAGACTCTAAAATACTCAATAAGCGCTGCAAAATGGGCAGGCGTTCTCGTATATTGGCGTCTTCGTCTAATACACTAAAGGCTTGTATCATAGTATCTAAAAAGTCTTTACCTGCATCTTTACCTAAAGTGGCTTCAAATTCGGTCAAGGCTTCTTTGAGTTTTTTCTCGCCACGGCTACGACTTTCCAGCGCTTCGGTACAGCGGTTAATGCGCTCAGCTTGATCGCCTAAGTTAACATTTTGCTGCTCTGTTGCTTTAAAGGAAAATACGATATTACTGAGCTGGCGCACCATAGGCTCAATTTCTGTGATCAAAGAACTAAAACCAGATAAACTTTTTTCTACCGCTAACAACACTTTCGATAATTCAGCACGTTTAGCTTGATAATGACTTCGCAGAGTACTTTGCTGCTGATCCAACTGCTGTGCGAGCGCTTTTAACTCGGCCTCCTGTTCCAGTAATTCTGGGCGTTGTTTCAACCAATCGGTTTGCATAAAGGTTTTATATTCGTTTAGCTCATCACGTCTAGCGGTCACGGCTTGAAGATGATTTTTTAACGCTTCGATTTGTTGTTTAAGTTCGCGCAGGGTATTAGGATCTATGTCTTTGTTGGCCAATTCTTGATTAAAGGCATCTTCGAGCTGTTTAATCTGTTCGCGGTTTTGTTGACGTTTATAGTCAACTTGACGATCTAACTCTTCAACTTGTTCATCTAAAACAGCAAGTTCACCTTGCCAACCGGTCTTAAATTCCAACAGTTGTTCTTCAAAATCAGACCTTAATACATCAATAGCGCTTTGTTTTTGCGACAAAATTTGCTGTTTTTCATCTAGATACTGTTGCAAAGCTTGTTTAGCTTGCTGCTTACGCTTTTCTAACACAGCTTTAAGTTCATCGGCAAAACGCTGTTTGGCACTTTGCGCATAACCAATTTCTTGTTCGGCTTGTTCAAATGCTCGATTTTTTTCAGCTACAATTTCTCGTTGTAACTCAGCCTCACGATGACATTCATCTAATTCAGACTCTGCTTGTTTTTGGTGTTTTTCAGCAGCCGCTAAATGTTTTTTGGCTTGCTCTAAAGACAAGGTTAAGGCGGTTTCGTCTTGGGCGTAATCAGGAGCTTCAATAGCGGCTAAATTTAATTTCACACCTAAAAAGCTATTCGCAGCTTCATCACTGATATCGGTCAGTATATGTGGTGATAAGTCTTTTTTATTCAGCAAGGGCTCATTGATTAACTTACCTATGCTCTGTTCCCAGCCGGGTTTATTGTCACGTAGGAACTGTCTTAAGCTATCTTGTTCAGGTGAAAGTTGCTTATGAAGTTGTTGCAAACGTTCCTTGGCTTGCCGCGCAGCTTGCCTGGCCTGGTGTAATACTTTGTCAGCTTCATCGCGTTTGTTTCGAAGCTCTTGATAGCTACTTTCGCCTTGTTTCTTAGCAGCAGAACTTTGTTGCCAAGCTCGCTGGGCAAGCTCCAAACGTTTGTCGGCTAGTGCACCGTTTTCTATTTCTTGATCTGTGGCTGAAGCTTGTTTGGCTTGGTGCTCTTGGCGAACTATGCTGCGTTCAATATCAAGTAGTTGTTCATCAAACTCTTTAGCCTGATGTTCTTTACGCTGCTCAAACTGGCCGCGCAAATCCACTTCTTTTTCGCTGTGGGTACTTCGTGCAAGCTCTTTTTGCTGACTAATAGTTTTGACTTGAGCCTGATTTTTACGGGACAGACGCTCTAAAGATTCAGACAACTTAAACTTTTGCTGATCAAGCTGACTCTGTAAGTCTTTATGTTGCTCTATCAGCAAGTTGTATTGTTCTAACTTTTGTTCGTACTCTTCGCGTTTTAGGGGCAAGGAGTCCATATCTTTTTGTAATTGATCAAGATCGGAGTCCTGATATTTTTCATACTGCTGCTGGATATGATCTAAACGTGACGACTTGGCTTTTAGGTTTTCAGCGGTTTCACTGACGCGGCTATTCAATACGCCTTCTGCTTGTTCAAACGATTCTTTTTCAGTACCTTGCTGATTTTTAATCTTACTGCGCTGTTCTTGAGCATCGGCCTTTTGTGTTGTCAGCGACTGTAAGTCTTTTTCTAAAATAGGTTTGAGCTGCAACAATTGATTTTCAATGGTATTGAGTGATTCAGTTTGCGCCTGAATTTTTTGATAGTCGTTCTGCATAGTCTGCAAACGCATAGTCTGACGCATCTGGGTGATCCACTCACGGGCCTTAGTATTTTTGACTGTGGTAGTAGGCTGAACTAAGCCATCTTCTTCAAAAATAGCCGCCAGCATAGTACGCAAGGTATCCATTTTGCCTTCTTTGGCATGTACCGCACTGACCAATTTTTCCATATGTCGAATGCGATGTTGGCTTGCAACCAAACTATAACGACTGGCTAACTGCCTAAGCTTAGTACTTTCACGCCCGGCCCCACGACCTACACTGACATCATTCTGAATGATGCTACGAAACTCACTAGTGGCTTGAATTTTATGAGAAAATTCTATACCCAACTGTCTAAGTTGTTTAATCCATTGTTCAGGTAACATAGCTTGTACGTTACCTTGCTCGGTATCCACCAAAATTTGTTCTTGATGATAAGGTGCTTCCACAAAACGGTACTGTACGCCATCACTACCTTTGCGGGTTAACACCACTTGGCAATCCTGCCCGTCTTCCCTTTGATACTCATAAATCAGATAACTATTTGCATGGGGCAAATAAAAATCATCAAACTTCTTACGAGTTTTAGGTACCACTTTACTGGGTAATTCACCGTAAAAAACCGGGATCAAGCGTTGCAAAGTGGTTTTACCCGAAGCATTGGTTCCACAGATATTACTGTGTCCCGATACATCAAGTTCAACAAAACCAGGGAGGTGACAATTAATCAGAATAATGCGGTGTAACCCAGGCATAACTGTCCTTTTTAGGAGGAAGGGAATTTAGATTTTCGAGGGCTAAATATACTCTATAAAGAGGGTTCTGTAACACCACAAAGCAACATTTCTATTAGCTTTTTTGCAGATTTTGTTTTTAACCTAAATGAGTGAGCCATAGTAGTTCAATATTCAACCAACACCTTACCTGCACGTACTACAAAAACCGCTATATTTGACAACATTTACTTTATTTAACATTCGTAAAAAGATACGTACTATCATTGGCATTAGCTATTATTTGTCTACTCCTCATAAATATTGAGCCAAGCCATTTTTATTTGTAAGAAGGATTAACATTCACATGTCACAGTTTTTAGTCAAGATCAGTAATATCGCGATACTTATTGGGTTCAGTTTGTTGTCGTTAAACATACAAGCCATTGAAAAGAAGCAAGGCTCGCACTCTGTTCAACAAGCCATCATTAGCACTGATTTAGGTAATATCGAAATAGAGCTTTATTCAGAACAAGCGCCAGTGTCTGTCAGTAACTTTATTCGCTATATCGAAGCGGGAGCTTTCAATAATGGTCGATTCTATCGGGTGGTTCGATTAGACAATGATAATGGCTCCCCAAAAATTGAGGTCATTCAAGGCGGTGCTAATACTGAATTTAAAGACTTTGCAGCCATTCCGCTTGAAACAACTAAACAAACAGGCATTGCACATCTAGACGGGGTGTTATCCATGGCGCGCGGTGCACCCGATACCGCCACCTCTGAGTTTTTTATTTGTATTGGTGCGCAACCCTCTTTAGATTTTGGTGGTTTACGTAACCCAGATGGTCAAGGTTTTGCGGCTTTTGGTCGAGTGACTAAAGGAATGCACATAGTTAGAAAGATACATCTCATTCGTGATGCTTTAGAAGTAGAAGACAGCTACGTTAAAGGCCAAATGTTGGCGCAACCTGTGACTATATCCAATATTCTACTCACAAAAAACTGATCGAATTGGTCATTAAAACAGTAATCAATTACAGCATATAAACACTTATCGAGAATAACATGTTTGGTTTTTTAAAAGCAGATCCAGCCAAAAAATTACGTAAAACCTACGACCAAAAATCCACAGAGGCAATGTTGGCCCAACGTAAGGGCGACATTAAAACCTACTCAATGCTTACCGCCGAAGCGGAAGAATTATGGAAAGAAATACAACAACTCAAAGCGGTAGATAAATAGCATTCAAAGTGCATGTTTACAGAGCAAATAACGAATAGAAAAAACTCAGTGTTGCCGGTATTCGTCAATCGCAGATTGCAGCAACTTGGTTTTAGCCGCCTGAGTCGGAAGTGTCTTAGCTAAAGCTTGGTAGGCATCAAGGTTACTGGCATTGAGATAAGGAGTGATCTCTTTGGCAACGGTTCTGGAAACATAAACACTACCGGTTTGCAGGGTTTTCATCAGCAAAGCATCTACCTGCTCAGACAAAGACGGATAACGCAGTAATTCCTGTAATGCTAACTGCACCACTTTACTGTCGTAACTATTGTCCAGAGTGGTTATTAGGCTATTTGCATTGCCTATATTTGGTGGCTGTTGTTGCATCATTTGTAATGCTTTAAATTGTACTCGTCCTAAAGGGCTGCTAATAAATTCATTAATGGTTTGGTCAAGAACGGGGTCTTGTTGCTGATATTCAGCATATAAATCTTGCAAGGATTGCAAACTATCCACTAGGCGTTTTTCTTGCTCAAACATGGCCGCTCGAGGATCTTGTTCATTCGCTTTGCATGATCCTGTTTGCTGGCAAGTGCGTGCTGTTTCCAAGTTCGCCATTATGTTTTCTCGCGCTTGATAAAACGCAGGTTCAACAGGCGGTTTCTGGGGCTGAGTGACCATGGGATCAGGGTTGGCATTTCCCTCTTCAGTAGTCTCGGCTTGTTGTGCCACAACAGCTTGAGCAGGCGTATTAACATCTGCGTGTTGTTCAGTTTGTTGTTGCTGCCAAATAAACGCGCCCACACCGATAAGGACTAGCCCTACAATTACAATCTTATACATTATATCTTACGCCTAAATAACAACAACACTGACAACCATAAATAGTATAAGGTCCCACCCGAACTTGTTGCTGGTTCACTGGGCACTGTGGGTGTGCTGGGAGTTGGCGCAGTAAAAGAAGTCCAATCTGCAAGGCTAGACTCAGGTAATAATTTACCCGCATATAGATACCCAGTTAATCCATTAGCGCTAATTTGATAATACACTTGATTGTCGTTACCTGTTACCACTGTGTCCAATACCTCGGCCTCAGAGCCAATAGACAATTTACCTAAACTTGTCGCCCCCTCACCCACTATATCGGTAATCGATAGATCGTCAGCATGAGATACATAAACCTTGTCTCCTTGCATCGCAATATAACGATCGCCAACCGGCAAATATTGATGATTTAGGGGTGATGCCCAATCGGCAAAGTCCCAAATTCCACCTGCGTAAATATAACCTTCATTGCTACCATCATAACGAATACGGTAATAACGGCTTTGATCGGCAGGTGTGCCTGCCACTATATCTAAAATTTGATAGGCCTTGCCAACCACGGTATTTGCACCTGTATCTGTGCCTCCTGCGGTTTCGCGGATATTAATCACGTCTTCAGCTTGAATACTTTGGCCAACCACAAAACTGTTTTCCAAAAAGCCTAAACACTGATGTTTTTCGTACAGCGTTTGCCCATAAGCCTGACTTTGCTGTTCATCTAAAATAACCACTTGGGCTTGAAAAATGCGATCGAATTTGGCACTTAAACAACTTGCATCTTGGGGCTGTTCAACACAGTGAAACTGCCCTCCTTCAAATACACAAGTTTGCTCGCTGGTGAGTTTCACAAAATTGTATTGCCATAGATTTTCGGGATTTTGTAACGAATACTCAGGAGGCGAATATTGAGGCAGACAAAACTCCACACCCTCCATTAAACATTCCACATCAATGACTGAGGTTTTATGCTGATCGGCAATATAGTTTAGCCACGACTGCGCCGCATACTTGTCGGCAAAACCTTCATCTTGCCATGCGATGTTGTCGTGCCAGCGACACAATTTACTTGGTCCACCATTGTAAGCAGAGTACGCAGAGCGGGTTCTTTCTAGCCAATTGTTGCTGCTGCTCACACAACTAGCTGACGCGGCGTTTTGCCATTCGGCATAAAATATTTCCATGGCGTACACCATGTTCTCAAAAATTTGCCAACCTTTACCTTCATTGATTTGTGCAAAGTGCCAGCGGTCATCGATTTGCATCATGCCGTGACCATGGCCAGAGTCTCCTCGCATCATCTTCAGCCGTCCATCAATCACAGCATCTCGGTAATGACTCCAAAAGGTTTCTTGATTGGCTACGGCTTGAATGGCATATACCCAAGCGTTGACCTCAGCAGATATGGCATTGGGTTTACGAATTGATAAGTAATACTTGGCGGAAGCGGTTATCACAGCGTTCATTTCGTTCATGTAACGTGCACGCTCAGTAGACACAGGCTCAGCTGCATCAAATACAATCTCGTCTAGATAGTCACGTACAAAGTCAGGATCACCAAAAGGCTCGATATCACAATAAGCCGGCGCAGTACCAAAGGTCCAACTGGTGTTCACCTCGGATTTGTGGGCACAAAGATAATAGGCTTCGGTGTCATTTGCAGCCGCCCTAGATTGCAAGCTCAAAACACAGAAACACCCTAAAATGACAAATAAAACAGCCTTCATTTTTTATTTCAACCCAAGAAAATATAAGGAATTGTTAACCACAGAGTACACGGAGCGCTGCGCTACACAGAGAAACAATACTTTAAAACGCTTGAATTAAAAAATAATCTTTTTGGCTTTTCTCTGTGCTCTCTGTGAACTCTGTGGTGAATTATTTTCTCTTTAATTTTTCAATCCGTAGTTCAAATTATTTAAGCTCGTATCGCTCGTTGACCGACTCGTTGCTATTCACTCGTAGCTGCTTTCAATCCAACTCTCAAATATAAGGCAGGCCGATACACTGTCTATTTTTTGTTTATCCAGTTTTTTATAGCCACCCAGTTCAAATAAACGGGCTTTTGCATCAACTGTTGTGAGTCGTTCATCACAGGTTTCTATAGCGACTTTATATTTGGCATTGAGTCGGTTAGCGAATTTTTTCGCTGAAAATGTCACTTGTTGATTTGTGCCATCCATATTCAGTGGTAAACCGACCACAGCTAATTGTGGTGACCATTCGGCAAACAACTTTGCAACAAGATCCCAATTAGGAATGCCATCTACAGCCTTAAGTGCATTGAGTGGAGAAGCAGTGCCAGTTATCTCCTGCCCTACTGCTACACCAATGCTTTTGGTACCGAAATCAAAGGCTAAAATGGTACGTTGGCCTGATTTTGTCATAAATGATCCATCAAGCGTGACCTATATCAGGTCCAAGCTGCCAAACATCTATGCCTAAGCGCTGCACTGCAGTTTCCCATTTTTTATGGATAGGTGTGTCGAATAAAATTTCAGTATCGGCTTCGACCATTAACCACGAACTGGTTTGAATTTCTTCTTCGAGTTGTCCGGCTGTCCAGCCGGCGTAACCAAGCATAATCAAAGATTTATCTGGCGCATCTTTATTGCCTAAAGAAGATATAATGTCTTTAGAAGTGGTTACCATCACCTCAGGGGTCATGGTTAAACTTGATGCCCAACCGGGTTGTGTGGTGTGTAAAATAAAACCACGGTCTTGACTGACAGGACCACCCGCCAAAATAATATCTTCGGCTTTTTCGTCAATGACTTCGGCCTTATCGTCAACCTGTTCAACCAGCTCTTTTAGTTTCATGCCAACAGGTTGGTTAATTATCAGCCCCATGGCACCATGCTCGTTATGTTCACAAATATAGGTGACAGTTCGGGCGAAATACGGATCGTCCATGCTTGGGGAAGCGATGAGTAAATAATTCTGCAAACTTTGCATCTTAAAAATTAGGCTCCTATGCCAGCGGCAAGACGCTTTTCAATAGCGTCGAATAACATTCCGGTAATATTCACGTCATAAGCCGCTTCAATTTCCCGTACGCAAGTTGGGCTAGTAACATTGATCTCTGTGACTCTATCACCAATTACATCTAAACCAACAAACATCAGACCTTTTTCCACTAGCAATGGCGCAATAGTTTCGGCAATTTTTAAATCAGACTCTGACAAGGGTTGTGGTCTACCTGTGCCACCCGCAGCCAAATTACCTCGATTTTCACCTTTAGTGGGTAACCTTGCTAAGGCATAAGGCACCACTTGTCCATCAACAATCAGGATACGTTTATCGCCGTCTTTGATTTCGGGTAAAAACTTCTGAAACATCGCATAACGTGTGCCTAACTCGGTCAGTGTTTCAATGATCACCCCTAAGTTATTACCGTCTTCTTTAACCCTAAAAATTGAGGTGCCCCCCATACCATCCAAGGGTTTACAAATAATGTCTTGGTGAGTTTGATGAAACTCTCTGATTAATTTGGAATCTCTTGTAACTAAGGTATCTGCAACTAAATCAGGGAACCAAGAAGTAAATAATTTTTCGTTAAAATCTCGTAAACTTTGCGCTCGGTTCACCACCAAAGTTCCCGCTTGTTCAGCCAGTTCAAACATATGAGTGGCATAGATAAACTCATTGTCTACTGGCGGATCTTTACGCATTAAGATCACATCTAACTCGGCTAGGCTTTGCTGAAATTCAGCTCCTAAGGAAAACCATTTGTCAGCATTTGACTCAACTGCCAAACTCGCCATGCGCGCCATAGGTTTACCATTTTGCAAATACAGGTCGCCCATTTCCATATAGAACAATTCATAGCCACGCTTTTGCGCATCGAGCAGCATAGCAAAACTGGTGTCTTTTTTGATATTGATGGCCTGAATAGGATCCATCACTATACCTAGTTTAATGGTCAAAATTGTTCCTTAGAGCTGTTGTTAAAACGTTAGATGAACGATTAAAAGATTGGTAAATATAGATGAACTTGATTTTGAGGTAATTGTTGCATAAATCAAGCATGTATTTGGATCAAAGTAAGAAAGTTTGAAACTATACCCGCGCACTGCCCGTGCGCAGGTTAATTTTTGGGATTAAATTTTCTTCGCGGCTTTTTTTGCTTGTTTAGATAACTCTTCGTTATCTGTTTTTGCCAAACGTAAATAAATCGCTTTGGCTTCTGACTTTTGCGCATTGAGTGCCATTAGATTAGCTAAACGAAATTCTGCCCAAGGTTTAGGTGACATACCATCTAGGTCTGGTGCTTCACTGATATACTGCTGCAATGCTTTTATACCAGCCTCAATATTAGTTTCACCTAAAACAGAAGTTTTACCTAGTTGATACATTGCCAAGTATTTTGCTGCAACACTTTCTTCAGTATCAGCATTTTTACTGATCGCTAGAGTGAATTCTTGAAACGCCGCTTGAAAATTTTCTTGTTGTTGTTGATACATACCTGATTGAAAGAAAAACTCAGGAATATCTTTATAAGTTTGTTTGGCTTGCCGTAAAAGATCTTCGGCCAATGCATCATTATCTTGGGATAATTCGTAATTAATCTCAGCTTCTAAGCCTGCTTTTGGATCCAGTAGTTTGATTTTTTCTACTTGGACTTTGGCTATATCAAGGTCGCCACCAGCAATACTAGGAGCACTGGTGTGGAATTGCATGAGCCCTTTTCGATATTTGATGGAGTCTGGTTCAAGCTCTACTGCTTTAGTAAAACTATCCACTGATTTTCCAGCGTAACTTAAAGCTGAAAAAATAGAGCCAGATGCCTGTCGCCCCATTATGGCACCACGCACATAATGAATTTCTGCATCATCAGATTTAACTTCAATGGCTTTTTCAATCCATTCTTCAGCTTCATCTAAATCTATATCCATATAGATTTCCGCCAAATAAACCATGGCTTTTGGGTCATTTTGTTGTTTCTCAAACAACTCAATTGCCTGTTTTGTTTGCCCAGCCTTTAATATTGAAATTGCATTTTCCAGCGGCGATAGCGTGCTGGCGAATGTTAGAGTTGAAAGGCTTAAATAAGCTGCACACACTAACTTTGCTGTGACATTTGTTGGCATTGTTTTCCTTAATTTTAGGTAAGCAGAATAATAATTCAGAGTTTCTGACGCTAGCTTAGTGGTTCAGTTCAATTAATATTTCACGCTGGCGACAGAGAAATAATATGGGTTGACCTTAAAGTTATTGTGATGGACGTGATTTTTCATCCAAGGTTAATCGCTAAAGCCCTCGCTTTTTCTTAGTTCTTCAAGTTTAAATTTGTATTTTCGGCTGACCTTAACACTGTCACCGGAAGTCAACTTCGCTATGTATTCACCATTTGAATTTGGTGTCAGTCTTGTCAATTTGCTCATATTGATCATAGCGGAACGATTAACCCTTGGAAACAGATTAGTATCGAGTTCTAGTTCAAATTGTTTTAGGGTTTTACGTATTATGTGGGTGCCTTCTAGCGTATGTACACACATGTAATCACCTGCGGCTTCAATCCAAGAAATGTCATCGAGTTTTACTCTTATCCACTCCGAACCACTTTTCATGGATACAGTTCGCTGTAGTTCGCTCATTGAGCCACCACTTGAAACTTCTAAATTATGTATAAAACCATCAATTGAATTACCTGTTTTACGGCTCAGTAACTCATCCAGCTTAAGGTGTTGAAGAACAACATCACTAGCAAAAAAAGAATCCACGAGATTACTTAAACAACTAGCTAATCTGTCATCTGAAAAAGGCTTAAGTAAATAATCAAAGGCCTGAAATTCGAAGGCGTTTAGAGCAAATTCTTTAAATGCGGTGACGAATACTACTTTAGGAACTGGGGTTGTATTTTTTGACAACTGTTCGGCCAATTCAAGTCCGCTTAACCCTGGCATTTCGATATCCACAAAAGCAATATCGGGCTGAAATTCCTCAATCACTTGCAGCGCATGAAAAGCAGACGGACATTGTGCAATTACATCAAACCTAGTATCACCATTCAACCTGAGCATAAGCCCTTCTCTAGCTAAAGGTTCATCATCTACAATAATCGCTGTCAATTGACGGCTCATGAGTACTCCATGGGTATAGAAATTTTCACATGATACCCAGCGGTTAGTCCACGGCTAATGTTGAAACTATGACTGTCAGGATATAAAACGTTCAGTCTATCAATAATGTTCTGTACTCCAACTCCTGTGTGGCTAGATGCAGTTTGCCCTTTGACGTCAGATGCTGCATCTAAATATGCATTATCTTGAACGGGTCCGTTGTCAGCCACTTCCATTTGTAAAGTCCCATTTTGACACTTAGCTGTTACCTTAATTACACCACCGCTAGACATCTGCGCGATAGCAAATTTGATCGAATTTTCAACCAAAGGCTGCAATAACAAACTAGGAACAAGCAAAGCTTCTGTTTGTGGTTCAATTTCAAACTTTACTGTAAGCCTGTCGTCGAAACGTGTTTTTTCTATTTCCAAATACAACATCAGAGCCTTCAGTTCCTCGTATAGACGGATCTTTTTTTCAGGATCATTGTCTAAGGAAAAACGCAAAAAAGTAGATAACCTAATTAACATTCCATTGGCTTTATCTTTGCTCCCTCTTAAAACCAAGGTTGAGATCGCATTCAGAGTATTAAATAAAAAATGTGGGTTAATCTGATACCGCAACATTTTAATTTGTGAAATATGAGATAAACGCACAGCTTCTATATGCAGCTTTTTTTCGTTAATCAAACGAAAGTGATAGTTGATACCAAAGTACAAAGTACTCCAAACAAAAATCATAAAAAACGCATAACTAACTGACATAAACAACATATACCATCTAAAGTCGTCCGAAGGATTACCGATGATAAGGGGTAAAACATCAAAATCTTCGTAGAAGTACCACATGGCGAGGTTTTTTGCTGGTGTCCAAATACCTGAGACGATGAGACTACAAAGCATGATGGCAACAATTAACCAACCAGAGGGTAGCCCCCAACATTGCCGGTAGATATATCTTAAGGGCCACGTCAGTAACGCTGCGAAGATGCCCGATAATACCAAAGGAAAAAACACTTCAAACCCAAGTTTATTAAATTCACGATAGAAAAAAACATTATCTACTGTGAAAATAAACACATAGGTCATCCACCCTAAACTATGCAAAAGCCAAAATGGTGGTTTGTCTTTGTTGGCGATAAATTTTTCTGCTGTGCCATTCACTTATTCAATCAACTTAGTAATCATAAACTAGGCATCCAAACCTAAGAACTCGAAAAGAGAAGCTTTGTGTCCCTGTCCAATTTTAACTTCGTCACCGTTGTTTAAATGTAGCAACGAAAAGCGGCCCAACTCACTGCTCAAGGAATTGATTTTATCAACATTTACCATAGCCGAACGGTGCACACGAATAAACTTCTCTGGGTTGAGCTGCATTTCTAGTTTAGAAAGCGTTTCTCTATGCAATAACATACGATTTGCACAATGCAGTTCTACGTAGTTGGCGGAACCTTTTATCCAAATAATATCCTGAACATTAACAAACTCTACCGCCCCCACTGATTTCACTGCTAATATGTTTTTACATTGTTTGATAGTTTGTTTTCTTAACGTTTCGACTTTATGTAAAACATTCGCCAATCGACTATTTTCAAATGGCTTTAGCAAATAGTCGGTCGCCTCAAGATCAAATGCTTGAAGTGCATATTCACTGGACGCCGTTGTAAACACCCAATGGCAATCGATACTTCTAGCAAGTTTTCTCGCCAACTCAATACCGCTGCCACCTATAATATTAATATCCATAAAACACACCTCAGGCCGGTGTTTTAAAAGTAAACTTTCTGCCTCTTTATACTCACCTGATTGGGCATCTACCTGCCAGTTTTCCTGTGCATCTACAAAGCTAGATATTCTTTCCCTAGCTAAACTTTCATCATCTATAACTATGCAATGGTGCATACGTATAATTCCCGAATGGCTGTGGGATAAAATATACAAGCTACGAGATAAACTGAGTACGTTTCTGAGACCAAGTGCGGGGATCTGGGATAAATGGAGGTAAGCTGTAACAAAGTATTTTTTATAGATTAATTTCCCAACAATTATACCAATCCCATTAAAGGATCAAGCAAAAAGAAAGGGCTGCGCTTTGTAGCGTCAGCCCTTACTTGATCTAGGAAGTAATACATGTTTTTAAATCGAGTAAAAACATATATTCATCGGGTTATCACTCCGACACTTATAGTGTAATTCCATCTGTTTGATTTAAAATCCAAATGTGATGAAGCGTTCAGATGATGGGATGAACGCCACCATTTATTCATTAGGAAACATTTAGACATAATTCCATTAGAGCAATAAACGGACAAACTAAGGATTGCCCATTAAGTACCTTAGAATCTAGCTTCAAATCCTAGTCTAACTGAACGCGGAGCTTGCCAGAAATAAGCAGCGCCAAACCATTGGTTTTCTGTTCCTTCAGCATTTCTTCCTTCAAAATGCTCATTTTGTGACGTTACTGACTGGTCATCAAAAATATTGAACACATCAACAGATGCGCGCATAGCGATGCCATTAACTTCAAAGTTGTAGCTACTCGATAAATCAACTTTAAATTGCCAAGACGTTCTGCCAGCAGAACCTCTAGGTGTAAAGTTGTAGACTTTTTCTGATACAGGGCAAGCTTCGTCTTCTGGAGGTGTAATGTTACAACTTTGGAATTGATAGAAGGTATCTCCGTAACTACCATACAAATTAGGATCATCCGAAATATAACCGGCACCAAAAGTATTAAGCGGGCGGCCGCTTGACAAGGTTGAGTTCAATCCAACAGACCAATTATCAGATATGGTGTAGCTACCAAACAACTTGAAGACATGACGACGATCATTCGGTTGATAACCTTGAGCGCCATCGTGCAATGCTGGGAAATCAAAGTCCTGAGTTATACCAGCATCAGCCTGAGCGATATCCGACTTAACTGCACCTTCAAAATTCCCAGTACTACGTGACCAAGTGTATGAAAAGTTTAGATTTAGGTTGTCTTTACGGTATCTTATTTCGGTATTCACGGCTAAATATTCGTTGTTTGCTTCAGGTAAGGCTATGTCTTCAGCAGTTGCCGATACATATAATGGCTCACCATTTGCGTCCAAGTCGATAAAGCCATCTAAGTCTGCATCAACTGCAAACCTAGCAGGTTTACCAGGGTTTAGACCCGTACAGAACAACGGATGGCTTCTTGCACCACAATAGTCATCTAGCGCTTCACCTACTTCACGATATGTACCACGGATAGCTAATGCTAAATCTTCACTAATAGATCGTTCATAACCAATGATGATTTCATTTTTATGGAATGGATCGGCATCTGGTTCTTGATATACGCTCTTGCTTGGGAAAACACTAGTACTGTTGTTAACATTAGAATTAGCAACTGTACCATTAACAGGCAGAATACCGGTTGGCGCGCCATTAGCACTATCTATCCCTGCAAACGTATAATAAGTAGTGTTGTCATTCACTCCAGATGCTAAACGGAAGTTAGTATTATTAGCAGGTGGTAAGTAGTATCTACCTATGGTTGCGTATAACTTGGATTCTCCGTCACCATTAATATCCCAGCTAAAACCTAGGCGAGGAGCAACATCTGCTGAAAACTCCTGGAAAGTAATCCCTGAAGTTCCCACACTTAAAAAGTCATCCCATCGCAACCCAGCACTCAATAACAAGTTGTCAGTAATCTGCCACTGATCTTCTATATAGAATGCTTCAAGCTCTGAACCGAAGCCTCCACCGCCAGCAAAAATACGGTCAAAAACGATGTCTTGATCGGTATTACTAGCATTAGTGTAAAGGTTACCGTTATTGCCTTGGATGGCGCCGCCAGGTGCAAGTGTAGTATAGGTATAACTATGCCCCCCAGCCGGCAAAGACTCCCGAAATGAATCCCGCTCCTGATAATCATAACCCACACGGATTTTATGGTCGCCAAGTAAATATTCAACGTCTAAACGATACTGAGTATTATCATCATTGTTAGCACCAAAAGCGGTGCCTGGACCACAACCTTGCGCTCGTTGTGCTGCTGGTAAATCCCGCGTATCACTGACACTAGGACATACTATGTTGTCTGGTGTAGTCGTGTACTCAGCTGCGACATTTCCCCAAAGCGCTGTTATCGTTAAATCATCAGTGATGTTACCAACGTAGCTTACACTGACAGTTTCACCACCGCGATTACGGACGTTGGTTCCAGTCAAATTACCAATAACACCAGTGTTAGGATCATAGTTGTAGTGAGCATCAATACCATCGTTTCGATCAGAGTATCCCCAAAGACTTAAACGATGATCTTCTGTGATAAACCAATCAACTTTAGCTCCCCAGAATAAATTATCACTACCATCTGAAGAAATTTTTCTATATTCATCATCAGGTGCGTATTGTTGCCTAGACCCCGTATAATAGGAGAAGTCTCTATCGGAGCTTCTTGGGTTAACCAACGCATAGATAAAAAGTGTATCCTCGATTATCGCGCCTGAAGCCGTTAACGTTAGATCCCAGTTATCAAATTCATCATTCGTTGTATCTCGGAATACGTCGCCAGTTCCACCTTTACCTCTTGAAATACCTTTACTATCGGCGGTTAACGAGCTTGGATTCCAGTTGCTAACAGCTGAAAATTCCCATTCGTTACTACCGCTTTTAGTAATAGCATTAATGATACCGCCAGTTGCACGACCAAACTCAGCTGAGTACCCGCCAGTTTTCACTTGAAAATCTTTATAAAATTCAAAAGGAACTGAGCCACAACCTAAACCTTGGCGGGTATTCGTCACTTCTAGCCCATTGATAAAGCATGCATTTTCAGCAACGGAAGAACCACCAAATGATGCTAAACCACTACCACCTTGCAAGCTAAAATTACTCTCCCCTAAAACAACGCCTGGGGCCAATAGAGCTACAGATGTCAAGTTCCGTAATACTGGTAGGGCATCGAAGTCTGCTTCTGTTATTAATAAACCAGAGTCAGTAGAACTCACATCAACATTTGCGAATCGCGCACCTGTTACTTCAATAACTTCAGTATTACTGTTTTCTGCAATATCAAAGTTAGCTATAGAGTTTGCACCAAGCGAAACAGTTGTTACATCTCGCCCCACAACTGTGTCTCCATTCATAATAATGATTTCGTATGTCCCTGTAGGCAATTTGGTGAGTCGGTACGAACCATCATCTCTGGTACTAACTTGTCTCGTAAATCCTGTTGTAGGGTCTTTTGCTACAACAGTGTAACCACTTGTACTGACTCCATTAACTTGCACAGAGCCTAAAAGGTCCGACTCTGCACCACCTGCCGCAAAACTATTGGATGTGAAGCTTAGTGTCGCAGCAACGGCTAAAGCCGTTATACTTTTTCTAAATGTGATTTTTCTCATGAAAACTCCCTGATTAGTATTTTTAGTTATAAATAATCGACTTACTGCGGATGCAGCATGGCGATTATTGGACGCTAACAAAAAGTTCAATTGGGAAGCTATCTTAGGGACGAACACTACGCACAGTGTGTCTAAGGCTGAATTAATTAGGGACGGATTTTTGGATTTATAAAACTAAGTGAACAAAATTATTATGCAAATATGTAGTACTAATTATTAGCAATACAGTGAGTGTTCTAAACAAAAACATACTGAAAACGATTAAGTTTAAATACACTCACTTTAGAAAATCATATTACTTATCTATAACTTAGCTAATAATGCTTCATAATCCACATTACCTTTACGCGCCATAAACTTAGCCGTATTTTGTGCTTTGTTTATTATAGCGAAGGTTACAGGGTCATAACCGTTACAGACTAATCCTTTGCTAACTGCTTTAGCTGTGATGCCGCTATCTTCGATAGCAAGATTAAGTCTGATCCTACTATTACTTTTAATAGCCTCACATATTTTAACTAAATTGGCCTCGGTGTTTTTATCGATGTATTTGGCTTGTGCGCTGCCAGTTAATAGGATGCCTGCGGTAATTATGCTGCCGATAATGATTTTTTTCATGATGTCTCACCTTGTGTTTGTTAAATTCTGCATGATGCCAAGTTCATGGTTAATGTAGAGGGTAAGATGATTTAAGTAGCGGTAAAAAAGGCTAAACACGGCTAAACGCGACTAAGCGACCAAGCAACAATCTGCAGCGATAAACTATCGTTATTAATCATTGGTTAATCGTATTGGGAGTTATTTTGTTACATTCAATGATGAAGATTGAGTACAAAAATTAGGCTGGGTAAGGGTACACATATAAAAAAGCCCTGATAACAGGGCTATTTACAATAATCTAGTGGCTAATATTAAAAGGCGTTTTCCTGATGAATTTTAATAAACAATGGAGTGCCATGTTTGCTGTAATCCACTTTATATTCTTTACCATTAATGGTTTGCACAAATAACAAAGTTTTTTCTTCACCAAAAACGTCAATACTAGTGAGATCAACCAATTCCATGTCTTGGTTTTTTGCTTCACGTTTATTTTCTGGCACTTTCCCCGAATATTCTTTAATGCCCTTATGGGTAACAACAAGAGGAGGATGATCTTCACCGTTAATAACAAGTAAATCTAATTTCCGTATTTTATGAATTAGTGTATTGCGACCACTTACTAAAAAGGGCTTCTCGGTCATTTTGTTCTCCAATAAAAATGCGCTAAATATATTTAGTCTAAGTTTCTAAGACGATAGCAAAGTTCTTTTGCCCTTGCACTCCTTAGTTTTGGTGCAATCAGGGAGTTTCAAGCTGATAATTTAGATTAGAATTTAAAAACTGCTGGTCGGTCAAGCTTTGTAAAAACGCAATGAGATCTTGTTTTTGTTGTAATTCTAGCTCAAAACCAGCTAAAAATGGACTTTTCAAGGGGTTGGCTGCGCCATGTCCTCTGCCTCCAGCAGCATAAAACTCAACCACATCATCTAACGTGGCCAAACTGCCATCATGCATGTAAGGTGCGCTCACCTCTACATTACGCAAAGTGGGAGCTCTGAACTTACCCATATCATTTGGTTGCAAGGTGACTTCAATCAATCCTTGGTCGAAAATAGGATAAGCACCTTTCTCATCAACATTGTACAAACCGGTGTTATGAAAAGGTCGTAAATCTAACCTTTGATTTTCATGTTGACTAGACTGAGTAAAATTGAATCCTCCATGACAATGAAAACACTCAAATTTTTCCGAGAAAAACAATTCCATACCTCTTTTCGCGGCATCTGTCATAGCATCATCATTACCTTGATAAGCATACTCATCAAATGCGGAAGCAAAACTAGTTAAACTTCTAACATAGCTGGCCAGTGCTTTAACTATTTTATCAAAGTTGACTTGACTATCATCAAAGGCATTTTCAAACAGTTTTAGATAACTTTTGTTTTCAAATCGTTGCAATACCACATTTTCATGCCCGGTAATGTCTAACTCGATAGGATCTTCAGAAAACATAGGAATAAGAATTTGCTGCTCTATCTGATTTAATCCTGAATGGGCCCATGTCAGATTACTGTTGTACGCGATGTTGACTAAGGATTGAGTATTACGCCTATGCTTTTGACCAGTTGAGCCTACTGCCGTTTTTTTAGGTTCAGAAAAAGCAAATTGCGGTTGATGGCAAGTAGCGCAAGAGGTGGTTTGATTAAAAGACAGCTTCACATCAAAAAACAGTTTTTTACCCAAAGCGACTTTGGCAACTGACATAGGGTTGTCTTGAGGTACTAAAGGACTTGGAAACCCCTTAGGTAACTTCCAATCATATTCATTTTGATTAGCTGTAGGTGGATTACAAGCTAATAAAAAACAGCTCAGAAAGAGACAACAAACAACCTTAACAAACCCAATAGCAGACATTCTTAGTGCCACTCAAATACATCTTGATTTTTTAAGTTAGACATCAAAATAGTGCAGCTCTGTTGATCTGAATGAAACAAACAAGATCCGCTGTTTTGCATTGATGTATTGGCCATAAGCCTGTCTAGATGCATAACAAGCTTGGCTCCATTATGTTTTTTATCTAACTGAAAACTAACCCTATTCGGTTGCACACACTCCTCTTGTGGAGAACGCATGGTCGACACAGCACTGCATCCAACGCTGCCTAAATGAAACACCCAATTTTTGCTGGGGCCTTGCATATCCAATCGAAAAAACTTGTGCCCAGAACGCCACGACCAAAACATACTTGGCAGATTTAATGGTGAAGCTTGTAATAATGGGTTTTGATGATTTAGCGCAAAAGGTACAGCAAGGCTAAAAGAAAGCTGTTCCGCGGAATCGAGATCAACTGGTGTCGCAAATTGCAGATAGTTATTGGTTTTAAGTGATTCTGAGCTAGCTTGATTGTTGTGAGTTGTTTCACCCTCATCTTCTGATGGTGTATCACAGTCAGCCAAATAAGGTTGGATCAACACTACATTTTCTGTTTGCCAAGGGGTTGAGCTCAATTGCGGCTGATAAGCGGGACTTTCACCTGACAATGTAACATTGCTCATAAAAAAAGCTAATTGTTGAATAGACCAAATTTGCTGATGACTCTCAAAGGCATTGCAATCTAATGGGCTACCATTGTGCCATATCTCCAGGGCAATATTTTCTGCTTCATCTAATCTAGAACAGCTACTGTTGAACGCAATAAAGCCGCTAATAAAAAAAAGTGCTAATATCTTTTTTAACCCATTAGGGAACAAAAAAATTGATATATCAGGTCTAAAAGGTAAGGTGTTAACAAGCTTCATATAGAATAGGTAAATTTCATGCGGTGTTTAATGAGCATCATAATGATACTGGCCATAGGGTACAGTCAAGGCGTTCAGGCACATGCAGAACATGATAAAGCACGTTTTGTGGCACCTAACGGAGAAAATACAGGTAGTTGCAATAATAGATTTCGCCCTTGTAAAACAGTGACTTACGCCGCTCAAAATGCTAATAAAGGTGATTCTATTTTAGTGGCACAAGGACAATATGTTATTGAGTCTGAACAAGACTTATTGTATTTCACCGGTCAAATTGTCCCCGTTTTAGGTGGTTTTAATCAAGTTGAACAATACCAAGGGCAAAATCCCGATACTTATATAACCTCGATTTCTGGCGTACCAGCCGAATATGCCCAGCAACTAAGCCAACAAGGCTTTCATGTAATACGTGATACAAAAGGTTTAGCGAAGTTAAGTTTACAAGGCAAAGGCCTCAACGTTTCTAAACTACAATTAATGCAACAAAAACAAGTTAATAACACCTGTATTAACGGTAGCGCAGCTGGTTTTGACTGCAATAACATGTCGTTATTGGCACATATTCCCTTAGCTGATTTTCCCAACAATCCTTCTGCCGCGAACGATATATGGGGCCATGTAGATTTAAACACCGAAAAAGAATACGCCATTATCGGCCTTATAAATGGTGTAGCAGTGGTTGATGTTACAACAGCAACTTCGCCCGAAATAGTCGGTAGTATCACTGGATTATCTTCTTCTTGGAGAGATATAAAAGTGTATCAATACTTTGATACATCTACCCTAAGATGGCATGCCTATGCTTATTCCACCACTGAGGCCGATGAAGGTTTAACTATCATCGACTTAAACGATTTGGACAATGGGATTTCGGTTGTTAAGCGCCAGAAGACAGACAGTAGCGCCCATAATATATACATCAGTAATGTAGACTATGGGCTAAATATCGCTTTGGCCAACCAAGAACCAGCGGTGCATATCTTAGGTTCCAACAACTTTGGTGGAGCGTTTCGTTCCTATGCATTGTCAGATCCTGAAACTTTAGGCTCGACCTACAGCAATTCATCTGCAACTCGAAACGACTACACTCACGATGCAGCATCACTAATAATAAATGATGCGCGGGCCCAAACAGATTGTGTTCAAGCCAAAGATAACGCCTGCTTAGTCTTTTTAGATTTTAACGAAGACAAACTTAGAGTGTGGGATCACACTGATAAAAATCAGGCCATTGAGTTAGGCTCAAGAACTTACCCTAATGCTGAATACACCCATTCGGGTTGGTGGAGCGAAGATAAACAATTTGTCATTGTGCATGACGAACTTGATGAGCAAAAACATAATATCAATACCACCTTAAATATTTTTAATATCAGTAGTTTGAGTTCCCCAAGCTTAGTAGGCACTTGGACGGGCCCTACTCGAGCCATAGATCACAACGGTTTTGTGCGCGGCAATCGTTATTATATGTCCAACTACGAACGCGGCGTGACCGTACTCGATATCACTGACCCAAGCGACCCGATTGAAGTGGGTTTTTTCGATACTTATCCCATATCTGATAACGCAGGATTTAATGGCGCATGGGGGATCTATCCATTTTTACCTAGCGGCAATATTCTGGTAAGTGATATCAACAGTGGCTTATACATCATTCAGGACCAAACATTAGAAAACGATACGGCAAAAATCGCCTTTGAAGCCAAACAACTTAATGTTGATGAAGGACAAAGTGTCAGTATTGCCGTCACTAAAACTGGAAATGGAGCCACTACTGTTGGTTACGAAATATTACCGGGTTCAGCCAACCTAGAAGACTTTGTGTTAATAAGTGGTGAATTACAGTGGACAACTAACGATACTGAGCCACAAAACATCGTGCTACAAACAAGTAACGACACCTTAGATGAAATCACCGAAAGTCTATTTATACGATTATTTGATCCTAAAAATGGTGCAACTTTAGTGAATCCCAGCATGGTCACTGTACAAATCATCGATGCGCTACACCAAGGTCAAATCGTATTTGCCAACGATGAAGTAACAGTAAAAGAAACCGATGGAACATTGCAGATAGCAGTAACACGTCAAGGCGGCAGTGATGGCATTGTGAGTGTGGGTTATGTATTAAGCTCAGGCACCGCAATAATAGGCTCAGATGCCAATACCGCCAGCGGCACCCTTGAATGGTTAGACGGCGATAGTGCTGACCAATACATCGATATAACCCTAATCAACGACAACGAAACTGAAGTACCAGAATCACTGCTGTTAACACTTAGTGCAAATCAAGCAAACGTATTAGGTAATCAGACAACGTTAAAGATAGTGATCCGAGACGATGAGTCAAACCAAGCCCCGACAGCAAAAGCCGGTGATAACTCTGAAGTCAATACTAGGCAAAACGTCACACTTGCAGGCAGTGGTTCCGACCCCGAAGACCAACCTCTCAGCTACCTTTGGCAACAAGTATCTGGCAGCAATGTCACAATCAACAATGCCAATAGTCCACAAGCCAGCTTTACAGCACCGAGTACTGCTGCAACATTAGAATTTTCACTTACAACCACAGATGATTTTGGTTTGACCAGCTCTGCTAATATCATCATCACCGTAATAGCCTCCACTACCAGCACTCCTACAAGCAGTTCAGGGGGTGGAAGTGTTAGTGAATTAATACTCTTAAGTCTACTTTGGCTTGGAATACGTAGAAAAACTGTTGAAAAAATCAGCAAACAAACACAATACCCTAACAAGTAAGATGACAATGAAAAAAAAACTGCTTATACTGCGCGTCGCTTTCAGCCTACTTAGGCAATAAGCGTATTTAAAATAGAAAGTGGCCCGATAGCTCAGTTGGTTAGAGCATCCGACTCATAATCGGCAGGTCCCCTGTTCGAGTCAGGGTCGGGCCACCATTTTCCTCTTGCAAATCATCGAATTACCTCACACCCACCGATTTATAGATTTCGGGTCTCACAAAAACTCTTCTGAAAAACCACTTTTAGCTAATTTTGTACTCAGTCAGCCACTACGTGATCTTCACTTCTGCCCATCACTAACACACTCGGACAATGAAATTTTGGTTGATAAAGCAACTGTAGAGCTCTGGTGGTAATTTTGAGCAGTATTTGCACAACTGCAAACCTGAAAACTGGAATGATCGCCTATGAGCGATCTCCGGACGTTCAGCCCAAGATATAAAAAGATACTTAGTCACCAGAATACAAAAAATGATGAAGTCATCGAATTATTGCCCTCACAAAGTAGAGCACCGCTTCAGATAAGTCTGTTTGAATAAAAGCAAGATGGAAAATGGCGTTTTATTTTTCCTATACTCTATACTCTGACCTATTATTTTTAGTTTACAGTGTTGAAAGCGACGTTTCGCCGACGGGTTCTAAAACAATTAATTAGTAATCAAGGTGGCTGAAATTTCGTTAACCGGCTCTAGAGGTCTGGGGATTTACATTCGATTCAATGGGAATCTTAGGTGCATTAGTGTCATTATCTGAACATCCTCAGATCTCATACCAGTCAGCGTCTTACATATTACAGAGGTGTTACATGTCTCGAATTGTACTTTCCGGATCTGTCGGCCCAGGTGGCGACAACCATGAAGCGGATATTGGCATTGTCCGCGACAGACTTCGCCAACTTGGCTTTTCATGGATTGGGGGAACGGGCGGCGGCACTGCCAGACACTTCGTGCGCGCGATCAAGCTGTTTCAGGCCATCACAACTGGGGAAACCAAGTTCGTTGACCGCAATCACAGCGGACGGATCTCTGTGGGTCGTGGCACCCATAGATGGCTGGCCGCCGTCAATGCGCCGAGATGGATTCAGATCATGGGCCACCGCGAGATCGGGTGGAGCACGACCGAGATGACCGCACCGTTGACCGAAGCTGCGGCGGGGGGCACGCCTTATTTGCTGCACAATGGTGGTTGGGGCACCAGTTGGATTGTCGATATGCTGAACGCCGCCGGGCGTGATTATATCCGGCGTGTTCGGGACACATATTTCCCACCGGATCTGCGTCCGCCAGTTCCGTGGAACGATCGGAATCCGAACCCCGGCCCTTTCACTCCCCTCGCCTGGGACCGTATCTCGATGCACCGGGACCCGATGCCGCCCATGTGGGTACGCGATTGCGCCCCAGCACAGGGCGGCCGCGCGGATTATCACGGCAGCCATGAGACCGGGTTGGATGTCGATATGCGCCTGCCTTTGCTCGATTCGTCCAATGGAGCAACCGCGACTAACGTGCCCTGGCGTTACCTAGCCGGACGTTCAGCGCGCCAGCAACATTTCAACCGAACAGCAGCGCGGGCGCAGTTGGAATCATTGGTGGCTCAATCAGTGGTTCAAGTCATAGGCTTTGACGACGACACCGCAGCCACAGCGCCTGATAAATTACACCGGATACGCAAAGTCCGCCCTTGGGCCAACCACAAAGACCATTTCCACGTCCGCATCCAGCCACCAGCACGCACAGACGGTGAGATCGCATAAACGATTGATCGTCGCGCGGCCGGACACAGCCATTTCTGAGAAGGTTGCCGCCTCAGATGTGGCTGTTTGAATAAAAGCAGTTCATCATATAATCAAAAGCAATATTCAAAACCGGTTTACACAACAGCGGGAGGCGCATGTTTTAAATTCTGAATTATGTGAATACAGTTGAGTAATTTGCGGGAAATATCTGTATTTCGCATCTTCATTGGTATGAGAAAGGTGTGAAATTAAAAATATGAGCTAAGGTATATTCTAAATGTTACGAAGAATGACGTTTTATTTTACCTATACTCGGTGCCCTCATAAAATATGAGACGATCAGCGAACCGCTTGAAAAATCGACGGCTACAAGTGTTGAATATTAGCGTTTTTGAATCCCCCCCTTTTAAAAAAAGGGATAGTGTTATCTGCACTTAGTATGAACATACTGCAATCACGTTATGATTAAGGATAAATATAATGAGTCTAATTGCGTCCGAATTTGTCCATCCCATCCACATCGGCGCTTTCATTGAAGCCGCAAAAACCTTTCACTGCCACATACTAGTGCGTAAAACAGGTAATCTTTCAGTAAGTTGGATCGGTAAAACAGGTTATACAGGTAAGCGCGGCGACATGAAGGCCAAGACAGCCAACCTTGATATCAGCCATAAAACAGCAGGTTTAGTTTGTTCACCTATTTTGCAGCCTGGTGCCTTTACCGCAGACCGCTTAGGAGCTGCGCTTAAGGAATGGAATAAGTCAAAGCACCTCATTACTGAACCGCAGAATGGTTTCGATGATAAAATTCAGCCTCGAGGTTGTCCAACACCCTATATCGTGCAAACCAATCGCAAGCATCAGCATTTTGGTTGTATCGCATTGGTAGAGATGGGGTTGCTAATGCCAAGATATGTGCATGGTGATTACGATCTTTATGCGATCATTCCAAGTGGCGAAGAATATAATCCAGACCATGTGGAAGTGCGCGAGTCGACTCTGGGGTCTACCATGCAACCAGATCAATTAGGCCTTGAAGAAAAACTCAACTTGTCAGTATTAAACTTGGAAGGGCCACTTTCTTTTAAAATTGCCAATTACATCAATACCCGTATCGAGCAGAATAGTCGGGATTTACTGGGTGCATTGATGGTCAACCATGGTGAGCAGGTTAATTTGGGGAAACCAGGCCAAACCTGTGAGCCGGTGTTAGCTTTTACGGCGTTTGCTATTAACGGCCGCTTCCAGCATATATTGGAAACTCAAGCAGATCATACCGCCTTTTATAAACAAGCTTAAATTTCGACTCGATCGCAAACAAATACAAAAACTGATCTTCCCCTAAATCAGTAGGCACTTTTTACTTAGAAACCAAAGAAATTACGATGGCTGTCCATGTAATTGGAGCGTCCATATATGTCCATGTAATACTCACCTTTAATGAGGTCGTGAATATGTAGTTTAATATTGGTGTGTCTTGAACTTTCAGGGTGGTATTTATTTTGGCGCGTTGCGATGGCTGTCTATGTAAATTCGGTCTATGTAAATTCGAAAGGCTTGTGACTGTATTGTGCCCATCGCAGTCTACTCTGGCTTTCTTTTTCCATTATAATACAAAGTTTTACTGGTTAAACACAGATTATTCAGATTAGACTTAACAAAAAATAGGAAATATTATGAAAAATATCGTTTTAATTTTTGCGCTGATGTTTGCTTGTTGTGCATCATCGGTATCGGCAAATGAACCTGCGTCTATTGTACCTACCAATAAAGCGGCAACAGAATGGTGGATGCCTCGCCATGAGGAAAAATTACTATTAAAAGAGCAAATGGGAAAAGTTGACTTGGTTTTTTTAGGCGATTCAATTACACACTATTGGGAAACTAAAGCTCCACAGGTTTGGCAACAATATTATGCTAAGCGCAATGCACTAAACTTAGGTTTTAGTGCTGACAGAACTGAAAACGTCTTATGGCGTTTACAAAATGGTGAAGTTGCAAATATTGATCCTAAATTATTGGTATTAATGATAGGTACAAATAACACTGGGCAAAGGCAAGATGCTCCAAAAGATACAGCGCTCGGTATTAAAAAAATTATTGAGTCCCTAGAGACTAAGTTGCCAAACACCAAAGTTTTGTTATTGGCAATATTTCCTCGTGGCGCCACGGTTGATGATCCGTTACGTAAAATAAATGATGAAATTAATCTTATTATTAAAGATTTTGATGATGGCGCACGTGTTCACTATTTAGACATTAATCACATATTTCTGGATGAAAAAGGTAATTTAAGTAAATCTGTAATGAAAGATTTACTGCACCCCAATAAAGACCAATATCAGGTTTGGGCTGAGGCAATAGAGCCAAAAATTACCGCCTTAATGGCAGAGAATGATTAAAATAAGAAGCAGTTTTTAACAAGCCACCCATAATAAGATTTTGAGTCTCGCTCAAAATCTTCAATATCTATTTTATGTATGCAAATGGCTTGGATTGATTGAGGAACGGGGCTGTGGGCACAACGGTACCTTATTAAGGTTATGCGTAGCCTAGCAGCGTTTTTGCTTTACCCATGCCTCGGATGCATCGATGACTTATGCATTACTAACATAAGTCATCCACTCAAGAACTTAGTTTTAAACCTACAACGGTAATTTTTCCTTTTACTAGCTCTCTAACCACAAATTTTACCGCACCAAACTGCACTCGGTCACCTACCACTGGTTTACCATAAAACTTATTTTCAATGTAATCAGCAATAGTAGTGTCTAGTAAGTCTTCTCTGACTTCAAAACCATAAGCCCAAGATAAGTCTTGTAACCTTGTATCCGGATTGATGACAAATGTCCCTAAATATGACTGCATTTCTTGATTAGTCGCTGTTCGTGGCGAAGCATAGGAGTTATTGAGGGACGTTGTGGTGTCAGACAACGCCAATATCAGCAGTTGATCATTAAGCCTCAATATTTGTTCAGAGGTCTCTTCAACCAACACACCTTGACGAATGATCCCCACAACCTGTGCCCCCTGCATAGTGGGTAATTGCTGCTGATTCATTCCGAGTACTGGGGTATTTTCAGCCATTTCATAAATGAGCAGTTCCTTTTGTTGCTCAGTTGAAACCGTTAATGACAAATGGGTTGGATCATGGGGAATAGGAGGGAGATCGATGCCTAACCATCTTGCCATAGGTGCAATAGTCCAGCCTTGCAGTAATAACGATACCAAGACCACAAAGAAAACCAGCTCAAAATAGATAGCGGTATGTTCCATTCCGGCAAGTGATGGGAATAATGCAAGAATGATCGGCACCGCTCCCCGTAGGCCGCACCAGCCTACAAAAACCTGTTCCCGCCAAGGGAAACGAAAAGGCAACAGCGATAACAATACCGCAACAGGTCTAGCTACAAAAATAAGCACAGCCGCAATAGCAAAGGCCGGAAGGATGATGGGAGGCAAGTGGCTGGGGGTGATCAATAATCCCAGCATTAAAAACATCCCTATTTGACTTAACCAAGCTATTCCATCGTGAAAGCGATGAATGTCGTTGCCATAAGGTAATGGTGCATTGCCAACCCACACCCCCACTAAATAAATAGCAAGAAAACCACTGCCCCCTAAAAGATTAGCCAATCCAAATACACTTAAACCACCAGCTAAGGCAAGCAATGGATAAAGAGCACTAGGTAAATTAAGTCGTTTTAACAATTGAGTAAGTAGATAACCACCAGCAAGACCGATGATACTGCCCAGTCCAATTTGTTGCACAAACTCAGCTAAAAAAGACCAGCCTGGGTTGCTGCTGTCTTGTACAAGAAGATGAACCATGGCAATGGTAAGGAATATAGCCATAGGATCATTACTACCGGACTCGATTTCCAATGTTGCACCGGCTCGTTCTTTGAGGTTCAACCCTGCGGTTCGTAAAAGACCAAACACTGCGGCAGCATCGGTAGATCCGACAATTGCACCAATCAGTAACCCTTCTTGCCAAGATAAGTCCAATAACCAATGAGCGAACACCCCTGTGATAGTAGCTGTAACAAACACTCCCACTGTAGCTAACGACAATGCTGGTTTAAGACTGACTCTAAAAGTACTTTTACGAGTGCCTAATCCACCATCAAATATGATGATAGCTAAGGCTAAATTTCCCAAAAGAAAGGCTAGGGAAAAGTCATTAAAAATAAGTCCTCCTGGACCATCTTCTCCAGCCAACATGCCAAGAATAAGAAATACAAGTAACAAAGGAGCGCCAAAACGCCGAGACAGGATACTGGCAAAAATACATAACAGTGCCAGTACTGAACCTGCAAAAATAAATTGACTAGTGAGATCAATCGCCATTAATATTTGTCCTCCATATAAAATATCTAATAGTTTACATCCTACTCATTGGTGCCCTTTTTATACTGGTCCATAAGTTATTCATTTAATTAGTAATTTGCTAGCTAGTATAAAACTCCTATATTTCTAGCATCCTTTATGATGCAACTATCTAGAAAATAATATCAATCGTAATCACTTCATCCAGAATAAAAACAAACACCTATTAGGGTTATTATAATACGCGGGAAAAACAGATATTAGAGAAGTTGTGTGCAACATAGGATTTAATCCCTTTACACGTTTTTTAGGCAGTATATTTTATAGTTACTTCAGAGGCAGCGGCACGTTTTAACCCAAGTTCAGGTTAAATAGACTTCCATAAAAATAGCTACTTTTACTAGAATATACCAAAATCATGATTTCCCCGCCACTGTAATAAGACCCTTGGTATTATCGTAACCTGAGCTCAGGCTACTCAGTAGCGCATTCTTAAAAGTAATTTAGACAAAAAAGTTTGTTAGAAAGTTATTATTGATTAACTAGGACAATGAATGTTTTGAGTGCTGATACTATCGCGTTTATCAAAACGAACTTGTTCTCAATATCGAGCTAATGAGAACAAGTTCAACCAAGATGTTGGACTTTATGACTCCAAGTTCAGGTTAATATAAGCTGATCAACAGATAAGCTAGCAGCATTAACATTATCCACATAACAGCTGTGCCAGTAGAGGATGTTTTAGCTAATATTCCCTGAGGGGCATAATATTTCGATAAGTAATTTGTCAATTGCGGCAGATGACGCGCACTCACTCTACTCATTTGTTGTACACAAACATCTTTAACATCCGCTAACCGTTGCAGTGTCCGTGGTATTAAACGACGGTATAACCAATCCACTTCCAGATTCACAGATTTTAATTCTGGCGGATACATTTTGTATAAATTTAGCCATACAAATGCCAGAGCCGAGAAAAATAGCAATTGAGTTTGTGCTAACACGTGTGTGGCATCGTAAGGGTTGTAATCCATATCGTATGGTAATAATTGATACAATAAATCAGGGAAAATACCTATGGTAATACACAAGGTTGCCGCAATTGTCATGGCTAATAACATATTAAGCGGCGGCTCTTTGGCACGTATACCAGAGTCATGGGCAAAGAAAGCAAAGTAGGGAATTTTAATCCCTGCATGATGGAACACCCCTGCCGAGGCGAACAGCAACATTAACCACACCCATGTATGATCATTATTCAAAGCAGCACTCATGATCATCGATTTACTCACAAAACCACTAAACAGCGGGAAGGCCGAAATCGATGCTGCGCCAATGATGCACAAAATAGTGGTTTTGGGCATGGTCTTGTACAACCCCCCCAGTTCAGAACCGTTAATTTTACCGGTAACATGCAGAACTGCGCCCATAGACATAAACAACAAGCCTTTAAAAATAACATCGTTAAAGGCGTGGGCCACGGCACCATTAATCGCCAGCGCGGTACCAATACCAATACCCACCACCATAAAACCGAGCTGATTGATTAGGCTGTAGGCCAACACGCGACGTAAGTCATTTTCGATAACGGCAAAGAATATTGGGAAACAAGTCATAGCCGCACCGATATACACCAGCAATTCGGTACCAGGGTAACCACGAGCTAAGGCATAAATCGCCACTTTAGTGGTAAAGGCGCTAAGAAAAACCGTACCTGTGGGAGTGGCTTCTGGGTATCCATCAGTTAGCCAATTATGCAAAAATGGAAAGCCGCATTTAATGCCCAAAGCAATAAATATTAACCAACCATGTAAACCTGATAAACCGATTTCGTCAAAAACGATCGAGCCAGAAAAATGAGCGTAGGCAATAATGCCTCCTAGCAACAGCAAACCTGATATCACTTGAAACAATAAATACCGCATACCTGCGTGATAAGATTGAGTAGTACGCCTTGCCCAAATCAGAAATACCGAGGTGATCGCCAGTAATTCCCAAAACACAAAGAGCGTTAACAAATCACCAGCAAAAACTGCCCCTAAAGCACTCCCTGCGTACAACATACTGGCGGTTTGTTGCATGCGATCGCGTAAGTGTAATGAATACACAATGGCAATAAATGCAGCGAGATGGAATAGATAACCAAACAATATGGCCAACCTATCAACACGCAATATATTCAGTTCAAAGTCGAGTAGAGATACTCCCCAATAACTGCCTTCTGACGTCATCCATAAGTTAATGGCACCCAGAATAGGAGCGGCAAGCATAATTGCTCCGCGCAGCCAACCATGAGTTACGGCAGCAAGCAATGCAGCTACAAAAAATATCACAAAAGGAGCCATTTCAGTCCCGAACATGTTTATCTCCTTCGGATGATTCTGACACTTCTGTTGATTCTGGCGGATCGTAATAATCTTCGTCGCGCATCAGTAATACCCGCATCCATCTGGCAACAAATACTAATACCACACAGCCAACAAAACCGTAGATAGGGTAAAAGGCCCAGAGGTTTTCCCAGCTATGATAAACCTTACGGTTTATTACAAAATCGAGAACGACCAACAATGCACAACAGATATACAAGCCGTGCAGCACTCTTTTTATGTTTTTGGGGTTATCAAATAAATACTGTTTTTCTGTTTTCATGATGCGACTCCAACCATCTTCGCCAGCTCAAACAAGGGTTGTGGGTAAAAGAACAACACGAGACAACCCAAAGTGGTAATGATTATTGCAATAAGCGCAGGCAGCGGTGCTTCTTGGATTTTTTCGGGTGCATCACCAGCTTGAGACGTCGCCTGTTTCCCAGGGAAAAACCCACGAATTGGAATAGGCAACAAGTAAGCAATATTGAGTAATGAACTAATCATCAATACCGCCATTAATACCCAATGTTCGGTTTCTAAAGTGCCGAGTAATAAATAATATTTGCTCCAACTTCCGCCAGTAGGCGGCAAGCCAATAATACTTAAAGAAGCAATAAAAAACGCAATCATAGTAATCGGCATTTTACGGCCTAGTCCCGCCATTTGACTGATTTCAGTTTTATGGCTGACCACCAAAATAGCACCGGCACAAAAGAACAAAGTGATCTTGCCAAAAGCGTGCATAGCAATATGCATACTACTGCCGATTAAACCGGCCTCGGTTGCCAGCAATACGCCCAAACTAATATAAGCGAGCTGACTAATGGTTGAATACGCCAAGCGGGCTTTTAGATTGTCTTGGCGCATCGCAATTAAAGAAGAGGCTAAAATCGTAAAGGCGGCCAGATATAGTAGGAAGTCTGTAGTAATTAGCTCTCCCACATTATCCATTCCAAATATAAACACCACTGTTTTCATTAACGTAAATACACCAGCCTTCACTACGGCTACCGCATGTAACAATGCACTAACCGGTGTTGGTGCCACCATAGCTGCTGGTAACCAACGATGGAAAGGCATCATGGCCGCCTTACCAATACCAAAAACGAACATCACCAACAAAACAGCCAGCCATAATGACGGGGTGTCATCAGCAAATACGCCACCAACTGTAAAGGACAAATTACCGGCAATCGCCCAAGTGCCAATTAGCGCCGGTAGGAAAAATACAATAGAAGTACCGAGTAATATCCGCAGATAAGTTCTACCACCCTGCTGCGCTTTTTCAGTGCCCGCGTGAGTGACCAGCGGATAAGTCGCCAGTGTCAGCACTTCATAAAAGATAAACAGAGTGAACAAGTTTTCAGAAAATGCGATGGCCATTACAGCCGCTATAGATATAGCAAAAAACGTATAGAATCGGGTTTGATTTTGTTCTTCGTGGCTACGCATATAACCGATGGCATATAAGGTAGTGACAATCCATAAGAAACTAGCGATAAGCGCAAATAACACACTTAATGCTTCGGTTTTAAAACTGATACTGAGCCCAGGTAGGATAGTTGTCCAAGTCACCATCGCCGTTTGACCGCTGATGATTTGCTGGTACAAGGTGTAAACTAATATAAAAACACTAACCGCTATGGTTAAAGATATTGCCTCTCTGATATTAGGATGGCGATGCATTACCAATACCCCAGCAGCTGCCGCTAGAGGTAATAGAATAATAAGCTGGATCAACATTTCGGCAGATAAATTCATTGGCCTGCTCCCATCAGCATATTAGCCGCTTGAGCACTGGCTTCTAGGGGAAGTCGTGTGTCTATTCCAAAATACACATTGGCTAATACCAATATCCACAAGGGGATCAGTAGACCTAAGGGTGCTTCTTTGATGGGTGGCGAGGACGCTGAATTTAATGAGGGATCTGCTTTGCCAAAATAGGCACTCTCTACCAATGTCCATACATAATAAACCGCCAACAATGAGCCTATTACTATCAGTAATGCCACCGGCCAAAGCCCACTTTGTAAACTAGCGAGTACCAAATACCATTTACTGATAAAACCGACAGTAAGAGGAACACCAATTAGACTTAAGCCTGCAATAACAACCGCAGCCATAGTCCAAGGCATATGTTTAGCTAAGCCATTAAAACAAGCGCGATCTGTACTTCCAATACGGTAAACAACAGCAGCCAGCGCTAGAAACAAAGCCCCTTTCATCAACGCATGATTAAACAAATGTAATAAGGTTCCTTGTAATCCAAGGCTAGTACCAATGCCGATACCAATGATCATGTAACCAATTTGCGCGACACTGGAATAAGCAAATAAACGTTTTATGTTCGGCTGCTTAATAGCAACTGTAGAAGCAACAAACACACTCAGCAGCCCAAGGGCGATAAAAACGGTCTGGATCACACCGCCACCAAAATCATCTCCGAAGATTGAGAAATGCAAACGGATCAACAGATATATCGCGACTTTTGTAGCGGTCGCCGCTAAAAAAGCGGTAACGATCGAAGGGGCATAAGTATAAGTATTGGGTAGCCATAGATGCAGCGGAAACAAAGCAAGCTTTAACGCAACACCCACAATCATAAACACAAAGGCGGTATAAGCCGTGCTGGTTTCACTAACCAATGGCAGGCGATTAGCAATATCTTGCATATTTAAGGTACCGGTTAAGCTATATAACAAACCTATACCCATCAACAAAAAGGTGGCACCTATAGTACCAACAATTAAATATTGGTAAGCCGTCAGCAGCGCGCGGCGATCACGGCCAAAAGCCACTAATGCATAAGTAGCCAGTGAAGATATTTCTAAAAACACAAACACATTAAATATGTCGCCTGTAGCAACAATACCTAATAAACCCGCCATACAAAGTAAATACAGCACATAAAATAGACTTTGTTTGTCTTCATCAATTTCATTACGGATACCCGTATTCGCGGCCAGCAAAACAATAGTGCCGATTGCGCTGACTATCAGTAATACATAGGCTGACAGTAAATCAATACGATATTCAATTCCCCAAGGGGCTTCCCAGCCACCGAGCATGTAACTGATAACACCACTATGTTGCACTTGATTCAGCAATGCGGCACTGATTAGCAGTGAAATCACAGCTGCAAAACAAGCAAACAACCAAGATATCCTGGGTTTATTTAATAACAGACAAGCAGGTGCAGCCAACAAGGGCACAATCACTTGTAAAATAGGTAAATGATCTAACACTTGGGATCCTTCTCCTGTAATTCAGAATCTTCCACTGTGCCGTAAGCCTTTTTGATCCTGACTACCAGCGCCAACGCTAGCGCCATGGTGGCGATACCGACCACAATAGCCGTCAGGATAAGTACATGGGGTAATGGATTAGAATAAAGGGTTTCTGTACTCGAGAAAATCGGTGCACTACCTCCGTTTACCTTGCCTACACTGATATAAAATATGAATACCGATGTTTGAAAAATATTCAGCCCAATCAATTTTTTAATCAGGTTGCTTTGGTTTATAACCATATATAAACCGATCATCATTAAAACGAAGACTATCCAATAATTGTATAAGTCAAAAAACATTATTCCTCCCCTAGCTGAGACTCAGCCTGATGAGAAAAGGCAAAGAAAATCAAAATCATCCCAGCGGCGATTGTGATACCAACTCCCAATTCAATAACCAAGATCCCAAGGTGTTGACCGATAATCGGATCACTAGCCAGTACCGAATAATCAAGGAAATTGCCCCCTGACAACATGCTAACCACACCTGTACATCCATAGATAAAGACACCCAAGGCACAAAGCACTCGCAAAACACCGGGTTTAATCACTTGTCTGGCCTTATCTAATCCATACAGCATGGTGTAGAGAATAATCCCTGCCGCAAAGATAACTCCCGCTTGGAAACCACCTCCAGGGCCATACTCACCATGAAACTGCACATAAAAAGCAAACAATAAAATTAATGGGATCAAGATCTTGCTGACAATCCGCAGTACGTTGTGATCATGCATATCGTCTTTTTTAATCTTGACTGATAATTTACGTGTCACAAAAAGTTGGCTAGAAAACAAAGCCAAGACACCCATAGCAGCAGTAAATATAACGAGGACTTCCCCAAGTGTGTCATAGCCACGATAGCTGGCTAAAACTGAAGTAACCATATTAGGTATGCCAATCTCCTCTGGAGATTGCTCAATGTAGCGAATATTGACGTGTTGCTGCGCCGGAGCCTCGGGATCTCCAAAAGCCGGCATATCCATAGTACCTAATATCAATAAACCTCCAGTTATCACCATAGTAATAACCACAGCCACTTTTTTCATAAGCGCAGCTTTTTGGGGTTTTAAAGCGGTTTTCTCATAACGTCCCGTGACGCCAAGCACCACCAGCATCAATAGTGGAAAAATCCCCGCCCCTACAGCAGCTTCAGTAAAGGCAACATCAACGGCATCCAGCGCCACAAAAAAACTGGCTGACACTAATCCGTAGATACCACTTAGCATCACCGCAGCAAAGAGATCAGTAGTACGCGCAATGGCAATGGCAGTCACAACCAAGAGCAGTAGCAATATAATATCGAAAACCTGTAAGATCTCATCTCTCCTTAAAATCGCTAAAAAAGACTATCGTCTGAGCAACTATTTTGAATGCTCGTTGTGAAGAATAGGTTTGAGTTTTCCGTGCAGCGCAGACTTAGCCAAAGCATGGCTGGCTGTAGGACTAGTGAGCAGAATAAATAACAATATCAGCACTAATTTGAACAGCACCAATCCCCAACCGGCAATCAACATTAATCCAATCAGGATCAGACTGGTTGCCAAGGTTTCTGTGATCCCTGCAGCATGCATACGGGTGAAAAAGTCGGGAAAGCGCAGAATGCCAACACCACCTGACAATATGAGCAATGCTCCTAAAATAAAACAGACAGCCGATATCAAATCAAGAAGCAATTCCATCATGGCTCTCCTTCGATGCGTTTGCTGTCGCTATATTCGAAATAACGCAACACACCTATGATGCTAATAAAGTTAATCAGCGCATACACCAGCGCAATATCAAGAAAATCAGGACGACCAAATAAAAACCCCATAACAGCAATTAACAACACTGTTTTAGTGCCAAACAAATTAACCGCTAAAATGCGATCATAGATGCTGGGTCCCAGCAAAGCTCTGGCTAATGCCATCACCATCACAGTTAACAATACAACCGCTAACATAATTAACATTTACATCTCCAACCGGCTGACTTGACGAGCCATGTCACCCTCTCTCAGTTCTTCCATGCTGTGAGTCGTTAATGAATGAATTAACACCGAATTATTTTCAATATTCATCGCCACTGTACCGGGGGTAAGGGTGATCGAATTAGCATATATAACTTTAGCTATTTCACTTTGTTGTCCAATAGGTAAGGTCGCCACACAAGGGCTAATAGCGCCATTGCCACGCCAGACGAGTACCACTACATCAATATTGCTTTGGATAATTTTTTTGATAAGCCAAAAGTAATAAGCGGGTAATTTACGGCTTAGCTGTAAAGGTTGGGATTCGTCATCAATTATGCCCATACGTAACGAAAGCCATATAACAAAGCCAATAGACACTAACCCCAGTATTAATAGTAGCGGCGTATATATTCCTGAGTTGAACAACCATAAAACCGCAAGAATACAAAACAGACTAATAGTGTGTTTGTTCATAACATCCCCACCCTATTTTTCGATTGAAGCAATAATTTTAATGCCGCGGATAAATGGTGGACAATCATTGAGTGATGAATAGCTATTATCATTATTCGCTGCATTGAAAGTTCTGTTTTAATACATTTTTTATCAAGCTTTCTGCTGAAGAATCGCTAGCAGGTTTCTGCTTGTTAATGAGTAAGGCAATATCTTTAATGGTTGAGGACTTAGGAATGCAATAACTAACATCGTCCGCTAATTGATATTTTTCTAATAATCCACCAGCACGAGACTCTAATGCTTTTTGTCGAAAGGTCGCTGCAGGTATTTTCTCGGCGCGGTATAGTTTCTCTCCAGCCAGATAACCTTTGAGATACATTGCACAAAGTGATTGATCCTTATCGATTGTCATAGACTCACTGTTATTATCAAACGCTTGGCAAACAGCTTGTAAATCAGCCGCACTCATTTTTTCTATGGCTTGGGCATAAAAAGGGCTGCCCGCCATCAACATAATAACCAGTGAAATTTGCACTAATATGGTTTTCAACATGATCTTCTCCTTAATTTTAAAAACTAAGTGTGTGCACGAATTCTTGCATTGTTACCATTGCAAAAGATTGTCAAAAGTGTAAAAAAGTGTCGCAACGCGTTCAGCGCATATGTTTTTGAATGGTTGTGTTGTATGTTAAAGCTTGCAGCCTGCTCAAAGATAACAACACAAAGGATCCCGGCACTACATGATCAATCCAACAAGTCCATCGATATCACCTAGCGTATTGATTGTTGATGACAATCAGGACATTCGTGAACTGGTTTCGCAATTACTGGAAGCCGAAGGTTACTCAGCCAGCAGTGCAGTTGACGGTGAAGATATGTGGCAAATAATGAGCAAGAAAAAGCCCGATATAATTTTGCTTGATGTCATGTTGCCAGGCACCGATGGTTTTGAACTTTGTCGACAACTCTGCGCCGATCAAAATATGCCACCCGTTATCATGCTTACCGCTAAAGATGAAGAAATTGACCGAGTCGTCGGATTAGAGCTCGGTGCTGATGATTATATTGTAAAACCCTTTGGGCGACGTGAGCTGATTGCGCGGATTAAAGCGGTACTGCGACGAGTCAAATCAGGTCATGTGCAAACTGGAAAAGGCGTGTATCGATTCGCCGGTATGAGTTTCAAACCTAGCCAAATGGAAATTTTCGATGCCACAGGAACAAGTACGCCACTATCTACCAGCGAGACACAATTATTATTAACTTTTGTACAAAATCCGCGGATCCCGTTATCACGGGATAGATTATTGGATTTAACCAAAGGTAGAAATAGCACCCCTTTTGATCGCAGTATCGACTCACATGTCAGCCGCCTACGACGTAAATTAGGCGATGATGGCAAAAAACCAGAGATTATAAAAACTTCATGGGGAACAGGATATCTCTTCACTTGTGATGTAGAAACATTGTGAGTATGGGCGGTCAATGAGTCTTAAAATCCGTACCACTTTAATTTTATGTACTGTGTTTATTTTGTCGCAAATGATCACATTAATTATTTTCGAACATAACCGAGACAACGTTGTTTTGTCCACTGAAGCCACAGATTTAGCTGATAGAGTGATTGGTATTGTGGATTTAGCTTATAGTTTTCCACAGCAAGATCGTCAGCAAATTTTAGCCGCCGCAGAAACCCAGTTTCTATCGTTGTTTCCAGATATTATTGCAATCAGTGAAGTCGCTTGCCAACAAAATGACTTTACTGAAAAAATTTCCACAAAGCTCGACAAGGCATTTTCAAAACTACAAGATATTGATGCACAAGTCTGTGTTCGAAGTTTTAAAAATACTCCTCTACTGGATAGGCGTACCACTTTACGTCAAGGATTTGATGTTCTTATCCAGATTAACTTTGCCAACGAGCAAAAGATCACTTTTCATTCTGTGTTGCCAGAGAGTCAGTCTTTGTTGCAGGATTCTGTCATTTTCTACATATTACTTGAAGGTGTTGTGGCCTTAATACTTGCATGGTATTTGATCCAAAAAACCGTAGCACCTATTGAAAAGCTGGCCAATGCCGCGAACCACATAGGCATGGATATTAACAATCCTCCCTTAGATGAAAGCGGCGCCAAAGAAATATCAATGGCGGCCAAGGCATTTAATACTATGCAAGAACGTTTAGCCAACCTGCTCAATAGCCAGAGTGAAATGTTGGCGGCCATTTCCCATGATTTACGTTCGGCAGTGACCCGCTTACAGCTAAGAAGTGATTTGTTAGAAAACGAACATGAACGTATCGGCATGCTTAAAGTAGTCACTGATATGCGGCAGATGATCCAGTCAGTACTCGACTTTTTACGAGGTCAGAATCCAAATGAAGCCATGCGTAGTGTTAACATTAACGCTTTGGTAGAAAGTTTATGCTCGGATTTAGCCGATGAAGGCCTGCCAGTCAGTTATCAATATGACGGTAGTTCGACAAACCTAACCTGCCGCCCTACTGAAATCCGCCGTTGTTTACAGAACATTATTGATAACGCCATAAAATATGCAGATGCCGCACAAGTGAGTATCTCAACGAATAATGATTACGCTTCAATAGCAATAATAGATAACGGCACAGGTATACCACAAGAACAGTTAGAATCGGTGTTGCGGCCATTTTATCGACTTGAACAGTCACGTAATGGCGATACAGGGGGCATAGGTTTAGGGCTGAGTATTGCTGAAGCCATTGTCAAATCACACGGCGGGACATTAACCCTCACTAATCATCACTCTGGTGGTCTGAAAGTCGAAATACAATTACCCTTAAATAGCTAGAGTCCAGGTTAAATATATCGATTTTAATAATGAAACCGCAAACGGTTAGCGACTATATTCACTCCCAATACCATCTGGTGATAGAGACTATTCTTTGAATAGGCGATTAGAGCATGCAATTCACCTGTCCTAAACAGACTAAAAACAAACGCCAGTTGCATAGGTCAGTTATAGCGCTTACTCTTCCCGCACTGCTCCCCTCAAAAAAATTATTCGCTCACCATGTTGTTTTTCATTTCCTGCCTGTACTCCATTATACAAGTGTGCAAAAGACAAAAAGCTAATACATTTAATGCTTAATTACCTAATTATTCTGGTGGCTCTTGCCACTGCTGCGTTGTTACTTTATCCCAAAGTAGCCAATGCCTTGCTTTGGCGCGCGGCCATTACCCCCTTAGCCTCAATTATTGGTAGTGGATTTTTAGTACTTGGTCCAATTCTGGTAGCGTCGTTCGGACAATATGCGCCGCTAATTATGGTTGCCCTATGTATTTTTGCTTACCTGTTTGGTGCGGCGATCCGCTTCAATATCGTAAGGCTTGCTGCATATAGCGGTTTAAGGAGTGTTTTCGAGGAGAAACTTGAAACACTCTCTTCTTGGGCGTTGGCCTTCGCATACATTATTTCGGTAGCTTATTATCTGAATCTACTTGGATCCTTTGCTGTCAGTCTTACGTCGCTAAACGATGCATTCCATGCGCAACTAGTGACAAGTGGCGTCTTTGTTTTAGTACTGATAGTGGGGTGGACCAAAGGATTTCAAGCGCTGGAGCGTATGGAACAGATAACAGTCGGAGTGAAACTTTCAATCATTGCAGGTCTTTTGTTTGGACTTGGATGGTTCTTTATCGACAAAGCTGTCGCACATGAACTCGTGAGAGGATCTGCCACTGTGTCGGGTTGGCAAGCAATTGCGCTGGTCGCTGGTTTGCTAGTGACAGTACAAGGATTTGAGACATCTCGGTATCTTGGAGACGAATACCAACCCCTTACGAGGATCCGCTCGATGCAATGGGCGCAATGGATCTCAACAGCTATCTATATGATATACATTGCTTTTCTAAGCTACGTTTTTATTCCTGAAAATTTAGTGTTAAGTGAAACCGCGATTATCGACCTTATGGCGGTAGTTGCGCCAATTTTGCCGTTGCTTTTGATTGTTGCCGCAATAAGTGCTCAGTTCAGTGCCGCGGTTGCGGACACAGGCGGGTCCGGTGGCCTTATCGCGGAACTGACTAAAGGATGGATTACCCCAAGAACCGGTTATGCCATCTTAGTTAGTATTGGATTAGTCTTAACTTGGGCGATGAGCATATTTGAGATAATAAGTTACGCATCACGTGCCTTTGCGCTTTATTATGCTCTTCAAGCGTTTATAGCAGCAAAGGGAAGTTACTCAGAAAGTGGCATCACGTATAAAGGAACAGGGTTCGCAGCTCTTGGTCTTCTGGGTCTAGCAATAGCGCTTTTTGGGACTTCAGTGGAATAGAAATTTATAGTAATAACTTAGAAATTATCCACTGTAAATATTGTGAAATAGATCTAAATATTTGGGTGGATTACATTGAATACCTAGATAAATAATTTGAAGTTGAAACATAGCAAACTTTGCCGCTTTGAATTCTTAATATAAATAAGGGAATAACAAAAATTCATAACGTGACTCTGTAGTATTTGTCTTTAAGTCAATGTAGATTAAATAGCCGTGAAAATGACAAATGACTTAATGTAGATTGACTCACTAAACAAAATAATGACCAGATGCTTAGGATAGTTTTTCAAAATAACATCTTAATTTACAAAATAGACAAGGAATAATTGATGGGAACATCCACGTTAGGAAATATTAGAAGCTCAATAATAACAAAAATTAAGGTTATTGCTTTAAGCCGTCAAAAACTCCCGCTCTCACTTTTATTCACCTCGTTTATGATCAATTTCGTCGCGGCAGCTCACGACGAGCAAGTTGATACAGCCAATGTTAAATATTGCTCAACAAATTCAGATCAGGTTCAACTTGATCTGAGCGATGTGAGTTTAACCCGAGAGCAAAATATCCCATTGGTGTACCAAGGAACAAACAATGTTGAAGGTCCACTTTGGCATGATGGTGCATTGTATTATTCAAACTTAGGATCTCATCAACCCAACGAACGGGGTTTTATTTTATCTAACCAGAGTACCATCTGGCGCTGGGTTCCTGGCACTAAGCCTCAAGTGTGGCTAGATGATACCTTAGCTGGTACTAATGGACTGGCGATCGATTCTAAAGACAATTTAGTTGCAACCCGACAGCTTGACGGGTCAATTGTTTATATCGATTGGCAAAGTAAAAAAATCACGCCAATTGTTAGTCATTATGAAGATAAACGTTTTAACTCACCAAACGACCTAACGATTGCTGATGACAACTCCATATTTTTCACAGACCCTAACTGGAATACTCCCTCTAATATTGACGTGACTCTAACTCAAGGAGGCGGTGAACCAGGTTCTCAAGTTCCTGGTCAACGTATTTATCGCGTTAGTGCCGATGGTAAGGTTAACCCAACACTAGTGACCGAGTTAGTTCCGGCTCTTCGGGATAAACCAAATGGTATAACCTTGTCACTGGATCAAAAACAATTGATCGTTGGCGGCATTGCTGGGCTGTGGGCATTTGAATTAAAGTCGGGACGAGTCTCCAAACCGAAACAAATTCTGAATACCCCTATTGATGGCTTAGGCAAGGATTGCAGTGGCAATATTTATGTCACAACCACTCGTAAATCAGCTACTAGAAATGACGATCAGTTAGTAGTGGTCTTAAATAAGAACTATGATGAAATAGGAGTATTAACCGTGCCTGGGATCCACATAGTCACAAACATTGCCTTTGGCGGCGAAGATGGCCGTACCTTATATGTGACAGGTTTGACGGATCCATTAGACGGTAGCAAGGTACGCCAATGTGGCGACGCCGCTTGTTTAAGCGCAGGTATTTATAGCACTAGACTTAATGTTCAAGGTTTCCCTTACTAAATTATCGATGTGCTTAAGGCTAATTAACTGCAGCCTAGTAGTGGTTAACATTTGACGAGCTGTTGTTTTAGAAAATTAGAGCGATGCCCCCACCATTGCAGTTAAACTAGCTGCAATAATGTAGTCGATATTGGCGAAATCCCATGCCGGTCCAGCGTTTAAAAGCTTTGGCAAAAGCACTTTCGTCATGATAACCAAGATATTCAGCCAAGCCTGCTTGAGTCGTGCTGGCTTTGACAACTTGCTCAAGTGCATATTGTTTTTTGATATCATGGACAATTGACTGAAAATTCAAATTTTCTGCCAATAACTTTCTTGATAACGTGCGTTCGCTAATGGCCAAGGTGCTTGCTACTTGTGCTTTTGATAACCATGGTTGTCGGGTCAACAATGCTATTACCTTGGCAGGAAAGTTTTTTGGCTGCAACTGGGATAACTGTTGTTTTGCAAGTTCGAGCATTTGGGTGTGAACGGCAGGGTTGACTTCCCGCTGTTTAAAATTCCAGTCTTCATCGGTATACACAATAGCGTTTTTAGTATGCCCAAAATATATCTGAGCCCCCATAAATACGCGATCGTACAAAGCTAAATCAGCTTGTCTTGAATGTTTCAAATACACGGCTACTGGAGCGATATTTTTTCCCGATATCCAGCGTGCGCTGGCGACACTACTGGCCAGAATAGCTTCAATACGAAGTGATGCAGCAACAGTAAACTTGGCTTCATAGCAAAGTTTCCAGCCTTGTTTGCTGTGAGATTTGCTGAAAGCTCCCCCTTCACCAACCAAAGAAGAGTAATCAACCAAGCTGTTAACGGCTTCGCCTAACGAAGGACTACTAAGAAGTAAAAACCCCATAGTATCAAGACTTTGTGGCAGAATAGCCAAACCAATATTAAGACCAAGGCTACTGTCATTTTGGTCTTCTAGGCTCTGCCATAATGCATCTTGCAATACCATAGGCAAACGTGACGCGTCATCATACTTGTTGATTTGCTGTTTAAGCTGCGGATTTAGTTGAATACCCAATTGTTCTAAGTGTCGCATGATCGCGCGGGTAAAGTTTTGAGTAACGCTGGCGTCCATTATCAATCTCCACATATTTATTATTAGCTTAACTGACTTTTATCACCCTGTCCCAAATTAACCAGTAAGTTGTCCTGTCTTACCTGAGCTCTATTGTAATCAAATTGTTAACATCGTTCGCATATTCTTTAATGAGTAGTTAAAAATGAATCCATATGTAGTCATCGGTGCAGGCCCTATGGGGTTGTGTACGGTTCGCCGGCTCAAAGAGCAAGGCATTGAGGTAATTGGTCTGGAGGCCAATAGTGACGTGGGCGGATTATGGGATATCGATAGCCCAACTAGCACAATGTATGACTCTGCCCATCTCATATCTTCAAAAAAAATGACTGAGTTTGATGATTTTCCAATGGCTGAAAGTGTGGCGACTTATCCTCGTCATGATCAGCTAAAAAAATATTTTCAGGAGTATGCCAATCATTTTGATCTCAACAGTCATTACCGCTTTGGCTGCTGGGTAGAAAAAGTGGAGTGTGAAGGAAATAACTGGCGCATAGTTTATCGTCAAAATGACCAAACCCATGAATTACTCGCTAGTGGTTTGTTGCTTGCAAATGGAACACTTCACCATCCTAATGAAGTCACCTTTAAAGGTCAGTTTTCGGGGCAAATGATGCACAGCAGTGAATACCGCAGTGCCGATGTTTTCGCCGACAAACGGGTACTTATTGTCGGTTGTGGCAATAGCGGATGTGATATTGCGGTTGACGCAGTACATCGTGCCAAGTCCGTCGATATGGTTGTGCGAAGAGGTTATTATTTTTTACCTAAGTTTATTGCCGGACGACCAACCGATACCCTTGGTGGAAAAATTCGTTTACCAAACCGTTTAAAGCAAGCGCTCGATGGCCTGTTGGTGAAGCTTATTTCTGGTAAGCCTAGTTGTTACGGTTTGCCAGATCCTGATTACCGAATGTATGAATCACATCCGGTAGTCAATTCTTTGTTTCTACACCATATAGGGCATGGCGATATTACCGTTCGACCAAACATTGAGACATTAACTCCAGACGGGGCAATGTTTTCAAATGGCGAACAAGGAGAATATGACTTAATTTTGCAAGCAACCGGTTATAAGTTGCATTACCCATTTATCGAAAAACAGCATCTCAACTGGCATAAAGATGCGCCCCAGTTGTACCTAAACGTATTCAATCCTTTGCATAACAATCTGTTCGTGATGGGCATGGTAGAAGCTTCAGGATTAGGTTGGCAAGGACGGGATAATCAAGCGCAATTAGTGGCTAAGGTTATTCGACTACAACAGGATAATCCTAAAGCAGCAGAACTGTTTTTTAATAAGGTCAAAACAAAGTCTGGCATTCGGGTTGACGGTGGCATGCACTATTTAGAACTCGAACGCATGGCCTATTATGTGCACAAAGCAACATATCTTGAAGCTATTGCCAGCGAAATGCGTCAATTGAACCACGGTGTTTAGATGTCTGCTTTAACTCTGTTTGTGCTTAATGCAGTGCTGGCCATGATGATGTTTGGCATTGCACTTAGCCTAACTACCGCTGATTTTAAAAGGGTCATTAGTCAACCTAAAGGTCCGGCGGTTGGTCTAGCAGCGCAATTTATCTTATTGCCGGCCATGACTTGCGGATTAACCTGGTTAATCCCCATGCCGAGTGAGGTTGCCCTTGGACTAATCTTAGTTAGCTGCTGCCCCGGCGGTAGCTTTTCTAATCTGATGACGTACTTATCTAATGGCAATACTGCTATGTCTGTAAGCATGACAGGGGTTGCCAGTGTGTTGGCTTGTGTTCTAACCCCCTTTAATTTTATGTTTTACGCCGATCTCAATCCACATACTCAAGAACTACTGCAATCTATCTCGGTTTCTACCACCGATATGCTGACAATAATACTGCTGGTATTAGCACTTCCGCTGGCTGCGGGGCTTTTGTGTGCTAATTATTTTCCACGTTTTGCGAGTCGTAGTGAGCCCTTTTTCCGAGTGGCTTCACTTATTGCTTTGTTCAGTTTCGTTACAATTTCCCTGACCATGAACTGGCAACGTTTTATTAGTGGCGCCAGCATCTTTGTTCTTGCCGTGATTATCCACAACGCAATGGCTCTGGCCGTTGGTTGGGGCTCAGCGCGAGCCTTAGGCCTAAAAAAAGCAGACAGACGAGCAATAACCCTAGAAGTCGGCTTACAAAACTCAGGCCTCGGACTTGGGATCATCTTTACTTTTTTCGCAGATCAAACCGCTATGGCAATCATCGCCGCTGCGTGGGGGATCTGGCATCTAATTTCTGGCATGGGACTGAGCTTAACTTGGCAATATCTTGACCGTCGTGACGCTCGTCAATGCAAAAACAAAAAGCAGGTTTTATATGAGTCTTAATATTTTAATTACGGGAAGTGAGGGCTACATTGGCCAGCGCTTGATTAATCGTCTCGCTGAGCAGCATCATATTGTTGGCGTGGACATTCGCTCGGCCAATCCATCGCACTACCATTATCAGCAGATGGATATACGAGACAAAGCCATAGGTGAGTTGATAAACACCCATCAAATCACCCATGTAATACATCTGGCTAGTGTGATGCAAGCTAGCGACGATCATCAAAGAGATTATGACATTGATGTTAATGGTACTCGCAATGTTCTGGATGCTTCCGTAGCTGGCGGTGTGACACATTTTACGGTTACGAGCAGCGGCGCAGCTTATGGTTATCATGCCGACAATCCTGCTTGGCTAACCGAACAAGACCCCCTACGAGGCAATGATAGTTTTGCCTACAGTTACCACAAACGTTTAGTTGAAGAAATGTTGGCACAATACCGTAGCAGTCATCCGGCATTGCAACAGTTGGTGTTACGTCCTGGGACAGTGTTGGGGGAAACCACCCAAAATCAAATCACTAATTTGTTTAATCAAAAGCGAATTTTGGCTGTAAAAGGCTCAACTTCACCCTTTGTGTTTATTTGGGATGAAGATGTGGTCGATATTATCCGCCAAGGCGTTTGTGAAAGTAAAACTGGCCAATTTAATCTTGCTGGCGATGGTGCTATGACCCTAGCTGATATTGCTGACGCATTAAATAAACCATTACTTCAGTTATCCCCCTGGCTACTTAAGCTGGCACTCACAATTGGGCATACCTTTGGCCTAACTAACTACAGCGCAAAGCAGCTTGATTTTTTACGCTATCGTCCAGTATTGGATAATCGAGCACTTAAAGAAGACTTTGGTTATATCCCAGCCAAATCTAGTCGAGAAGTCTTTGATTTTTACCTTACCCACAATCACGAGCAGCTCTAATGACTCAATCCGTAGCTAACAATTCAAAACCAATAGCCGTTATTACTGGTGCCGCTTCAGGGCTGGGGTTGGATCTTGCGCGCCAGCTTCACCTAAGCCACCAACTAGTATTGATTGATGTTAACGAGGAGCGTCTATATGAGCAGACTCTTAGCTTAGATGGAGCATTACACTTTAGTTGTGATTTAGCAGACTGCGACGCTATTAGTACTCTGCTCCAAACACTCAATAGCAAACTTTCGCAAGTCGACTTACTTATCAACAATGCAGGGATCACTCACCGTTCACTTGCCAAACAAACTGAACACCATGTTATTCGTAAAATCATGCATGTCGACTATCTTGCACCGGTGCAATTAACCCAAGGACTGTTGCCATTATTATGCAAAGCCAACGGTAAGATCGTTAACATTGGTTCGATGGCTGGCTGGATGCCAGTTTTAGCACGCGCCGGTTATTGCGCTGCAAAATCAGCATTACACCAGTATTTTGAGACTTTACGTGCCGAAGTCCATGCAGAAGGTGTATCGATATTGATGGTATATCCAAGTTTTTTGGATACCCCTATAGAACAAAATGCACTAGATGGCCGCGGACATAAAGCTGCGCACAAGCGTTCGATGGTGGGAAAAATGCGCACCAGTATGTGGATGGCAAATTTAATTATTAGTGCGATCAAACAAAATAAAGCGCGCTTATTCCCGGATGTTTTCACTAATTTATCCAGTATTTTGTATCGGTTGTTTCCGGATCTTTACTTGCGGTTAATGCGCAATAAATTTTCCAGTGAACTGCAGACCAAACAATGACATTTTTCGTAGTTGCGATAGGTGTATTTATCGCCTTTACCATCGAAGCAATGACCGGATTTGGCAGTATTGTAGTGGCACTGTCTATCGGCGCTTTAGTCATGGACATTCCGACTCTGGTGCAATGGTTAGTTCCATTAAACATTCTGATGACCGCTCCTTTGGTATGGCAGCTACGCAGTCATATTGCTCGTGGTTTTTTGTTTACTCAGATACTGCCATTTATGGCGCTGGGAACCTTGATTGGTGTTTTGCTGACAGGACAGTTGCCTGAACTTTATAGCAAAGGAATATTGGCGTTACTTATTTGTTGGTTTGCGGTGCGTTCGTTAGCGCAAATTCAAGCTACAAACCATGGTTCGCTGTTACGCAGGATGTTGATTTTTTTTGCTGGGATTACCCATGGTTTATTTGCATCGGGCGGCCCCTTGTTGGTATATGCCTGCGCAAAGAGCGGCCTAGATAAAACTCAATTCCGAGCCACATTAATCAGCGTATGGCTGTCCCTCAATGGTGCTCTGACAATATGGTTTGCGATATCTGGCAAGTTACAACAACAGGCAGCACACATTGCAATGTTAGTACCTGTTGTTTTTGTCGGCGCTTTACTTGGAAATTTTCTACACCACAAAGTGAGTCAACAGCAGTTTACTCGCGTTGTCTTTTCAGTTCTTTTATTGGTTGGTGGTTTGTTATTGCTCAAAACTGCCAGTCAGTTATTCGACCAATAACACTCAGAGGCATTATGAAAAAAACAACATTAAATCAATCAGTTGCTTTAGCATTAATCACAACCCTGGCAATTCCAGTGGCGGCCCAGGTACAAGATAAAGAACAAATATTAGAGGTCATCATGGTGACCTCTCAAAAACGTACCCAAAGCATTAAAGATGTGCCCATATCAGTCACTGCAATAGCAGGTGAGCAACTACTCAAACAAAATATAAGTGATAATGAAGAGCTAGCTGACAAGGTCGCCAACTTCGATATCAGCCAGACTGGTCAGGGATTTAACATTACCATGCGCGGGCTGGGTTCGGGGCCTAATCAAGGTTTTGAACAAACCGTAGGTACTTATGTAGATGGTGTATACCGAGGTAGGGCTTACCAAATGCGCAGTGCCTTTGTTGATCTAGAAAGATTTGAGGTGTTGCGTGGTCCACAATCAACTTTGTTCGGTAAAAATACCACAGCTGGCGCCTTAAACGTCACCACCCGTCGCCCAACCGAAGACTTAAGTGGTTATATCAGTGCAAATTATGAATTCAACAATGGCTATACTTTGGATGCGGCTGTTAGTGCCCCTCTGAGCGACAATCTACAAGTACTGGCGACTGTCAAAGTCCTCGATCACGATGGTTATTTTCATAATTCTTTAGCTAACCGTGACGAAGTAGCAAGAGACGCCACTTTTGCACGTGTCAGTTTTGCTTGGCAGCCCAGTGACACCCTAGAAATATTTTTATCTTATCAGCACGATGATGAATCAAATGTAGGCATAGCACCAAGCCAGCCCGTAGCAGAACCTGTGTTAATGGGGTTGACACTACCAGCCTATTTTGCAGACATAAACCAATATAAGCTTGATGACGACTTGTATAAAGGTAATGCGGCATTGGGCGAAGATGAATACGGTGACTATCAAGCAGACTACCTAACCCTGACCGCCGACTGGCAGTTTAAAAACCTCACGTTATCGAGTGTCACGGGTTGGCAGGAATACAGTATGCTGCAAAGTAATGATGGCGACCATGGTCCTGCGCCACTGACCTACAGACAAGATAGTGATGAGAATTTTGAGCAAATTAGTCAAGAATTGCGATTAAGTTCAGAATTTGATGGTGCCTTTAACTTTATCGCTGGGGTATATGTTCAATCTACCGATTTAGCATTTGATGAACAATATCGGATCTATCCATTAAATGCCTTGGGTCCCAGACAATATTCCGGAGACAGCGACACCCAAGCCATTTTTACAAAACTCGACTATCAATTAGATGACCATTGGCTGGCGTCCTTAGGTCTACGCTATTCCAAAGAAGACAAAGAAGCTAAACGCGACTTAGGCATGGTTGAACTCAGTAGTGGTTTACCTGTTGAACAAATTGATATTATTAATGTACCCGGTGCAGTGCAGGCAATGGGTGCGCCGAATATGCTGCCAACCGATGTCTATTTGAATATTCTTAAAAACAATCTTGGGCTAGAGATACATAGCGTAAACGGTAAGCTTAGCGAAACCGCTTTTGACCCATCATTAACCGTCAGTCGCACTTTTAAGCAGGGTATGGTGTATTTTTCTGCGGCAACGGGCACTAAATCGGGCGGTTACGATGCGCGAGCCAACTTAGCAAAAGACTGGCAGTTTGACGCAGAAGAAGTAACCAGTTATGAACTAGGTACTAAGTTAACCTTGTTGGATGGCACCTTAGATTTAAACTTTGCTCTGTTCAATATGGACTTTAAAAATATGCAAACATCGGTATTCGATGGCGTGGCTGGGTTCTATGTCGAAAATGGCGGGCGCTCTAGTAGCCAAGGTATTGAATTGGATGGGCGCTGGCTTTTACCTGGCGGTTTCACACTATCGGGGAATCTCGCCTACTTAGATTTCACTTGGGATGAATTCAGTGGAGCCAAATGCTTTAAGAGTGCGCAATTCTTGCCGGACAACGTTGAAGCCAATGGAGTTACCTGTGATTTTTCTGGTAAGCCTGGTGCCTATGCCCCTGAATTTAGCGGCCATTTAGCATTGGATTATTGGCATGTTCTAAGCGGCGACTTAGAGCTAAATATCAATCTACAAACAAACTTTAAATCAAGTTATTACACCAATTACGATTTAAACCCATTCACTGAGCAATCAGGATATGGAAAAGTTGACTTAAGGGTAGAATTGAGTGATTACAACCTAGGTTGGTCAATCGCTTTAGTAGGTAAAAACCTGACAGATCAAGTAACTTCAAGCTACAGTACAGACATGTCATTCGCGCCTGCTGGTATGTATGCAATGTGGGTTGAACCTGGCCGAACAGTGGCTTTACAAGCAGCCTATCGCTTCTAATCAACTGACTATACGCAACTGCCAAGGATGGCGGGGCGAACATAAATACAATTTAGAGTTAGCTCATAATCAATATACACATCAGTATGATCATTTGACGCGAGTGACCTGTTAAAATTGAGAACTCAGGATCCATGCTAATTCAATAGACGGTTTTTACTCAGTATTACTCCAATTCAATAAATTATGTTTAAATGGCTGAGGATTTTACTTCACATACCAAAAAACTATCCTAAGTTTTGCATATCCATAGGTAATGTTTGTTAATGGGTAAAACTAAGGAACCGTGCATGAATTGGCTATCAAAAATTATCGTACTATCTTTCACCCTTGGAGTGTTCTCATACACCTATGCTGCTGATAGCGTTAACCTGCTAATAATGATAGAAGACGCAGATAAAGACTCCGTCCCCCGGAACAGTCAAATTAATAAGCGTGTTCATGCCAGTATCAGTCAGCAACTTAATCACATTGTTGATGTATATGACGAAACTAGCATCACCTTAGATACGTTTAAACAAGGTCGCGTACGTCGCACTGATGCAGAGTTACTTGATATAGCCCGCTCTATCACTCGCCCTCCTATCGATGTGGTTGTGGTACTGAGCACTTATGCGACTGTGCAGACCAGCGAATATGCAAAAAAGGCCCGCGCTCGAGTTGCAGCACGGTTATTAAATGCCAAATCAGGGCAATTTCTAGATAACTTTGAAGTGCAAAGCCCACGGAGTTGGACCATTCCCTACGCCTGTAGCAGACAAACTTGTATGCTTGAAGAAATGGGTGATGAAGCTAAAGTGTTGGGAGATGAGCTGGGGTTAATTTTGGCTGAAAAATTAAATTGGCTGATAAATGCAGAGCCAGCTGAGCAAAGCACTACTGCAAAATCAACAATGGTTAACGACTACTATTTAGAATTTGATGGTTTTAGTGCACAAGATGTGGCCAGCATTGAGGAATATTTACTGGTTTTCTCTGGTTACATTTCTCATCGTCCCACACAGCAGCGCCATACCCGTACCACATTGTTATATCGCTCCACTATTGGCACCGCAAAACTCAGTAGAAATATGCTTAAGTTGCTAGAAGAGTTGAACATGCGTGCCACCATTAATTTTGAAGGTAATACTTTTAGTATAAAACGGATTACTCTAAGGGGTAAAAACCCCACTCGGGACATTGCCGAAGGTTGGTAATATTCTTGCATTCAATAATTGTTTTTTACCACCACTTACTTAGCGGACAATAAAAATCAACCCGAGCATTCTTAAAACAATAATGACAGACACTGTTAGGCTCAAAACAACAACATTGAGAATAGGCTACCTAGTTGGCCTATTATGTCTGTGGGTGCAAACAAGTTTAGCCACTGAACGTTGGAAAATTGTGGTATTGCCAGATACAAACTACAACACCCCAGTCGAACTCCCCGCACTAGTAGACTTGCACAGCACTATTTCCCAAGGCCTAACTATTGCTTTAAGTAATGCTGATTTTGATGTGCTTAATTTACATTATTTGGGATTACCTAATTGTATTCTCGAAGACTGCTCGACCTTGACCGACCAAGCTATTCAACAAGCAGCCAAACGTTCAGGAAAAGAAGTGAATCTGGCCTTGCTGTATCAACTTAATATGTTTAAACAACGCCAAGCAGCGTCACAAAAGTGGTATTTCAGTTTATCGGGGCGCTTATTAGATTTACAAAGCGGTACTCAGCAGGATGCTTTTGCAGTAGATAATTGGGCCAACAACCCAGCCAAAAACTGCATAGGTGATTGTTTGGGTTTGTGGTTAAACCAAAATCTAGCGTTACTGGCTCAGGATCTAGGAGCGGTATTGAGTGAAAAGCTCGACGCTTTACCAAGGCGCTTTCACTATCAGTTAAACATAAATAACTTCAACAGCGCCGAGCTGCAACAAATCAATCGTTATTTAAAAAGCATCGATGGATATGTAGCCGACATATTGCTGGCTGATTCAGCCAATAAAAACCCAACATTTAACCCAAATACTAAGCGTACATATCAATATATTTCTGAACTAAGCGCTTCTGAGTTGGGGGAAAAGTTAGAAAAAATGAACCAGCAATACTCGCTGGCACTAAGGTTTGAATACGATAATACCAAACGTCAGTTTGATTTAATGCCCAAAGTAGAAACTGACTCATGGACAACACTTAATCAGTTTATTGCGGACCTATTTCCTAGTCCAAAGCAGGAGGATCCACAGTTACAACCATCTGAAGAACCTTCACCAAATGCGGCGGTAACACCGCCCAAAGAGCCTGAAACAGATGAAGAAAAACAAGCCCGTAGAGATCAGCAAATGTGGCAACAAGCTCTAAGCATCAATACCATTAACAGTTACCAGCAATACCTGACACTGTGGCCACAAGGGCAACATATCATCCAAGCCGAAGGGGCAATAAAAGTCTTTCAAGATGATGAAAACATCTGGCAAAAAACAGTCAATCAAAAGACCCGCCAAGCTTTTCAGCAATATCTAACCCTAAAGCCTGCAGGCAAATATAGAAGACAAGCCAAACAGCAATTAGCTTTATTACGAGTGCAACAACAGCGCGAACAAAAACAACGAGAAAACAAAGCCTTAGCTGATGATTATTATTACCAGCAACAAAACTACCCTGAGGCATTATATTATTACCAACAGGCCGCAAAACTGGGCAACGTTTCAGCTGAATACCTGTTGGGTAAAATGTATGAAAATGGCCAAGGCACGGAACAAAATATGCGCCAAGCGGCCAATTGGTATACGCAAGCGGCTAAACATGGCCACAATCAAGCCCAGGCCACCCTTGGTTTTATGTATTCAAAAGGCAATGGAGTGGATCAGGACTATTCTCAGGCGGCATACTGGTATCAAAAAGCCGCTGAACAAGGCCATATGAATGCCCAATACAACCTCGCCTACTTGTATTCATTGGGGCAAGGTATTGTAAAGAATCATCAACAAGCTGCGTACTGGTTTGAAAAAGCTGCCATCCAAGGCGATGCTGACGCACAAAATAGCCTAGGCAAGTTATACGAAAGAGGATTAGGCGTAAGCCAAGATTTAGCCGAAGCCAAGCGCCTTTATCAACAAGCAGCAGACCAAGGTAACCAAATGGCGAAGATCAATTTACGGATGTTAAACAACTAACTTTAATCCCAACTATTTAATACCAATTCCATTAAAGAAATGACCTCTCAGCGAGATTTAAAGGTCTAGGTTTTATCTGACAGGCGGTGAAGTGCCGCCCCCCGTCATTCCGGTAGTTTTTTAAGCCGGAATCTCTCTATTTTTTTAGCGGAAGCAGTTAAAGCAAAAAGAATTTGAACCACGGAGGACACAGAGTTCACAGAGGAAAAGCAGGTAAAAAAGAGTTGTTATTGGGTTAATGAGCTAGAGCTAACTGATAATCTATACCATAGCCGCCATTGGGGATATTCGGATTTTAATTGACTCTCCCTAAAGCGGACATTAACACTCACTTAAGCGGTAAACATTGCTCTGTATTTTTATCCGGTTCAAGTTATTGTTATGTACGTTTATAAACATCAGATCTATGACTTACTTTTATTACCAGTACAACTAATTCTCGGTCCTTAATCTTATATAATATGCGATAGAGTCCTTGACGTACTCGGTACAATTCATTGCCGCTGAGCTTGATTGCACCGACTCTTCTTGGGTCCTCAGCAAGGCTATCAATCTTTGAAATTATTTTAATCACGTCTGATTTAGGTACAGATTTCAAATCTTTTACAACCGATTTTTTAAACGTAATCTTATAATTTCCCATCAGCTTCCAGGCTGTTAATGAGCGTTTCATAACTTATTTCTGGTTCATCGACTCGTGCTCTAACAGCAGCAAGATCTTCTTGATCCTCTCGCATTAATAAACGCACGGCTTCGTCTATTAGCTCAGAAACAGAAGAATCGCTAGATGCAGCTCTAATTTTAAGTGCATTGTGTATTGCGGGTTCAAAATAGACTGTTGAACGTTTTGATAGTGTACTCATTTATGTCTCCAATTTGCACTCATTAACACTTTAACGTTATAGCATCAAAACATCAACAACAGTCGAGTACATAAAGCTTTTACCAAGCCACCCATAACAGCTTTTACCAAGCCACCCATAACAATTTGACTTAATATGAAGACAAGCTAGGCTTTGATTAGGAAATAAATCAAAGGATTGATGTCATGCCTCAGCCACGTAGTAGTCAAATTTGTTTATCGGATACCCCATTTTATCATTGTGTTTCCCGTTGTGTACGGCGTTCTTTTTTGTGCGGTGTGGATAGTTATTCAGGCCAGAGTTATGAACATCGTCGGGGGTGGGTTGAACAACGACTGTTGTTTTTATCATCTGTGTTTTCAATTGATATATGTGCTTATGCTGTGATGAGTAATCACGTGCATGTGGTGTTACATGTGGATGTACAACAAGTGATGGCTTGGACAGATAATGAGGTGGTTGAGCGCTGGCACCGTCTACATAAAGGCACATTACTCACTCAAATATTTGTAAGGGGTGACACGTTAAGCCAAAGTCAACAACTCACCTTAGATGACACCATAATCGAGTATCGCAAGCGCTTGCAAGATATTAGCTGGTTGATGGGTAACCTGAATGAACATATTGCCCGAGAAGCCAATAAAGAGGATGACTGTACCGGAAGATTTTGGGAAGGACGATTTAAGTCACAAGCCTTATTAGATGAAGCAGCATTACTTTCCTGTATGGCCTATGTTGACCTTAACCCTATTCGAACCAAGATAGCGGATACCCCCGAGACCTCAAAGCACACCAGTATTAAAAAACGTTTAGAATCGATAAAAGAACCTAGCACAACACCTTCGTTGATGCCCTTTGTCGGCAACCCTAGACAGGATATGCCCAAAGGCATCGCTTTCTCACTCAAAGACTATTGTGAGTTGGTGGACATAACAGGCAGAATAATCAAGGAGGACAAAGCAGGGTATATAGACCATCAACAACAACCCATATTAAAAAGGTTAGGCCTGTCAGACGACCAATGGTTCACCCTTACAACAGAGTTTGAAAAACACTTTTGCTATGCAGCAGGGGCAGAAATGATGATGAACCAGTTCAAAGCGCACACAGGCCATCAACGCATTCGAGGAATGGGTAAAGCAAAAGCACTTTTACGCTGCGCATAACCTAATAAAGCAGTCAACATAGAACCGATAAGGCACAGTTGTGCCCACAATCCCGTTAAATACCTATTATTCCCACCAAATAGGCTGAAACTAATCCTCATCCTCCACTCAATCCAAGTCATTTTCACGCTGAAAATCGACAATGAATATTTTGACTAGGCTCAGAGTCTTATTATGGGTGGCTTGGTAAATT
>NZ_BAEO01000019.1 GCF_000314995.1 Paraglaciecola arctica BSs20135 | reverse complement strand
AGCGACTGTGACAGTGAATGTGGCTAACGTTAACGTTCCGCCTGTTGCTGCAGATGACAACTTTAGCGTGGATGAAGGTCAATCTGTGAGTGGCAATGTTATCACCCATAATGACGGTGATGGCGTAGTGGATACAGACGGCGGTGACGGCGCGACGCTTACTGTCACCCAAGTGAATGGTGTTGATTTAATCTTTGACCCGGCGACAGGAATTGCGACGGTCGCGATTACAGACGGTAACTTACAGATCAAAGCCGACGGTAGTTTTACATATAATAATAGTGGTTTTGTATTGGGCTCAACTCCTCCTAGCTTCACCTATACCTTAAGTGATGGTTCTGATGTAGATACTGGGACAGCGACAATCAACGTAGTAGATTATGCTCCCGATGCCAAAGATGATATTAATTTTATCCAATTAGAAGAGAGGTATAACTCTGGAACTGCGAATACAGCTGTAACATCGGGGAATGTAGTTGATAAAGACAGTTCAGGTGATGTTAAAGATACCTCGGTTGATGGTTTTGGTATTCCTATCATTACTCAAGTTGTGTATGACGGTACCACCTATCTATTTAGTAATACTGTAACTTCTCATTCAATAACAACTGACTATGGCACTTTAACCTTGGCGAGCGATGGAGAATATAAGTTCCAAACGCCTCGTGGAACGGCTTTGCCTGATACGGATATGAATTTAAAGTTTGCGTATACCATTCAAGATGGAGATTTAGTTAACTCGGAAAAAGATACGGCAATTTTAACTATCAACATTAAAATACCAGTTGCACCCGACCCGTTATCGCATGATTTGGACACAGACTTCAATCAAACCAGCGGCCTAATAGACACAGATTTTGATTCGAAATCTTTCATAAATGCCGATAAAGCTACCTTCAAATTTTCTCCAGACTTAGCCGATTTAGGCGATATCTTAACGGATGACAACACCGACGGACTTGAAACTTATTTAGCGGCTATGGGTAAAGATGAAAGTGTTATGGACGGTATTGACCTAGCAGCGGCAACCAAAGATTCACCAATAGAAGCGGTTGTATTAGCAAAAGGTCAGAATGACTCAGATCATGACTTCTCTGCTACTGTCACTAATGGCTTGCTGGCAGGTGGCGGTACCATAATGAGTGATCAGGCCGCAGCCACAAACACACCTATCGCTGAATTCGACTCAGCAGAATTGTTATAGTAAGATTCTATTAGCGTGTAATTTTGCATAACACAGTCATATTTTAATTGATTGTGTTATGTTTGCTGTGTTTTGTTTTAAGGAATCTAAAACTAAGTGCAATCCTCGGTGCAACCTTCTACTCAGTGGACGATAAACGCATCACAGCGTTTAACCTCAGATCCTTTATTAGATAGTTTAGTATTATTAACCGAACACTTTGGCGATCCCTGTTCTGCCGAAGCCTTAACGGCTGGACTTCCCCTTACTGGCAGCCACCTAACCCCAGAACTTTTACCCCAAGCCGCCTCGCGGGCGGGGCTTAGTGCAAAGCTAGTTAGAAAAGGGTTAAACGAATTACCCTCAATGTTACTGCCTTGTATTTTAATGCTCAAAGACAAACAAGCCTGTGTGTTACAAGAGCTCAATCTGGAAGAAAACAAAGCTATAGTTACCTTGCCTGAAACGGGTGGTGAAGAACAACTTTCCATTGAAGAATTAGAATCTAATTTTGTTGGCTACTTGTTTCTTATCAAGCAGCAATATCGTGGTGACAGAAATTTTGATGTGTATATCAATGACTCGAAACAACATTGGTTATGGCAACACGTTAAAAGTGCAGCACCTATATACCGAGATGTGATTATCGCCTCTATTATGGTGAATATTTTTGCTCTGGTGTCACCACTTTTTGTGATGAATATCTACGATAAAGTTGTCCCTAATCTGGCCTTTGAGTCTTTGTGGGTTTTAGCGATTGGCGCTAGTGTGGCTTATATATTTGACTTTATTTTAAGACAATTACGGGGTTATTTAATTGACGTTGCAGGGAAAAAAGTTGATATAGAAGTGTCTTCCAAATTGTTTGCCAAAGTTGTGGGTATTCCATTAGAAAAACGTGCACCTAGTATTGGCGGCATGGCTAAGCAAATCACTGAGTTTGATAACGTTAGGGAGTTTTTCTCTTCGGCTACCATTACTGCTTTAGTGGACTTGCCTTTTGCCTTGTTATTTATGTTTTGTATCTGGCTAGTGGCCGGTGATTTAGTCTTATTCCCCATTGTTGCCTCGGTACTCATTATTGGATATACGATTATTACTCAACCTAAACTTCGGGCCGCTATTGAAGAAAGTAATAAATATTCTAGTTTACGTCATGGCCATCTGATTGAGTGTTTAGGTGCGTTGGAGTCGATTAAGGCAAACGGCGCCGAAGGTGTAGTTCAAAATGCTTGGCAGCAAATGATTGGACACACTTCTACTTGGTTACTTAAATCTAAAATGATCACCAACTCGGTGATCAATTTTGCAAGTTTTATCGTGCAGATTTCGGTGATTGGAGTGGTGGTGCTAGGTGTGTACCGCGTATCGGATAATTTGATTTCTATGGGTGGGATAATAGCCGCAGTAATGTTAACCGGTCGTGCCATTTCACCTGTAGCTAAACTTGCTGGTTTAATGACACGTTCTAATCAAACCATTAGTGCCTTAAGGCAGCTTGACAGTTTAATGGAACAAGAGGGGGAGTTTGAAGACAAAGCTCACCTTGCTAGCCGTCCTAAACTGTCGGGGAAGATTAGTGCTGACAGTGTCAGTTTTACCTATCCGGATACAAAAAACTCCGCTTTGCAGCCTATGTCGCTGGATATAAAACCAGGTGAAAAAATCGCCATAATTGGGCGTAATGGTTCAGGTAAAACCACCTTAGCAAAATTGTTGCTGGGATTGTACCAGCCTACAACCGGCAGTATTCGCTTTGATGGCTTAAATCATCAGCAGATACACCCTAGTGATTTGCGGCGAAATATTGGTTATTTACCGCAAGATATCATCTTATTTCATGGCACTATTCGCGACAATATTTTATTTGGTACTAAACAAGTCACTGAATACCAACTTATCAGAGCGGTACAACAATCAGGGGTGAATGCCTTTACCGACCATGAAACTCAAGGTCTGGATCAACAGGTAGGTGAAAGCGGCAATAATCTATCCCGTGGGCAGCGTCAATCGATTGCTTTGGCCCGAGCAATTCTAAATGCCCCACAAATTTTGTTGTTAGATGAACCAACAGCCAGCTTAGATGCGCGCGCCGAACAACAGTTTATTAAATCTATTAGTGCTACGGCGACTGACCGAACCTTATTATTAATTACTCACAAAATGGAGTTATTGTCTTTAGTGGATAGGATCATCGTTTTAGAGAAAGGTAAGTTAGTGATCGATGGTCCCAAAGACGAGGTCTTGAAGAAGCTCAAAGACGGTAAAAACAAATCGGCGGCTAACTTATGAAGGTTAGCCAAAAAGACTTAGAAATGGCCGATGATGTGTATGGGGCTATGTTAACTGAAGTGCCCAGCTTGCATCGTTTAATCATATGGTCCATGGCCGGTTTACTAGTCAGTTTTATTGTTTGGGCTTACTTTTCCGCATTAGATCAGGTGACTTCTGGCATGGGTAAAGTGATCCCTTCCTCACAAGTACAGATTATTCAAAGTTTAGACGGTGGGGTACTGCAAAAATGGTTTGTACAAGAAGGTATGCCAGTAACGAAAGACCAACCTATAGCCAGAATTGATGACACTCGATTTCGTTCAGATTTTGCAGAACAAAAACAAGAAGTTGACAGTTTGCGGGCTAATATTATTCGCTTAAGAGCTGAAATATCCAGTATTTTGGTGGGCAATAACGATGATTGGAAGTTGCAAATTGTAATAACCAAAAAGGTGCCTGTCTACCCTGAAGATCTCAATATCAATGCTGAGTTTATGGTGACCCAACAACAAGAAGAGTATTCTGGCAGATTGGATAACTTAATCAATCAGTTGGCTATCCAAGGCCAACAAATACAACAAAAAGAGCAAGAAATAACTGAACTAGAATCCAAAATAAACACCCTAGACATTAGTTATAAATTGGCCAAAAAAGAATTAGCCCTTACCACGCCTCTTGCCGAAAAAGGCATAGTATCAAAGATAGAATTGTATAAATTAGAACGCATAGTAAATGATCTCAAAGGTCAACTAGATGGTGTGCGACTGTTAACCCCGCAACTAAAATCGGCCTTACAAGAAGCAACATTAAACCGCCGTGAAACAGTATTGTCTTACCGAAATGAAGTCAGGGCAAAACTTAATGAACTACAAAATAAACTGTCACGAATTAACGAATCTCAGGTAAGTGCTCAAGATAAAGTCACCAAAGCATTAATATTGTCCCCAGTAGTAGGCACAGTAAAAACCATACATATCAATACTTTAGGTGGTGTAATAAAACCAGGCCAAACCATAGCGGAAATTGTCCCCACTGAAGACAGGTTAATGGTGGAAGCGAAAATTAAGCCCAGGGATATTGGTTTTATTTACCCTGGGTTACCCGCGATAGTTAAAATAACCGCCTATGATTTTGCCCGATACGGAGGGTTAACTGGTACAGTTGAACACATTAGCGCCGACACCACACAAGACGAAGAGGGAAATAGCTTTTATTTGATCCGTGTACGTACTGACGCTTCGAGTATTAAGAACAAAAACCAAGAAGAAATGCCAATTATACCGGGTATGATGACAAATGTAGACGTGATAACAGGTAAACGTACAATATTAGAATATATTTTAAATCCACTATTGCGGGCTAATGAAGCTGCACTTAGGGAACGATAACGAACCAGTACTTTAATTAAATAACAAAAACATGGAGTTTTTTATGAATAAAGGTAAATCACTATGCGTATAAAAGCATCAATTTGCTCATTATGCCTACTTGTATTGTCTGTTAATGGGCTGCATGCGCAAAGTTTAGAACAGGCCGTTGCCCTTGCGTTGGACACTCACCCAGATATTCGTCAGGCATTTGCGCGTTTCAAATCAAAGGAAGAAGATATCAATCGAGCCTCTGCTGGGTATTTACCAACAGTCGACCTTACTGCTGGGTACGGATACGAATACACCAACACGCCAGGTAATCGCTTATCAGAGTTGGGGTTCACTGATGGTGAAACAGAACTTGCACGAGGTGAATTTGGTGTCAGTCTAAGACAAATGCTGTTTGATGGTATGTTCACCAGTCATGAAGTTAAACGTACCAAGTTTGAGGCCAGTGCTGAACAATGGGCGTTAATCAGTACAGCTGAAGATTTGGCGTTGTCGGTTAGTCAGGCTTATTTAAATTATTTAAAAACCCAACAGTTAGTGACCTTATCCGAAAAAAATGTCGACTCACATAGAGAAATTTACGGTCAAATAAAAGAGCGTACCGATTCTGGAATGGGCAGTATCGCGGATCTATCTCAGGTAACGGGTCGTTTAGCCAGAGCTCAGTCTAATTTAATTGCCGCTCGTAACAATTATGAAGATGCACGAGCAGCGTTTATTAGCGTAACTAACATCATGCCAGATGATTTAGTTATGCCAGTGCCAGATGCTGATATGTTACCCGCCGACAGTGCTAGTGGTTTATCTTTTGCCATTGAGCGTCACCCTATCATCAAATCTGCTCAGCAAGATATTCAAGCTGCTCGTGCCTATAGTGGCTCGGTTAAAGCCAATTATTATCCGAAATTGTCTCTTGAAGTGGCAGCAAATGCTGACAACGATATTGCGGGTGAAGACGGGTTTAATAGAACCGGGTTAGATGTGGGTGGTCACCGCAATGATTTAACTGTGATGTTACGTATGCGTTATAATTTGTATTCGGGCGGCAAAGATGTGGCGCTAGAACGAGGCGCGGCTTATAAAACCACTGAAGCACAAGAAATAAACTACCGTGCCCATCGCGAAGTCACTGAGAGTTTTCGCCTAGCCTGGAATGCTTATGAAATGTTGGGGTTACAAAAACAGTACATTCAACAACATGTTGTTACCTCAAAAGACACCCAAGATGCTTATCAGCAACAATTTAGTTTAGGGCAAAGAAACCTACTCGACTTGTTAGATACAGAAAACGAACTTTTTCAGGCTCGTAAAGATTACTTAGATGCTAATTTTGATGAGTTAATTGCCAGATACAGATTATTAAATGTGACAGGACAACTACTTGAGTCATTAAGGGTCACTCGATCAACTGCATGGCAAGGAGAGCATGAATATGAAAACTAAGTTAAACATGAATAAATTAGTGTTAATTAAAGCTTTTTCAATTAAAAAATCAGCAGGGTTAATTTGTGCAGCAATGCTGCTAAGTGCCTGTGCCGGTAATAGCATAGTTAAATTAGAATCAAGTGTTGAACAATTACAAGATTTAAATGATCACGATCGAGATGGTGTTATTGAAGCACGAGATAAATGTGCAGAAACAGTGCTTGGCGCGACTATTGACAACTATGGTTGCGGTGCGCAAACCACTATAGTTGAACCATTTAAAGTGGATATTAAATTTACTAATAATTCATATGAGATACCTCCCTCAGCGCTTCCTAAAATTCAGAAACTAGCGTCGTTTCTTGAAAAAAATACGACATTACAAGTGCTAATTGAGGGACATACTAGCAAGGTAGGCAGTGCCGAACTTAATCAAATATTATCGATTAATCGCGCAAAAGCAGTGGAATCGATTTTGGTCAATGACTTCAATATTGCGAATGAGCGTGTATCGTCTCAAGGCTATGGTTTTCAGCGCCTAGCTGATTTAGCCGATACTGAAACAGCCCATGCTAATAATCGTCGCATCATGGCCGAGTTAAGCAAAACAGTGCAAGTGAATGATATGATATGGACAATTTATACGGTTGATCAAGCTATATGATAATCAGGGAGTAATATGAGGGCCAGCCGTTATATAACAGAGATGTTATCAAAAAAGCCAGTTCACGTATTATTCCTAAGTATGACTTGTTTGTCTGCTCTTCATGCCGATCCGATAACAACACTGGATGGCCCCAAAATTGTGGCTGCATTAGAAAAAAGTTATGGTGAACGAGCGGCCAAACGCGGTACAGCCTGGCTTAAATTGATGCAACCAGACATTAGTTTGTCAGAAAAAGATAACTTAGAAAAAGTGAATCGCTTTTTCAACATGTTCCACTTTATTGACGATATTAAGTTATGGGGTGTAAATAATTATTGGGCTACCCCAGTTGAATTTATCGGTGTGAATGGCGGGGATTGTGAAGATTACTCAATTGCAAAATATTTTACCCTGTTGGAATTAGGTATAAGCGATGAAAAAATGCGCATCACTATGGTCAAGGCGTTACACCTCAATCAATACCATATGGTGCTTGCATATTATGAGACACCGGCCTCAATCCCCTTGATTTTAGATAACATTGACGGTGTCATAAAACCCGCAACTAAACGTAACGATCTTATACCCGTATATAGCTTTAACGGTAGTCAGTTATGGTTAAACAAAGAAAGAGGTCGCAGCGTGTCGAGTGGAGACTCTTCGCGACTTAAGCGCTGGCAAGATGTGCGTCAGAGAATAACTACCGCAAAACTCAAACAACCTAAGCTTAAACTGGAGTTTTAAAGCAATGACCCTATTTCGACAAATAAACTCATTACTATTTGGACTTTTTCTACTGGTCATGATCAGTTTAGTTTATTTTCAGTTTACTCAGTCTCGAGATTTTATGAGTCAACAGATGCAATCTGATCTAAATAACACCATGACTTCCTTAGGGTTAATGTTACAACCCCATATAGAAACGGGGGATATGGTATCGGCTGAGACTTTGATTAATGTTATTTTTGAAGGAGGGTTTTATCGTAAAGTCACTTTAACCTGGTTAGCCGATGGTAAGGAACAAGTATGGGAAAATCCGGTGGTTATTGAAGGTGTTCCTCAATGGCTCATCGATTTAGAAGTTTTTGGCGTGCAAAAAAAGCAAAGTGTCATAACCTCTGGATGGATGCAATTGGCAACGCTTGAGATCGAAGCTCATCCGGGTCTGGGTTACCAACAATTGTGGCGGATCATGAACGACACAATCATGATTTTATCGTTGCTATTTATCATCAGTATATTTGTTCTTAGGTACAGACTTAATCGTATTTTAAAACCACTACATAACATAGCTCTGCAGGCCAAAGAGATGGGGCAGCGAAAATTTGGACAGGACATTGCCTTGCCTGAGACAACTGAATTAAAAGATGTGGTCATCGCAATCAATTCGATGTCTGGTCAACTAAAACAAGTGTTTGTTACTTTAGATCAAGAAGTGAGTGAGCTCAAAGAAGACAAACTTATTGATCAGGTTTCCCAGTTGCCAAATCGCCAGTATTTATCTGCGCAAATCAATAACTGGTTAAATGAGCCGGGATTCGGTGGGCTTATTTTAGCTAAATTCGACTGGTTAGAAGACATTCATAGTAAATATGGCTATCAAGGCCGAGACCAAATCATTAAGGTATTGTCTGCAAGGATGGTGGCTGAGTTACCAGGGATTGCTGAAGGTGTTATAGCTAGGATTGCTAATACCGAGTTTGCTTTTTTGCTTACCAAAGCTGAGCATCACCAAATTCAAAGTTATTTGCAAACACTGATCAGGATAATAAATCAGGAAATTTCTAAAGCAGGTTGTAATGCCAATACCAAATTTTCCTTGGGTGTAAGCCAGCGCATCGATAACATGCAGCCTTCTGATTTGTTATCACAATCAGACAATGCATTACAACAAGCCCTTAAAGAAGGCAAAGTCAGTCATTGGATAGATGCCCAGCAACCTCAAAAATATAACAGAGAGCAATGGCGCACTAAGTTAGAAAATGCCATAAACAACAATCACTTTATGTTTCAATGGCAAACAGTAAGCGCTATGCGCTCTGAGGAGATTATTCAACGAGAGCTGTATTGTCGGCTAAGTATTGACGATAAGGTTGTAAGTGCTGCTGAATTTATGCCGTTTATTGAGTTATTGTCTTTAGGTGGTCAGCTTGACAGATGTTTGCTGGAAACTATTGAACAACAAAATATTATAGCCCTGACCAAGCAACCTGTTGCTATCAACTTAACTCATGATAGTTTGCAGGAGCCTGAGTTTGCGCAATGGCTGACTAAGTTTCTGCAACAATCGAAACATAGCCAACAAATGTTGTTTGAAATGCCAGAATCTGCATTAATTAGTTCTTTTGAACAATGTCAAAAACTCACTGAAATAATACGTTCGGCTGGAGCAAAAATTGGTGTCGATCAGTGCGGTCGTCAAATGGGCTCACTGGATTATCTGCAAAAATTACAACCTCACTACATTAAACTTGACCAGTCTTTTGCATTCTATGAAAAGTTGAATCAAGGCAATGAAATGTGCCGAGCATTGATTAATGTTGCCAATGGTTTAAATATCGATGTGATCATTACCGGTATTGAAAATGCGGAACAATTACAACATTTTACATCCCTAAGAGCTGATGGTTATCAAGGTTATATTTCAGCACCAGAAGATATTTCCCAATAAGCCAATCCGTATAAAGAAGTGACCCCTCAGCCATTTTTTTATATGGATTTAGTATAAAAATCTTCTAGCAAGCTTTGTATTTCAGCTAATTGTCGTTACCTAGGTCGCAGTGAGTTTTTGATGCATCCTGAACTTATTCAATTTGCTTTGCCATCGAAGTTAACGTGATGCCAGTGAGTGGTATCTATTTGCCAGCCTTTATATGATGTCTAAGCGATGCTTCGAGTTCTCCAGAAATTTTCATTTGGATAATTATGTCATCGAGCAATTGTTTAACTTCAATCAGTTCAGGCCTTAAAATAATAGATAAATCTACAACATCAACCGGAAAGGGGGACTGGTATATTTTATCTGCTTGGAACTCTTCTGAAGACAATATAGTGAGTGCGTTAAATTCATGCATTACCGCCATATTACAGCGATTTATTTTTACCATATTTAACATGCTGAGTTGATTACTTGAGTCAATTCTTTGTAATTTTCCGCTAGAAAAATATTCCCTTAGAGCCGGATAAATATATCCTCTTCGAGTACAAACATTTACCCCTAAAATGTCCTCTAGTTTAAACTTGCCTGTAAATGGTTGACTACTATATAAATAACTACGATGTTTGGCGACAGGATGTGAATAGATTAATTTACCTGGGAATTTTAACCAATTGGAACTAGACAAGAAACTATCTATATCACCATTATACAAAAACGTTTCTGTGCGTATACGAAACGAATCAATATAATTAATTTGATAGCCATGTAATTGTTTTAGTTTAATTAATATATCGGGGATAACCCCTTTATACTCGGTACTGTTTTTTGTTAAATATACATAGGGTGGTGAGCCGGGAGAGTTAACCCCAAAAGTCAATTTAGATTCAGCTTGGCAAATGTTGCTTAGCAGCAATAAATAAAACAGATTCACCATTTTTAACCAAGACCGCATATTGAAGAGGTTACATCTATATTTTGTCACTTTGTAGAGTACGTCCGCTGAATAGTATGACGAATAAGTGCAGAGTAGATGTATTTTTGAAAAAAACAATGAAACGCTCACTCTTAATTAGAAATTAATGTCTTCACGCCTATTCAACTGCTTATAATCTTTATTCAAATCGACTCAATTATCTTTGATTTATGCAAAACACAGTGAAATTAATTCTCCGCTGAGGTGCTAATTTTAAAAGTCTTAAATAGACTTGAAGTTAATATTTAAGCTGCTACATTAGGCATATGAAAACACCAATTTACATTTTATTTTTAGGGAGCTTCGTCCTAAAATTCCCCGTTTAAACGGGTGCTTCCCAGCACCCACTTTTCCGCAGATTAAAACCTTATAACTCAAATTTGTAATTGAACCAATTTTATTGGCTGACCTAACTTAGGTGAGATGCAATTGAGCTTAATAATTTATCGTTATGTTTATGTAAAGATTACTAATTTGTAACTTAGAGCAGGTAAGCATTAGCGTGGATCCGTTTATGGCTAAAGTAAAAATGATTTGAGTTCATTTTGCAGGCACATAAACGAAGGTGTTTAACTTATCAATTATTTTAAAGGAGGTGAATGGCGTACTTTGTTTCTATAATTTTTTGCAAAAATATACTTAATTAATCTGTTATTTATTGGTAGGAGATAATATGTCTAAAAATGTAAAGAAAAAGCCAATTTTGTCGTTGAAAGAAAAACGAAAATTGAAAAAAGAAGCAAATACTAGCGAGGTGGTTAAGCCTAGAAAGAAAAAAGGTTAACTTGAAAAAACTACCATTAAAAGTCGCACTCTATATTAAATTTAGAGTGCGTTAATTTGCAGTTTTTTATGGACTGTCATGTTGATTGTTGATTAACAGTCAACATGACTATCTTGCGATAACCTGCTTAATAAATTATTTCTATTAAACCTGATGCTGGGGTTAAATTCACAACACTTTACTTAGTTTGATTACCCCATCAGAAGTTTATTTGGTATAGATTTTATTCGCCGGCAATCTGCATTTGTTCAATTAATATTGAGCCAGTTTGTATACTACCTCGGGTTTCTTGTGCGGCACCAATTGCCACAATATTTAGTAACATGTCCGCTAAGTTACCAGCTATGGTAATTTCGTGAACTGGGTATTGAATAATGCCATTTTCTACCCAGAAGCCAGCTGCACCTCTTGAGTAGTCACCTGTGACTATATTGACACCTTGGCCCATTAATTCCGTTACCAATAAACCTGTACCTAGTTTTTTCAGCATTTCTTTATCAGATTCGCCAGTATGTTGAATAAACCAATTGTGAATACCACCGGCATGACCCGTGGTTTGCATTTTTAGCTTGCGTGCAGAATAACTGGTGAGTAGATAGTGATTGAGTAGCCCATTGCTAACCACATCCATGTCTTGAGTTTTAACGCCTTCATGATCAAAAGGGGAGCTAGCTAGTCCTCTCAATATATGCGGGCGTTCGACAATATTGAGCCAGTTTGGTAACACCTGTTGGCCTAATTTATCTAATAAGAATGAAGATTTCCGGTATAAACTACCACCACTAATTGCGTTGATAAAATGTCCAAATAATCCTGAGGCTATTTCCCGATCAAATAACACTGGAACCTTGCAGGTTTTAACCTTTCTAGCTCCTAATCTGCCCAAGGTAAATTGTGCAGCCTCTCGACCTAATTGTTCTGGGCTAGTTAACTTGCCTGCTTCACGACCCACTGTATAGCTATAATCTCGTTGCATATCACCGTTTTGTTCACCAATCACCACGCAACTCATGCTGTAACGACTGCTGTTATAGCCAGCAATAAAGCCATGGCTATTACCATATACTTTAGTACCTAAGTTAGCGTTATAAGATGCACCATCTGAATTCGTTATACGTGGGTCAACGTCTAATGCACTAGTTTCAGCGGCAATCACTTGTTGTATTGCGTATTCGGTGTCTAGTTCAGTGGGGTGAAACAAATCTAGATCAGGGTAATCAAAAGCCATTAATTCTTTTTCGGCTAAACCCGAGCAATCATCGTCACTGGTATGTTTAGCTATTTCAATGGCTTTTTCTACAGTGAGTGTTAAGGCTTGGGGTGATAAATCGGCTGTCGAGGCACTGCCCTTTTTTTTACCTTGGTATACAGTGATACCTAGGCCACCGTCGTTGGTAAATTCAACCGTTTCCACTTCTTTTAGGCGTGAAGACACGGCAATGCCTTCGACTTTAGACATGCTCGCCTCTGCCTGAGTAGCGCCTTTGTCCTTGGCTAATTTTAAAACGTCTTCTACTATGCTTTGTATTTCAGCTAATTGTTGTTGCATAAGGCCTTCATTATTTGGCTACACTGTAGTTTATTATTGCTTGGGGGGTTACAATCTTCATTAGTGTATCACTAAAGATAATGTCATGGTCGCCCCGAAAAAAAACAAAGATGTAGAAGTTGAATTCGACGTTAATGAAGACGACGAACAACTCAGTAAAACCCAAATAAAAGCCCAAATGGTTGCAATGCAAAAGTTAGGGGAGTCTTTAGTTCATCTTGGTCAATCCTCTTTAGCCAAAGTGCCTATGGAAGAAGAGTTGCTTGATGCGGTGATGCTTGCCCGTAAAATTTTACGCAAAAAAGAAGGTTATCGACGCCAACTGCAGTTAATTGGCAAAATCATGCGTAATGTAGATATTACCGCAATAGAACAAGCTTTGAGCAATATTAAATCTGCTCATAAAAAATTAAATAATGCTTTTCATGAAATTGAAGTACTCAGAGACGATATTCTGAGTGAAGGTGATAGCAAAATTGAATCGGCCATTGCTGATTATCCTCTGCTTGACCGCCAAAAATTGCGTCAATATGTGCGTCAGGCCAATAAACAGCAAGCTGAAAATAAACCACCAAAAGCATCTCGTGAGCTTTTTCAATATTTAAAACAAATCATAAACGGATAAATATTTTATGTTTGCTCGCACTCTATTTATTGTTTCCTTTTTGGCTCTTGCTGGATTTAGCGGTTGTGGTGGTGTGTCAGGTGATAATGGTAGTGATCCATTTAGTACTGGCGATCCAATTGCTACAAGCACAATAAAAATTGGTCATTTTACGGGATCTGGGCAATTTATTGAGGGTGAAGTAGGAGTTACGCTAGAGCCGGTAAATGGTGTATATGAAATAAGCGCAGGTGGCTCTGTTGGCTTGAATTTAACCTTAGTAGACGATGATAATCAACGAGTGACTGATGCCTATTTAGTGGCGTTCACTTCTAACTGCGTCACAGCAGAGCAAGCCTCTTTAGGCACTGATATCAGTACAGTTAATGGTGAAGCTTCCAGTACCTATACCGATGGAGGCTGTGCGGGGAGCTCAGGTACTAAAGATCAAATCACCGCTACAGTTATAACAACAGATGAGACCTTAACCGCGACCCAAGAAATTGATATACGACCTGAAGTCATTGGCGGGATCAGTTTTTTATCTGCTTCACTAGAAAGTATTGTGCTGCAAGGATCGGGTGATATTGGAGAATCGCGATCTACTGTCACTTTTGTAGTGAGCAATAACAGAAATGAACCTTTAGCCAATCAAAGGGTTGAGTTTAGTTTGACCTCCGAAGTGGGTAACTTGAGTTTAGGTAATAATACGGCAATCAGTGATGAAAATGGTGAAGCTGCAGCAGTGTTGATTGCCGGCAGTATTCCAATATCTGTGAGGATAAATGCTAAGGTTGTGACTGATTCTGGTGAAGCAGTCACAACACAATCTGATGCCATCTCTGTTACCACAGGCCTACCCAATCAACGTAGCTTTACCTTTAGTTCTGATGTATTCAATCCTGAAGCAGGCAGTTACAACGGTGTGACAGTGAATTTAACTGCACGATTATCCGATATTTTTAGCAACCCCGTACCTGATAATACTATTGTTACTTTTACCGCTGAAGGAGGTTCGGTGGAGTCAAGTTGTGTCACCAGTGGCGGGGCTTGTTCAGTGATATGGACCAGTTCTGAACCTAGGCCTTCTAATAGCCGCGTGACTGTATTAGCTACTGCAATTGGTCATGAGACTTTGTTTGATAGTAATGGTAATAATATTTTTGATGATGAAGACGGTGGCGTGATCAGTGAAGAGCCCAGTACGGCCAGTGGTTTCGGAGTAACAGCAGCTGGACAAATAGGGTTTGTCGACTACTCTGAAGCATGGCTTGATGATGATGAAAATCTTGAGTGGAACAGCGGTGAACGCTTTTTAGATTACAACAATAATGAGCAGTTTGATGAGGCTGATAAGTTGTTTAATGGTACTCAGTGCCAATCCTCTAGTTTATGTGGGGAAGGTTCCGCAGCCACTATCCAAGTACGAAAAAGCTTAGTTTTGGTGATGTCAGGTAGTTCACTTATAGGCGATGTGTTTGATAGTAGTAACAACTTATATGCCAGCAATAATCCGAACTCCGACAATGCAAGTATCAGTATAGCAACAGATGAAAAGCAGAACTTTAAGGCTGTGTTTATTGATAGAGCCGGTCAAGCTCCACCATTTGGCTCTAACGTAACCATTACCAGCACTGCTGGTACAGTGACTGATATCGGCTCAACTTCTATTCCGAATACTAATGTCGAGGGAGGGTTTGCAGTCTCTTTTGCCATTGAAAATTCTGAAGTTGAACCAGTTTCTGCCACTGTAACTGTTAGCCTTACCACTGAAAAAGGTATTGTCAGTACAGTGCGCTTTACTGTTAATATTTTGTAGTTGCTAGCAAGTTACTTTAAGGTTCGATGCTGTATCCAGTATCGAACCTTAGTACATTTTATTACAGAGTTGCTAGCTTATATAAGCTTTAGGCCGTCCCACCTACAGTCAGCTCATCCACTTTAAGTGTAGGTTGACCCACACCTACTGGTATACTTTGGCCATCTTTGCCGCATACACCTACTCCTTTATCTAGGGCTAAGTCATTTCCAATCATAGACACTTTTTGCATCGCTTCTGGGCCGTTGCCAATTAAGGTTGCACCTTTAATAGGTGTGGTAATTTTGCCTTTTTCGATTAGGTAAGCTTCTGATGTGGAAAATACAAATTTGCCAGAAGTGATATCTACCTGGCCACCGCCAAAGTTGGGTGCGTATATACCTTTGTCAATTGACGCGATGATCTCTTCTGGAGAATGGTTTCCAGCTAACATATAGGTATTGGTCATACGAGGCATAGGTAAATGGGCATAAGATTCACGTCGGCCATTACCTGTAGGGGCAACACCCATCAAACGTGCGTTGAGTTTGTCTTGCATATAACCTTTAAGAATACCGTCTTCAATTAAAACATTGTATTGGGTAGGTGTGCCTTCATCATCAACACTGAGGGATCCGCGTCTATTGGCTAATGTGCCATCATCTACAATAGTACAGCCTTTGGCCGCGACTTGTTCGCCGATACGACCACTGAAAGTAGAGGCACCTTTACGGTTAAAGTCACCTTCTAACCCATGGCCAACGGCTTCATGTAATAATACGCCAGGCCAACCACTGCCTAATACAACCGGCATTTGTCCAGCGGGAGCGGGTACCGCTTGTATATTTATTCTGGCCATATGAATGGCTTCATCAGCCACTTGTTGATAGCGGGGACGTCCATCGTCTTGTGCAACAAAATAATCATAGGCATATCGACCACCGGCACCTGAACTACCTCTTTCACGGCGTCCGTCTTTTTCCATCAATACTGAACAGTTGAAACGGATAAGTGGGCGGATATCAGTACAAAATGTACCATCAGTTGCTGCAATTAATATTTCTTCATAAACACCGCTGATACTAATAACCACTTGGCTAAGAGCACTTTCTTGCTTTCTAATATATTCATCTGCCGCTCTAAGAAGAGCAATTTTTTCTTGTTCTTGCATACCTAAAAGAGGATTTTTGTCATAGTATAAGCTGCTAGGGTGACTTTGTTTGAGTGGCGCTATTTTATGTTTGCCACCAGAATTTGAAATACTACGTGAAGCTTTTGCTGCTTTCATCAAGGCTTCTGGGGATATTTCATCAGAATAAGCAAAGCCTGTTTTTTCACCGCTAACGGCACGAACACCCACACCGCGCTCTATGTTGTAGCTGCCTTCTTTAATGATACCGTCTTCTAGTACCCAAGTTTCATGTTGGCTTGATTGAAAATATAAATCAGCAAAATCGTTGTCATGTTGATATATGGTATCTAGTGCTGTCTCTAAAGTGGAACGGGTTAGGTTGGATGCATCTAGTAAGTTTTCTTCTACCAAATTAGACAAGGTGACTCCTGAATTTGTTGTGCTGATAAACCGGCATTTTAGTGCGAATATCGGCGAGTAATTGGTGATCAATCTGAGCATGTATCATGCCGGTACCTTGAGGTAACTCAACTAGCTTTTCACCCCAAGGTGAGATGATACAGGAGTGACCATAAGTTTGTCGTTTATTCCTATGTTCACCGCTTTGATTTGCGGCGACTATATAACACTGGTTTTCAATTGCTCGGGCCCTTAATAATGGATCCCAGTGAGCTTGTCCTGTTTGTTGTGTAAATGCCGCGGGTAATGTTAATACGTCTAGCTGTGCTATCTGACTCATGGCGGCAAACATACCCGCAAAACGAATATCGTAACAAATGGCTAAACCAAGGTTACCAAAAGGGGTGTTAGTGACTACTAATTTATTACCTGCTTGGGTACAGCGAGATTCTAGATAGGCGCCGGTATTATCTGCCACTTGTACATCGAAAAGGTGTATTTTTTGGTACTCTTCGACGATCTCGCCGTGATTATTAATCAATAAACAAGATGCGGTGAATTTATTTACGGTTGGGCATAATATCGGCAAACTGCCCGCTACTAACCAGATGTCAAATTGTTGAGCGAATTGCTTAAGCTTATGTTGGATCGGCCCTAGATCTAAGTCTTCTGCGATACCCAGTACTAAATTATCACCGCCACCAAAACAAGCAAAACATTCGGGCAATACCACTAAACATGGTCTTTGTGGGGGCAATAATTGTAGTTGCTGCTCTACAAATAAAAGATTATCTGCAACCAGCGGTGAAGAGCTCATTTGTATTGCGACTATATTTGCACTGACATTAGCCACTTATTGGTGCCTCAGTTGGTATTTTGATGTTAACCGGTGTGTTTAATTGTAAATTGATAGATTGGTTTGGTGTTTCTGGCGTTTGCTCAGGTTGTGTTCTTGCTGGCAAGGATACTTCTTTACTATCACGACCTAACTCTGTGAGTTGTGGATCGTCTAAAGGGCCGGTTAATGAAAATTTAATATTGGAAATTACTTTAGCAGAAGTCAGCATTTGATCCAGCGCAAGTGCAGCCAATGCTGTTGCTGGATTCACCATCCAAGCCACTATCACAGGTAAACTGGATGTCACATTTGGAGTGAATTCGATTTGGTAATTGAGTTGCTGGGCGTTTAAGTCAGTGTATCCGTGCATAGAAATTTCGCCGGCTCCGCCATCAACTAAGGTATCTTGGGTATAAGCGATGCCATTTTCTAGCTGGAAACTGCCATCGATTTTGTCATAGAAAAATCCTTTGGCAAATATGTCTCTAAAATCAAGCTGTAGTTTACGCACTAATGAGTCAAGGCTCAGCAGACTAAATATTCGTGAACCTTGGTCACTTACTTCAGTTAAATAGCCATCTGTTAGGCGCCATTCTATTTGCCCATTTAGGGTGTCGAAATTAAATTCGTATGGTGCTCGTTTCCAACTTAAATCAAATTTTGAACTAGTTTGTGAATCCTTGATCCCTGAATCTAATGTAAAACCTTTAAGGAAGGCTCCAAAATCCGAGCTGCTAAACTCTCCGGTTAAACGTGTACTACTTTGACCGTTGTTTAAAAACCAGTCTCCTGAGCCATAAAATAACCCATGATCATTATTTAACCGTACCTGATCTATCTTCATACCTGTGGCAGAGCGAGACAAACTAAAATCAATTTTCCCTAAGTCGTGCTCCAGAAACCTGCAGCGAGTACAAGAAAAGTTAATAGGTGGTAAAGTTGCAATGTTGGCAGCAAATTTACTCGATACGGCAGATGGAGTATCACTACTATCAGACTGAGTACCATGCCATTTTGTCAGTTCAATAAAATCAGCGTTAATATCAACACCTTTATTCAACCACTCCTTATATAAAACCACTTCCATACGAGTTTCTTTGGCATTGATATCAAAAAGCCAGCTATCACTGGTATTTTTGGCTACCAGCTCTAACCCAGTAAATTTTTGTGATGCTATTAGTGCGCTATCCGCATTGATAAAAATACGTTTTGGCGCCTCTAATAATGGTTTGTTGTTGTTGTCAGGAAGATCATTGATAAGGGTATTAATAACGTTATACCAAGGCGTTACATCTAACTTTTGCATATTCGCAGAAACACTAAAGCCTAACCCCATGCCTACCATATCTGACTGTCCAATGGCTAAATGTGCTCGAGAGAACTGCATATCTTCATGGGGTAAATTGCCGTTAAACTCAACGTCCTGCCCTAAAGTGACTTTTATCGATGAGGCTTGCTCATTACCTTGGCCGGTGATTAAAAGAGGCAACGATTGCTTAGCGGTTTTGGCAAATGGTGCGGGTAGTTCTGAGCTGATTTCGGTGAGATCACTGAATATTTGTGCTGAATATTGGTAACCTTGAGTGGGTATGGTTACAGCGATATCAGCAGTCCAGTGACTCTTTCCTGACAGGTATTTTGTTAATCCTTCAGAGAAGGATTCAAGTAAAGGTGTAATCTGCCAATCACCCCTAATATTAATATCTGTTTGATAACCTTTGTCCTCCTGTGACCCAGTCAATTCGAGTCTTATTGGTTGTTGTAACAAATTGGCATTAAGGCCCTTGGCTTTTATCTTGTTATTGATAAAACTCACTGTCCCATTGGTTTGATCCAATAAAACACCTAAGCTAGGTAGTTCGACTTTATTCTTGGTTAATAACACTTCGCCTTTTGCAACTAACTCTTCACCAGACAAAGGGATAGTTAAATTCAACTGGGTTTTTAACGGCCCACTCACTTTGACTTGCTGTAAGGTTTTACCAAGGGTATCAGCAAGATTACTTTGCAGCATCAAATCGGTCACTTGCTTTCCATTGGCCTGGGCATCTGCATCTATTGTTAACACTGCATTTGCTGCCAATTCAGGGATTTTTGCAGACAAATCCTTAAGCTCAACATCTAACAGCCGACCTTTTTGACTGGTCATGGTCAAACTTTTGTTTTCGAAAAACACATCGACATCAAAATTAGTCAGTGCAGGCCATTGTGGGGCAAACTTTAATTTTCCTTCAGATACTTTAACTTGTGCTTGAAAAACACCTTGGCCCTGTTCAAAAGGAAAGGCGGATACAGCGCCATGCCATAGTACTTGGGCTGTTTCTATTCGCCCTTGCTGTAAAGAGTCAACTAAGTAATTTTTAGTATCTATCCCCATAAGTTCCGTTGGATAAAGAGCAGATAACTTTGTAACATCAAGAGCTTCAACGGACGCTGACAAAGCTAAATAATTATCTATGCTGCGATAATAAATGCTGGGATGTAGGCTAATGAGTTCGCTTTTAAATAAAGTGTTTTCAGCCAAGATACTGACGTTTTGTTCACTAGTTTGAATATATAAATCAGAGTAAAAACGTCGATAGTCGATATTGTCTGGTAACAACTTATCGATGCTCAGTTGTCCAGATTTACCTTTTAAATTTAATCGCCCATTTCCGTTGTACCAATTTAGTTCGGTCGCCAATCCAGCCATACCCGGAATAACTTTTGTCTGTTGCCAACCTAAGTCGCTAATTGCGGCTTTAACCGCCATATCACCACTTAGAGTACGATTAATATTTAATGAGTTTAAGGTTGCTTGCGGCTGCAGAGATTCAAGTGACTCAGTTTGCTTAGGATCCATTGCCAACGCTAACATGGGCAACACAGATGCCAATTTTATGGGTTGGTTATGTTGTAAAGACAATGCACCCGCTTGGTCAATTTTACCTAACCAGTTTGATACCAGCACATTATCGTTGATTTGCATGGTCAAATTATTGAGATTAAATAGCCATTCATTATTTAGCGGACTGGCATTAATTTGGCCACCTAACACTGCAACTTTAAGATTATTTTCTGGGTTAGGGTTTTCTGGATTTTGCCAATCAAATCGGCTTTTAGACAAATCAAGTTGTACAGACTGTAGTGATTTATCTTTTATGGTCGCCCACATGACAAAACTGCCGCGACTCTCAACTAAATTGTGTTCACTGGGGATCCATTGTTCAACCCAAGGGGATAAATCAACTTCTTCTCCTTTGGCAAAAAAGGTACCGTGGAGGGCTTCTTGGTGACCGTATAAGTCGAGAATAAATGATGCAGAATTTTTAGCAATTTCTTCTACTTGCAGTTTCCCCACACCTTGGTGATGTTCGTCTTTATTAACCCATGACACTTGATCAATCAGCACAACTTGCTGTTGATCGTTTGTGGTATTAATAATGATTTTACTTTGGCTAATAGAAAACAGCTGTAATTGTTGTAGAAATAGCTTCTCTAACGCATCAACAATAGGATAAGTGGTTTCTTCCTTACTGAGAGAGGCAACATCAATAGTTAATTCCATTTCCCGCAAATCAAACTTATTAGATTGAATTTGTCTGGCTAGAATAGATTGCCAAAAATCGATTTCAATAGCCGTTTCGGCAATGGTAAGATTCAGAGGGGACTGTGCATTTTGAATTAACTGAACATTGCGCAGAATTATTGCTGGGCCTAAACCTTGCCATTTTGCAGTAATTTCGCCAATTTTTATTTGCGCGCCAACTTGTTCGGATAACCATAGTTCTAAATGATTTTTTTGGTCATTCATATAGGGCAAAGAATAACGTACCACACTAAGTGTCACCGCAACCACAACCAAGCTCAAGGCAACTAACGCCCAGAGTTTTTTGATTAGATAGGCGGCATAAAATGATGCACCTTTGGTTTTGGTATTCACAATTATAATTCGCTCACATCATGACGGCATCGTATGGTTTTGGAATTCACGTTTTTAATCTACTTACATCATGACAACGTCAAATTTGTCTTGGTTGTATAAAAGCTCAGTATGAACCTTAATTTGTTTAGTGACGAACACTTCTAGCTCAGCCAACATATGAGACTCCTCACCTAACAATGCATCGGCCACGGCAGGTGATGCATAGACCACAAATTTATCTGCATCGTAGGCACGATTGACTCGGACAATTTCGCGCATAATTTCAAAACATACAGTTTCAACTGTTTTTATGGATCCGCGGCCTTTACATACGGGGCATTCTCCACATAAAACATGTTCTAGACTTTCACGAGTTCTTTTGCGAGTCATTTCAATCAGGCCAAGCACAGTAAAACCGTGGATATTGATCTTGGCTCTATCATTATTAGTGGCTACTTCAAGGCTGTGCATTACTCTTCTTTTGTGGTCTTCTACTGTCATATCGATAAAATCGATGAGTATCATGCCTCCCAAGTTGCGTAACCTAAGTTGTCTTGCAATAGCTTGAGTGGCTTCAATATTGGTGTTGAAAATGGTTTCTTCTAAGTTACGATGGCCTACAAAGGCGCCTGTATTAATGTCGATTGTGGTCATGGCTTCGGTTTGGTCAATAATTAGATAACCACCAGATTTTAAATCTACCCGTCTTTCTAACGAGCGCTGACATTCATTTTCTACATCGTATAAATCAAAAATGGGCCTTTCGCCTGGGTAATACTCTAAAAGCTTATGTAATTCTGGTACATATTCTTTGGTAAATTGCTGCAGTTCTTGTAAAGACAGCTTTGAATCAATTCTAATGCGATCTAAGGTTGTGCCTACAAAGTCTCTTAGAACTCGACGTGCTAAGGGCAAATCTTCATACAAAATGTGGGCTTTGTTTTTCATTCGAGAGCGAATTTTCTGCCACAAACGTTTCAGGAAATCGGCATCTTGGGTGAGTTCTTGTTCTTTTACACCTTCAGCAGCAGTGCGTAAAATAAATCCACCATCTTCGCTGCAAAAACCTTGGACTAAAGCCTTTAGTCGTTCTCTTTCTGCTTCATCTTCAATACGTTGAGATACACCAACGTGTTCAACACTTGGCATAAATACCAGATATCGGGATGGGATAGTAATATCAGTAGTCAGTCTTGCGCCTTTGGTGCCAATTTGGTCTTTAACTACTTGAACAACAATATTTTGTCCATCTCTTACGAGTTCGCGAATATCACGTTTTTCGATATGGTTGGGTGAAACTTCTTCTTCTACTTCGTTATGTATGGCGATATCAGAGGCATGTAAAAATGCCGCCTTATCTAAACCAATATCGACAAATGCCGCTTGCATACCAGGCAAAACTCTACTGACTTTTCCTCGGTAGATATTGCCAACCAAGCCGCGCTTGGTGTGTCTTTCTATGTGGATTTCTTGCAAAATACCGTTTTCAATCAAGGCTACACGTGACTCAGAAGGGGTAACATTGATTAATAGCTCAGCACTCATTTAAGATCCCAAATTCAGTTAATAACATTCTAGTTTGGTATAAGGGTAATCCTACAACTGCGCTATAACTACCGTTAATATGTTTCACAAATTGTCCACCTAAACCCTGTATTCCATAACTTCCGGCTTTATCTTGTGGTTCACCTGTTTTCCAATACCATGCCATTTGTAAGGTACTTAGAGGGCCAAAACAGACTTGAGTTTCAACTACTATGGTTTTTTGTTGTTTACCGCTAGTAATAGTAACAGCCGTGAATACTTGGTGAGTGTTATCGGACAATATGTTCAACATGCGCATTGCGTCAGTTTTGTCTTTTGGTTTACCTAAAATATTGCCTTGTGCAACCACTATTGTGTCTGCGCCAAGTACTAGTTTTTTGGCACCTGCTCTTTTGTACCCTAAATTAGACTTCTCCTGAGCCATTCTTCGTACATATTCGTCTGGGTTTTCATGGGCTAGCACAGTCTCATCTATATCCACAGGATATTGACTAAATGGAATGCCTATTTGTTTCAGTAATTCAGCTCTTCGGGGAGACTGTGAAGCTAGAAGTAACATCATTAGTGGAGGCGCAGTTGGCGACGAATTTTACGCAGTAACCAGAATAACCAAGGCCATATCACCATTGAACTGGCGACGGGCCATAAATAATCAAATAAGAAATAAATATCAGTGATTAAATGTTGTAACCAAAAAATCACTGAATTGTATAGGGCCGCAATAACGCCAATAATTATGGATTGTTGCCAAACAGAATAATTACGCAGGCGTTTATAATTGGTAGCCAACACATAGATACATAAGCACATAGCAAAACTATGCACTCCCATGCTGGTGCCCAATAATATATCTAGTATTAGACCGGTAATAAACGCGACACCCACATTGACTTTGTTGGGTAGCGCAAGCGCCCAATAACTCAATACTAATAACACCCAATCTGGGCGGTACAAATCAGCTATGGCGGGCATAGGCATGATCTGTAATACCAAGGCAATGACAATACTTAGAGCAATAGCATAATGGCGAATGCTCATTTGCCAGTCACCTCTGTTTTGGGGGCTTCTTCAAGTGTGCGTTCTGACCACAGCAACAATAAGTATTTTAAGCGATCAAGCTGAGCGATTGGTTTTGCTCTAACTTGAGCAAAGGGTCTACTTTCATCTCGAATAATGCTGGTAATAGTGGCGACAGGATAGCCCTCTGGATAAACATTGCCTAAGCCGGAAGACAATAAGACATCTCCTACTTTTAAGTCGCTACTATGGGCGACATGCTGAATGATTAACTCATTCAAACTTCCTGAACCAGACACTACTAGGCGTACGTTATTGCGGGCAACTCTAACTGGTATTGCATGGGTTACATCTGCGATAAGCAACACCCGGCTATTGGTCGAACTCACTTGCATGATTTGCCCTACAATGCCTTTATCATCTAAAACAGGTTGCCCCTCAAAAACACCATTAATAGCCCCTTTGTTAATCACTATCTGGTGACTATAAGGGTTGTTATCCACTGCCATAAGTTCGGCGACAACTTTACGAGTGTTGTCTTGTACTGGGGAATTTAACAGGCTACGTAATCGGTCATTTTCTTCTCGTAAAAAGGTTAAACGCTGCAGTTGGGCATTCATCAGCATGGCATCATGGGTCAACTTTGCATTGTCATTAAACAAACGTTCATGAGAAACAAAACGACTTGCGCTGGCGTTGAGTAATTGACCGGGCAGGTTGGCTAAGTATTGCAGTGGGCTGACCAATGAATTGAGATACACTCTGGTGGTGCCGAATCCATCAAATTTGTGATCAAAAACAATAAGAGACACGGAAAGCAAAAGTGCCAGAGCTAACCTATTAGGTAGGGAGGGGCCACTTGAAAACATTAAATTCATTATTGCCAGCCTAAAGGCGACATGATGTCGCCTTGTTTACTATGAAATATCAATGACTACTATTCGTAGCTAAAGAGATCGCCTCCGTGGATATCAATCATTTCAAATGCTTTACCACCCCCCCTGGCGACACAAGTGAGTGGGTCATCTGCGATAACGACAGGAATTCCGGTTTCTTCCATCAGCAAACGATCTAAGTCTTTAAGTAAAGCTCCGCCACCGGTTAGCACCATACCACGCTCAGAAATATCAGATGCCAATTCTGGCGGAGACTGTTCAAGTGCTACCATAACTGCAGATACTATACCGGTTAAGGGTTCTTGTAAGGCTTCGAGAATTTCATTGCTGTTGAGTGTAAAACCACGGGGGACACCTTCTGCAAGGTTACGTCCGCGCACTTCAATTTCTTTTACTTCTTCACCTGGATAAGCTGCACCAATTTCATGCTTTATACGTTCAGCCGTTGCTTCACCTATAAGAGAACCAAAGTTACGACGAATGTAAGAAATGATTGCCTCATCGAACTTATCACCACCAATTCTAACTGAAGAAGAATAAACGATACCGTTGAGTGAGATAATCGCTACTTCTGTGGTACCGCCACCTATATCTACTACCATAGAGCCCGTTGCTTCTGAAACAGGCAAGCCAGCGCCGATAGCTGCGGCCATAGGTTCGTCAATCAAATAGACCTCACGAGCACCGGCCCCTAAGGCAGACTCCCGAATAGCACGTCGCTCAACCTGAGTTGAACCACAAGGGACACACACTAAGACTCTTGGACTAGGGCGTAGAAAATTATTATCATGTACTTGTTTGATAAAATGCTGAAGCATTTTTTCTGTGACATAAAAATCAGCAATCACTCCATCTTTCATGGGGCGAATAGCTTTTATATTACCTGGGGTTCTGCCCAACATTTGTTTTGCTTCACGCCCTACTGCGGCGACACTTTTTGGCCCGCCTGCGCGCTCTTGACGAATTGCGACAACAGAAGGTTCATTGAGAACAATACCCTGATCCTTAATATAGATAAGCGTATTTGCAGTACCGAGGTCGATTGATAAATCGTTGGAAAACATTCCCCGTAGCTTTTTGAACATGTAAAAACCGCACTTTGGTTGATAAGAAAAATATTCCGCTAACTGTACCAATGCGCCGTGATTTGGGCAAGTACAGAGCAGCAACAAGACAATAAAAATAGCCGTTTCAACACATTTTTATGAAATAGCCGTTAAAAGTAACTACAAAACCATGTTATTGACTATAGTAAGTTGGCAATTTAAGTGAAAAATACTAAGTACTGCGATGAATGAAGAAAGACTACAAAAACGTTATTTAAGAGAACGACAAGCACGGCAAGCTGCAGAAATTGTTTTAGAACAAAAGTCCCTCGAATTATTTCAGCGTAATCAAGAGCTAGAAGATCTCAAAGAGAACTTAGAAAAACAGGTATTTGAGCGCACTTGTGAAGCTGAAAAAGCGAAAACCGAAGCCCGTGAGGCAAATCAAGCTAAATCGCAATTTTTGGCTAATATGAGCCATTCAACAATGACACCTTTGACCGCTATTATTGGTTTTGCTGAAGTATTGTTGCAACACCAAACTAGCCGCGAAGAAAGTGCTAAATATCTGAATACTATTATTGGAAGTGGGCGTCATTTATCGACATTGTTAGGTGAAATATTAGATATTAGCAAGATTGAAAATCAAAAATTACAACTTGAAGTTTTACGTTTCAATCTTCCCAACCTGTTACAAGACATAGAACAAATTTATCTTTTTAATTGCAAAAAAAAGAGGCTAGATTTTACCATGGTAATGGATTCTGCCATACCGGAATGGATAGTGGCAGACCCCACTAGGCTCAAACAGGTTTTGCATAACTTGTTAAACAACGCGATTAAGTTTACTAAAACTGGCGGTATCAGCGTACATGTGAAATTCACATCCAGTACTAGTACTTTACAGATTGATGTGGTGGATACTGGTGAAGGTATCGTTGCTGATAAACAAGCTTTGATATTTGAATATTTTCGCCAAGCTGATACTAGTATTACCAGCCATTTGGGTGGCACAGGATTGGGTTTATTTATTACTAAAAGTCTGGTCGAGTTAATGGGTGGAGTTGTTGAGCTGCAGTCTACCTTAGGCATAGGCTCAAAATTTTCTGTGACTATTGTTTGCCGAGGATGTGAAGGTTTATGCGACTCTATTAAAAATAGAGACATATCTGCTCTGCAACCAGTGATCATTCCTTCATTAGTTGGCAACATTCTATTGGTAGAAGATACCAAGGTGAATCAACAGTTAATCACATTTAATCTGCAACAAACAGGAGCCAAGATAGATTTGGCGAAGAATGGGTTAGAAGGATTGCAAAAGGCACTATCTGGTGATTATGATTTAATCTTGATGGATATTTATATGCCAGTCATGGATGGTAAAGAGGCGTTGAAATCACTCCAGCAACTTGGAGTAAGTACACCTATTTATGCACTGACTGCTAATGTTATGCCCGCAGATTTACGGGAATATGCGGCTATTGGTTTTACCGGAACACTGAGCAAACCCCTAGAGTTAGAAAATTTGTACAAAGTACTTAAGCAACATTTATCCACCCAGGACGATACAGCGAGTCATAAATCACAACGTGCAAATTTGTTCGTTCAAGATCCTAAAATAAAGGCTCTATTTTTTGAGGAGTTAACTAAGCAACACATTGAAATAACTGAAAGTATACAGAACCTCAACTATGCTGGTTTGATTAATGCGGGGCATATTATCAAGGGGTCTGCAGAGAGTTTTGGTTATGAAAATTTATCTAAACTAGCTACACAATCTTTGCTACTACTAAGAAAAAAGCAGTATGTAGAGGCAGTTCAAATTTGTATTAATCTCAATCTAAAAGTAGCGGAAGTATTAAATGAGTATAACGATTAACATATTATTAGTAGATGATGTTGAATACAGTAGAGAGCTATTACGCGCCGCTCTGTTAACTTGCATTCGTGAACACAAAGTGGAGATCGATGCCAATTTTTTTCATTCTTCAACTGGCAAATCAATACCCCAACAAATTAAGTTAAACAACGTTAATTTGGTGTATTTAGACATCGAATTACCTCACACCAGTGGCCTTGAAGTATTAAAGCAAATTCGCGGATCCTATCCAGATATGAAAGTGGTAATGGTTTCAGGTGAAAGTTCAGCAGAAAATGTCACAGCGGCAATAAAATCTGGAGCAAATGGTTTTATTGTTAAACCTTTTAATTCTGGGCGTATTTTAGACACTTTACAAAACTATCTTAAGAAGTTCCATAACGTATGAAAGGCATGGTGTTTACAGAATTTATGGACATGGTGGAAGAGGTTTTTTCTGCGGACATTCTTGAGGACATTATTGAAAAAAGTGAATTACCCAATAATGGTGCTTATACTGCAGTAGGCACTTATAGCCATGAAGAAATTGTAACAATGACAGCCAACCTCAGTCAGATTGTTGATATTCCGGTTGCTACCTTGTTGGAGATCTTTGGTAAACACTTATTTGCTCGATTTTCTGAGCGCTACCCAGCCTTTTTTGCGGATGTCAGCGAACCATTTGAATTCTTAAAGAATATTGATAATTACATCCATGTTGAGGTGAGAAAACTCTACCCCGACGCTGAGCTACCACGTTTCTATCACCAGCAAAAATCAGCCACTGAATTAACTATGTATTATTTATCATCTCGTCATTTTGAAGACTTAGCTGTGGGCCTGATTATGGGCTGTTTAGCACATTTTAAAGTGACCGGGGAAGTGTGTAAAACTGAGGGGAAGTATCAAGGGGAAGAAGCGATAGAAATTACTATAAAATTGTTTTGAGTTATTAAGCAGTTTTTAGTTTTGTTAGTAGCGAGTCTGAACATATAGCCGGATCCTGACTCGCCATTATTAGATATAGTGTTATTGGTATTACTGTTCGCGTACTACTCTAAAACCAATATAGTTGGAACGGAAACTGCTATCTAGTTCCATGCGAGTGGATACTCGTGCCAAACTAGGTGCAAAGTTCCAAGCACCGCCGCGAACAACCGAGTTACTTTCTGCTTGTTTGCTGGTTGTCCACTCCCAGACGTTACCAACAGTATCGAATAGCCCAAAATCATTACGCTCAAACGAAGCAACAGGCGCCGTACTTACATTTGACCATTGGCTACCACACCATCCGCAGTTTGCGTTGTCGGTACTAATCCCGTCACCCCACCAATAATCGGTTTCTTTACCCGCTCTGGCGGCATATTCCCAACGAGCTTCACTGGGTAATTTATAGGCTTGATTACTGGCTTGTGATATCCAATCTACATAAGCTTTGGCGTCGTGCATACTGACACATACAACCGGGTTGTTCTCGTTTTGTGCAAATCCAGGGGCGCGCCAATTGCGGTCATCTTTCCATACTGCTTTACCGTCTTCGTATGCGGCACAACCTTTTAGTTTTTCTGCTTCTGTGACGTAACTGGTTGCATTGACAAAAATTTCAAACGCCTTGACGCTAATCTCTGTTTCGCTGATACCAAAAGAATGTTTTAAATCTTGTGTTTGTACAGGGCGCTCGTTGTCTAGGCCTACACCTGTAATATCACCCATTCTGAAACTACCTGCAGGTATCACTATAAGATCTGGTCCTGGAATGTCTCCGGCTAAAATATCCTGAATGCGTTCACCTTTACTAAAAGTGTATTGAGAACGGTCTAATTCAACTTTTAAGGTTTTCGACTCAGATAAAATAACTTTTTGACGGCTTGGCTCAAAACCACGTTTTACCACTTCTAAATCATGTTCACCTGATGGCAACATTACCTGTAGTTTAGTTGAGCCGTAGCTCACACCATCGATGAAAACTTCATCATCAAAGACGTTGGAGCGGACTGTTAATTCGTACATGACCGACTCATCAGTAGCCATGGGTGATACTTTAACACTTGTTGTTACTTGACTATTTTCGTTGGCTTTAAAATTCACGCAGTAACGTCTATCTAATCCTAATAACTCACAGCCCTCAGAGCGTTTTAAATTACCTTGCAGCTCTAAGTTCATTTTGACGTTAAAGTTACCCTGGCCACTAAAGTTACTATCAGCCACTTCGCTGCGTAATACTTGCACTGACGCATCTGACAATTGTCGTCTTTTTTCGGCCTCAACTGATTCACTCAAGCCCTCATAAACACTGTCTAAGAAACGTTTTGAAGCTTTTTGTTTGGCTAGGGATTTACCGCGGGTGATACATTTGGCCAGCGTTTCGTCCTTGTCACAGGCTATGTTATGGCTGACTACAATCGCTTCTTGGCGATTAAACTCTTGGTATAAACGATCGATTCGAGCGCTGTTTAGCTGCTCTTTTAAACCTTCGATAGTATTAAGTAGGCTGTGCTTAGAAATCTGCATTTGTTCAACATCTTGCAACTCACCTTGCCACTGGTTGTATTTATCGGTGATGGCATCTTTAACCGCTTTATGGGTTCTCACAGCTCTAGCGTAAGCCGCTATAACTGGGGAGATATCTAACTCAGGATCATCTATTACTTGTTCGTATTTTAAATTCATTTCTATTAACGCAGACTGTCTATCTGCATCAGCGAGCGTAGCGTTTTGGCGAAGTTCACCAAGCTCCCTCTCTAAGCTGGCGGCATTGGCAATTTGAGCTTCAAGTGAGCTGTTGTAGTTGTCGTACTCGGATTGTTTTACAGATATCTTGTTTTCAACATCTGCAACCGATAGATCGGCGGCCAAAATATTTTGGCTAAACGCAAGGGCAATGATAAGAGTAAATTGAGCTATACGGTTCATTATTCGGTTCCAAACTGGTTGCTCGAAGGCAACTATTTTATTGTCATGGCACAAATCGGGCGTAACAGTACCAGATCACAACTTTGCTTTGCCTATGCTATTGAGTTACAACAAAAAGCGCAAGCTTGTTACGTAGGCAAACGCTATTTTATTAGCTTTACTCACGGTAAATTAGGGTTAATTGAACACTTCTCGCCAATGAATGATCCTATCGTTGCCTCGAAATAAGCCAAAAGAGACGGTTGCTTCCGGGAAGTCATTGGTATTATTAATGAAGCCGTCCCCGTCCCAATCATAATTTAAATAAGCTGGCCAAGTGACATCTACATCATTAGGGTTTAACCATATTTTAAGCTCACCTGTTATTCCTGCTCCAGGCGCTTCGAGTTTAAATTGTTTACCTACTGGCACTCCCATCAATAAGTCACCTGCGCTGCTCACATTGCCAACCAATGCCGCCAAGCTATTGTTAGTCAGTTGAATTTCATCTCCTGCCTTCGTAAAATCAATATTGGTACAATTATCTTCGGTGTTGACTAACCATAGTTCACCGTCAAAATACTCAGCTCTAAAAGGCACTGTTAGTGATTCAGTTTCTGGTCCATAAGTACTATCCATTACCAAGCGTCCATAACGCATATTGGCACCCGTAATATTGGCAATAGTAAACGGTAAACAAGTGCTGTTTTCATAATCTGACTGATAACACACGCCATTTTCATCGGTTAACAAAGTACTGGAAAATTCCATGTCGATGGAAGCCGCGAAAGGTGACGGGATATCAAAGGTAGTATTGTCAGAACGAACCTTGTTGTATTTAAAACGAGTATCCGGAATTTGCACTTCAATTATACCATCGTAGTCTGCAATTCCAGTTGTGATCAAAGGGATACTTCCTTTTGAAACTTCATTAGCACTGTCTGTTGCAGAATAACTGGAACTATCAAATAAGGATATTCCATTATTCACATCTAACTGACTGATACTAAAGGTCCCAGGTGTTATGCCATAGTTATTAGTAACGGCATTCTGGGCATTTTTGCCAGTATAGAATAATAAGGGTTGTGAACCTGTCACGAAACCTATGGTTTCTCCAATATAACTAAAAGTATCATCACAGGTATTTTGTAATTCAGGCAGAGCTTTTGTCACTGTATAATACGCTGGAATAAAATCACCTAGGGTTAAGGTGTTTTTAGAGGAAATGACGTTGCCGAAGTAATCAGAGTCTTGAATGTCTATTTTTATGCTACCCACTTCATCGTAGTAAGCTTTTTCAGTACGGTATTCTCCGTCATTAAATAGCAGTGGTGAGGGTGAAGTAGCGGTGAATACTGGCGCTAAATTAGTGGATATTTTACTAGTGTTAGCATCCCCATATTTAAAGTTTCCTTCGTTTGCACTAATGGAATTTGGCGTTACGCGTTCAACTTTTAGCTTAGTGGTGCCCGCTTCATAATTGCGTAATTTGGTATTAAGTGCGCCATAAGCACCAACAATAAAACTGAAAGGTTCGCCTGCTTTGAAGTTAGAGCTGTTGTCTAACAGGCTGATGGGGCTAACATCGAGTTTTAGATAAGTTGGGTACACATCGACTGTTGCCGTACCTGAGGTGATAGTGACACCTTCTATGTCAGCCTCTACTGTTAAAGCAAGCCGACCAGCATCCGCATAATTAAGAAAAGACATAGGAGCTGTGCCATCCTCTGCAAACAAGACGCTTAGGATGCCGCTTTGATCGCCACTAGGGGTGGTGTTTATTGGGATATCTCCCAATGAGGTTAAGCAGCTACTGGGTTCTTCGCAATTATAGGTGAACTTAATATCTTGTGGCCCCTCTAGTAATGCTTTACAGACACCAGCTTCGTCTCTAACCGCGCGAATATTAACATTGTTAAAGTTGGTTTCGGCTTCTTGATCTCCTAATTTTTTGATGGAAGTCGTAATGCCAAAAAACTCAAATCCATCATTTACAAAGTCCATTGCACAGGTTTCAGTACTCCCATTAAAACAGCGTAAATCGGCTTCTGGATTGGCAGCGATTTTTGCTAATGTAATGGTACCCGCATCTGTCACATTTAAGTTAGCGGTGATTTCTCCGGTAAATACAAGAGTATTGCCCCCTTCCCAGTCAGTAGGAGACATTATTATCGTGGTTTCTTTGTCATATAGGGTGTCACAACTTTCATCTACACAGGCCTTGAGTGTTATAGGCTTGGCCTCGCAGGTAAAGCCTTGACCGTTGTGCTGTATTTCAAAGTGATCGATTAGTTTCGTACTGCACAAGGTACCAAAATCAGTATCTGCCACTTCGGCGCTCTGATAGGTGATGGTTGATTGACTATTTAAATCTATATTAGCGGCGCTAACCGCACCAAATAGGTAACTAGACGAGATAAGAGTTAGGTCACCTTGCGCATATAAGCTACCAGTAAAAGTGCTGTTACTATTTAAGGTTACGTCAGAAAATGCATAGAGAACCAATTTACTAGCATCACCACTATTATTAATCGATGGTGAATTAATCAGGCCAGGAGAGGTGATTGTTAGACTTTGGTTGACATAAATAATTGCAGTTCCAGAGCCCAATACTATGATATCTGCCTGGCTGCTTAGAGTAAGCTGATTAAACCAATATGTGGCACCAGATTGTAGGTACAAGGTGTTTTCAGACCCCAAAACTAATCTATCTACGAAATACTCACTTCGCGTATCTGAGAAGGTAATGCTAGCTTGTGAAGAGCCACCTGGGTTAATTTCGTCAAATTCATTGCCGGGATTACTTCCACTTCCTATGACTACTGATTTATTGAAGCCTACAGTGACATCTATTGTGCTAGCCGATGTTTGAAAAGTAACGCCTGATGCCTCAACTGAAGGTGATCCTGTTGCTACGCAGTCAGCCGTGTTACAGGTACTGATGGTGGAACCAGCATTTTTGCTAATCGCAGTGGTGGCGAGTCGATTGTCATCACTACCAAATAATTGGGCATTGGACCCAAAAGATATAGTGCCACCGGCACTGTGTGTGGATGCGCCATCCGGAAATATGGCGCTGCATTGTTCAGCAGCAAGTACCTGAGTCACGCCAAATAAATATATGACTAAGAAGGTAAGTAGTCTCATAGCTAGTCGACCTCCAACATCGCATCAATATAAACAAAACGAGTCACATTTATTTTACCCGCTCTGCATTGACCTGTGCTGGAAAAGGTCCAGAAAGTAAATGTTTTAGCGCCATCTTCAATCAATTTCGAAACTGGGACTATGCTGTAACTGCAATTCTCTAAACCAACTACACCACTAAACTCTTTAAAAATAGGGTTATTACAGCCTGCTCCAAACTCATCAGCCACAGCACATTCTATTCCGGATCTGGCTGCGTTCAGTGCTCTTTGCCCTAAAACTTCATGGATAATGGCTTCTGAAGATGATGACAATAAACGGGTCATGGTCAGTCCCAACAAAGCCAAAACAATGATAACAAACAAGGCTATGACCAGCATGCTGCCGCGCTGAGTCGATCTGTTTAATAATGAAACTGGTTGAAAGTGTTTAGGGTACATTGGGAATATGCACCTGATTACTGAAATTAATAATTTCTTCGTTGCGTTCAAAGGCGAGTAAAATATGCACTAAGCTGTTACGAGTCAAAGTAGCATCGTAAACTCTAAAAGGTACTTCATCAGTATTAGCGAAATCATTATTAATATTTTCGGCCATCAATACGCCTGAAGAATAAACCAATTGATCCTCTGTTATATTTCCTTCATTGCGATAGACACTGCGGTTGCTGTTGGCACAATAACTCACTGTTTTTCTGGCAATATACAGGCGAGAAGCAGGAGAGTAGTCTTTAAAAGCACCTGAGACTGTTAACTTTGCCGTGCCCTCAGGATCATCAGCAGTGCCGCAATCGATATCGGCACCGTTATCAGCACAACTGCTGATTGCTTTGCGTTTGCCGTTTGCTAAGTGATATGCGTCGTTGTTATTTTCATCGTTATTCGTAGGATAAACAATGGCATAGTCTCCTGGCTTTAGTTCAAATCCCACTGGATTGTTCGCAAATTCTACAATGGTAGCTGAGGCCGATGTATCAGGAATTACTGATAAGCTAGTATAAAAACTAACCCACTCCGATGGAATAAACTCAACACATTGGATAGTGCCACTATTATTTGCCTTAACCCGCACACTATTTGGGATTGCCATGCGCAGTTCTCGCGTCAGTCGTTCCATCAGAAAACGACTATCACCTAACAGCTGATCACGCTCAGAGGTATCGGTATAAATTTCCACTCCAGTACGAATAAATCCCGAAATACCCACCGACACCACACCTAACACTATGATCACGGTTATTAGCTCAATTAGGGTGAAGCCTTTGGCTGTTGCCTTAGTATTTGGGAGCATCAGTAATTACTCCTAAAGGTTGAAAATATAATTTCTTCATCATTAGGAGTCGTGATTGTCACAGTTACCAATTTAGTTCTACCAATGTAGCCGCCACCACCACTTATAGCATCATCAATACCATCCATGTTGTCATCATATATGACGACAACTGCAGCAGAAAACCCTTGGTATAGATTAACACCGCCTAGGGTGACACTTTCATTTAAGGTGTTTTTTATATTTTCATCTGACTCAGACAAATTATTATAATCATCCACATCGTCGAAGTTTTCACGATTGACTGCGCCCTCTTCTGCTCCCAAGTTATTACTTGTTGTGCAAAGAGGAGCCACTGTGTTTGAACAAAGCACTGAGCCACCTACACGGTCTGAGGCTTCATCAAAAGACTTGCTGACTATTTCGTTAATTAACGATTGACCTAATTCAGTTGCCCTTACCTGAAAAATAGGGTCAACACTGCGTATGGCTTGAGGAACGATTAAAGAAGTAAACAACACTAAAGCAATAGAAAACACCACCATGCCGATAACAAGTTCGATTAAGGTAAAGCCCTTTGCCTTATTCACAAGCATGAATATACCCCTGTGATTCAATACACACAGATACACTAGACTCGCCCGTTAAGGTGATTCTACACTTAGCATTGCATGTGAGCTTATCATCGCTATCAACCGGGCGGCCTAAGCTATCAAAATTGATAAAATTAAAGTTGGGCTCGGTGGATAAACCTACCCCCTCGTCACTCATTTCTGTAGCGCTAGTTGTAAGATAATCAGGATTGCTAAAATCAATATTGTTGGAGCAGGTCGCATCAGCTGTACCAGGAGCTTCGGTAATATAATCTAATATTGGAGGCCCAAATGCGGCATTGGTTGTGGCGGTGCTAGTGATAAGGTTTATTTGGAAACAGTAGTCACTGCGGTTGTCATGCATCGCACGAGTTTGCATATTTCGCAGTGCAGATACGAGTCTTGCTTGGTAAGTGTATTCGGCGAAACCTGAGGTGCCAGAAAAGCGGCTGAAAACTGATACAGATAAAATGCTGATCAAAATAATCACCACTATTAGCTCTATCAAAGTGAAGCCTTGGTATCTGAATGAGTAAGCTTGATTATTTAACATCATTCCTACTTGTGGGTGATATGACTCAAATGGGTGAGTTTTAAACAAAATAGGGAGCGTATGCCCCCTATTTTCATAACTTGTTTTAGCAGTCTAGCAACCTTTGGTTTCAGTAATAACCGTAGGTGAAGCCGTTAAAGAACCGTTAGTGTAAACAACTTGGCATTTTGTATCTGCATCGCCACCTGCCGCCACGGCTGTTTTACCTTTTGGTGTGATGATAAATTTGCCAGTTGCAACTGCAGAGGATGTATTATCAAAGGTCCAATCATTGGTAAAATCAACATCAACCCATCCGTTTACCATATCCGCTGTCATACGATCAGCATCTGGGTAACCAAACTCTGTTTCAACTCTTACATCAGCAATTTCAACATCATTAGTTCTAGTCGCTGAATTATCATCGTTGGCATTTTTTTGTTCTCCGGCAATGGCCGATTTTGCATATACCAGTTGCGAGCCACCTTGCAACGCAGCTTTTACACCTTGAAGGGTAGAGGCAGTTGCATCACCTTGAATATCAATAAATTTAGGTGCGGCGGTTACCGCCAAGATGCCTAAAATGACGATCACGATAATTAATTCGATTAATGTAAAACCACGTTGTTGCTGCATTATTTGTCCTCAAAGGGTTGTTTTTAAACTTAAGTCCCTGAAATTATTAGATGTTTTATACCATTAAAACACCAGTTAGCATTAATTACTTACACTTTTTTTGTTATGTTTGTTCATACCTTGGTATGCTTTTTGAGCTACGAGCTTTTCACCACAGAGAACACAGAGCGCTTCGCTGCACAGAGAAAACATCATATAATATTCTTTAGCTTTTCCTCTGTGCTCTCTGTGTCCTCCGTGGTTCAAAATTCTTTGTGCTTTGCTCTTATCTTTTAGCTCGTAGCTGCTTTTAGTTATTACTAAACACTATCACTTGACCAATACGTGGATCATATATAAAACCGTTGCCTGCTAAGTTATCTGTAGGCTCGGTGCTGCGATTTTTGACTGTTTGAGTAAGATAGTAATAACATACGTCATTGCCCCCTGAACCTACACCCGCTCTAACATTGGTAAAATAACGGAAATTTTCAAATGGGCGATCGTTCCAATCAGAAGAAATAGTGGGGGCACTTTGCATGATTAGATTGAAGATACTCTCGCAGTCTAAGGTGCTCATTTGGTCATCTTCACTGCTGCTATCGGTATCTAATTGACCTGTGGGGTAACCAGTATCTTGATCTATGCCCACTTGAATACTTTCAATAGTAACAAAAGTTGAATTAGTACCGTTATTTTCTTTTGGACGCCCTTCTAATTCCCACTCTGCTCGCACTAAACCTACACCTGTCGCAAAACCGCCAGCTACGCCATCTACTGTGGCATCTTCAGCATCTGCGGTAACATCAAGCAGTCTTGGCAAAGCTGTTGCGGCTAATAAACCTAAAATAACCACAACAATGACTAGTTCAATTAGGGTGAAACCCGAAGCCATCCTTTTGGTGTAGCCATAACGAATTGTTTTATTTTGCATGTTTGTCTCTACTCTAGCGTTATTATTGCTCATGGGTACGTCCCTACAAGGATTTTTACTTGTGATATTTTTTAATAGACTAGTCATTGTTTTACCTTTAAAACTTGACCCGAAAACACTTTGTATTCGAAGTATGGGCCGGTGGATAATCGATAGCGGCAAACAGAGTCCAGTGCATTGTTGTTCAGTTTTAGTCCATCATAATATTCAGCAAAAATTTTAAAACCCTCTATATCCATGGGAATATTCAACACCATATTCCAAATATTAGCACAACCTTCTGAAGTTGGTTCCGCTTTTGGCCAACCTAAGTGGCTCATAAATATAGGTTTTCTTTCTTTTTCTACTAAAGTGTTATTTTCACCTAATTTATTAGCATAAGTAACCAACATCACGATTTGAGGTCGTCCTTCACCTTGCCATTGCCAGTGTGAATTACTCACGCTGGTAGAAAACTGCTCGGCTAAATTTTCCAATGCAACACGTTTGATATTGGTTGAGCCATCGTTTAAATACACAATAAAACCCAACATTAAGCTAACAAATACCATTACTACTGTGATGTTAATAAAGAGGCTACGACTGCGCTCGTCTGCTGCTTGATTTTTATTCATAATGTTAGCCTTTTATTGCCCCCATCATATCCCACATAGGGGTGAAAATACCTAAAGCCAGAACTAAGACCATGCCGGCCACAACTGTTATTAAAATGGGTTCTATTTTTGAAGTAAGGCTTTTTAAATCATAGTCGACTTCTCGCTCATAGAATTCTGCAACCTCTGCCAATAACTCGTCTACTCGTCCTGTTTCTTCACCTACACTTATCATTTGTAACACTAATGGAGTGAATAATTTACTATTGCTGGCTACTCTGGATAAACTTTCACCTTTTTCGATATTCTTACGCATACCCAAAATACGCTCGGCCATAAAGGCGTTGCTGACAGCTTCTGCGACTAAATTAAGCGCCGAGGTTAACGGCACACCAGAAATCAACATCATAGAAAAACTACGGGCAAATCGGCCTAACAAAGTCCGCTCAAAAAGACTGCCTACTATAGGTAACTTTAACTTAGTTCTGTCCCATTTATAACGGCCGTTTTCGGTGCGCAAATACCTAATTAAAAGGAAGATTGCTAGGGTGATCCCTACTAATAAATATGGCCATTTAGTAATGAAAAAGTTAGATGTTGCCAACAATATACGTGTCATCAGTGGCAGCTCAGCACCAAATGACAAAAACATTTCAGCAAAAATAGGAATGACCACAATATTCATGATCACCATAGCGATAACTATGGCTATCAATACGAACATAGGGTAGCGAGTGGCGGCCTTGATCTGCTTACGAGTTTCTTGTTCGCGCTCAAGGTAAAATGATAGCTGTAAAAAGGCTTCATCTAATTTACCGGTATTTTCACCCACATGTACGATGCTGACAAATAATCGGCCAAATATTCTTTCATGTTTGTGTAACGCTGAAGATAAGGTGCGTCCACGTTCCAGCTGCTCTGCCACATCATCCAAGGCAATTGCCATCCGTTTGGAACTAGTGGTATCAGCCAGACCCTTAACAGCACGTAAAATGGGGATCCCAGACTTGGCTAAAGAATACATTTGCCGAGAAAATATCACTAAGTCATCGAGAGTAATATTAGGCGTAAAAAACGAAATTTGGGTTAATTCAGCGGTCTGTTTTTGGGTGTTTTCAGTGATCTCTATGGGAGTAAAGCTGCGCCCGGCTAATATTTGTGCCACAGATGAAGCATCTGCTGCCTCTAATACACCTGTTGCCAGTTCGCCGCTGGATTTTCTAGCTGTATAGCTAAACTGTGCCACCGTCGCCTCCAGGTAATGGGTTCTGCGGCTCTAGTTCTAACGAAAAGCCAGATGCCTTAGGTGTTTCATCACTCGATGTTTCATTGGTATTGTGTTCTTCCACTACTTGCGCTAATTCTTGTTCGATTGTTTCAGTGCTAACTGGTTGAGTTATTGCCCGTTCATCTGCCACCATTTCAATTAACTTAAGCACTTCGTCTACTGTAGTAATCCCCATTTTTGCATACATCAGCGCAACCTTAGCCAGAGGTACAAAGCCTGGGCTTTTATGTGCCGCTTGGGAGAAGGTGATAGTGTCATTTAGCTTTAATGCATTCATCATGCTTTCGGTCATTTCAAGTAATTCGAATACGCCTATCCGTCCTTTATAACCGGTTTTGTTGCAACTCTGACAACCTCTACCACGTTTAAAGTTAATGGCTTTTAAATTATCATCTAGGTTATTTAACCAAAGCAGCTCTTCGGTATTAAGGCGGTAATCTTCGCTGCAATTTTTGCATATTTTACGTACTAATCTTTGTGCCACCATAGCACGTAATGAGCTGGCGACTAAGTAACCAGGTGCACCCATATCTAATAATCGAACTGCGCTACTAATCGCATCGTTGGTATGCAAGGTAGACAGTACTAAGTGACCCGTCAATGCGCCACGTAAACCAATTTCGGCTGTTTCTTGATCGCGCATTTCCCCAACCATTATAATGTCAGGATCTTGGCGTAATGTGGTGCGCAATATGTTTGAAAAAGTGAGCCCAATTTTATTATTAGTCTGTACTTGGTTAATTCTTGGCAGCCTATATTCCACTGGGTCTTCGACTGTAATAATTTTTGATGCCGCTGTGTTTAATTCGCTTAAAGCACCGTACAAAGTAGTGGTTTTACCCGAGCCGGTAGGGCCGGTAACCAAAATCATGCCGTGTGGACGGTGTAATAAACTTCTAAAACGTGTCAATAAATTATTCGGCATGCCCGTTTGCTCAAGGGTCAATAGACCGGCAGATTGATCAAGTAAACGCATAACCACAGATTCGCCTGCCTGAATGGGCATAGTCGAAACCCGCACATCTATACTATGCCCCTTGATACGCATACTGGTGCGACCATCTTGAGGTAAGCGTTTTTCAGATATGTCTAGTCCCGACATTAATTTGAGCCTGAGTACTAAAGCAGATGCGATGTTTTTTTCCTTGATCACGTTTTCCTGCAAAACACCATCTACCCGCATCCGAATGCGTAACATCGATTCATCAGGTTCAATATGGATATCTGACGCTTTGGCTTGGACCGCATCTTCAAATATAGATTGTAATAATCTGGCAACAGCTGTGTCTTGGTCGTCTCCTACGCCTGCGTTAAAATCGAATTCGGCCACATCTTGATATTCTTCGGCAAGCTCTTGTGCAAACGAAGCAATTTCATCGGTACGACGATATAAATTGTCATAGGCTTGGACTAGTTGTGCATCACTCACCACAGCCACGTCTATCGGTTTGGGCAATAGCCTTGATAATACATCGATGCCAGCTAAGTCAGCTGGGTCGCTCATCGCTACGAGTAATCTGTCACCCTTATCTTCAAGTACCAAAGCACGGTGCCTGCGGGCTTGTACTTCAGGCAACATATTAACTGCCGCTAGTGACACATCATATTGGCTGATGTCAACCAGAGGTACATTTAGGTGCTGTGATAAAAATGTCAGCAGCTGATTTTCGGTCACTAGCCCAAGCTCTATAAGCATAAAGCCTAGTTTGCGGCCAGATTCCTTTTGCGCAGCAAGGGCCTGCATCAACTGTTCTTCGTTGATAATATGTTGTTGAACAAGTAAATCGCCTAAGCGTATTTTGGCTTTAGGTTTCATTGTGTGCCTGCTAATACTGAAATTCGTTGTTGCATAAACTCACCTACTGAACCATCCAATTGACCAAGTGAACTGGCCCTACTGTACGCTTGTACTGCCATCTTTATTTCGCCCAATTGGTCTTCTGCTATCGCTAAGCCTAACCACCATTTTGCATTGGTCGGTTCGACGTTAGCCAGAACTTGATAATCTGACTTGGCTAATTCTGTTTGCTTAAGTTGCTGTGCTAAAGCTGCGCGATAGGCTAAGTATTCAGTTTGGTTGTCTATACTAGGCTGAAATTCAACCAATATATTCAAGGCTTGTGAAGGCTCTTTTTGAACCACGTACAATCGCGCCAACATCAACCTCAAGTCACTTTGAGTCGGATGTAACTCCATACCTTGAACGAGTAGCTGCTTCGATTGCGCGTAATTACCTTGTGCAAATAGTAACGAAGCTAATTTTTTTCTAGCCTTAATATTATCCGGCTCAGTTTCTAATAATTGGTATAATAAGGATTGTGCTAGGTCGAGATTATCATTACTGAGACTCTCGGCGATATGTTGTTTCAAACTGTTGGCGTTATTTTCCTGACTACTGCCAGTCATGCTAAAGCTAGAGGTTTGCTCTGCGGTCTCTTGACTGCTCATTTCGGTATTGCTTTGCGCTTCAAGTGCTTTATTTTGGATGTCTACATTTGCTAGCTTGGTTAATCTAGTTATGGGCGTTTTAGGTTGTTGTGATTGTATTTGTTCATCCGCTAAAAGGTTACTTGCCATCTCTATCTCTGTGGCAGTTGTTACGAGTGTATCTTTAGTAAGGTGTTCCGCGGTTTTTTGTGGCTGAATCGTTTCTAGTAATACCTTTTCGGGGGTGACTGCCATTTTTTTTGTCACCCTAGGTGATAAAGGTTGAGTATCCGTAGATGCCGTAACCTTATTGGTTTGGTTTTCAGCAAACAGTTGATTGATATCTGTTAAGGCAAAAATAATGGCGGAAAGAGCTAAAATTAACAGTAGCAAAACTAATAACTTTGATTGCTTTTTGGGTGGTGGATGATAATCAGATTTTATCTCATTAGTCTGAGACTGGCGGGCTTCTAAATCCTGTAGCATTTTGTTCACAACGCTCATTTAGCGAACCCCAACCAAGTAAAATAAACAAGGCTAAAGGCCAACATAACAACCAAAACGCTTACCGATGATATAAGTAAAACATTGTTAGTTTGACTCGCGGCTTCGGTATCTTTTATGGATAATTTTACATGTAAAGGAGTGATTTTTTGCAAACCCTCGCCATAGGCTAACATCAAGGCTTTATGGCATAAAACATTCACTATTCTTGGGGTTCCCTTGCTGGCCTTAAAAAGCAACGAGCAACATTTTCGGTCGAACAGTTCACCACCACGATAACCCGCCACATTCATCCTATGTTTAACATACTGGTAAACCTGATCGGCATCCATTAATTGCAAAGTATACGAAAAGGTTACGCGCTGTTTTAATTGTCTTAGTTCAGGCAAAGACAATTTATCGTTCAACTCTGGTTGCCCAAACAATACCACTTGTAACAACTTACGTGATTCAGTCTCGAGATTAGTAATCAACCTAAGTGCTTCGATACTCTCTACTGGAAGTGCCTGTGCTTCATCAATAATAAGCACAACAGCTTTGTTTTCTTGGTGTATGTGTATAAGGCGCTGTTGAATGCGCTGGGTAAACTCTTGCTGGTCAGCATGGTCAGTTAATGCCACATTTAACTCACTTGCCACAGCACGGCGAAGCTCAGTAGGGGTAAGATAGGGATTGGGAATATAAGCGGCCACAAAATGGTCGGGTAATTCATTTAATAATTTACGACAAATTAGGGTTTTACCTGTACCCACTTCACCTGTGACTTTAATAAAGCCTTCGCCAGTTCTGAGTGCAGTTAATAACACCTGAATCGCTTCTTTATGACTGGGCAGCCCAAAAAAATAACTGGTGTTAGGGGTTAAAGTAAAAGGTAGTTCTTTAATACCGTAGTGGTATAGATACATGATTTAATCCACGTGCAGCCAATCGGCCATTTGATCTCTGCTACGTCGTAACTGCTGTTTCCATGTGTCTTTATCAACCACTGTTGGTTTGATCAAAATCACCAGTTCTTTTTTAATTTCACTGTTTTGTTTATTTTTGAACAGATTGCCTAAATATGGAATATCACCGAGTAACGGCGTTTTTGACTCTGACTCAGAAACAATAGATTGCATTAATCCGCCAATCACTACTATCTCACCAGATTTAGCCCGAATGACTGTATCAGATTCGCGAATATTACTTTGAGCAAGAGGCAGTACAAATTGTTCTTGGTTCAAGGTTACTATTTTTTCTTGCTCTTGAGTTTCAATTACTGAAGGGTGTACATGTAATAAAACCATGCCATCAGCATCAATTTGTGGGGTGACATCTAAAGCTATGCCTGAAAAGAAGGGGGTCAACTCAATATTGGGCACCACAGATGTGGTACTGCTAGATATGGTGCTTTGGCTAGACACATCAGTAACAAAATATTCGTCGTCTCCTACTTTAATCACCGCTTTTTGATTATTGATTGCGGTTACTCGGGGGCTAGATAACACCTGCACATTACCTTGAGTCGATAGCAGTGATAATACCCCTGAAAAATCTTTATTAATAAATGACAAGCTGGTTATATTGCCTAATGCGGCACTGATACTATTTCCTAGGTTGCCTGCGGTGTTAGAGAACTGAAAGTCAGTTGAGCCACTGTTGGCTAAGATTTGCCCCCAGTTAATGCCCTGTTGATAACCATCATCTAGTGCCACCTCTATAATTCTTGCTTCGAGAATTACCTGTCTTTGAATAATTTCTTCAGACACATCTAAAAATGCCTTAACCGCTCTAATTTCTTTAGGCATAGCGCGCACAGTCACTAAACCGGCTTGAGGTGTCACCATTACACTTTTGCCGTCTCCATCACCCAACATAGTTTTTAAGGTGGCTAATAATTCGGCCCAAAAATCTGTTTCGGTGCGAGTAGAGATACTGGTACCGTTGCTATTACTACCGGAACTAAAGTTGTTGTTGCTGCCCGAATTACTTGAATTACCACTGAAGCTGTTTTGCGAATTGTTACTGCTACTATTGTTTCCAGATTCCTGAGACACCCCGCCTGAGGTGATACTGGTTTGTGTAGAACCATCGCGAGTCATTAATAAGTAATTAATGGCAAAGGTTTCAGTGCGCATTCCTGAAGGATAAATGCGATAGATATTGCGCTTACGTTCAATTTCATAACCATATATTTCAGCGACTAGATCGAATACATCTACTAATGCCACTTGTTTTAAATTTAGTGATATTTCTCCGGTAACGTCTGGATGGATAGCGACACTGTAAGGCGTGTCTTTGACTATGCTGCTAAAAAAAGCGCCCGCATCCACTTTTTGTGCATTAATATCATATTTTGTTTCTCCAAATAATTGGCTGGATACATCATTTGGACTAGGTAACAAAGCCTGATTAATTTCGTCAGGTACTGTTTGTAAAGGCAGTTTCTTTTGTGGTTGTTTATTTTCGTTTTCATATTCGGCAACAGCAGAGTCTAAAGAATGAGACACCGCTGATGTTTTCTGCTGACTTTGGCATGCACAAATAGTCACTATTATGCTCAGGAAAAGTAATTTATTAGAAACCATTATTTATGTCTTTCTTAATGTTGTTGTTATTGACGTAAAGTGTCTGCTGTCCATCTGCGCTATTTAATAGTACGTGATTTTGACTAATAAAAATTACTTTGTAGCCTTGTACTTGTTGCCCTAGTGTAAAACTCTTTCCATTTATAATAGCTTGCATACTTTGATTATTATTGATGATCGCGGTTAATTTAAGCTCCTTTGATGTCAAAGAACTTGAGTCTTCTCCATTATTAAAGATAGATTTATTTGGGCTAGGTTTAGTGGGATCTGGCAGTGTCTTGGCATGCACATTGACAAAGAAAAAACATAATACTAAAAATAACTGTTTCATCTGCTCTTAAACCCCTATGAAAGCTTTGTTGGTACTGAAAGTGTATATTTCTAATTCAACACTTGCCTTTGGGTAATCGCCAACCAGGTAGTCAAATTTTTTCCAATAGAATTTCCATGGTAATGCTTCAAGTTTTTCTAGATATTGTTGAATATCGAAATAACTTCCTTCAAAGATCAGCGTTACTCCGTGGCGATAAAGTCCATCCTTTGGTTCTTCGCCCTCTTCGTGCCGCTCTAATAATATAGGAGTGGGTGCAATTGATTGTAATTCAATTAATTTTAAACCTTTGCTACCAACTAAAACACTTTCTAACATGCCTGCCATTTTATTGGCCGGTACTAATTTATTTGTTTGCGCCGCTAACTGCTCGACTAGGTCCTGAATTTGGCGTTTTAATAGGACGATCCTTTCAAGTACCGGGCCATTTGGGTCAGTCTTAAGTTTGTCGCTCAATATAGCCACTTGGTCTAGCATGATCGATATCTCTTTTTCGGCACTAGTACTGTTTTGCTGTAGCTTTACTGAATTGTCTAATATTGGCTCTAATAAAAAGGTGTACATCAGCAATATCAAAACGACTAGGCCACAAAACAAGATTAAAAGCTGTTCACGTAAGGTCACTTCGAGAAATTTACTCGAGAGTTTTTTATATTTTTGAGCTAAAGAGCTACTCATTATTAGAGTCCTTTTCTATTTTTAGCTCTTTACCCGTTGAAATAACAAAATTAAGTTGTTGCTCAGAGTCACGATAAAGCCTAGTGTCGGCAAATTCTTGTCCACTAAAATAATCAGTTTGGCCTAAAGAACTAAGCCATTTTGGTATCAAAGAAGAATCTGTAGCTGCACCTTCTATTATGACACTTATGCCATTTAAGTTTATATGGGTTAACCATAGTCCATTTTGATTATGACTAGCGAGATCAATCATCAGATTTGAATATCCATTTGCTTTTAGTTGTTCTTGACCCACTACTTCATTTAAAACGCGTTTTTTTAGACTGATACGTTGTTGGATTGTTTCTGCTTGTTTGAGCAGTTCTGGGTCAACTTCCAAGCTGTCTACAGCGTTTTGCAGTTCTTCAAGCAATACTCCCTGCTGTTGCTTGTTTTGTTCTATCTTGGCAATTTTAGATTGGATATTTTGTTGTTCAGCTGCCAAATAAAAGTACAGTAAACTACAAAAAAGTACCGCAAACATCCAGCTACCGATAACGATAGGCAGAGACAGTAGGCGTAGCTGTGGGTGGAACTCTAGATGATAAAGGTTAACTCTATTTTTCATCAGGCGAGCAAACTTGCGTTATCAATTGCGGCACCTAAACTTGCGAGACTTGATGGTGTTATTGGCATATCCGGCTTTTTTGTGACATTAGGAATGAATTTTTCTACTTGTACAAAAATGACATCTTTAATAAATTCTGCCAAGGCATCTTGATGGGTTGTATCTAAGGAAATATAGATTTTTTTGACCGGTGCTTGGCGTAACTGACTCTCAAAATAATCCATAGAACGTTGAATTTCTAAACTTAAGTTATCGACAACACCCATTTTTAATTCTTCTGGTGAAAAACTAGCCAAGTTTTCATAACCATGTAGACGCCGAGAAAAGTACAATTCGTTACGTTTAACAATGTTTAAAATAAGTTGCCCGCCCTCTTCTTGTTTTAAGGTAATGATGGCGTCGTCACTTGGAATAACCAAATTGCAGGTTGCTAGTTCCTCAACTCCTATGATGTTCAGTGCTAAACCTGCTTTTAATACGCCATCGCGAACTTCTATTATGTCCCGTTTGCTGACCGCAACAACATTTAAATTTTTGAGAGTAGAGGCAGCAGCAGTCGGGGGATCAAAATAATCTATAACAAGTTCTTCGTCGCTAAATAATTGTTCTTTAACCGTCCATTGTAAGGCTTGAATCACCTCAGCATCTTCAACTGCGGGCCGATCGAGCTGCAATAGTTGATACTTTGAAATAGAAAAAGCGATATTACATTGGGTGTTCGCAAGGTTATTATCTTCGACGTAAGTTTTGAGCGCAGTTTGCCAGTTTTCAATTGGCAATGAGTCTTGTTTTACCCAATTAAGCTTGCCTTTAATTTTTTGTAAGGTAGACACATGAAAATCGTCAACGCCAATTTCGATCCCGACGGAATGAAATTTTGAGGCTTTGCTAAATTGACCTTTAATAAATTTGCGCCAACCAATTTTCATGTCACAGACTTTATTGCTTTAAACTGGCTTCCATTACAGCAAAAAACCGCCTAAAGCGCTAGTCTTATATGTGTTTGAACTAGTACGATTTATTTAATAAATCCAATGATTTATGGGATAAAAATGGAGGGTTTTAGATAAATAGAATGTCAGTTAATGAGTGTAGCTATCAATCCTAGTAAGGTTGGGCTTGATATTTACTGGACCAGAGTATTTGTATTGTCGAATTATAATTTTGGGATTTCGAGGTCATTATTTATAATGTTGCCATAAGTGAGTGGAACAAGCCCCCTCTTGTATGCAATAATTTCGGCGTTGTCCTTGTTAAAGTCACTAAACTATGCCCGAAAATAGCAGCCTTCGACATTACCCTTTTCTGCAAGAAGTTATTGGAATTGAACAAATCCTTAGCATGTTTGACTTGTTAACGGATGTGATATTTTGGATCAAAGACACCGAAAGTAGAGTGATCTATGCAAATCAAATGTTTGTTGAACACATTGGCATGCATTCACTTTCTCATGTATTAGGTAAATCAGACCAAGCGTTTTTTCCACCTCATATTGCCAAACAATTTATCGTTGACGATAAAAGTGTGATGAACGGCGCTGTGATCACGGACCGATTGGAGTTAAACATTCTTAAGTCTGGAGAGTTTGCTTGGTTTTCAACTTCGAAGAGACCCTTATATGATCGTCAGAATAACATCATCGGTTCTTATGGGTTTACCCGCTTGTTATCTAAAGCATCACAGGTATTATCTAGCATTGACGCCATAAAGGCACCTGTAGAATACGTGCGTGAAAACTTTCACCGAGACTTGAAAATTGAAGATTTAGCTAAACTTGCCTTTATATCAGTCAGTGCTCTTGAAAGGCGCTTTAAAAAATATTTATCTAAAACTCCGAAACAATTTATCAATGAAATTCGTTTAGAAAGTGCCCGTAGAATGTTAATCGAAACCCGTTTACCCATAGCCGATGTGGCTTATCGATGTGGCTTTTCTGAACACAGCTATTTTAGCCGCCAGTTTCGATTAATGTTTGGAACCTTGCCTTCTCAACTAAGAGAAAATATGCAACAGAATACAGGCGATACTCGGCTAAATTAATTTAGATACCCTGGTGTGTTTGCAGCAGATATTGACTTACACTTCACCTCATCCAATATAAAGCTGTCACAGCTGGAGTTTATTTGAACTGTAATTTTAGTTATCTCGCTCTAATGTTAGCGTTAGCGAGTCTGTCGGGATTAGGCCAAACTCAAGAACCATCCACTGACAAAATCACTGTAACCGCAACCCGTGCAAGCAACAATGTAATGGATATTGGCAGCAACATTAGTTGGTTGGACGATGAAAGTTTAAGATTGATTGAGCAGCAACATATCAATCAAGCTTTGGTACGCATTCCGGGTGGCTGGATCAGTCGAGGTAATGGCCAAGAACACTTAACTGCTATCCGTTCACCTGTGCTTACCGGTTCAGGTGGCTGTGGTGCATTTTTTATTGCTCAAGATGGGATTTCTTTACGTGCCCCCGGATTTTGCAATGTAAATCAATTGTTCGACGCCAATACTGAGCAGGCATCTTCCATTGAAGTTTTGCGGGGCCCAGCCAGTACTATGTACGGCTCAAATGCAGAGCATGGGGTCATAAATGTGTTGACGCCCAATCCTTTTGATACCGCACAATCAAGTTTGTCCTTGAGTATTGGGCCCCATGATTACTCCCGTGGCATGTTTAGCTTGTCTAAAAATAGCGAACTACATGGTTTTTTGTTATATGGCAACGTTACAAAAGACGGAGGTTATTTGCATGACAGTGGTTTTGAACAGCAAAAAATTAACCTGATACATCAATATCAAGATGGTAAATGGCAGGTTAAAAATGTATTAGCGGCCACTAATATAAATCAAGAAACTGCCGGTTTTATAAGTGGCTTTGAGGTGTATAAGGACTCGGCAATAAAAAGACAAAATCCTAATCCTGAAGCCTTTCGAGATAGCCAGTCCATGCGCATCTATAGTCAAATCAGTTATGTTGAAAACGACTCAACCAGTCTAACCATTACGCCTTATGTAAGGTGGACAGATATGCAATTTTTACAACATTTTGTCCCGTGGCAACCCCTTGAGGAAAACAGCCAAGCAAGTGTCGGGGCGCAACTACAATTCCAAAAGGACTACGGTGATTTAATGTGGTTGAGTGGTTTTGATGTGGATTATAGCAATGGCAAATTGACTGAAACTCAAACCGAAGACTTTTCGCCTACCTTGCCTGCTGGTATTCATTACGATTACAAAGTAAATGCAAGTGTATATTCTCCTTTTGCACAACTTCAATGGTCAGCAACGCGTCTTTTAAGTCTTAGCGCAGGTATAAGGTATGAACGTACTAAGTATGACTATAACAATAATTTAAGTGCAGGCAGTGCATGTGCGCTAGGTATTGAAAATTGTCGATTTACTCGCCCTGAAGACCAAATTGTTGATTATCACCAATGGTCATATCAAATAAATGCAAATTACGCCTTAAGCAATAACAAACGACTATACGCCCAATATTCCACTGGTTATCGGGCGCCACAAGCCACAGAGTTATTTAGACTTCAAGCCGGACAAACAGTGGCTGAACTTGATGCTGAAAACGTGGATTCCGTTGAATTGGGTTTAAGAGGTCAGGCTCAGGCGTTCTTTTATGACGTCACTGTATTCTCTATGCAAAAAGACAATTTTATTTTCCAGGATACCGATAGGCAAAATATCAGTAATGGTGAAACCTCTCATAGAGGTATAGAGCTGGCACTAAGTTACCAGTGGCAACATTTCTATGCATCTGCCAATGGTACCTTTGCTAAACATCGATACGACTCAAACCTAAGGCTAAGTCAGACTAATATCCAAGACAATGAAATAGACACAGCACCACAACATATGGGGAGTCTGCAACTGGGCTGGCGGAGTGATTCAGGCGAATTTATTGAACTGGAGTGGGTGCATCAAGGTAATTACTATCTTGATCCAGAAAACAGCGCTGAATATAGGGGGCACAACTTACTTAATCTCAGAACTGGCTGGGCATTAAATGAAAGACTAGATATCAGCGCAAGAGTGACTAACCTAACCGATGAGGATTATGCTGAAAGAGCCGATTTTGGTTTTGGCAGTTATCGCTATTTTGTGGGCGAACCTAGGGCGGTTTATGTCAGTGTTGGATACCGATATTAGGCCTAAGTGAATTTAATCCACAAAATTCACTCAGGAAATCCATATATCAGAGACTTCTCATTCCGATCTAACAGGAAAGTCACCAATTCGATCAGTAATAACTCTTGTGATTGTTCTGGTGCCTCCGCCAAGTCTGCCTATCGTAGTCGAGTCTGCTTACGGTGATTGAATTACCTTTCCACACCCACTTAACTTCTGTTTTTAAGAGTGTCTATAAAAGCCAAGAAAGTCCATAATACTGTTTTAATTAGAAATTTGTGCCGATGAATAGTCCCCAAACATCATTGTTAGTTACTGAGGCTGTCAATCGTTTGTTAAGCGAACGAGAGTTACCCGCGTCATTGACCATTGAACAATGTGCATCGGCATTGGCCATGAGTATGACCTCGTTTAGGCGCAAACTCACTCAAGAAGAAACCAGTTATAAACTTATTCAAAGTAAGTTTTTAAATGAGCTTTGTGTAAAAGCATTGTTGACAATGCAAACTAAGATTGATGATTTAGCTATTACACTTGGGTATTCAGAGCGAGCTACATTTGAGCGAGCTTTTCGAAAAAAATTCGGTATTACTGCATCTCAGTTTCGTGAATTATCATTAGTGTGCAGTGTTGAAACTAATTCTTTAAAACTAACCGAAATAGCAGAAAATATGCCCCCTATGCCTGCCAGTTGTCGGCAGTTATTACTCGAAAAAGATCGAAACAATCTTAATTTGCAACGGGTAATTGAGATTGTTAGTCAGGATGTTATTTTTTCAGGTCGTATTATGGGACAAGCCAGTAAAGCCATATATGGTAAAACGCCCAAAAATATTCAAGAAGCGATCAGTCGAAATTTAGGCATCTACACAGTTGTTAATTTTGCTGTTGTGTTTGCTGTGAAAGATGCGTTGCAAGGCCACTTAGAGCAGGTCATTATTGAACAATACAGCCAAGCTTTTTTATTAGCCCCTAAACTATTTCAACATGTGCGTAAGCAAATAACTGCCGATCTTAAGTTTGATATAGGGTTAACAGAGCAAGTATTAGTCTTTTCGTTATTAGGCGTCTTTCTGTTAAGTCATAAAAGTGCATATAGGCACGAAATGATGCTGTATTCATTACAAGGTATAGATGACTTGGGCTCACTTAATCTGCATATTCGCGAGTCTATGGGGATCAGTCTTTATTCGGCTTCGTCATTAATGCTGTCGTTGTGGCATATTGATGCAAGTTTAGTAAAACAAATTGGTCATTTGGATAAAGTGAGCCAGGCCATTGAGAAAGGTAATGAACAAGATGAGCTAGTATTATTTATGCTCTCATGTTTATATTTTGCAGCGGCAGGGCACCGCGATTTTAGTGTTTTAGAACAAAAAGCAGAGTTATTAAATATTCAAAACTTTGATGAAGTAATGCAACTATTGTTGGTATTAGATTAATCGAGTGTAGAAGTGATAGTTCTCTTATTCACTAGATTTTGCGGGCTATCAACCAAAAAACACTGTTCATAACGTCCAGTGTTTAAAGGATTCGAAAGTAAATAAACTAAGATTGTTTTTTAATACGACGTATTACTAAACCCATCGCCGCACCTAAAGCAAAGATAGCAAGTGTTGGTGGAGCTGGCACTTGAGTTACAGCATTAGTAGGAAAGCGAACATCTTGTACGTTAGCAACTATGCTTTCTGTCGAGAAGAACCTTGAATTATTTAACGTAGCTCCATCCCCGATAATAAATGTGCGCCCCGATGATAAAAACGTACCACTTATATTAGCACCGCCAAGCTCAAAGCTATGGGAAGTAGGATTTGCTACAAAATTAAAGATAACATTTTCAGCAGCGACCCCACCTTGCAATAATATATTTGCACCAGAACCTAATTTCGCCCCGCCAAAAACATTGAAGATAAAATAGTCATCCGCACTGCCTGTGACAGTTAATGTATCGCCACCAGCAAGCAGTAAATCATTGATTAAAAAGGATTGTAGTCCATTTCCAAATACCTCTGAGCTTCCCGATACATTGCCTAAATCAGTACCTGCAAATGTTTGTGCTTGAGCCGCCGCGCCACTTATATCATTGGCCAACTGAGTAAAATCAATACAAGAGCCTGCTGTTCCCGCAACCGTAGCACCCCAATTATTAGTTATGCCTGCACAAGCATCTCCATCAACAATAACACCTGATCCTAACTCCAAAGTGTTTGATGCAGCTACATTTCCAAAAATATGCGCTTGTGAACCAAGCAGTAAGTTGCCGCCCCATTTGTCACTATTCGCAGCAGCAAATATATAACCATCTGCGCTACCTAAATTAATGACCCCAGCCGTAGCAAGGAAGGGAAGGTTTAACATCAATAAAGACAGAAAAGTTGATAAATTTTTCACTAAATATAGCCTCATGTATATAAGAAGACATAGGTAACAACTTCATGCCCCCGTTTGATAACAGGCATAATAACTAACTAAAAAAAATGAAAATATGGCTAAACTGTCCATCTTTCAACCAATCAACAGTTTTGAGCGCCTTGACCAGAGTGATTGTGCCTATGTGTAGATACTTTACATTCGCCCGGATAAATAATGCCCTGTTGTTGCCTAACTTGTTCTATTACCTGAAGTACATTTTTTGATAGCTGCCAAGTGTTTATGCTGGACTCAAGCTGATTATTTTCAACTAAATCAATAAAGTGAGTTAGCTCATAAGTCATTCTATTCTCGGTTTGTGGAAGTGTTAGTTCTTGGGTAACGCCGTTATTTAAGTGTAAAACTACAGAATGAAATAAAGAAGGGTGTTGCCAAGTTAGGCGACCTAGCTCACCCTGTAATTCACAGCTATTATTACCGTTACTGACTTTCGAATGACCCACCACTGCTTGCAATTGTATTTCTTGATTATTGTAACTTAATAAAACATCACCACATGCATCTACACCCGAAGCAAGCTTGCTGCATTGACTGGTGATTTTTTCAGGTAAACCAAACATATCTATCAAAGGGTAAAGCGGATAAATACCAATATCGACCAATGAACCATTAGCAAAATTTGGGTTAAAAGTATTGGGATTTTCACCCTTTAAATAAGCAGGGTAGCGTGATGAATATTGACAGAAAGAAGCTGCATACTTTGTGACCTTGCCAATTTCTTTAAGGTATTTCTTAATCTGCTGATAATTGGGTAAGAAAGAAATCATCATAGCTTCCATGAAACATACTTTATTTTCTTTGGCCGCTGCGATCATTGCTTTGAGTTGTTGGGAATTTACTGCTACGGGTTTTTCACATAACACATGTTTTCCGCTCTGCAATAATTGAATCGCTTGTTGTGAATGACAACTATTCGGGGAAGCAATATAAACAGCATCAATTTCTTGGCAGTTGCAAAGCGCATTTAAATCATCAAAGAAGTGCGCTGCTTTATGCTTTTTTGAGAAGGCTTGTGCATTGTCGATATCACGAGAATACACCGCATGTAAATTAAACCTCGCATCTTGCATGGCAGCATCAATAAATGATCCTGTAATTTTACTGGTGCCGATAACGGCAAAATTAATCATAAATCTCACTTTTTATTAGCTGTTACTTTTATTCTTAGAAATGCATGCCGAGCGGGCATCACCTTGTATAAAAAGTAATTTCAAAAGTCGAATCATGTACTCTAACAACGAATGTTTTAGAGTGGCGAAAATAAACACACTTTACTAAAAACTTAGTTTCGCCATAACGTAATTCTTAAAAAGTTTACAAAAAATACCGATTTTAATTGTAAATTTTCTTTTAAAAGCAAAAAAGGCGAGCAAACGCCCACCTTTTCTTTACTTTCTATAAATATTCCAGCCTAGAAGGGAATATCATCATCAAAATCAAAATCTGGTTCAGCCATAGGTGCGGGTTGGCCTTGCGCTGGTGCTTGGTTGAAGCCTTGATTTTGTTGTTGAGGTGCGCCTTGAGCTGGTGGCTTTTGATATTGCTGGTTCTGCTGAGGTGCTTGTTGATAGCCCTGTTGTGGAGCCGCCTGCTGGTAGCCTTGATTGGATTGTTGTGGTGCCGCTGCAGGACGTTGTTGTCCTTGGAAACCACCTTCAGATTGACCGCCACCTTTACTGCCTAACATTTGCATAACGCCATTGAACGGGTCTAAAACGATTTCTGTGGTGTATTGGTCTTGACCTTCTTTGTTGGTCCATTTACGGGTTTGAAGTTTGCCTTCAATGTAAACTTGGCTGCCTTTACGCAAGTATTCGCCTGCAATTTCAGCTAACTTACCAAACATGGATACGCGGTGCCATTCAGTCTTTTCCTGGATCTGGCCACTTTGATCTTTCCAACTTTCTGATGTGGCTAAGGTTAAATTGGCAACGGCTTTGCCATTTGGGGTATATCTTACTTCAGGATCTTTACCTAGATTACCCACTAAAATTACTTTGTTTACGCCTTTGCTCGCCATTTTGCCTCCTAATTAATCTTTTAAATTCAGTACAAGCCGAGCTTGTTGAATATCGAAATGTTGTTCTGCCTTTATGTACATAACCTGTTCATTTGGAACAACCGTTATGTCTACCACGCCTTCGAGTTCTGAAAGCTGCTGTAAAGTCAGACTTGATGTTTGCTTATTGGTTTTAAGTGTATAACGTTTCAGTCTATTCGTCGCGTTCAAACCTCTGATTATCAGCAACCAGATACAACATAAAATACTGGCTAAACCAAATACCCATTGGATGCCTAAAAACTGGCCGATACTGCCGGATAAAACGCCACCTGAAAAGGCACCAAAAAACTGAAAACTGGCGTACACCCCCATGGCCGAGCCTTTTTTGCCGGCTGGAGCTATATTTGAAACCATAGCGGGGAAATTCGCTTCGAGATAGTTAAAACAGGTAAAAAACAAGCTAACTAATAGCATTAAATAAATAATCGAATGTTGGCCGAATATTAGCAAAGCAAATACTATTGCTAGACCTGCAACGCTAAATTGCATGACCCCTTGTTTGTGTTTGGCTGCTAAGGCCATAAGGCCTATTAGACCAACAACTGAGGCAACTAATACTATTGAGTATGCATGCCAATGAGTGGCAAGGGGCCAATCCAAGTCGATTAGAAATACAGGGATTTGCACAAACAATAGGGTGATCAGCATATGTAACAGCAACACGCTGATATTTAGACGTATTAATTGAGGGTGTAGAAAAAGGTTTTTTAGATCATCAATAACGGGCAGAGTGTCGCCCTTAGGCGCGATGTTTTTTGCGTTAGGTACCACAAACAACACCAAAAAAATGCACAGGCAAGCTAAGACACCCGTCATCAAGAATATACCGCTTAGGCCAAATTGACTCGCAATAATAGGGCCTAAAAGTAAGGCTAAATAAAAGGAGAAACCAATAGAAATACCTATAATCGCCATGACTTTTGGGCGCTGGCTTTCGCGGCTTAAATCGCCTGCTAAGGCCATGATTGCCCCTGCTATTGCGCCAGCACCTTGCAGAAAACGTCCAACTACGACCCAAGCTAAACTATCTGCAGTTGCAGCCACAATGCTGCCAATGGCAAAAATGACTAAACCGCCGGCAATAACAGGTTTTCGACCAATTTTATCTGATAACACTCCCATGGGAATTTGCAATAATGCTTGAGTCAAACCGTAACCGCCTATCGCCAGCCCTACAAGAAAAGCTGAATAATCGGGGTATTCTTTAGCGCTAATGGCTATGACGGGCATCACCATAAACAAGCCAAGCATGCGTAACACATACACAAAGGCAAGAGAAAAAGCGCTGCGAAGTTCGGTAGAATTCAAGGTTTTGTCTATTATCAGAAAATGAAAAGCTGGATGCTAAAATGGCCAACAAGTCTAGCATAGATTCTTTTTTGACAAACAATTTAAACGACATTTTTGATTAGTGGCAGTGAGCTGGTAAAAAGATAATCTGCGTTGCCATAGAGCTAGTTTCAAGAGTGTGTAATACTTCTTCTTTTGGATCCGATACAAGTCAAAAATGGATAGAATTGAAGTACGCGGTGCTCGCACCCACAATCTCAAAAACATTGATCTAGATATACCCAGAGACAAATTAACCGTGATAACGGGTTTGTCTGGTTCGGGCAAATCTTCTTTGGCCTTCGATACCTTGTATGCTGAAGGGCAAAGACGTTATGTCGAATCCTTGTCGGCATACGCCAGACAATTTTTATCCATGATGGAAAAGCCTGATGTGGATCATATAGAAGGTTTATCGCCGGCTATTTCCATCGAGCAAAAATCCACTTCCCACAACCCACGTTCTACTGTGGGTACTATTACAGAAATTTATGACTATTTACGTTTGTTGTACGCACGGGTTGGGGAACCTCGTTGTCCTGAACATCATGTGCCACTCGATGCACAAACTGTCAGTCAGATGGTTGACCGCGTGTTAGACATGCCAGCCGATATTAAATTGATGTTACTTGCTCCTGTAGTTCAAGCACGCAAAGGTGAGCATCTAAAAACCCTCGAAAATCTTTCCGCACAAGGTTTTATCAGAGCCAGAATTGATGGCAATGTCTGCGATTTATCAGATCCGCCAGACCTCGACTTACATAAAAAACATACAATCGAAGTGGTGGTTGATCGTTTTAAAGTGCGCGAAGATTTAAAACTACGTTTGTCTGAGTCTTTTGAAACAGCCTTAAACTTGTCTGGCGGTACTGCAACCGTCGCTTTTATGGATGAACCAGATAAACAAGAATTGGTGTTTTCTTCTAATTTTGCTTGCCCACATTGTGGTTACAGCATGGCGGAATTAGAGCCACGCTTATTTTCCTTTAACAATCCTGCTGGCGCCTGCCAAAGTTGTGATGGTTTGGGGACTAGGCAGTTTTTCGACCCACATCGTATTATCGCCAATGACGAAATTAGTTTGGCTGGCGGGGCTATTCGTGGCTGGGATAAACGCAGTTATTATTATTTTCAGATGTTGCAAGCAGTAGCCGATCACTACAAGTTTGATCTGGCTGTGCCATTTGCAGAGTTGGATGCAGAAGCACGAGACATTGTATTGTACGGCAGTAAAGGCACCTCGTTAAAGTTTAAATACATTAACGATCGCGGCGACATTATGGAACGTAAACATCCCTTTGAAGGGATCATTCCTAATATGGAGCGGCGTTATAAAGAGACTGAATCCAATGCGGTACGTGATGAATTATCTAAGTATCTTAGTCAACAACATTGCTCTAGTTGTTCTGGAAGTCGCCTCAGATTAGAGGCCAGAAACGTATTTATTGGTGAAACGCCATTAAATGTCATTACTGATATGTCCATTGCTGATGCTTTGGAGTTTTTCGCTGAGCTTACCTTAACCGGCAAACGCCTAAAAATTGCAGAAAAAATATTTAAAGAAATCAATGATAGATTGACCTTTTTGGTCAACGTTGGCTTAAATTATCTATCCCTTTCACGGAGCGCCGATACCTTATCTGGAGGTGAAGCTCAGCGGATTAGGTTAGCCAGTCAAATTGGTGCAGGTTTAGTGGGCGTTATGTATGTTCTAGATGAGCCTTCTATTGGACTACATCAAAGAGATAACGCAAGGTTACTTGAGACTCTGGTTCACTTGCGCGATTTAGGCAACACAGTGATAGTGGTTGAGCATGACGAAGATGCTATTCGAGCTGCCGATTTTGTACTGGATATTGGCCCAGGTGCTGGCGTACACGGTGGCGAAATTGTAGCTCAGGGAACTATCGAAGATATAAAAAATAGTGAACGTTCACTAACCGGTAAATATCTGTCTGGTAGAGAACGAATTGAAATTCCTGTGAAACGAACTGAAATTAACCAAGATAGGTGGGTTGAGTTGACCGGCGCAACAGGTAACAACCTTCAAAATGTCACTTTTAGAGCACCTTTAGGCCTAATGACCTGCGTAACGGGAGTGTCCGGCTCAGGTAAATCGACTTTGATAAATGATACCTTTTATCGGATTGCTCACAGAGAATTAAATGGCGCCACTACAGGCGAGCCTGCACCCTATAAAACCATTACCGGTATGGAGTTTATGGATAAGGTCGTGGATATTGATCAAAGCCCAATTGGCAGAACTCCGCGCTCTAATCCTGCCACTTATGCAGGTATTTTTACGCCAGTGCGTGAATTGTTTGCTGGAACCCAAGAATCCAGGTCTCGTGGTTATAAACCTGGACGTTTTAGTTTTAACGTCAAAGGTGGACGCTGTGAAGCATGCCAAGGCGATGGTGTGATCAAAGTTGAGATGCACTTTTTGCCCGATGTGTATGTACCTTGTGATGTATGTAAAGGCAAACGTTACAACCGCGAAACATTGGAAATTCTGTATAAAGGATTAAATATCCATCAGGTATTAGATATGACAGTAGAAGAAGCACGCCCCTTCTTCGACGTTATTCCTGCGATTGCCCGTAAATTACAAACCTTGATGGACGTAGGTTTGTCATACGTACGTTTAGGGCAAGCGGCTACTACTTTATCGGGTGGGGAAGCACAGCGTGTCAAGTTAGCGAAAGAGTTATCCAAACGAGATACCGGCCAAACCCTATATATTTTGGATGAACCCACTACAGGTTTGCACTTTCATGATATTAAACAGCTATTAGAAGTGCTGCATAGGTTACGTGATCATGGTAATACAGTGGTTGTTATTGAGCATAACCTAGACGTTATTAAAACGGCAGATTGGGTCATAGATTTGGGGCCTGAAGGTGGGTCTGGTGGTGGCATGATCGTTGCGCAAGGCACCCCTGAAGATATTTGTGAAGTAGAAGCGTCACATACAGCACGTTTCCTTAAACCGTTATTGCAAAAGTAGAGATTGTATTAGATGTTTAGTGAAGAGTTTAATGTGCGCTTTTATGAAACCGATGCCCTAGCTCACGTCAGTAATACCGTTTTGGTGGGGTGGTTTGAAGCGGGTCGCGAGCCTATTTTTAAACTCTTTACCCTTGAATTAGATTTGCAAAACTGGCCGTTGATTTTGGCCAGTTATAAAGTGGATTTTTTAGAACAGATTTATTACGGGCAAAAAGTTCAAGTTAGGACTTATATTAGCCGCATAGGTAGCAGTTCTTTTGATGTATATCAGGAGTTATGGCAGGAGCAAAAAAAGTGTGCAACTGGAACCACAACATTAGTACATTTTGATTTTAAGGCGAAAAAAGCAGTTGCAATAAATGATGAAATTAAAGCAACTCTGTTAGTAAATAGTTACCCAGAGTAAATTTCACCCATAAAAAAC
>NZ_BAEO01000020.1 GCF_000314995.1 Paraglaciecola arctica BSs20135 | reverse complement strand
ATAGTTAACAATTGATGTTAAAAATAAAAATATTAACGGGATTGTGATGGCTAAACCTAAAAATGATTTTTGAAAAAAAACCTAATGATGGAATTTATATACGTTTTTTAATCAGGGTCATATCCTAATGCGACAGAAATATCTCTGGCGGCTTGTTTAATTATATTATGGGCATCTTCTACTATTGTTTGGTGAGATCCATCTAAATATTCAAAGTAAGGCACAATCAAAGCGGCAACCGCTTGATCTTGATAATCAAAAACTGGATAGCCAATATCCTGAATTCCCTGTGCTTGAGCACTATGAATACTTTCATAACCTTGACTCAACACCTTCCTTACCATTTTATCCATATCTAAAACATCTTCATTTGGATGATGAACAGGGATACGGCTTAACATTTGTTGACGTGTATATTCGTCGGCAAACGCCAATAACAAATGTCCGGAACATGTGTTCATTAAAGGCGCTTCGGCACCCAACCGCACGCTAAATACCCGTTCAGAAGGTGAGTCTTGTTGGACTACTACATGGCCTTTTCCTTCGTAATAAATAACTAGATGGCAGGATTGTTCAATATCATAAGACAACCTACGTAGAACAGGGGCAGAAACACTAGTCAGCCTTTTTACTGGTGGAAAACGATGCGCTAAACCAAACATTTTTAATGTGAGGGTATACCTATCACTGCCCTGCTCTAGTGATACATATCCCCGCTGCTGCAGCACCACTAACATTCTAAAAAGCTCTCCCACTGACCTATTGAGCTTTTTGGTAATCTCACCAATATTTAAACCTTCTGCTTCTACAGCTAATAACTCCATGATATCTAAGCCTTTTTCTAATGCTGGAGCACTATATGTTTTACGTTTTCCCGGCTCTTCTTTATCAATCTGTTTTGTCATCAATAACTCCTTTTATGCTAAGCATGTAATTGAGGTGTAACTATAAAACTATAATAGTGCGTTACATTCATAAAGAGAACAAGTGACTACTACTAGATAAAAAAATCGAAAATATTCTATTAAACACTTATCAGTAAACTGTTGACATTTTAGTAACAACCCGCTAATTTTATATACGAGTTTTAATTTCATATATAAATAAGAGCAATTATGAGTCAAACAAACAAAATCATTTCACTGGAAACTCACGACATTCGTTTTCCAACGTCAGAATCATTAGACGGGTCAGATGCCATTAATAAAGATCCTGATTATTCAGCTGCTTATTTATGTTTAGAAACTGAACAAGGTAACAAAGGTTATGGTTTAGTATTTACCATAGGCAGAGGCAATGACATTTGCTGTGTAGCTATTGAAGCCCTTAGACATTTGGTTATAGGTAAAGACTTAAACGATATCACCAAAGATATTAATGATTTTTACGATTGCCTACGTTCAGACAGTCAACTTCGCTGGCTTGGCCCTGAAAAAGGGGTGATTCATATGGCGATTGGTGCAGTAGTGAATGCAGTATGGGATATGTGGGCACGCACCGAAGGTAAACCACTGTGGCGTCTATTAGCTGATATGAGCCCTGAGCAATTTGTTAACTGCATCGACTTTAGATATCTGAGCGACGCGATCACTAAACAAGAAGCTTTGGAAATGGTCAGCAAAAACCATGCAACTAAACAACAGCGTATTCAATATTTAGAACAAAATGGCTACCCTTCCTATACCACATCTGCTGGTTGGTTAGGCTACAGCGATGAAAAATTAGCGAGATTATGTAAAGAGGCAGTCGGGCAAGGCTTTAAACATATCAAATTGAAAGTTGGTCAAGACTTAGAAAGTGATGTCCGTCGCTGTGAAATTGCTCGTAGCGTAATTGGTGAAGACGTTAAGTTAATGATTGATGCCAACCAAATTTGGGAAGTAGATGAAGCAATTGAGTGGACCAACCAACTTGCCCATGTCAAACCTTGGTTTATAGAAGAGCCCACCAGTCCAGATGATATTTATGGACATAAAAAAATTAAAATGAATATTGGCGATATCAAAGTAGCAACAGGTGAACATTGCCACAATAGGATCATGTTTAAACAATTTATTGCCAATGATGCCATTGACATAGTTCAGATTGATTCTTGTAGACTTGCAAGTATTAATGAAATACTGGCCGTTTACATGATGGCGGCTAAATATAAAAAACCAGTCTGTCCTCATGCGGGTGGTGTAGGTTTGTGTGAATATGTACAACACCTTTCGATGATTGACTATGTGCATATCTCAGCAGATTTAACTGACCGCGTGGTAGAGTTTGTTGATCATTTACATGAACATTTTACTGATCCATGTGTCATTAAAGATGGTGCCTATGTTGCCCCCAGCAAACCAGGTTACAGCATTGAAATGTTCGAAGAAAGTGTCGCCGCCTTCACCTATCCTACGGGAAGTGAATGGCAAAAACGTCTTAACAAAGTAGATAAGTTAGCCTCCTAATGAAAGATTTTTTTGACCCAAGGTTACCGGATGTTAAATCCTTAAAACAAAAGGCGCGTCAGCGTATACCAGGCTTTGCCTTTGATTACCTTGAGGGAGGTTGTCATGACGAAATTGGCCTGCTACGGAATCGTGAAGATATTCAAGCAGTACAATTACGAAGTCAGCTTTTAAAACCTTTTGAAAAATCGGATATGTCGGTTGAGCTATTTGGTCACAAATATGACGCACCTTTTGGTATAGCGCCTATAGGTTTACAAGGATTGATGTGGCCTAAAGCACCAGAAATTTTAGCTAAAGCTGCAGCCGATCTAAATATTCCTTATGTACTGAGTACAGTGTCTTCTGCCAAGTTAGAAACAATTGCAGAAATATCCGAAGGCAAGGCCTGGTATCAACTGTATAACCCAACCGACAGCACTATTCGGGAAGATTTACTGAATCGAATTAAGGTTGCCGGTTATAAGGTGTTAGTGGTGACCGTTGATGTGCCCACTTTTGGATACCGTCCACGAGATATGAAAAATGGTTTGGCGATGCCGCCTAAAATGACCTTAAGAAATATTTTGCAAATGCTGAGCTGTCCCCGCTGGTTATACGAAACCGCCCTCGCCGGCAAGCCAGAAATGCAAACACTCAAGCCTTATATGCCCAAAGGCATGCCCACTGACCAACTCGCCGCTTTTATGAATAAAACGGTAATGGGCCGAGTAGATATTGATGGGCTCAAACCTATCCGCGATTTTTGGCAAGGTCCTCTAGTTATTAAAGGCCTAATTAACCAAGAAGATGTCGCTGCGGCTATATCCTTAGGAGCCGATGCTGTGGTGATGTCAAATCACGGTGCCCGCCAGCTAGATGTAGGTGAATCACCAGTTGCTCCATTACAAAAAGCGGCTGCGAAATACGCCAAAGATATCAAAATATTTATGGACAGTGGCTTACGCTCTGGAACCAATATTGCTTCTGCATTGGCCTGTGGCGCTGACTTTACCTTTTTAGGTCGTCCTTTTGTCTATGGTGTTGGCGCCTTAGGCAATAAAGGTGGCATGCACACTATTAACTGCTTAAAAACGCAACTTGAACAAGTGATGAATCAATTAGGCTGCGCTACAGTCGCAGACCTACCGCAATTTTTGGTCAAGCATGAATAGAGTGAATACGATGCAAAATCCCCCACTAATAAACAAGCAGATACCCAAAAAACAAATCGGAAGTACGGGGCTAGAAGTCGATACTTTAGGTTTTGGCTGCGCGCCCCTTGGTAACTTGTACCACAGTATCAGTGACGATGAATCTAAAGCAGTATTAAACGCTGCTTGGCAAGCAGGTTTTCGCCACTATGATACTGCCCCCCATTATGGCCAAGGTTTAAGTGAAAGACGCACTGGTGATATGTTGCGCCCTTTGCAAGGCAAGCAATACATGCTTTCAAGCAAAGTGGGTCGCATACTCAAACCCGCAGGTTATGCCAAAGAGCGTCATGGTTTTGTCTCACCTATGCCTTTTGATATTCATTATGACTACAGTTATGACGGCATAATGCGCTCCTTCGAAGACAGTCTGCAGCGTTTAGGTTTAGATAGAATTGATATTCTGTATATGCATGATATTGGCCGCGATACCCACGGTGCAGAAAATGCCAAACATTTCCCTATTGCGATGCAAGGTGGCTACAAGGCAATGGATGAACTGCGCCGCCAAGGCTTAGTAAAGGCCATTGGCTTAGGCGTTAACGAATATGAAGTCTGTGAACAAGCCATGGATCACGGTGACTGGGATTGTTTTTTATTGGCTGGACGCTACAGCTTATTAGAGCAAGAGTCTTTAAAAACCTTTTTACCCAAATGCGAAACCCATAATTGTTCCGTAATTGTGGGTGGCCCCTACAACTCTGGTATTTTGGCAACAGGCGTTAGAGGCAAAAGCATAGCCAATTATAATTATGCCCCAGCTTCAGCTGAAATAATTGAACGAGTCGCTAAAATTGAGACTATCTGTGATGAATATAATGTCACATTAGCCGCTGCGGCTTTGCAATTTCCGCTGGCGCATCCAAGCGTGGCATCTGTTATTCCAGGCTTAGGTAACGTATCCAGAATACAAAAAACCATCGAGCTGTTTAATCAATCCATTCCTAATGAATTTTGGCAAAGTTTAAAAGCAGCCAATTTGCTGAATAAAGAAGCACCTGTACCCATTGAGTCAAAAACAACTGGTCTTGAACATGCGAATTGATAGCCATCAACACTTTTGGAAAAGAGAGCTCGGTTACTATAACTGGTTAACTGAAGATATGGGCGCCATATACCGAGATTTTTCGCCTGAAGATTTACGACCTCATTTAAAAAAGTCAGGCATTGATAAAACAGTGTTAATACAAGCGGCGCCAGATATTGCTGAAACTGACTATATGTTGTCTTTAGCTAACAACACGGACTTTATTGCCGGCGTAGTGGGCTGGGTAAATATGCAAGGAGCAGATGCGCCCTACCAATTGGCGCGGTTGTCAAAAAGTCCTTATTTTAAGGGCGTCAGACCTATGATCCAAGATATCGTTGATGATAACTGGATGCTGGATCCGGCACTCGAACCGGCCTTCTTAACCTTGATAAGACTTGGATTGTGTTTTGACGCTTTGGTAAAACCTCGGCATTTGCAACAACTGTTAAAGCTTGTTAAGCGTTACCCCCTACTGAAAATTGTAATCGACCATGCCGCTAAGCCTAATATCGAAGGCAGTGAATTTGAGCAGTGGGCCCAAGACATTCAAGCTCTCTCTGAACAGCCTAATGTGTACTGTAAATTATCAGGCTTAGTAACCGAAGCGGGATATAACCCCAATTTTGATATTTTAGTGCCCTATATGCGTCATTTACTTAATACATTTGGCGCTTCTAGGCTGATGTGGGGCAGCGATTGGCCAGTACTGAACTTAGCCACAGATTACACAGAATGGGTTAGTTTAACTGAAGCATTCTTAGCCAATTCCAATGAAATGGAGCAGGCACAGATTTGGTCTAAAACAGCCATTCAATTTTATCATTTATAACATTTAGATGAGATGCCCTTAATTTCATCTATTAAATAAAAGGTCAACTATGAACCAAAATTTAACCGATAAAACAGCATTAGTAACAGGCGGCGGCAGTGGAATTGGCAAAAGTGTATGTCTACGCTTAGCCGCAGCCGGTGCCCATGTGTTGGTGCTTGATTTAGACGAGCAAGCCGCGACAGAAACAGTCGTTCAAATTCAATCGGAAAATGGCTCAGCCAGTGCTCACCCATGCAACATTGCTGACCACGATAATGTGCAGCAAGTTATTAACAATATTTTGCACGACAGGCTGATCGATATTCTCATCAATAATGCAGGCATCGCCCATGTCGGTAATCTTGAAAATACCAGCGAAGCTGATTTAGACCGCCTCTATCAGGTAAATGTAAAAGGTGTGTATAACGCTATGGCAGCCACTATACCTGCCATGAAAGCACGTAAGTCCGGGGTTATAATTAACATGGCATCGGTAGCGTCTTCAGTTGGGATCGCCGACCGCTTTGCTTATTCAATGACCAAGGGTGCTGTGTTAACCATGACTTATTCTGTGGCTAAAGATTACATCAACGATGGCATTCGCTGTAATTGTATTGCACCGGGCCGGGTACATACTCCTTTCGTTGATAACTTTCTAGATAAAAACTACCCCGATAATCGTGATGAAATGTTTGACAAGTTATCCAAAAGCCAACCTATTGGTCGAATGGGTCAAGCGGATGAAATTGCAGGATTAGTGGCCTACTTGTGCTCAGATGAAGCATCCTTTATCACTGGCTCTAACTTCCCCATTGATGGTGGTTTTGTGACTTTGAATAACTAAGAGCTTAAAAACGAATAACCACAGAGACACAGAGAGCACAGAGGTAAAACCAATAACAGATCTTTTCTCTGTATTCCCCTAGTCTCTGTGGTGAAAATAGTTTTTTTAAAATAGAAACTTAACAACTAAATTTATATTACAGGACAACACGATGAAATTATTACGTTTTGGTGAGAGTGGCTATGAAAAGCCTGGGATTGTAGATGACAATGGTGATATCCGCAGCCTTGAAGGATTTGTCGAAGACGTAACAGGTGGCATGCTTGGGGCAGTCAGTTTAGAAAAACTAAAAGCATTAGATTTAACCACCCTGCCCTTGGCACCAAAAGGTGCACGCATAGGGCCGTGCGTAGGTAAAGTAGGTAAATTCATTTGTATTGGTTTAAATTACAGCGACCATGCAGCTGAATCTGGAATGACACTGCCCGATGAACCAGAAGTTTTTACTAAAGCCACCAGCGCTATTTGTGGTCCAGACGACGATATCATTAAACCCAAAAACAGTACTAAAATGGACTGGGAAGTAGAACTGGCCTTAGTTATTGGTAAAGAAGCTAAATATGTATCTGAAGCCGAAGCAGAGGAATATATAGCCGGATACTGCGTATGTAACGATGTATCAGAACGAGCCTTTCAACTTGAGCGTGGCAGTCAATGGGATAAAGGCAAAGGTTGCGATACCTTTGGACCTATCGGCCCATGGTTAGTCACCAGCGATGAAGTCGGTGACCCAACCAATTTAGATATGTGGCTTGAAGTAAATGGCAAGCGTTATCAAAATGGAAGTAGTCGCACTATGGTGTTTAAGCCGGCTTTTATTGTGAGTTACTTAAGCCAGTTTATGAGTTTACAACCTGGTGATGTTATTTCAACGGGTACGCCTCCTGGTGTGGGCTTAGGGCAAAAACCGCCGGTTTATCTTAATGTGGGTGATAAAATATCGCTAGGTATTGAAAAGCTAAGCACACAAAACCAAACTGTGGTTTAGTTGTAATTGTTGTAGTTCTATTTTGCTATGTGTTTATACTAATTGCATAAACACATAGTGAATATAAATGGCCAACCATTTTCGATGACATACAAAATATCTATTTTATTAATGCTCTGCATGTTAGTAGTAACGCCACTAGTATCAGCCAACACCAAAGACAATGTATCTCCCGCAACGGCTCAATATATTGGCTCCGATACCTGCCAAAACTGCCATCAAACAGAACATAAACTTTGGCAGCAATCAGATCATCATAAAGCCATGCAAGCGCCCAGCGCAGATAGTGTTCTTGGAGATTTTAATAATGTTGAAGTTGAGTTTCACCAGATCAAAACGCGCTTTTTTAAAAGCGATAAACAGTATTTTGTAGAAACGACCAATAAACAGGGGGTGCGTCAAACCTTTGATGTAAAATACACCTTTGGTTTCGATCCATTGCAACAATACATTTTGGATACCGGCAAAGGCCACATGCAAGCCTTTAACATTGCCTGGGATACGCGACCAAAAGCCCAAGGTGGTCAACGCTGGTATCACTTGCAACCTGATGAATCTATCACCCCGGATCATCCCTTTTTTTGGCAACGCCATTTTCAAAATTGGAACAGTCGCTGCGCTGAGTGTCACACCACGGGTTATGAAAAGAATTATCAAGCAGAAACAAACAGTTATGCCACGCAGTTTGCAGAGACAACTGTAGGTTGTGAGAGTTGCCATGGTCCAGCGGCATTGCATCAAACACAAGCTAAAACCCATCAATTTGATGCCAATAAAGGTTTTACAAAACTTAATGCAAAACCGCCAGTTTGGGGATTTGCCCCTAAGGATCCCATCGCCAATTTAGTTAGCGGTAAAAATAATCAATACATGCAACAGTGCGCCGACTGTCATTCAAGGCGCTTGCCTATTGCTGGTAAAACTCCAACCATCAAACAAAACCCTGTTGATTATCACGACGCTAATTATTTAAGTTTAATGTCTGCGGATTTGTATTTTGATGATGGTCAAATCAAAGATGAAGTCTTTGTGATGGGCTCGTTTTTGCAAAGTAAAATGGCAGAAGCAGGCGTGACTTGCTCTAACTGTCACAATCCCCATTCGGGTAAGTTAAAATTACCCGGCAATCAAACTTGTACTCAGTGTCATAGCGCGCCTACTTATGATTTGCCAGAGCATCACCAACATAAAGTTGATTCACTAGGTTCACAGTGTGTTAATTGCCATATGCCTGCACGTACTTATATGCAGGTAGACGACAGACGTGATCATAGTTTTGTTATTCCTAACGCTGCAGTATCCGCCGCTATTGATTCACCAAATGCCTGCCTAAACTGCCATCAGAAAGAGGATTTATCCTGGGTAGCCGCCAAGCTTGCAACATGGCCTAAAGCTAAGTCTAGCCCGCTGTTAGCAACAACTGAGCATTGGTCAAACATACACCTACTGCCTAGCACCGAACAACTGACTTTTGCCAAACAACAACTGTCAAAAACCTCCCCTATAGTGGCTGCAAAATTACTAGAAATCATCAATCGTCAACCAAGCCAAGGGTCGGTAACATTGGCGATTGAACAACTCTACTCCGAAGAACCTTTGCTAAGGCGCGCTGCAATTGACGTACTGCGCAATTTACCTCCTGATCAGGGTTATCAGTACTTGTATCCTATGTTAAAAGATCCTGTGAAATCAGTGCGTTTTCATGCCACCGCATTATTAGCCTCTTGGCTATCACAAATGCCCGAAACCTTATTGCCAGAATTATCTTTTGCAATAGACGAATACAAAGCATCTTTATTACTCACGGCCGACTTTCCAACTTCACATTTGAGTCTTGCCAACTTAGCTTTGGCTATGGGCGATAACAAAACCGCGCAGCTACATTTCGAACAGGCACTCACCATTGCGCCTAACTTACCTTCAGCTATGTTGGCACTTGCCGATTTTTGGCGGCAAACCAATAACCAAACTAAAGAACTTGCAATATTAGAAAAAGCTATAGTTGTAAATCATGATTTTGCTGACGTATTGCACCAATATGGTTTGTTTTGGGTACGTAAAAAGGAATATTACAAAGCTGCCCAATGGTTAGTCAAAGCTAGCGATTTGGCCGATGCACAACCCTACTATGCCTATGTTGCAGCGACAGCTTTAGATTCAATCAATCGCACAAAACAGGCGATTGACTTGTTACTACGAGCTAACCAACGCTGGCCTCAACAAACAGACTTACTGTATTCACTTGCGCTTTATGCCGATAAAACCAAGGATAAGGCAGCAATAAAAATCGCATTAGCTGAGTTACAAATTTTGCTCCCTAATAATCCTCAAGTTCAACAATGGTTGATACAAAATGGTCAATAGCATCGTTCTTCCTAAAATCATGCAGATAGGCGCTAACTCTTTAGACTTATTGCCAGAGACACTAGTCAGTTTAGGCTGTTCTTTTCCTTGTGTTATCACCGATAAAACCATGCTTGAACTTGGATATGTGGCCAAAGTCGAGGCATTATTAAACCAGCAAAATATAAATTTTGGCCTATTTACTGACACTATGCCTGAACCTAACGACACCTCAATACTCGCAGCAGTGGAGATGGTCAAAACAAAGCAGTATGACTGTCTTATTGCTTTAGGTGGAGGCAGTGCAATTGATAGTGCCAAAGCGATTGCATTATTGGCGTCACACGGTGGCAAAATGAGTGACTACAAAGTTCCTTATCAAGTGACCGAAATAAGTTTACCTGTGGTGGCAATACCTACTACCGCAGGCACAGGATCAGAAGCCACCAAGGTCACAGTTATTTCTGACTCGGCAACAGATGAAAAAATGCTGTGTATGGGTTCGGGATTAATCCCTGCAGCAGCCATTATCGACTATCAATTTACTCTGAGTTTGCCCAGCAGAATCGCGGCAGATACTGGTATTGATGCGCTCACCCATGCAATTGAGGCATATGTGAGCCGTAAAGCTAATCTATTTAGTGATCAACAAGCTATTGCTGCTATGAAACTGATTGCGCCTAATCTTATTAAGGTGTGTCAGCAGCCCGATAACCTTAAAGCCAAAGAAGCGATGATGTTGGGAGCTACCTTAGCGGGTATTGCTTTTTCCAACGCATCAGTTGGCTTAGTACATGGAATGAGCCGACCTATAGGTGTACATTTTCACGTACCTCATGGCTTGAGCAATGCCATGTTATTGCCCACTATTACTGAATACTCTTTGCCCGGTGCACCACGCAAGTATGCAGAATGTGCTATGCACATGGGGCTAGTCACTGTCATCGACGATCAAACATTAGCCCACCAAACACTGATCAATGAGCTCAAACACATAAACCAGACCTTAAACGTACCCACTCTCGCGGAGTTTGGCGTTGTAAAAACTGAATACGAGGGTTTATTGACGAATATGGCTGAACAAGCTTTGGCTTCGGGCTCTCCTGGTAACAATCCAAAAATTCCCGTTTTAAACGAAATCATCGAACTTTATAAAAAAGTCTGGCTATAACCAATCAGAATAGGTGTAATTTAACTTTTTTCTAGTAAAAATATCGTTCCATCTCATTGTATTTGCTGCAATATACTTCTAAAGCAGTTAGGCTCATAACATTAGATTAACAATAATAAATTAGGTACTTTAGATGAATTTAGCTAGCCTCGACA
>NZ_BAEO01000021.1 GCF_000314995.1 Paraglaciecola arctica BSs20135 | reverse complement strand
ATCACAAGCAAAATAATCATAAACCAGCAGCATATTATGTCTCGATGAGACAAAACAACATTCACTCGATAATGAGTATATTAAGCGTCCCGCTGCAACCAACACTTATATATTAGTTATTTATCAACAACTTATATAAATTTCATTCCTAGCTTAGGCGGATTTAATAATTGTAATTTGATTGTTCTTTCTAATGTAAATTAATTATAAAACCTTTGACAAGCAACAGAGCATTTGTGTACATTATGTAAATACGTGATTTATCAAGTAAAAGTTAAAGTGAATGATCGTAGTATTGCATCTTGTTAATATGTTTATACATTCACACTTTTACTTTCCAAATATGAGTTTTTACAGTTTAGGCATAAAGAATTTTAATAATTAAAAAGGTACTAAAATATGAGACACAATAAACTAGCATTCGCTGTATTTACTTCTTTAACGTTAGGAACTTCTTCAGTTTCTTACGCACAAGAAAACAGGGTTTTTGAAAAAATTCAAGTTACGGCAAAAAAGAAATCACAAGATTTACAAGATGTTAGTGTCTCAGTTACTGCCTTTTCCGGTGATGCACTAAGAGAACTTAATATGACTGACAGTGTGGATATTGCGGCTCAAACTCCCGGACTCAATATTGGAACCCCTGTTGGTGAAGGTAACAACCCTTCAATATCTCTACGTGGCGTGGGCCTTAATGATTTTAATGATAATAACGAAGGACCAATTGCCGTTTATCGTGATGAAATTTATCAATCAGCGATGCCAGGCCTAACCTTTCAGTTATTTGATTTAGAGCGTGTAGAAGTGCTACGTGGTCCTCAAGGCACGCTATATGGCCGCAATGCTACTGGAGGCTTAGTACACTTTATTTCTAGTGCTCCTACCGAAGATACTGAAATCCTGCTTGATTTAACTCTAGCTGAATATAACCAAATTAAGACAGAAGCGGCAATAGGCGGCAGTTTGACCGATTCCATTCAAGGTCGATTATCGATCGCTACAAATAACCACGATGGTTATGTTGAAAATAGAATAGGTACTGATGCAAATGAAGCCAATAGTAAAGCATACAGATTACAATTGAACTTTGATGTTACAGATGACTTTTCTGCATTGGTAAACGTGCATGGTGGTAAATCAGATACCAATGGCCCTCAATATCAACATGTCGCCTCGAGTAATGGTTTTGGCAGCTCAAATACGGATTTTTTTGGTTATTCTGATAACGATGGCGATAATTTCGCAGGCGAATATAATCGACAAGGCTTGTTAAAAATTGATTCTGATGGTGCATCATTGAAGTTAAACTGGGAGCAACCAAATTTTACATTTACTTCGATATCAGCCATTGAAAATGTCGAAAAAAAGCATCAAGAAGATGCTGACATGGGTCCATTTAGCGCCTTAATCCCAGAATTTTATTCGAAAAACGAACAATTTAGCCAAGAGTTTAGAGTAAGTGGTTCGGCCGACTCCTTTGAGTGGATTGTAGGGGCTTATTACTTCGAAAATGAGGTGACCGGAAGACTAGATTTAGATATTAACTATCCAGGGCAAATTATTGACTCACTCACAGGTGCACCAGAAGGTACCTTTGGTACAGAACTTGTGCCTTTTGTAAATTACGACATCGACTACGATCAAGACACTGAGTCTTATGGCTTATTTGGGCAAATTGAAAAATCATTGAGTGACAGTCTGACATTAACAGTTGGCCTACGTTACACCTCAGAAGAACGCAACATGCAATACCAAAACCTTGCAACCAGCAACCCTGATGCTGTAGTTAACTCATGCCTTATCCCTGCCGGCGATGTATGTGGCTTAGTGGGTGATGCAAGCTATCCCGGTTCAGATTATTATTTTGATTTTACCAATCAAAATCCGGCTTCTGCAGACCTTACATCATTAGATGATAGTAATGTTTCTGGTCAAATTGGCCTTGATTACAAGGTAAACGAAGATACATTAGTATTTTTTAATATCGCTAATGGCTTTAAGAGTGGCGGTTTCAACGGTGGATTTCTCGATTACACCGATGGTGTGACAGAAGAAGACGTCCCTTTTGAATCAGAGGAACTTACCAGTTACGAAGCTGGCATAAAAACCACCTTAGCGAGTGGAGATGTACGAGTAAACACAAGCGTTTTCTATTACGATTATGAAAACTATCAAGCATTAACATTCGCTGGATTGAGTCAATTTATAAACAATTCAGATGCGAAACTTAAGGGCCTTGAAACAGAAGTTACTTGGGTACCTGGTGACAAATGGGATATTAAATTAGGTGCGAGTTTACTCGACACAGAGATTGATAGTGTAATTGTTCGGGGAGTAGGTACGGTAAAAGATCGAGAAATGGTTCTTGCACCAAAATACGCAGTTAACGGCATTATTAGATACTACGCTACCGACTCGATATCCGTGCAACTTGATTTCAACCATCAAGGCGAGCAATTTTTTGACATTACCAATAGTGAAGTGTCAACAGAGGAATCTTACACAGTATTTAATGCCCGCGTTGGTTACCAGATAAACGACGCTTGGAAGGTGTCTGCTTTTGCTAAAAACATAACAGATGAAGAATATAGAGTGTATTCCTTCGACTTTACCCAGAATGCAGGCTACATCCAAGAGTTCTACGCAAGACCAAGATGGATGGGCATCAATATTCAGTATAATTATTACTAATAACCCAAATTTAAATACTAAATTTCAGAGGTAGAAAAATGCAACAGTTTACTATGTTGATTGATGGCCAAAAAGTATCGTCGGAAAAAACTTTTAAAGTTATAAACCCCGCATTAGGCAAACCTTTTGCTGAGTGCGCACTAGGCTCTCCAGCAGACGTTGACCTTGCTGTGAAAGCGGCTAGAAAAGCATTTCCTCAGTGGAGTCAATCATCTGAGGAAAGCAGAATAGAAAAAATGTTAGCAATAGCTGCATTACTAGAACAAAACATGCCTGAGATGATGCAATTAATCACTCAGGAAAATGGGAAACCACTCAATGGTTTTAATGGTATTGGGTCAGGTATGGAAGTTGGAGGTTCAATTGCATGGACACAAGCAACCACTAGCTTTTCACTTCCCTCAAAAATAATACAAGATAATGACGAAGCAAAAATTGAAGTACACCGGAAACCTTTAGGTGTTGTCGCCTCAATCACACCATGGAATTGGCCACTACTGATAGCAATATGGCACATTATGCCTGCTCTACGCACGGGCAATACTGTCATCGTAAAACCCTCGCCGTATACTCCTCTAGCGACTATTCGCTTTGTTGAGCTAGCGAACACTATTTTACCTCCAGGCGTTCTAAACGTAATCACTGGCAACGCCGATGTCGGAAACGCGATATCTTCTCATCCCGACATTAATAAAATAGTGTTTACTGGATCAACTGCTACGGGTAAGCAGATTATGAGTTTAGCTTCCACCAACTTGAAGCGTTTAACCTTAGAGTTAGGTGGAAATGATGCAGGCATAGTTTTACCTGATGTCGATGTTGAAAAAATAGCAAATGAACTATTCTTATCGTGTTTTCATAATAATGGTCAAACTTGTGCTTGTTTGAAACGTTTATATGTCCATGAATCTATTTACGCGGATGTCTGTGCAGCCCTGGTCAAAATAGCGAAAGAAGTTGTCGTAGGTAATGGCTTAGACGAGGGTGTTGAAATTGGTCCGTTGCAAAATAAAGCCCAGTTGGACAAAGTCATAGAGCTTACTAATGACGCCCTCGCTAACGGCGGTACTCTATTGGTTGGCGGTCAAGTACGCGAAGGTGACGGATACTTCTTCCCTCCTACAATCATTGCGGATATTTCAGATGGCACTCGCTTAGTTGACGAAGAGCAATTTGGTCCTGTTCTGCCCGTCATTAAATATTCTAATGTAGATGATGTAATAGCCATAGCCAACAAAAATGAATGCGGCCTAGGCGGTTCAATTTGGTCGTCAGATATTGCCTTAGCGACCACTCTAGCGAGTAAGTTAGAAACAGGTTCAGTATGGATAAATGAACACGGTGCGGTTCAACCCGATGCCCCGTTCGGTGGCGTTAAACAATCAGGAATTGGGGTTGAATTTGGATTGCTCGGACTGGAGGAATATACTTCCGTTCAAACGATCAAAACAAGTCGCCGATAGGATAGTCATTATGCTCACGAAAATTAATAATCCAAGGTTAATGCTTACTAGTGTTGCCGCTTCCCTTCTTCTTTTAGGGTGCACGGCAACACCTGTTGCAACTGACGGCGTTAAAAGTCTGGCTCAACTTGAAACAGTAGATTCAAATACTGTGAATATAAAGCCAGACCCGTCATTACCTCCGTTGCCGATAGAAAAAACCGGTAAAATAGAAGTCTTACCGGCAAAATATCCGGAAAGTTGGATGTTTGTAGATGAAGTGAGCTTTCAAAGCCAGTTTGGCGGAAAAATGATCATTCTAGATGTTGCTGAGCCCAAGCAATCTAAATTGATAAAAGGCACAGCAGATAAGAATTTAGTTGGGAATTTTGCTAACTCAAAAACACGCCCTGAATTCTATATTCTCGAATCCTTTCATGAGCGCGGGAGCCGAGGGCCAAGAATAGACCTTTTGGTGATTTACGACAAAGTAACCTTGTCACCGATCAAAGAAATAGTACTTACACACACACGTTTAACTGCCCTTCCTAGACGTGACTCCATGACACTCTCGGCTGACGAAAAGTTTTTATATATTGCTAACTTTAGTCCAGCCGCTTCCTTTACTGTTTTTGACTTAGATTCACGTGAAGTGGTCGATACTATTGGAACACCTGGGTGTGTATTACCATTTCCTACAGGTGAGCGTAGTATTACGTCGATCTGTAGTAATGGCAGTTTGTTAACCACAGTCTTAGACAATAATGGCAAAAAAGCTTCTCAACATCGAGTGGCGCCATTTTTTGATACCGACAAAACACCAATATTTGAGCGGCCTTCTTATATAGATGGAATTGGCTACTTTCCTAGTTTTGCAGGTGAAATGCATGAGATTGATTTATCAAACGAAGTCGCACAATACAAAGGTAAATGGAGTCTCATTAGCGAAGAAGAGCGCACTGCAGGTTGGCGCCCTGGGGGCATGACATTATCGGATTCTGACGAACAAGGCTTGTTGTATATTATAATGAACGAAGCAGGTTTTGATGGTTCGCAAACTCATGGAGGCAATCAAATTTGGGTGTTTGATGTTAAAAGTAGAACTCGAATTGCAAAATTTGATGCGCCAAACTGGGCTGTGTCGGTTGCCGTAACAAGAGGTAAAAAACCGTTAGTTGTAGTCACAAATGGAGAAATGAACCTCGATATAATAGATCCCATAACGGGGAAATTTATCAGAACACTGAGCGACTTTGGCAATGTTACACCAATAGTCCTATTTAAGGCTTACTAATGGACCTGCTTAACTTTACATCTGACGTTATGGCCTTATTTTTAATGTGGCTATTTGTCAATGCATCTATTCATAAACTACAAGTTGATAATCGCAATTACTACCAACAATTATTTAGCGATTATGGCTTGCGCAATAAAAATATCGCCATTGCTCTGTGCTACTTTCTTGGTGTTGTTGAGATGACTCTGGCCTTTACCATCCTATTTGAGGCCACCCGATCACAGGCTGCAATCCTTTCAGTATTACTATTAAGTGTGTATTTAATTGGTATGACTGTGCAGCTTATTCAAGGAAAACGAGACATGAGTTGCGGATGTAGCGGCGCAAACTCCCAACTTAAAATAAGTTGGCCCCTAATTATTAGAAATGGGGTTCTGATTGTATTAACACTGAACTGCACACTTCCCGGAGCGGGATTTCCACCCCAGCTGTGGTTTGCCGTTTTAATGGCAAGCGGCTTCATGATCCTAACTTATTCCTGCGTTGAGAACTTAATTGTTAACGCGCAAAAAATTTCTATTCTGAGGGCTTATTAATGGACTTTATCACTGTTTCAAATAGTGCATTGTGGATTATTGTTATCCTACAATCGATTGTAATATACGCATTAACTCGACAAGTGGGTGTTTTATTTGAACGGGTTGCACCTGCAGGCGCGTTGGCAATCAATCAAACCATAGAAGTAGGCGCGGTCGCACCAAATCTTGCTCTACAATCATTAGCTTCAACCCTTGTTGATGTAGGTGGCAAGTCTAAGAATAATAAATCCCAACTGTTGTTTTTTGTTTCTCCAGATTGCCCTGTCTGCAAGACCTTGTTACCTGCCCTTAAATCTGCCGCCAAAGCAGAACAATCTTGGATTGATCTGATATTAGCCAGTGATGGTAAACAGCAAGATCATGCAGGATTTGTTAAGCAGTACGAATTATCCGAATACCCTTACATCGTTTCTGAACTTTTAGGTAAATCTTATGGCGTGGCGAAGTTACCTTATGGGGTAGTAATAGATGAGATGGGAAAAATTGCTTCAATGGGCATTATTAATTCAAGAGAACATTTAGATAGTTTATTTGAGGCTAAGGAGCGCAATGTCGCATCCATTCAAGCGTATATGCAAAAAGACCAACACAATGAAGAAAAATTCGTAGAGGTTAAGTAGATGAAATTTTTAGACCAATTATTTGAGAAAAAAGCGCGCAGTTTGGCTCAAACAAGTGGACGACGCGGTCTACTGAAAGGGCTTGGTGCTGCACTGGTGGGAGCAAGCTCAATCCCTCTATTACCTGTAGCTAGAGCATCTGAAGGCCCGAGTATGCCTAAAGAATTTGGCGATGAGGGTAGCTGTGATTATTGGCGTTATTGCGCTGTGGATGGTTTTTTATGCGCATGTTGTGGAGGCTCAACCAATTCTTGCCCTCCAGGTACTGAAATGTCACCCATCACTTGGATTGGTACATGCACTAATCCTGTAGATGGTCGAAACTACGTCATTTCTTATAATGATTGCTGTGGTAAAACTCAATGCAATTCTTGCTTATGCCAAAGAGACGAAGGTGACAGACCTTTATATCGTTCTGACAAATCTAATGATGTAAATTGGTGTTTGGGTGCAAGTAGCTCCGTATACCACTGCTCTACTGCTATAGTGGTTGGCATTGCATTTGAGAAGTAAATAATAATGATATCAATGCTTAGATACCTGCTCTTACTAACTTGTCTAACAGCTTCACTCTCTTATGCCAGTGAAACAATTAATGAGAAAAGAGCGCTGTTTAATTATCAAATGTTGTGCCAAGGCTGCCACGTCGGTGATGGCCGCGGGGGCAAAGATGTGCCTAATATGATTGGCTTTGTAGGACACTTTTTAAAACTACCAGAAGGTCGCGAATATTTGGTTAGAGTCCCAGGCTCAGCGAACAGTGCCCTGGACAACAAACAACTTGCCGAGCTATTGAATTGGATGATACCTAACTTCGGTGAGAGTAGTGTTCCAGATGACTTTATACCTTATACCGAACAAGAAATAGGTGAACTAAGACAAAACCCCTTAATGGAAGTTGTCGAGCATAGAGCTAAGTTACTCGAACAAATATCAGCCTTAGAGCAGCAATAACATCTAATAATTAAACAATTCTTGAGAATTAATAACTATGAACCTCAACTTAAAAAAAGTGTCTCTGACTATATTGATTGCCGTAAATATGCTTGTTGCTGCAGCACCATCTTTTGCTGACGATAAAATTGTAGCCCTAACCAACAGCTGTGGTGCCTGTCATGGTGAAAATGGTATGGCAACCAACAACGACTGGCCAAGTTTAGCAGGTCAAAAACCAGGATATCTGTTAGCTCAGCTAAACGCATTTAAAAGCGGTTCGCGCCAAAATATACTGATGGAAAATCAACTTACAAACCTTTCAGATAAAGAACTCACGGCGATTGCTAAACATTACTCATCCCTACCCTTTGTCAAAGCTGAGGCTTCAGCAATCAATAAAGCGGGTGAAAATGTGCGTTCAGCTTGCCTTTCATGTCACGGAAAAAATGGTAAAACCGTAAATGACACTTGGCCAAATCTAGCGGGACAAAATAAAGGCTATATCTTTCAGCAATTAAAAGACTATAGCAGCAAAAAAAGGGAGTCGATGTTAATGAACGTAATTGCTAATGAGTTGAATGAACAGCAAATGCGGGATGTGGCTGAGTATTTTGAACAAATTGGATCTGTCCAATAAAGTAAAAAATACTTTACCCACTTGTTAGCATACATGCTCAGTTAAGTTAGGCTCGACGACACGCCAGACAAACCGGCTTACTTGTTCGCTCAAGTAAGCCGGTAGCCAGAATTAAAACTATCATCAGCACCGGGCCCCCCTACAGTGTAAGACCAGCCGATGAGGACTCAGCCAAAATTTATATTGCAAAAGGTGTCAGCTTTATCGGTATACAACCCACTAATTAAGTAGCGCCCCTACCATTTATCTAATCGATTTATAAGCTCAGACAACAACGGATATTAAATGCTGTCATGCCTCAAGTAACAAACAACGCCACACTCAATGGAATTTCTTTTGGTTTAATAATGCTACTTGGCGCCTTATCAGCTCTAGCAGCGATTTCTACCGATATATATTTACCTGCTACTGCCAGCATGGCCGAGTCTTTAAATGCCAAGCAAGAACAAGTGCAGTTAACTTTGGGTATTTTCTTTTTAGGTTATGGGTTTGGTCAATTATTTTTTGGGCCACTCTCTGACAGCCTTGGCAGACGCCCGGTATTGCTCGCTGGTTTATATATTTATACTGCCTCCAGCTTATTGTGCGCGCTTAGTACCGATATAGACTTTCTTATTTTTAATCGCCTACTACAAGCTCTGGGTGGCTGTGCCGCTGCGGTGACTTCCCGCGCGATCATCCGTGATTGCACCCAAGGTACAGAAACCGCCAAGGCCCTCGCGGGGGTAATGAGCGTCATCCAAATCGCGCCATTAATTGCGCCCAGTATAGGCGGTTTAATACTTATTTTTGGGCCATGGCCAGCCACTTTTTATACTTTAGCGGTCTACGGGTTAATTTGTATAGTTTCCGCGCATATCTGCATTAAGGAAAGCCACCCCAAAGCAAAGCGTCAAAGCATACACCCGTTTAATATTTTTAAGGGTTATCTGGAATGCTGTTTAAACAAATACGTTATGTTGTTATTAATTGCTGAGTTTTCGGCTGCGATTGCTCTACTGACCTTTGTGACCGGTTCAGCCCTGATCTTTAGTCAATACTATGGACTTAGCCCCCAACACTATGGCCTGTTATTTTCTTTAATGGGCAGCGGTATCTTAACTGGGTCGTGGTTAAGCAAACATTATGTAGGCAAAGTTGGCACCCATTCTATAATCATGGGCGGTTTGAGCATCGCCGCGATCAGCAGTTCAGTATTGTTGTATTTGGCTCATTACAGCCCAGAAAAATTAACCTATATAGTTGCAGCACTGTGGTTTTGCCTATTGCCCTGCGGCGCTATACGGCCCAATTATGTGGCCCTAGGCTTACAATATTTACCTAAAAGAATAGGCACACTTTCGGCTTTTTTTGGTGCTTTTAGCTTAGGTATGGGGGGAATTACTGCCATTATAATTGGTGGTTTTACGCCTTACACACCACAGATCATGGCAATTATGATTGCAATGGCTTTTACCTCATCAGCGCTCTGTTATCTGCTGTGGTATGTAATAGACAAAAAATCACGAGAATAAAAAACGCTACTCTTTGAGAGTGTCTGTAAAATTAACATACACTTATCACAATAGAATAAATGGCAACAAACCTTGCCTTTGATGTTGGTTATTAACAAGTTAGCGTTGGCCTTAAAGCCCATTATTAGTAGGAATGAACTTTAATAACCTAAATTTTCAACACAAGTTTTATGTTTTTATTACAGTTTTTCCGCCAGTAATCGATAGCTTTCCAAACGGTCCTCTTGACTGTGAGTAACAGTAATAAGTGAGATTTCATTAGTTTTAAAATCATCGGCGAACGACTCCATTTCAGCCCAACATTGCTCTGGAGTTCCGATGGTGTAACTGGCTTCAATATGGTCATACATAGACTGCTGGGAAATAGGCAGTGTTTTGTAGCGATCACGCACTTGTTCAGGCGTTAAAAAATCTTCATTCTTACCTATCTGAGTTGCAAACTTGCGGTAAACAGCTGTTCCAGCACGTAGTTTTGCTTCTTCTTCGGTTTCAGCACAAATACATGCGATTGCGAGTATTTGTTGTAACTCACGCTCGTGATCAGCTTGTTGCCATGCTTTCTTATGCTCTTCAAAAATAATAGGATGGCAGCTTTCTGGAGCGATAAATCGAGCTAAGGCTAAATGATATCCCAACTGGCCCGCCAACTTAGCACTTCCTCCACTCGACCCTAACATCCATAATTCTGGTGTGTTACTCATATCTGGCATGACATGAATAGCACTAAAAGGATGGTCTTTTTCAAAACTTCCATGTATAAAATTTTCTAATAACTTGGCCTGTTCTGCATAAAACTGTCCATTAGAGGGCGCATTAGGAAAAGCTAAAGCTGCTGAAGTAAGCCCTGTACCACCGGGGGCACGACCAACACCTAAATCAATACGGTCAGGAAAAAGGGATGCCATCATTGCAAAACATTCTGCTACTTTTAACGGACTGTAATGCGACAACATCACCCCACCACTGCCTATTTTAATACGTTGAGTAATGCTAGCTAAATGAGCCATCAATATTTCAGGGCAAGGGTTTGCAAAGTGTACACTGTCATGATGCTCTGCCACCCAAAACCTATGATAATTCAATTCATCACAAAGTTTGGCTAATTCAACAGTCAATTGAGGCGCTGCTTTTTTACTGTGAGATCCATGAACTGGGGTTTGATCTACTACGGATAACTTTATATTCATCTGGAAACTTCTATGTCAACGATTTGATTAGTGAGCCTAGTTATGTCATGCATTAGGACATAAACTTAGGCACGAAAAAGCGTTTTTAAAATACTTCAAAATAACGCATTTTTACATGAGTTACTTGGATTGGCGCTCTTGCCATTGATCATGGGCACGCTTAATCACATAACTTCTAATATCTTCTGCATCCTTGTCACTCAATACAGGTTTAAAAGACACCATTCCTTTAGCAGAGAGCGCTCCACCTAACACAACATTTTGCCAAAGATCTGCATTGGTAATGAAAGGGCTATTGCGTAAATCCGGCAAGACACCTCCAGCCACAGCCGTATCTCCATGGCAGTTAAAACAATACTTTTGATACAACTCCCTGCCATAGTTAATATCTTCTAAGGGAGCTATATTCGGTGGTGGATTTAAACTGCGCGGTATAATATTAAGCTTAGTTAATTGTTTATCGCCGCCAATTCTAAATACCAGCAATCTATTGGTATTGTTTGCGGCGGACTCTTCCACTGCTTCACCCAATAACAAAGGCATGATACCGCCCCAACCAGCTAAAATTGCTACATATTGCTCATTATTGACAGAATAGGAGACAGGCGCTGCTACGATGCCAGTTTGAGCATCAAACGACCAGACCTGTTGACCATTTTGGGCATCGTAAGCAATAAATTTACCCTCACCATTTCCTTGAAAAACTAGACTACCTGCTGTGGTTAGTGTGCCACCATTCCATGCTGTTTTATGCGTTACAGACCATGCTGCTTGCTGTTTAATTGGATCCCACGCAAGTAGGTGGCCTTTTAACATAGCTTTGATCGCTTTACGCACATTGACATCTTCTGGCATACCCGCAGCCACACCATCAATACCAATATTGACACCCAAGGGATGCGCTTCAAACTTTTCGTCATGCTGAAAATTAAAAGGTAAATCCATCGCTGGGATATACACAAGCCCAGTATCTGGATTAAAACTCATGGAGTGCCAATTATGTCCGCCAAACGGGCTAGGAAAACCCATGAAATTTTTATGTAAGTAGCGTGCACCTTCTACCACAGCGGGGCGACCTGTTTCATTGTCAATATGTGTTGCCCAGCTGACTTTTACAAAAGGTTTACCTGATATGAATTCCCCCGTTTCTCTGTCAAGAACATAGAAAAAACCATTCTTGGGGGCTTGCATAATCACTTTGCGTGTTTTGCCCTCAATTTCTAATTCCGCTAAAACCATTTGCTGGGCTGCAGTGTAATCCCAGCTTTCACCGGGTGTTGTTTGGTAATGCCATACATATTTACCGGTATCCGGTTTCACAGCAACAATAGACGACAAAAATAAATTGTCTCCACCACCAGGGCTTCGAACTTGTTGATTCCATGGCGAACCGTTACCGACGCCAATGTAGAGTAAGTCTAATTCTGGGTCGTATGACATCGAATCCCAAACCGTACCGCCACCGCCTAATTTCCACCATTCCCCTTTCCAGGTTTTAGCTGCCATTTCTAAAATTGGATCTTCGAATGGTTTTGCAGGATCGCCAGGTACGGTGAAAAAGCGCCATTTTTGTTGGCCGCTTTTTGCATCATATGCTGATACATACCCGCGAACGCCAAACTCACCGCCTCCATTACCTATGATCACATTTCCTTTAACGACACGGGGCGCGCCAGTAATGGAATAGGGCATATCATCAGGGGTTGTTTTGACTTCCCAAACCAATGCGCCATTTTTAGCATTAATTGCTAATAAACGCCCATCAAGGGTACCCAAATAAACTTGATTACCCCAAACAGCCACGCCGCGATTGACCACATCACAACATAAGTGCACTGCCCATTCAGGAGGAACTTTAGGATCATATTTCCATAATAATTCGCCGGTAAGTGCATTGAGAGCATAAACCCGACTCCAAGTACCAGTAAAGTACATGATGCCATCCACAACAATAGGAGTGGCTTCAAGTCCACGAGTGCCTTCAAGATCGAAGGCCCAAGAAAGACCTAATTGATCAACGTTTTCAAGACTAATTTGTTTGAGTGGGCTGTAACGTTGCTCTTTGTAGGTCCGGCCATGAGAAAGCCAGTTATGCGGCTCATTTGCTGCATTAACTAACCGCTGATCACTGATACCTTGATATTGAACGGGAAAAGGTATGTTAGCTGCAGTCTTCTCTATTTTTTGACAACCGGCTATTAGTGCTACAAGAATTACCCCAAAAGATAGGCTTGTTAGCGAGGTGAGTGTTCTTCCAAATGAATAGTTCACAATGTTTCCCTTAAGGTGCGTGTATAGATTTTAGTTCTTCATCTAAAGGATGATGGGTAACCTAAATTCCAACAATTGTTCGTTCGTCTTGTTCTTACCAGTAGCGTTAACAAGAATATCTAGTGTTCATCAATACGATCCCGACAACCCACCATTAGGGTCTCTTATCCCGCTAGTTTTGATGTTTACTTTAGCAACTCATTTACTTGACCAGTAACTTGACTTGTAACGTAATATATCATATAAAACATTTCCACAACAAACTTATAACAACAAACAGGATGTGAAACATGAAGACAAAACCACGCATAAAAAACGGAAATAAGCTGAATATAATTTCTAGAACATTATTTTCGTCCGCGGCGGTTATATCTACCCTTAGCGTCCTGTCTGCAAACGCTCAACAAAGTGAAGTAGAAGAGCAGACTGCAGAAATTGCAGCGGCTCAAAAAGATAATAAATCTGGCGTAGGCGCGATGATGGAAACCATTCAGGTAACCGCAAGAAAGCGAGAGGAAAATCTACAAGACGCACCTTTATCTGTTACCGCATTTTCTGGCGATGGTCTTGAAGCCAGAGGCATTGAAAACATCTCCGAAGTAGGTGCCATTACTCCCAATTTAAACTATCAAAATAATCCAGGAACTGGTGGTTCATCATCTGTAGCCAGCGTTTATATTCGTGGTGTGGGTCAACGGGATTTTTTAGGCACAATTGATAATGGTGTAGGTTTTTACATTGATGGTGTGTATATCGCTAGAACCGTTGGTGCGACAGTCGATTTGTTAGATGTCGATAGGATTGAAGTGCTGCGCGGCCCACAAGGCACCTTGTTCGGGCGAAACAACGTGGGCGGCGCTATGGCGCTTTACAGTAAAAAACCCACAGAAGACTTTGAAGCCTATGTCGACGGAACCATAGGCACCGACTCACTCGCTAAATTGAAAGTATCGATAAATGGCGGAATTACTGATGGTCTTTATGGAAACTTTTCAGTACTAAAAGGCACTCAAGATGGGTATGTAAAGCGTCCAACGGGTGGTGATTTAGGCGATGACGATAAACTTGCTTTTCGAGGTGGACTTTTATGGGAGGCTTCAGACGACCTTGAGGTTAATTTAACCTTAGATTACAGTACGGAAGATGAGAATGGTCCAGCGTTTGAATTGACAGATTCTGGTGCCCTAGTAGAGGGAGCATTCGCAGGTTTTTACAACAATGTGACCAATGCAGATACATGTGCCTATCCTAGTGGCATTACCTCCACTAATCCCCTTTGTTATAACAACCAATTTGTTAAAGAAGGAGAAAACTTAGGCACAGCCCAAAGGTTTTCTAAAACAGATGCTTGGGGAGCTAACTTAAGGATCGATTGGGACATCAATGACTCATTACAGCTTAAATCAATCACGGCTTATCGTGACTTAGATGCTGAGTTTGCAAAGGATTCTGATGGTTCCCCATTAACCGTTGTTCATTTTTATGACTTATTTAGCTCTTCGCAATTCTCCCAAGAACTGCAGCTATTTGGCACGACTGCAGATGAAAAATTCAAGTGGATCGCCGGTCTGTATTACTTTGATGAAAAAGGTAATAACAACAACATTTTAGAATTTGCGATTGCTACTTTTGATAGTGACAATGATTTTACCACTACCAGCGCCGCCTTATATGCACAAGGTACCTACAGTTTTACTGAAAAATTGGAATTGACGGTAGGATTAAGATATACCGATGAAGAAAAAACTTTTGACCCCGTGCAAGTAGTGGTAAGCAGCAATATAGGAATACCAGGGGGCACTCAAATTTTGCCACTTGGCTTAAATAAGCAAGATGCCCAAGAAACGACACCTATGGTAAATTTGGCCTACAAAGCCAATAACGAATGGATGATTTATTCAACATATTCAGAGGGCTTTCGTTCAGGTGGCTACGTACAACGTATATTTCCACCTTTGGAAACGGTCCCGTCATTTGGTCCTGAGTTTGTTGAAGCATATGAATTAGGCTTCAAGTATGACAGTAACAACAGGCCTTTCACTGTTAATGGTGCGGGTTTCTTTATGGAGTATACCGATATTCAAGTAAGAACCGAAGTGCCTGGTTTTGTTGGCCTGTTTGAGTCGAATGTTGGTAACGCGGAGATATCCGGTTTCGAACTAGAATCAAAGTTATCATTTGCTGACTATTGGTTTATTGAAGCCGCGGTTGGATATACAGATGCTAAATATACCAGTATTAATGTAGAGCCGCCTTTAGTGGCGACCATCACTACTGATAATAAGTTCGATCATGTGCCCGAGTGGTCTGGAAGCCTCAGTTTAGCACGGGATTTCGACTTTGAGGATGGCTCACTGATTACCGCAAGAGTGAGCGGCAATTATCAAACAGAATATTTTAACAATCCAGAAAACACCCCTGGGATAGTGACCCCAGAATTAACCTTGTGGGATCTGACTGCTGCATGGACCTCTCCCGACGACATCTACAAAGTAGATGTTGGTATCAAAAATGCCACTGATGAACGTTATATCACCTCAGGGTATCAAGCAAACGTGGGCATTACTGAAGTTGTTAGAGAACGAGGTCGTCAGTGGTATGTATCATTTAGGTACAACTTTTACTAATTAGACATTGCTTGTTTTAGTGTGACGCTTATTTAGCGATATTAAATAAGCGTCACTTTTCAGTCATTCAGTAAAAGGTCTCCATTATGGTGAATTCACCTCACAACACAGCCCCCCCCTCCCCTTCTGAGGACTTCGAACTAATCCTAGATAAGGGGCGATTATCCGCTACACAAATCAGAGTCGTCTTTATTTCGTTTTTGTTAATGATCTTAGATGGATTTGATATCACCTCCATGTCGTTTACTGCTCAGCGTATAAGTACTGAATTAAATATTGATGCAACAAACTTAGGGGTTATTTTTAGCGTCACCTTAGCGGGTATGATGCTTGGGGCAATGTTTATTGCGCCAATCGCCGATAAGATTGGGCGACGTAAAATGCTGATAATCAGTGTGCTCGTCATTGGCATTTCTATGACCCTCACAGGGTTTGTTTCGACGTTATGGGAACTCATTATATTACGCACTATTACCGGCTTAGGTGTGGGCAGTATGTTGGCAAACATCACAGCACTCACAACCGAATACACGCCTACGAAATACCGCAGTTTTGGTGTGGCTATAGTAGCATCTGGGTTTCCTTTAGGAGCCACATTAGGTGGCATTATTGTTGTGCCTACATTGCCAGTTTATGGATGGGAAGGAGTTTTCATAGGATTGGGGATCATAACCTCAATCATGACGGTTGTTGTGTATTTCCTCGTTCCTGAATCTTTGCAATTTCTGCGCACTATAGGAACAGACAATGCATTATTAAAGACAAACGCTTTGTTACGCAAAATGAATAAGCAGCAAGTTTCTTCATTCCCAGTTAAATCGACAAATATATTACCAAAGGCCAGCGTAATGAGTCTTTTAGCGCCGCCATTGCGCGCAAAAACAATACGACTGTGGTTGACGTTTTTATTGGTATTCGTGTCGATGTATTTTCTGATGAGCTGGCTTCCAAAGCTCGTTATTAATTCAGGTCTAAGTGAATCATCGGGAGTGCTGTCAGCCGTTGCCTTGAACGGTGGTGGGGTTGTTGGAACTCTTTTATTAGGTTGGTTTGCCGCAAATTTTGGACTAACAAAACTAGTCGGGATTTTTCTTACCGTAGCAGGCTCTCTTTTGCTGTTATTTGGCGTGTTATTCGAATACCTCAATTTGTTTCTATTGTTGTTTGTGATTGGATTTTTCTTGCAAGGGGCATACGTCGGGTTATATTCAACATCAGCCAAACTCTATCCTACTGAGGTAAGAGCAACAGGTATAGGTTGGGCTCTTGGACTAGGACGGTTTGGGGCGGTAATTGGTCCATATGTCGGGGGGGTATTCATAGCATCTGGCTTTAGTATGCAATTAAATTTTTTAATATTTTCGGTACCACTACTGATAGCGGCAATTCTCGCATGGGGCCTTAAAATTCGTTAACAAATATTAGCTTTTGTTTTCCAACCAGCTAAGCGCAACTGAATAATCAAGCTTAGCTGGTTTTATTGCACTGGACCTATTTGCTCGTAATACTCTACTGAGTATTTCATTTACTGTTCGTTTCTATAAGCCCGTGAAGGCACTCAAATCTAGCTAAAAATTTCATGGCTGTAGCTCCTTATTACAAGGCTCGGCTGGCTAAAATGGCTATTGCAGGTAGGAGATCTTAATATAGAGAATCAAACCATTGGCCTTTGCGATTTCAACAATTAAATACACAATAGCACTCATACTCATCTCTCAAATAAGGTAGCCACTTTTCTTCGCATTAGTTTCACGTTTCACTAACCCAGTGAAATCTATATTCATAGGCATAAAAATGGATAGTTAGTGAGATCATACTTTTAATTGAATTAGCCCTAACTCAATCTGATGGTTTTCAAACTAGATTTCGACCAAGCCATACAGTCGCCTTTGGACCAAAATAGTAGCTAGTAAATAAATACTAGCAAAAGACAAAAGCTTCTCACCACACTGGGTATAGTGAAAGAAAATTGTCGCTTCGCTGAAAAGATAAATGCTCTGGTCAATAGATCTAAATTACACCTGACTGGAGGGAATGAGCGACGAAGAACCAAAAGCCAACTGTTTTTTGTCCTTGTTTTATTTCTTGTTAGCTGCTTTGGGGCGATACATGATCGTACCAAATACCATATTTATCCCCTTGCAGTTTCAGCCAATGGTATAAATGGGCAGTAGTAAGCATGAGTAAACCACCTGTAAGCGCGGCTTCACTTATAAAGCCTAAACAACAAAAACTAAAACCACTTATATGTCCAATGACTTCAACTCGATGAGCAGAATCTCTACTCGGTCGAGTTTGCAGAAAATTAAACATAAACCAAATTTTTAATAAAAAAGGTAATTTTTTCCAGTTGTCTGAATTTTTATCTATCATAAATTTCTCCTGATTCAAGGTTGATACATCAATATCAAGTACAGAAGCAAGACATTTAAGAGACTCTAAACTTGCATTTTTACCACTTTCAATTCGCTGAATTGTCCTAACATTTAACCCTGACATTTGAGCAAGCTGTTCTTGTGAAAAGTGACGGCTGATACGTAGTTCTTTGAGAATCATTAAATTTACCTCTGTACTTAAGAATCACAAGTATTCATTGTTTTTGTTGGTGTCGGTTACGAATTTAACCCGACATTTCCCCGACAGTGCGGAAATAATTATATGCGTAGCAGCTAACGCTTCGAATAGGCGGCGCGCGCTTTTGCGATATTATCTCTAGCGGCATAATATCTATTAGATCACAGCTAAAAGATGGGCTCAAGATTAAAAAACAAACAACTTTTAAAATATAAGAAGAACATGAACATGTTCTTCTTTGGAGAAACTCTACAGCTTCAAAGCCTCATTAATAGGCTAAATTTGGTGGGCTAAAATGGAGCTGAGCGAACAGCCCGCTGTATTTAGTCCTATTGAATGACTTGTATATGCTTAACCAGCAATAGACAATCCATTAAGTATTAAAAATAATATGATTAATTTTTAGGTTTAAGTTCTTTTAATACTTTCTCGCTACATTTATGAGGATATTCAATAGTTAAATCATTACAATTCGTTCGAAAACCCATTGGCCAATAAGCCATACCAACAGGTGGCCAAAAAATTGATACCGGTCTAAATTTAGATCTCATTTTTCCTTCTTTTATTACTTTACCATCTTTTTCAATTTTATAAGGTATACCTGCTGCTGAAGACCATGATAAAGGGCTTCGAGTAACCTTTCCTTCTTGATATGAAACCTCTTGACCTCGTTTAATTTTCATAATGCTATTTTCGGGTAACTTAACATATGTTGACGTTGTACAGCCTTGCATTAAAAAAGGTAAAAAAACCACGCAAATAATCATTGTTTTTTTCATTATGAACTTCCATTTATTTATAAAAATAGTTGAGGTTGCCATAGGAGACCTAGGCATATAAGGATTTAGTATCTGTACGGCGTGCTTTTCAATGCCGTATAAACCTGTGTTGAACGGTTTCAATTGCCGCATATCTAAATATTGGTTTGATTGATGCTATAGGAATTTATATTTATTGCAATGAAGGGAAAATTGACATTTTTTCTTCTAATGGTGCTGATAACATCTTTTTTCATGGTTTTTCCTTTTATTATGCTGGTTTGGAGGTGAGTATTTACCAAGCCACCCAAGTATTTACCAAGCCCCAGCTTCAAGGTAGAAGTGCACCACCTTTACTAACCTATTAGTTACGGAGGTGCACTATGGGTATTCATTATTCACATCTATCTAGATTTGAACGCTGTCGTCTATTTCAATGGTATCACTGCGAAAAGAAGTCGATACGCGAAGTAGCTCGATTACTGAATCGTTCACATGCCACTATTAGTCGAGAGATAAAGCGTAATAAATCTTACAATTATGTCCCGACTTATTATCCTCACCTAGTTCAATTTTATTATGAGCAACTAAAAATGGAACTACGAACGTACTTAGAAAGAGACAACTAACTAGGCATAAATCCGCTTAAGGCACTCTCGAGCCAGTCAAGTCAGCTTATTAACCCAATAATCACTCGTTTTTCCTCTGTGGTTCAAATTCTTTTTACTTCTCTTGCTAAAAATAGTGTGACTCCGGAGTGATAGGCATTGGCATATGGTCGACTGTCAGATGGAGTCAAGAGCGTTAGCGTTCAAAGTCTAAGCTTCTATATTTTATTATCATTGATATCAAATACAGATTGAGGATTACAGATGTTGGTGTACTTGCAAATATTGAAACAATCAATTGTTCCATCGCGAAACGGCTAAAACAACAGCTATTGTTGATGCCTGTCTAAGTTAGAGTCAAATTGAACTTAAGCTAACAATACTAGTTGAAATAAGTAAGGCGAGCTCAAATCCAATCTAACTTAAATTAGTGTGACCTTATTGAATCCCAGCTATGCGCTTGAGACCATGTTTGAGTGCACTAATCTCTTCTGTTGAAAGCTTACTCAAAAGGCTCGCCTCGTGCTCTTTAGCTATGGTAAATAATTTAGCTTGAAGAGCAACCCCTTTAGCAGTGAGTCTAATTGTAGCTTCGCTACATTCTATCACTTTCAGCTCATTCAATAATGCGAGGGATTGTTTTAATTCTTCAGGGGGTTGCATCACCAGTTCACTTAATTCATCAAAATCCATAGTCGATGATTCTTGCAAAATAGTTAATACTCTCCAATGCTCTGGGGTGACGTTGCAACCGTCTATCAGAATGGGATACAACTCTTTCCTATATTGGGAAATGGTTGAATTTAGTAGATATAATAGAAAGTCATCTAAAAACTCACTGCCACTATTTGCATGAGAGTCTGAGTTAAGGTTAGGGTGTTGCGACGTAATCGCATAACTACCACGAGAGAAAACCAAAGGTGTCTTGGAATCATTGTGTGAATAATTCATTACTTCACCGACAATAATTAGATGATCTCCACCTTCATAAACATTCCAGGTTTTGCACTCAAATTGCGCGCCACAACCTTCAAGTAGTGGAATACCACCTAAGCCTGCAGTATACGAGACATCTTTGAATTTATCTTCACCACGTCCAGCAAATCGATTTGAGGTCGGAACCTGATTTTCGCTGAGTACATTAATAGCAAAATATTCGGCCTGTTCAAATATTTTCGCACTATATGCATTTTTATCGACACTCCATAACAGCAAAGGAGGATCCATAGACACACTATTAAAGCTACTTGCGGTGCACCCTATTGATTCACCATTTTTGTCAAGTGTAGTGATAACAGTAACACCAGTAGGAAAATGTCCCAAGGCGCTTCTAAAGTCTCTAACATCAAACTTAGTTTTACTCATGATATTGTCCTACTAGTTATTTATCGTCCAGCTTTGTGCGCTGGCAAAGTACCTATACCCCAATGTGATTTTGGGAACTCTGTAATTAGCACGCGAATGTTCTCTTCTGGTGCACCAATGGAGGTCATGACGGCTTCAGCAACCGCTTTAATTAGTGCTTCTTTTTGTTCAGAAGTACGCCCTTCCATCATATTGACATTAATAATTGGCATAATTGGCTCCGTAATTTGTATGTTCTAAAATTAAATAAATTTACCTGATAATGTGCCTAGATCCTGATAGCGAACGGTAAAGTTGTCGCCTTTTTTAACAGGTACAGCTGCCGTAATGGCACCTATCATGACAAATGAACCAGCTGGTAATTCTTCACCTCGTTCGCCAAGCATATTTGCCAACATGGCCACAGATGCAGCTGGATGGCCTAATACCGCTGCCCCCGCTCCCACTTCAACCACTTCACCATTGACTTCCATCACTACGCCTAGATTTTTCAAATCCAACTCTGACGCGGGTTTCATGCGGCCACCAGTGACAAAACGAGTAGATGAACTGTTGTCGGCTATGACACTTTTCAAATCAAATTTAAAATCTTTATAACGAGAGTCAATCACTTCAACCGCAGGCATTACAAAGTCAGTAGCGGCAAGAACATCCGCAATATGCACTCCTGGTCCTTTAAGTGTCTTTTTGGTAACAAATGCTAGTTCAGCTTCAATTTTTGGGTGGATAAGTTCATCAAACTTTATTTCCCCGCCATCAGGCACACTGAAATAATCTGCAAGAAACCCATAACAGGGATTCTCCACGCCCATTTGTTTCATTTTTGCCCACGAAGTGAGCCCCATTTTCATGCCCACAATTTTATTGCCGCGAGCTTCTTTTCGACGTCTAATTTCCCATTGAATATCAAAGGCGTCTTCATAGCTCATGTCGGGATAGTCATCAGTGATTTTAGTCACTTCATATGCCTGCAATTCGGCATTTTCTAAATGTTCTGCAAGTTTATTCACTTGCTCTTTGGTTAAATTGCCCATTTCTGTAATCCCGTTAATTTGCTGATAATTGTTTGCTTAAGGTTAAAGCTACGTCTTCAATCATGTCTTCTTGACCACCAACAGTGCCCCGTCGACCAAGCTCAACTAAAATATCTCTGGCTGAGACGCCATATTTTTTCTCTGCACGTTGGGCGAATAATAAGAATGAACTGTAAACACCGGCATAACCTAGGGTTAAAGCGTCCCGGTCTACTCGAATAGCATGATCCATCATAGGTACGACGAGATCTTCCGCCACGTCCATTATGCTGAATAAATCGACACCACTTTTCACGCCCATACGTTCTAATACTGCAACGAATACTTCCAAGGGTGTATTACCTGCCCCGGCTCCTAAGCCAGCGACCGAACCATCTATACGTGACGCACCAGCTTCAATAGCAGTTAACGAATTAGCGATAGCCATACCCATATTGTGATGCCCATGAAAGCCGATTTCGATTTCGCTAGGCAATTCACTGCGTAATAACCCAATTTTTTCGCTCACTTCAGTTGGCAACATATAGCCAGCGGAGTCAGTGCAGTAAACACAATTTGCCCCATAACTAACCATTAATTTAGCTTGCTCAAGGATGGTCTCTGGTGACGTCATATGCGCCATCATTAAAAAGCCGACCGTATCCATATTCAGTTTACGAGCCAAACCAATGTGCTGCTCAGCTACATCGGCTTCAGTGCAATGTGTAGCAACCCTTAAGGTAGAAACACCTAAATCGTGAGCCATACGTAAATGGTCAACCGTCGCTATCCCAGGTATCAGCAATGCCGACACTTTTGCCTGTTTCAGTTGTGGTATTACCGCGCTCAGATATTCTTCATCAGAATGAGCAGGGAAACCATAGTTCACCGATGCCCCGCCGAGTCCATCACCGTGGGTTACTTCAATAAGAGGAATACCAGCCTGATCTAAGCCTTTAGCTATAGTGACCATCTCATCTATACTTATTTGATGTCTTTTGGCATGCATGCCATCTCTAAGACTCATGTCATGTAAAATGACGCTTTTTCCAGATAAATTCATTTTTGTCACTCTCCTTTTCAGGCGCGCGATGGCAGTTGAACACTGCCAGAGGCTATTTCTTGCGCAAACATTTCAGCCGTTCGTAATCCAGCCGCCGTCATAATGTCCAAGTTACCTGAATATTTAGGTAGAAAATCTCCAAGCCCTTCGACTTCTAAAAAGACTGAAACACGATTACCGTCAAACACCGGACCATTCTTAATCCGATAACCAGGGACATACTTCTGCACCTCTTTAGCCATGTTTAAGATGGATTCGGTGATCGCTTTTTCATCAGGAGTGTCTTTGGTTAAACAATGCACTGTGTCGCGCATTACTAAAGGAGGCTCAGCAGGATTAATGATAATAATGGCTTTACCTTTGTCTGCACCGCCGACTTGTTCCACTGCTCGAGCAGTTGTGCGGGTAAACTCATCAATATTTTTGCGGGTACCAGGTCCAGCAGATTTAGACGAAACAGTGGCAATAATTTCACCGTATTCAACATCTTGCACTTGGGATACAGCTGCCACCATAGGGATAGTTGCCTGTCCACCACAAGTAACCATATTTACGTTCATTTCTAACTTTTCGGCATGCTCTTTCAAATTCACTGGCGGAATACAAAATGGCCCAATAGCCGCTGGCGTGAGATCAATCATGATCACACCTAATTCATTTAACTTACGACTATTTTCTGCATGTACATAAGCAGAAGTTGCATCAAAAGCGATCCGAATATCATCTGCAATGATATGTTCAAGTATGCCATCAACCCCAGTCGAACAGGTTTTTATGCCCATTTCACGAGCGCGTTTTAAACCTTCTGATGTTTCGTCAATTCCAACCATCCAAACGGGTTCAATCCAGTCGGAACGTTTCATCTTCATCAATAAGTCGGTACCAATATTTCCAGGCCCAATAATGACGGCTTTTAATTTTTTGTTCATAGTTTCATTCACCTATAAGCGGTTAAAAAAGCACGGCTAAACAAAGCGTGCCGAAACGCTACCAATTCCACCCACAGAAACGCGCATCGAATCACCTGCTTTTATCGGCTCTAAAGGTACTAATGAGCCAGACATAATAACTTCGCCGGCTTTTAGTGGAATACCATAGCTGCCAAGAGTATTAGCCAACCAAACCACACAATTTACTGGGCTATTTAATGCCGCTGCACCTGCGCCTGTCGATATAATGGCACCATTTTTTTCTACCACCATGCCGCATGTAGACAAGTCCACATCACGAGGATTAACAGCACGATCGCCTAGCACAAACACACCGCAAGATGCGTTATCTGCAACCGTATCTTGAATTTTTATTTTCCAATCTTCGATACGAGAATCGACCACTTCAATGGCAGCCATAACAAAGTCTGTCGCTGCTAATACATCAGCGGCAGTGATACCCGGCCCTAATAAATCCTGCTTCAAAATAAAGGCAATTTCACCCTCTGCTTTTGGCTGAATTAGCTGGCCACTAATGGGCACTTCTTCGCCTTCACTAAAAACCATTTTATCCGTTAAAAAGCCAAAATCAGGTTGCCCTACTTTAAGCATGTTCATCACAGCTTTTGAGGTAACACCAATTTTTTTACCAATAACTCTTTCACCATCGGCAAGACGTAACTCGTTCAGATGTAAAGACACCTTGTAGGCGTCATCTATCGTCATTTCAGGATAAGTTTCTGTCAGTGGCTTGATACACTGGCGCGAACGTAAGGCTTGATATAACTGTTCACCGCATTGTTTGATAATTTTTTCATTCATAATTTGTTCCCTACATTTTGATACAGATGTTTTTTAGTTCGGTATAAAACTCGAGAGAATGATTTCCACCTTCACGACCAATACCTGATTGTTTTGCTCCGCCAAACGCTGTGCGTAAATCACGTAAAAACCATGAGTTAACCCAAGCAATACCAACATCTAATTCCTGAGAGACACGGATTGCTTTGGCCGTAGTTTCAGTCCAAACCGCGGCAGCTAGGCCGTAAACAGTTGCGTTTGCCATATCAATCGCTTCTTGCTCAGTATCAAAGGGTTGAATATGGCAACATGGACCAAAAATTTCCTCTTTCACCGTTCGAGAGTTTTCGCTCAACCCAGTCCATATTGTTGGCTCAACCCAAGCCCCTTGATCTAGCTCACCGCCCATCTTAGGTACTCCGCCTCCAAGATGGACTTTCGCACCTTCTTCCACGGCCAATTTGTAATAACTAAGGACTTTGTCTTTATGCTCTAAACTGACTAACGGCCCCATATTCACGCCATCTTCTTCAGGCACACCGAGTTTGAGTTCTTTTGCCGCATCAGTAAGCCGACTAACAAATTCGTCAAAAATGGGGCGTTCCACATACACACGCTCAGTGCCTAAGCAAACTTGTCCACAATTGGCAAAAGCGGAACGCATAGTCCCTTCAATCGCTTTATCCATATCACAGTCAGCAAAAACAATAGCGGGGTTTTTGCCGCCACATTCTAGCGAGATATTACGTAAACCAACTGATGCTGCGCGCATAATCGCTTCACCTGTGCGGGTTTCACCGGTAAAGGTAATACCATCCACATCAGGGTGTTGGGTTAAATATTCTCCTGCTGAATTAGGGCCAAGACCATGTACTACATTGAATACGCCTGGAGGAACTCCACATTCGTTCATCACCTCACCAAGTAAAGTGGTTGTAGCGGGTGTTTCTTCTGAAGGCTTAACGACCACAGTATTACCACACGCTAGTGCGGGACCTACTTTCCAAGTCATCAATAAAAGAGGCAAGTTCCATGGGGAAATAACTGCTATGACACCTTTGGGTTTACGAAAGCCAAAATTTAAAGCTCCCGTTCCGTCTGGTGTATCCATATTGAAAGACTCAGTCGCTTCATTGATTAAGGTGTCAGATAAGGTTTTAAAATTTGCTGCACCTCGAGGAATATCAATATGTGACGCTAAAGATCTAGGTTTACCCGTATCCAAACATTCGGCCACAAGAAACTCTTCAAAACGTTCATTGATTCGATCAGCAACTTTATGTAATAAAGCCAAACGATTGGCTTGAGTCAATTTCCCCCAAGGTCCAGTCAACGCAGCTTTAGCGGCAGCAACGGCAGCGTTAATTTCAGATTTACCACCCTCATGCACTAAACCAAGCAGACTATTGTCTACAGGATTACGATTTTCGAAGGTCTTGCCACTCTCAGAGCCACAATAGGCTCCATTAATAAAGTGTTTGAATTCAGTCACTTTAAAACTCCATTAATTAAGTTAAAACTTCTAGGTAAGTCGGGTGAATATAAAGTTCGTGGTAAAAAATGGCTTTGCCCAAATCTTCAGCCTTCCAAGTGACAGGGGGATGATCTGGATAGTAATAATCACCGCCACAAAATACTTCGTTACGGTTTCCTGACGGGTCAAAGAAATAGATCGTTTGCCCACTGGTTAAACCGTGGCGGGTTGGGCCAACATCCTTAGTGGTTTCAGTCATAGTTAGCAAATCTGCTGCTTTGAGCAGGTCTTGCCATGTTTCCAGTAGGAAAGATACGTGGTGAAGCTTGCCAGGATCTGGACAATCAACAAAAGCGATATCATGAGCTTTCAAACTACAGCTCATAAAAGCAGCAACTACCGTATTGTCTGGTGCTACCACTTGCTCAGATAAACCAAACCCGAGAACTTGCTCAAATAATGCTTGTGTCGCTGGCACATTTGGACCCATTAATAAACAGTGATCAAAGCGCTCTGCCTTCATGCCTGTTAAATTTAACGGCCAAGGATCAGGGTTAATATCTGCTAACCCCCATTTTCCGGTTTGTTCTTTGTCAGCAAATAATTCGAAGGTATGCCCACTCGGTGCAACAAAACTAACACGACGTCCGCATGAATCAAGTTCTCCAGCAGGGAATTCAGATACTTCACAACCATATTCTATTAGGTCGTTTTTGAGTCCATTGAGCACATCATCATTTAATACTTTAAAACCGATAAAATCTAAACCAGGGGTATCTGACTCAACTAAGACTAATGAGTACTTATCAACTTCAGTCCACCCTTTTAAGTAGACACGTCCTTTATCGTCACGATTAACTTCAATTAAACCGATCAGATCTCGGTAATGTTTTAATGCTTCTTCCATATCCATCACTCTAAGTTGGATATGCCCTGGTCTTATCACACCTTTACGCATTTGATCTCTCCCAATTACTTTTTATTGATAGGGTCGGCTAAACACTCTAGGCGACCAGATGTTGTAACTTATTCTCTTTTTGTTAATCTTTTACTCGGCATATTGTCAGGTCGCTTTCGGGTAAAATACGACACGCTAACGCGATCCCCTTTGCCTCATCTTCGATTGACACTTTTGCCCGACTCATGACTTTTGTTGCATAGTCACCTTCGAGCACTATTACTTTGCAAACCCCGCAACCACCGGCACAACAACCTACAGGTAAACAATCGACTCCAAGCGTTCTCATCGCTATCAGGACGGTCTGTCCTTTTGGGCAGTTAAAATGTTCTCCGTCGATAGTGATGTGATAGCTCATAGTGTTTTCTTTTAAAAAGACTACAGGTCGATGACTAAACGGCTGCATTTCGCTCGTGAACAACACAGCGCAATCTGATCGTTGTCCGCTTTTTCTTCATCAGTTAGAAAGTGATCGCGGTGATCTGGCTCACCTTCAAGTACATCGGTAATACAGGTTCCACAGACTCCTTCCTCACAGGACATATTGACTTTTATTCCAGCTTTTTTTAACGCCCTAGCGATAGTGTCATCGGTGCCTACTGTGACCGTAATATCACTTTGTTCGCAGTACACTTCAAAACTTTCACCGGAGGTATCCACGTCAGCACTGAAGTATTCAAAATGAACCTGATTTGATGGATAGCCCATTTTTTTTGCACTATCTATGACCCAATCCATGAAGCCTGTAGGGCCACAAACGTATATGTGTGTACCCGCTTCAACTGGACTGAAAGTCACTTCAGGAGAAAACAACTGTGACTTTGATTGATCGTCATAATGAAACACCACACGTTCACCAAAAGCAGTAACTAGTTCCTGTTCAAATGCCCCCGCCCCTTTTGTACGTGTACAGTAATGTAGTTCAAATTCTTTGCCATCACGCAATAGTCTGTAAGCCATTGCCATCATTGGGGTAATACCAATCCCACCACCAGCTAAAATGCTTTTCTTGGCATTTTCATCTAAGGGGAAATGGTTGCGAGGGGCACTAATAGTTACCGTTTGCTGCTCGATAAAATCAGTGTGTATTTTAATTGAACCACCTCTTGATTTAGGATCATTTAACACCCCAATCCTATACACATCACTTGAGACCGGATCGTTACACAGTGAATATTGACGAATGAGGTCATCACCGACATGCACATCTATATGCGCACCCGCTGAAAAATCAGGTAATGGCTTACCGTCTTTGGCTACCAATTCAATGACTGCAATCCCTGCCCCTTGCTCCTTCCGAGATTTAATGACTACATCAATTAATTCACCGTTCATAAATATTTCCTCGTCATGCTTAGCGCATGTATATTCCGCCGTTAATGTCCCAAGTAGCACCTGTCACTGTATTTGCTTCATCCGCGGCCAACATTACGACCATAGAGCCGATGAACGTTGGATCACTCAGTGCCTTTACGGGTATCACGTTATTAATGATGTGTTCGAGCTTATCTGCAGGCACTTTTTCCCGCACAGACGGCACGTCAACCGGGCCTGGGGCAATAGCGTTCACGGTTACACCAACATCGGCGAACTGTCTGGCAAATATCTTGGTCAATGTCATGATGCCCGCCTTTGAGGATGCGTAATGTGCTCCCGAAGCAGTCCCCCCCATTTGCCCAGCTAAAGATGCAAGGTTAACAATCCGACCAAAATTGTTATCTGCGAAATATTGACCGAATACTTGGCAACCTAAAAAGTTACCTCGCAGATTAATATCCAATACTTGGCTAAATTCTTCAGGAGAAATTTCCATCAGCGGGGTGGTTGGTGTCATAGCTGCGTTGTTGACCAATAGGTCACAGTGACCAAAGGTTTCAACCGTAAAGGCCAGCGCAGCAGAAAAATCTTCTTTGCTCATTACGTCAAGCTTGATACTGACTGCTTTTTTACCACTTTTATCAAGTTCTTGAGCTGCTTGCTGCGCATTAGCGAAGTTGATATCACTGACGACTACTGAATAGCCGGCTTTGAGTAATGATCCACAGATCACATAACCCAATCCTTGCGCTGCACCAGTAACCAGTGCCACTTTTGATTTAGTAGTTTTCATCTTGGCACCTAAAATAAATAACTAACGGTAGTCAGGTATTGACTAGACTTCATGACCTTGACGACTTTCTCTGCAATTTTAAAACTGCCGCCATCACGTGCTAACTTAAACTGTAAATTTGCTGGGTAGCAGCGCACACCATTTTTATTGTCTTCATACAAACAATAAGCACAACGTACGCGCACTAAGCCGTCAACATCATCAAGAATGCGAAATCTCGACATAGTTCGTACCGTTTTTTCGCTTAACTGGGTTGAGACTGCATTACCACTGGTTAATCGCTCAATACGGGCCAAACGCATTTTGTTGTTGTCGTAGGCTACATTTAACGTATTTGCATAGTCAGTGGCATTATGGTCAACCGGGACTATGTACAAACCTGATTCAAGCCACAGATCTAGCCACTGGTGATACTCTTTGTTATCAAGCATATCTGCTTCGATATTCAAAAAGGCGGTCACGTCTGCTAGCAATTGAGTATCTAGTTTCATTTGTCTAATTCCTTATTGTTCACTTGATTGAGACATTAACTTTTTATATTGCTGGTACGCTGCACGCATACCTGTCTCGGAACATACGGCGCCTTGGACATTGCCATCAGCTGAAGTAGACAGCTTTGACATACCACGGTGGAGCATAATCCAACCGTCAGTTCCCGCCATAGATCCTGCCTGCACGCGCTCCCATGCTTCACCATCATCCGGCGTACCAAAACCCATAGGGCCCTGAAAATGCTCGTGTAAACGAATGCGTTTTTGATTGAATGCTTCAGGGGCACCATCGCCGCCCAACGCTATATGATGGATCTCAGTTTCATTAACACTAATAGGTACTAAGTTACGAAAGAACGCCATCGAACAAGCAACGTTTGGAAATAAGTTCAAGTTAAAACCGCCACCACCAACCGCTCGAACAAGGCGTCTGACTTCAAGATCTGAATGGCCTTCATCCGCTAGTTGTTTAGCCAAATCGCCATAACGTTCCGGAATAGGTTCATCTAAGTTTTCGTCTAAATCTACAAGCTCAGGGATCATCACCATGACACTGTGACCGTTACCTAAGTCTTCAACAAAACCGTCGCCATCTAAGAAATCAAATATTTCGGAAGCTTCTTCATCTAATGAGGAAATAAAAGACTTATGTATTATTGGAAAGTGATAGGCATCTGTGGTGTTTTCTAACTGTATTTTCCAATTGCCAGGGAATCTAAACCTATGGTCACCCAACGTTTTAATCGGATAGCCACCGCCTTGTTTCATAAACAAGTCGATCCATTTTTTGGCGCCGCCCAAGAAATCTTCTAAAGGTTCAAGATCATCTTTAAGAGTGGCAAAAATCATTCCTTGGTAAGACTCAGTTCGCACCTTAATCAAACCAAATTCAGCTTTATCGAGAATATTTTCATATTCTTCAGGCTTAGGTAAAGCACGCAAACTCCCGTCGAGACCATATCCCCAACCGTGATAAGGGCATGTAAAAGCTTTTGTTTTACCTGTTTTCCCTTCACACACAGTGGCGCCGCGGTGTCGACATCGATTGAGCATCACATGAATATTCTTTTTACGATCACGCACAACAATCACAGGGTTTCGGCCGATGGTTGCAGTTTTATACGACCCAGCTTCTGGTAGCTCACTTTCATGAGCCAGCCAAACCCAGGTGTTGTTGAAGATTTTATCTAACTCTTCCTCGAATATTTTTTCATCCGAATAAAGTGACTTATGCACGCGGTCATCTAGTACCAAGTCTGAAGTGCTGTTAATATTTTTTACTTTAATTTGAGTTTTCATTCTAGATCCTATTTTGGTACCGGCAATGCCGCACTGTTATCCCAAGATGCACTCATTGGTCGGCTAAACTTATTTTCTGTTTTAAAGTGGCTAATTTGACAAAATCTACCCGACAACCGGAATTTGGCAGTAATCCGAGCGCAACTTAGCTGTGACTTACCATCAATAAAATCTGACGGTTGCATTAACATCCAACTGCCTTTTGCTTCATTACCGTCAACTGTTATGACTTCATTACCCAATAGATGCACATTGAGAAAAAAGTGACCTGGCTCTTTAATGTATTTGGCAAACATCATTTCAATAGCGTTGATCCCAACATGGCGACCAAATGTTTTCCCATAACGTTTACCTTTGCCTTCCCAAACAGCATCTTCAGTGAACAGATGCATAAGAGTTTCAAGTTCAAAACCCGGTCCTAAATCGTCACAAAGACTCATATAATTATTCATACACGCACTGACACGCTTCTCATTTTCCAGCGTTGTCAGGCGTTGCTGTAGTGAATCCAGATTAAGTAATGAAGTCATATTAAGTGTCCTTAAATTAACTAGGTACAACCAGTTCACGGCCTATACGCGCTTCAACTTTGGCGTATTTCCATAAACTATAAGTTCCATCACCAACTGGGGTTGAACGGAAAAAGTCACAACTTGCAATTACCGTTTCGATGTCAGGAACATCGGCCATAATATAAGCTGTCCATGGTGCTGTAGCAGAAGGACCAACCATGATTCGATCATCGTCCATAATGCCTAATACTTTTACGTCTGGTAGATCAGAAATGCCCTTCATCATGGCACTAAAAGCTTGCCAAACGTCCCCCATGACTTCTTTAGTTGAATCCATAAAGTTTTGATTGATACCGATACAAAACAGCACACGGTGAGTTGTTAATTTAGTCATAATTTTTCCTCAATTAAGTTTAAAAGTGTTTATAAATAACCCGGGAAAGGTAGATGCTCAAACATCATAGCCCCCGCATTTTGGTACGTTACTTCCCCCATAAAGGCGTGTTGGGTCACTAAATGAGCATCGCGGAAACAGCGAGACAATGGATGCTCTAAATAAGCCCCTTGCATTCCAGACAATTGATAGGCAATTCGAGTAGCCTCTGCACATTCTCTAGCGACATTAGTGGTAGCCAACCTGAGCATACTGACTTGATGTGGTGTAGGTTCTTCGCCACGAACAATGACCTCCCAAACCTCATCAGTCGCTTCATAAAAGAAAGCTCGAGATGAACGAAGTTTTGCTTCTGCTTTTGCTATTTCAATTTGCGCGTAGTGACGCTCGCCCAAGTTAGGAGCTCCTGTTACGGATTTCCTGCCTTTAGCTGAATTAACCACAACATCTATTGCTTCTCGCGCTATTCCCAGTGCAGTTACAGCTAATACTTGTGAAGCAAAAGATAACGATGGATATTTAAAAAATGGCGATTCTACTGTTGGTGTTCCACCTCGGATAAAGGTCCACTCTTCAGCTACAAAGACATTTTCGACGACTAGATCAAAACTTCCAGTCCCCACCATTCCATGCACTTCCCAGGTATGCTCTATCGTTACTTTATCTGCTGGCAATACCGCCATTTTTGGCACTTTTGAGCCTTCACCGGGCATAATTCCGACACCTATCAGTGAAGCACCCATGCAACCGCTCCCCCACTGCCAACGACCGTTAACAATGTAGCCCCCTTCAACTTTTTCTGCATGTTGTGGAGGAAAGACACCACCAGCAAAAACGATATCAGGTGAATCTCCCCACACCTTATCTAGAGTTTCTTTAGGGAGTGCCGCAAGATAGGCTGGATTCATGCCAAAACTAGCGACCCAACCTGCAGAGCCGTCGGCCGCGGAAATAGCTTCTATCGCTTTCAAAAATTCGCTCGGTGTTTTACCACCACCAGCAAAAGTTTCAGGCACAAAAGCTCGGTAAATTCCGATATCTTTGAATTTCTCAATAATGTCTTGCGAAATGTAGCGTTGCTCTTCGAATTCAGCTCGACGCGCTCTAATATCACTAAGTAAGCTGTTGAATTTAACCTCACCACCCCACTGTTCTTTATCGACTGCATTTTTGTACATAGGTTATCTCCAACACTTACGCGTAAATTTTATTGTTATCACTAATTTTCTTCGCGATGTAACAAATGACTTCATCACGTCCCTTTGCGCCTACTAACTGCATACCGACAGGCTTACCAAGATTATTGCGAATAGGGATTGTGATTGCGGGATGGCCTGACAAATTAAAAGGCCGGGTTAATGAACTAATATGCAGATCATTTTGACCTGCAAGTGCTTCTATTCTTTTAAGAGGGAATGCCGCAAGTGTTGGTAAAACAAGCGCATCGACGCCTCTGAGTGCTGAATCAACTTCTTGGCTAAATCTTTTACGTACTACTTCAGCTTCAGTAACAACACTTGGGTCTATATTTCGTGCGCCAAGCAATCTATTTTCCACATCAGGCCCGAGCTTACCGGTTCCAACCAAATGCCCATATGCTTGCCACATTTCAAAGTTCATCAGTTTTAGTGCCATATCATATGCGGCTGTAAAGCTTGGCAAATCGGTCTGGCTGACTTTCAAAAATTCTTTTTTCAGTGCATTATCGACCTGCATTTGAATAACACTTTCAGCATTAACCGACACCCTAGCTAGTTTGATGTTTGCCAATGGCTTTATCGGACTAAACGTTTTATCCATACTACACATAGCATCAATCAATCTGTCCGCTGAAAATGCAAGCGGTCCAATGCAGTCCAAACTTGACTCTGCAGGTAAAACACCTCTACGACTTAAGCGTCCAAATGTAGGTTTTAGACCAAACACACCACAACATGCTGCCGGGACTCTTATTGAACCTCCGGTATCCGTTCCGATACTAAAATCAACTTTCCCCTGTGCTACAGCAGTTGCACAACCACTTGACGATCCGCCAGTAATGTAATCAGGAAAAAGATAATTTGTAGGGGTGCCCAAATATTCGTTAACTCCGGTCATGCCAAAAGCAAGTTCATGCATATTTAACTTACCTATTAGCTTTACACCCGATCCCAGCACAGTAGTAACGACGTCAGCATGACTTAAAGCAATGGGAGTATGGCAAAGCGACTCACTTCCAGCTTGGGTAACAAATCCAGCAACGTCGATGTTGTCTTTAACACCCGCAACTAAATCAGCATTTTCCCCAATATCGAATTGCTCCGTGAACACAGTCATATATGCGCTTTGCCTATTTAGCTAAAATTGATGTAATTAGCTTAAGGTTAATTACATTACATTTCAAGTAAAATGTTAAGTGAATGTTGTGTTATTGATTTATTACTAAAATGGGTGAACTAGGTTAAATGAATTTTGCGACTTAATTATCCTAGGCAATTTGTAGGCGATGAAAAGAAGATGCACCGTTAATGATAGGATTTTCAAATCCATTGTGAGTTCGAAAACGTCCAATAAGGCACTGAAAATATGAGATCATTTAGTTGAACATTAAAGCCTAACTCAATGAATAAGCCGCCAGTAGATGAACCCATCACAGTACCAAATACCTAGTCAATTCCAATCACTCTAACTTCAGTGGGCTACATATCAATAGTCACGCAATTTATGCAGTTAATTATTTAAGTGAAAACTCAATAAATAACGCTAGTTACTCTTAAAAATAAATGCATACTCACGAAAAATAGCAGTGTGCTTAATGTGATTTATCACGTAAAATATAAAGTCTAATTTTAAAAAATTGAATTGAAAATGAAGAAAAACACAGACGGACTTGATAAATTTAAACCTGCATCGGATGATTTTGAATTCCAGCAATATCCTTTTTACTGGTTAATGAGGGTAGCCAGCGCTTATTCATTAAGAATGGAAAAATCACTTAAAAAAGGTGGTATCAATATTACAGCTTGGCGCATCTTGATGATTTTAAGGGAAATGGGCACTTTGAGCGTGAGTGATATTGCAACCCATGCTGTAGCAAAAACGCCTACGATCACCAGAGCAACATATAAACTTCAAACTGATGGACATGTGAAAATATCTACTAGTGAGAAAGATGGCAGAGTATCTATGGTTAAATTGACAGATAGCGGAGAGCAAGCTATTAGCAAAGTTATCGGAAACTCCCAAAGACTTTTTGAAAGTATCTATGCTGATTTTTCTAGCGAACAAGTCGAAGCTCTGAACGCTACATTACAAAAACTGTTTCTAAATTTATCTGAGTTTTAGGTTATATAGAATTGAAAATACTATTCATTGGCTCAGGTGGAATTGGCGGTTATTACGGATATAAATTACTGCAATCTGGTAACCAAATCGTATTCACTGCTCGGGGCAAGCATTTAGCAGCCATCAAAAAAAACGGGCTGACCTTAGAGCATGAAAATACCACTTATAGAACTAACATTGATGTTCATTCTCATAAACAAATAAGAGAAAAATTTAGACCTGATGATTTTGATTTAATTATTCTTACCCTAAAATCTCATTCAACGTCCCATTTTGTTGAAGAGATGGGAAGTTGGCTTAAAGAACATCCAACTTTTGTTTTATCACTGCAAAATGGTGTCGATAATGAAAACATACTTTCTAGTTTAATTGGAGAACAACGAGTCATAGGTGGACTGGCGGTCAGAATTGGTAGTCATGTTGTCAAACCAGGTGTCATTAAATCGACGGGAAAAGCTGAAATTATTGCCGGAATTTGGCCGAACATTAGCCATCACCCTGACTCGCGAAATACCGTCCTCAAGCAGTTTACAGCGGCCTTGAAACATGCACAAATCCCTCATGTAATAAGTACTGACATTCAAAAAGAGTTATGGCGAAAACTAATAATTAATAACGGGGTGAATCCCCTTTCTGCACTTACTGGACTAGATACATTCGCGTTAACTAACCAAGATAAGCTTGGAGGCATTGTTTATTGCATGATGCAAGAAACAGTAAATGCCGCTGCAGCAGACGGCGTGAATTTAACACAACAAGATCTTACAGAGATGTTCGAATTAATTAAAACCTTCACCCCTATCAAAACCTCTATGCTAATGGACAAAGAACAAGGTAGAGAAATGGAATTAGATAGTATCGTGAAAGTAGTCATAAATAGGTGTGAAAAATTAGGGTTAGACGCACCTTACAACAAAATGGCTTATGCGTTATTAAGTAACCCGAGTTCTGGATAAGCAGCACTGGATATGTTTAATGCCTAGTAAATCAATTCTAACCATCTAAGATATTGTTTTCGTTACAGTTACTTTTAGGGCAGCGGCACGTCTTAACCAGAGTTTAGGTTAAGTAATAAAGAATGATTATTACTTTAATTTTAAGGTTTTAACTTAAAGTACCGCCCTATATCAAACAGAAATAGCAAATGAAGTCAGGACTAATTCATTGAGTTAAAGCACCAAACGCAGAACTGGGGCTTATTACCTGACTCCCTAAAATGACTAAAGTAAGAGGGACAGATAACACGGGGGCAAGCCCCCGAGATTTACAATACGCGGCTAAATTACCAACGTAAAGGTGAGTGACTAGCTTCCTATTCTGGAAAAGTCTTATCTTTAGGCCGCGTTCGATGTACATCGAACTCCGCTCTTGCCCTACTTATTTCGGCTTTCAATAGGGCCACAATTTCTGGCTGACGGGCCGCCATGCTATATTCTTCTCCGCCACTATTATTTGCTGCAAATAGAAGGTCGTAGGATGTTTTAAATCCATCGAGTTGATCAAATTTCTCAAGTGCTCCGATGGAGCGCCGGTAATAGGTGTGGGTCAGATATTTCCACTGCTGATTACGAATACCAACCACATCTTCATTATTGAAATAATAGAGATATTCATGGGGGCTTTTCTCAGCTCCACGCAGCAATGGCAACAGGCTGCGTCCATCAATTATACTGGCTGCTGGTTTACTTTCAATAGCCTCGGCAATAGTCGGCAAAATATCAATATTCATCGCAATCGCATCTGTCACCGCCGGATTGGCAATGCCAGCAGGCCAGGAGATGATCAACGGTACACGATAAGCGCCTTCATATGTAGATCCCTTACCACCTTTAAGGCCTGCCGTTGCCCCTTCAAAAAAGGGACCATTATCGCTGGTTATGATTATGATGCTATTGTCGAATATCCCGTTTCGTTTCAAAGCCGCAACAATCTTGCCAGTGCTATAATCTAATTCTTCAACTACGTCGCCATAAACCCCGGCATCCGATTTTCCGGCAAAATCTTCGGACGCATATAATGGAATATGCGGCATGGTGTGTGACACAAATAGAAGAAAAGGATGTTTCGCATTTGCATCAATAAAAGATACTGACTTTTCTGTATAACGCAGGGTCAAGGTCGACTGTTCAACCGGTTGCTCCACAATATTATCGCCCGAGTAAAGAGCAAAATTAGCCATGTCATTGCTGTGTGGAACACCATAAAACGTTTCAAATCCATGTTTCATCGGTGCATGTTCTGGAAAGCGGCCCAGATGCCATTTACCAATCAACATGGTGCGATAATCAGCGCGTAGAGCTAATTCAGCAAGAGTATCTTCGGTTTTCGGAAGTCCATGAGTGTCGCCTGCGGTGATAACATTGTAACCAAGGCTGGTACGGATCGGATATCTACCCGTCATTAATCCAGCACGTGAAGGTGAACAAATATTCGCACTGGCATAAAACTGCGTAAAATTGAAACCAGTTCTTGCGAGTTGATCAATGGCTGGCGTTTTAATTTTGCCTGAGCCATTTATGCTTAGATCTCCAAATCCCATATCATCTGCCAATATAATGACAATATTAGGAGGTACTGCACTCGTAATTTTGGATGTCACACTACTATCGTTTTCACACGACACCAGAAATAACGAAACAACAAATACGACAATTATGCTGATATTTATCTCTCTCATACAAAAACCTTCTTTAATGTAGTCCCGCAATGTAGATTCACTTTTTCAACCTCTATGTTTCTTGATTAACGCAAATGTCCAGTATCAGGCAGCTGAAGTAATAGCGCTCGTTGACAACTATGAAGAGCTCCATTTTACCCATCTACCCCTTTAGGGTTGAACATGGGAATGGGAGCGTTACTAAACGACAACGCTTAGATAAGAATTTTTGACCGTCCCTTAAATGGAATAATCCCGCTTTGTAATTAAAAGCGGGATTATTAGAATGCAACATAAGAGTTACCACGTTATTTTGATTTAAAGGTTTGGCACTTTATCAAAACGGATAACTCTTTTTTTGAAGAGAAAGTCTCAAATTAATTCGAGACTAATTCATCTAATTATCTTTACTGTTACATCATATAGGTGAATTTGACACCAAGCACAGTGCTATGTGGTTTCACACGTATGCCTGACAAACCAAAACCATCTCCAGTACCGGTATAATATTGTTCGTCAAAAAGATTTTCGACATAAGCATTGATCCGAAAGTTATCATTTCTCAATCCGACACGAAGATTAACTACATTGTATGAATCAATCTGATAAGGAAATGCAGGTAAATCTAACAAACCGGCATTTGAAGCAACGGCTTCTAAGTTACTTGCTGATTCATCGCGATAGTTCCACTCTGCACGTACGAACCCTTCCATACCAGAATCACCAACAGGGTATGTATAATCTAAAGAGCCACTTAAGGTTAGCTCAGGAGTATTGGGTAAAGACTCACCACTCAAACTAACTGGAGTAGTAGTTCCTTTGATTATTGCATTATCAAAACTATCAAATTCTGAATTTAAATAACCACCGCTAAAACTAGCGATTAAACCTTCGGAAAGTAACGCCGTTAATTCAAACTCAACACCAGTAGCTGAAACTTCAGCTGCGTTAAGGGTTTTTTCTACTGCTGAACTAATATCACCAGGGACCCTTAAAAAATTAGATTGCACTTGTAAATTAGTCCAATCTAAATAAAACAGCGCCGCTGACAGGTTTACGCGGCTATCAAGCAAGCTTGATTTGAAGCCAATTTCGTAACTGGATAACTCCTCTGGTTTAAAATTGCTAGCTTCGCTACCATCATTAGAAAAGTCTATACCACCAGACTTATAACCTTGAGAAACAGATGCATAGATATTTAAGTCGTCACTAGCCGTATATTTCACCACAACCTTAGGTGAAAAATCATTGAACGATACATCACCTTTACTATCGAGTACTGGAGATTCAAAAGCAAAACGATCAAAGGCTTCGTTTTTAACGTCATCTTGAGTATAACGAGCCCCCAAAGTGAGATCCCATTGCTCATTCATATGCCAAACGGTTTCACCAAATAACGCGATACTTTCGGTCTTAAACACTCGATTGTTTTCATTAATTCGAAATCCAGCTGGAATTGGAGGTAATAGCCCAATGACTTCTCCAGTATTCGGATTTGTATAAGAAGTATCAGCTCCCGCTTGAATTGAGTTAAATTGCTCGATATCGTCTTCAGCATAAAACAGGCCTACCGTCCAATCAAACTCTTGAACAGCGGTGCTTTGCAAACGTAGCTCTTGACTAAAGGAGGTCGCTTCATATTCATTAAAGCGTCGTAGAGCGTCGACACTAGTACTATCTAGATCAAATGCTCGACTAGTCGAACTATCAATAAGGCCTGTGATAGATTTGAATTCAAAACCATCAAAATCATAGGCGACTCTTAAATTTACAATCGAAAACTCATTATCATTTAATTCAACTAAATTACGGTTTACCTTACTATCATTTTGAGGGTAAGAGGGTAACTCATCAATTGCCTTAAAATCAGAACCAAAAATACTTTGACTATCTAAATTAATAACTCCCGTGGGTACTGTTATATCTCCACCTTCATCTTCATTTGTATAAGTTACCGACAGGTCAATGGTCAATTCATCAGTTGGTAGTGCTCTTAGCGCTATACGGCCGCTTGTGTGTTCATATCCAAGATCAGATCCGTCAGGGTTTATATTTTCAACTTCACCATCCGATTCATTATACGAATACACAGCGCGCATCATTAATTTATCGGATATAGGTAGGTTAAAAATACCTTCACCACCTAAAGTACCAAAACTTGCTGCGTTGACAGAAACCTCTCCGTATAATTCTTCATCGGGTAATTTGGTACTGATGTTGAGTGCCCCACCCAATGAGTTACGTCCAAAATATGTCCCTTGTGGTCCCCTCAAAACTTCAATACGTTGCATATCCTGCAATTGAGGGTTAATGGTTCCTGTAGACACACTCCCTACATTTAACTCATCGATGTAAAACCCAATAGAATTCGCAGTAACTACCTCACCTAAACCAACATTACTTACCCCACGCACACTTATATTTACACTTCGACTTCCTGCGCCTCCATCCTCACTAAATGATACGTTTGGGGTTTGAGACAAATAATCCCGAGCTTCAACAATACCGCCTTTTTCCAAAGCTTCAGAAGAAAAAGCAGTAACACTGATCGGAACCTCCTGTAATGTCTGCACTCGACGTTGTGAAGTTACAACAATAGTTTCAAGCTCAAGATTCTTACTCTCGACCTTTTTTTCCATTGCAGCTCCCTGCACTTCATTGGATTCGGCAGCTATAGCTACGTCGACTGAAATTGACAAGGCAATCGCGGCTGCTAAAGGTTTTATTACAAAATTATTCATTCTCATTTTAGTATTCCCCAAATGTTGGTTTTTTATCTTTTGTTAATCTCAATTAAGACGCTTGATTTTTGTACCAGTATAGAATGAAACCAATTTAATCCCACCAATAATCAATTGCAAGAAATATTTAATCCCTTTAAATAAGATAAAACAATGAGTTTACGAAGAAAAAACCTCCAAAACGGCCTATATAAATGGGGTTAACTAATGAAAAACTAATTTTTAGTATAAAATAAAAATTTAAATATCTTTCTTAATCCCACTAAATGAAATTTAATATGCTTTTTTTTGTTCGATAATTAAGGAAGGAATGTATCGTCCGATGAACTTCCTGCTCTATATATTTGATTTAGCAGAGCACAGTGTCAACTTAGAAATCTATCAGAATTGATAATGGCAAGGCGCAGCGCCCAAGAATAGGAAACCATAATAGAGCAACACAGGGATTTGTTGGCTATGACGTTTCGTGAGTAGCGGCACTTGAACAGAAAATATTGTTTGCCACTACAAGGAAGCGACTAAAACACTGCGGCGATGGTGGATCCAAGATCTAGCAAACAATACAAAATACAAACTTGCTTATTTATGTAATTAACTGAAGACCCAATATGCACCTAATCCTATTGATCCAATACCCAACAATTGCGTAAATGCCTTAGCAAGCTTCTCTTTCTTTTGCTTTATATAGACTTGATATGAACCAAAAATATAGCCGAAGCAAAACATGCCAAACAAACAACCTATCGAAAATAAGCTAATGTGCAACAAAAATTGGGTTTCTAGCATATTGGGAAGCAATGCCAGTAAGGGAGCACTTCCTGCAACACCATGCAACATGCCAATGAATAAGGGTGTGTGGTCATGTTTATTTAAAGATCTGGCGGCTAGATCTAATGATTCAGGTACACTAAAGGTACCTTTCCGATGTAGCAATACTAATAATTTTACCCCCAAATAGATGAGCAAAACTCCCACCATTATTTCAGAATAATGAACAAACCAATTAGGTAGCTGAAAACCAATAAAAATCAGTAACATACCTAACAATAATAAAATACCTCCGTGACCAGTCCCCCATTTAAAAGCGTAAGTTAATATTTGCTTATTTTTGTTTTTTTGTTCCGAAAAAGTTGCCATAGCGACTATATGGTCTACGTCAAAAGCGTGGATAATACCAAACATTATTCCGGTTAAGACTGCCGCTAAAAAATCTCCATCAATCATTTTTATTACTCACTAAATTGGTTTAAAATTTTTATTGCAGCATTGGCTGCACCAAAACCATTATCAATATTTACAGTCAATATTCCCGGAGAGCAGGAAGCTAATGCACTACCTAATGCTGTATTTCCCCCTGCTGAAACACCATAACCTACTGATATAGGTACGGCGATTATAGGTGCCCTAACAAGGCCTGCTAAGACACTAAAGAGTGCTCCCTCCATTCCTGCTAACGCGATAATGATCTTGTATTGACGAAGTTCATCTATTTTTTCCATCAACCGCCAAAGCCCTGCGACCCCCAGATCTGCAAATATTGGAGCTTGGTATCCATTAAATGCTAAGGTGCGTTTAGCTTCCATGGCGACCGCCTGATCAGAAGTCCCAGCGCTTACAATACAAACATCATTTTTAGTGGATAATTTTTGCGAACCATTAATTATCGCCGTTTCTGAACACTCATCATAATCAAGCGCATTTTGCAGCTCTAATGGCAAGGCAAGCCATTGTTGTTGCGATAATCGTGTTAACAGTACGGGAGTAGAATTCTCAATATTAAAACGGATGATGGGATGAAGATCTTGTGCGCTTTTATGCAAACAAAACACAGCTTCCGCAATGCCAGTTCTTGCCTTCCTATCTTTGTCCCAAATAAAGTTATCCATTCGTTGCTCCATGGTTTAGTCCATTAAGAAACGCTGAACCTTTTTGATAAACTTTCATACCTGAAAATATTCGGCCTTGATTGGCACAATATTCGCTCAAGTTATAAGATAAAAGCTCTAAGGGGACTTTTTCGGGCATTCTGTCTAACTCAACAAAAATACCTTGTTGAGAAATTCTGCACCTAATATTTTTGAAAGTTGGTAAAAAGTGACGTACTTTTTCTTCAACACTATCTATAAACTTCATGTCATCAGGCTTAATTTTAATTCCAGTCTCGACTCTACTTGCTAAGCAAGGCTGTGAGGGTAAAGCAGACAATTCTGTTAAGCCGTAAAATGCCGCAATCTCATAAATCTCTTTTTTATTAATGCCAACTTCAACGTAAGGGTGCAAAACGTTTTGTTCAGTAGCTGCGGTTAAACCCGGTCTAACATCGCCTAAATCATCAACATTAGTACCAGAGAAAATGATTCCATTGCCATGTTCTGCGACCCGCGTATACAAGTTACTTTTGCAAAAATAACAACGATTCACCGGGTTATTTATATAATTGACGTCATCAAATTCGTTGGCGTCAATCACTTCAAGATCCCATTGGTAAGCTTGTGCATGTGCTTTCACTCTATCTAAAGCTGCTTGCGGTACTGCCGGAGAGAATGCATGCACAATTTTTACTTCAGCGCTAGAAAATCGATTAGCAATGTACGCGAGTAGCATACTATCTATACCACCACTGACGGCTATACAAAACTCTTCAAACTGATTAAAGAAAACAATCAATTCAGCTACTTTTTCATTCATCATGAAGTACTACCTTCACTTAATACTTCTATTTGGTATTTCAACCTTCTACGTTGGTTCAAGGTTTCTAAAGAGCTAAGCTCATCATGTTCTATTTTACAGGTTACATCCCCATTAGGACGAGTCACACTTTTACATGCAAGGCCTTGAACTTGGTAATTATCACGGTGTAGATGTTGCCTTGTTTCAAATCGGTATCGCAAACCAATAGTACTGGTTTGGTTGAAACAGGTATCTATAACATTCTGATAAGATGCGCATGATGCCAACACACGAATGCACTCTACTGAACGATTTTTTTTGCCACGTACTGATAGCACGACAACATCAATAACACCTTGTTGCGCTCTCAATATATCGAGAGATAATGCAAGCTCTTCACCGGTCATATCATCAATATCGAACTCAATAACAACTACCGTATCTGGTTGTTTATCTTGCAGCGAATTTTCTGCGATACTTTTGCTAAAATGTAATGCTCGTAAAATATTTGGCATGCCTGGAAACACTTTAGTCCCTAAGCCATAACCCGTAGCCACTAAGTGCCCTTGAGGCAGCATAGTCATTAAACCGGTTTTCCGTAAATAGTGGAGTATTGCAGCACCAGTTGGCGTAATACGTTCGCCTTTAATATTGTCGTCGAAAAACTCGAAGCCGAGTAATATTTCCGCAGTTGCTGGTGCAGGTACGGGGATAAGGCCATGTTGAGTCTCGGCCAACCCACTACCTAAAGGTAGTTTAGAGCAACTCCAGGTACATTTTGATAAGCCATTAAGAATAACAGCAACAGCTACTACATCCATTAAAGAATCCCAATCTGCTAACTCATGAAAGTGAACATCATCTAGGGTTTTATTATGAATTTTTGCCTCGGCCTTACCAATAATAGTCAATAAGGCCAACGCTATTTCAGTCACCTCGGCTTTTAGGCTACTGCTTCTTAATAGTTCGCATAAATATTTATAAGTCGTTTCATTGGAATGTTTATGATGCTTATGCCCGTGACTATGCTGATGTCCATGATTGTCAGAGGGCCTATGATCATCATCAGGTTTATGCTGTTCAGACTTACAGTCTGCACTGTTAAGCTTCAGACTGAAGTTAAGGCCGCTAATACCCGAGTTTAAGCCATTTGATAAAACAGCTATACCAATACTCTCTGGAATTACCTGCTTAATATTCGAAAGCACCTCAAACTGAAGCGGTTCAAATGCATCCAACAAAGCACTAATAAACATATCGCCAGCAATCCCTCCGACAATATCCAAATGTATATGTGAATTATCCATTGTTACTTCCATAAATTCTTACCGCAGTTCCACTTAAATTACATGGCATCATTAGTTATTAAAGTTTTTTTCCGTTGCCCATAAACCCAAAGCTGGATTACTGACATAAAAAACTTCCTCACCGTTTGCTAATGTATTCCAACCATTTTTTAGTTTGTCTGGGGGGTAGCGTTTGACCATCTCGTCAAAGTGGCAATATTGATAGTTTACTGATTCAACCTCCTCTTGAGTTAAACCATCACCAGGACAATAAGTCACCTTGAAACGATCATTAGTTGTTCCATGAATTAAATGAGCTGCAGCTGATAAGTTTTTCGCTAAATCAGGATTATTTTCAACGGCAACTAAAGTTTCATCGGTAGTTTTATAGCCGAAGGTACGAATTAACTGATCTATAGCCAGATCTTCTCCAAAGCGATGTAACCCTGGTGCTAGGATAATCAGTTCTCCATCATCAGCCATAGCCATACGGGTACGATAGATAGCTTTATTACCCAGCCAGGTGGTTTTAAATTCTGCAGGCTCCAAAAAGACAATAGCTTTCTTAATGGGTTTTGTTAATAAGTTTAAATTTAATTGCTGACTCAACTGGCAAGCTGCTTCATAAGTCTCATTTTGGTTACCACAATAAACACCTTGCAGCGCCAACCTATCGTCCTTTTTACCAAGAACCGTTAAAATAAACTCAATTGGTAAATGGCGTAAGAATTGATCAAACCCTTCATTTAAGGCTTGTCTTACGGGTGTATAAGTACGGCCCATAATACGCTCCATGCCATAGACCGCCCCTAAATAATGAGATTTATGAATAGTATCTGCACCGCCTACCCCAACCAGTACATTTTTAGTGTAATTAGCCATACCAATGACCTCATGAGGTACTATTTGCCCTACGGAAATAATCAAATCCCATGACTTATCTAATATCAATTTATTGACGGCTATTTCCATAGTGCAATTTAATTTATTTTCTGATAACTCGGCTATCCTTTCACTTGTTATCTCACCAAGGACTTCAACATCGGTACGCCAAAAATGAGGAAGAAACCTTTCTTTTGGTATTTCAGTGCCAAACATCGTTTCAATTTCAGCAATAGACATTGGCTCGTGCGTACCTAGAGCTGGTAAAAAGAAAATATCAGCTTGTTCTTTCAACTGTTTATAAAGATAAGTCGAAATGAAACCGGCTTTCGAATAGAAACGGGTAATGTCTGGAGGTAAAATCAGAATCTTTTTAGCATTAATTGCTTTGTGAGCAATAAACTCATCGATAATGCGCGTTAAATCACCATCTGAAATTGTATTCTCAATGTCAACATAGTGGATAGGATAAGTCATTGGTTTATTTCCTTTAAAATTTCGAAAATAATGTTCTCAAGGGTATTATCTAACAACACTGTAATTGCTTGCTCAGGAGGTTCTAATGTACTCAACTGACTTTCCAATAAGGATTCAGGCATAAAGTGTGAACTTCTACTTCTTAACCGTGTCGCAAGTAACGCTTGTGTGCCTTTCAAATAAATAAACTGCACCACATTTTCCGTTGTAGAACGTAAAATATCTCTATAACTTTCTTTTAATGCTGAACAGGCTAAAACAGCTCCGCCCTTAGCTTCCCATTGAGCGATATTTATCGCTAATAGCGATAACCATGGATTGCGATCGTCATCTGTTAAAGGAATACCTTTCGCCATTTTTTCTATACTTTCGGGAAAGTGGAAATCATCTGCATCATAAAATGGTAATGACAATTCTTTAGACAATAAATCCCCAACTGTCGATTTACCTGAACCACTAACCCCCATAACGATATAAATCATATTTTTACTCTTAAAAGTCAAACCGATAATAAACGGTGCAACGAAAACACCGATTAATATGTTAAGTAGTGTGCCTACACTGATTATTGTTCTTCCGATAATACGGTGATAAAAAACAAATTTGACTAAAAACAAACAGTCAAGATTCTTGTTTCAACGTATCTTGTAATAATAAATAAAATGTCTAACAAAAATATATTACACAATGTAAATTTAACTTTATTGACCCAAAATATTGACCATCATTAAAACATTCACAATTTCCAATCAGGCTAAAAAAGCAAATTAAATCCCACAATTAAAAAATAAAGGCTAAAGCCAATAAGATAAATTGCATACAAAACAAACCCGAAAATATAGCACACATCATAAAAAACAAATGCTTAGCAATAATAATAGACAAGTTGAAAATATAAATCAAAAAATAATCATATAATAACAGAACAAGATTATTGATATATAATCCCATGATTGCTAGTATTTCAATTAATAAGAGTAAATCGAAATTCTAGTACGTAACATTAATATTACGTCGAGACTTCGTACATACTGGCCGTAACCTTTGAGGAGAGTAATCATATGTCTTTTATCCCTGGAGACAATATAATGGCTGTTTGTACAGTCATATTTGGCTTAGCCTGGTTTGGCTTTTGGATGGATACTCTCTCAATAGGTCGGAAAATTTCCGGTGTTGTATGGGTTATCTGTACCGGCATTCTTTTATCAAACCTACACATCATTCCCTTAAAGAGCCCAGCTTATGATTTTGTTGGAAGTACATTGGTTCCGCTTGCGATCCCTTTATTACTGTTTAAAAGCAACTTGCGTAAGATATTTAAAGAGAGTGGCAGGGTATTATTAATTTTTTGTCTTGCTAGTCTAGCTACAATTGTTGGCGCAGTTATTGGGTTCTTTATTTTCGATCTTGGCACTATAGGCCCAAAAGTTGCCGGCGTGTACACCGGAGGTTATATTGGCGGAGCAGTAAATTTTTTAGCCGTTTCTCAAGTTGTGGAAATGTCGAAAGACGAATTCAGCGCTGCAATTAGTGCAAGTAGTATCGTCAGTATTATTGCACTAATGGCATTGCTTGCTATCCCAACAACAAAATGGCTGACTCGTTTTTTCCCTTCATTTACAGATAAATCTGTCGAAATGTTAGCGCATGAAAATATAGACGTAGATCATACATCAAGATTTAAACTCACTCATATCACTGGTGCAATTGCATTAAGCTTTGCAATTTGCGCTGTCTCTAAGTATATCGCCGACGCTTCTGGCTTGGGCCAATATACGTTTTTAGTTATTACTGTACTGACTCTACTTATTGCGAATTTATGCCCCAAATTAACGGACAACTTAGAAGGCGAATTTGATACAGGATTGTTGTTAATGTATTTGTTCTTCGCTGTTGTTGGAGCTGGTACCGATATGTCAGTATTTTTAGGTTCAGCTATAGTATTATTTTTCTACGGTATGTTTATTATTATTACTCACCTTACGGTGACATTATTACTTGCAAGATATATGAAACTTGATCTCAAGGAAACAGTAGTGGCTTCTGCCGCCGCATTAGTAGGACCAGCTGTTACAGCGGCGATAGCTACATCTCGTAACTGGCGTACACTCGTTACTCCGGGAATTATGTGCGGCATATTTGGTTATGCTATAGCGTCTTTTATTGGTGTTGCGGTCACAAACTTACTTAATTAAAGCACTCTAGATTATTATTCATCCCAATAATTACCCAACCATTGCCTCTACAAACTGAGGCAATGTCTTAGCGCTAAACTGTCTTTCGGTGAAATTGCTAACTTGGTTTATTATTCTTTAAAGTTAGCCTTTGACCACCATTGCGTATCCGACCAGGTTGAAATTGCATGAGTTCTTTCTTCGGCAGTCATTGTTTTCAAACTACTAAGAACTTTTAAAGCCATAGCACCTGCAGGATAGATAAAGTCAGGTTCATTCGAAGAGATAACGCTCAAAATTATATCTTCAACCTCTGTTCTCCCTATCCCATTAGGATTAGTATTTTGTTTGATATTTGCTAGCCACTCTTTTAACAGTGGCGAGTACGGATTACTTTCTAGCAATTCATCCGGTAGTGATTGAAATAAGTTAGACCCAAAAGAGGCTGGTGCTATGTTACTTACATGGAGCCCGAAAGGTGCTACTTCATGCCTTAAACTTTCTAGAGTACGCTCCATTGCTGCCTTAGAAGCGGAATAATATCCGTCACAAGGTAAAGCAATAGCTGAAGAAATTGAGCCAATACCTATAATCTTTCCACTTAACTGACGACGCATTATTGGTAATACAGCTCTAATAACATTCACCCCACCCCAATAATTCACGTCAAAACACTGTTTACTTTGCTCGTAATTAGTACTTTCAATAGTGCCCATCGAATAGCTTGCTGCATTTAGAATAACAACATCCAATTTTTTATCATGTTTCTCGAATTCATCAAAAACAGTTTGTACTTCATTGGTATTAGTGACATCCATTTGAATGAATTTCGGCGAATTGAACGTCGCGGCTATACTATTTTGAATTTTTCCATGAGTGAGCGATCTTACGGTAGCTATAACTTCATGCCCTTCATTAGCCAATCTAGTTGCCAATGACGCACCTAGACCAGAACCACAACCAGTAATCAGAATACAAGCCATTATTTTTTCCTTAAATAGCAATACTATTATGTTTTGAATTTAATATTCAGTTTCTATGCTGTATAAAAAAACCATTTGGCATCAGAAATCTAAACCTCACTTGTTAATGATCCAGCTTATACCAAGCACTAAAAAAATCAACCAAACGGAAAATATAATCCCACCATTAGAAAGAAAAGATAAAAAACCATTTTATACATTCTTAAATAAATTTAAAAATACAATACAAAAAAAGCGACGCCAGCTTTATTCATTGCATCATAAGTGTATATAACAAGTTTATTGAAAAAGTAGCCACCCAAAAATACAAATTCAAACATAAAAACCACCGTCAAACATTAATGGGATTATTACTTGACATGAATTGTAGTGTCCGTTAGCTTTTAATTATGAAGAATACAGTTTGTGATCAATAAGAATTGAATGAAATTAACACCGCAATCAAAGCTTATTAGAACAAAAAACTTAACATTACTTACCCTTTCTCATTGCGTAATTAAATATAAAAGGCAACGAGCAATGGTTAATACGAGGCTAATATCAATGAAAAACAAACATACTTTTTTGAAATTTAAAGAACTAACGGAAAACGCGTTATTTTGTGATGAGGTTTGTCAAAAACCTCCCCTTACTCAGGTCAGTAATTTTAGAGTAGAAAATGCAGAGCATTGTCGACTTACCGCATTGTCAGAAATTCTTAATATTCCCTATTATGAGTTACTTACCATATTAATTTCGAATGCATTAGGTGATGCTCATGAAGGTTTCTTAAGCGCCTTTTGTAACCACAATGAACGAGATATTTATAATCAAAAACTCAAGCTCAGAGTGAAAGAGCTTTTGTCCTTGAGTTAATTATTTATGGCTATGTTAAAAGACACTACAAATAATTAACTGTGTTTTGGTATGCCATAAAATTTTATAAAAACACTTCCTATAAAAGGTAATACCATGCAATTTTTTAAATCAGTCGCTGTATTAATTATTCTTTTTTTACATAGTAATTATGCATTTTCTATCCCCCAAAAAGAGCCCCTAAATTCGTTTGTTATTATAATACAGCCTATTGTTGTGCAAGGAGACGACGGCAATAACCCAGCCTCAATGGCGCTACCAAAAAATTTGATTGATGAGACATTTTCAAAAGCACATGTGGACCTACACTTTTTAGAACCTATTTTTTACAGTAATACCAAGGCGCGCGATGGAGTAATAGACTTAGATAAAATAGTCAAAATGGCTACAGAGGATGGATTTATTCGTGGCCAAGGCGAGATACTTAATATGTTTTTTGTCAATGAACTCCAGGGAAAAAAAGGACCAGTGGCTCATGGCATGCTGAACGAAAGTTACACTTTTATTGCCTTAGGAACAAAAAAAACTACCGACTCTACAGCAGACATATTGCAGCGAAAACATTTGCAAGCCCTAGTTATTACCCATGAAGTTGCTCAAAATTTAGGATTAAAGCATGCCGTAAATGGCGAAAATGTTTCGAATGATATAGCAAACATCCAAACACAGCAGAATGACAGTGAACGATCCCCAGCGACTTATAGCTTAAATGATTATCAAATTAGAGAGCTAAAGAGCCCATTAGTAAGGCCCAGAATTGATATTCTGGCTGTAAGTGACGCCAGAAAAGCAATCCTCGACGAAACCTTTGAGCCTTACTTCTCAAAACTACAAAAAAGAGAAATTGAAACCTTTATACAAGAAAAATTAACAACATCAGATATTAATGATTTAAGGCGTTATGCTAGAAAAAGGTTTCAGGATGCCGTCCTTCCTTTTAGTGAAACAGAGCGAAATGCGCTTACCTATATTGTTAAAGAGGTGAATGTATTGCTTCTTCAAAATAATATCCATTTAATGGCCAATCATCCTTGGCGATTTATCAAGGTTGATAGCTGGCTTTGTGGCGGTTTTGCCCATACAAGGGGCAGTTTTATTATATTTAGCCAAAAGCATTTAGATTCTTTAACTAAGATTTGGCAAAAGGATATAAATGAGAAAGACAGTTTGGAGCTATTGAGAGAATTTGGAGGCTTGCTAGTTCATGAACAAATGCATGCGCTACAACGAAGTTTTCCATCAAAGTTTGTCCAGTTAAACACTCAGCATTGGGATTTTCAGAAGGCCATTATTGAGTCCGACGAATACATAACGTTAAATCAAGTATCGAACCCTGATGCCCCTTCAGCTGAATGGCTAGTACCAAAACCTCAGCAACCATCAGAGTTTTATTGGGTAAGAACCTTACTTAAAGAAGGAGTTGATCTTCCCAAAATGGGCAAAGATTTTACGGATCAAATATTCACAGTAATCCTTAAGGAAGAGAAATATCAACTTAAAAGAGATTACGATAATCAATTAATAATTAACTCTATAGATGATTTAACCTTCTACCGTGATTCCTACCCTGTTACACGAGGAATAGATCACCCCAATGAAATTTCAGCTTATATGTTTTCTAAAGTATTTCGAGATATGGTCTCTAAAACTAAAGATAAGCCCGAGCTAAAGAATGAAATTGAATTTAATAAATGGATAGAACTAGAAATGAGCAAGCCCCTCAACATAGGGTTAGACTAAGTGCAAATATTTGATTTGATGGTGTTGCCTAAACGAAGGGATTTTCAGAAAGAGAGAATGTAGTTACATAGTGATGACCGATCCTTAGTAAGAATCGGTCATCGGTTAATAACGGCTAGCCATAGTTGTGCTTATGTTACTGGATCAAGGAGTTAAAAATGTCGTTCGTTTTATTATAATTTAACGACTACCGATTTTAATTCAGTATATTGAAGCAACGCCTCATACCCATTCTCACGTCCCCAACCAGACTGCTTGTAACCACCAAAAGGTACTGACATATCTGGGATACCATGGCAATTAACCCACACTAAACCTGCGCGCATTGCTGAAGCCGTAAGATGCGCTTTGCTCACATCTTTTGTCCAAATACTAGCAGCCAAGCCATATTCTGAATCATTAGCCATCTGATTAATGTCATTTTCATCAGTAAAAGTTTGGACCACTAATACAGGACCAAAAATTTCTTCTTTAACAATTGTCATCTCAGGTTTAACGTCAACAAAAATGGTTGGTGAAATAAAGTATCCATCGCCATTATATTCAGGCACGCCACCAGTAATCAATCGCCCTCCCTCTTCTATCCCTAAATGAATATATTTACGGATACTGTTAAATTGACGTTGTGAAATAACAGGCCCCATCCCTGTACTTTCATCGTGGCAAGATCCGACTTTAATTGCTAATGTCTTCTCTTTGATTTTTGTAATCATCGCGTCAAATATATCTTGATGGATAAACAGACGAGAGCCAGCAACGCAGACTTGACCTGCATGGGAGAAGATAGCCTCAACAGCGCCTTGGCTTGCCTCTTCGATATCAGCATCAGGAAAAACAATCATCGCTGATTTGCCTCCTAGCTCTAAGGAAACTTTTTTCAAATTTCCTTTAGCAGCATCAAGAATTTTTTTACCCACACCAGTTGAACCAGTAAATGAAATTTTATCTACGTCCGGGTGCTCTGATAACCATTTACCGGCAGTTTCCCCTCCGCCTAAAATCACATTTAGAACACCAGGGGGAACCCCCGCTTCTAACATTATTTCAGCCAAGCGAACCATTGATAATGGGGTTTCCATAGCAGGCTTAATGATACAACTACAACCTGCAGCAAGTGCCGGTGCGATTTTCCAAACAGCTTGTACCAATGGTCCATTCCATGGAACAATCAGTGCGGCTACACCTATTGGTTCTCTTTTGGTATAAGCGTGAAAGTCTTGCCCTGGTATAATAGATAAACTTTTAGTTGCTCCTTCAACTTTTGTGCACCAACCTGCGAAGTAGCGAAAACAATCTGCAGCAAATGGTATTTCGCCTTGTCGCGCCGCTGAAAATTTCTTACCCGCGTTCAACATTTCTAAGGTCGCAACTTCATCACCATACTCTTCTAATAAGTCGGCTACTTTCCAAAGTATTTTACCCCGTTGACTAGGTGTCATTTTAGTCCAGACACCACTTTCAAATGATTCTCTAGCTGCAGATACAGCAAGATTTACGTCATCATAAGTTGCCACACTAGCATGAGAGATTACGTTACCGGTGGAAGGGTCAATAACTTCTGAATTTTGCTGATCAGATGAACACTGCCAACTACCACTAATTAATAATTTTTGTGTTGTTTCAAGACGCGACTTAACTTTATTGAATTGTGCGCTATTTATCTCATCAACCTGATTATTCAATGTATTTACCCCTTTGTGTTATCCCAGACAAGTTAAATCATTATAGGTATTGGTTATTGATTCATGTATTCAGTTAATGCATCAACAACTGCCTGGTTTTCACTTTCAAAACCAACGGTAATTCGCAAGAAGTCATCATTATTTCCTGCAGGACGAGGAATAATGCCTTTGGATTGCAGAAATGCGCCTGCTTCAGAAGCCATTTTTCCTTCGACACCTTTAAAATTTAACAGGTAAAAATTTGCAACACTGGGTACAACTTCAATACCTAACTGTTGCAATTTATCAGTAATATATTGCAATGATTTTATATTATGTTGCTTAATATCGTTTACATAACCAGTCTGTTTAACTGCTGCTGTTGCCGCTGCCATCGCTGGAGAATTTGCATTAAACGGTGTTCTAATACGTTGAATTAGATCATGTATTTCTTGAGAACTGTACATCCAACCGATTCTTAGTGCCGATAACCCATATATTTTCGAAAACGTCCGAGTCATGACGACATTATCAAATTCTTCAACTAAATCGACCCCATCACTAAAGTCTTCTTTATCAACATATTCTGAATAAGCATTGTCTATTAAGAATATGCAATCTTTAGGAAGGCCAGCATGTAATCTACGTATTTCTTCATCTGAAATATAGGTACCTGTGGGGTTGTTTGGGTTAGCAATAGTACAGAATTTCGTTTTATCTGTAACTCGCGCTAACAATGCGTCGACATCAACCTTAAAGTTTTTCTCTGGAGCAATGACTAGTTCAGCTCCTTGAGCTAGGCAATGAATATTGCTCATAATAAAGCCATTTTCACTAAGTAGTGCTTCATCACCTACTGACACATATGCTCGTACAACCAATTGAATTAATTCTTCTGATCCGTTACCACACATAATCTTACTTTCGTTTAGATTAAAGGTTTGAGCAATTGCTTCTCTGAGGCTAGTTTGATTTCCATCGGGGTAACGATTCAATGAAAATGAAGTTTCCCTGAATGCAGATAAAGCTTCTTCACATGCACCATGGGAAGATTCATTTGACGAGAGCTTAATTGGATTTTTAATACCATCGATATTACTTTTACCCTGTTTATAGGCATTAATTCGTAGTATTGAGGAGTTTGGTACTGGATTAGTCATAGTATTTATCCATTTTAAATTAGATTAGCAGTCCGTGCACAGCGAAGATAATGCTTAAAGTACTGTGCAGTGGACCACATAAACTAGGAAGTGCTTATTTACAAACTTCTTTTCTATTTTGTGGCATCATCAAAAATGGCCAAGGTGCAGGGAAGAACTCATTAAGTTTCACTTCTATTATTGCAGGACCATCCTGTGCAAAGGCTTTTTGAATGGCGGTTCTCATTGATTCTGGATCTGTGGCTAAATACCCTGCTGCACCAAAGCTTTCAGCTAACTTAACAAAATCAGGATTATGAAGATCTGAGCAGATGATTCGACCATCAAACCATTCTTTTTGTTGACGCTGTACATTAGTAAATCTACCGTCATTAAAAACAATTGTAACCAATGGCAATTTATATTGAACAGCCGTGGATAGTTCTTGTACGTTAAACATAAAGCCACCATCACCACTAATTTGAATAACCCTTTTATCCATATTACCGGCCATAACACCTAGCGCTGTTGCATAGCCATAGCCCAATGTACCTTGATAACCCGCGCTTATGTGTTGACGAGGCTTATAAACTGGAAAGCCGTACCAAGATACAAAGCCAGTTTGTGTCACTTCATCGACAAAAATACCATCACGAGGTAACTCCTCACGTATAACATCCAAGTAAGCCATTTGTGGACCAACTTTTTCTCGGATTTCAGCATCTACAGCAGATTTAAGTTCAGTTAATTCAGCTTCTCGTGACGTTGCTTGATGGTTATCTTGTTCAATAAGTTGCTTCATTACATCAAGAACAACCCCTGAATCACCAACAATACCCACTTCTGGTACAGTGATCCGTGTAATTTGTTTAGCATCGATATCGACTCTGATAATTTTTTGCTCATCATCAGTTCCCCACATAACAAGTGGCCAATGTAAACGAGTACCTATAGCAAGCACAGCATCTGCTTCGCCCCACAATCGATGTCCCATTGGGAAGTTGGCGCTTAAATAATGCTCACTAGAAACAATCCCTTTACCACTACGACATGCCATGACAGGAGCTTGCAAACGTTTTGCGATTTCAAGAACTAGCTCACTGCATTCCAACGCTCCAGAGCCGACTACAATCATTGGCTTTTTAGCATGTTTTAAGATACTTACCGCAGACTCAATTAAGTCTCTATCTACCGGTTTTTTATCATGTACAACAGCAGGTATTAAGCCTACTTCTGTTTCAAGTCCCATCATATCCATCGGCATTTCAATGGCCACTGGCTGTGGGCATCCAGTCGTTAATTGCTTAAATGACTCTGCAATGACTTCAGGCGCATCAGATGGGTGATTAATAGGTGATTGCCATTTAGTTATATTGCTAATCATGCCAAGCTGATCATCAATTTCATGCAGATCACCGTAACCTTTACCAATGCCTGTTGATGCAATTTGCCCAGAAATACAAAGTACCGGACTATAGTTACCCCATGCAGTACACAATGCACCAGTAGAGTTTAACAATCCTGGGCCAGGAACAACGGTATACACCCCAACTTTACCTGTTGATTTTGCGTAGCCATAAGCCATATAAGCAACACCTTGCTCATGGCGACTATGAATAAGACGAATGTCATCACCTTCATGGTACATAGCATCGAAAAGGTGATCTAACTGACCTCCAGGTAGCCCAAAAACAGTATCGACACCGTTCAGCTTAAGTGATTTTATGATGGCAACTGCGCCTGTCATTTTTGTCATTATTTATTACCTTACTTTTTTGCTGCTCGTTTAGCGGCATGGCGCTTGCGATAGCGAATTAAAAAAAATGGAAAGAAAACGATGTAAGCCCAAAACATAGGCACTTTGAATGCCTTACCAAGAGCACTGACTACATCATTTGGGCTAACATAAACCTTACTTTGCATCTTCGAATCTTTATGGCTGTGGATAATGAGATGATCTTTCTTATATTCAAAGTGACCGAATTCAAAATCAATATCTGCCAGTTTACTGATAACTTTCATAATATTATTTACTCTTCTTTAATCGACCTGTTTCCTGAGCATAGTCAATTCGGGATTGTAATAATTCTGAGATATCTTCCGGTTCATAGCCAAATGGAGGTGTGAATTGGCCTCTTGCATACAAGTCATCGAATACTTCTTTACAAACAGTAATTTTTTCTACAAGTGCTGTAGGCGGCTTTCCAGATGGAAAACGATTCGCTGGATAAATGGGATTGGTATACATTTCCCTGAAGCCTTCTGTTCGAACATCAATCCAATTATTGTGGTTGATCTTAGTACGGTAATGACGCAACGCTTCAATATCGACCGTCACAGCTAGAACCTGTTCACTTGGATATGGTGCTTCAGCCATCATTACGCCTTTATAATCAATACCAAAGGAATGACCAGGGCAAAAAGCTTTAGGGTAGTATTCATAATTTACACTGCCCCAGTTAGCTCCAAATAGGTAACACATATTGTCATGTGCACGAGTACGACGAGTAAACTTCCAAAAATCCCATGGCTCTGAAACACCTTCAAATTCTTGTATTGCACCCGGATGACAAATAACTTCTGCACCGTTATAACCTAATGCACGACTTACTTCAGGTGTACAACCATCATGACAAGTCATGGTGCCTAATTTCCCAATTTCAGTATCAATAACAGGAAATAGATCTTTAATACTACCGCCAAAGTGCTCACAATATTCATCAAACATATCATGTGGACTTGTACCAAGCCCTAATGATGCATTGATATGCCATTTGTGATACTTAAGTACCACGTTGCCACAAGGACCAACAATAAAGTTAGTGTTGAACCAACGGCCAGGAAATTCTTTGACTTCCTCTACCACGCCACCACCACAAATATACAAACCATATTCTTTGGCAATTTCACCTAGTTGATCAATTTCAGGCCCAGGAATTGTTACGGCTCTTTTCATTGCGTCTTTAATTTTAGTTTCGCCTTTACCTGGAGTACCTACGCCTTGCATAAAGTATTCAGGTAAAATCACCAGTTTTACTGGTATTTCCCAGTGATATCCAACGCCAAAATGAATAAGGTTTTTAATCCTATCTAGGTTGATTTGAATCCCGGCTCTATCATCAACGACTGTTACTTCTGGCTGTATTATCAATGCCGTATAAGGTTCTACTTTTTTTCTAGCCATTATTTCATTCCTCAAAATTTGCCAATTGTCTGTTAAAAATCAAAATCATCTTCTTCACGCTTAATACCGAGATCATATAAAATCTCGTTTGCCGCAATAGTACCCATTCCACAAATACCACCACCTGGATGGCAAGATGGTCCGGTCATATAGAACTTTTTGATTGGACCACGATATTCGGCATAATTTGGGAATGGACGGAATGCACCCATTTGAGCAAGAGACCTTTCCCCCCCAGTAGTGACTCCTCGGTTGAATGAAAGGTTTGCACGCGCTAGCGTTGGTCCTGATTCAACATACTCTCCAAGGATATTGTCATCTTCCATATTTGTGGTGTAATTACGTAACTGCTTTAAAAGTACGTCACTACAATAGTCAGGAGCTAGCTTTTCCCAATCATCTCCAGACGCCAAATCTACCGGAACAAAAGTATCCATAATTAAAGTATGTTTTCCTTCTGGTGCCCGTGTTGGATCCATTTGACTCCAAGCAGCTGTCCATAAAAATGGATCTGTAGGTGCTAGGCCAGCAGCAATTTCTTGATACTGTTTATCGATATCAGCAACACTGCCAAAAATCCGCTGAAATGCGGTTTTATCCATTTCGCTACCATTTTTAAATTTTGGTGCTTCATCTAATGCATAATGCACTCGCGCAATGGTGATATCGCCAAATTTGAAGTTACGGACCATTTGTTTAAATCCACTAGGCAACTCATCATCATCAAAGCCATCTAGATAGGTTTGGAAGGGATCAAGAGCACTAACCACAGCCCGGCTAGCAGTAATATCTCTGCCATCTGTGAGTTTTAAACCTACACACTCGCCGTTTTCTACTATGAATTTTTTAACAGTAGCACCGGTTAATACCGTACTACCTTGAGCTTCAATATAAGATTTCATTGATTCTGAAAGCATGCCACTACCACCTTCAGGAATTGATTGCCCAAAGTAATGAATACTTGGGATCATCACCGAAAATGCAGCTGCGGTGCCTAATTGGTCTGGTAATGTTTGCGGTGCCATTGCCCAGCCAAGAATAAATGCACGAACATGATCATCATCAAAATTTTCTAAGGTAAATTGACGTGAACTGAGTTGATAATCTCTTAGCCTTTTTAAACCTTCAGGGTTATTTTCAAGACCTTGATATAAATAGCTTGGAGGCGCTGGTGGTGAAAACATGCTTTTCACAACACCATCTTGAATTTCACCAAACTCCTCATAAATTTCACGGTAGCGCTGTGCATCTTTTTTAGAATATTCAGCTATAGTGTCACAAGTTTTATCGACATCTTTATAGACAATAATTCCTTGTCCAGCTGTTTTATTTGGGTGACCAGTAATGTGATCATCTGAGTAAATATACTTAAGGCCATGCTTTTCAAGTTCAGGTCGTAATTTTTGAAAATCAGGGTTTAAATGGATCCATACATGTGAGGAACCAAACTGATCATGTTTAAATCCAGGCTTGGTAAGTTCACGAGTTAACACACCGCCGCCGACCCAGTCATTTCTTTCAACGACACAGACCTTCAATCCGTTCTGAACCAGTAAAGACGCACAAATCAGGCCATTGTGGCCTCCTCCAGCTATAATCACATCATAATCAGCCATACTTGCAACCCTTCTTCAATAATTGTTAATGAGGTTAGAGCTACAAAGCAATCAATTAACCCCACCTATAAGATTTAAAGATATTATCAATAATCCCATTAATGGTCAACGGTATAAATTAATAATTAAATAAACCTAATCAAAACAGTAGTTATAGTATGAACACATAAAATAAAACCCCAATTAATCCCACCAATAATGATTATTTTTCAATGTTAATGACACAAAACATATAGTTAGTTACAATGTGATCATTAGTGACTAAGAAAAAGAAGTAAAAAATGACGGATCATGTGAAAGGGAATGTAAAAACCACAGGGCTCCCAATACCAAGAGGCCAAGCCAAACATGTTGTTGAAACATTAGGTAAGAAAATTTCTGCTAATGAATATAAAGAAGGTGAGACATTACCTATAGAAGCAGAATTATCCGCAATGTTGGGTGTTGGACGTAATGCATTACGTGAAGCAGTAAAAATACTGTCTGCAATAGGATTTTTAACAACAAGTCCTCGAAGCGGAACCAAAGTTGCACCTCGTACACAATGGAATATGTTAGATCAACAGGTCTTAGGCTGGCATGCAGATCCAGATATTGCGACCGAAGCCTTTATGGTGGATTTAATAGAGGTAAGGCGAATAATCGAACCTGAAGCAGCAAGATTGGCAGCAGAAAGAGCAACCAGAGAAGATATTGCCAATATAATGAGCGCATTCGAGCAAATGAAAGTGAATAAAGATAATCACGATAAACGATTAGAAGCAGACATTTTATTTCATTCCCTCATTCTGATGGCATCTCACAATCCTATATTAAGTCAATTCAAAACAGCAGTTTCCACTTACCTAAAAGCGCATGTGAGATTAGGTCAAGAGCAAACTAATGAAGAAATTGAATTAGATTTAGAGCACCACCAAGAATTAGCTTGGGCAATTGCTAGCGGTAAAGCAGATAGCGCATATAAAATTGTCACTGAGATCCTGGGTCAAAATACGAAACATTTTTTAAGTTTAAATAAATAAATTTTATTATTTTTACTAGAAAAGCAAGATCTACGCAGTTCGATGGGAACCTGTAACAGATTTTTCTGTAACTACCATTGTTAAATATCGTAAGCAGGGGCTGCCTATTTACAGGCAAGCCCCTGTGGTCGAGATTAGCTACCAGTGGCCCTTAAGTGCTGTACACTAAACATGCTGGGAGGAGATAGTTCTGGGTCGACTTGGCCTTTAAACTGGCCGGTTGTACAATGATTAGCTTGTACGTCGATCATACTAAAAGCATCATCAATAGACACCCCAGACCCTTTGTTTGCGGGTAAATGATGGTCAGGATGTGTTTGCCCAATTGTAAATGTTTTCCACATAGTACCTTTACGATCATATGAGACTGTTCTGGGAATAGTGAACGTTTGTGCATCCATAAAATGTACACGTTTAGACAAAGGATGTGATTCATTTACTGGCATTGCTTCTACTTCATAGACCTTACGTAATTGCCAAGTAATATTTGGGAAACAATCACCTTTGCCGCTAAATGCTACAACTTTATAACCATCTTCGTCTTCATGTGTTTCATTATCTAGGGTTAAATCATTGTGATTGAAGAATGGCATTAACATGTAACGAGTGCTTTTATATTTCCAGTTCATATCAGAAATTCGACCGTTATAACCTTCAAAGTCTTCTATCATTAAATCAGACCCAAGAAAAGCGTCTGTAACCTGTCCAGTAGCTAAGCGTCTTACCCTTCGCTGAAAACCAAGATACAGCCACGAATTATCGCGTTTTAAATCGTCTGCGGCGCGATGGATTAATAATTGCGTATTTCGCACATCATCCGGTGCTAATACTTGAACGTAAATAGAACGGAAAAGATCCGATGGATTAGGAATAATTTCAGGTGTGGGTTGTTGTATGACCCGCCCCTTGAAATTAAGAAAGTGAAAGTTGAATTTAATAGTGCGCTCAACCTTTGCAGATTCCATATTTTTATATTTCCAATAAAAAGGTGAAATTGCAGCACTATCTCCCCAGTTATAGCCATACTTATAATTCCAAGCCAGTTTTTCACCAGCACGAGCATCTTCATTACTAGGCTCTGCAGGGAAAGGTCTACCTGCTTGCCAACCAATAATTTCACCAGTCTCCTTACCCAGCTGTACATTACCGTATCCTTTCGCACTTGCATCGATATAGCTTTGATGTAGCTCCAAGGATGATGTATCTCCCACAGTTATAGATGTCCACCCTTTTTCAATAAAAGAGTAGAACGCAGGATCAATAATGTCTTTAAACTCAGCAACATTAGACTGATCAATGACAAGCCCTACCGACAAACCATCAAATGCAGGTTTACTGTTTGCATATGGAAAAAATGACGCCTGAATAACCTCATCTAATGCCAAAGCAGGCGACGCTATTAAACTCGAAATGCTCATTGCGGCTGCACAGATTTTTGTTCTTAAAATTAACTTTTTCATTTTTTGATCCTCTATTAAAAACTGTAGCGAACTGAAAATTGGAGTTCATCTTCTTTTTGAGCCATTCCTATTGGTCCAGATTGAAAACGACCTAGGGGTTCGAAGCCTTGCAGACCCAAAGTGGAGCCCTCATCGTGCTCATCAAACGCAGCGGTAAATGGTGAGAAAGGGTTACAAGTTCGACAGTCGTCGAATTTTCGGGCTCCAGTGCCTAATTTGAAGTTTACGCCTCCGGTCAGTTTGAGATTATCTGAAAAAATCCATTCAACAGACATCGCTATCGCCGTTGCTTCGGCTCTAACGTCGTGGGCAACTATCAATTGAGGACTTAATCTATCATTCATCCACCAGCCTTTTATCAGCATAGTTGCTGTCCAATTTTCTTCCCAATCAGGGATACCTGCAGCCCCTAATAAACGCTCTTCACGTTGATGATCCAAAATGTGCTGACCAAAAATTTGGCCTGAAAAAAGAAACGCCTTACTGTCATTCAATAAAGGAATAAAGATGTTTTTATCAACGCCTATTACGTAACGCAGTACATTTGATTCGGAATATAAATTTTCTTTTAGTGTATTTGCAAACTCTTCACCAGAAGTGTGTGCTGCTTCAAGTCTAAATACGGTATCAATACCTTGAGAATAATAATCCATTGAGCCTCCCAACAACTGCACACGAGGGAAGTGAATATCAAAAGCAATTAACGCTGGCCACGCAGCCACCTCGCCAGTAAAGGAGTTTTGAGCAGGTATCCCACCTCGTAATGAAGGCATTTGTGAACGATAGTTTAATGCATTTAGTGAGAATCCTAGGTCACCCAAAACACCTTCAAATTTTAATCCAACCTGAGTGTTTGAAAGGCTCCAGCTCGGCATCTCTGCTTGACGTATACCTATTTGGCCCGGTCCAAAATCGGTAGCTACTACCCCTCCCGCGAAATTAGCGACCGTACCTCCATTCTCCCATAAGGTATTCATGCCTCTAAAGAAACAACCGGCATCCAGAATGACATTGGGTTGACCACATTGGCCCAAATCATTCGGACGAAATCGATCAAAATTCCATATTAACTGAAGGTTTAGGTCATCAAATGTCTCCGTCGCTCCCATTCGATAATCAGTTTTTAAAATCCACATTGGAATACGGATATCTTCTAATTCGTCATAAATGTTGTTACGCGAATAATCGACTGGATTAATAACATCGAGAACTCTAAATAAATCAGTACGCCCCCAAATTACCTGCTGTTTACCTAACCGAGTACTGATAATGTTTCCATTATCTAGATTTAAATCAAAGTCGAAATATAGTTCGCGAATAAAATCGAGACGATCATTGAGCTCTTGAAACCTTAACTCATCAATATCTCGGTCAAGATAGCCATTGAGACACCCGCGTGAATCAGTATCACAAGGGCGTACTGGTACACCAAACGCAACGCCCCCATCTGTAGGGTGAAGGTGTTCACCTAGTACTAACATCCCCTCATTTGGATGATTTGCAGTATCAAAGGTAAAAGGTAAGGCTAAACCTTCGCCGAAAATAACGGTAGAGCCTGGGCCCTCAATTGTATTCTCTAAAGATATCGCGCCTCCAGCTTGGTTGCCGAAGTCATCCTCATTTAAGTCATAAACACCGTCGTAAGTAACACGAAAAGTGCCATTAACTGACATATTGCTGAGTGATCCTGTCGATTTGAAAGATTTTTCAGCCTCTATTTGCAACGTATTACGAAATTTAGATAAACCAACGCCATCTCGGATATATGTCGCATTTTCGAAATAACCATTTACCCTAGCTTCCTTGGCAAAGGATACTTGCTGAAATACAGGCCACAGGGCAAGGCCCAGTGCTACTTTTAACATCATAAATTTCATGTTTTGTGTATTTTTACGCATGCTTAGTCCTCACATAATTACAAAAAGGAATTTACCGAACTATGGTCGGCTTTGATTCCCAGTAAGTGCTCCACTTCCTATTGTCGGAATTGACTGGTCGGCGGATTTTTCATCAACATGTTCAGCATCGGTGTGAAGTACACCGTATTCATCACTGTAAACGTTGACAATAAATTTAGGTTTGAAGACAAGTACCCAAGATGGCACTAACAACATCGCGGCAACCCCATTAATCACGATCATGATGCTTAACAACAGTGCGGCATCAGCTTGAAACCTTAGTTCCGAGAGTATGACCCACATAATAATGCCAGCAATTAAGGTGACCGCTGTGAAACTGATTGCCATACCAGTAGTCGCAATAGATTGACGAACCGAACCAGCTAAATTTCCGGTTTTGGCCATGAACTCGCGTATGCGGTCCATCATGTATATGGAATAATCAATCCCAACGCCAATTCCAACAGCAACTACTGGAACGGTATTAATATCAATACTCATTCCATACATGCCCATATAGGCATAGGTTAAAATTGAGGCGAAAAGCATCGTGCCCAACATCATGATTCCCGCATGCCAAGATTTGTAAAACAACATCACAAAAGCAAATATCAACAAAAAGACTAACGGCAGGACGATCATATTGGTCTCAAACGCTGATTCATTCATAGCTGCAGCGACCCCCAAGGTGCCTCCTGCAAGACGAATTTCTAGGCCTGGTACATCATTGCCATATTTGTCAATCCATGTTTTTGCCATATGGATGGCACGGCGAATTGTTTCGCCCTGTCTGTCTTTATAATAAAATACTAAGTTAGCAACCCGATCGTCGGTATCGTTGAATTCATTTAACGCACCTGGAATTGGACTAGATGCCATGTAAGTGAACATAAGACCACCAACATACGAAGCGTCGTGTGGTATTTGATACCATCGAGGGTCGTTGTTATGCATGAGTCGGTTGACCTGCTGTACAAGATCAGTGAGCCCCTTGCTTCCGCCGACGTCAGGATCTGATAACATGTGTGCTTGTAATGAAATGAGCGATTTCAGGACCTCTGGCCGCTTGAGTCCTCCAGAAGTATCTGTTTCTGCAATAATGTAGAGCTCTTCAGAACCTGGAAAACGCTCGTTTACTGTTCTCGATGATAGGTTGTAATCATGGTCAGGGTATAAAATTGGTGAGCCGGGCTCGGAATCACCGATTTGAACATGTGAAGCCGCGACTAATCCCATAAGAATTAAACAAAAGGCAATAATCAGTAGTCTTGGAGCGGCCTTAGGGCGAGTGACAATTCGTGAACAGCTCGAACCTATATAACGTAGAAAGGTTTCTTTAATCTCCGAATTTTTTGGCGTAGGCAGAACAGAAAGTAATAGCGGTACACCAATAAGTACGGTCAAAACAACAGTAATTGCCCATAAAGATGCATAAATACCCAAGTGTGTATTCAAGGGTATTGAGCCCACAGTAATCAATAGTAAACCCACAGCATCCGAAACGACCCCTAAGGTTCCCGGCCGGAAAAGGCTGTCGAATGTCGCTTTCGCAGCATCAGCGCCTTGAGGGAGTGTTTTCAACTCAGAGTAATATCGCTCAACTAATTGCACCCCGTGACTCATGGCTCTAGCGGCGATTAAAAACGGTATAACCAGTCCTAGTGGATCTAGGTTATATCCGAGTAAACTTATAATACCTAATCCCCATATTGTTGAAATAAGCACACCACCGAGGGGGATTAGAACGCCATATGCCTTGCGAAAGTGAAAGATCAGCAGCGATAACATGATCAAAATAGTAAAGATGAAAATCTGTAAAATTTGTTCCATATAGGTATATGCCCAACCGATCAAAACCGGCTGTCCAGTTGCATATATTTTCACTCCTGCATGACTTTCTTCAGCTCTTATTTTCTGAAGTTGAGCAAAGGTTTTTTCGTAATCCAACTCTCCCTCATTTAATTGCGCCTTCACGAGTGCCATTTTGAAATCAGGTGCCACAAGCGGACCATATACTCTAGGGTTAGCGGCTACATTACCTCGCATTTGTTGCAATTCAGAATGACTGTACTGTCCATAAGTTGAGTCATAGTAAGATTCTGAATTGATGCTCCCTACTTCCGTTAACCATATATGCCGTGAATTTCTATGAGTTAGACTCGACACGAGGTTATGGTTAACCCCAGGAAGATTATCAACAGCCATTGTGATCCTATCCAAGGTCGCTAAATTTTCATTTGAAAAGATATCACCATCAACAAACTCCACTCCAACAACCAATACATTTGCACCACCAAAAGTATCTTTAATACTGTTATGCAGTTGAATGTACGGATGTTCTTGAGGTAGAAGATTCGAAAAATCGGTATATATTTTTAATGCGGGTATTTGGCTTAAGAAAAATACCGTCAGTAATAATATTCCGCTTAAAACTATTAAGGGATATTTGAAAATTATGACTTCAATATTGTGAAGAAAATGTGTGAAACGGTGCTTAGATTTCATCTGATTGCTCCGCTTTACCGGCAGACACAATAACAACATTTGGATCAAGCGCTAATAACATACCTCGCCCCCCTGCTACTAATAACTTTCCGTTAAAATGCAAGGCGGCTCTGAGGTAAACCGGTGCTGTAGGGGGTTGCACTGTTTGCCAGTTAGAACCTGCAAGTTTCATTACTGTAGCGTTATCACCTAGGGCATATAAAGCATCATCAACTTGCACGAATTGATATATGGGTACAGAACTATCAGCTGATTGTCGCAGCCAATTTCGTCCGCCATCTTTAGTATGGTAAACAAATCCATTGAGCCCCCCAACCCAGCCTTCTGCAGTCGTAGCAAAATGTGTGGAATGAGGAAAAAATTCATCTGGGAGAAAACCAATTAAATCCCAAGAGATCCCGCCGTTTTCAGTGACCAATATCATCCCAAATTCTGCTGTAGCAACAGCATCTTGTTCAGAAATGAAAACAAGGTTAGTAATAATAGCGTCTTCATCAAGGCTAGTTGTTTGCCAATTCTGACCATCGTTAGCTGAGTGCAAAAATGTTGAAAATCCGCCTGCAACCCACCAATTGCCGTTGGGAGCGCAATCAATTGTCATTAACTGCTCTTGTGTTGGGACCTCGATCGATATCCAATCATCGCCATTGATGTTTGATACCCAAACTTGATTGTCGAACGAAAGTGCAATGAGACGCTGATCTGGACAGCTGGCAATATCGATTAATGATGGCATTCCAGCCAAGATGGTTCGTGACCATGTTTTCGCATCATGGCTAGTTAAGACAACGCCATTATTGCCCACCAACACTGCTACTTGATCGTTCTTTGCAAATGCTTGATAGGAATCAGTTCGTTGCAAAGGTTTTTCTCGGTATGCAGTCACTTTATCCATGACTAAAGGTGCTTCACACCCGAATATGAGTAAACAACTCATAACAATAGCTGCGGTATTAAGGCATGATTGAATTGTTAAAAGACGAACTAAGTGTAGAGTCGGAAGCCGTTGATAAATTTGTTTAAACAACATTCTTTATTACATTTATTTAATTAACATAAAAATCAATAGAGCAAAAGATGTGCCATTACAACAATAAATAAAAAAAACCTATGAAATCATTATGATACGAGTTTACAAAGGCTGTTTCATGTTGAATTGAAAATATAAGAATTCTAAATGTTAATGAAATGATAAATAATTAAGATTTATAGGTACTAAACTCACCAATTTTAACGATTTGGTAACATTGGTCGTTTATTAGGTAATCATCACCCCCCTAACTCTTGCTATCCAACGTACATAAAGACAATAAAGAATCGTAAATATTTTGAAAACAGATAAACCTAGAAAACAAGTCCATGCTTTTTCAAACGATAAGCCAGTGCTGGTCTCGTTACACCAAGCAGGCGGGCGGCACCGGAAATGTTATCTCTAGCTTTTTCCATCGCTTTTTCAGTTAATATTTTTTCTACAGCATCAAGGCTGATTTCTTTTTCGAAAATAGTATCAACCCAATTATCTTTGTTTTTCTCACACGGTTTTACTACATAACCCTCGGAGTAAACATGATCGTCATTATTAATTTCTAATTTAATAATGGTGGAAACAAACAATGATCCTACTGAAATAGTTTCGTTACTGTCAGTTAAAATAACGCCACGTTCTATAACATTCTCAAGTTCACGTATATTACCAGGCCAACTATACGTTGATACGTAATCCCAGGCTTTATCAGACAATCCCAATGTACGTTTCGAATAATCATTGTGAAATTTTTGCAAAAAATGCTCTACAAGAAGTGGAATATCTTCAACGCGGTCACGCAATGGCGGAATGTTTACTGGAAAGACATTTAGCCGGTAATACAAATCTGCGCGAAATCGTCCCTCATTAACGGCTTGCTCTAACGACTCATTTGTAGCGGCAATTACTCGTACGTCAATTTTATGGGTTTGCCCTCCCCCAACTCGTTCTAATTCTTGCTCTTGAAGCACTCGCAGCAGTGTAGCTTGTGCGCGAGGAGTTAATTCTGCTACCTCATCAAGAAATATAGTACCTTTATCAGCTCTTTCGAAGCGCCCAAGACGAGATTGCGTTGCTCCTGTAAAAGCACCTTTCTCTACACCGAATAATTCCGCTTCAATCAGCTCTTGGGGAATTGCTGCACAGTTAACCGCAATAAAAGGTTGTTCGGCTCGTTTACTACGCAAATGAACACTGCGTGCGATGACTTCTTTACCAACACCAGTTTCACCTAGCAACAACACAGATACTTTGCCTTGTGCGGCTTTATCAATTTTTTTGCAGGCTTCATTATAGGAGTATGACTGACCTATTCCGTAATATTGTCCTTGCTGGCGTTCCAAACTACTACGTAATGAATTGACTTGAGACTGCAAACTATAAAGTTGCTCAATGATCGGCTCAGCCTTGAAATATTCAGCGAAAACTTCATGATCTTCCCATTCTTCCGCTGGCTTTCCTATAATTAAACAACGCTCATCACCGCATCCGCGACAACTGACTTCACGGAATATAATTTCTCGTCCCATAAAAGATGAAGTAAACGCACATGCATAACCTAACAAAGACCAACAGGCAGGTTCATCCATCTGTCCTAATTCAGTCTGAACAACCTCCACCTCCCATGAATTAATCCATTCAATTTCGGCATAAAAGTGGCCAACCTTTAGATCAATATCAAGTTTTAAAAGATTTGGTTTCACCATACCTTTAAGGGAGTGCAGTTGAGGACCAGTAAGAAAGATATCAATATCATCACAATGGGGCCTCAATCGACGGGAAAGTTCAGCATCGCGCAAACCGCTTTGATAACCAAGCCGCAAAAAGAAACCTTTAGCTCGTTCTACACCAATACTATTTAAAAGCTCCCTGCGAAAAGCCGCCATGGCAGAAACATGCATTAACAACATACGTTGCTCGCCAAACCACACTTTGCCCTCTTCATGGCTGAAACGAATAAGATCAGTTAAATCTTTAATATCAGATTCGAGTAATTCATTTTTTGATCTGCTGGACATGGCATTCCTCAAAAATTTAGTAAAAATGGACTTTCCAAAAGCTTCTATTTTGACTCTAGTAGATTTGGTTACAGATTCATTGAATCTTTAACCAACTTACCAGAAAACAACATTTAGCGCAGCTTAACCATATGATCAAACCCACCTTCACTTTAACCAAATCATTAACATTTTATTTTGATTAACCTGACTTATTTAAACACCCAACAAAACAAAAATACGTAAAAAAGCTTTACAAACAACATCTTAATAGTGCTTTAAGGGAGTTCAATCAGTGTTTGGCATATCTGTTGCAAAACATTGTTTTAACATAATGAAAACATGGTTCAAGCAACTTAATAACATGATTACCGATATTAACAAGAATAAATTTACTACCTTTACTCGTTACGTGCGAGTACGCAGCGCACCTGAGGATACTTTTGTTGAGTTTGATTTCGCTATTGAATATCCCGAACTATACGTCGAGTTAGCTTTGCCTAAAACAGCATTCGAGCTCTTTTGCAAACACAATAATGTGGTGCATATGGATAAAGATATGGCAAAAAAAGTTGATGATGATGCTCAAAAATGGCGCTTCGGTGATACCCGGAAGATTTAGGACTAGAGATTTTGATTAACCAAACAAGGTAACAAAGATGAGTGTTGAAATAAAAACTAATTCCATTTCCACAATTAGGAATACCTATAGTCATATTAAGCGTCGGTTTGGTGATAAGCCAGCAACGCGCTACCAGGAAGCAAGTTACGATATTGAAGCTACTGAAAACTTCCATTATAAGCCGCTGTGGGATCCACAACGTTCGTTAAATGATGAAAGTCGCACATCAATAAAAATGAAGGATTGGTATCAAATTAATGATCCTCGCCAGTTCTATTATGGCGCATACGTAGGCAATCGCGCCAAGATGCAAGAAAGCGCTGAAACAAGTTATAAGTTTTGCGAAAAGCGCAATCTGATCTCTGGTTTGGACGAAAGTATTCATTTGAAAATTCTAAAATATTTGGTGCCATTTCGGCACTTAAACCTATCAGCAAATATGAACAACAGCATGATTGCAGGTGATTCTGTTGCTACAACGGTCGCACAGGCACACATTTATCAGTCGATGGATCACCTTGGAATGGGCCAATATTTATCGCGAATTGCGTTAATAATTGACGGCAATACTGGCACTGCATTGAATACCAGCAAAACATTTTGGATAGACGACCCAATGTGGCAACCCATGCGAAAATTGGCTGAAGATTCTATGGTGGTAAAAGATTGGTTTGAGTTATCACTGCTTCAAAATCTACTAATTGACAAAGCGGTATTTGCATTTGTTTATGAAGCAATGGACGAATGGTTTGCCACGTTGGGCGCGCGCGATATCAGTATGTTGACCGAGTTTATGCGTGATTGGAACAAGGATACGACACGATGGATTGTTGCAGTGGTGAAAACCGCAGTAGCCGAGTCGGACGAGAATAAAGAAAAATTACAAGCCTGGGTCAATCTTTGGGAGCCACAGGTATTTTCAGCGCTTGTTCCCATCGCACAAGAGACGGTAGGTAAAGACGCTTTGGTTAATGTTCAAAACGAACTAGCCGCCCTTTTGAAAAAAACAGGTCTTCAGTCGACGGAGTCAACATTATGAGCCAATTAGTATTTATCGCATTTCAAGACAACGAAAACGCCCGTTATTTAGTTGAAGCCATTAGCGAAGATAATCCGCAAGCGGAAGTACAGTATCAACCGGCAATGATTCGGATACAGGCTGAAAAACGTTTGGTTATCACTCGCGAAACGATGGAAGAGAAACTGAATCGAGATTGGGATGTTCAAGAAATGTTGTTAGATGTCATCAGTATTGGCGGCAATGTTGACGAAGATGACGACCATTTCATCCTTTCATGGAATTAATTAGGAGTAACTTATGACAGCGACTAAGAAGCTTAATCTAAAGCAAAAATACCAATACCTGACTCGAGATATGGATTGGGAGCCAAGCTATCAAAAAAAATCAGATATTTTTCCACTTGAAGAATTTGAAGGTATAAAAATTATCGACTGGGACGGTTGGGAAGATCCGTTTCGCCTTACCATGGATTCTTATTGGAAATATCAGGCAGAAAAAGAGAAAAAACTTTACGCAATTTTTGATGCCTTTGCACAAAACAATGGCCATCAGAATATTTCAGACGCACGTTATGTCAATTCTTTAAAACTATTTTTAAGTGGCGTCTCCCCGCTCGAATATGCTGCGTTTCAAGGCTATGCCAAAGTTGGCCGTCAATTCAGCGGTGCAGGTGCACGAGTTGCTTGTCAAATGCAGGCGATTGATGAACTTCGTCACTCGCAAACTCAACAGCATGCAATGAGTCACTACAATAAGCACTTTAATGGATTGCACGACGCACCATTAATGCATGACCGAGTGTGGTTTTTGTCGGTGCCCAAATCATTTTTTGACGATGCGCGCTCAGCAGGACCTTTCGAATTTTTAACCGCTATATCTTTCTCGTTTGAATACGTACTGACTAATTTATTGTTTGTGCCTTTTATGTCTGGTGCAGCATACAACGGTGATATGGCAACCGTAACCTTTGGGTTCTCAGCTCAATCCGATGAAGCCCGCCATATGACCTTAGGCTTAGAAATTATAAAGTTTTTGTTAGAACAACACGAAGATAACGTACCTATTGTTCAGCAGTGGATAGACAAGTGGTTCTGGCGAGGATTTCGTCTATTAAGTCTAGTCAGTATGATGATGGACTATATGCTTCCTAACAAAGTGATGTCATGGAAAGAAGCTTGGGAAGTTTACTACGAGCAAAGCGGTGGCGCCTTGTTCAAAGACTTAGAGCGCTATGGTATTCGCCCACCTAAATATCAAGACGTAGCTAACGCTGCTAAAGAACACATTAGTCATCAGTTATGGTCAACTTTCTATCAATATGGCCAAGCCACTAATTTCCACACTTGGATGCCTAAAAAAGAAGAACTGGACTGGCTTGCTGAAAAATATCCAGACTCGTTTAATAAATATTACCGTCCTCGTTTTGAGCACTGGGATGAACTACAGAAAAAAAATCAGCGTTACTACAATCCAACTTTACCGCAGTTGTGTCAGGTTTGTCAGGTGCCCGTTTTATTCACTGAAACGGACGATCCAAGCTCAATTAGTCATCGAGACACAGTCTACAAGGAAGATCGCTATCATTTCTGTTCTGAAGCTTGTTGTGAAATTTTCGGCAATGAGCCTGAAAAGTACGTTCAAGCTTGGTTACCAGTGCATCAAATCTACCAAGGAAATTGTGGAGGGCCAGAACTGCCAGGTGTGCTATCGGATTATTACCACATTAACTTAGGTGAAGATAATTTGGAATTTTCTGGTTCGCCCGACGAGAAGCGCTGGAACGAAATGAAGGGTATTAAGCCCTCGAAAAAAGATGATGCGGCATAACAATAAACGGGTAATTTTGACTACCTTAACTAAAAAATATAGGAGGTTTGAATCATGGCTGTAAAAGCGATTTCAACATACACCGCTGAATCTAAAGACAAAGTAGAAAATTTTAATGGTATGCAACTGCTTTATGTTCATTGGCTAAACCACAACATGTTTTGTGCACCTTTTGCTTTATTGGTCGCACCAAATATGACATTTGCTGAATTGTGGCAAACGTACATAAAGCCCGCCGTAGCGCCGCATCCTGAGAGCGAAAAAATCATGGAAGACGAAATACAATGGAAACTTAATGGCAAAACCTTTGAACCGAATAAAGGGACGCCTTTGTTAGAAATGGGTATTGACCATAAAAGCATGCTGACAATGGCCACTCCAGGCTTAAACGGCTTATACAACGCAAGCTTTTAGGAATTATTTATGACATATACGGTAACTGTTGAGCCTACTGGCGAGCAAATAGAAGTAGAAGACGGTCAAACCATTTTGCAGGCAGCACTACGCCAAGGTGTCTGGCTTCCGTTTGCTTGTGGTCACGGCACATGTGCAACTTGTAAAGTTACAGTGCTTGATGGTGACGTGGAGATTGGTGAGGCCTCGTCATTTGCATTGATGGATTCAGAGAGAGAAGAAGGAAAAGTTCTGGCTTGTTGTGCGACTGTTGAGAGCGATGTCATTATTGAAGCCGACATTGACGTTGACGAGGACTTTGAAGGTTTTCCTGTTAAAGACTACACAGCTACAGTCTCAAAAATTGTCGACTTGTCACCAACAATCAAAGGAATTCATCTGTTATTAAACAGCTCTATGACTTTTCAAGCTGGGCAATATATAAATTTGAATGTGCCTGGTTGTGACGGTGCTAGAGCATTCTCAATCGCAAACCCACCATCAAATGGACAGGAAATTGAACTTCATGTTCGGCAAGTTCCTAGCGGTTCTGCTACCGGATATATCCATGAAAAATTGAAAGTAGGTGATTCGTTACCTCTATCAGGTCCTTATGGACAATTTTTTGTTAGAAGATCACAGCCTGGAAATTTGATATTTATTGCAGGCGGTTCAGGTTTATCAAGTCCTCAATCAATGATTTTAGACTTATTAGAAAAAGGCGATAAACGACATATTACCTTGTTTCAAGGTGCACGTAATCAGGACGAATTGTATAACGCAGATCTATTCGCCGCACTAGCAAAAAAGCATACCAACTTGACTTATATTCCAGCACTTAATGACGCGGAAGATGACGAAAACTGGAAAGGTTTTAAAGGATTTGTGCATGAAGCTGCAAATGCACATTTTAATAATCGTTTTGCTGAACACAAAGCCTACTTATGCGGCCCTCCTCTTATGATAGATGCGGCGCTTACAGCATTAATGCAAGGCAGATTATTTGAACGAGACATCTTTATGGAGAAATTTATAACGGCTGCTGACGGGGCAGACGAGCAGCGCTCTGCTCTCTTCAAAAAAATATAAACCGAGACAACTAATGCGTCAATTTAACATTACCAATAAAACCAGCAAACAGAGTTTTGTTTGTCGTGAAGAAGACTACATTCTTCATGCCATGCTGCGCACTGGAATAGCATGTATCCCAGTAGGCTGCGGTGGCGGGGGTTGCGGAGTATGTCGAATCAACATCATTAGCGGAAAAGCAGATTTTGGTCGTATGAGCAAAGTGCATGTAACTGATGAACAACTAAACAATGGGTATGCATTAGCTTGTCGTGTTAAACCGAAAAGTGATTTAGTGATTGAGTGCGCACCCAATTCAAAAAGCTCCCAACAAAGAGCTGATCTAACTAAGCAACTAAATGAGGTTTCACAATGAAAAAAGGTGTAATGAGACCAGGGCACGTGCAAATACGTGTACTGGATATGAAAGAAGCACTAAAACACTATGTAGATTTGCTCGGTCTTATTGAAACAGACAGAGACGAATCAGGAAGAGTATATTTAAAAGCATGGAGTGAAGTAGACAAATTTTCAGTGGTGTTGCGCGAAGCGGATGAGCCTGGATGCGACTTCATGGCCTTTAAAGTGGTTGACGAAGACGCCTTGAAGCAGTTGGAAAAAGACCTAGTTGAATTTGGCTCGACCATAACGCATCGTGAAGCTGGCGACTTAAAAGATTGTGGTAGACGCATACAGTTTACCTCTGCGTCGGGACATTGTTTTGAGCTATACACCGACAAAAAATATACTGGTAAGTGGGGATTAAACGCGGTCAACCCTGAAGCATGGCCACGTGGTCTAAAAGGCATGAAGGCAGTCAGATTCGACCATTGCTTGTTTTATGGAGATGCACTCGCCGAAACCTACGATTTGTTTGTGAATGTGCTGGGGTTCTATTTGGCCGAACAAGTCATTGATCCTGATGGAAATCGCGTAGCGCAATTTCTATCCCTCTCAACCAAAGCTCATGATATCGCTTTCATCATGCATGAAGAAAAAGGCAAGTTCCATCACGCCTCGTTCTTTTTAGAAACTTGGGAAGATATATTAAGAGCCGCCGACCTTATTTCGATGGAGAATGTGCCTATTGATATTGGCCCTACCCGTCATGGCTTAACGCACGGGAAAACAATTTATTTCTTCGATCCATCAGGCAATCGTACTGAAGTATTTGCAGGCGGTGATTACAACTACCCAGACCATAAACCGACTACATGGAAAGCAGAGGATCTAGGCAAAGCCATCTTCTATCACGATCGTGTCTTGAACGAAAGATTCTTAACGGTTGTAACTTAAGAATAAATCAGCGGGTATCCCCCGCTTTTTCTACGCCTGAATGATTAACCAATGTAGATAGTTATAAGAGATAACAATGAAAGAATATAAACACTTTATTAACGGTCAATATGTTACCTCTCAAAGTGGAAAAACCTTTGAGAATCGCTGTCCGGTTGATAACAGTTTGCTCGGCATCATCCATGAAGCAGGCGAGGCTGAAGTCGATGCTGCGGTAAAAGCGGCCAAAGCGGCATTGAAAGGTCCGTGGAGTCAATTAACTCAAGCTCAACGCACGACCTTGCTCAATAGAGTCGCTGACCGTATTAATGAGCGTTTTGACGAATTTTTACAGGCAGAGTGTTTGGATACAGGTAAACCTCACAGTATTGCCAGCCATATTGATATTCCAAGAGGAGCCGCGAATTTTAAAGCGTTTTCTGAAACGCTGGCAAATCATCCGACGGAAAGTTTCCGTCTTGATACCCCCGATGGCAAAGGGGCGGCCAACGTAGGGCATCGGACCCCCAAAGGCGTCATTGCAGTTATTTCGCCGTGGAATCTACCGTTATTGTTAATGACTTGGAAAGTGGGCCCGGCCATGGCTTGTGGTAATACAGTTGTTGTTAAACCTTCGGAAGAAACTCCCGCCACCACGACATTATTAGGTGATGTCATGAATGAATGTGGCGTTCCCCCAGGCGTATTTAACGTAGTGCATGGTTTTGGAGCTAATTCTGCAGGAGAATTTCTAACCACACATCCACTGGTCGATGCGATTACCTTTACCGGTGAAACGAGTACCGGTGAAGCGATCATGAAAGCGGCTTCAGTGGGTTTACGTAATATATCGATGGAGTGTGGTGGTAAAAATCCGGCTATTGTTTTTGCAGATTGCGATCTGGACAAAGCCATTGAAGGCACTATGCGCTCTGCATTTGTTAACTGCGGTCAAGTATGTCTTGGCACTGAGCGGGTCTATGTTGAACGGCCTATTTATGACAAATTCGTAAAACGTTTGAAGAAAGGCGTAGAGCAATTGAAACTTGGCCGACCTGAAGATGAAGCCGCTAATTTCGGTCCGCTGGTAAGCCTTGAACATAGGGAAAAAGTCTTCTCCTATTATAAATTGGCAGTGACGGAAGGTGCCACAGTTGAGATAGGTGGCGGCATACCAGATATGGGTAGAGAGCTCAATGACGGAGCTTGGATAGAGCCCACAATTTGGACTGGACTGGCTGACGATTCTCGCGTAGTGCGAGAAGAGATTTTTGGTCCCTGTTGCCATATTCGCCCTTTTGATAGTGAAGAAGAAGTTGTCGAATTGGCAAACGACACCAATTACGGTTTAGCAGCAACTATTTGGTCAGAAAACAGTGCGCGAGGAATACGGGTAGCTGAACAGATGGAGACCGGCTTGATATGGATAAATAGCTGGTTCTTGCGTGATTTGAGGACCGCTTTTGGTGGTGCAAAACAATCAGGTATTGGTCGCGAAGGTGGCGTACATGGTCTCGAGTTTTATACCGAATTGAAAAACATCTGCATCAAACTCTAAGACGCTTGCACATATTACCCGTCAAAGTCATAGGCATCAGTATTAAAGGCAATTTTTTTGTGAAAAAGACAAATAATCCGGAAATTGGACAGATGATAAATGTGCAAGGTGTAAGAACCAATGTTCACGATATAGGTTCGGGCGCACCAGTCATGATGTTCCATGGCTCAGGCCCAGGTGTAACTGCTTGGGCTAACTGGCGTCTGGTGATGCCTGACCTAGCCAAACATCATAGAGTTATCGCCCCCGACATGCTGGGTTTTGGGTTTACTGAAAGACCGAAAAATAGCCTATGTAATATGGATCACTGGATAAACCACACGATTGATTTGCTGGATGAACTAGGCATAGAACGTACCGACATTGTTGGTAATTCCTTTGGTGGCGGGATCGCGCTAGCGTTAGCTATCCGCTTTCCAAAGCGAGTGCGCCGTCTGGTGCTAATGGGAAGTGTAGGCGTGCCATTCAAGCTGACCCACGGCCTTGATGCTGTTTGGGGCTATGAACCATCCTTAAAAGCCATGAAGGGATTACTCGATATATTTGCCTATGACCGCAAATTAGTGACAGATGAACTAGCCGAATTACGCTATCAAGCGAGTATTCGCCCAGGCTTTCAGGACGCCTTCTCAGCTTTGTTTCCAGCCCCCAGACAACGCTGGATAGAGGCACTTCAAAGTAATGAAAATGATATACGAACACTAACGCACGAAACACTTATTTTGCACGGACGAGAAGATAAAGTTATTCCGTTGAAAACCAGTCAGACACTATTCGAGTGGGTACCCAATGCCCAACTTCACGTGTTTGGTCATTGTGGACACTGGACGCAGATAGAACATGCCAATCGTTTCTCCAAACTGGTAGTAGATTTTCTTGCAGAAACCGAAACAAATTAGCAATAAATGAGGACTTTATGAATAAACAACAAATACAAGCTTGTGGGGATGAACTCTACAATGCACTTTTACAAAAACAAACCGTGAAGCCTTTAACTCAACGTTTTAATGAGCTTAGCATTGAAGAGGCTTATCACATCTCATTACGAATGCTTGAACTAAGGGTACAAGCTGGTGCAAAAATCATTGGTAAAAAAATTGGAGTTACCTCAAAAGCGGTGCAGACCATGCTCAATGTTCATCAGCCGGATTTTGGCTATCTCACCCATGACATGGCCTATAGTCAGGGTGAAGAAATGCCTATCAGCGAAAAACTGATCCAGCCCAAAGCTGAAGGTGAGATTGCCTTTATTCTTAAAAAAGATCTGATTGGCCCGGGGATTACCAATGCCGATGTGTTGGCCGCGACGGATTGTGTCATGCCCTGTTTCGAAATTGTCGATTCCCGTATTGAAGACTGGAAAATAAAAATTCAGGACACAGTCGCCGATAACGCATCTTGTGGTTTATTTGTTTTAGGCGACAAAGCAGTTAGCCCAAGCAAGGTGGATCTTTCCACATGCGGCATGGTGGTAGAAAAAAATGGCCAGATCATATCCACCGGTGCCGGCGCTGCGGCGCTAGGCAGTCCGGTTAATTGTGTGACCTGGTTAGCCAACACTCTAGGGCAATTCGGTATTCCGCTCAAAGCTGGCGAAGTAATATTGTCGGGCTCTTTGGTTCCTTTAGAGCCAGTTAAGGCCGGAGATTTCATGAGTCTCAGCATTGGTGGAATTGGCAATGCGTCCGTTCGTTTTGTTTAACTATAGGAATGTTAACCATGTCTAAGAAATTAAAAGCGGTCATTATCGGCCCGGGCAATATCGGGACCGATTTACTGATGAAAATAATGCGTTCAGACTGGATAGAACCGGTTTGGATGGTGGGAATCGATCCCGGATCTGCCGGTCTTAAACGGGCAGCCGAATTAGGCCTTAACATCTCCACATGCGGTGTTGATGGTATGCTGGATAAGGTCATAGAAGATGATATCAGGATTGCGTTTGATGCAACGTCTGCCTATGTCCATGCTGAAAATAGCCGTAAATTGAATGCGCTTGGGGTGATAATGATTGATTTAACACCAGCGGCTATTGGTCCGTATTGTATCCCCCCGGTTAATCTCAAACAGCACACCAAAAAACTGGAAATGAATGTCAACATGGTCACCTGTGGCGGACAGGCTACGATTCCAATGGTCGCCGCTGTTTCGCAAGTTCAAGAGGTGGACTACGGCGAAATTGTTGCCACAGTTTCATCCCGTTCAGTTGGGCCGGGCACCCGTCAAAATATCGATGAGTTCACACGCACCACTGCTGGCGCGGTTGAAAAAGTCGGAGGCGCAAAAAAGGGTAAGGCAATCATCGTTATCAACCCCGCCGAGCCACCATTGATGATGCGCGACACTATCCATTGTTTGACCAAAGACACACCAGACCAGGTAAAGATAACCGAGTCGGTACACAACATGGTGAAAGAGGTCCAGAAATACGTACCCGGCTATAAATTAGTTAACGGCCCTGTTTTTGATGGCAACAAAGTCTCGATATTTATGGAAGTGAAAGGCTTAGGCGATTTTCTGCCTGACTATGCAGGTAATCTCGATATTATGACGGCAGCCGCGCTACGCACTGCAGAAATGTTTGCCGAAGAGACCTATAACCAGACAATCAAGTTACCAGTGAGAGGTTAAAGTGATGGATTTAAAAGGTAAAAAAGTAACGCTGCACGACATGAGTCTACGTGATGGTATGCATGCCAAGCGTCATCAAATATCTACACAACAAATGATTGCGGTTGCAACCGGACTGGACGAAGCCGGTATTCCGCTGATTGAGGTGACCCATGGCGACGGATTAGGCGGTGCATCATTGAATTACGGATTTCCGGCACACAGCGATGAAGAATATCTCAAAGCCGTCGTGCCTAAGATGAAAAATGCCAAGATATCGGCTTTGTTGCTACCTGGTATTGGGACGGTCGACCACCTTAAAATGGCCCGCGACTGTGGTGTCCACACAATCCGAGTGGCCACCCACTGTACTGAAGCGGATGTCTCTGAACAGCATATTGGTATGGCAGCTAAAATGCAGATGGATACAGTCGGTTTTCTAATGATGGCCCACATGGTTAGTGCTGAAAAAATTCTAGAACAGGCCAAGCTGATGGAGAGTTACGGCGCTAACTGTATTTATTGCACGGATTCCGCCGGTTATATGTTACCTGATGAAGTCACCGAAAAAATCAGTTTATTGCGTGCTCAACTCAATCCCACAACTGAGCTGGGTTTTCATGGTCATCACAATATGGGGATGGCAATCGCTAACTCATTAACGGCCGTCGATGCGGGAGCAAACCGCATCGACGGATCTGTTGCCGGCTTGGGAGCTGGTGCCGGTAATACACCGTTAGAGGTATTTGTTGCGGTGCTAGATCGGATGCAGGCCATTCATGGTGTCGACCTCTACAAAATAATGGATGTGGCGGAAGACCTAGTTGTGCCGCTGATGGACCACCCAATTCGTGTAGATCGGGACGCTCTGACCCTTGGTTATGCCGGAGTTTACAGTTCTTTTTTATTATTTGCCCAGCGGGCTGAAGCAAAATATGGAATACAAGCCCGAGATATTTTGGTGGAACTCGGCAAACGCGGCACTGTAGGTGGCCAAGAAGATATGATTGAAGATTTAGCGTTAACAATGGCCAAAGAAAAGGGGTATATATAATGGGAAATTTAACCAGAGCACAGATTGAATACCTTGCAAAATATTTAGAAGATGCCGAGTTGAAAGCATATGAAGTTACCAAAATCACTGATGACTATCCGGACATGACCTACGAGGATGCATTCGACATTCAGTGGCAAATACGACTTCGCAAAGAAAAGCGCGGCAATAAAATTGTCGGTATGAAAATGGGCCTAACGTCCTGGGCCAAAATGGCACAGATGGGCGTAGAAACCCCCTGTTATGGTTTTTTAGCTGACTATTTCGCAATACCGGATGGTGGGAAAATCAAGCATGATGAACTGATCCATCCTAAAGTTGAAGCGGAACTAGCCTTTGTCACAAAAGCGCCTTTGAAAGGTCCTGGTGTGCATATCGGTGACGTGCTTCGAGCCACAGATTTTGTTATGCCAGCAGTTGAAATTATTGACTCCCGTTATAAAGATTTCAAATTCGATCTTAAAAGTGTTATTGCCGACAACTCCTCTTCCAGTCGTTTTGTGGCAGGCGGAACGATGGCAAAACCTGAAGATCTGGATTTAAAGAACTTGGGCGTGGTAATGGAAATCAACGGTGAAGTGGTACAGTTGGGAGCCGGAGCTGCTGTACTAGGCCATCCGGCATCATCTGTTGCCATGCTAGCTAATATGTTGGCTGAGCGAGATGAGTATATACCTGCAGGTACCTTTATCATGATTGGCGCAATTACCGCTGCAGTGCAAGTGAATAAAGGCGACTCTTTTTGTGTTCGTTATCAGAATTTGGGTACCGTATCTGGTAAGTTTGTTTAACAAAGAACAGCTGGGTAGATACATTAAGTGAAAGAGAAAGCGGGCACCATCCCCTTATACAATGGCAAAAACGATATTTGTGAGCCTGGCAATGAAGGACCGGTCACGGTCAGTATTGCCCGAAAGATAAAGGCAGGCCTCGAGAATAAATATGAAAAATGGATTTCGGGTGTGATTGAAGCTGCCTCAGATTTTCCCGGCCATATGGGCAGCAATGTCCTTCGGCCGGCACCTTCAACAGGTGACGAATACGTCATTATCTATCGCTTTGATAATTATGCTAACTGCATGAAGTGGGAACAATCAGCCCTACGTCAGCAGTGGCTTGATAAACTCGAATCTATGGTTGTAGGTGAATCCACAACACAGCGAGCAACGGGACTGGAATTCTGGTTTGATCTGCCAGAACTACCGCTAAACAAGAAACCGTCATCACATAAAATGGCGTTAGTGCTGATCATAGTCGTTTACCTATTAGTGATGCTCATAAATGTCATATTCCAGTCCTTGTTCGAGGGTTTGAATATCTGGTTTCGTAGTTTAATTGTGGTGGTAGGTCAGGTTTTATTGATGACCTATATTGTTATGCCATGGGTGACAAGATTGCTGAAAAACTGGTTATTCAAAGATTAACTTTAATTAGGTTTTACCTACTAAAAAGGAAAATAAAGAAATGCCCATAGCGCAAATAAATATTATTGAAGGAAGAACTGATGAGCAAAAAGAAACCCTCATCAGCGAAGTTACAGATGCTATCGTGCGTACGATTGGTGCACCTAAGCAAAGTGTGCGGGTAATTATTAATGAAATGCCAAAGCAACATTTTGGTATCGCTGGTGAATCAGCTAAAAAAATAGGCCGATAATATGTTTTCCACGAATTTAAAACCATCAACTTGATAAACCCCAAAATTGTCGACATTCTGGTGATTTTTGAATGTTGCATATATGTCTATTGTAAACAGCAAAACTCAAATTCGAGTTTTGCACCACTCTACTACTTAGGTTTTGCCTAAAGTTGACTGGAACTTTTTGAATGAATACTTCTTTATAAGAATTGGATAATAAGTGTAGTTGAAGCCACTCCCTCTAGTTGGACCAGCAACATTGGCAAAAAAGGCTATTCGAGCAGTATTAATTGCAACCATAAAAAATCAAATTTAGCGGAAAATTTGTTTTTTGAACAAAATTCAAACATTTCATTCCCCACATCACAACGCTATTATTGTCGACAATAATAGCAACCTACACTTGAATAATATAACAAACCAGTTATTATGCTTCCAATAAAATAAAGTTGTCGACAATATTTATTCGACAAATTAGTCTAATTTTAACCTAGATGTACTTAAATTTATGAAAACACAGAATCCAACGCAACTAGCAGCTGTCACTACTGCGGATAAAGTATTTGAGCAAATACAGCATGCTATTGTTGAAGGTGACATCCCTTCAGGTAGTAAAATAAGCGAACCTGAGTTAGCTAAGCGTTATCAAATAAGCCGTTCAACCTTACGTGAGGCATTAAATCGCTTAGAGAAGTGCCACCTTATTGAAAGAAAGGCAAACATTGGTTCTCGTGTGGTGAAGTGTTCTATTGAAGGTTTATTAGAGCTTTATATTACTAGAGAAGCATTGGAAGGCATGGCATGTAGACAAGCGGCAAAAAACATGTCCGATGAAGAAATCTCTCACATGCAAGACATGCTTAAAATTCATGCCCAAACTCAAGATCTCAAAGATGGCGTTGCTTATTATCAGGAAGAAGGGAACCTTGATTTTCACTATAAAGTTATTTTAGGCAGTCATAACAAACAATTAATCGAATTGATCTGTGGCCAGCTATATCACTTAGTACGTATGTATCGTTGTCAATTTGGGATGCATAGCCCAAGAGCGAGTCAAGCCTTTCAGGAACATGCCAACATAATTCAGGCTATCGCAGACAGAGACGGAGAAATGGCAGAAATGTTAATGCGTCACCATATTGCATCGTCTCGTAAAAATATTGAAAAGAAAATAGCTAAAGAGATAGCCAAAAAAGACACCAAACAAAGTGCTCAAACAGAACAAGTCAACATTCAACTCATTAAGACTTAAGAGGAAATATACTATGACAAGTCCATTATCTGCAGGCGCAAAATTTCGCCAAGCCTTGGCCAATAATAAACCACTACAAGTTGTCGGCACTATCAATGCCTATAGCGCTATGATGGCGCAGCAAATTGGTCATCAAGCCATCTATTTATCGGGTGGCGGTGTAGCCAATGCGTCTTATGGTCTACCTGATCTTGGCATGACCTCACTTAATGATGTTATTGCCGATGTACAAAGAATTACCAGCGCTTCAAGCTTACCTTTGCTGGTCGATATTGATACTGGTTGGGGTGGTGCTTTTAATATAGCGAAAACTATTCGAGATATGGAAAAAGCCGGTGCTGCAGCTGTGCATCTCGAAGATCAAGTCGCCCAAAAGCGTTGTGGTCATCGCCCCAATAAAGAAATTGTTTCGACTGAAGAAATGACTGACCGAATTCGCGCCGCCGTTGATGCTCGAATTAACCCAGACTTTTTCATTATGGCGCGTACCGATGCTTTTGCTCAAGAAGGTCTAGAAGCAGCGCTTGAACGTGCTAAAGCCTATGTGGCAGCAGGTGCTGATGGTATTTTTGCTGAAGCGATTCAAACAGAACAACATTATCGCGCTTTTACAGAAGCTTTAGATGTCCCTGTTCTTGCCAATATTACTGAGTTTGGTCAAACAGAACTTTGGAATAAAAAACAGTTAGGCGAATGGGGTTGTGCCATGGTGCTTTATCCACTATCAGCATTTCGTGCCATGAATAAAGCCGCTGAGTCTGTATATAAAACATTGTTAAACGATGGCGACCAAAAAGCTGAAATTGACAACATGCAAACACGCATGGATTTATATGACTATCTTGGTTATCACGATTATGAGCAAAAACTGGATTCGCTTTTTCTTAAAGAAAAGAGTGCTGATGGCAAAAATAAATAATCTATTTCAAATCTTAAAATATATTAAAAACTGAGGAATTTATCATGTCAGAGAAAAAAATTAATGGTGCCGGTTTACGTGGTCAAAGCGCGGGTGAAACGTCTCTTTGTACTGTTGGGAAATCCGGTAGCGGTTTAACCTATTGCGGTTATGATGTTTCTGATTTAGCTGATAATGCCAGCTTCGAAGAGGTGGCTTATTTATTATTCAATGGTGAATTGCCAAACGTAGCTGAGCTGGCTGAATACAAAGCTGAACTTTTCGCGATGCGTGATATTCCGCAAGCACTAAAAGAAGTATTAAAGCTTATTCCTAAAGACACCCATCCTATGGATGTTATGCGTACTGGCTGTTCATTTTTAGGTAATGTTGAACCAGAAGTTGATTTTTCTGAACAAAGAAAAGCGGCGAACCGTTTATTATCGGCTTTTCCTGCGATCATGTGTTACTGGTATAGATTTTCTCATGAGGGCGTTGAAATTGATTGTACAAGTGACGAATCATCACTTGGCGGTCACTTCTTACGTTTGCTTAAAGGTGAAAGCCCATCGGCGCAACACGAACGTGTAATGGATGTATCCTTAATTTTATATGCTGAGCATGAATTTAACGCCTCTACTTTTACTGCACGTGTATGTGCATCAACTTTATCAGATATGTTTTCTTGTGTAACAGGTGCAATTGGTACTTTACGTGGTCCACTGCACGGTGGCGCTAACGAAGCAGCAATGGATATGATCCAAAAATTCACATCACCTGCTGACGCAAAAGAGCAGATGGCGGGTATGCTTGAGCGCAAAGAAAAAATCATGGGCTTTGGTCATGCCATTTACCGCACTTCCGACCCGCGTAATGACATTATTAAAGCTTGGTCAGAAAAGTTAGCTAAAGAAAACGGTGATACTTCACTTTATGATATCTCTGTTGCCTGTGAAGAGTTTATGTGGGATACCAAAAAATTATTTTGTAATGCAGATTTTTTCCATGCATCTACTTATAACTATATGGGTATTCCAACTAAATTGTTTACGCCTATTTTTGTTTGTTCACGATTAACAGGTTGGGCTGCACACGTAATGGAACAGCGCTCTAACAACCGAATAATCCGCCCTAGTGCCGATTATATTGGTTCAGACCCAAGAAAAGTAACCCCCATCGCACAAAGATAAAATAGCAAATAGGCGAACGCTTTTGCTTCGCCTTTTTAAACGCCTTAACCTCACTCTGAGGATGACATTATGAATTACGATTATCGTAAACCACTACCTGGTGCCAACATTGATTTTTTCGATACAAGGGCAGCAGTAGAAGCCATTAAACCGGGGGCTTATAAAAAACTCCCCTACACTTCCCGAGTATTAGCCGAACAATTAGTGCGTCGTTGTGCCCCAGAAATCTTAACGGATTCATTAAAGCAAATCATTGAAGGCAAACAAGATCTAGATTTTCCTTGGTATCCTGCTCGTGTTGTTTGTCATGATATTTTAGGTCAAACCGCTCTAGTTGATTTAGCGGGTCTGCGTGACGCTATTGCTGATCAAGGTGGCGACCCGGCTAAAGTTAACCCTGTCGTACCAACTCAACTGATTGTTGACCATTCATTAGCGGTTGAAGCAGCGGGTTTTGATCCCGAAGCATTTGATAAAAATCGCGTGATTGAAGATCGTCGTAATGCCCAGCGATTTCACTTTATAGAATGGACAAAAACGGCATTTAAAAATGTTGATGTTATCCCTGCTGGTAACGGCATCATGCACCAAATTAACTTAGAGAAAATGTCACCTGTTATTCAAGTACGTGATGGCGTCGCTTTCCCTGATACTTGTGTGGGTACCGACAGCCATACCCCCCATATTGATGCACTGGGTGTAATTGCCATTGGTGTAGGTGGTTTAGAAGCCGAAACAGTTATGCTAGGTCGCCCGACTATGATGCGCCTACCCGATATTATTGGTGTTAAGTTAAGCGGTAAACGTCAGCCCGGTATTACTGCTACCGATATTGTATTAGCTATCACCGAGTTTTTACGTAATCAAAAAGTAGTTTCTGCTTATTTAGAATTTTTCGGTGAAGGCACTAAAACCTTAACCATAGGTGATAGAGCAACTATCTCAAACATGACACCAGAATATGGTGCCTCTGCAGGTATGTTCTACATTGATGAACAAACCATTGACTACTTGAAGATTACGGGCCGTGAACCCGAACAAGTTGCACTTGTTGAGAATTACGCTAAACAAACAGGTTTATGGGCTGATGATTTAGTTGATGCGCAATACCATCGTGTTATCGAATTTGATTTATCAAGCGTAGGTCGTAATTTAGCGGGACCATCTAATCCACATCGTCGTTTAGCCACAGCCGATTTGGCTTCCAAACACATAGCTAAAGACTTAGCCGCGTGTAAAATACAAGAAGCTAACGGCGAAATGCCCGATGGTGCAGTGATTATTGCAGCTATTACCAGTTGTACTAATACATCTAACCCTCGTAACGTAGTAGCTGCAGGGCTTATTGCTAAACGCGCTAACGAATTAGGTTTGTTACGTAAACCTTGGGTTAAAACATCCTTTGCACCAGGGTCAAAAGTCGCCAAACTTTATTTAGAAGAAGCTGGTCTTTTATCTGAAATGGAAAAATTAGGTTTTGGAATTGTTGGTTACGCCTGCACTACTTGTAATGGTATGAGTGGCGCACTTGATCCCAAAATTCAACAAGAAGTTATCGACCGAGATTTATACGCTACAGCGGTACTTTCAGGAAACCGTAATTTTGATGGTCGTATTCATCCTTATGCCAAACAAGCATTTTTGGCATCACCGCCATTAGTGGTGGCTTATGCCATTGCCGGTACAATACGTTTTGATATTGAAAAAGATGTATTAGGACAAGATCAAAAGGGTAACGACATTACCTTAAAAGATATTTGGCCTAGTGACGAAGAAATTGATGCCATAGTCGCTTCATGTGTTAAGCCTGAGCAATTCAAAAAAGTTTACACACCTATGTTTGATTTAGGGGCATTTGAACCCGCTGAAAGCCCTTTATACGCTTGGGATGAAACCAGTACTTATATCCGTCGCCCTCCCTACTGGAATAAAGAAGGCGAAGGTGCATTAGCCGGTGAACGCACCATGAAAGGTATGCGTCCCCTAGCCGTGCTTGGCGATAACATTACCACCGATCATTTATCCCCCTCAAATGCGATTCAGTTAAACAGTGCTGCGGGCGCTTACCTCGCTAAAATGGGTTTACCTGAAGCTGACTTTAATTCCTATGCAACACATCGTGGTGATCACCTAACGGCACAACGTGCAACCTTTGCTAACCCCAAACTATTCAATGAAGTGTGTAAGGATGAAAATGGCGAAGTAAAACAAGGCTCACTAGCGCGCATTGAACCCGAGGGTACTGAATCTCGCATGTGGGAAGCCATTGAAACTTACATGCAGCGCAAGCAGCCATTAATCATTATTGCAGGTGCTGATTACGGTCAAGGCTCTTCACGTGACTGGGCCGCTAAAGGGGTTCGTTTAGCCGGAGTGGAAGTCATAGTGGCTGAAGGTTTTGAGCGTATTCACCGCACTAACTTGGTAGGTATGGGAGTGTTACCTCTTGAATTTGTTAAGGGTGAAACTCGGCATACTTACAAGATTGATGGCTCCGAAACTTACGATGTTAATGGGTCCCCTACAGCAGGTGGCGCCATGACAGTTGTGATGACGCGCAAAAATGGTGAGGTTGTGGAGATCCCCGTTAAATGTCGTTTAGATACTGCTGAAGAAGTGTCGGTATACGCAGCAGGCGGTGTTTTGCAGAAATTCGCGAATGATTTTCTTGAAGCGACTGTTAGTTAGGTTTCGCTAAAACAGTTTATTAAGCGGTACTTAACAATGAGTTAGTACCGCTTTTTCTTAAATCTATACCCAAAATCATTGGAATTGCATGGCGGCGGCAAATGAATGCAGCCAACAAACAGGCAGTTTCAAGGGTGATGGGTATAAAGGAGAACGCTATGTCTCACGTACCTCAAATAAAAATACCCGCAACTTATATGCGTGGTGGTACATCTAAAGGTGTATTTTTTAATTTAAGCGATTTGCCAACACTCTGTCAGGTGCCAGGTGAAGCGCGCGACAATATGTTATTACGGGTGATTGGTAGCCCAGATCCATACGGCAAACAAACAGACGGTATGGGCGGTGCCACATCCAGTACCAGTAAAACGGTTATTTTAGCTAAATCACAACAAGCCGATCACGATGTCGATTATTTATTTGGCCAAGTAGCCATAGATAAAGCCTTTGTTGATTGGAGCGGAAATTGTGGCAACCTCACCGCAGCTGTAGGCTCTTTTGCCATTAGTTCAGGCTTAATTAATGCAGATAGAATACCTGAGAATGGTATTTGTGAAGTGCGAATTTGGCAGAAAAACATCAGTAAAACAATTATTGCTCATGTGCCCATCACCCAAGGTGAAGTACAGGAAACCGGTGATTTTGAACTAGATGGCGTCACTTTTCCTGCGGCTGAAGTACAAGTGGATTTTGTAGCACCTGTCGACCCAAGCGAGGCAATGTTCCCTACAGGTAATCTAGTTGACGATCTTGTTGTACCTGACATTGGTACTTTTAAAGCGACCATGATCACAGCAGGTATTCCCACCATATTCTTAAATGCAGATGAGATTGGTTATACGGGAACTGAACTACAAGAAGCCATTAATGGCGATGAAAAAGCGTTACTACGTTTTGAAACAATTCGTGCTTATGGCGCATTAAAAATGGGCTTAATTAAAGGCATTTCTGAAGCTGCATCTCGTCAACACACTCCTAAAGTAGCCTTTGTTGCCCCCCCAAAAGCCTATACATCTTCAAGTGGCAAAAATATTACTGCAAGTGATATTGATTTGCAGGTGCGTGCACTATCTATGGGTAAATTACACCATGCCATGATGGGCACTGCCGCAGTTGCCATTGGCACTGCAGCGGCTATTCCTGGCACATTAGTCAATATAGCGGCCGGTTCAGGAGAACGAAGCGCAGTCACTTTTGGTCATCCATCAGGTACTTTAAAAGTAGGCGCACTCGCAACATCTATCGATGGAAATTGGACAGTAAAAAAAGTCAGTATGAGTCGCAGTGCGAGAGTTTTGATGGAAGGTTGGGTACGCATTCCAGCGGATTGTTTTTAGTCTTCCGAGCTCAGAAATTTAATCTGAGCTCGATTTAATAACGTACAAACATTCTAACATTTAACGAAACAGCACCGCTATTCATCTATTTTATTGCAGCTTAATAAACTTAAATCCTTCACTTTAATAGCCCTAACCTTGGTTATTATTCATATTGTCAAAGTACATTTTACAGTGTTTATAAAATGCTTCAGTTAGTCTGTTCATTGGGGAATGTGCTGAGGTAATGAAAGCGTATTCATGTACAATTTTAGGGCTAAAGGGAATAAGCACTAAACCTTCGTTGGCGTATTGTTTAGCGAGCATTTCATTAACAATAGCAATGCCAATATTGCGTTTCGCAAAGGTACAGGCGATTGCCACTGTATGGGTTTCCAAGCGTACTTTCATGGGTATTTTGTCGCGTAAAAAGACGTTCTCAATTTGCAATCTAGAATACCTTCCTTGGCCGAGTAAAATAAGATCTTCGCCGGCTAAATCTTTACTGGTGAGTCCTTTGTGTTTAGCGAGTTTATGTTCGCTAGATACTGCACAGACTGTGTTACTGCTAATAAGATGTTGGCAAATTAAACCCGGATGATTTTCTGGCAATTGAATAAAACCACAATCGGCTGAGCGATGAGCAACAATTTCTCGCGCTCTGGTTGGCGAATGTGTATCTAAGCTTATTTTAACGTTAGGGTGCTGTTTCAAAAAATCCGTAACAACATTTGCCAAAGGACCTGCGATAAAACTGTTGGGTGCAACTAACCTCAGCTGACCTAGGTTTGAATTAAAAATATTGTTCGCTAACAAGGATATTCGGTCAACACTCATTAGGGTTAAATCAACTTCTTTAATCAAGGTTAATGCTTCGTCTGTTGGGATTAACCTGCCTTTTTCACGGTAGAACAGCTGAAAACCTATATTCTCTTCGAGTAAGGCCAATAAACGACTGATCCCTGGTTGTGTTAAGGCAAGTTGTTTAGCGGCAGCGGTGGCTGAACCCGTTTTAATGATGGCACTAAAGGCTTCTAAACTTTTTAAACTAAGGTTTTGTGGTGTTGAGTTAATTGGGTTACCTATAACAGTTTGTTATGTAGTGATGACTTATTTATATAATATTGCATGGATTAATTTAGCTTGTAAAGTAACCCCAAGAAGTTACATCACACAAAAATAACAACCAACAGTGGACAAAACCATGAAGACACGCTCATTTAAAATATCAGTCATCGCTTTGGCAGTTTTAAGTTCTTGCTATGTTACTGCGACACTAGCGCAAGATGCCGACACTCAGCAAGCAGAAGACAATTCTGAAGTTATTTCGATAACAGGCTCTAGAATTAAACGTCAAAGTGAAACGCCAAGCCCGGTACAAAGTTTTGATTTTGAAGACTTGAACCAGAATGGTGTGATCTCCTTAGGGGATATATTGCAAGAGCTGCCTTCGGTTGGCTCTAGTTTAAATGGTAATGGTTCGGCGGGTACTAGCCATGGTTCAAGTAGTATTAATTTACGTAACCTTGGTGACAACCGTTCATTAGTGCTAGTTAACGGTCATCGCTGGGTTAATGGCGCAGGTACTCGAGGTTTCCGTGATTTTGTGGATATGAATACTATTCCACAAGCGATAGTTAAAAGAGTGGAAGTGTTACAAGATGGGGCTACCGCTATTTATGGTGCTGATGCCATTGCCGGCGTAGTCAATATTTATACTCACTCAGATTTTGTGGGTACCAGCATTAAAACTTATTACGGTGAGTCGTCTGAAGGCGATAAAGAAACCGCTAATATTGATGTTTTGTGGGGCAAGGATTTCGGCGACAGTAACTTTATGGTTGCGGCTAGTTATTCAGATCAAAAACCTATTTATACTCAAGACAGAGAGCTTACTGCTATACCTCTTAATGGTTTAGCCACAGGTACACCTGAAGGCTTGTTTAGAGAAAGTTCATTAGAAAATGTGATGGATTTTACTATCCCATCAGGTGGAATTACACGAGATCCCGGTAGTAACGGCAGTGATATTAATGCTTGGCGTGGGGTTACCTCTGATGATAAATACAACCGTTATGCCGATAACTATGTGGTTGGTCCAAGCGAACGTTTTTCACTTTATGCTCAAGGTGTGGTGCCATTCGACTTCGCAACTTTAAAAATTGAAGCTTTATACAATAAGCGTATTTCTGATCAACAATTTTCTGCTTCTTTGTCTTCTATTCAAGGCTCTCGAGGATTTATCATCCCTGACAATGCTGCCGTTAATCCATTTGGTGTGGAGTTTTCTGGCTCTGATTTTAGACATACTACTTTTTTCAATGAAAACGGTTTGCGGGTAAATGAACAAAACGTAGAAACAACGCGTTTAGGTTTAGGTTTAGATGGCGAGTTTGGCAATGATTGGAGTTGGGATAGCTTTTTATCTTGGGCACAAAACGAGGGTGAATTTATATCCAACAATCAAATGGATTTAGATAAACTGGCATTGGGATTAAGAGCATGCGACACCACAGGTATTGGGGCTAATGTGAGTGATTTGGCCGCGGGTTGTGTAGCGGTCAATCTTTTTAATCCATTAACCCAAGAAATGGTCGATTATGTAAACTTTACCGCTCGGGATAATAACAAAGCACAACAACTAGACTTTACGTTTAACGTTACGGGCAGTCTTTATGAGTTACCTGCCGGAGAGTTAGCTGTTGCTGCGGGTATTGAATATCGTAAAGAAAAAGGCCTAGATGTTTCAGATAATTACGTTAACGCTGATCCTAGAGTTAATAGTTATCGCACCACATCTTCAGCACCTCGTTTAGGTACAAAAGGTGAATATGATCTAACCGAGGCCTATGTTGAGTTAAGTATTCCTTTATTGGCTGACCAGCCTATGGTTAAGAATCTTGAGTTGAGTTTGGCGAGTCGTTTTTCAGACTACAGCACCTTTGGCACTACCACTAACAGTAAGGCTGGTTTGATATATAGCCCTACCGCTGGGTTGTCACTTCGAGCGACTTGGGCCGAAGGTTTTAGAGCACCATCAATTTTAGAATTATTTGAAGGTCAAAGAGCAACCTTTATCGCCGTTAACGATCCTTGTGCTGCAAATAATCAATTGCCTGGTTGTGTTGCTGTACCTAGTGATTATGTGCAAGAGAATAGTAATATTCCTATCACTACTGGGGGGAATAAATTACTAACACCGGAAACTTCAGAAAATGTCTCTTTTGGTTTTGTTTATTTACCTGAATTTATCGATGATTTTAGTATTACTGTTGATTGGTATGATATTGAGATCAACGACACTATCAGTGTATTCGGTGCCCAAAACATCCTTGATTTATGCGCCTTTAAAAACAAAAACTGCGGCGTGATAAGTCGCAGTGCATCGGGTGAAATCCTCGACCTTATTGATGGCCCAGTAAACTTAAACAGCACCACAGTGGCTGGTATGGATGTGGTGATGCATTACAGTATTAACAATGACACGGGGAAATGGGATTTTAGTGCAAATTTCTCTAAGTTAAGGGAATTTACCGAAGTGTCTACCTTATCAGATGGTACTACTCAGTCTGTGGATAAAGTGGGTACTGCTGCCTCTCGTGAGTCTTATCCTGAATGGCGCAGCAGCCTCAGTGCGCGATGGAAACGAGACCAATGGTCTGCTGCTTATAGTGCCCGTTTAATTGGCGAAACCACTGAAATCTTCAACAGTGAAGCCCTACCTATTAACTCAGTCACTTATCATAATGTGTCCGGTGGTTATGATTTTAATAATGGTCTAAAAACTAAAATCGGTATTAACAACATTACCGATAAACAGCCACCTGTGTCTTTGACTAACACTAATATCAACTTCGACCAAAATACCTATAACGCCATTGGCCGTTTTATGTATCTGCAGTTGAACTACGATTTTTAAAGGTAGGACTTGCGTGTCAGTAGCTTGCTCTAGGGCAAGCTACTTGCTTTTTATCTTTCGCGGAAGCTTAGAATGACTTTACCTTATACCCTTATTTCTCCAGTAAAAAATCAAGCCTTACCTTTAGTGTTTGACTCGCCCCACAGCGGTGATGTTTTCCCAGCTGACTTTGTAAGCAAAGTTAGTAACCAAGATTTAAAGACTGGCTGGGACGCCTTTGTAGGTGAGCTTTGGCAAGGTGTGGTAGACCAAAATGCCTATTTATTGTTAGCCAATATATCCAGAATGTATGTTGATTTAAATCGTGCTCCAAACGACATCGATCCGGTATTGCTCGATAAAGCTTGGGATTACTGTCAACCTACCAAATACAGCGACAGAGGCATGGGACTCATTAGGCGCATGGTTTTGCCTGATGTACCTATCTACGACACCACTCTAAGCCAGGCACAAATACAAACTCGCTTAGATCATTATTATTACCCCTACCACAATGCCTTGATGCAAACATTAGATGCGCTGCATCAAACACATGGTGGCGTTTGGCATATTGATTGCCATTCAATGAAATCCCGCGGCAATAGAATGAATATTGACAGTGGGCTGTTAAGGCCCGACATCATTTTGGGCGATAACGACGGAACCAGTGCCAGTGCGGAATTTGTACAGGTTATTGAAGACGCATTTATAGAACGGGGCTATAAAGTGGTGCGCAATACGCCATACAAAGGAGGTTATCTGGTGACACATTATGCGGAGGTAGCAAATAATCGTCATAGTATGCAGATTGAAGTTAATCGTAATTTGTATATGAATGAACTCAGCTTTACTCCAAATGCAAACTTCACTAGCTTTCAAGCTGACTTAAATTGGGTGTCAGCTAAAATCGCTGAATATGTATCAAGCCAAGTTTAACTTTGCTTAAATAACCGCAGTTAATGTAGAGAAAAATATGTCACAAAATAGCGATAGTCCCGAGGAAAATGTTGTTAAAGCGATCCCTGAGCATAAAACAATTAATCCAATCATTATTTTGCTTGGCATTTTATTGTTTGCGATGTTTTTAACCTATGTTGTTGACTCTGGTAGCTATCAACGGGAAGGCAAATTAGTTGTTCCTAATAGCTACCAGACTTTGGACAAAGACAGTTCATTGTCGAATCTTTTTAATACTCATACTATTGACGATGAAAACAGCGCACAACCAGTTAGCTTAATCGGCCTTTTACTCACCATTCCAGAAGGCTTGGAGCGCGGTGCAGGTTTGATTTTTATGGTGCTGATAATAGGTGGCTTATTTGGTATTTTAACTAAGTCAGGTGCTATTGATGCAGGGTTGGAGCGCCTGCTGAGTTTAGTGAATGGCAATATTTATCTGCTGGTTATTGTTTTAATGACGGTTTTTTCCGCTGGCAGTACATTTTTAGGATTAGCCTCTGAATATTTATTGGTGATCCCGATTATGGTGGCCATGGCCAATCGTTTAGGTATGTCTAATATGATTGGGTTTTCCATAGTTGCAGTAGCAGTTAAAGCCGGGTATTTGTCATCGGTGACTAATCCTTTACCCCTGACTATTGCCCAGCCATTACTCGGCCTACAAATATTTAGCGGAGCCAGCATTCGCTTTTATTTCTATTTAGTATTTTTGGTCGTCGGCATACTGTTTGTATTGTTGATGGTGCGCAGAAGTGGTTATGTTAAAGATGTGGCGATTCATTTTTCTGCAGATAAGTTATCTGTGCGCCATAGCTTAATGCTGAGTATTTTAGCTTTAAGTATAGGATTTTTAGTGTATGCCTCTAATCAATGGCATTGGAAACATCATGCATTGTCAGCCTATTACATAGGGGTGTGTATCTTATTGGCTTTTGTGAGTGGCATAGGTGCCAATAACGCCGCCAATGCCTTTGTTAGTGGTATGAAAAAAGTGTTACTCGCGAGTTTTTTAATTGGCATTGCATCTGCCGTAGCAGTTTGTTTAGAAGAAGGAAAAATTCTTGATTCAGTGGTACACGGTTTAGTCTCAACTATTGGTGATAATAATCCAACCTTATCCGCGATAGGCATGTTTTTCTCGCAATTAACCTTAGACTTTTTAATCCCATCAACCTCTGGTCAGGCAGCGGTTAGCATGCCAATTATGGGGCCCATTGGACAATTGTCTGGTGTTTCGGCACAAACCACTTTAAATGCCTTTTTGTTTGGCAACGGCATCACAAATATACTCACTCCCACCTCTGGAACCTTATTAGCCTATTTAGCAACGGCAAAAATAGCCTGGTCAGATTGGGCCAAATTTATATTCCCTTTGTGGTTGCTGTATATAGCCATTGCGATTGTATTGTTAGCACTTTCAGTGTCCTTAGGTTATTAGTGTGTCTATTCTAGACCTTGATATTCAGATATTGATACAACACTAAAACCCTCATAATCATGTATTGTCCATTCTGCAGTAAAGCCCTTCTGGGTTGGGTGCTATTTTTCTGGATGTTGAGCAAACAAGACCGGCCTTCTTAAAACAAAATAACGGGCATATCGGGGTATTTCCGCTAGAATAGAGTGCTTGAAAAACACCAAGGTGATTGGAAACAGGGGAAAAGCTTTCCCCCTTAGATACTGTTTTATCTTTCTACAAAATTAGCGGGCAAACCCACTAAGAGCCAAAGGTGAAAATGAAGACGCTACAACTTTAGCAGCTTGAGGCGGCTTTTTAACACCAGGGCCAGCGATAGTCGAGGCTGAAGTCAAAGCGAAAGATATAACGATAGAGGCGATAAGCAATTTAGATTTTTTCATGATTTACATTCCTAACATAGTGAATAGTGTGAAAGGATTTTCACACTAGCTGGCATTATGCCATATGTTAAAAACGCACGAATTAAAGAGGGATGAACTTACGCAGAAAGGTGTTTTTTCGATTGATTATTGAAAAAATGCATATAAATGACGGCGAGTGTTATACCTGAAATAACATTTGATATAGGTGTAAACAGATAATAAATAGTAGTGACATCCGTAAATCCACCTACATGTCTGACAAAATATTCCAGTGCCATCAATAAGACTAATCCAAAGTAAAAATAAAGGATACCGCCTATATGCGTATCAAGCCCTGTCTTGCCAGATGTGTATTTAAAATACTCATGGGCAATAAGGACGCGGTTAAATAAAAGCTGTCTCGCCCACACTGTAATGGCAAGCAATCCTACCACGTAGTGAATCTCTGGCTTATTCGCATACCCTTGATACCACCACAAGCATTCGGCAACAATGCTATAAAGTACAATAATGAGAGTGATTTTCGCGGTGATGTGATGAAAGTAATAACATGATAGTCCAATACCTAAGCCGTAAATCACAAACCAATACTGCCAAGTATCAGGGACAAAGTATAAGGCTTTAGAGCCTAACCAGTATCCTAACAAGATGACCAGCGCGCCCAATGTATCTTTATCAGTCCAACAAAATATGCAGCTCAAACACAGCGCCGCAATATAAATATTGTCGAAATGCTCTGGGGTAGCACCATAAAAGTAAAGCAACACCGCTAGCACTGGTGTCGTTAAGAAGAATAGAGTTTTGTGAAAGTAGTATTTGACGCCCATTGAGGCTGGCCCACCTCCCGCATCAAATAAACGCTTTAAAATAATGGTTAATCCTGTTTATCGGAACGTGATAACTTTTTCGCCATATTAATAAGATTTTGCTCAGAAAATCCAAAATATTTCATTACATGCCCAAAAAACTCTGTTCGAGTATCGCTTGATACACCTTGTTTACAGACAATGTGCCACATAGAAATAACTTCCGCACCAATCGCATTTATGGCTTCAGGCTTTTCGTTTTCGATAGCCGATACCGTCTCGCGGCTTATGCCGATACGCGCTCCGAGCTGCCCCTGTGTGAAATCAGCTTCTTTTCTCATCGCTTTGAGTAAAGCGCCGCTGATTTTATTACGTCTTCCCATTTTAAGTGATATCTCAACCTAATTCTGTAAAGTCGAATGATAAATTTTCATCTATCTAAAGTCTACTAAAACAGCGTTAAATATTTACCGAAATTATGAGTGTGCATTAATGCCTCATGCTGAAAAGAGCCAACCTAGACACCCAAAGCCAACCTTGACACCCAAAGCCAACCTTGACACCCAAAGTAATAACGTACCCAAGCATAGCCTAATCAACAAGTACAAAATGATCTGTATTTTTTCATTCATTGGGTTTTAATATGATGAAATCGAAATTGTGTGGATTCTAGCCTAAAACATACCGTTAAATAGGTCTTCATTTCAAATTGCAGGCAGCATGTTCAGAGCTCGTTGAGCTAGGAACATTTAGGTTGGATGATACTTAAATATTTAGGCGGATTGAAGTAAAACTCTGGCCTTTGCCATCCCTCGTATTCGTTGATGGTCTGTATGATGTTTGAATTGTTGCAACATATGCTCACTACCTACTGCTGTGCTGAAGTGTTGTTCG
>NZ_BAEO01000022.1 GCF_000314995.1 Paraglaciecola arctica BSs20135 | reverse complement strand
ATATGTCGTTTTTAGGGAATATTGAGTCACTTGAGCATGGACCTTCGCCAAGTTTTGCAAGAGCATGCTGCCTTATTAGGCCGCGTGGCTGCGACCTATGAAGCAAATTTTCATTTGCGTCAGGAGTTGTTGCAGGAAATTTCTTTAGCCGTGTGGCAAGCGTTAGAAAAATTCAAAGGCGACAGCAGTGTTAAAACCTACGTACTGCGTGTGGCTCACAATAGAGCTATTACTCATGTTGCTTATCATGCCAAACAGCCCCGCAACGAAAGTTATTGTGAAGTAGAGACTCCACAGCCAAGTCAACAGGCTAGTTCTGACGTGCAATTTGCCCAACAACAGCAGATTCAAACAATGCTTAAAGAAATTAGAAAAATGCCAATTCAAACTAGGCAAGTGATGACTATGTCGATGGAAGGCCTTAGCTATGACGAAATTGCAGCTGCTTGTGGTATCAGTAGCTCCAACGCGGGTGTGATCCTCAATAGAGCAAGAAAAGTATTAATGGAGACCATTCAGCATGTCTGATAATCAAGACCCATTGAAGCAACTTTGGCAGTGCCAAGAAGTGCTAAAACCAAATCTTAATGACGTCATTAAAAAATGGCACAAGGTCAGATTGAAACAGCGCTGTTATGTCGCTTTGGATTTCTTTAGTTTGACCATCCCTTTTATTATTATTTGGTTTAAATCTGCGCAATTAGACAAGTTTACTATGGCGCTGTTGCTTGGCGTGATGTCTGTTTCAGTGTTGATGGTATTTTATATCACTTGGTTAAGGCGTTTTTCCTTGGGCTGGTCACATGTCACTACAGATCAACATATTCAAAGAATACAAAAACAAATTCAAAGCAATATTAAAATCGCAACCCTAAGCTTGCATTCGGTATGGTTTGTCGTGGTATTGATGATCGTATTTTATGGTGCTCTATACTATTTTGATGTATACCCAGAAGATAAGTGGATGCGAAAAGTCTTAATCACGGCCGCAATTAATGCTGTTGGCATGCCCTGTATTTGGATTTGGGCAGCTAAGCGTAAAAAAAGATTTAGCAATGAACTGGCGGAGTTAAATCAATTATTGAAAGGCACAAAAAATTGAATGCCAAGTTCATTAACAAAACTCCAACAATTTTGTTGTTGTAACCTTGAGTTTTGGCTTTATTCTAGGGCAATAAATATTTAGAGTTATAAGAGAGTGTTATGCCTGACATTGTTGTCATGTTTTTTTTACTTGGACTAATTGCTGGTTTAGTTCGCTCCGATTTAAAAGTCCCTAAAGCTACCTACGACACCATGAGTTTATTACTGATGTTAACCATCGGTCTTAAAGGAGGCATGGCTTTACATGGAAACATAAGCTGGGAACTAGTACCTGAGCTTTTATTAGTTGCTGCCTTAGGTGGCATTGTGCCGCTGTTGTTATTCCCGGTACTGAGAAAGTTAGTGCACTTATCACTAGCTGACAGTGCCAGTATTGCGGCGCACTATGGCTCAGTTAGTGCCGGTACTTTTGCGGTAGCATTGGCTTACGTGGAAACAAACCACCTTGCAGTCGCTCCAGAAGTGACTTTGTATTTAGTGTTATTAGAACTTCCAGCAATTGTGGTTGGTTTGTTGCTGTATCGACGTTATCAAACTGATACGGCTGCCACTAGCATGGGAAATTTATGGCATGAGTCCTTTACTAATAGAGGGGTGATTTTACTATTAGGCGGCGTGATCATAGGTTTTATGTACGGTTACCAAACCGGCAGCGAAGTAACCGAGTTATTTACAGGTATTTTTAAAGCTGTGTTGGCATTGTTCTTATTAGAAATGGGCTTAGTGGCAGCAGCTACCTTGCAGCCTATCCCTTTTAAACATTGGCGCTTGTTAGCCTTTGCTCTATTAGCTCCTAGCGTATTAGCTTTGCTTGGTATAGCAGCAGGAAATGTAATGGGGTTGGATGTAGGGACTACATTAATTTTAGCTAGCTTGGTGGCTAGTGCTTCATATATTGCTGCACCAGCGGCAATAAAAAGCAGCATTAATGATGCTGATATTGGACTAGCTATGCTGGCTTCCTTGGGGCTTACGTTCCCTTTTAATGTCATATTTGGCATCAGTTTTTATCATCATATTATTGAGTGGGTGTTTGTATAGGTGGAATTAGGCATTCAAAAGCTAAAAAGCTAAAAAGCTAAAGTTGACACCCATTTTTAAAAAGTAGCAAAAACACTGCTTTGCTCTAAACTTTAAGGTACTCAAACAACCACGGATGGTCTGTTATGCCTCTGCCACGTAAAAATCAAATTAGTTTAATCGATACCCCTTATTACCATTGTATTTCCCGTTGTGTTCGTCATTCTTTTTTGTGCGGTGAGGATAAGTTTACGGGGCAAAGTTACGAACATCGCCGTGGTTGGGTCGAGAAACGTTTGTTGTTTCTTGGGTCAGTATTTTCTATTGATATTTGTGCTTATGCAGTGATGAGTAATCATACCCATGTTGTTGTTTGTGTGGATAAAGACTTGGCTGAGAGCTGGTCAATGGATGAAGTCATATGGCGCTGGCATCAAATGTATCAAGGCACACTGTTGAGTCAAAAGTACCAAAGAGGGGATACACTCAGTAAAAGTGAGTTTTTCACCTTAGAAGAAACCGTAGGGATTTACCGCCAACGTTTATACAGTATCAGTTGGCTT
>NZ_BAEO01000023.1 GCF_000314995.1 Paraglaciecola arctica BSs20135 | reverse complement strand
ACTACAACTGTAAATTTATTAAAAATAAGTGTCTTGTATTTATAAACATTTATCTCCTTTGGGGTATAGCCAAGTGGTAAGGCAACGGGTTTTGATCCCGTCATTCGTTGGTTCGAGTCCAGCTACCCCAGCCATATTTAAGAAAAACGCTAAACATTTGTTTGGCGTTTTTTTTGTCGTTGAACCTGTGAAGCAGTAGGTTTTGATCCTCGGTTATACCGTTGGTTCGAGTCCAGCTACCCCAGCCATATTTAAGAAAAACGCTAAGTACATGTTTGGCGTTTTTTTTTGCGTTTAGCTTATTGCTAACGCAGGTTTTGCTCCGCAGCTATACCCTTGGTTAGAGTCCAGCTACCCGACCCAATTTTCAAAAGCACCTAGCTATTGCTTGGCTTTTTGTTTGCGCTCATTTGCCTTGAGCTCTAGACATAAATGCCATTAAGCGGCAAACTTCCAGCATAAATTCAAATACTTGTGAGTCAAATTTTGATTAACGAAATTGTCGCCTTTATCAATAATATTCTCTGGGGAAACGGCCAAGTATTGATCTATATGCTGTTAGCCGCCGGTGTGTGGTTTACGGTAAAACTAGGCTTTATTCAAATACGTCACTTTGGCCATATGTTTTCGGTGATGAAAGGCAGTAACAAAAGCGATAAAGCTGGGATTAGTTCTTTTCAAGCATTGTGTACAAGTTTATCGGCCCGAGTCGGTACGGGTAACCTAGCAGGTGTTGCCGTAGCGATTTCATTAGGCGGTTCTGGTGCAATATTTTGGATGTGGGTTATAGCTATCCTTGGCATGGCCACTGGTTTTGCTGAGAGTGTCTTAGGCCAACTTTATAAAGTAAAAGATGCAAACGGCGAGTTTCGTGGCGGCCCTGCTTATTATATTCAACAAGGTCTAAACAAACGCTGGTTAGCGGTAATATTTTCATTGTTCTTATTTTTGGGTTATGGCTTTATTTTTAGTGCTGTACAAGCCAATACTATTACCGATGCCCTGAATCATGCTTATGACATCCCTACCCTTTATTCTGGTTTAGTTATTATTGTTTTAGCCGGATTAATCGTAATTGGTGGTTTACGAGCCATAGCAAAATTTGCCGAGTGGGTGGTGCCATTTATGGCCGTGACATATGTTTTGGTTACTCTAGCGATTACCTTTATGAATATCGAATTGGTACCAGCCATGTTATGGGACATTATTTCCTCAGCCTTTGGCCTACAAGAAGCCGGAGCTGGCGCTATAGGCGCAGCATTTAAGCATGGTGTACAACGAGGTCTATATTCAAACGAAGCAGGCTCTGGTAGCGTGCCTCATGCCGCAGCAAGTGCAACGCCTAACCCAAATCACCCTGTATCCCAAGGTTACGTACAAATGCTTGGGGTGTTTATCGATACTATGATCTTATGTACTTGTTCAGCCATAGTTATTTTATTAGCTGGCGGGGCTTCAGGTGAAGGAATGGAAGGCATACGTCTTACACAGGATGCTATGGTCTCGCACTTAGGAGATGGTGGTGGTGATTTTGTCGCAGCAGCCATAAGTTTGTTTGCGTTTACCTCTGTGGTCGCTAATTACGCTTACGGTGAAAGTAACCTACATATGTTTAAGCTCGATAATAAAATAGGCCGTACAGCATACACTACAGGCTATTTGTTAATGATTTTGTGGGGCTCTATGGCAGCGTTACCCGAGGTATGGGCTGCAGCAGATATGGCGCTAGGCTTAATGACTGTTATCAACATAACAGCAATAGTGATGATGACACCTACTATTGTATCTATCAGCAAAGATTATTTTGCCAAGCGAGAGAGTGGTAAAAAAATCACCTACAAAGCCGGTGACTGCGAAATACAGGGTAAATCTGAAGACGGGATTTGGTAAAACATTGCTAACCTGGAATAGTCTGTACTTAACCTGACAGAGAGCTATTTCCCAATGTGCTAATACCCACCAGACATCGCTCGCTGGGTGAGCTAGCGGTTATAGCAGATTGCAGACGGTGAGGATTTACAGGCTATTACACGCCTTCGCGGGAATGACGTGGAGTTAAACGGATGATGGTGCGAAGCTTTCTTTGCTTTTACTTTTACATCAAAAAATCAAACGACCGCTAACTCAGTTTTTGTGACAGTCGATTGGCCTTAATCGTATGACCGAAGATCGCCCATTTGAGACCATTAGATTACAAAAATAAACGCTAACTACTCATATCCTTACGGCAAAGTTACTCGGTAATTAGACCAACAGTTTCCGTTGGTAGTGGCACTACTTACAGCTAATCAAAACTAGGTCGACTGTCTTCTAGCAACTTATCTAGGTCTTTTTGTGCTTGTTGGGGATTTAACAGATCCCCTTGTTGCAACATCTCACATTCATCGTTGATCATCTGTTTAACTGTCACAGGATAAAAACGACAGTCTTCTGGACGGTCGTAGTAGATGTCACAGGTATAATGAGATTTATCGGGTTGCTCAGGATTTTTTGCTTCACGCAAGAAAGGGCACAAAGATAATTGTTTACCACTTTGTGGTGAAAACCAAATCATACCCTTCTTTACGTATGCAGCGATATCAGGTTTAAACAGTTCCCACATATCGATATCTTGGTCTGACGCAGACAAATCTCCATTACTGTATTTAACACAGCACTTGCCACAGGAGTTGCAATCTTGCATCAGGTCAACATCATATTTAAGGTCATTATTTCCGGCGGCTAGATTGTTTTTTCATCCGAGCAGATTGCTCTACCCTGTCACTTTGGCGTTTTTCTTTACGGTCTTTTTTATCAGGTGTCAGTGAGCCAGTTTTAAATCGCTCTTTACGATCAACTTTATCTGCGGCTTTCTTAGCCGCCACTGCTGCCATTTCGATCACCTCTCGTTCTATCATAGTTGGTGTTTCAAGACTAATACGACCCAGTTTACCAGAACGTAGTTCGTTAATTAGTACCTCACATATTTTATGCAGGTTAACCCGCCCCCCCGTCATTAATGCACCTCGACGGGCAGCTGCTAGCTCTAGAAACTCAATTTCAGTGTCGGGTATATTCTCTAACTCAAAACGTGCTTTGAGTAATTCTGGATAGGTCTTAATCAAATAATCTGCAGCAAAGAATCCGACATCGTCGTATTCCATAGCGGTGTCTTTTATTGCACCTGTGGAGGCTAATCTATAACCGCTGTTTGGATTCTCTAATTTTGGCCATAATATGCCCGGAGTATCAAATAAGGTAATGCCATTACCCAAGTTAATCCGTTGTTGTGTCTTAGTGACAGCTGCTTCATTACCCGTTTTAGCAATAACACGATCTGCTAAAATGTTGATTAAAGTCGACTTGCCCACATTAGGAATGCCCACTATCATAGTGTGGATCGCTTTCACGCTAGCATCTTTTTCAGGTAACATTTTTCTGCACAATTCCAAGATTTGTTTCATCTTGGCTGGTTCTTCAGTTGTGGTGGTGAACGTTTTAACCGACCTTTCACGCTCTAAAAACTCCTGCCAAGCTGCGGTAACTTCAGGATCAGCAAGATCTGTCTTACTCAATACTTTGATACAAGGTTTTTCTCCACGCAGCTGAGCAATCATAGGATTTTCGCTGGAATAGGGAATTCGTGCGTCCAACACTTCAATCAATACATCAACTTGCGGCAACGCCTCTTTAATTTCTTTTTGAGCCTTATGCATATGCCCGGGATACCAATGAACTGCCATTTAATTTGCCTATTTAATTAATCTAAAATACGGTGATAAATATTCTTTGAGAATGTTTTTTGAATAAAAGCTTTAGTTGACGTAATACATAACCAATTGGATGACCACCATTATAACTAACAAAGGTAAGATCCAGCGACCCATCTTACCCATTTGTTCGCCGGACATTCTGAAGTTAGAGCGTTCAATCAGTGGAACAATCACAACTAGGGCAATAAACAACACTGCCAAAATAATTAATACCGTCATTTAGTTTCTACTCTTTTATTAAGATCCAACAATAGGTTATAAGCCCATCGCATATTTCATTGCATTATTTTTTATTGGGCCAGCATGATTTGCCAATTTCAAGCCTAGATTACGTATCAATGTCAGTGGCATATTACTGTTACTAAAGGTGGAATACAGTAAATCCATGGCACTCATCATCACTAAGTTATCGCGACGGCGAGTGGCTTCGTATTTCTTTAACCAATCACAATAATGGCTTTGTTGTAAAATTGCTGAATGATCATGAGTTGTTAGTGCATCATTGATGACTCTAAGCAACACTGCAACATCTTTAAAACCCAAGTTCACGCCCTGCCCTGCCAGCGGGTTGATGGTATGGGCCGCATCCCCAACAACCACAGTATTGCCTTTGAAATATTGATTTGCGTGCATTCGTGTCAATGGAAAACTCGCCACATCAAGCACTTCAAAATCTACTAAATCAGCGGGAAAATGTTGCAATATATGTTGTTTTAATTTTTCTTTAGACAAAGATTTTAAGTGTCGAATATCCGCTGCGTTGTGATACCAAACAAGAGATGCAAAACCGTCATAAAGAGGTAAAAATGCCATAGGCCCATCAGGAGTAAATTGTTGCCAAGTAATATCCTGTTGCCCTGCATAGGTTTTAATTTGAATGCCTAACGCCTGTTGTGCATATTGCCATCCCTGCACACCTATGTTGGCAGCATCTCGCACTGCAGAGTGGCCGCCATCTGCACCTATCAGCATTTTCGCTTGAATAATCTGACCATCTTCTAGGGTGATATTAGCAACATCTGTAGAGGTTATATTTGTCACCTTGAGGTTTTCATAAAAAACCACATTAGCATTAGCGGCAATAACAGTATGTAAGCCTAATTGTACTAGTCGGTTTTCAATAATGTGACCCAGATGAGGCTGGGCGATATCCGAACAATTAAAATTTGTGCGACAAGATGGTTTATCCCATACTGACAAACGTTTATATGAGCACAAACGCATATTTTTGATCTTGTCCCAAACACCTAAGTCTTGTAATAATGTTTCTGACGTTAAACTGATGGCAGATACTCGCATATCAGGTGGTTGTTCAGGATCAAATGGAACGGGCATACAAGGCTCAATAATTGCCACCTTAAAGCCAAGCTTTGCCAAACCTAAAGCTGTGGCCGAACCAACCATTCCACCTCCCACCACACAAAAATCAAACACGTTTTATATCCTTTTTACTATACCTAGGGCCTGTTGACCTTTCATATGTCAGTCGAGACTGAGGTCATTTATTTGCATACCGAGGAGTTTATCTTAAAGTTTAGCTATATTACCCTGCAGTTCAAACAACCTTTGCTCTGCCTACAGCCGTAAAAGCAGATCCTGTAATAACAACAGCCGCGCCAATATAAGCCCAATGATCTAAGTAACTGGCAGTGAAGTGTTGCGGTAACCACTGCACCGCAATTAACATACTTAAAAACGTAAAGATTGGAGACATAGCCAATACAGCACTAACTTTGGCGGCCTGCCATATATTAAGAGCTTCGGTAAAGGCGCCATATGCCACTATAGTGTTCAAGCAACAAAACAACAAAGCTAACACATGGATCATTTGCATATCCATTAACAGCGACACAGTTGAAAAAGGCAACAATACACACACACCAATAATATAGATTAATAAGGTTAACTGCTTGGCTGTTAATACTCTTAATAAAGGTTTTTGCATCAAAGCATAAGCAGCCCAAGTAGTGGCAGCGAATAAAATAATTAAAACACCAGTAGTAAACTGACTTAAAGACAAAAATAAATCGGCGAGTTTGTCATTAAAAAATAATATCAAACCAGATAAAAGCATCACTGCACCGCAAATTTCAAGTCGACTTAAACGTTCTTTAAAAAACACGACTCCACCTAACATCAACAGAAAAGGAGCTGTTTGCATCACTATTTGCGCGGTTTCTGGATTGAGGTATTCTAAGCCTTTTACGTTAGCAACAAAATTAACCACTAAAAATAAACTGGCGACTAATAACCATATGCCTTTATTTCGACCAAGTGCCGGCAAGCGTGGCAAGGACTTGCTTTTTAATAACAATAAAAACACAAATATTCCCGCTACAAAAAAACGGTATAAGGTGATAGTGACAGCATCCATGACTTCTAAACAAAGAGTTAAAAAAACTGGTAATATGCCCCACAAAAAAGCAGTTGTCAGTGATAGAAAAAATCCCTTCCAGTGCCTTGTTCCTTCTATGTTTGTTAGCTTCATAATTTTTCCAATTGACTTAGTCACTTTTCCATTAGTTATGACTAACTGATTAATTTTTCTACAAAAATTCTTGTTTACAGAGTATTTGCATTCTACCCTAGATTTAAGCCATAGATACAAAGAGGACATCATGAAAAAAATCGCTATTTTGACATCAGGTGGTGATGCACCAGGTATGAACGCTTGTATTCGTTCAATTGTACTCACAGCCGAACATTATGAACTTGAAGTAATAGGTTATAAACATGGTTATAACGGCCTAATTGACCAAGAATACAAACTACTCGCTCCAGCAAATGTGACCAATATCATTCAGCGCGGCGGCACTATACTAAAAAGTGGTCGTTGTGATGATTTTCACACTGAGGAAGCCGGCAGAGCCGCAGCAAATAATTTACAGGATTTAAATGTAGATGTTTTGTTAGTGATTGGCGGTAACGGCTCTTTTCGTGGTGCTCATCATTTATGTAAATACTACAAAGGGCAAGTTATTGGCTTACCGGGCACTATAGACAACGACATTAGCGGCACAGATGCCACTATCGGTTATTATACGGCCATAGAAACCGCATTAGATTCCATCGATAAAGTACGGGATACCGCAGATGCTTTTGAACGTATTTTTTTAATTGAAGTAATGGGCAGACATGCTGGATTTATTGCCCTAAATGCCGCAGTGGCATCCGCTGCTGATAGAGTATTAGTCCCTGAAGATTGTCATGATATTGACCTAGAAGTCGATAAAATTATTGAGCATCTACACGCTGTTTATAGTCAACGCGGTATTTCAAGCTTTATAGTAGTGACTAGCGAAAACTTGTTACCTGGTGGAGTGATAACTCTGGCCAAAATGATCACTGATAAAACTAAAATAGAGTGTCGCCCCGTTATTTTAGGCCACGTGCAAAGAGGCGGTTCACCGGTTAGCCAAGACAGAATTTTAGCGACAAAGTTAGGGGCTTACGCGGTAGAGCAAGCTTTAGCGGGGCAAAACAATATCATGGTAGGTGAACACAATAGTCAATTGGTCACTCACCCTATTGAAATAAGTTGGCAACAAAAAAAACCTCTAGATGAATATTTATTGAAGATCCAACAGCAGTTATTTCATACGAAATAACCCAAGTTCAGGTTAAATAATTCGACTAACCTTTACGACTTATAACTTAATCATCTCTTTGACTCGATCTCGATGGCTACGACTAACTTTGAGTTCAGTGCCGTTGTTTAATATTAAGTGATATTCGCCACTAATATGACTGACCATTTTTTGAACAAATTTAATATTAACGATAGCCGAACGATGTGCTCGAACAAATTTATTGGGATCAAGGTCGTTTTCTAGCTCTTTCATTGTGCGGCGCATAATATGAGTCTGATCCGTTGCGTGTACACACATATAGTCACCTGCCGCATCTATCCACTGAATATCATTTACTGCTACTCGGGTAACCTCCGAACCATCTTTTATCGCTAGAATATCAGGATAATGGTTAGTGGTAATGCTTTCACCGCTGGCAAGTTTTCGCAAAATATCTTCGCAGTCGTCCCCAGTAAAATCCGCAACCAATCTAGCGAGTTTTAGATTATTACCATCCTGTTGTTTATGCTCTAAGGTCAATATTACTTTATCAACCGCATCTTTTAGACGCTTCCCATCTACTGGCTTTAATACATAGTCTAGAGCATGTACATCGAAGGCTTTAATGGCATAGGAGTCAAAGGCAGTAACAAACACAATCAAAGGTATGGGTTGCTTTAATTCTTGCAATTTATTGATCACTTGAAAACCATTTAACCCGGGCATTTGAATATCTAAAAACACCAGATCAGGACGCACTTGTGGAATAAGTGTCACGGCTTCTACGCCATTTTTACACTCTCCAACAATATCAATATTATCAAATTCAGCCAAACGCAGGGATAACCCCTTGCGGGCGAGAGGTTCGTCGTCGACTATAACAGTGCTAATTCTCAATTTTTGAGTCACTAGAGTTCTCACTTATTTCATATGGAATACGGATATTAACTTTGATGCCTGATGGATAATTATGGGATATAACAAAAGAATAGTTTTTAACATACAAAGCCTCTAATCGGTCCTGAATATTGTGCAAACCCACTCCTCCACTTTTACTTGTAGGTAAATTTCCATTTTTAATCTCGGCACCAGGACCATTGTCACTGACATTTAGCATCAAATCACGACCAAAGGTTTTAGCTGAAATACTGATACACCCACCTTCTTCCAATTTGGAGATGGCAAACTTAATCGAATTTTCAATAATCGGTTGCAAAATCAAACTCGGCACTAGGGCACTTTTGGTCTTTTCTTCTATATCCCAAACCACAGTTAGGCGATCTTCAAACCTCACCTTTTCAATTTCCAAATACAGCTCTAACGCTTTAATTTCTTGGATAAGAGGTACGCGCCGAATGGGATCTTTATCGAGAGAATAACGCAAAAAATCACTCAAACGACTGACCATTGCCTCAGCGGTTTTATTTTCTTTCATCAAAATAAGTGTGGAAATAGCATTCAGAGTATTAAACAAGAAGTGCGGGTTTAACTGGTATCTAAGCATTTTAATATGTGCTTGATGCGCCATTGAAGAGGCTTTAAGCACATTTTGTTTTTCTCTTAATAACATCTGATAGTTTTTGACGCCAAAATAGCCACCCGTCCAACATCCAATCATTATTAAAGAATTGATAGTGTCTTTGAAATACCAATACCACTCATCTGGTCGATAGCCCTTTTTGTATATTTCCCAATTATTGACATTTTTGACCAAAGTCCAAATTAACGCAGTAAAATATAAACTTGCTCCCACCAAAATCAGCATTTTTAGGGGGGTTAAAGTTAACGCTTTGCGATATATATATCGAAGCGGGATAGTCAGCAACCAGCCTGAATAGGCATTAAGAATTATGACAAACAGCCAAATACTGCGCATATCTTGAAGAAAAGAGCCAATGTAATAAATAATAGCAAAGCCACACCAGCCTGCTGTATGTAAGGTCCAAAACAAGCGTTCTCGGCTATCGACTAATTTTTCCCACTGAGGCACATGTATTCCTGAATAATGAGTAGAAAGCAAGTATACAAAAAACAGACCAAGTAAACTCTCACTTGGTCTTAGATTAGCGGTGTTTTAACGCAATTGATTGTAGATTTAACCTGTAGGCTTAGTAATTGATATTTAAACGTTTTAACCAATGTACCCACCACCAAGCAGGTCCCACTAGTAAAAATTGTAAATCTTTTAAAAAACTAGGTTTTTTGCCTTCAATATTATGTCCAACAAATTGCAAAATCCACATCACTACAAACAAAGCGAGGCTGAACTGCCAAACAGAAATATCTAGCGATTCCAGCAGAACAATTCCATATAAAGACAATACGGATAGTAGCGTCATAGCTGCGCCTATTGGCCCAGACAAACGAAAATAGTAGTACAAAATTGGGATAACCAAAATATGCGCCCAAGTAATAGCAAAGTGATCAAGAAAAGCAGGAGTTGGAATAGACCAAACTAGAGCTAGACTGACAAAATATATTGCCGGAACTGCAATTGCATGGATAAGGATATTGGTTTTATTTTTGTGACTCTCACCGTACTCATTTAACAAAAATTCTATTTGACGCATGTAAACCTCATTAATATTTTATTAACCCTAATTTAACAATTCCATTGCATTGCATCAATTAAAACCTGCACACTTGGCAAGTATATTCAGGAATTAGTCCATTACCAACATGAGACCCTGTAGTAGCTCATTAACTTTTTCTTCAGGTGTCTCAAACTTAACCCCATAATATAGGTTAACTTCATCAGATTTACTGTTCATTATAGTGCCAGTAAGAAAAGACATCTTATCTTTAGATGCTGCAAAATACATATTCACAACTTGTTTGAGTTTTGGTCTAGTTCCACTTGCCCTTTTATCAATACTCATTCGACATCCTTTTATTGATATATCCAATACCACAGAGTCGCATATTGCTGAGTCACTTTGTGTATCAAATAGACTAGTAGCAATTCGAGTTTGTGCTCTGGACTCAACACGTAAATCATGACTTTGAATGAACAAAGGAAAGCTAGTAAAAATCAAATGGCTAGGTTTAGTCGTTACTAATATGATGTTAACTTTGAAGGCTATAATTTCGCCAGTATCATCTTCAAGGATATATCTAGCGATGATTGACTTATCTTTAAATATCCCATCACCTAACGACCCCCACTTACCTTCATCTGGATATCTGAAGATCATACAACGTGTACCATCCATCCCTACAAATTCGGTTCTCACCCTTTTGATAGTGCTAGCTGTGCTCAATTGCAAATCAATGGGTCTGCCAGGACGCATAGAGCGAATTTTTTTTAGGTCTTTATTGGTTAACCCAACTTTTTCCTGCAAAATTGCCATTTAATTAAAAATCCTTGAACGCCTTTGTTATTATAATTGGCTTTACGCCTGCTAAGTTGATGAAAATAAAGTTTATATCAACAACAACCTACTAGTCCAAATTTATCGTGTAAGAACATTGTTACAATATCAACAAATAGAGAAACATCATGCAACCACAGTCTTTACTTATTCAGTACAATGTAAACGTTTCATCTATTGCAGGACATACATTTGATGTCAGCTTGCGTATTGAAAATCCTGATAAAAACGGACAAATCCTAACGTTACCTGCATGGATCCCTGGAAGTTATATGATCCGTGATTTCGCCAAAAACATTATAAAAATCAGTGCCCAAGATGATAAGGGACAAACTGTAAGTCTCCTAAAACTCGACAAACAAACCTGGCAAGCAGCAATTGTCAGTTCAGCATTGACTATCCAATATCAAATTTATGCCTTCGATTTATCAGTAAGAGGTGCCTACATTAACGATGAAATGGCGTTTTTCAACGGTACTAATATGTTTTTGGCAGTTGCGGGGCAAACCGATAAACCATGCGGACTAACCTTGCAAAAGCCAGTGCAAGCAGACTTAGACCACTGGCAAGTGGCCACTACTATGCCCACCAATATGCAAGCCCCCCATACATTTGGAGAATATTGGGCCCATCATTACGAAGAACTAATTGACCACCCGGTGTTATTAGGTGAGTTTGATATTTTACCTTTTTCAGCCTGTGGCGTGGACTTTGAGCTGATCCTTGCAGGTGGGCATCAAGCTGACGTTAAACGCATCACAAAAGATTTAACAAAAGTATGCCAACACCACATTGAATTCTTTGGCGACACTCCACCTATTAAGCGTTATCAATTTATCACCCTGCTAACCGACAATGCATTTGGCGGGCTAGAACATATAAGTTCGACCGCATTGATGTACAGTCGAAATGATTTACCCAGTTTGTCTGATGTAAAACAAATGACAGATGGCTATCAAGTATTTCTAAGTTTATGCAGTCACGAGTTTTTCCATACCTGGCATGTTAAAAGGATCAAACCTCAAGAGTTGTTTGGTGCCGCATTGGACCAAGAGCGATACACAGAACAATTATGGATTTATGAAGGATTCACTAGCTACTACGACGATTTTAGTTTACTTCGATGTGGGATAATCTCTCAGTCAGAATACTTAAAAGTGGTGGGGCAAAACCTCTCTCGACTGCTACGTAATAAAGGGCGCTTTAAACAAAGCATTACCGAGTCCAGTTTTGATGCCTGGACCAAATTTTACAAACAAGATGAAAGTGCCGTAAATAATATCGTCAGTTATTACAACAAGGGTGCTGTTATAGCTATGTGCTTGGATTTACTAATAAAAAACAAAAGTAACGGCAATTATAGTTTAGATGATGTGATGCAGCATTTATGGAACCAACACGGAAAACTTGCTATCCCTACCCCTGTAGACATTGTGCAAAACATTGTCAAAAAGCAGCTAAATTTAGACTTAAATGATTTTTTTCATTCTGCTTTATATTCCACTG
>NZ_BAEO01000024.1 GCF_000314995.1 Paraglaciecola arctica BSs20135 | reverse complement strand
TATGATTGCCTAAGTTAAAATATAAAAGATATATTCGTCCCGTAAGGGACTGAATATTTAATTTTGGACCTTAAAAATTTAACTATACGAATCATAAACTTACCCAATTTAGTGCAATTAATTCACCGCGTGGAGTCAAATCCACATTTTTATTTGTATTATTGAAATCGAGAATGAAAGCGGAGTTTAGTAATAATACTAATATGCCACTCTGCAGTTGTTTCAATAATCATAATAGGAACTAAAAATGTATATTAATGGTGCTGACTTAAGAAAAATGCGACTTGATGCTGGGTTAACTACAGTTAAAATGGCAAAACTTGCTAACGTAAAAACCCGCAAAACTTACGAAAATTGGGAAAAAAATATCGGTGCGCCGAGTATGAACCAATTTATCGCTATGTGTGTGGGCTGTAACTACAACTCATCTAAGTTTGTGAAATTAGCGGTTGATCGTCAAGACAACACTGAAACTCTAAATGTTACGGCTGCACGACGATAAGTTTTATTTGGGGGCTTGTCCCCCTCTCCTTCCCCCTTATTCTGATAACATTCTTAATTATTCAAATTTCACTTTTATCCTAAGTAACAACACATAATCAAAGCATCTTCTTTACCTTTTGCGCTGGGGTAATAATTCACTCTCTGTTCAACCAAAATAAAACCGGCATTGTCATAAAGGTTGATTGCTGCTGCATTTGACTCACGCACTTCTAACCAAATTTGTTGAATATTATTTTGGTTACAGTGATCCAAAAGGTGTTGCAATAAGGATTTGCCAAAACCATTACCTTGATGGGCAGAACTGACCACAATATCCATCAATGTCACTTCATCTAATACTGTCATAGCAATGTAATAACCTAATGGCTGATTATCATGGTCGAGTGAATAAGCAAAATAAGGCTTAGTTAAACAGTCTTCAAATATCTTGCGGGACCAAGGTGAATACTGTCCTTGTTTATGCAATTCAAAATACGGATCACTATTTTGAATTGTTAAGGGGGAAAATTGTGGTTTCATCGAACTTATGGTGTCAGTTATTTAGTTAATTTTTTTCAAGAGATAAGGCACCTAGTAATTGCTGCCAAAGTTGCTTTTTGATATCAGGGTCATTTAACGCAGATAAAGTTGGGGTAATAAGTTGTTTATCAGACAAGTTAACCTTTTCACCTTGTGACCAACACAAGGGATAATTCGAATAATGACTCAAGTCATCTGTTGAAATATGCTTTTGTTGTTTAGCATCCAAACCCAACGCTATTAATACATCGGTAAACATTGGCAGTTTGGCATCGCTTTTTGAAAAGGTTACTAACACAGACTCAGTAGCTTCGCTAGTTTGCGTTTGCACTTTGAGTTGTTGCAACTTGGCTAGGGCATCTTCTTTTGATTTTACTTTAGACAAGGCAGCAATCGCTTTAAGGGGTTGCTTTTCGACTTCTACTTGAGCCTGTTGTTCATTAGCTAACTGCCATGAGGATACGCCCATTTCATTCAAAATAGCGCGTTGATAATCACTTAAGACAAGATGAGAAGTATTTTCCATTTCAACAGATTAGCATGAATTTAATGAGATAAGTTGCGATTTAAAAACGCGTATAAGAAAATTTGGCAAGGGTGGAGGGATTACCTCAGTGACATCCATGTAACTGACCGCAAGCGGCGCTGTTGCGGTTCAAATCGTTCCAGACGATTTGTATTCCAAGCTTCCTGCCTTACACCCCTTCGAGGCCATGCTCCGCATGTTCTAATTTATTCCAGAAAAATTAGTCAACCCCGTGGGCGTTCTCACCCTCCCCCTTCACAATCACGTTTTACTTTTCAACCAAAGATCTACTCAGGTTGATTTTTAATTATTTGGCAGGGGTGGAGGGATTCGAACCCCCAACCATCGGTTTTGGAGACCGCTGTTCTACCAATTGGAACTACACCCCTGCTGACGGCCTGAATTATACTGACGGGAAGCGAAAGGTAAAGTGATTTTGCTTTTACTATAGACATCTAACGATCAACTGCACATTTAATGAGCTATAAATCCAAAAAATCGCAAAATGCTGGATTCAGCAAGGGCTATTAAGATAATTTACGAGCAGCCTCATACCAAAGCTTATTAGTTAATTCCACAAGGGGTCTCATAATAGTGACTTTGGCAATCACTTCTGATAACAGTTGTTCACTTTCTTCAGAATAATATGCGCATAAGCTTGCTTCATCTGTTGCACTTAAACCATTTACAGCAATACATGATGCCAGATCAAAATAGGGGCAAGATATGGCACAGTATTCCCAATCAAAAATTTTGTTAGGCTGAGTATGGGTAACATGGGATAAAGCCAAATCATTGTGACAAAACACTGTTTTAGTCGAGCAGGCTTGATGCCATATAGCCGCATAATTCTCTAATGTTTGCTGTTCTGAAATGCTAAGAGACACATCAATCAGACTTATATAATGTTGCCATTGCCTAGGTAAATCTAGCTCCGGCGCATCTATCTTAGTGTTATGTAATTTTGATAGTGCAGACGCTAAGCTTTTGGTGATAATGCGGTTAGATAAATCAACTTGATCTAAGGTTGGTGAATCAAACCATTGATCAATTTGAAAACTACATGACTTAGATAGATAGATTGGTGTTACTGCAAGCTCCTTAACCGCAAGTTCACGTTGAACATCGAAGAGTTTTTTTCTGTCTAATATCGTAATTTCATCTGACTCAAAGGTTTTTACAAAATAACGATTGTTAGATGTTTCAAGGCGATAACTACTATTTACTGTCCCGCCATTAAAAGCTTTGAGGTAAAAGTCCGACTGGATAAAATCTAATTCTTTTAGCTCAGCTTCCAGCATAACCTTTAAGTCGTTCATATTGTATCTGCTTGGCCTTTTACTTTAACGGGTGCTATTCGCCATTGAATAAAACCATATACTGCAAAGCCGGTATAACATACAAATAAGATCCCTGTTAAAGCTAAATCTTTGGCAAAATAAAGGTAGGCAGCAAACAGATTAATGACAATCCAGTATAACCAATTCTCTCGTACTTTATGGGCTACAAGCACAGTTGTAAAAACACTAAAAACCGTTATAAATGCATCTAGATGTATATAGTTTGCATCCAGCACTCTACTGGCAAAATGGCTTAATGTCAGGGCTCCAATAGTCAGCCCTGTAATACATATCACATGCCGGGATATTGACCAGCTTTGCACAGAAAAAGTATCTGCAGGATTATTACGCCACTTTATCAAGCCATAAACAGCCATAATTAAATAGTAGAAATTCAGCCCAGTATGAAAAGGTAAAGACACACTCCAAAACAACCAAGTATAAATTCCTGTACTCAGTAAAGCACATGGCCAACACCAGATATTTTTTCTCGCCGCCAACCACACATAAGCCAAAGCTAAAGCAACCGCAATGCCCTCCAAAAAAGATGTCGCCGCTAGTTGCCCTAGAAAACTTTCCATTAAATTTCAGTACTCATTTTATCGCCATTTAAAAACTTGCAGACAAATATGGCTTGTCCTACTTTTTGATGACTACGTTGCATTTCTTCGGCTAACAATTGCATTGTGGGTAGATAATCCCCGCTCACTAAAGTGCTAGTGGCAGACGTCACTACCTTGAGACTCTCATGAGTATTTAAACGATCAATAAACTCCTGAATGGGCTCTATGTACTGTTCTTTGAGAGGATACATGGATATTTCGACAACTAATTTCATCTTGATTCCTTATGATTACAGCCGGAGTGATAAGTCAGCTCCGGCTTGGTATATCGTTATTAATATTGATATTTAAAGTTGATACCTACACGGCGAGGCTCACCAAACTGTTCATATAAATGGCCTTCATACTCGTCTCGGGGATCGTTTCCAAAGTAAAATCCACGATTGGCGTATTGTTTATCAAACAAATTACGAGCATATAAACTAACCTGCCAATTTTCGATTTGGTAATCTAGGCTAGTATGGGCGATGAAGATATTGTCTGATTGTTGATCATGGCTAAATGAATAAAAGAACTCATCTTTGGCATCAAATTCGATTAACCAGTTTAGGTTATCGGCAACGCGCCAATTTAGACCGGCATTGATATGATAACTAGGTGCATGGGCTTGTTCTCTTTCGTTAATAGTCTCAGTAACATCACCATCGCGACGGGTAATGCCATTGATCTCGGTTTTAAGGTAACCAATATTGGTAAAAACATCGACATTGTCTGACAACATATAATTTATGCTAACTTCGATACCATAATTTTTACCATCGGCGGCGTTATCATATACGTCGACAAATGACTGTCCTTCAACAATAGAGTTTTTATATTGCACATCATTACGTTCTTGATAAAAGGTTGTAAAATCGAGGACTAAACTGCCGTCGTCGTTGGTACCTTTTATGCCAAATTCTAGACCTACCAAGGACTCAGCATCAAAAATGGCATTATTGAGTATATATGATTGAAGATCGGCAAAATCATCATCCTCAGCCTTACTCAGTGCCTGTCCATTGACCCCGCCCATTTTATAACTGCGTAATAAACTAAGGTAGAGCATACTATTATCACCTGCTTTTTGGTGATAACTTACCTCTGCCCCCCAGTCAGTATGATCAATTTCTTGGTCAATAAGATTAGAATCGTCATAATCAAATTTTTGTGACGCTAAGCGTAAACTGGTTGTTAACCACTGAGTATCAGACAGAACATATTTATATTGACCAAATAACGCGCTATCAATACGTGCTACGCTACTTTCAAAAGGATTGGAAAGCCAAGTGTACTCACGTGTTAAGTCTTCTTTTTTGTCGGCAAAGTACCATCCGAGAACCCAAGTATTAACTTCACTATTTTTACTGATTAATTTTGCTTGAATAGTACTATCTTCACGATCTCGAAAATAATAGTCTGTTGATGAATATTCCCACCCGGGCGCTATACCCACATATCCCCAATCTTCATCAAATCCATAAGCAAGATCGGCTTGCATAAAGCTACTCTGAAGTTGTACATCAGCCCAAGCTAAACCTTGATAATCTATGGTTACACCAATAGCTTCACTTTCTTGCGTGTCTACGCCTGGCTCATCCGATAAGGTAGTTCTGTCTCTGTCGAGTGAAAAAGTGTCATAAGCATTATCCACATCGATCAAGTGAATGACTGTTTTAATAGATAACTTGTCAGTCGCCTGCCAATTTAGTTTGGCTCTTGCAGTTAACTCGTCAACACCATTAGTGTCATCTCTACCGAGCCAAGTATTTTCCACAAAGGCATCACTGGTGTTTTGATGAACCGATAAACGATAATCTACGCTATCGCTTAGCCCACCGCCAACTGCAGCTCCTACATTCCAGCTACCGTAATTGGCCATACCAAATTGAGCGTTAACACTGGTTTGCTCTGATGGATCCTTACTTAGCACATTGATCATACCCGCAAGACCATCGGCACCAAAACGCGCACTGTTAGGCCCTTTAAATATTTCAACTTGCTCGATATCAAAGGTACTTGCCCCAGCGAGCAATCCAGAATAATTGATACCATCTACTAGATAACCAACAGAAGGATTAATAGGATCGGTAAACTGACTACGTTCACCGATACCACGAATTTGCACAAAACGTCCACGGCTAGCGCCACTAGCAAAGTTAACGTTCGCAGCGCGATTTAATATATCTTCAAGGTGCTGGGCTTGGCGATCTTGTATTGCTTGCTCATTTAGCACAGAAATACTGGTCGCCATTTCGGACAAAGGTGTGGCTGACAATGCACCTCGGACAATAATACGTTCTAACTCAGATTGCTCAGATTGCTCAGAAAGTTGAGTATCAATATTTTGCGCAGATACATAAGAATTGATTAAACATAGGCTGATTAAGCTAGCCAGTGGCTTTTTACTAAATTTCATTTAAAAGGATCTCTTCAGTATGAGTTGAAAAGATCCGGGTTTACGGCAGGTAAATGGGGATAAGTGTCTTACCATTCCTACGCCGGCATTATCCGGATCAGGTATAAGGGTTGATGAGTCTTTCCTCAAATCTCAGCCAAATGGCTCCCCTTGGTTGCTAAATACAGTTGTTCTACCTCGTATTTAGCGGACGCAGTGTAACAGGCAAATAGACCTTCGCAATAGATGAATGGTAATTTGTAAGAGCAAAATAGTATTTATTTAGTTACTTTTAATTTGACTAGTTTGTGTTTGGATAATAAAGAACTTTCCTGGGTAAACCAAACTTCTCCATTTGACGACACGCATACCCCTTCTACTTGTCCGTAACCAGAAAGTTCGAAAGACGTCTGCAAAGTAAAATCCCTATTAAGAATAACAATAAAGGGGGTAATACGCCCCAGCAACTGTGCACCATACCCAACCAAAATAAATCTACTGTTTTTGCGGTCAAAATCACCACCTGTAATAATACCAGGTAGCCCTTTAACCTCACTTATATGTTCTACAAACTGCTCAGCCTGGGTTTTATTTACTTGGTAAATAAATAAGGTGCCAGTTTTCCAACTCTTAGAAAATAAAAACAGGCTATCATCAACACTAATCAATGTTTCTGCATCAAAGTCATGATTGAGATACTCATTATTTTTAACATCGTTATTACTATAAAATAGCGACATTGTTGAGACATTTCCCTCGGTTTTACCGTTTTGTTTATCCACGCCATGGATCTGAACAAACTTTCGCTTGCCATTATTGTTACCCACATCACCGATATAAAAATGTTCGCTATCTCCAGTCAATGCTTCCCAATCTGTATTTTTAGAAGCAACAATGGTTTTACCTATAATTCGCCCAGCGTGGTCGATTTTGTAAATAATAGGCTTATTCCCAGAATCATTGACAGTATAAGCTGAACCAACCTCTGGGCAGTAAAGGCCGGAAGTTTCTTTCAGCTCATCAGGCAAATCACTCTCTGCTACAACGATATAATCATCAGTACTAGTAGCCGATGAACTGCAGGCTATTAAAAAGTTTATAGTAATAAGTAAAACAACTCTAAGTACCAATTTTTTATCCTCTGAATTAATAACAATTTAATTTATACATCTGCTTAGAAACAAGTATTTCATATTAGATAAGGGGATCCTCAGTTGAATTGTATCAAAGTAAATACAAGGATAATGCAAAACCACATTCGTATTCTTAAGTTAGTTTGCTTACACTAGCGGATAATATCCAACCCTCTTAAATAAGAATTTTTGTGAATTTACCTGAGCAGCTATTCCGTTGGTTTCAACAACGTCAGTCAAAGTTATGTCACAGACAATTGTTAGTCATAACAGGTCGAGAAGATTGGGTAAAAAACGCTGCGATTAGCTTATTAGATGATCAGGATATACAAAGTACTTTATGGATAGGAGAAACCCAAACTAATTACCATAACGTTGAGATTAAAGACTACCGTTCTAAATTAGGGCACGAATATGACTGGATTGTATTAGATTGCTTTAGTGGATTTAGAGCCAATGCAGCTATGGCGTTAAGTGGCACAGTAAAGGCTAATGGATTAATGGTTATTCTATGTCCTGAATTATCTGAATGGCCAAACTATGCTGATCCAGAAAAAATTAATCGTATTTCTTATGGTTACCAAAACAAACATACACCTAGCTATTTTATTAGACACTTAGTATCTGCATTTAATGAAGATAGTTCTGTCGCTATGTTGTCTAAAGATAAATTTTTTGGTCAGGCAATTGTTGTTGAAGAAAGTTCGAATAATGACCGATATCGCGAGCAAGAACTAGCCGTAAAAAGTATCTGCAGTGTCGCTCAAGGACACAGAAATCGCCCCTTAGTATTAACCGCTGATAGAGGCCGAGGCAAATCTTCAGCGTTAGGAATAGCAGCAGCTAAATTAATGCAAATATCTGCAAAAACGATATGCCTAACTGCACCCCACATTCATACTGTCGAACAGGTGTTTTTTCATATTAAACGCTTATTACCTGATGCTCTTGTAACTAAAAATAGCGTGATATATCAGACGAGTTCATTAACCTTTAAACCCATAGATATCTTATTAGAAGATGGATCTAAAGTAGATTTGTTGTTAATAGACGAAGCCTCTGCAATTCCTGTAAATATACTAAATAAACTTGCTGAAAAATTTACGCGGGTTGTATTTAGCTCTACAGTTCACGGATATGAAGGCAGTGGTCGAGGCTTTGAAATGCGTTTTATAAAGCAACTCGCACTATTGAAACCCAATTTCAAAACAGTCCATATGATACAACCGATCCGCTGGTATAAACACGACACATTAGAACAATTCTGGTTCAATACAATGTTCCAAAATATGTCGCACAGTATTCAAAATATTGAGTCGATGGACCAGACCATTAACTGTCAGCACGTATCAAAGGCACAATTATCCAGCGACAAAAATTTACTCGCGAGTATCTTTAGTTTATTAATCGACGCCCACTATCAAACCAGCCAAGACGACTTACAACGTTTATTAGATGCTCCTGAAATAGAATGTTTTATATTGAGCAGAGGTGTCGATTTGATTGGCGTGGCGCAAATAGTCGAAGAAGGAGGCAATTGTTTTAGTGAACTTGCCGCCAATATTGCTGATTGTAGCAGAAGAGTAAAAGGACATTTAGTTGCACAAAACCTCTCGTCCTCTTATAACATGAGCCCCTTTCTATTAGCTCAACAATGGCGTATTAGTAGAATTGCGATAGCCCCTGAACATCAGCGAAAAGCGCTGGGTAAACAATTAATTAAATATGTAGAGCAACAGGCGAGACAGCAACATATTGAGTTTTTAACCACGTCTTTTGGCTGTAATACTGACATCCTAAAGTTTTGGTACAGTCGTGATTTTTTACTCACAAAACTTAGTGTAAAGCCGGAAGTATCAAGTGGTGAACACAGTGCTATTTGTATTAAACCTTTAACAAATAGAGCATTGGAAATGTCTGGCCTTATGCATAAAGAATTTCACCAGGAATTGCTTTATCAAATGGATAAAAATTTTCAATACTTATCTGAAGATTTAATTTTGCAAATTCTACTATTTGCAACCACGGCAAAAGTAAGTCCATGTGAAAATATAGAAACACTTAAGCAATTTGCCATTGGGAAACGGGCTTATTTTACCTGCAAGAGACTATTAAAAGAGTACCTGATAAACAATCCAACGTGCCTTTTAAGTTTAACGACACAAGAACAAGCCTTGTTGGTAGCCGCATTATTACAAAATATAACGGACCAAAGCCTTGCCGCAAAATTTAGCTTGAGTGGCAAAAAACAAATCGAACAAGCCTTAAAAATGAGCTTTGCAAAAATCCTAATAGCTCAGTAATGAGTATTTAGTTTAGGACCTTTAATATTGCTAATAAACTTGAATAATCATCCGTCCATAAGACGTTTTGATATTGCCCCTTAGCTTTAGGTGTTTGCATAGCCATTAACTTAGGTGATTGGGTCACTAGACTATTATTTGTCAATATCACCCACTGGGCATCATGTTCATAACCATCACCTGGTGTTTCAAACAACATAACCTGCATATTTAGGCTTTTACTATGGTTCATGATGACTGGCAATAATGACAAGTGCCTATTGGAGATGTGTAAAGCCATAACTCCTTGGGCTTTGATATGCTGCTGATACAATAAAAATGCTTCTTGGGTCATCAAATGAGTAGGTATTAAATCTCCTGAAAACGCATCAATGATAAGTAAGTCAAATGCATTGTTATGCCCTAAATCTAATTCATTTTGCAAAGTAACCCGAGCATCCCCTAACTTTACATCGACGTCAGCCTCAGTACTGTCCAAATAACTAAAATATCTATTAGCAAAGTCTGCTACTAGTGGGTTGAGTTCATAAAAAGTATAATGGTCTCCCAATTGACCGTAAGCAGCTAACGCCCCTACCCCTAAACCAATGATCCCTACTTGTAATAGCTTGTCATTCGACAATTCATCAATGACCAGTTGTACGCCTGTACCCGGACGATAATAACTCAAAGGCACTGTTGACTTAGACAGAGGCAAAGATTGACTGCCATGAGAGGTAGTACCATCAATTAATCTTCTCTCATTAACTTTGCCCTCAGAGATATCTTTAACAGACAGTATCCCGTAAAAATTTCGCGCCTTAGCAATATCGTATTGTTGGTATTGATTGTTAAGTTTGCCGAAAGCGAATAACCAAACCAGTGCGACAACGGCAGTCCCTGTGGTTAATATAGAAAGCTGATTTTTGGCGACAACACTAGCGCCACAGGACTTAGCTTCGGTTAATCTATTTTGTTTGTTCCACCACATTGAAGCACTAGCTAGAACCAGAACACCAAAAATTGCCAATGGGAATTCCAAAAACTCATCAAACAAACTCTTAGCGACAAAAGTCACTAAAAAACTACCAAAGACTCCACCGGCGGATAGCACCAAATAAAACAAAGTTGTATTTCCATGTAGTGGTTTAAGTGAATTCAATTCACCATGACAAATCATACAACCACACAACAAAATCAACAGATAAATCAATAACTGCGTAATAATGTCAAATTGCCCACCTATGAAATATATTAACAAGGCAACAAATGACAGCAGCATAAAGAAAGGCAGCCAAATATTTCTAACGTAAATAGCAATATTACTGAATGCCACTACATAGGTAAGCAAATATATCGCTAAAGGAACAATCCACAGAAAAGGCACAGGTGGTATATTTTGCGTCAAGGCATTGGTGGTTGACACCAATAAAATCACACCTAAGGCCGAAAGCATAAACCATAAAATCAATCTGGAAAAATGAATCTTTGAACTAATCAGTTGTTCATCAATAGATAGTCTATCTTGGCTATTTTGCTTAGCAACTATATAAAAAATCCAGCCAACCATCAGTACAAATAACCAATAAATAGTGGACCATAACTTAATCTGCCAGTCGAGTGGCATAAAAGGTTCGATGACTACTGGATAACTAATAAGCGCCAAAAATGCACCAACATTAGAAATGGCGTACAACCTATAGGGATTCGCGCCATTAGTTTCGCTAGTGAACCAATGCTGTAGTAGAGGCGTATTCGCCGATAATATTAAATAGGGAAATCCCAAACTAAAAAATAATACTTTCAATACAGCCCAAGTAGGCGAGCCACTTATCACTATATTTTGTATGTCAGCAATATTGATAGGTAACAAAAACAAGCTTAATAACAAGCAAGCCAAATGCATCGCTATCTGATATTTAACTCTTAATATTTTGGTCAGTATATAAGCATATAAATAACCTACCAATAAAAAGAATTGGAAAAACAACATGCAAGTAGTCCAGACACTGGCTCCACCACCAAACCAAGGCAATATAATTTTCGAAATGATAGGTTGAATTTGGAAAACCAGAAAGGCACTAATAAAAACTGAGATGAAATATTGCATTAACTTTTCAGACGTTGACTTAAGATTAGAGTATTAGGTGTATCAAAACATCAAATTCAGCAAAAAAATTAAGATTTAAGCGCAAAAAAAAGCTCCCTACGGGAGCTTTTTAAACTAAAGCTTAATACCGCGATTCTTCGCTTTTTCCTTGATATAAGGTTCCCAACTCCTAGCATTTCGAGCTGTGGAATTATCCTTTTTTGCTTCCAGCACATGTTTGTAAGCAGACCTAAAGTCACCTTTATCAAAATTAGCTTGCATCATCGCTAAATGAATAGCACCTGTTTTATCAGAGCCGCCATCCAAAGCCTTTTGTAAAGAAACTATAGCGTCGCTATAACGTTCTAAAGCGTAATACACCATACCTTGCTTCTGATATAAATCAGGATCAGAACCCAATAAAGCTGACTGTCCATAGAAGTCAGCAGCTTCTTTAAACTCTTTAGCTTGTTGATATGATGAAGCAATACTTGTAAGCATTCTTTCGTCTTTTTTGATTATGCCAGACTTGACGTGCTTTTCTAATATTTGCGCAGCTTTAATAGGTATATCATTCATAGAATACAACTGGCTAAGCGCTTTAAATTCAGCCGCTTTAACTAAGTACCCCTGATTATAAGCCATCTCAAACGTAGACAATGCTTTTTTGTGATCTTCAACAAGCATGTAGAAGAATCCTAGCTGTGTCCACTGAGCTTTGTCATCAGGAAATATCCTAACTGTCTCTTCCTGCACTTCAATTGTTTCTTTATACATTTTGCGATTGTAGTAAGAAGTCATTTTAAGAGCATAGGCAGTCTTATTAGGCTTATCAGCTAAGGCTATTGCCTTATTGATGGGCGCAATAATGTCAGCATATTTCTGTGTCTGATAATAAGCGTTAGCCATTCTAAAGTAGACATCAAAGTCTTCTTTACAAGTAACCTTCATCCACTGCTGATAGTACTTAATTGCACTATCATATTCCTCTTCTTGAAGACTCAAGTCGGCAATCAACTTTATCGTCTGAACCTGCTCGGAATCATTTAACTTATTAGGCGCCACTGATTTTTGCAAGTACTCGATAGCTTTCTTTGCTTTACCAGTTTGAGATGCTAATAATTTGCCGATAAAATTATCGGCAAACGCCCGATCAAATGTATCAGAAGTATCTATTTCATAAAGAATTGTTAATGCTTCATCAACTAAATCTTCATTGTAAGCTTCAAGGGCCTTCCCAACCTTTTTACCTACTTTTTGACCAGGAATGTTAGTCGCTCCGCGTTTATAATCAGGACATGCAATAGGAGCAGATGCCTGAGCATAAACACTGGCCGGTATAATAGTGGCAACAGACATCACTGAAACCACACATAAATGTTTTAGATGTTTCTTCATTATGATTGATCCAACTTAAAGTCTAGTTGCACTGTTAGCCCGAATTGCTTCATCGGTTTACCATCTTCTATCTTAGGTTTGTATTTCCATTTACCTAAAGCACGCCTTGCTTCACGGTCAAACACTCGTTTGGGATCCGCGTCAATAACAGTGACGTCTTCAACACCACCTACTTCATTGATAGTAAAAGACAATTTAACCCAGCCTTCCTTACCATCTCGCGCAGCCTGAACCGGATACTTTGGTTCAATCCTTACGATAGGTGTAGCATCTCCATCACGCATTGCACCCACACTACCAATATTGACCGAAGCACCTCCTACATCAACACTAGGCATATTAAAGCCTAATCCATCTGTATTAACTTCAGCCACATCCGGTTCAACAGGCTCAATTTTAGGTGGCTGCTTAGGTGGCGGTGGCGGTGGTGGCGGAACCCTTTGCCTAAGCTGTGTCGAATCGTCTGGCGTAGACATAACAATATCGATTACAACCGTTTTACCAGCTTCCGGTGGTGGTCTTCCAGAATTAGAAATCAACTCTGCCATCACAATAAAAAGAAGGAAGGCTATTACACCACCTAACAATATAGAAATTATTAATCGACCCATATTAACTACCTGCCGTTGCAATTGAGATGCGATCAATACCAGCCGCTTTAATCTGGTCCATAACTTCAATAACTAGCCCGTGTTCAGCTTCTTTATCAGCCTGGATAATTATTACATCAGAAGGTTGCTCAGCCATTAAACGCTCTAAATTAGAACGAACAAGTTCCGTTTCAACCGGACGTTTATCAATCCAAACTTTTCCATCTTCTGTTATTGCGATAAAAATATTTGCATTTTTAGGCATGACAGCAAGTGAACCATTAGGTTTATTGACTTCAATCCCTGCTTCTTTTACAAAAACAGTAGTAACAATGAAGAAGATCAACATTATGAACACTATGTCTAGCATAGGTGTCATATCAATTGAGGCATCTTCTTCTACTCGAACTTTACGACCCATAAGATCCTCTCTTTAATGATGGGGCAAGGCATCTACAAGCTTTTCTCTAGCAATTTTAACTTTAGCTTCTAAACGAGAACTAAAGAAAACACCAGATAAAGCAGCAACCATTCCAGCCATAGTCGGAATAGTAGCCATAGATATCCCTGCGGCCATTAGACGAGGGTTACTTGTACCCTGAGTTGCCATGGTCTCGAACACACCGATCATGCCGGTAACTGTTCCCAACAGACCAATTAGAGGGCACATAGCGACAAGAGTTTTAATTAATAACATTCTTGTACCTAGACCATCTGAAGCTTGTGAAATCCATGTGTCACGGATTCTATGCGCATACCATGAGGTAGTGTCTTCTCGTGCATCCCAGTTAGAGATAATTTCATCTCTTAATTTTGGGAAAACTGAAGCCAAATACCAGAAGCGCTCTATCATAAATGCCCACATAAGAAAGAGCGCAGCTGCGACAACATAAAGCACGTCACCGCCAGCAGCAATAAAATCCCTGACAGACTCCCATTGTTCTATCAGAAATAACATCTTAGGCTTTCTCCGTCTCAGCATGCGTAGCTATAATGCCCGCAGTCTGTTCATCGAGAATATGTACAATTGATTTACTACGACCCGCAACAATACTGTGTGTCAGCAATAGTGGTAGTGCAGCAATAATACCCAAAGCAGTTGTTACCAATGCCATTGAAATACTTCCTGCCATCAATTTAGGATCCCCCGTTCCGAACAAAGTAATTTGTTGGAAGGTTTCAATCATACCGATAACTGTACCTAACAAACCTAATAAAGGAGCTATAGCCGCAAAAATCTTAATGATATTAATACCACTTTCAATTCTAGGTAACTCTTTAAGAATAGCTTCGTCTAACTTCAACTCTAAGCTTTCTGCATCAGCGGTTTTATTTTCAGCGTAAACATTCAGAATACGACCAAGAGGGTTGCCACTAGAAGGGTTAGCCACGTTTTTAAGTTGAGATTTCATTTTCGCGCCCACTAAAGTGAGAGTAACAACTTTATACAGACCTATTATTAGACCTATAAACAACATCACAGTAATAGTATAACCAACTGTGCCACCCGCATGATAACGTTCCATCATAGTCGCTTTTTCTTTCAATAAGCTAAGAATACCGCCGCTTGAAGGATCCGCATAAAATGGAACAAGACCTGAAGTCGCATTTCTAAGTTCAATAGCAGAATTCACTAGGTATCCATCAGGTTGACGACCTAATGGCTGGACCATTTCGTTTTCGTAATCGTAAACTAAATAACCTTGCTCACCAATTAAGTTGAACGTACCAACACGAACCACTTCTTGTTGAGTAGAACCACCATCTAAACTAACAACTTCAGTAGTAAAGCGTGAAACTCGTCCTTGCTCGGTCATTTCTGTTTGTAGTGCAAACCATAGATCTTCCAATTCTTTAATATTGGGAAGGCCTTTAGCTTCCTCAGACATACGCTTTAAAAATGCGCCACGCCCTGGGAATTCAGCACTAACAATAGAAGTAGAAATCTGACCATAGGCTTCTGCAGATGCCTGACGAACTACACCAAACATCTCGCCCAAAGTACCAGTAGCTGTAGTTAACTCAACTTCTTTCTCGGCTAGTCTTACTTCGTTATCGGAAAATGCTTTTTTCAATCTATCTTCACGAGATCTTTCAGCTTTAAGGTCGGCTTGCGCCTTTCTTAACAATGCTTGTTTATCTGCACGAGCCGATTGGAACTCTGCCTCACGTTGTTTGTTAATGCGTGCTTCAGAAACACGATTTTTCTTAACTTCTTGAAGAAGGTCTTCTAAAGAATTCGCTGCTTGTGCTGAAGAAGCCATTAAAGCAATCGACGCAGCAGCTAATATGGATTTAAATACAGTTTTCATCAATATCACTCCGCAGCTTTGATTGGTAATTTAAGAAGATCAGGTGGCAACAATTTACTCGCCATTTTCACAGCTGTAACTACTGCACTTAAATATTCAGCACCCAACTCTTCCCAAGCTCTAGCATCATTATCCCAAACCCACGCACTTTTTCCATCTAGAGACAAAGCTAAGTGTGCTGTTCTACCAAGATTAAAGAAATCTACTGTGATTTCAGTCCCTTGATAATTCAACTTACCTTGATACGCCCGAATAGAACTCGCTGCACCCATTTGGTTTTCGATTTGATACGCTTCAATTACCTGACGGAACTGTTCAGAGGTAGTGACATTTGAATTAGCCATGATGTCGCGTAAACGTTCAACACGCTCTTTACGCTCTTCAAGGTTGATTGGCACATCAAGAGCAATAAATTTCTCAAGGCTATCAATCATTCTAAACATTAGCGGAACTACGCCACGCTTAACGCCATCAATACCATCAATCTGAGTTTGTAGTGAATCAATACTACGCTGCTGATCTGCTACAAGTGTTGCAACATAATCGTTATACACTTTCAAATTTTCTGTTTCGTCAACAACACCACGATACTCAATAAACAATTCCTGTGACTGCTCATACAGATTGTTTATTTTCTCTTGGGATTTCGCTGCAGCCGCGTGAATTTTTGCTTCTTCTTTATGAAGCTCATTTAACGGATCTGCAGAGACAACGGCGCTGCTACCGAGTGCTAAAGCACCAACGACGGCAGAAGCAATAAGGTTTCTCTTGCTCATTTTGGACATAATTCCCAACCAATTCTTTTATTTTAAATCCTCGTCAAGCCATATAATTTGTTGACAAGGGGCTATTAAGCTCTGTTGTTTAAGGGGCTTAGAATTCATTTTACAGAAGTCTAAGACTGGAGAATATTCACATGGATGTTAGCAAATTGTCAAGGAAGTACTTGGGCTTAAAGCTCACATTTATTTAAATTAAATAGTTGCAATATTTCAAACAGTGATTTCTTCTTTTCCAAGCATCAGAGATCAACTGACCTAAATAATTGTGCGTAGAGCAAAAGTAATAATTCATATTTCGTTAAAAAGTAGTGCCAAATCTATGGCATTTATTTTGATATCACGCAAACCAGACGTTACCTAAGCTGTTAACCTCATTCGCAAATTGAATACTTATAATGCTTAATAACGGGTTATAGCTCAGGCTTAATTTTTTTACCTGAACTTACAATTTATTAATGTACACTATTTGTAACGTGTGCCTTGCTGGCAGTAAATACAGCTCGTTTTCTTTCAAGAAAGTTTAATAAGGAACGTTCATATTTTAAGCCTCAAAAATCACACTATTCTTTTAACAAATTTTAGGGGTGCGCTAATAGGTCTTAATAACTAATAGTAAGAATTGATGATTGAAATTTTTTATTGCCAAAGTCGATTTGAATCCTCCTCTATCGAGAAATATTTAGCAATATTTTCTAAACTTATAGACTAGGCAAAGCCACTGCGAAAGTCTGTTCTACAACATGACAAAACTGTGTCTAAGAGGTTTCTTTTTATAAAAACAATAGAAGAATTCGAGAATACATTTTTAATTAACCATAAATAACGGTTATTAGTCATACTCTTGTCAACTCATACTCCACTATTTACATACTTTTCATGCGCATACTGTAAATATGAGCGACGAATTTCTTTAGAATATTTTTCAATTATGTTTTCGTCAAACTTTTCAGTACGGCTACCAATAGGATGTCTCTTTGTTAGACACCTTGAAGCGTGATCCATACCAGTAAACTTGCTGCCATCAATGATTTGAGAGTGACTGCATAACATGCAGTTTTAATAGGCCTGTTCCACTTCTAGGCAGCCCACAAAAAATATTGGATTATCAAGTATTAATTTTTCTATCAGACTGCAGAGGTTCTACAAAACTGGCATGCTGAGACTTGGTATTCCCCCCAAGCTATGGACCAAGTATTTGCAGCGTTTAGTCCCCCATAGTCCGTCCTATGCTCTTTCGAAAGTTACATCAACAAAAGCATACTTTCGAATTGAAGGTAACTGTATTGTAAAAAACATTTATTGTAGCTTAACATTCCATGACATAGTTGAATGGCGTAAGTCCAGTCGCCTTGGCAGTCTCGATTATGGTGTAAAGTACAGCACTGGCATGTGCGCCGTTGGTCGTTTGGCTGAGCAGCCAAGCTTCAAACTGTTATAGCAGAGGATTGCTTTTTTTTCCTTATTTTGACTCGCTCATCAGCATGGATAACTGAATGCTTAAGTAGTTGTTGCCTGATTCTATCGTACAATACTTGCAAGATATCGGCGCTTTTCTTCATCCAATCTGTGGTGGTCTTGCGACTCAGTTCAATACTATATTGTTTAAACATCGTCTCTTGTCTATAAAGCGGCAAGCCATACTGATATTTACTGGTGATGATTTGGCTTAATAAGTTATCCGTGGCATAACCCTTTGGAATAAAGCTATTGGGCACCGGCGCTTGTTTGATTTGGTTGCTAATCCCCTTTTTTTTCACAAACCTTGCACGTATATTTAGGTCGCATATGCTCAATCACTTTCACCTGAGCAGGGATAAACTCTAATTTTTCATTGCTGTCTTCACCCATTTGACTTCTACGACTCGAACTACATTTAGTGTTACGCCGTGATAAACAACCGTTAATTGTGGTATCGCAGATTAGGGGTGGGCTTTGGGGTTAACGACTTTAATCAACTTACCGGTTGGCTGCGCGGCCTTTTTATTCATATCGCATCTGCGGTTTTTCAAATGTAAACATGTATGTCTACCTAGACCACAATTTTAGTGAGTACTTATCGTTCAAACGATTTTTAATATAAAAAAGTTAATGAACCTCAGGTTGGAGGATATACGGAAGCGGGGGATTAGGGGCAACTATAGTAATGAGTCAGATTATAATATATAACAAAAATACTTCTCTGCAGATTTAAATATCATTTTATTTACAATAATTCACTAAAATATCTGTTTTAGAAATTTCCTTTCTCAAAGGAAACGTTTACTTTCTTGAGATAACAATTTATTAAAATACTATACGAAACCTGTTGTTCATGTTTATAGTCAATTATTAACTAACAACTATTAGGGAAAAATACATGAAACTAGATGATGATATACATAATTACTATGAGCACTTGGTATTAGAAAGAATTGAAGCTTTAGGCTTAAACAAGTCTAAAAGTGAAGATTACTTGGCTGATTTATGCTGTTTAGCTTTAAATCAAATCCCTCCTCGTTACATTAGATTTGAAGTGGATATGTCGTTTTATTTAGCTCAAAGTGAACGGCAACAGATGCAAATGAATGCTGTAAATGCTGTAAATCAAGCTATTAGCTTTTTGGAACAAGATAAAGACTAAAAACAGACAAGAAAGGAAATTGGTGGTGCCCTCCCAGCCACACCTCGGCACATGAGTCGTTTGCTGCGGCTGCTCCCTTCCAGGCCTGACCGGGTTCACAAAGTATCATTGCGAGGGGACCGAAAGGTCACCATTGAAAAACCTTAACTAATACATCTCGTTAAGGCGGGCGCATTATGAACAAAGCTCTTGCTATATGCAACCCACTTTTAAGACAATTTAATTATTTACTAAAACGTTCTTCAGCAATTTGGTTGGCAACTATATTAGTGGCAATTCCTTGCGCCTCGGCGCGTCGGTAAATCTCTAATAATGTATCACTGATTTTTTCAATATGGTCTCGTAATCCTTTATCAGAGCTAGCAATTGATTGGTGGTATATGTCAATCACACCTCCCGCATTGATCACATAGTCTGGGGCATACAAGATCCCCTTATCTACTAATAACTGACCAAACACTTCTTTAGCCAATTGGTTGTTTGCAGCTCCAGCAATTACTTTTACCCTCAGCCTACCAATATTTTCGGCATCAAGTATGGCTCCCATTGCGCATGGGGCAAATACATCTACATCTAAGTCGTATATATCATTAGGATTTACTGCAATGGCAGAAAACTCATTGACCGCCTTTTCAATATTCTCTGGATGAATATCAGTTACATATAACTTGGCCCCTTGATTACATAAATGCTTAGCTAAACGCATGCCTACATGTCCCAAACCTTGGATAGCTACTTTCACGTTTTTCAGATCTGAATTCATTGTATGTTCAACACTTGTCCTCAGACCAACAAAAACCCCATACGCTGTAGAAGGTGCCGGATTGCCGTCAGCGGATTCAGAATTGATATGATATTTGGCTTGAATACCCGACACATATGCAGTTTCTTTTGCCATTAACTTCAAGTCATCAACAGTCAATCCAGAGTCTTCCGCACTGATATATTGTCCAGACAAACTATTAATGAACTTGCCCATAGCTAACATTTTTTCTGGTGTTTTTTCAGTTCGTGGGTTACCAAGAATAACAGCCTTACCACCTCCCTGCTTAAGGCCCGCCATTGCTGCTTTATAGGTCATGCCCTTAGACAATCTCAATACGTCTCGCAATGCTTCTTCGTCACTAGAGTAAGGCCACATTCGGCACCCACCTAAGGCATTCCCAAGGTTTGAATTATGCACAGCAATGATTGCTTTTAATCCGCTGGCCTTATCTTGGTGAAAAGCCACATGTTCATGTCCATCAAATTCGCTATGCTCAAAAACCGACATTTTGTTCCCTTGTTTTCTTGACTATTAAAACAATCATATCCCATAAGATATAGGACATTTTTTGCGACTTTCTTAAGCAACTAATCTAGTTGCAAGGATAAATCGCAGAAGAAATGAGTCACTAGGATAAATATCCTCATTTTTGTCTTGAAAAAGAATTAAACTTTCATCATGCTACAAATTAAGTTCACGCTTTCAATTAAATATTTTATGAAACTAGATAAATTTGATCGGGAAATTTTACGGGTGATGCAGAAGGATGCGACTGTATCTATGGCTGATTTAAGTCAAAAAGTAGGCTTATCTCACACCCCATGTTGGAGAAGAGTAAAACGTCTAGAAGCAGATAAAATAATTCTGCAAAAAGTGACATTACTTGACAGCAAAAAGTTAAACTTAGGCGTGTCAGTTTTTATATATGTCACCTTAAAAAATCATGATGGAGAGTCATTAAATGACTTTGAAAAAGCAGTACAGAGTATTGACTCGATAGTTGAATGTCATACCACTAGTGGAGAAAAGGACTATTTATTGAAGGTTATAGTTGAAAGTATCGAAGAATATGAACATTTACTAAAAACCAAGCTCACTAATCTCCCCTTAGTCGACCATCTAAGCTCTACTTTTGCCCTAAAACAAGTCAAAAATACTACTGAGTTACCCATTAAAAATCTATGAAAATCCTGCTAGCTAAGTACTAGCAGTTTTTTATTACAATAATTATTTTTGCTCTACATTCACTCTGAGTGTGGGTGTGATTTTATTCAGTGGATTCGATTATATTCTCGAATTAATATTTTAAGAAAAACGTTACACTATTTTTACCGTCTTTTTATTAATCCCGTAGTCACGCAATTTATTGGCGATCGCGGTATGACTTAAACCTAGCTTTTTAGCTAATTGCCTTGTACTTGGATAACTCGGATATAAGCGCATCAATATGTCTTTTTCAAAACGCTTCACTTCGTCATCTAAACTTCCGGCAAACTCCTCTGAAACAAAACTCACTGTTGCGGAGCATGACGGCAGTTGAATGTTTTCTTTCTCTAGTTCGATACCTTCTAATAATGAAACAGCGCGATAAAGAGCATTTTCAAGTTGTCTCACATTGCCAGGCCACGGGTAGCTGTGTAAATAATCAACACAAGCTTTAGTCATCTTAGGTGCCTTACGACCCAATTTAACGCTGTGCTGTTTTATAAAACGCTCCGCTAATGCGATAATATCTGATTTGCGCTCTCTTAATGGGGGCAAAACTAAACTCAACACATTTAGTCGGTAAAACAAATCTTCTCTAAATTGTCCCTCTTGCATTAACTTACCAAGATCTTTTTGAGTCGAACAAATGATCCGCACATCAACCTTCAGTTCCTTGTCATCACCCACTCTGGGATAGCTACCATTTTGCAATACTTGCAAAAGTTTTACTTGAAGCTGGGCTGACATATCACCTACTTCATCTAAAAATAACGTGCCTCCCTGTGCTAATTCTAACAAACCAACTTTGTTCTCCGTTTGCTCGCTCGTCTCTGAGATATACCCAAATAATTCTGACTCAGCCACATTATCCGGCAAAGACGCGCAGCTTAATGTTAAAAACGCCCCCTCATTGCGTCTACTTGCATTATGGCATTCCTTGGCAAGCATCTCTTTACCTGTGCCCGTTTCACCAAATATAATGATAGGTTCATCCAACTCGGCCATTCTTTTAGCCTCTTTCACTACATTTTTCATCGCCTTGCTATCCGCTTGAATAGAGATAAAACTATCCACACTGACCTTATGAAAAACGGTAAGCTGTTGGCCTAACCTAAGCTCAGATTTCAGCATAAAAACAGCCCCTGCCAATATATCAGCGCCATCGGAGTCAGGTACCATAACCGGTAACATATCAAGTAAATAATCCAATTCTAAAAATTTGATCCTTTGTGCTTGAGCTTGAGGATTTTTACCTTCCAACCAACGAATAACATTAAACCCTTTTAGTAGTTCAGCGATATCACTGCCAATAATGTCATTTTTGGGAACTTCTAGACTCGATACAACCGCATCATTAATTAAGATGATTTTGCCTTTGGTGTCTACTGAAAAAACTGGGTCAGGCAAAGTCTGTAATAATGCTTTAAGCTGATATTGCTCTCTCTCGATTGGCATAAAAGGAGTGGTTTTTACATCTTCTATGCCTTCAATTTTACGTATTTTGGGCATTAAATGTTGAAAATCTGCAAATTCCATATTAGGGAAGTTTAAGAAAATTTTTCCCATTTCATCAATTTCAATTCCACGCAGATCAATTTCATGCTCGACTAATATATCTAACACATCTTGAGCAATACCCAAACGATCCTGACAATTTACTTCTAAGCGCATTTACAACCTCGTTTTAATGCCAAACTAGGCCAGCCCAATTTGGGCAAGCGTAAAGATATTATTACAATTGGATGTGCTTAGACAGTGTTATTAGTTGGCGATTTACACATACTAATAAACAAGCATTAGGATGGATGAACAAAGACACTCACATTAATCAAAAAACTAACTACTCTGTTTCTCTTTTGGTAAAAACCTAGGTGCAAATAGCCCCAGTTTTTTGGCTTGGCTTACCAAGGCCATGATATCCATTTCTGCAATATCAAAAAGGGAGTCAAATGATTTCAGTACATAATAAATAGGCTGCATAATATCGATGCGGTATGGAGTTCTAAGTGCGTCCAATGGCTGCATTGGCATATGCACACAATCATTTGATTCGACGGCATGAATTGTCTCGCCGGGTGAAGACAAAACCCCTCCTCCATAAATTCGCGTTCCATCGGGTGTATTAACTAACCCAAACTCAACAGTAAACCAATACAACCTGGCTAAAAAAGCTCTATCTTCTTTACAGGCAGCATAGCCAAGTTTTCCATAGGTATGAGTAAAATGTGCAAAGGCGGGGTTCGTCAATAGAGGACAATGTCCAAAAATTTCATGGAAGATATCCGGCTCTTGCAAGTACTCAAATTCTTCATTTGAACGTATAAAAGTCGCCACTGGAAATTCTTTGTTGGCTAAGAGACGAAAGAAGTCATCAAAGTTTATCAATGAAGGAACTTGCTTGACCTGCCAGCCAGTCTCTTTAATCAATACGGAGTTAATTTCAGCCAACTGTGGAATACGGTCAGAGGGTAAATTCAACAATTCAAGCCCATGTAAATACTCGTCACAAGCCCGTCCTTCGAGCAAACCCCATTGTTTTTGTAACAATGCGCTCCAAATCTTATTTTCTTCCGCACTCCAATTTACCAAACCAGTCTCATCTGGTTGATGAGACTTATAACGGGTGTTTTTTGACATGAAATTATATTAATTTATGAGTTAACATATCCAAAATTGTACTCGCCCCACCCCAAATCTAAAGCCTATGGCGTGTATTAGCCTTGTGTCAAAATCGTAAACATAAGCTTACAAACATGCAAATCTACACAGCATGAAAACCAGCTCAATTGAGCGAGCAGCCTATCGTAGCTGCTTGTTTAGATCGGACAACAACTGTTTGCTAATACCCGACAAACTTGGTTTTTTTTCTGACAACCATGGCAATGGACGGCTTTCATTGATCGCCTTTAAACCAATCCTGGCGGTCAATACTCCAGCACCCATTCCCTGTGCGACTCGGGTCGATATCTTACCAGTGATCCCGGCACTTAATGCGTAATTACCCGCATCAGACAGAATTTCGGCGGCGCCTGCATATAGCATAGTGTGAAATATATTGCGGATCAGACTTACCCTGCCCCAATAACCTAAATGTAAGCCATATATTTCACTCACCTGGTTCATCATCCGAATATTTCTCCACAGTACTATCAACATATCTAACAAAGCAAAAGGGCTAACGGCAATCATGACACCAGCAGCCGAGGCATTATTGCTCACTTGTTTTATAGCTAATTTATCAATAGGAGCCAATACTTGGTGCTCAAACAAAGATAACACTTCACTATCTGAATAATGTGAATCAAAACTGTCATGCCAATTTGCCACTAAATATTGATAATTCTTTGGAAGACTTGCTGCGATTTTCAAACAATGTTGCTCAGCCAATCCAATGACACTAGTGCTGGCCATTTGCTCAGATTGGGATCGAATGTCGCCTTGACGCTTAAGTTGTTTGAGTCCTCTGTATTCAACAAAAACTTGACGCAAAACCAAAATTCCCAGCACAGAAAAAATAGCAAGCCAAACACCGGCTAACCAATCCATTTTGTCTACCATGGCAATAATAAAAAATACTAACTCGGCACTACTTGCTAGAAGTACAGCTGCAGATAAAAACAACAACCATTTTTTTGCTGATTTTTTAATAGTTAACTCTTCAGGGAACGGCAAAGTTTGACTCTGACCTAAGGGTTCATCACTTACTTCAATTGAGTCAATATCGGTCACAATGAGCGCTGGTCTGACTATAGATTGTGACTGGGGATCTGCATCTTCGTTGTTAAAAACATATGCACCTTTGAGTTTTCCAGGGGATTTTTCCTCGAGTTTATTTTGTTCTTGGGGGTCATGGAATTGCTTCATTCTAGTTTATCCGCTAGTAGAAAATCGAGCACTTGATCCATTCTAATATGTGGCAGTACATGCTCTGCATTGAGGATCGGTGGAGATAATTTGGGGAACTCAAACTGTTGCTGTTTCCAGAATTCCGGACCTGGACAACTTTGTGGCACTTCTCCCGGAAACAAGGTAATGGCGGAGCCTTGTTCATTTCTACCTTGCAGCACTGGAATACTCTCACCATTAAGCTGACCAAGGCCAGATTTTGAAGAACGAATAGCCGATATCGCAGTCGACTCGGTGATCACGCCATCGAATTGTATTTGTTTTCTTGCACTATGCAGCATACTTTCTAATAGTTTGACCAAATTAGTTTGCTGATCAGGTGTAATGTGATCAGCCTTACTTGCGGCAAACACTAACTTATCAATTTTAGGTTGAAACAAACGATTGAGAATATTAGAAGAGCCATATTGAAAACTCCCCATCAACCAATCTAATGCTTTTTGTAAGTCTTGATAACTATGGAAACCACGATTTAACGCAGACAAACAATCAACTAAAACAACTTGTCGATCAAAACGCTTAAAATGCTCTTTATAGAATGGTTGCACCACTTGGGTTTTATAGTGTTTGAAGCGTTGCCTTAATAACTCGGCATTACTGTCTTTTGCAGGATTATTGAGATCAACTTCCTGTTGTTCTAACTGCGTGCCAGTAACAGGGAAAAAATGTAGAACGGGTGCGCCTGACAATTCGCCAGGTAATATGAAGCGCCCAGGTTGTAACAATTGATAACCATGACTCTGGCAATCCACTAGATATTGAGTGTATAACTCGGCAATATTTTGCAACGCTAATTCATCGCCTTTAGCGTTTAAATCTAAATCAGCCAGTGCCGCAAAAAATGGCTTAGCTAACGCATTTCTCTTAGGGTCACTGAGCTCCTCTTCACAATGCCTAGACCACTGAGCATAATCCATATCAAGCAGCGGTAAATCAAGCAACCATTCGCCAGGATAGTCGGTAATATCTAGTGTTAGAGTGGCCTCTTCCGTTAGATATTTACTCAATCCCCTACTCTTTTTATACTTTATTTTTAGTCTAACCTGCGAGATACCTTTGGTCGAAGAAGGCCATTGTGAAGAAGTTTGAGTTAACTTAGCCATAGCGTCTTCGTAAGCAAATCGACTAAAAGTTAAGTTGGGTTGAACATCCCGTTTTACACCAATCAAGCGCGACTCTCTTACTACTGAAAAAAAAGGTAGCTGCGCAGCTTCATTTGCTTCAATTAATTGATTAACCAAAGATGTAATAAATGCCGTTTTACCGCTGCCACTTAATCCCGTCACTGCCAAATTAACATGGTGATTAACCAGTCTGGCGGCAGTTAGCTTGAGCTTTTGTTTGGTAATTTGCATGGTTGGATGTTTGAAAAAAGAAGTCTGCATGAAAACTGTATCAGCCTTGTGTAGTTAAAAAAGAAACACTAAGGGCTAACATTCAATTAGCCCTTTTATACCCATACCACATCAAGGTGTCGGATCCAGCGGGAGTATAAATTATAATTTGCTTAACTCTCGGTTGAGTTGAAACTCCGATGAGGTCACATAAGTCTCCATTTTTCTGAGTCTAGTTTCATTTTTTTCAAAACGTTGTTTAATATCGATAAAAGCCTGCTTAGGTGGTTCGCCTGCTTGCCAAATTTTAGACTTCACTACTACTTTTTCTGATCCTTGTTCAGACACATTATGCCATCCTTTACCTTGAGCTTTATTGTGGCTGTTTTTCTGAACAAACTCGTCAGCTCTTGGCTTAGTTGACAAGCCGTGAGGCTTTTTTTCTAAAATAAACCAGGCTGCAATGTAACCAACGAAAAAAAATGGCCCTCCTAACAAGAAAAATCCAGTTAGGAACAGAATTCGCACCAACCAGATCTCCATGCCAAAGTACTCTGCAATACCAGCACATACTCCAGCAATTTTCCCTTTGCTCGGGTCACGATGTAAAGTGCCAAATGTCTTCATACTTTATTCCTCCACTCTGGTGCCTCGGCATCCAAAATTGCCTCTAAGGTATGGATGCGATCTGCCATTTTTTCCGCTCTGTCAGCTAATTCTTGCAAAGTACCATATTCGGCTTCAGTCAGTCCCTGACTCATTTGCTTTTTGCTCCGATAATGCATTATCAACCATATCGGAGCGACAAAGATCATAAATATAATGATAGGTGCTATTATGATTCCAATCACGTCTTCCACAATTTATCTCCTTCTAACTCGAATAGGTATTATTTTTTACTAGCTGTAGATTTGCTTTGCATTTTTTTCTTCAACGCAGCCAGTTCATCATCGATTTCTTCATCTGACTCAAGTTCAGCAAATTCATCAGCTAAGGTTTTCTTACCTAAGTCGTACGCATCAACTTGTGACTCTAAATCATCAATTTTGCGCTCATATTGCTCAAAACGTCCCATTGCAGCATCGACTTTGCCACTGTCTAAGGTCTTCTTGACTTCAAGCCTAGAGCTAACCGTTTTCTGACGTAGCATAATGGCTTTTTGACGTGTTTTAGCATCCGCCAGTTTATCTTGTAACTGACCTACTTCACTTTGTAATTTAGTGATTTGCTCATCGACTATATTAAGCTCAGACGACAAAGCTCTGGCATGTTCGTCACATTTTTTCTTTTCTTGCAACGCAGCCCTAGCCAAGTCTTCTCTATCTTTACTGATAGCTAACTCCGCTTTCGCTTTCCAATCCTTGGCTTCGTTTTGCATTTTACTGATTTGCGAAAAAATCTCCTTTTTACTAGCTAAGGTCTTCGCAGAAGCAGAGCGCACTTCAACTAAAGTGTCTTCCATTTCCTGAATGATTAAACGCACCATTTTTTCAGGATCTTCGGCCTTGTCTAAAATGGAATTAATATTTGAGTTCACTATGTCTGTGAAACGCGAGAAGATACCCATAGTCTTTACCTCTTTTATCAAATGTTAGTTAAATACTGTTACTTAACTGGATTATTGGTTTTATTTACCAAACTACTATTTACTATTGTTATTCAATTTACAGGCCAACATCATGGTTTAACTAAATTATTGATTTTAAAGAAATATTAATTTACACGCCGACCCCTGAGATCTACAATAATTAGTAAGCAGACTATTAGTTAGTCGTTTAGACCACTTTTTGAGGATATTGATGAGCCGCTTTCGCCAACAAGATAATTTGCTAGGACACTCTAATAACTTTTTAGAGGTATTAGAGCAAATTTCACAAATTGCGCCTTTAAATAAACCCGTATTAATTATTGGTGAAAGAGGCACAGGTAAGGAACTTGTAGCCGCCCGCATGCACTTTTTGTCAAAACGCTGGGAACAAAATTATCTAACACTAAATTGTGCAGCTCTAAACGAAAGTTTGTTAGAAAGTGAATTGTTTGGTTACGAAGCAGGTGCATTTACTGGCGCGGCCAAACGCCGAGAAGGGAGATTCGAAACAGCACATAACGGCACCCTATTTTTAGATGAACTGGCCAATACCTCTGGCATGGTACAAGAAAAGCTGCTGCGTGTGATTGAATATGGAGAGTTTGAACGTGTGGGTGGGTCTCGCAGTGTCAAAGTCGATGTTCGATTAGTAGCAGCAACCAATGAAGATTTACCCGCCTTGGCTGACTCAGGCGAATTCCGAGCTGACTTGCTAGACAGGTTAGCATTTGACGTTATTACCCTACCCCCTCTACGGGAACGTAGAGAAGACATAATGATGTTAGCGGAACACTTTGCGATTAATATGGCCAGAGAGCTGGATATGGAACTCTTCAGCGGTTTTACAGAAAAAGCCAAACGCACTTTGTTGGACTATTACTGGCCTGGTAATATTCGTGAATTAAAAAATGTAGTCGAACGTGCAGTATATCGAAGTAATAATCCCAACTTACCTGTGCATAATATTGTTTTGGATCCTTTTGAGTCTATTTACCGACCACAAAAAAGAATCAAAACACAGGACAGAATTATGCAATCAGAAGTGGTTTCTGCTGCTGCGACTGCATCAGTTGAACCTTTACCACAAGTTCCAGTCACTTCTGAGCTTAAAACAAGCTCATCTTTTGATTTTCCAGTTGATTTAAAAGAACTTTCCCAAGATTTTGAGATTGATTTAATAAAGCAAGCATTGGCAGACAGCCAATTTAATCAAAAAAAGACCGCTGAAAAACTTGGATTAACTTATCATCAATTACGTGGTTATTTGAAAAAGTATAATTTGTTAGAACAAACTAATGAAGATATGGTTTAAGCTCAACTCGTGAATATTCTCAAAAAGCACAATAAAAATACTGGATTCAAGACACCTTTAATTATTTTGGTCTGTACCTTATTGTGTGCATGTGATGCACTTCTTCAATCAAAAACAGACCCCAATGGTATTATATATTGCTCGGAAGGAAGTCCCTCCAACTTTAATCCACAATTAGATACCTCAGGCACGACGGTCGATGCTTCGTCCCACCAAATTTATGATCGATTAATAGATTTTGACCCAGTGACTGGAGATATCGTCCCCGCGTTAGCCACCAGTTGGCTAGTCAGTGATGACGGTAAAACTTATACCTTTCAATTGAGACAAGAGGTTTCTTTTCATCAAACTCAGACCTTTACACCAACACGCTTTTTTAATGCAGACGACGTATTGTTTAGCATTAATCGTTGGCGTCTGGTTGATCACCCGTATCACGACATTTCTGGTGGAAGATATACTTATACCGATAGCTTGAATCTTCGCGGATTGATATCACAGGTTAAGCGAATAAATGGTTATCGAATAGAAATCACCCTTCATAATCCAGAAAGTTCTTTTTTAGCTAACCTCGCGACAGATTTTGCGGTGATATTATCCGCTGAATATGCGGACAAATTAATATCTCGGAATCAAAAAGAACTAATAGATTATAAGCCAGTAGGCACTGGTCCATATCAGTTGGCCAGCTTTCGCCAAGACCGTTATATACGCTATACAAAACATCCAGAATATTGGCGCGAAGTTGAGCTAACCGACAAGCTCATATTTGATATCACCCCTTCCAGCTCACTTAGGCTGGCTAAACTGCTTACTGGGGAATGTGATGCGATTGCTTTACCAGCTCACAGTGAACTAGAAGTGATACGTCAACAAGAAAATTTAGTATTAGATGAAAAACCTGGCTTAAACATAGGTTTTTGGGCTTTTAACACCTCGAAACCGCCCTTTAATAACCCGCAAGTGCGCCGAGCGTTAGGTATGGCAATCGATAAAAATGCCTTGATTGAAGCCATTTATTTTAATAGTGCTATTCCAGCAAAGAACATAGTTCCACCAACATCCTGGGCATTCTTAGCGGATGTTAGACCTCTTAGTTATAATCCAATCGCAGCAATAAAACTATTGCGTGAGGAAGGGATCCCTGAGGACTTTTCAATGACGGTCTGGGCCATGCCAGTGCAACGAGCTTATAATCCAAATGCCATGAAAATGGCAGAGCTAATCCAAGCCTATCTGCAAGTTGTCGGCATACAAGTCAATATTATCAGTTACGAATGGTCAATATTTAGAGAACGTTTAACCGAGGGATTACATGACTCTGTATTAATTGGCTGGTCTGCAGACAATGGCGATCCAGATAATTTTTACCGACCACTATTATCATGTGCGGCCATAGAGTCAGGCACTAACAGAGCAATGTGGTGTTCTGACGAATATGACTTATTGATTAATAAAGCGCTACAGTATACTGAGATCAGTGAACGGACCTATTTTTATGGCAAGGCCAATGAACTTTTAGCAGAACAACTGCCTTTGATCCCCATTGCTCATGCATCTCGATACCAAGCCCATAGAAAAGAACTGGATGGGTTAGTGATTAATCCATATGGCGGTGTGCGTTTTGGTGGAGTGAAAAAGCACTAATGACTAATGTTTTGTTGCGTTATACAAATCTTGTTCTTGTGACCCTTTTTATTTTGAGTTTATTGTCTTTTATCTTGGCTTATTTATTTCCTGGGGAAGCAGTAGAAAATCTTACGGGCTTACGGCTGAATGAATTAACGGCAATGCAAAATAGTGCATTAATGTATTCTGCTGATGACAATATTTTTGTCCAATATTGGCATTATATAGGTGAACTATTTGCTGGCAACTGGGGAGTCAGTTTTAGTTCTGGATTACCACTATATGAAGATGTTGGCCATTACCTTCCGGCTAGCATAGAGCTTAGTGCTTATGCGCTTTTCCTGTCTTTTTTCATTGGACTACCATTAGGTTTTATAGCTGCTTTACGACACCATAAACTTACGGACTATAGTCTGCTTTCGGTGAGCTTATTGGGTTATTCCATACCAGTATTCTGGCTCGCATTGCTCTTGATTTTAGTATTTTCCCTGCAACTTGGATGGTTTCCACTATCTGGACGTATTAGTTTATTATTTGAGATCCCTAGCATCACAGATTTCATTATAATCGATATTTTATTATCTGATTCTATCGATAAACAGGCAGCACTCATTAGTGCGTTTAGGCACCTTATTTTACCAACTTTATCAATTGCCGTTGTCACAACAACCCTCATATTGCGCATCACAAGACGTTCTGTAATTGAAACTTTAAATAGTGAGTTTATCTTAGCTGCCTACGCTAGAGGTTTAACCCCTAGGCAAGTGTTAATGCGCCATGGAATAAGGAATGCGCTGATACCCATTCTGCCACTACTAGCCATGCAATTTCCCACATTGTTAACCAACGCCATGATAGTAGAGAGTATATTTTCTTGGCCAGGTATAGGTAATTGGCTCATTCAGGCCATTTATCAACAAGATTACCCAGCGATTAGAGCAGGAATGTTAGCTGTATCCGTTTTGGTTGTCATTTTCACTATGTCGATTGATCTCACTATTCGTCTCACCGATCCAAGACGCAGAAGGGCTGAACGTGCCACAACCTAGCTTATATCAAGAAGAACACCATCCCTCTCCGCTGCAGTACACTTGGATGGAATTCAAAAAAAATCATATCGCTGTCGCTGGCTTTTTTTGTTTTACGTTTTTTCTAATAATCACCATTTTCTGTCCTTTATTAGCGCCCTTTGATCCAAATATGCAACAAATAGGTGATTTACTGATCCCCCCCTCTTGGTATCCCAACGGTGGCATTAGCCACTTATTTGGAACAGACGCCTTAGGCCGTGATTTATTATCTCGGATTATATATGGCTGCAGAATGACCTTTGGTATTAGTATATTGCTGGTTATAGTAGCAATGTTGCTGGGAGTTGGATTAGGCGCTCTAGCAGGGATGAGCAAAGGATTCCGCTCAAGTTTTATTAACCATACTTTAGACTCCATTCAAGCCATTCCAACACTACTTATCGCCATCATTATTATTGCTATTTTAGGTCCGGGATTAGTTAATAGCATGTGGGCCATCGCCCTGTCGTTAATACCGCAATTTGTGCACCAAACTCGCGACTTTATAAGACGTGAACTATCGAAAGAATACATTATGGCTGCCAAACTCGACGGAGCCAGCAAAAGGCATATATTTATCCATTCCATATTACCGAATATGGGTGAAATGTTAGTGGTACAGGCGACCCTAGCACTATCCGTTTCGATCTTAGATATCAGTGCATTAGGATTTCTCAAACTAGGCGCTCAAGCCCCGTCGTCTGAATTAGGGGCAATGCTCTTGGAAGGTATTGAAGTCGCTTACATTGCACCTTGGACTATTGCCGTGCCCGGTGGTGCCTTGTTTGTCATGATAATTTCCATTAATTTAGTTGGTGACGGTCTGCGATCAGCCCTTAGAAATAGGTTATTACACTAATGGTCCTACTTGATATCAAAAACCTCACGTTGGAAATTGATATATCTGGCGGCTGGGTAAAGGCGCTAGATAAAATCAACATGGTGATCCATGAAGGTCAAATTCATGCCTTGGTGGGTGAATCCGGCTCAGGCAAAAGTTTGATAGTTAAAGCCATTGTTGGGGCGCTGCCTGTGCGCTGGCGAATTACTGCCGACCGTATGACCTGGAAAGGACAAAACTTATTGACCATGTCGGTCAAAGCAAGACGAAAGATCATTCGTAAAGATATTTCGGTGATTTTCCAAAACCCAATTAATTCACTTGATCCGCTATTAACCTTAGGCCAGCAACTAAAAGAAATGCTTCCTACTGACAAGTTAACTAAAACCTGGTTTTGGCAACGCAATGCTGAAAAACAAGGGTTAGCGATAAAACTGTTGCATAAAGTGGGTATTAAAAATCATCAAATATGCCTCAATAGTTATCCTCACCAAATTAGCAACGATGTAGTGCAGAAGTTTATGATTGCCATGGCTCTTGCTTCTGAACCTAAGTTAATTATTGCCGATGATCCCACTAGAGGCATGGAAGTAATCGCAAAAACACAAATATTAAAATTACTTAGTAGGGTTAACCAAGTAAGAAATATGAGTATTTTATTCGTCAGTCACGATTTGTTAGCTATCTCGAATATGGCTAGTTATATGACAGTTTTGTATTGTGGACAAACAGTTGAAAGTGGTGAGTTACAGCAACTAAGAAAACGCGCCTTCCACCCCTATACTCAAGCTCTGCTAGATAGTGCCCCAAGCTTTCGCAAAGACTTACCACCAAAGTCCCCACTCACCTCACTTGATGGCACTATCCCGACTCTGTATCACTTACCAATTGGCTGTAGATTAGGCCCAAGGTGCCCACGAGCTCGCAGAGAGTGCGTGGCAATACCTCAAATTAGACGGGTTCATACACATTTTTATAGCTGTCATTTTCCGCTGCATTGGAAAGCCAAATAATGGATCTTATCGAAGTTGAAGACTTAACTTTTCAAAATACCATAAAAAGCATGTGGTCAAAAAAGAAGATAACTTTTGATTTAGGGCCTGTAAGCTTTAATTTTAAAGCAGGTGAAACCTTGGCTATTGTTGGCAACAACGGCTCGGGTAAGTCCTTATTGGCCAAACTACTTGTGGGTTTAGAAACACCCAAAAGTGGCAAGATTTTTATGAATGGAGTGGAGCTAAATAAATCGAATATTAATGTCAGATGCCTCGATATCAGAATGATTTTTCAAAATACTAATGAGTCTCTAAACCCGGGATTGACCTTAGGCACTATTCTGGAAGAACCGTTGCGCCTCAACACTAAACTTAATGCTCAAGAACGTATATCCCTTATAGAACACACCTTAAGACAAGTTGGGCTAATGACAGAGCACCGTTTTTTTTATCGGCATATGCTGTCGGATGGACAGCGTCAAAGAATAGCCTTAGCCCGCGCTCTGATACTTAATCCCAAGGTGATAGTTGCAGATGAACCCTTTGCTGCATTAGATCCATCGGTACGTTCTCAGGCAGTTAATCTGCTAATGAAATTACAGCGTGATTTGGGATTAGGGTTTATTTTTATTTCCCAAAATTTAGGTATTGTCAGGCATATCTCTGACAAAGTGATCATCATGAAAGATGGAAAAGTAATCGAGTCGGGAAAAACAGATGTGATATTCAATTGGCCTAAAGATGAATACACTAAAAAGTTAGTAGATTCTCATCAAGCATTGGTTAATAGACAGAATAATTAACACTGGGTGGCACATAGGGAATGGCACTAAATCGAATGAGTAAAATTAGCACCATATTTAGTAACCTTTGTTAGGAATAAGCAGTGCCTGTCAGCACCGCTATTTGTGGCCCATCAAATACCTGATAAATGCCATTGATATCGATTGTCTCTTTGAAATATAAATTAATATTTAATTCTTCGACATTCCTCAGTCCGAAATCAATTTAGTTATTTTACCCTACCAAAGCTAACAAAATTCCAGCGGCGACTGCTGAGCCTAAGACTCCAGCTACATTAGGCCCCATAGCATGCATCAACAAGAAGTTATGATGGTTTGCCTCTAGTCCAACTTTGTTAACCACCCTTGCAGCCATAGGCACCGCAGATACACCCGCAGCCCCAATCAATGGGTTGATCTTTTGGCTACTAAGCTTACTCATTGCTTTTGCCATTAATATGCCTGCTGATGTACCTATAGAGAACGCGATAGCACCTAGCGCCAAGATACCTAACGTTTCTACTGTTAAAAACTTATCGGCTGATAATTTCGAGCCAACCGCTAAGCCCAAAAAGATAGTTACAACATTAATTAATTCGTTTTGTGCACTATTACTGAGCCTATCTACTACACCTGACTCTTTCATTAAGTTACCCAAACAAAACATTCCAACTAAAGGAGTAGCTGTAGGTAAAAACAAAATACAAAGCAATAGTACCGCTAGAGGAAATACAATTTTCTCACGCTTAGACACAGTCCTAAGCTGTGGCATTTCTATTTTTCTTTCATCTTCGCTAGTTAATAAACGCATGATAGGTGGTTGAATAAGAGGCACTAACGCCATGTAGGAATAAGCGGCTACCGCAATAGCACCGAGAAGATCAGGCGCTAGTTTTGAGGCTAAAAATATAGCAGTAGGTCCATCAGCACCACCGATAATGGCGATGGCTGCGGCATCTTGTAGTGAAAATTCAAAGCCTGGAACCATGTTCAAGGCTATCGCACCAAATAGTGTACCGAAGATACCAAATTGGGCTGCAGCGCCAAGTAGCAACATTCTAGGGTTGGCAATCAATGCGCTAAAGTCCGTCATTGCTCCAACGCCCATAAAAATCAGCAATGGGAAGACCCCAGTATCGATACCAACATGATAAACAAGGTAAAGCAATCCACCAGGATCACTAAAACCGGCCAACGGAATGTTGGTTAATACAGCACCAAAACCAATAGGTAACAGTAGCAAAGGTTCAAACTTTTTAACAATAGCTAAATAAAGTAATAATGCACCAACGCTCATCATGATCACCTGACCTAACTCAAAATGAGCCAATGAGGTGCTTTGCCATAATAATTCGAGCTTTTCCATTTGTGTTCCTTATCCTATAACTAATAAAGGTTGTCCCGTTTGCACGGCATCACCTTCTTTAGTTGAAATATTGGATACAGCACCCGAAACGGAGGCACGAATTTCAGTTTCCATTTTCATAGCTTCCATAATGATGACAACATCACCTGTATTAACTACATCACCTTCTTTGACCAGCACTTTAAAAATATTCCCTGCCAAAGGTGAATTTAATGTTTGTCCTGTTGCTGAAGAAGAACTAGCCCCTTGTGCTACAGGCCCGGAACTAGAAGCTACTTGCACATTGGTTAACTCACCACTTTTCGCCACTTCAACCTCAAACACTTGACCGTCTACACGCACTGAATACATCGCAGCACCAGAGCTTGTAGCCTCAGTCGCAACAACATTGCTAGCAGCAACTTGTGGTGTTTGACTCGGCGCTGGCTCGAACGCATCAGGGTTATTTCTATTTTTAATAAACTTTAAGCCGATTTGTGGGAACAATGCATAGGTCAACACGTCATCCACCAAATCATCTGCTGTTTGGATAGATTCTTTTTTGACAATATCTGTAAGTTCGGAGGTAAGCGCCGCTAACTCGTCTTCAATAAGGTCTGCTGGGCGACATGTAATGGCTTCTTTACCATCTAATACTCGCAGTTGTAATTCTTTGTTCACAGGTGCAGAAGTGGCCCCATATTCGCCTTTGAGTACACCGGCAGTTTCTTTACTGATGCTTTTGTAACGTTCACCTGTTATTACATTGATAACAGATTGAGTGCCAACTATCTGCGAGGTCGGTGTAACTAGCGGAATAAAACCAAGATCTTCTCTTACTCTCGGAATTTCTAAAAGCACTTCATCCATTTTATCTTCAGCACCCTGCTCTTTCAGCTGACTTTCCATGTTGGTTAACATGCCACCAGGAACTTGTGCTATCAAAATACGTGCATCAACACCTTTGAGGCTACCTTCGAACTCTGCATACTTTTTACGTACATCACGGAAATAACTAGCAATTTCAGTAAAGGCTGGCAAAGCCAAACCAGTATCACGCTCAGTACCTTCAACTATAGATACTATAGTTTCAGTCGCTGTATGACCATAGGTCATACTCATCGATGAAATAGAGGTGTCTAAAATATCGATACCTGCATCAATCGCTTTTTGATAGGTAGCGGCGCTCAAGCCGGTCGTTGCATGACAATGCAAAGCAATAGGTACTTCGATGGATTCTTTTAATCTAGTCACCAGTTCTTCACATTCGTATGGTTTTAACAAACCTGCCATGTCTTTTATACAAATTGAATGCACACCCATGTCTTGTAATTTGTTGGCCATATCCAACCAAGTTTGCAAGGAATGCACAGGTGACACTGTGTAAGACATGGTTCCTTGAGCATGTGCACCTTGTTTAATAGCTGCTTTAACTGCAGTTTGAAGGTTACGAATATCGTTCATCGCATCAAATATACGGAACACATCAACACCATTTGTATGTGCTCGCTCTACAAATTTTTCTACTACATCATCGGCGTAATGACGATATCCTAAAAGATTCTGGCCACGTAACAACATTTGCTGCTTAGTTTTAGGCATCGCCTTTTTAAGTTGACGAATGCGATCCCATGGGTCTTCTCCTAAGTAACGAATGCAAGCATCAAAAGTCGCGCCACCCCATGTTTCTAGAGACCAATAGCCAATATCGTCTAATTTACTTGCTATCGGTAACATGTCTTTGAGACGCATTCTGGTTGCAAACAATGATTGGTGAGCGTCACGCAATACAACATCTGTAATCGCTAGTGGTTTACGCATGAGGATACTTCCTTAAAATTTTAAACTAGTGTGGCTGTCTGTGCTGAACGATAGCTGAGCTAATCACAGCCACAATCTTTGGAGAAACGCCTTGGTTATTAGGCAAAGTGTTATTAGTAAATTTTGAGTGGTTTTCTATAGTGTTTAGCGACTCATCGGGAATAAGTTTATTAATCCAAGCAATCAAAGTAACTGCACCAATTAACATCGATAAAAACAGAAATACCACTACCATTCCAACAACTAATAAATTAGCGGCTTCGACAAGAGCATTTGCGACTTCAGGCTGCATACAAACGTGATCTCAATATTAAACAATTTAGTAGGTGATAAGTACCATGCAGCCTAAGAAAACACAACAAAAGGCCAAGAGGAAAAGTGCATAAAGAATAATAAAATATTCGGATATTGTGAATATTTACCCACTTCAAGTAAACCATTAACATGATACTTACATGAAGTATCATAAAACACTCCAAAGAGAGTCCAATTCAATTGGCTAACCGTTAATTTGATTTATCAAAAAGGATTTAGAATTTCGAGACAATAAAAAAGCCCATAAAATTTTATGGGCTTTATTATTTGGTGCGCGTGGAAGGATTCGAACCTCCGACCACCTGGTTCGTAGCCAGGTACTCTATCCAGCTGAGCTACACGCGCTTAAACCGGTTTGCTTTAGAAGTATAACTAACATTTAACTATCTTCTAAAAAATCTTTGAAATATGGTGCGCGTGGAAGGATTCGAACCTCCGACCACCTGGTTCGTAGCCAGGTACTCTATCCAGCTGAGCTACACGCGCATTGAAAACTTTCACATCAAAACCTAATGGCGGAGAGGGAGGGATTCGAACCCTCGGTACGAATAAACGTACGGTTCCTTAGCAGGGAACTGGTTTCAGCCACTCACCCACCTCTCCGGAACTTAGATCTTACACTCATCTTCAGATTTTTCTGGCTAATTTACTTAGATTATATTTCTAAGCACTTCGCTTTAGTCACCCTGACTTAGGGTTAACGTCTCCTAAATGAGGAGCCGAAGTTTACCGATCCACATGAGTAAGTCAAACACTTTTTATGAAGTTAATGACGGCTTGCTGGGATTTTAAACGATTATTGGCTAAGTGCTTATTTTTTGTCAGATTTGAAAGAAAATATAAATTCATCATCCATAAAAAAAGCTGGTTACCCAGCTTTTTTTTAAGTCCAATTGCTATTAGTTTTCGTCTGGACTTGCTTCCTGTTCATGGGCGGCAAGTTGCACGTTCTTTTCAGCTTGGATGCGCATATAAATTTCTTCACGATGCACAGATATTTCCTTAGGCGCATTCACACCAATTCTTACCTGATTCCCTTTTACCCCTAATACTGTCACGGTGACGTCATCACCAACCATTAGGGTTTCTCCAACACGACGAGTTAAAATTAGCATTCTATTGCTCCTATTTCCGTTAAAAACACGATCCCTTCGTTAAAGTTAGTGTAAATTACCAGCTAAGCCAGAAAATTTACCCTATCGGTTTTTCCCTATTTTTGTTGTCACCACAAAAAACAACCGAAAAATTCTTGTTTTACTACCTTTATACTTTTACAACTTTTCTTCTAGCCAAGCTTGCACTGAAGCAATGGCTGAATCTAAGTTTTGAGGTTGAGAACCACCTGCCTGAGCCATATCAGGACGTCCTCCTCCTTTACCGCCAACCTGCTGGGCAACAAAGTTAACCAACTCACCTGCTTTAACCTTAGACACTAAGTCTTTGGTCACCCCCACTATCAAACTGACTTTATTTTCTTCAGCTATTCCTAAAACAATGATCGCACTAGCTAACTGGTTCTTAAAGTCATCGACCATAGTTCTCAGTGCTTTAGCTTCAATGCCTTGTAATACAGTTGACAGTACTTTGACGCCTTTTATTTCATATACCTCAGACAATACGTCTGTCGTGGCATTACTGGCGAGTTGTTGTTTTAACTTTTCTAATTCTTTTTCTACTATTTTATTTTGTTCTAATACATGTTCTATACGGATAAATAAGCCTTGAGGATCAGTTTTTAATAGGCTAGCCATTTGACTCAGTTGTTGACTTTGGCTTTGCACTACATCAAGGGCTTTACCTCCAGTGACCGCTTCTATCCTTCTGACACCGGCAGCAATACCACTTTCTGACACAATCTTAAACAGTCCAATATCACCTGTTCTATTGACATGTGTTCCGCCACACAGTTCCATAGAAAAGTCTCCCATAGTGACAACACGCACGTCTTCTGCATATTTTTCACCAAATAAAGCCATTGCGCCTGCATCTTTAGCCTCATCCAAATTCATTAACTTGGTTTGTAAACTATGGTTGGCACGAATTTGCTGGTTAACTAGCGTCTCAACACTTTGAAGCTCGACATTAGTGACAGCTTCAAAATGTGAAAAATCAAAACGAAAGCGATCCGCAGATACAAGCGAGCCTTTCTGGTTAACATGCTCGCCCAATACTTGTTTCAAAGCTGCATGCATAAGATGCGTGGCACTGTGGTTCAACTTTATAGCTTCACGGCGTGCAACATCGAATTCAGCTTGCACCACGTCACCCAATTTAAAATCAGCGTCAGCCTTTCCTTTATGAGCAATAGCATTACCCAACTTAACCGTATCTCTTACTTCAAAACTACCGCTAGTCGTTTTGAGTACGCCAGTATCTCCAATTTGTCCGCCTGACTCAGCATAAAAAGGGCTTTTATCAAGCACAATAACGCCCTCTTCACCCGCACTTAATTTTTCTACCTGTTGGCCGTTGGCAAACAATTCAACAATTTCTGCTTGATTAGTAACCTGATCATAACCTGTAAATTCAGAAGTGCTATTAGACTTTAGTTGCTCATTATAATCCGTATCAAATTGACTAGCTTGTTGAGCACGTTTACGCTGAGCCGCCATAGCAGCTTGGAAACCTTCTTCGTCAATACTCAGTTCTTTTTCACGGGCAACGTCATTGGTTAAGTCTGCAGGGAAACCATATGTATCGTATAGTTTAAAGACCAATTCACCTGGCACCACATTGGATGTTAATTCGTTAAGAGCATCATTAAGGATACTCATGCCGCGCTCAAGGGTACGAGAGAACTGTTCTTCTTCAGTTCTTAATACTTTCTCAATAAGTTCTCGGTTGGCAGCTAATTCAGGATAGGCATCGCCCATTTGAGTTACTAATGCTTCCACCAAACGATAGAAAAACACCTCACTGGCTCCGAGTTTATTACCATGTCTTACCGCTCTGCGTATAATACGTCTTAATACATATCCGCGGCCTTCATTTGAGGGAATAATACCGTCACAAATCAAGAAACTACATGAACGGATATGGTCAGCAATAACACGTAATGACTTATCTTGTTTATCGGTTGTGCCAACCACTGTGGCAGTTGCTTCGATTAAATTCTGAAAAATATCAATTTCGTAGTTGCTATGTACGTTTTGTAAAATCGCTGAGATCCGCTCTAAGCCCATTCCCGTATCGATAGAAGGTTTAGGTAAAGGCTGCATAGTGCCATCACTTTGACGATTAAACTGCATAAACACCAGATTCCAGATTTCAATAAATCTGTCGCCGTCTTCTTCCGGAGAGCCAGGCGGGCCACCCCAAATATGTTCACCGTGGTCATAAAAAATTTCTGAACAAGGTCCACAAGGGCCAGTATCGCCCATAGACCAAAAATTGTCTGAAGTGCTAATACGGATAATTCTATCTTCTGGCAGACCTATCTTATTGGCCCAAATATCAAAAGCTTCGTCGTCTTCGTGGTAAATGGTGACCAATAATTTATCTTTCGGCAGGCCTAATTCTGTGGTTAAAAAATCCCACGCATATTGAATTGCTTCGGTTTTAAAATAATCACCAAAGCTGAAGTTACCTAACATTTCGAAAAAAGTATGGTGCCGGGCTGTATAACCTACATTTTCAAGATCATTATGTTTACCACCTGCTCGTACACAACGTTGCGAAGATGTCGCTTTGTCGTAACTACGAGACTCTGTACCTAAAAACACATCTTTAAATTGGTTCATTCCAGCATTTGTAAACAAAAGTGTTGGATCATTTGCTGGAACTAAAGATGAACTGGATACTTTTTGATGTCCTCTAGCGGCAAAGAAATCTAAAAATGCGCACCGGATCTCGGCGGTTGTTTTACTCATTTACAATCCTGAAGTGTTAATAATTAATGGGGTTCAAATATGCCCTAAGCGGCATAAATACGGCTTGTGGCGCCAAAGATATCAGTTTAGTTGTCTTTTGTTAAGGCTAGCGTTAACACTAAAGTCTGTTAATCTTTTGTTGATTCAATTGCATAGTGAATTTGTTCATGAGTAAAACCACGATAATATAAAAATCTCTGCTGTTTTTGTTGATCTTTAAAATCTTTAGCAGGCTTATTAGCATATTTTTTCTCAAACACTTTAACAGCCAATTCGAACCAATCAAGATTAAGCTCAGTTATTGCTGCGGTCACTATCTATGCAGAAATATGATGTTCTTTTAACTCATTGCCTATTCTTGATTCACCTATGCCCTAATTAGCACGACCGCGGATCAAAGATTCAGCAAACCTCTCATTACTTTGTAAATTATGCTGATTAAATTTATCTATCCATTAGAGGTAAAGATGACGCTCAAAGTCCCGTTGCAATAGCTTCTTGAGTAATTTATGTTTACCGTGCTCACGCCCAGCAAGTAATCTTGTGATGGTATATTTAATGATCTTAACGTCATTATCTGCCATATTAGGGAAGTAAACTTAGCAAAAGGTTAGGCCAAATATTGTCAATATCAAGCTCAAAATATACATTCAAATTTAGCACCTCAATTGAACAAATTGGTCAAACAATTTGGGATAATTTAGCTAAAGACAGCAGCCCATTTTGTCAATACCCTTTTTTGCACGCTTTAGAAACCTCGGGGTCAGTTGGCGGAAAATCAGGTTGGCAGCCGTTTCATTTAGTAATCTACCAAAATTCCATGGCTGTTGGCATCTTACCATTATACAAAAAGACACATAGTTACGGAGAATATGTGTTTGATTTCGCGTGGGCAAACACATATCGACAATATGGCGTGAACTATTACCCCAAATTAGTCGCAGCCATTCCTTTTACCCCCGTCACTGGCGCGAGGTTAATGCTCGACGAAAGAGTAGGTAAACAGCAACTATTACCTATTTTATGCCAAGAAATTACTAATCAATTAAAATTGACTGGCATGTCTTCCATGCATTGGTTATTTGTTGAACAAGACATCAGCCAGTTACTCCATGAACATGGTCAAATACAACGCCATTCTGTGCAATTCCAGTGGTTTAATCGGCAATATTCATCTTTTGAAGATTATTTGACGCACTTTAATTCACGTAAAAGAAAGAATGTGAAAAAAGAACGCCTTAAAGTCACCACCGAAGGAATAAAAGTTGTTCGCGTTCACGGCGAGCATTTAACCGAAGAAAACATGCAATTTTTCTATCATTGCTATAAACAAACCTATTTAAAACGTAGTGGTCATAACGGTTATTTAACTGAAATGTTTTTCGAACAAATTTTTAGAGACTTACATCACAACTTAATGTTAGTCATTGCATTAAAAGATGGGCAACCTATTGCCAGTGCATTATTTATATTTGATCAAAATCAACTTTGTGGTCGCTACTGGGGTGCCTTAGAAGAGATACATAACTTGCATTTCGAGTGTTGTTACTACCAAGGCATCGAATTTTGTATTGAACAAAATATTGCTCGGTTTAACCCCGGCACGCAAGGTGAACATAAAATTTTAAGGGGTTTTGAGCCTATTTATTGCTACTCAAACCATTCACTCAAAGAATTGGCATTTCACGAGGCAGTTGAGCGATTTATTCAACAAGAAAATACCCAAATCGAACAATACAAAAATGATGCTGAAAAACTTTTACCTTTTAGACAGTCAGAAGCCTAAGTTGGATAGGCTTATAGTGCTCAAAGGTTATTTACCCTGAACTCAGTACAAGCCATCCCCCGAATTCAGGTTATTGTTTTTGCCAGATCAACATGAAGTTATTTGCAGGCATTGCCACTTTCTCAATGAGAACCAGAGGTTTAGCCCAAAGGGTCAGCTCATCAATATCACGAATACCACCACATCCTTGTTCTCTTAGATGCAGATCAAAGGCTTTATTAGACTCACTGGTATATTGCCCATCAAACTTATAAGGGCCATATTGGCAAAACACCCCACCAACAGGCAAGTTATCGGCCACAAGTTGCATCATAAGTTGCGCTTCAGAAGGTTGCATTATGTGTGTTGTATTCGCCGTATACACGGCATCAAAAGTACCTAAAGGCCAATCGTTAACACCGATTGTAAATGGCATAGGTTGATGCAGGTTTTTAACTGGAACATCGTTGAGCCAAGCTTTTATGCCACTATGATTATTAGGCATATCGCTAGTATGCCATTCTAAATGTGTCAGCCTAGGAGCAAAATGTGCGGCATGTTGACCTGTGCCAGAACCAATTTCTAACAGTTTTTTTCTATCCGCCAAAATTCTATGCAAGACCTCTAAAATAGGCTGCTTATTATTTTCACATGCTTGGCTAAAAGGTTTTTTGCTCAATGTCATTGCAGGTTAGGCCCTAGCCATTTTTCAGCTTCTAATCTGTCCCAGTTTTTACGCGCAGCATAATCGAGTAATTGATCTTCTTGTATTTGTGCCACTGCAAAATAACGACATTCTGGATGAGAAAAATAAAAACCTGATACAGCAGCTCCAGGCCACATGGCGTAATTTTCTGTGAGTTTCATACCTGTATTTTTTTCCGCATCCAACAAATCCCAAATCAGTTGTTTTTCGGAATGTTCCGGACAAGCCGCATAACCTGGGGCAGGTCGAATACCTTGATACTTCTCACGAATAAGTTCTTCGTTAGATAATTGCTCATCAGGTACGTAGCCCCAAATTTCTTTACGTACTTTTTTATGCAAATATTCTGCAAAAGCTTCTGCAAATCGATCAGAGAGAGATTTAACCAATATAGAATTATAATCATCACCATCATCTTCGTAAGCTTTGGCGAATCCATCTTCCCAGGTTCCTGCTGTCACAGCAAATGCGCCAATATAATCGGCTTTGCCTGAAGACTTAGGCGCAATAAAATCACTTAAACAATTATTTGCCCCTTTAGGTTTTTCTGTTTGTTGGCGCAGATGGTGAGCTATGTGTGCCACTTGATTACGACTTTCGTCCGTATAAATTTGAATATCGTCTTGCACTCGATTAGCGGGAAATATACCTATAACACCGCTAGCCTTAAGCTCAGGGTTATTGCATAAGGTTTTTAACATGGCTTGTGCATCATCAAAAAGAATCTGTGCTTCTTTACCAACAACGTCGTCTTGTAAAATGCGCGGATATTTACCCGCCAAAGACCAGGTTAAGAAAAACGGTGTCCAATCAATGTATTCAACCAATTCTGCCAGTCCTACACTCACAGCTGTCACGCCCAACTGTTTGGGTACAGGTGGCTGATAGTTATCCCAATCAAACTTAAAACCATTTTCACGGGCTTGCTCTAAAGTAACGGGTCTAGTGCGCGGCTTTTTCTTGGCGTGTTGTACCCGCACTTTTTCATAATCGAGTTTTAATTCTTCTGCATAGATGGCACGATTTTCTGCGGTGATCAGTTTCTGACAAACTCCAACAGCTCTACTGGCGTTAGGAACATACACCACTGGATGTTGATAGTTATGCTCAATCTTCACTGCAGTATGTGCTTTTGAAGTAGTTGCACCACCAATCAGCAAAGGCAAGTCGAAGTCCAAGCGTTGCATTTCTTTTGCAACATGCACCATTTCATCAAGTGAAGGGGTGATTAGTCCTGATAAACCGATCATGTCGACATTTTCGTCCTTGGCCACTTGCAATAATTTTGCACAAGGCACCATCACACCAAGGTCGATGATCTCAAAGTTATTACATTGCAGCACCACACCTACAATATTTTTTCCAATATCGTGCACATCACCTTTTACAGTCGCCAGCAAAATTTTACCGTTACTGCTGCCCTGGTCTTTTTCAAGCTCAATATAGGGATTAAGATAAGATACCGCCTTTTTCATCACGCGGGCAGATTTGACCACTTGGGGCAGAAACATTTTTCCTTCACCAAACAAATCCCCGACTACATTCATGCCATCCATCAATGGCCCTTCGATAACATGTAGCGGTTTTTCTGCTGCTAGGCGAGCAGCTTCGGTGTCTTCCTCTATAAAGTCCATAATACCGCGCACTAACGCGTGTTCTAGACGTTTATTGACGGGCAATTCACGCCATTCAAGGTTGTCTTTGACTAGGGCTTTACCGTCACCTTGATATTTAGGTGCTAGCTCTAAAAGTTTATCTGTAGCTTGATCATGACGATTTAGGATCACGTCCTCCACCGCATCTTTTAATTCTGCGGGGATCTGGTCATACACTTCTAACTGGCCAGCATTCACAATCCCCATATCCATACCAGCTTTGATCGCATAATATAAAAATACAGAATGCATAGCTTCACGAACGGGATTATTGCCACGAAATGAAAAAGAGACGTTTGATAATCCGCCCGAGACGTGAGCATGGGGCAGATTTTGGCGAATTCGCCTAGTGGCATTAATAAAATCTACTGCATAATTATTATGTTCTTCGATGCCGGTTGCCACGGCAAAAATATTTGGGTCAAAGATAATGTCTTGAGGTGGAAAGCCAATTTTTTCAGTGAGTAATTTATAACTACGTTCACATATCTCAAATTTGCGGTCTTCTGTATCTGCTTGTCCTTTCTCGTCAAACGCCATGACCACTGTGGCGGCACCATAACGTTTTAACAACTTAGCTTGATGCAGAAAGTTTTCCTCGCCTTCTTTCAAACTAATTGAGTTAACAATAGCTTTGCCTTGCACACACTTTAAACCTGCTTCGATGACTGTCCATTTAGATGAATCAATCATGATAGGCACCCGAGAAATATCGGGTTCAGAGGCAATTAAATTTAAAAAGCGCGTCATCGCTGCTTCAGAGTCCAACATGGCCTCATCCATATTGATATCTATGATTTGCGCACCATTTTCAACTTGTTGGCGAGCAACATCCAAGGCTTTTTCGTACTCATCGTTAAGGATCAAACGCTTAAACATGGCGGAACCAGTGACGTTGGTGCGTTCACCTACATTGATAAAGTTTGCAGAGGTCTTCGCTTCGACGAGAATATCTTGTTCTAAATCTACTTCATTAATACTCATCACAACCGCCTAATGGACAAAAGGTTCTAAACCAGACAGGCGCATTTTCACCTCTCTTTGGACTATTTTACGAGGTGCGAAATCTTTTACCGCATCGGCTATGGCCGCAATGTGTTTTGGCGTGCTGCCACAACAGCCACCCACAATGTTTAATAGACCTGACTCTGCCCACTCTTTAATGTGCGCAGCCATCTCGTCACTTTCCATATCGTATTCACCAAACTCATTAGGTAAACCCGCATTAGGATGGGCGGAGACAAAACATTCGGATATTTGAGATATTTCCTCTACATATTGGCGCAATAAATCAGGACCTAATGCGCAATTTAAGCCAAAAGAAAAGGGTTCTACATGGTTCATTGAATAATAAAAAGCTTCAGCCGTTTGACCAGATAATGTGCGCCCAGAGGCATCGGTAATAGTGCCAGAAATCATCACAGGTAAACTGAATCCCAGCTCATCAAAAACTGTCTGTACCGCAAACACTGCTGCTTTAGCATTTAAGGTATCAAAAATGGTTTCCACCATGATCAAATCTGCGCCACCCTCAATCAATCCATGAGTCGCTTCCACATAAGCTGCAACCAATTCATCAAAGGTAACGTTACGTTTGGCGGGGTCGTTTACGTCAGGAGAAATCGAGGCGGTGCGACTAGTCGGCCCTAAAACACCTGCTACAAATCTAGGTTTATCCGGTGTTAGTGCGGTAAATTTATCTGCTGCTTTTTTAGCTAACTTAGTTGCCTCAATATTTATCTCTTTTGCCAAGTCTTGCATATTGTAATCAGACATGGAGATAGTGGTAGCGTTGAATGTGTTGGTTTCAATAATATCGGCACCCGCTTCAAGATACGCACAGTGAATGTCATAGATGATCTTAGGCTGACTCAAAACTAATAAATCGTTGTTGCCTTTCACATCAGAATGCCAATCAGCAAAACGCTCACCTCGATAATCCGCTTCTTCTAGTTTGTGTTCTTGGATCATGGTGCCCATGGCACCATCAAGCAACAAAATACGTTTATTTGCAGCGTCAATCAGTTGTTCTTTTAATTGTTTTGGGGCCATTCGCTGACTCAATGTATTTCCTCTTCACTCTTACACTATATAAATTAATTTTTTTACTCAGAAAGCTGATCCAAGTCATAAGGGGTATTTTGGTAAACGTAATAATTCAACCAATTAGTAAACAATAAACTTCCATGGGCTCGCCAATTAACCATAGGATCTTTATTTGGATCATTATCCACGAAGTAGTTTACTGGGATTTGCGGCTGACCATTAGTCGATAAATCTCTTTGGTATTCTTGTTTTAAACTATCGGGGTCGTACTCAGGATGACCAGTCACAAACACTAAACGTTTATCTTCAGATGCGACTATATAAGCACCACCTTCATCTGACTTAGCCAATACATTCAGTTCAGGTATGGAAGCGTAGTCTGCCAAGCTTATTTCACCATAGCGTGATTGCGGAGCGTAAAAGGCAGGATCAAAACCTCTGAGTAATTCATCATGCTCATTTTGTACGAAGTGGCGATAAACACCGCTTAACTTATGGTCACGAATTTGCCTATTTTTACCGAAAAAATGATAAATAGCTGCATGAGCGGCCCAACATGAAAATAAAGTAGACTGCACATGGCGACGTGCCCAATCCATAATGAGAGTCATTTTTTCCCAATACTTCACATCTTGATAGGCAAGATGTGCAAGTGGCGCGCCTGTTACAATTAATCCGTCATATTTTTTATTTGCCACGTCATCAAATTCCACATAGAAATTATCCATGTGCGCTGCAGGAGTGTTTTTAGGGGCTTGGTTATCAATACGAATTAAATCGATATTTACCTGCAAAGGAGTATTTGAGAGCAAACGTAAAAACTGCTCTTCAGTTTCCATTTTATTAGGCATCAAATTCAAGATACCCACTTCCATTGGCCGAATATCTTGCGTCGCGGCACGCTCGGTATCCATAAAAAAAATATTTTCCTTGTTTAGCACATTTTGTGCGGGCAAGTTACTTGGAATTCTAATCGGCATAACAGATCTAAGGCTAAAAGTGATACCAACAAATTTGGCTCAATACGCTAAAAAAGTCAACATCTTTACGTCTAGACGTCTAAACAAAAATTATAGAAATATAAAAATCAGTCTTAGATAGACAAAGTGATCCACAAATTAAACTGTAATTTTTTCTTTTTTTTGGGGGGGGGTTATTTTTGGCTTTTATGAAGATTAAACAATAATTCAGCTTCTGCGGCAGGCATATCACATTCTCGCATCACATCTTCAAGACTAGCGCCTTGACTAATAAGTTTAGTACCTTTGCTATAGAAACGGCTTTGCGGATCTTGTTCGACTAAATTTTCAACTAAACTTTGTTGAGCTGCCTGTAAATTATCGACTTGCTGAACTAATTCTTTGACACGGCTACTAACTCCATAATTACCGCTACGGATTTCATGTAATGCTTCATTGAGGTTATTCACTGTTTTGCTTAATTCTGACAGTGAACTACTCTGCGACACAATGATTTCAAGCTGGGTGTTATAGCGCTTAAACAACACGATCAAAAAAGTTAAACAAACAATGGAGACAATCAATGCTATTAAACTTAGTAATAATGGAAAACTCATAATTATCTCTAAAAGGACAACAAAATACATCTCACTATAACGTAGGCTGGAAAATTACGCCTAAGAGAAAAGTGCTGCCTAAATTCCACATTTAAATATTGGTGATTTCGGTCCACTCTTCGTCATTGAGCAATTTATTTAAGTCAACAAGGATAAGCAATTCTCCATCTCTGTTACTCACCCCCTGAATAAACTTCGCACTTTCTTCTGTACCCACATTAGGTGCACTGTCGATTTCTGAAGAGCGTAAATACACTACTTCAGCGACACTGTCGACGAGAATACCAACCACTTGTTCTTCTGACTCGATAATGACGATACGGGTGCTATCTGTAATACCAGAAGCGGGTAACCCAAAACGAGAACGCGTATCGATAACGGTAACAACGTTTCCTCTTAGATTAATTATCCCCAGGACATAATCGGGAGCACCTGGTACTGGAGCGATTTCGGTATGACGCAGTACTTCTTGTACTTGCATAACATTAATACCGTAAGTCTCGTCGCCTAATTTATAGGTAACCCACTGCAAGACTTCATCACCGTTCGCGGCTGCTGCATTACTTGAATTTCTGTCGTTACTCATACCCATTGCTCCGGCCTTAAATAGGCTAATCGTTACTGCTTAAACCTTGGTTCAACATGTTAATAAACTGTGGAACATTCACCAAAGCACACATTTTCTTTTTAACCATCCCAGATAACCATGGGCGACTAGCTTCAACATTTCGCCATTTCACTTCATCTGGTAACAATGTCTCGGTGGTAATCAGACTTTCACAGCCTAACCCCCAACCACTTTCACCTAATACTATAAGATATTGATATTTTGTGGTTTCTGCCAGCTTTTCAAGAGCTTTTTCTGGCATTACCCATTTTGCTGTATCAACCACATTATACTTTTCGTCACGATGTAGCAAAACACCTTTAAACCATGCAGGTTTACCAAACAGAGGATTAACAGTCTCAATCTGATGTATGCCACCTAATTCAGTCAAAGGCACAGCTAATGTTAATCCTGCCACTTCAAACAGTAACACTTGAAATTCCCCTTTAGGAATAACAGGTATGACAACTTTTGTTAGTGTTTTATCAGTTACTTGCTTTTTTTTCGACCTGAGACTCTAGAACTTTAGCAATCACTGGAACAGATTCTTCTATTGGTTGAATAAAAGGCTTAGTTCTAGGAATAGGCGCAGTCTTCAGCAACTGTTCAACAGACTGACGTTGAACATCTTCAATAATAGGCTCTTCTGTCAACAAAGCTGACATGTAATCTTCCATCACATCTTCGTTAGCGAAGGGATTACCGCTCATTTTTGTGTTTCCAATTTTTGTAAATAACTCAATAATTTAGCATAGGCGAAAACCCCTCGGGATTTCGGGCAATATACTGATGGCGGGCTTTGCGCCTGACTGGCATCTCTAAATCGTGTATCAATTGGAATTAACCCAGCCCACATTCTATCTTTATAGGTGCGAATTAAGGTACTGTATGCTTCAGTTGCCGCGTTAACACGTTTATCGTACATTGTTGGCACTATAGTATAAGCAAATGTTTTTGCTAGAGATTTTTGCATGATTTCCATAGAATGCATCATTCGCTCCAAACCTTTTAACGCCAAAAACTCGGTCTGTACTGGGATAACAACCCTGTCACACGCAGCCAAAGCGTTAATCATCAACACACCTAAAACAGGCGGACAATCAATAATTGCGTAATCAAACTCATCTCGTAAAAGATCCAAGGCGCGCCGCAAAATTAATCCCATTCCACTTTGTGTGCCTAACTTTCGATCAAGAGTAGCTAATGCCATTGTCGCAGGTAAAATAAACAAAGAGTCCAATTTAGTCGAACAAAGACAGTTTAAAACATCATCTTTAGTAACCGACTTCCCAGCCATAAAGACATTATACAAACTTGTAGATAATTCTTCTGAATCAACACCAAAATAATAACTTAATGAGGCCTGTGGATCTGTATCAACTAATATCACTCGTTGTCCACTTTGTGCCAACAAACCGCCGAGGGTAACAGTTGTAGTAGTTTTACCTACACCACCTTTATGATTCGCGACAGTCCAAACTACCAAACTAAAAACCACCCTTCAAAAATGAGAGTCAAAGAGATTCCAGAGACACTTAGTTCAACATTCTCATTTTGAAACAACACTCACAGTGCTCCTTTGCCTTAGTCTAATATTTCGCTAATTATATGACTTGCCATATGAGCAATGTCATAATTTGCTTCGGATATATTGGCAACAGTTACTGCCTGAGGCATCCCGTATACAACGCTACTCTGCTCATCTTGCGCCCATATTTTAGCACCCTTGGCTTTTAAAGTTTTGCAACCTTCCCTACCATCAGCCCCCATACCCGTTAAGATAACAGCAAGTACATTACCAGCATAAACCTGCGCCACAGAATCAAAAGTCACATCAACACTAGGCTTATAAGCTGTATCAGGAAAACGCTCGGGCTCAGAAATGGTGACTGTTGCATTACCCGCTCTGCCCTCAATGGTCATTTGTTTACCACCGGGAGCGAGATAACAGACCCCAGGGGTCAACCTTTCACCATGAACAGCTTCTTTAACTGTTACAGCACATAATTCATGTAAGCGTTTCGCAAAGGCCTGAGTAAATGTACCTGGCATATGCTGCACCAACACTACTGGGATAGGGAAGTTACTCGGTAACTCAGTCAAAATTTTCTGTAACGCCACAGGTCCCCCGGTAGAGGTACCTATAGCTAAACAAGCATAGTGACTGGAAGCGGAAGCGTCGAATTTGGTCTTTTTAACTAGTGTACTTGCTACTCTATTTACATTTTTGATTGGTGGTGATGTTGTAGATCTAAATGCATTGGAGCCTGTTCTTGACAATGAACTAGTACCGAACAACTTTCTACCACACAGAGCTTTAACACGGTTTTGTAGCAACAGAATGGCTTCTTTTCTGTTTAGAGCAATATCTTCGAATTTCTTAGGGAGAAAATCTAATGCTCCGGCATCCAATGCATTCAATGTTGCTTGCGCGCCTTCCTGAGTAAGTGATGAAAACATAATAATAGGAACAGGATTACTGGCCATTATTCTCTTCACCGCTGTGATCCCATCCATGACGGGCATTTCAATATCCATTGTCACAACATCAGGTTTTAAAGATGCAACTAAGGTTAACGCTTCCTGACCATTTTTGGCTTCACCAACCACCTCTAATTCAGCGTCATCCTCAAGTATCTGTTTTATTCTGCGGCGAAAAAAAGTTGAATCATCAACTATTAAAATCCTATATGCCATCTTCGCCTATCTTACCCGTATCTATAATTATCAATTTCACGTTAGGCTTATTTAAGAGCATAAATACCTATGTTTTTTTGGCCGCATACCTTTTCAGTAATCCGGGTACATCTAATATCAACGCAATCCCACCATCACTTGTTATGGTTGCTCCCGCCATGCCAGGCGTACCTTGAAGCAACTCATCCAAAGGTTTAATAACGACTTCTTCTTGGCCAATCAGTGCGTCGACTACAAAGCCAAGCTGCTGAGTACCAATTTGTACCACAACAACATGTCCTGTGGTTTTATCAATATTAACTTCCCCTCTTGCTAACCATTCACCCAAATAAAATAATGGTATAGCTTTAGAACGGACGATCATGGTTAACTGACCATCAACAGTATTGGTTTTTTTCATATCAAGGTTGATGATTTCATTCACAGAACCTAGCGGTAGAGCAAAGGTTTGTTTACCTATGACTATCATCAGCGTTGGTAATATTGCCAAGGTCAAAGGCACTTTTATTTCAAGTGTAGTGCCCACGCCCATCTTGGAATCAATATTGACGGTACCATTCAATTGATTGATTTTGGTTTTTACCACATCCATACCGACACCACGGCCTGATACTTCAGATATTTCAGTTTTAGTTGAAAATCCTGGGGCAAAAATCAAATTAAAAGCTTCAACATCGGTCATTCTTGCTGCTGTATCAGCATCCATTACCCCTCGGGAAACCGCAATTTCCTTAAGTTTATCTGGATCCATGCCCTTACCATCATCGATAATACTCAGTAGAATATGATCACCTTCTTGAGATGCGGACAACTTAACAGTACCCATAGTGGGTTTGCCTGCAGCCTTCCTTTCTTCTGGCATTTCAATACCATGATCAACTGAATTTCGGACTAAATGCACTAAAGGATCGGCTAAGGCTTCAACCAAATTTTTATCTAAGTCAGTCTCCTCGCCTTCAAGTACAAGTGTTATTTCTTTTTTTAATGTTCTAGCAAGGTCACGTACAACTCGAGGAAAACGACCAAATACTTTCTTGATGGGTTGCATACGCGTTTTCATCACCGCGCCTTGTAAGTCACCCGTTACCACATCTAGATTGGCTATGGCCTTAGCCATACTTTCATCATTAACATTAGTACTAAGACTGAGTAGACGGTTTCTCACTAAAACTAATTCGCCGACCATATTCATAATCTGATCTAGACGCTTAGTGTCGACCCTTACGGTTGTCTCTGCCTGAGGAGGAGGCGCAGATTTTTTCTCCTCTGTTTTAGCTATGACAGCTTTAGTTTGTTCTTCTTTCTCAACTGGTGCGGCAGCTTGTTTTACTTCCGCAGGTTTAGTTTCGCTTACAGCAGTTGGTTTTTCAGGCTCTTGCTCTACTGGACCTTTACCTTTGCCATGAAGTTGATCTAAAAGAGCTTCAAACTCATCATCAGAAATGTCATCAGGAGAAACACTTTTCTCAGGTGTTTTTGGGGTCTCTGTTACCGGCTCACTAGCAGTTTTTTCTTCACCTTTAAATTGACCTTTACCGTGCAATTGATCGAGTAGCGCCTCGAATTCATCATCACTAATATCTTGATCATTTGCAGTTGTTTCTTCTACCGCAGAAGGTTCCTTAGAGACTGGAGCCCCGCTGCCATGCAACTCATCAAGCAATGCCTCAAATTCATCTTCACTAAAATCACCGGAGGCGGTTGCTACTTCATCATTAGCTGTGGCTTTATTAACTGCAGATTCAGGCTCACTTTTAGGCGCGGCTTCTTCGGCTGATTCTGGTTTACTGAGTCTGGTAAGTGTATCGATCAGGCTCTTATCAGCTGCGACCAGAGGAGCTCCGGCCTTGACAAGATCAAACATTTGCACGACTTCATCTGTGGCTTGTAATATAACATCCATCAGTTCAGGCGTAAGCGCTCGTTGACCATTACGCATAACATCAAAAACGTTTTCTGCGCCATGGCATATATCTACTAACTCAGTCAGTGATAAAAACCCAGCCCCACCTTTGACGGTATGATATCCCCTAAAAATAGCATTTAGTAGATTCGAATCTTGAGGATTATTTTCTAACTCAACGAGTTGTTCTTGTAATAACTCTAAGATCTCTCCGGCTTCAACCAGAAAGTCGGCTAATATTTCCTCGTCAACATCAAAAGCCATATTAAAGCCCCCTTAAAATCCCAGACTCGAAAGCAAATCATCAACGTCATCTTGATCTGACGCCACGTCTTCTCTGCTGTCGGCATCCAATATTGGACCTTCAGCCTTTATCTTATCGGCTTCATTCTCAGATTTGTTAGGTTTTTCAACAACCTCGGCACCATCTTTAGGTTCAACGCCGCCAAACATAGTGAGCATGTAGACTAAATTGTCTTCAACTTCTTTAACTAACTCGATAACTCGTCTAATAATTTGACCAGTCAAATCTTGATAACCTTGAGCCATCAATACTTCTGTCAACAGGCCAGTTAACTTAGCAGAATCTTCACTACCATTTTTCAGAAAACCATCCATTTTTTTAGCAAGCACATTAAATTCGCCCACTAGCAACTCTCGCGCAAGCAATTTATTCCATTCTGGCATGATCTTAACTATCCCATCATGCAAGTTCTCTGCAATAGGCATACAAGAATCCACCAAATCCATGGTTTTATTTGCTGCTTCTTCAGTTGCTTCTATGACGTAAGTTAGTCTAGTTTGTGCATCTGGAATATCTTCGTTCGCCATATTAATGATGCGAGGATCTAGTTGAAAGTTATTTAATGAATCATGGAGTTGACGCGTCAATTTACCGACTTCAGCAAATAACTCTAATGAACTTCGAGCGCCAGCAGCGTCAAATAACTCTTGAGCTCCCTGGTTATCTCCACTTTCGATCAACGTCACTAGTTTTTTTGCGTCTTCAAGAGAAATTGGCGCAGTGTTCATGGTCGTCATACAGTCTTTTCTCGCAATTAGCTTAGCCTGAATTTAACCAAGTCGTTCAAAGATTTTTGCTAATTTCTCTTTTAATGTTGCAGCAGTAAAAGGTTTAATAACATAACCGTTTACCCCAGCTTGTGCTGCAGCAACAATTTGTTCCTTTTTCGCTTCTGCAGTCACCATCAAAACAGGAATATGTTTTAAATTGGCGTCTGCGCGTATAGCTCTAAGCAAATCAATACCTTGCATACCTGGCATATTCCAGTCAGTTACTACAAAATCAAAATCACCTTGTTGCAACATAGGTAATGCAGTACTACCATCATCTGCTTCCTGTATATTTGCAAAGCCAAGATCTTTAAGTAAGTTCTTGATAATCCTTCGCATTGTTGAAAAATCATCAACAACAAGGATCTTCATATTCTTATCCAAAACCACCTCCAGTGAGAGTTTTAACGCTCAGGTTAAACCCAACTTTATTACGATAATTACTTGTCGTTTGAACGCCAATATTGCATGCGTGACTTTAGTTTCAGCATGGCTTGGCTATGTATTTGACTCACTCTGGACTCACTAACATCCAGTACTTCACCAATCTCTCTTAAATTCAGCTCTTCGTCATAATATAGAGACAATACTATTGCCTCACGCTCTGGTAACGTTGTAATGGCATGCGCCAGAGCCTTTTGAAACGAACCTTGAAGAAAATCTTCAAAGGGTGTGTCTGAACCTTTTGTTTGTTGTGTACTGATCACATCTTCCGTTACACCTAAGTCTTCCATGCCGATAATTTTTCCAGCATTCACTTCATTCAACATTTGGTGGTAACTTTCGATACTGACTTGTAATTTTTCTGCCACATCTAAATCGCGGGCGTCACGACCAGTTTCTCTTTCAACTTGATTAATAGCTTCGGTAATAGCCCTGCCATTTTTATGCACAGAACGAGGAGTCCAATCACCTTTACGTATTTCATCTAACATGGATCCTCTAATACGGATCCCTGCGAAAGTTTCAAAACTGGCGCCTTTACTACCATCAAAATTTCGTGAGGCTTCTAATAAGCCTATCATACCTGCTTGAATCAAATCATCAACTAACACACTAGCTGGCAAACGCGCGATTAAATGATGAGCAATACGCTTAACTAAAGACGCGTGTCTTTCAACCAGCTCATTCTTATCGGCCAGTTGTTGATAAGCAGCAGCTTTACTACTCACCTGTCGTCACCCACTGTTTTTTTGGTGACCAATTGTTCTAGGAAAAATTCTAGATGACCACCTGGTTGATTCGGAATGGGCCACTCCATAGCTTTTTTGGCGAGCTTTCGAATAGCCATAGCTGCAGGTGAAGTAGGAAATGCTTCCACTACTGCTTTTTGTTTTCTGACCGACTTGCGAACATTTTCATCAAACGGAATAACGGCTACAAGTTCTAGTGCCACATCTAAAAATCTATTGGTCACTTTAGTTAATTTGGAAAACAATTCGTCACCTTCACGCATACTGCGCACCATATTGGCAACAATTTTAAAACGAAATATGCCATGTTCTTTATTCAGAATTTTTATCAGAGCATAAGCATCGGTTAGGGATGTTGGTTCGTCACAGACAACCATCATAATGTCCTGTGATGCCTTGGAAAAACTTAATACCATGTCTGATATACCAGCCGCAGTGTCAACAATTAGCACATCAATTTTTGATTGTAATTCACTAAACGCCCGAATAAGACCTGCGTGTTCTGTGGGCGTAAGCTCTGTCATCGATTGGCTACCAGAGGTAGCTGGAGCAATTTTAATCCCGTAGGGACCTTCAACTAACACCTCATCTAGAGTACATTCGCCCGATAATACATGAGACAGATTTTTTTCTACCCTAAGACCTAAAAGCACATCAACGTTAGCTAAGCCTAAATCGGCATCTAACACCATGACTCTTTTGCCTTGTTGCGCAAGTGATATAGCAGTATTGAGGGTAACATTTGTTTTCCCCACTCCACCCTTTCCACCTGTCACGGCTATTACTTTTATTAATCTAGATTGATTCATTCTTCTTAAGCTACTCGCTTGGTCCTCAATCATACTGCTACTACTGCGTTATTAACGTGATTAGCGCTAGTATGAATTAAACCGTATTTTTTATAAAGCTTCGCAGCACTAGTAATTAAAAATTTAGTGCTTGCAGATTGTAAATCTTCAGGTACCCGTTGCCCGTCAGCCAAATAACAAATTTTTAATTTGTTCTCAATTGCCACACTGATTACCTCTCCTAAACTGTAACACTCATCTAATTTAGTCAATATACACCCTTGTAAAGAAATCTGTCGATACTCATTTACTGTTTGTTGCATGACTCGATACTGACAGTTAGCCTGCATCACTAAATAATTTCTGATATTAGCACAAGAGTTCTGTTTCATTGTTTCTAACTGTTTGATTAGTCTAGCATCTTTCTGACTAAAACCAGCGGTATCGACTAATACCAAACGCTTATTTCTAAACTGATAAAGTAAATCTGATAGTTCGTTTGAATTTTGAGCTTGCTTAACACTGCAGCCAATAATTTTTCCATAGGTAGCAATTTGTTCGTATGCACCTATTCGATAATTATCCAAAGTAATAATAGCCACTTGCTCAACGCCATATTTATGTGCAGCTTGAGCAGCGAGTTTAGCGATAGTAGTGGTTTTACCTGTACCAGTAGGTCCCATTAATGCCACCACTCCGGGTTGGGACAGGATATCATCAGGTTTGGTTTGTAATCTATTAGCCAAAAGTTTAAGAAGAAACAACCAAGATTGTCTTTCATCGGCCTCTTCAGGCGCGTAAGACACCACTTCTTCAGCTAAGGCATCCGAGATCCCCATTTGTTGTAACCTTTGCAACAAATATCCATGCAGTGGATGTTTGCGATTCTTTTCTTGTTCAATCAAGCCAGATACTTGGAATTGCAAAATGTGTCGCAAAGACGATAACTCTTGACGCATTTCTTTGAGTGCATCTTGTTGCTGGTTATTTTGCTGAGCAGCAACCGCATTACTTGAATACACTTGCTGCTGTTTTTCGGGTACCTGCTTTAGGTCTTTAATTTGTGTGGGAGAGGCAGACTGAGACTGTTTTTCCAACAATGCTTTTAAACTATCAGGTCCAGAATCACCAATAATCTCACTTAAAGTCGGTGTTTTTCTAGTTTGACTAGCTTTGCTTGTGGGCTCAGATTTATTAGGCATTAGCTGTGCATCAGGCTCTTTGTCGTAGGCAGCCACTATCTCGATACCGTCAGCATGTTTTTTATTGGACATAATAACCGCTTCACCACCCAACTCGTCTTTAACTTGTTTGAGTGCTTCTCGCATATCTTTGCCATAAAAACGTCTGATTTTCATATATACCCCTTAAATACCAACACTACGCTTGCTCATCCCGTCAGATTATTGACCCACGGCACTGACAATTTTAATTTGTTTGTCATCAGGTATTTCCTGATAAGACAATACATGTAACCCACTCACTGAGTGTTTTAAGAATTTTGACAATACAGGCCTTAACATACCTGAGGTCAATAAAACTGCAGGTTCACCTGCTAATTCTTGTTGTTGCGCAGCATCGTTCAACGAACCTTGCAAACGTTCTGCTAAGCCAGGTTCAATTCCTGCGCCATCTGCTCCACCAGCTTGAAGAGACTGGTGCAACATCTGTTCCAATTCTGGCGCCAAAGTAATAACAGGGATTTCCGCCAATCCTCCGTTTATTTCTTGCACAATTAAGCGTTTAAGTGCGATACGCACCGCTGACACCAAAACGTCGGGATCTTGGCTTTTCGGACCAAACTCACATAAGGTCTGTACTATGGTGCGCATATCTCTTATGGGCACACCTTCATAAAGCATGGTTTGCAAGACTTTAACTACAGTACTCAAGGGCAATATATCAGGTACTAAACCTTCAACTAATTTGGGACTATTTTTGGCTAACAAATCTAATAATTGCTGTACTTCTTCATGGCCTAACAGTTGATACGCGTTGTTGGTTAACAATTGACTTAAATGTGTAGCCACAACAGTAGCGGCATCCACTACCGTATACCCAAGGGTTTGTGCATGTTCTCTTTGATTGGCTCTGATCCACACGGCATCAAGTCCAAAGGCAGGATCCTTAGTTGCTTTACCTTCTAATTTACCAAATACTTGTCCGGGATTAATCGCCAACTCATCATCGTGACTTAGTTCAGCTTCACCAACTGTGACGCCTAACATTGCAATAGTGTAGTTATTCGGGCTTAAATCTAAATTGTCGCGAATATGTACCGGAGGGATCAAGAAACCCAATTCTTGAGATAATTTTTTACGTACACCTTTAATACGTGTAAGCAATTCACCACCTTGAGCTTTATCGACCAATGGGATCAACCTATAACCCACTTCTAAACCTATGGTGTCAACATGTTGAACGTCATCCCAACCAAGCTCCTTTATTTCTGCAGGTTGTTGATTTTTTTCAGGTAAAGACTTAACAATCTCTGGCTCATTGGCAATTTTCTGTTGGCGCCAGTTACTGTAATAAGCGTAACCACCCACCACAGCACTAAAACCTAAAAAGGCAACGTGAGGCATCCCGGGAACAATACCCATCACAAACAAGATACCAGCGGTAATATAAAGCGCTCGCTGATTACCTAATTGTCTAGTTAATTCTTTGCCCATTTCTTGTGAGTCGTTTTCTCTTGTCACAATAATGGCGGTCGCAACTGACAGCAATAACGACGGAATTTGTGCCACTAAACCATCACCTATGGTCAATAAGGTGTATATTTCAATGGCATCGCCAAAAGCCAAGTCGTGCTGGATCATGCCAATAAACAAGCCCCCCACTATGTTAATCAACATAATGAATAAACCCGCTACCGCATCACCTTTTACAAATTTGGATGCACCGTCCATAGAACCATAGAAGTCAGCTTCACTGGTGATTTCAAAACGACGTTTACGGGCCTCATCAGAATCAATAAATCCTGCATTTAAGTCTGCATCTATGGCCATTTGTTTACCGGGCATGGCATCCAAAGTAAAACGTGCACTGACTTCTGAAATACGCCCAGCGCCGGCGGTAACTACTTTAAAGTTAATAATCAGTAAAATTGCAAAGACCACTATACCTACCGCATAGTTACCCCCAATAACAACTTCACCAAAAGCTTGTATCACCTTACCTGCTGCATCGCCCCCTTCGTGGCCTTCAAGTAAAACTATCCTTGTGGACGCTACATTTAAGGCAAGTCGTAATACAGTCGCAATAAGTAACACTAATGGGAAAATACCAAAATCAACGGGTTTCTTAGTAAATACTGACACCAAGATAACCACTAAAGACAAGGCGATATTGAAACTGAATAGAATATCCAATAAAAAAGCAGGCATGGGCAGGATCACCATACCCATTATTGCTAACAAGACTATTGGTGCGCCTAAACCAGTTGCCGCTGACTTAAAATGGTTTTTATCAAATCGATTAAAATAGGAAGCTAATTGCATAAACGATATATTGACGCTTTGTTGATTTTGTTAACCTTAAAAGGAGTAAAAGCAACTAGTGCGCCAAGTCTTTGGATAAAGCAGAATTTTTTGTATTAACGAACCTAAACTCAGGTTAAGACGCGCCGCCAACTAAAATAAATCCAATAAAAACAATGTATTAAACCATTTTAGATCAGGTTAACTTGGTTAACGTCTTAGCTCTGGGGGGATAGGCAAGTTAGTTTTTAATGGTTTAGGACGTTTACCTTTACCTTTTTTATAGGCTTTTAATTGATAAACATAAGCCAATACTTGGGCTACGGCCATAAACAGTTTTTCTGGAATTTCGTGTTCTGCTTCAGTGGAATAATAAATAGCCCTAGCTAACATGGGGGACGCCACAATAGGTACCTCATGTGCATTGGCAATAGTCCGAATATGCATGGCCATTTCATCGACTCCTTTCGCCACTAAAGTTGGTGCGCGAGTACCAAGCTGGTCATACTTTAACGCCACAGAAAAATGAGTAGGGTTAGTCACTACCACATCAGCATTGGGCACTTCTTGCATCATACGATTAGCGGCTGCTTGATATTGTAACTTACGAATTCTGCTTTTTACTTGGGGGTCGCCATCAGCATTTTTACGCTCGTCTTTGACTTCCTGCATAGACATTTTCATTTCTTTATTATGTTTGTAGCTCTGATAAGGCACATCAAAAGCCGCAATAGGTATCAGTGCAAAAGTCATAATTAAAAAGCCCCATGCAATTAAGTCCATGGCATGAAACAGGTTTCCAGGATATAACTCTAAGTCCAAATGTAATGCCTCATCCTGAAACATCATAAGTGCTATATAGGCCATCATTGCCACCACCACAAACTTGGCTATGGCTTTTAATAATTCCACTACGCTGTTCATACCAAACATACGTTTAAAGCCCGCAATTGGGCTTATTTTTTGTGCTTTAGGCTTAGTGCTATCCCAAGTGAAATTATACCCTCCTAACGCAATATTGCCGTAGACTCCAGCGATAGTCACAATCATCATATATAGTAACACCGGCATACTAATAGTATCTAAAGCGAATCCCCAAGCTTGAAACATATGGGTAAAATCATAAGTTTCATCACGTGACAAAGTAAACATACGCTGTGCCACTTCAAATACCGCGCTAGCAATCTGAGAGCCAATAACTAAAAAACTAATACCGCTAGCAATTAACACTAAGGCCGTCGACAATTCTTTAGACCGTGCAATCTGCCCTTTTTTACGGGAGTCCTCGGTTTTTTTGGCTGTGGGTTCTTCTGTTTTTTCGTTTGCATCAGACATGATTTACCTCCCTTTGTTTAAGGACAAACTAACACTAACTGACACATCATCTGCTGTGCCCGATCCCACATCACTTCAAAGTGATGGGTTAAGTTGTCTAACGTTAACCAAATTATCAGTAGTCCCATAATTTGTGCGATGGCAAAACCTATACTAAAAATATTCAATTGCGGCGCCGCTTTGGTCATTACACCAAAAGCTAAGTTAACAATAAGCAATGACACTATCGGCGCCAGAGATATAGTCACAGCTGAAATAAACATCCAGCCTGCCCAATGGGCAATATCTCTAAATTGTTCAGGGGCAAACCAGGCTTCTCCAATAGGGAAAGCTTCAAAGCTCATTACAACCATACGGATCATGGCTAAGTGCCCATCTAAAGCCCAAAACAATAAGGTTGCCAAAATTAGGTAAAACTGCCCCACTGCTGGCACATTAATGCCATTTACAGGATCGACTATAGATGCAAAGCCCAAACCCGTTTGCAAGGCAACGATTTGGCCCGCTAACACAAAAGTATTAAGTACCATATTCGACAAAAAACCTAAGGCGATACCAATGATTAACTGTTGGATCACTAATAAAAAAGTCCCCACAGAAAAAACCTCTGCTGCTGGAATTGGCACAGGTGGGATGACCGGCATAATAATAAGGGTTAAAAATAACGTGAGTAACGCTCTAGTGGTTGGCGGCACGGTCTTAGCACTCAAGCCCACCATAGAGGCAAATAACCCCGAGATGCGCATAAAAGGCAACAGCATGTCCGCTAAGTACTGCATGATGGTAGTAGTGGCAATATCCAAGACTTTAGCCTCGAGCCTGAAAAACTAACACCGCTAACCCACTACTTCGGGAATACGCTCTACCATAGTGAAAAAGAAGTCCATAAGCTTTTGTACTAGCCAATGCCCTCCCCAACTAAGTGCCAATAAAGTGACAATGAGGCGCGGTAAAAAACTCATAGTTTGTTCGTTGATAGAGGTGGCAGCTTGAAACACAGCAACAATTAACCCCACAAATAAGCTAGGAAGAATAATCGCTGAAACCAACAGAATAACCATCTGCAACGCTTCTTTGAGTATTTCAACAAAGACTTCTGGGCTCATGGGCGCACCTTATTGATTTTTTGACTATTATTTTGACTAAGTAACATTCGCTAACCCATCCCAAAACTATTGGCTAAGGTACCAAAAACTAAATTCCAGCCATCCACCAAAACAAATAACATGAGTTTAAAAGGTAATGACACGATCATCGGTGACAACATCATCATACCCATGGCCATCAAAATCGAGGCAACCACTAAATCTAAAATCAAAAAGGGAATAAACAACATAAAACCAATTTGAAACGCAGTTTTTAATTCGCTGGTCACAAAAGCCGGGATCAGCACATTCATTGGCACATCGACGGGATCTTGAAATTGTCCATCCATACCGCCAATTTGCACAAAGGTTTCCAAATCTTTAACCCTAGTTTGCGCCAACATAAAAGCACGTAATGGCTCTTTACCAATTTCATAGGCCTGAATTGAAGTAATTTCTTCGTTTAAGTAAGGTTGCAGTGCTGTTTCGTTTATCTTTTCAAATACAGGAGCCATGATAAACATCGACAAAAACAAACTCACGCCGATTAGAATTTGGTTAGAAGGTGATTGCTGCAAACCTATGGCTTGACGCAATATAGACAGAACTATAATGATCCTTGTAAATGAGGTCATCATCATTACAAATGCGGGTAGCAGGCTTAAGGACGTCATGATGGCGACAACCTGCAAGGTCATTGTATAATCTTTACTACCGTCAGGATTATCGGTAAGCGTCAATGCAGGGATCCCTGGTTCAGCCAAAACCTGTCCACTAACAATACCTAGCAGCAACATCAAACAAAGACTCAAACATGTTTTTTTCATGATTGCTCTCCACTCGTGTCTTTTGCTTTAGCATTTGGAGCCATAGCCGGATTTATTTTACCGGCCATAAACAGCGCTAGTTTATCTTTGAACTTATCATTACCCGACAAGGATGCTGGCGAATTATCAATAGGTGTCGTTAGGGTCGCCAGATGATTAATATTGTGAGCAGTAACACCTATCAAATGTTGTTCACCTGCCACTTCAATAACCATGACCCTTTCTTTTGCTCCAGCCATCATTGAAGCAACAACTTTCAGATTTGAGGTGCCAGATTGAGTGACGTTAAACCGTCGCATCAGGAACGCCAACATAAAAACAACGCCAATAACCAGCAATAAAGACAGGAAAATTGACACTATTGAAGTGGGGTTTGAGAGAGTTTGAGGCGCCGAATTGGCCTCAAATGAGATACATAAACATGAGCCGAGAGCTATCCAAGCCCATGTTTTATAAGCTATTTGTCTATCTAAGCTTTTTGATTCTTTCCAGTTGGCTAATAACATCAGTTAATCGAATACCAAATTTATCGTTGACTACTACTACTTCTCCATGAGCAATCAACGTGCCATTTACTAAAACATCTAATGGCTCTCCAGCAACTCGGTCAAGTTCCACTACAGATCCTTGGTTTAATTGCAGTAAATTTCGAATACTGATATTGCTGCGACCAACCTCCATAGAGATAGTCACTGGGATATCTAAAATGGTGTCGAGCTTACGTTTTTCTGTGGGCGTTATTTCACGATCTTCATCAAACTCTTCAAGTTCGGCTACTTCTGCCCCCAAACCTGACTCATCAGTGGCGCCTTCAGTCTTACCTTCTTCGTCAGCTTGCTCAGCCATGGCCGCAGCCCAATCGTCTAAACCGTCTTCTTCACTCATTATTTACTCCATACTCTGGATAACAGGGATTACCAATCATCTTCAAGGGTTTGCAATTCGGCGTCGCTGTCAATTCTTCGACCACCTTTAGTTAACAGTTGCAGCTCAGACTTCACAGAAGTCGGGCGCGGAATTTTTTCAATTATCTTAAGTGCCACATTGTCTCTTGAACGTCCTAATTTAGCTCTGAAAGTAGGAAGATCTTCAATTAATACCGTAATATGTTCAGGCATTTCGATGGGGATCACATAACCTGGTTCCAGCTCCATGATGTCTGCTAAAGTCAACTTCAGATCCATCATATGGGTAGATAAAGACACCTGCACATCCATAATTTCATCTCTTAAAGCCTTGCTCCAGCGCAAATCGGTGTCTTCTTTATCACTTTGTACACCGGCATCTAAAAGCTCTCGTATTGGCTCCAGCATTGAATATGGCAGGGATACATGGAAATCACCACCGCCACCATCTAGCTCTATATGGAATGAGCTGATCACTACAACTTCAGTAGGGCTAACAATGTTGGCCATGGCTGGATTAACTTCAGAGTCTAGATATTCAAATGAGACATCCATAACAGGTGCCCAGGCCTCTTTGTAATCTTCAAAGATAAGCTTCAATAACATCTGAATAATACGCCGTTCAGTTGGGGTAAACTCTCGGCCTTCAATTTTTGCGTGATAACGGCCATCACCACCAAAAAAGTTATCAACCAAAATAAAGACTAGTCTGGCTTCCATGGTAATCAGTCCAGTGCCTTTGAGTGGGCGAAAACGCACCATATTCAGACTGGTAGGCACAAACAAGGTGTGAATGTACTCTCCAAATTTAATCATTTGGATACCATTAATAGATACTTCTGCCGAACGACGCATCATATTAAATAGACTGACCCGCATATGCCGAGCAAAACGTTCGTTAACGATTTCAAGGGTTGGCATGCGCCCACGAACGATCCGGTCTTGAGAAGAGAAGTCGTATTCCATGGCTGAGCCATCAGACACACCACTGTCAACTTCTTCTTCCTCAACATCGTCTACACCATGTAATAGTGCATCAATCTCGTCTTGGGATAATAAATCGCTCAATCTAACTCTCTCATTAACAAATCAGTTGTTATTGCATTACAAAACCGGTGAATAGTACTTCTTCCACGGTTTGATTGCCGCTGACACCTATCATGGTTTTTTGTACTTCTTTCAATGCGCTATCGCGAATCGCAATTTTTCCCGCCTCGGTGACTAAATCATCAGCATTGGCAGTACTAAAGGTTTTTAATAAAGTACCTTCAATCAAAGGAATATGCATCTTAGCTTGTTCTTCGTTATCGGAACCACGCATCATTAGCTGCACTTTAATTTCTACTAAGCGGTCTCGAGTTGACCCCGGCACATTAAATACAAAGGGTCTGGGCATAGCGACATACAAAGCAGTGCCGGTTTTAACGATAGTTGAGTCAGCGCCCTCGTCCCCTTGCACTAAAGCTTCACCTTCAGCTTCCGGCATCGGGCCATCATCCCCCATCAAAAAGTAATAAGCGGCACCGCCACCTGCAATCAGCACAACAACAGCAACAATAATAATAATCAGTTTGCTTTTTTTGCCGCCCTCTTCCATTTTTAATTCTTCTTCAGCCATGCTTTATTCTCAAATTATCAAACCGTGGCGTTAGTATCAGCTCCAAAGTTAATTTGGCAAAGTGCTTTAGGCTATTTACTTGCAAATTTATTCGCGAACTAGACAAAATAATCAATTCCCCCTAAGGCACCATTAACAATATTTTGCTGGGCTAAAACTTGCTCAGGTCCCTCAAGATTTTCAAGCTCCTCATTACCGCTGCCACCCTGCCCGGAGAATTCACCATCCCCCTGGCCTTGCTGACCATCACTTTCTTGACGCACTGAAGATTGGCCTAGTTCTATGCCTTTTTCAGCCAACATTTCTCTTAATCTAGGAGTGGCATTGTCAACGGCATCTCGTGCAAGTTGTGATTGAACCACAAAATTCACCGTTGCTGACTCTCCTGACACTGCCACTTTTACATGCACCGACCCTAATTCAGCAGGGTCAAGTCGAATTTCAGCCACTAGATTTTTAGTATTCACCATCCAGCGGACTTTTTCAGCTAACTGCTGATGGCCTTCTGGTTTAGCTATATTAATGGCTTTATCGAATTTGCTCTCAAACTGATTTAATTGAATTTGTTTACTTTGTTCACCTTGAATTTGTGCGACATCTCTTAATGAAGCACTATAAGTTTGGTCGTGATGATGCTCAATCGCCCGGTTCATTGTTTGTGCAAAATCGAGTAATTGCGATACATTGTTAAGCGCCTGTTCTAAGTTTACAGGGGCTTTGCTAACAACGGAGGTGTCGGTTGTTTTTGCTAACGCATCTGCTACTAAGGCTTTTAAATCCATACCCGGCTCTCTGCCTTGAGATAACTGACTTTTAAACTCTTCTAAGCTCGACTTTAACTCGGCAATAAAATCTTTTGACGAAGATCCGACTAAATTAGTGATTTCAGTCGTCTTAGGCATAACTGCCTGCTGAGCTAGCTGTTCCGGGCTTATAGTCTCGTTAGTATTTTTAGTATCAAACACGCGCTGGGCAATATTCTCCAATACCTTATCTAGCTTATTATCAGACAAGTTTAAAATGTTTTTTATGTCGTTATTATTAGCTACTTTCTCGGTTTTATTCGAGTTAAGTGAATTATTAGGCGCAACGTGAACATCTTGCTCAAGTATATCGTCTTGCTCGGATACAGATCCTAATTTTGGTAATAACGTCTCAACTTGCTGGGCTTGCACTAATTTTTCCGGTGCATCAGAAAAAACAGGCTTAGCCGATTTAACGGTTTCTTGTACACCGTTTTTGTTAATTTCAGAGCCATCTAATTCAGAGCCATCTAATAAGGTGCTCAGCAGCGCTTTATTTTCACCTAAAGTTAGGTCTACTTGTCCGTTGGTTTCAATTTGCTGATTTGCTAACGCTGAGTCTTTTTTAATAACGTTATCTATTGTTGTATCAAGCGTTTTTTGCTCCGCAGTGTCAGAGCCATTTTTTTGACTGACGTTCTGCAGTTGATTAAGCAAACTTTGTAAAACTTCAGGTTGTGCTAACAATAATTCAGCCGTCTTTTGTTGGATATCATTAGACGACTCTTGGCCAGTATCACCCTCGGCAGACAATTTTTCTAATGCCTGCTGAATCAATATGGCTAGGCTAGCTTGGTTTTCCTCTTTGGCAGCAAGGGATCCAAGATCATCCTTGCTGACATTTTCGTCATCTACAAAACCTGTTTGTAGAGGTTCTGGCATCTCTGAATCGGCACTAAGCTCCAACAGATCTTGAGCAACTTTTTGGGATAATATTAATTCATCCGCCAATACATCTAAAGATTCAACCTCACTATCAACTGAAGGTGTATTAGTAAGTCGCGAAATATCCACCAGTTTTTGCAGGTTATCAACTAATGTTACCCATTCTTGAGCATCATTATTATCTGCTTCAAAATCGTTTTGTTTTGAGGTTAAAAGCAACTCTGCTTCTGTATTAGCAACTTCTAGTTCACCATTTACTTCACCATGACCTTCTAAACTATTATCAGCAGCATTATCTTGAGTGGCAGATTGCACCGCAGTTTTGTGTTGTGATGAGCTTGATTTATGTGCGTCTTGAATTTCTATAAGCTCATTTGAAGTGTTTTTTTGCTGCAGTTTTTTACTCTCTTTATCAGCTGAAATAGGAGCTTTCTCCATTTCGTCAAGAGATTGTTGCAACATAAGTTTTCTTGGCGAGTGGGGAGGTGGTCCATCAGATTTAGCAGCAAACGAATTTGGGGAGTTTTGATCTTGCAATAACTTGCCAAACTGTTCATTAGAATCAGTACCACTAATTGAATTTGACCCCGTACCAGTGGCAAAAGCGGCAATTTCTGATTTAGTTGTGGCAACATGTTGCATCATTATTTATTATCCCTCGAACTGAGACGTTTAGGTTAAACTGCTGATTCATAAGCTATTTATTCTTTACCATGCCATTTTAACTTGACATTTTCACTCTAAGCTCAGCTTTAAATTAACCATTATATTGTGTGTGTATGTATGACTCAGCAAAGAACATTCCAACTTTTTCCTTGGTAACTTGTATTATCCTCTCTTGCGCATAAATTTTTGCAGTGACAGTTCATCCAGCATTATTTGCTCAAGCTTGTCTTCCCGCTTTAATTTGGCTTTGTGTTGTTTATCCAGCAACATTTCTACGGCTTTACGTTTTCGTTGTTGTGCCATCCATAACATTCGTCTTTGGTCGGCCACTCTTACCGCCTGATTTAAAGTATGCAATTGCATTTCACAGGCTTTATCTAACTTACCAATAAATTGTTGATGTTGACCAAAGATGACACTACCAACGCCTTGTTTTGCCCGTAATTGAGCTTCCCGTAAATAATTTAAACGGTAGTTTTCTAATCCAGAAAGTTTTTGCTTGTTATCTTGGGCAAACTGTTGGGCCAACTGAAAATCTTGCACCAGTTTCTGTTCTTTTTGCCGCTCCCAGTCTGCGACCATCTGTAATTGAGATTGCGCCATTAGTTTATCATTATGCCTTACCCAATCCACCACTTAAGGTAGCCATGTCAGCGATACTGTGCTCAAAATCTATAATTTGTTGCATACCTTGCTGTAAAAAAGCGTTGATTGCAGGCTCTGCATTAATGGCTAAATCAATTCTAGGATCAGTACCTTTGCTGTATGCACCAATACTGATTAAGTCACGGTTACGCTGGTAATTTGAATACACTTGGCGAATACGTCTAGCCCCAAGCACATGCTCTTCAGATACCACCATAGGCATGACTCGACTGATTGAGGACTCAATATCAATTGCTGGATAATGACCCGAATCTGCCAAATCTCTGGATAGCACAATATGTCCGTCCAAGATTGCTCTTGCAGCATCGGCTATGGGATCTTGTAAATCGTCTCCCTCAGTTAATACTGTATAAAAAGCAGTAATCGACCCTTGGTTTTCGCTACCATTACCCGCGCGCTCTACTAGTGCTGGTAATCTGGCGAATACCGAGGGCGGATAACCTTTTGTTGCGGGAGGCTCACCTACAGCTAGGGCAATTTCACGTTGCGCCATGGCATAACGTGTAAGGGAATCAATCAGTAGTAATACATTTAAACCTTTATCTCGAAAATATTCGGCGATAGTAACGGCGGTTTCACAACCTTTTAAACGCATAAGCGGCGACGTATCGGCTGGCGCTGCCACCACCACTGATTTTGCCCGCTCTTCTTCGCCCAAAATATCTTGTATAAACTCTTTTACTTCTCTGCCTCGTTCTCCTACCAAGCCAACTACCACTACATCAGCTGCGGTGCCACGAGTCATCATGCCCATCAACACACTTTTACCTACGCCACTGCCAGCAAATAAGCCCATACGCTGACCCAAGCCAACGGTCACAATAGAATTAATTGCTCTTACCCCTACATCTAAAGGTTGGGTAATAGGTTTACGCAGTAGCGGATTCATTGGAGGCCTAGATAAGGGCACACGTTTTTCTGCTTTGATAGGGCCTAAACCATCCAAAGGTTGACCATTGCCATCTACAACACGACCAAGTAGATCCATACCGACAGCCAATCCTTGTTCACGATTGAGAGGTTGCACACGTGAGCCAGGCACTATGCCTTTGACAGCTTCTGTCGGCATCAAATAAGTAATATTTTCAGCAAAACCTACTACTTCTGCTTCGATTTCACCTTCCATTGTTTGGATCAAGCACTGACTGCCGACAGGCATTTGACAACCTACAGCTTCGAGCGTTAGCCCTATGCCGCGTACTAGTTTGCCACAGGCAACAATCGGCGCTTGCGGTACTTGATCTTTAAGCCTTTTTATCCGTTCCAACATAGCGGTAGACATAACTTACTCGTCACTTTCGCTAACATGACTCAAACCTTGTTCTAACAGGAATTTGTCTATGATATCTTTGACTCGCCGCTCTACCGTAATATCAACAGCATTTGATTGAGTGACAATTTCACATCCCCCCGCTGATAATTCAGGAGATCCAATAAAATCCCAACGATGTTTAGTGATTTCTTCAGGGCTAAAATGGTTATTAACTAACTCAATATCATCGGGATGCAAATGGATTTGGTAATGTTTTTCTTGGATCGGTAAGGCTTTTAATCCCTCACTTAAAGCCTGAAAGATAAGATCAGTATTGGTTTTTACCTCACTGCGTATCACACCTTTGGCTAGACTCACTGCTAAAAGCACCAGTTCTTTTTCAAGTTCTTGCTCGACATTCGCTACTGGATTTTGAAGACTATCAAGCAAGGATATCCAACTGGCCACATGTTGCTGAACTTGCTCTTCGCCAGTCACTAAACCTTGTTGGGTACCTTCTTCTAAACCTTTAGCTAAACCTTCTTCGTGCCCTTTGGCAAATCCCTCTTCGGCCCCTTGAGCATGACCTTCTTGCTGACCTTGAGAAAATCCCTCGGCATGGGCTGCAGCTCGAATCTCTTCGATTTCTTCAGCTGTGGGGGGTAATATCTCTATTTCTACTTCAGGGGGCTCGTACTTCCAATCAGATTTACGATTCAATGCATTGGTTTTGTTGTCAAGCGTATCTTGATTGATATCTTCAACATAGGGTAAATCCCATGCTTGGAATTCATCATCTTGCTCATCTGTGGTCATACTTTATTTGCCTTAAAACTAACGGCTATATTACAAAAACTCATCGCCACCGCCGCCGCCCAACATAATTTCACCTGCGTCAGCCAAACGTCTTGCCACAGAGAGTATTTCTTTCTGCGCTGTTTCCACTTCACTAATACGCACAGGCCCCATGGCTTCAAGGTCATCAAGCAACATTTCGGCCGCTCGTTTTGACATATTTTTGGTGATTTTTTCTTTTAATTCGCCTTCTGCACCTTTAATCGCTTTAAGTAATGCGTCTTGTTGCACTTCGCGCAGAATAGCTTGAATTGCCCTGTCATCGACATCAGCCAAGTTATCAAACACAAACATCAAGTCTTGGATCTGCTGGCTCATTTCTTCGTCTTGCTCGCGGATGGCGTCCATCAACTGACCTTCGATATTGGTATCTAGGTAGTTCATGATGTCAGCTGCAGATTTTAAGCCGCCCATTTTCGCGGCTTGTGTACCCGCTTGACCAGCAAACTGTTTTTCCATAATTTCGTTTAATTCTTGTAATGCGGCAGGTTGCACTTCTTCCAAATTCGCGACTCTCATCATTAAGTCCAGACGAACTTTTTCTGGGAACTGACTGAGAATTTCCGCTGATTGCTCAGCATCTAAATACGACATAACAATAGTTTGAATTTGTGGATGCTCGTTACGAATAATACTGGCCACTTGTTTTGAATCCATCCATTTTAATGAATCTAGGCCTTTGGCACCTGTGCCCATCAAAATTTGATCAATTAAGTTCGCCGCTTTGTCTTCGCCTAATGCAGAGGTAAGCGCACGTTTCACAAAATCTGTGCTCTGGAATCCAATAGTGCTGTAGTTTTGAATTTCTTCGATAAAATGTTTATGAACCGCAGTAATTTTCGCCTGAGTCATATCATCAATCTGAGCCATAGCTTGACCTAACTTTTGCACTTGCTTTGGCTCTAAATGTTTTAGAATTTGCGCCGCATCATCTTCGGTCAAACTTAGTAGTAAAATAGCAGCCTTATCAACGCCTTCTAATTTACTAACGTCATAACCCGTATCTTCGGTTTGTTCTTCTTCAGCCACAATCTAATCCTCAAAATTCCAGATATTAGCTCTAAACTTAATCATCAAGCATCATCCAGTTTTTAACTACTTGTGAAGACAACTCAGGTTCATTTGCAACTAGTGCTCTGACCGCTTTAAGTACATCTTCATCTTTATGTAAATCTGGCAACATAAAGGTGCCATCTGCGGCAAACCCTACCTGAGATTCGTCAAATTCTTCAGCTAATAAGCTAATAGTCTCATCACCTAAGTCTAACCCTTCATCAGCATCAAATTCATCTGCTTTCATATCATCAGGATTAATCAGTTTACGTACCATAGGCCGCACAACCACTAAAATAAGCAAAGCAATAATAAAGATACCACCACCGAGTTTAAATAATGGTAAATATTTAGGGTCTTCCCAAAACGGAATTTCTGCCAGCTCTACTTCACCTTCACGGTTAAATGGAATGCTCACTACTTCTAAAGAATCTCCGCGAGTCACATCAAAGCCAATCCCACCTTGCAACAAACGACGGATATCCAATAGTTCAGCCTGAGCTCTAGGCGCAGTTGACACTGTACCATCTGCAGCTGTGCTGCTCACATAATCTAACGCAACCGAAACACTTAATCGGCGGATCATACCCACTTGTTGTTTTGTATGACTGACTGTGGTGTCCAATTCGTAGTTACGGGTTTCTTCTTTATGATTTCGTCCAGGCGTTTGCTGAGTTGAGCTAGTACTAGCGCGTTCAGGGATATTCGAGTCTAAAGGAGGTTGATTGGTTAGTGCTCCTGGAATACCGGCGATAACCCCACCAATACTGTTATCTTCGACCGTCATTTCACTGCGAATGGCAGGTAAGTCAGGGTTGTAGCTACGCTGCGTTTGTTCTACCGAAGTAAAGTCCATAGTCACATCGGCTTGAGCGGTATAGTTACCTAAGCCTAAGACAGGGATAAGGATGGAATCTATTTTTTCGATATAGGAACTTTCGCGCTTTTGCTCCAATTCGTATTCTTTGCGCGAACGCGCCGATTCGGCTCCTTGGGATCCTGAATTTAGCAAACGCCCATTACTATTAGTCACTGTCACTCGTTCAGGCTCTAATCCTTGCACCGCGGAAGCAACAATATCGATTATGGAGTTCACTTCTCCAGTTGAAATCATCGACCCACGCCTAGTGGTGACCACTACAGTGGCACTAGCTTGTTTTTCGCGGCGGGCAAATACATTTTCTTTAGGTAAGGCCAAAAGTACTTTCGCCCTTGAAACCGCTGTCATTTCTTCAATAGTGCTGGCGATTTGTTTTTCTCTGGCGTGTTTTAGACGTACTTTTTCAACTCGTTGGCTGACTCCAAAACCCATGTCCTGCATGATGATATCGACACCTGCCGAATCGCCTTGGGTAATGCCTTGACGAGTCATACCTAATTTAATTTTTTGATAATGCTCACCGCTTACATAGACAGTATTGCCTTCTAAACGGTAATCAATTTGCGCCTGATCAAGGTAATCAAGGGTTTCGATTAACTCTTGTGTTTCCATGCTACCTAAAGGGCGGTAATCAGGCTCTTGGGCCCAAATCAAGATAAACACAGCAATCGCCACACATATCACTAAGGCGATAATCAAGGTAATTTGACGCACTATATCGGTACTGCCGATTGAGTCCATAAAACCAGATTTTTGTTCTGCACCCGAGTCTTCTGGGTACATATCTGTACTCATATCACTCATTGCCAGTTCTGTACTTGCTGCTTCAGCCACTAGTTAGCTCCTAAACTGGCATGTTCATAATTTGTTTATAGGCATCAAGTACTTTATTACGTACTTGGATCGTTGCTTCAAATGCAATGCCAGCTTTCTCTTTCGCCACCATGACATCCGCTAAGCTTAAGCTTTTGTCGCCCATCTCAAATGACATAGCCATATCTTTAGACTCTAACTGCATGTCATTAACAGTGCCTATAGCGTTACTCAGTAAATCAGCAAAATTCTGTGAAGAAGGATTGCCTTGAATGGCATTTCCCTCACCCATGCCCAACTTTGATTGCTGGGCCATGCCTTGCATTTCTTGATAAAGTGATTGTGCTTTGATGTCCATAAGACGCTCCGCTGGCAAAAGATATATTTTGTCGTTTGAGTTAACTAACTACTTCATTAGCAAGGTAAGTGCCAAATAGCAGCGAACTAACACAACAAAAAATACGCATGTAATTCAACAACTTAAATACATATAATCACAAAAGTTGAGGTGTCATATTCTTGACAGTTGAGATATCAAACAAACTGATAAATAAGTTTTCATTAATTAGCGGCATTATTTAAAGCAACGGAAAAAGAAAAGCCACCGTTCTAGGTGGCTAAAGGATTCGCATCTGCGACACTATAAACTGATTGTTATGCAGGAAGTTCGATACCTACTTCACGCATTTTGGCGAGTTTGTAACGTAAGGTTCTAGGGCTTATGCCTAACCGTTCAGCCACATCTTTGCGACGACCTTTGCAGCTTTGCAAGGTATCAAGAATGATTTGATGCTCCTGCTGACGCAATTCTGACCCTAATTTGCTGTTATCTTCTTCAATGTTTTCAAAATCTAGCCGAGGTGCCTGAGCCAATACCGATGTATCTTGCTCAATCATTAAGTCTTGGGCATCAATTTGATTTCCATCAGATAAAATTAAGGCACGCTGGATCACATTTTCTAATTCTCGCACATTACCAGGCCAGTTGTGTTGTAACAGTTTACTGCGTCCGGCTGCAGTCAATTTTGATATTTCGCAGCCTTGTTTTTGGCAATGACGTTCGATTAAATGTTCGGCTAACGGAATAATATCACCACCTCTTTTATCAAGAGGCAACCAAGTAAGTGGGAACACATTTAGGCGATAGTATAAATCCTCTCTAAATTCGCCTGCATCTACGGTTTGCTTTAAGTTACGGTTGCTGGTTGCGATGATCCTGACATCCAGTGCAATGGTTTTACGACCACCTAGTCTTTCGACTTCTTTTTCCTGCAGAACACGTAATAATTTAACTTGAAGATTTAAGTCCATTTCACTAATTTCATCGAGTAAAATGGTGCCACCTTGGGCTTGTTCAAACTTACCTGGACAAGCTTGTATTGCTCCGGTAAATGCCCCTTTTTCGTATCCAAAAAGTGTCGCTTCTAACATGTTTTCTGGAATAGCGGCACAGTTGATAGCCACAAAGGTTTGTTGGCTGCGGTTAGATTGGTCGTGAATATAGCGGGCTAAGACTTCTTTTCCCGATCCGCTAGGCCCTAAGACCATGACAGTTGCTTCTGATCTAGCCACCTTTTTGGCCAAAGCGAGTAGCTGTAAGCTGCTAGGATCATCTGCTACTGGTGTACGTGATTCTACTTTTTGTGCCGGCGCATAACGGCCAACCAAATTAAGTAACACTTCTGGAGCAAAAGGTTTAGATAGGTAATCGGTTGCGCCATCTCGCATTGCCTGCACAGCATCATCAATAGTCGCGTAAGCTGTCATTAATAATATGGCCAAATTAGGATATTTGTTTTTTATATTCTTGAGCAATGTTAAACCGCTCATACCGCCCATTTGTATATCACTCACTACTAAGTCAACGGCTTGTTCAGACAACTTAACCATGGCTTGTTCACCACTGTCGGCTTCAATAACTTGATAACCACCCAGCAACAATGTATCGACTAAAGCTTCTCTTAGGCCTGCGTCGTCTTCTACTATCAATACTTTAGCTTGACTCATACTTTAGCTCCCCGCCGCATCGGCAAAATATTGTTGAGGCTGCACACTTTTTGTTGGCGCAATGGCTTGTTTTGTTGGCGCAATGGCTTGTTTTGTTGGTTCAATGGCTTGGTGTGTTGAGACAGTCACTTGATGTGGTGATTGTCTGTCATCATAAGTGGGTAAACACAAAGTAAAACAGGCACCACCTTCAGCTGAATTGGTCACATGAACCTTGCCTTGATGGGACTGAGCAACACTCCTAACCACTGCTAGGCCTAATCCAGTACCATTACTTTTAGTAGTGAAAAAAGGTTCAAAAACTCGATTTAGATTTTCAGTTTTAATGCCAGGACCGTTGTCTGTGACAGATAAATCCACCCAATCAGGGTTGTTTTTTTGGCGATTCACAGCAATTTTAATCAGCGCATTTTGCGGTTTAACGGTTAACGCATTGTGTATAAGATTTTGTAAGGCTCCGGCTAACGCGGTTTTATTACCCAAAATAACAACATCAGGCTCGGGTAAAGAAAGTACTAACCTAGCTTGCTGGCTTTGCAACATGGCATCAGCACCTTGCTGTACTTCTTGCATTAAGCTTTGTAGTGATATTTCACTTATCACTTGTTCGTCGCCACTTTTGGCAAACAACAACATATCATTTACTTGGCTTTCTAAGTCTCGCAATCTTGAAACAAGTTTGTGACTAAACTTCTCACGGGAAGTTTTATTTAAGGTGCTGTTGGACAGATTCGCCGCATACAACATAGCTGCCGACAAAGGCGTACGAATTTGGTGTGCCAATGACGCTACCATTTTTCCTAATGAAGATAACTTTTGTAAATGTCCAATACGTTGCTGTAATTGCCTAGTTTCGGTCAAATCAGTGAGTACAATAAGCTGCCCAGGTTCTTTTTCTAAAGGTGTTATCGACAGTTTGACTTTACGTCCATCATGCAATGAGACTTCATGTCCATCATCAGCTTGGGGCTTAAATGAACGAGCGATAATGGTTCGCCATTGTTGGCCTTCCAAAGGCTCACCTAATAAAGCTTTAGCCAGATTATTTGACTGTCTGACAAATCCTTTACCATCTATCACCACAACTCCCGCGGGCATAACTTGTAGCAAATGCTCCAAACGATTAGCTTGCAAACGCAGTGCGTCTAATTCTTGAGTGTTAGATCCATGTGACGCTTTCTTTAACGCGTCATGCCTAACCACTTCGCCAAGCGCAGACAAGGAGTCACGCGATGCTTCAATCAAGATGTTACTAGTACCCATACATTCCTCACGTCAAAACTTAGACAGAATAATTACAGGTGGAGTAAAGCACATGCCATGCCAACAAAAATTAACAATTAAATCAAGATGTTAGAATGAATTATTATGAAAACATGACGTCAATGAAATGACACAGTGAGGTTAAGCAAGGGGATCGTAGAATGTTACCGCTAATCTTTACTAATATTGTACTTACGCATTTTTTCAACCAAAGTGGTACGACGCATACCAAGAGCTTCAGCCGCTCTGGCGACCACCCAATCTTGTTGTTCTAGGGCTTGAGTGATCAAATTAACTTCTAAATCTGAAATGTATTCTTTCAAATTTAGCCCGTCAACGGGCAACTCAGTCGATAACACATTATCGAAGCTATTATTAACCTCTTCATTATCGTCGTCACTACTATCACCACCAAACATAGCGTTAATAGCGTCACGCTCTAACAATTCTTCAGGGTAATCGGGTTCATAATCTTCAACATCAAGATGTTTATACTTACTGGGTAAATCACTTACATCTATAAGTTGATTAGGGTATAAAATCATCAAACGCTCAACCAAATTCGATAATTCGCGAACATTGCCCGCCCATTTGTGTTCCATCAGAGAGGCCATAGCGTTAGCAGTAAACATTATTTGTGAGTTATCTAACTCGAGTCTCGATACCAGCTCTTGAAGTAATAATGGAATGTCTTCTTTTCGGTCACACAATGCAGGGCTATCAATTGGAAATACGTTTAAACGGTAGTACAAGTCTTCTCTAAACTGCCCATCCTCGATCATAATTTCTAGGTTACGATGAGTGGCTGCAATAACTCTTACGTTGCATTTAATGGGTTTGGTACCACCTACCCTTTCGTAGGTTCGCTCTTGTAATACACGCAGCAGTTTAACTTGCATTTGTAATGGCATGTCACCAATTTCATCAAGAAATAAGGTACCGCCTTCCGCCAGTTCAAAACGCCCTTTTCGCGAACTAATAGCACCAGTAAAGGCCCCTTTTTCATGACCAAACAGCTCACTTTCGAGCAGTTCACCAGGTATAGCACCACAGTTTACTGGGATAAAGATACTGTCAGTGCGATTAGATAAAAAATGTACATTACGAGCAATCACTTCTTTACCTGTGCCTGACGCGCCAAGGATAAGAACATTTGCCTCGGTTGGAGCCACTTGCTCAATTAAATGTCTAACACCCTGAATTTGTTTACTTTTTCCAACCAAGCTCCTAAATAGACGGGTTTTGTTGTGAACGCTGGTCTTGGTATTGGGCTGGCTGCGTTTGTACTCTTGGCAACGGTGTAACATTTGAGTCAATGCAGGGTAAGTAATAGGTTCACTTATGGCGCCGACAATATTTGTCTTTGGTTCAAAGGTTTCATAGTCTCCAACCAATACAAAAGGTTGATGAGGAAATTTTTCACTGATATCGCAAGCTAGTTCGTGTGTATCTGCATCAATTAAAACAGCTTTGATATCTATTTTGTCTCTAAGAGTTTCTATCGCAGAAGTATATAAAACGCTGCTACAAGGCTCGCCAAGAAAGGTCAGAATAGTACTCAGATTATTTGCCCGCGCTATGTCAGAACTAATAATCAAAATATTGCTCATTCCACTTCCAGCCTTATCTTATGTTGGTCTTATAATTCACTGTATTGTATATGATTTTAACCATTCGAGGTGGGATAGCAATATAATTTAAGGCAATTTTAAAGTCGTATATTTTTCATACAAAAAAACACAAGAATGAAAAAACGTAACGCATAAAAAAAGAGCAGACCAGCCGCTCTTTTTTGCACATCAAATTTTTTAACCATTTAACAAAGACAGCACCTGACCTTGTTGTTGATTTGCCATGCCTTGCACAGCCAAACTAGTTTGACTCAGTATGTCAGCGGCAGCACTTTCAGAAGCAGCTTGTGCATAATCAGTATCTTGAATTCGGCTTCTGGCTGCTGAAACATTAATATCAGATTGAGTTAGATTTCGCGCCGCACTTTCAAATTGATTTTGTGTAGCACCTAAATCGGTACGCGCATTACCTACAAACTCTGAAGCAGCATCAGCCGCAGCCAAGGCATCTTCATCACCTTGAGCCGAACTTAAATCAACATTAAGAATATCGCTCAAACCGGCCGCAACATCTTGCGTACCCACGCCAATTTTCTGGCCAGCGTTAGCACCTATTTGAAAATCAATATTACCGTCGCCCGATAACAAAGGTTTGCCAGCAAACTCAGTTTGCTCAATGGTTTGGGAAATATTTTCTTGTAATTGCGTGACCTCGGCTTGAATTGCCTGTCGATCCGAATCATTCAATATGCCGTTACCCGCTTGGATAGACAGTTCACGGATCCTATTAACGTCTTCGTTAATTCCAGACAAGCCACCTTCAGCAACTTGAGTCAAAGAAACGCCATCGTAAGCATTAGAAATAGCTTGTCGGTTACCCTCAACTTGTGTGGTCAAACGATCAATGATCTGCTGCGCAGCCGCGCCATCAGCCGCACTATTAATTTTTTTACCAGAAGAAAGCTTCTCGAGAATAGACTCTTGCTTGTTCTGAACTTGTTGTAACAACGATGTATTTGATTCAGTGTTAAAACTAATCATATGTTTTTTCCTCATTTACCTGCTTGGTATAATAGCAGAGTGTCCATGAGTGTGTAAAATATAAGCAACGCCAATAAAGGTATAAAAAGCAATACATAGTTATAGATTAAAACTCAATCAGGCCACTATCAATAAACCCTCTGACATAACTAAATAACATTAACTTCTCACAATAAATTCAAAGACTTATTCTTTTTTTAGTACTGCCGATAGCATAAGATAGTAACTATTGTGAAGTGCCTGTCGATTACGAGTTTAGAGTTAGTATGCTGAAGAATATCCGTTTACATATTGAGAAAGATGAACAAAAACAAGCGCTGCTTGATGAAAAACTAGCAAGTCACATACTCACCACTCACCAAAGCAATATCAATACATTTCAGCGTAACATCCCTTCTTTGTTGCCTTATGTACAAAACCCGAATCTTGCCAACCATTCTATTTTCATCAATAAATATGGTGAAAATAATATTGTTGATTACGGTATGGGCCGCACCTTTTATGGTTTTCATCCAGAGGAAGAGGTGCTCGAACAATTATCACGAATTGAGCAACACTGCCCTGAAGTTGTATTTAAAACACCTATATCAAGCCATAATGATGATTCTCACCAAGTAAAAAGTATTGAAGAACTAGAAAGTGTAAAACTTAGAAACCAGCAACAACCCATGCCTTATGAAATTGAATGTTTGGTAGTACTTGGATGTGGACTAGGTATTCATTTAAGTCATTTGTTAAAACGCCACAAAATCAAAAACCTACTTATTTACGAACCAGAATTACAGTACTTCCAATGTTCGATTATGACCACATCATGGCAAGACATTTTTACCTTAGCAAAAGAACACAATACCGCTATTTTTCTGCAACTTGAAAAAGATGGCAGGGACCTACTTCAAGACATCAATGAGTTAGTTGAGCACTGCGCTATTTCTAGTTTTCATCTGTACAAACACTATAACCATCAAGTGTTCGACTCAATACATAAAGATTTATCCGAGCGCAGTTGGAGTGAAATTGAAGAAAGTGGCTTTAAACTTAAGTCGCAAGAAAGTTATTTAGATTTTTTACCCAGTTGGACTCCCAACATAGACTTAGCGGATCATTCGTTATTAGTTACACCTAACGAAAAGTTGACCAACAACCTCAGAGCATTTAAAAAGTATTTTCCTGACATCTATAAAGAATACAAAAACTACAAACCCAAAAAATGGCTACCCATTGCCAACACAGCCGGTGAAGTTAATTTAGTCAAAATTGACAGTTTACACTCATGGTACGGTGCATCACCTAAGCAAGATTGCACCTTAAACTTCGACAACTTTAACGAACAACCTAACAAAGATGGCTTAGTACTAGGCTATAAAGGCAACAAACTCGCCCACTACATTCATTACCAATTTGTTAAAGAAACCGAAGAGTTACTTAAACAAGCCGAAGAAGAAGTGGGTGCCTTACCCAACAATGTGCCCTCAATCATCATGTTTGGCTTGGGTGTGGGTTATCAACTAGAAAAGTTACTTGAAGAACATACAGTAGAAAAACTCTTTATATGTGAACCCAACCCAGACTTCTTTTATGCATCGTTGTTTGCGATCGATTGGCAAAACATATTCGAAACCGTAGAAAAATCAGAAACACGTATTTACTTAAATATTGGCGACGACGGTACGAATTTATTCAGAGATTTATTAAGTCAGTTCTACGCCATTGGTCCTTACATTCTAAATAGCACCTATTTTTATCAAAGTTACTACAACGCCTCTTTAAATTCGGCTATCACTCAGCTCAGAGAGCAGTTGCAAGTGGTGATATCCATGGGCGAATACTTCGATCATGCCTATTATGGCATTGCCCATACCAAAGAAGGCATGCGCCGAAAAATTCCCGTTCTAACGGCAGACCCTGCAAGTCAATTAAGTTATGACGATAAAGAAGTACCGGTATTTATTGTTGGCAATGGCCCATCATTAGACAGCTCAATTGAAGCCATCAAAGAATGGCAAGGCCAAGCGATTATTGTTAGCTGTGGAACCACGCTACAAGCCTTACATAGACATGGCATTACGCCAGACTTTCATGCCGAAATAGAACAAAACAGAAGTACCTTTGATTGGGCAGTGTTAATAGGCGACTTAGACTACCTAAAAAATATCACACTGATATCCTGCAACGGCATTCACCCAGATACCTGCGATTTATATAAAGATGTTTTGATTGCTTTTAAAGAAGGTGAATCATCAACGGTATCAGCGTTAAGTGTATTAGGCCGAGAAAACTTTACCACGCTACTCAACGCCTTCCCCACTGTAAGTAATTTTGCCATCGACCTATTCAGCACTATAGGATTCACTAGCATTTATTTAATTGGTGTTGATCTCGGTTTTGTAGATGTTAAGCACCACCATTCAAAATCATCTGGGTATTATCAAGAAGATGGAGAAGAAACCTATGACTTTACTAAGAGTGCTAATACCTCTTTAATAGTACCTGGAAATTTTCGTCCTAGGGTCAATACTAAACACGAATTTAAAGTCTCTAGGCAAGTCATTGAACAAGTGACCAGCGCAAAGCCTAAAGGGCAGGATTTTTACAACTGCAGTGATGGGGCAAAGATCCAAGGCGCCTTGCCTATAAGACCAGATGAATTGTTAATAGTAGTCACTGAAAATCAAAAAACACAAGTCGTTGAAAAACTAAAGACGCAGATCTTTTCAACTAAAGAACTCAGTAATTACTCAGAGAGATTTGAAAAACAGTTTTCTCATGATCTGTTAATTTCAGAACTAAGTGCATTTCAAACCCTTTTAGAAAAAGACGTGACCTGCAAAGAAGATATCGAGCGGGTAATCAACAAACAAAAAGAAATGTTGTTTACTTCTTATAAAAATGGCAAATCATTATTGTTTTATTATTTGTATGGGACGGTGAATTTTGCCAATGCAGTGTTGAGTAAGTTACAAAACACACCTCAGCACTCCAAATCCGTACCAAAGGCTTTTATCCAAACAAAAGAAAAATGGTTAGAAACTGTTGGAAATATCAAATTCCTAATGACAGAAAATGAAGAAGATGATTTTGATGTATCCTCTTTCAATATAATTAAAAGAGAAATCAAAAAACTAGAGAACCACTGTGGCAATTGTTCAATATTAATTGCTACAGACTCATCAATATTTACGAAAAGTTTGAAATTTATTCTGGATAGTGAATTCTCATGGATTAACAAAATTGACTTTTTAAGCACTCAGCAATTAGATTCGTATAAAAAAACTCCAGATTATGCAATATATCATTTAGAAGACTTGAAACATGCCAGCGTATTAGGAAAGAGAAACACCATAATCACCTTGAAATCCGATGAAGCCCCCCCTCTCGATTATAATGGGATTACATATTTAAAGTCACCAGCGATTAAAAATGAAAAAATATTTGATAGTCCATTATTTTTAGCTAGAGTCGCGATTTCATCCTGCCTTAGTGAACAGAAATGTAATCTAATACTTCCTAAGTACAGGGCTCTACAAAATATTGATTTGGAAGAACATGTCTTCAATATACCCGCAGAAAGATATATAGCATTTGACAATCGTTGTTACATTTCCGTGTTTCTAAGAGGTAATTGTCAACAATCCAAGAAAGTACCAAATAATGGTACCAGAACAAAAAAAATAATCGGTTCATTAAAAATGAGACAGCTAATATTTCAATTAATGACAGAAACAGACTTTTATACACATAAACAAAAAGTTCTAGATTTATTGGATTCTAAAATTTAAGGGCAAGCTGGCAATACAATTACTAAAGTGTATCAAAAATGGCTATTTTCAGGCCGTAGTGGTTATGGAAATAAATCGATTCAAACTTAACAAGTTCAACAATATATAGAATCAAAATTTATTGATAACACGCAAGATCATCTTCAGAATCGACTTCTCCCCATCGACCTAAATAAGGTACTGCTTTAATCGCTAATACTTTACTTTCAATCACTTTCTGCAATGCACCTGTCATGTGCATTTTATCTTGTAAATCAGCTGAAAGACCTTGATGCAATTTAGCAATTATATCCAATCCTTTAGGCGTAAATTTCAATAACCCCATATATTGCCCATGTACTTGGTCAACTAATTTAGGTTGATTACCAATTTCGCATAATTCATTTTTATCATTCATTATGAAGGTTTCGGCATCAGATAACGGGTCCTCGAAACGCCGACTCCAAATTTCCAACCAATTTGGATCATAGGTAATTGCAATATCAGCTTGCGCTTCAATTAGAGAGTTGACTGCAGATGCGTCATAAAAAATATCAGAGTAGCTAACAATACAATCGTCTGCTTGCAGCCACTCATAAGCACAATTAAGCGAAGATACCATATTGGTCTTATTCCAACGCTCGTTATAAAACTCAATCAATTCAGAAGATACAAGCATCTCACGGCGATATCCTGTCACTATACCGATTTCAGTAATACCAGCTTCTCTTAGAGCTGTTAATTGATAGGTAAGTAAAGATTTTCCATTTAACTTTACTAAACATTTTGGGCTATTCTCCGTTAGCCCTTTCATCCGACTTCCTCGACCAGCAGCTAAAATTAATGCTTTCATCTTTTTCCTAATCTAATCTCATTAATAAACGAAATCGAGTTAACCATGTTAAATCGAAAGGTGTATCCCTTTCAGGGTGCCACATCCAGCCTTCGCATGGCCAATCAGTTTCAGATGTAATGGCTTCTAAATGACCGTCTTGAGCATAGGCCAATGGACGAAACCCTTTGGGAACACTTTTTAAAGAATAATCATGGTAACTATTTACAATGGAGTTTAAATCGCCACAAATTTCATGGTTTTCCGCCACGTGCCCCTTAGCCCTTTCCAATGTAGTGCCTGACCAAATACCAATGAACTGCATTCCACGACAAATCCCTAAAACAGGAACATTCTGTAATTTCGCCCAATCTAAAAGAACTGTTTCAGTTTTATCACGCTCACAAAACTCACCAACATTATTACCTCCAGAAAGAATAATTCCCGTCGGCATTAATTGTACTAATAACTCCTTTAGCATTTCTGGCAATAATGTATTTGGTAAATTGATTGGGATAGCTTCTGATGCAACCACCCATCGACTTAACGCCTGATCTAACGAATCTCTTGTCTCATTTCGTTGTTCATGACGTTCAACTCGCTGGCTAATTAAAATAATTGGTTTCTTTGTGGTCTGATTAATCATTACATCAACTCAATCTTTTTGTCTCGACAATTTAAAATCAATTTTTGAGACTTCACAATACGAGAAAATAGCTGTTCACCACAACCAATTGCAGCAGGAATAGCAAACTCGACACAGCGAATAGCCATATGAGAGTTTGTACCTCCATATTGAGTGATTAAGCCTGCAATTCCTTTAGTAAACAACCAGTCATAACCGGGATCAGCATTTTCAATACATACTATTTTATTACTTAAATCCATAGTGGCAGGTGTACCTAAATCAAGTACAACCACATCGGATTCAACTGTTTCAACCGTAACAAAATTAGCCACACTACGATGGAGAGGAATGACATAAATACCATCTGGATTTGAGATTAAGTGCCCTAATTTTAAAGACCTTGCTTGTTCACAATCTCGTTTAGCTTTCTCTACATTATTCAGTAAAACTCGGTCGATATCATCCAGCAGTGGATTAGTTAAAGTATCGAGTAATAATGTTATATCGAGATAAGAAAGATCCTCTCGAGATAATCCCACTTTCCCACCCCATTGAGTTAAGACAGCTAGCGCATCCGACAAGTCACGGGTAAATACAAATTTTGCATATTCACGCCCCATAATAGCTTTACGCATATACTCAATGAGATTTTCAACTTCTATTGGAAAACCGGCTTCTTTTAACAATAATTGCAAGCTCTCTCGTTCACTAGGGTGCAATTTAAATGTGCAATTATCATCCAAAATCGTCTTTTGAACTGAACCTGTAAACAGGTCATTCCGTTCATCATAACGAAGAGATGTAATATCATAAGTTCCTGGTCTCAGATGGCCAAACCTATCTAGAAATTCCGTGTTTTTTCTACTACCATCACACACTTCACCATATTCCTCAGCCAAATCAGTCGTAATCGTATGAATAGATTGCTTGAAAGTTTGCAATCGCTCTACACTCAATGCGCCTCGTTCAACCGCAGAACGTAATAAAGACTCCGCAATAAAAGCATGACGTGCCAAAATTGAAAAAGGATAAGTTCCTTTATCACGACAGGAAACTAACAAGTCTCGAACTACAGATAATTCAGGGGTAGGACTTAAAACGCGAGATACCTGCACAACGGCCAATTCATCAATCATCATGCTTGCTTGGCATAACGATCCACTATCTTGCATAAGTAAAGCATCAAGTGTTAACGAATGAATAGATGTGTGATATTCCTTAAACTCCCTTTCACTTAATAGATCCTTATAGCGGTTTTCAAAGTCATGCTCGAAAGTGAAATTCATACATGTCTGAACGACTTCAAATTCGACTTTATCGTGCAATTCAGGAAATTTATCTAACCTCGTTATCCAACCATTAAGTAACTTCTCTTTTATATTACTAGACAAATTATTAGGTAGAAAAGAATTAAAACTATTTCGCACATCAATATATGGATGATGGTCAATCATTAACATTAGTTCTTCGTTTTTTGGATGAAAGTAGCCCATAGCGGCTCTTGACTCTCGCCAAGTAGATTGGGTAATAAGGTAACGGTAGAGTGACGAAGCCAAAGGTCTAGGTGTAGTACCAATAATTTCTGCAGGATTCCAATCGGGCATCACACCTAATATTGTTTTTTCACCATAAATACCCGACTTTCTTTTCATTATTTGCTGAATAAATTCTACAACATGCTTTAAGGTTCTTACTACTCTTCTCTCTGTAACCGGATGCCATGTATTAAATAAGGTAATTTGTCGCACTTGAAATATATAAACAATCCCTGATTGATTGATAGCAAACTCAATATCAAGAGGAACATTTCCACAGATATTTTCTAGTTCTGCACAAGCCTTTAACAGTGAACGAATTCTAGGAGAGTGAACTTTTTCCAGCTCGGTTTCTCGATAAATAAGAACCGTCTTTTGTATACCAATACCACCGGTAATCGTATCGGTTAAACCACTCTCATCGTCATAATTGATGATGTAATATGGAGCACCGCGTTCTAGATCGTGAGTCATCAGAACACCAGACATATTTATATCGGTTAACATAGGTTGGACCAATATTTGATTGTCTGTTTGAGAAAAGTCACTAAATGAATCGATAACTTGCTCAATTGCGCTTATTAATCCTGCTTCATCATTCACAGAAACGTTCAGGCAACTAAGGAAAGCCCCAGCCATAGAATTTTCATGTCCGTCTTCATTTTTAGCACTGCTTCTTATAATTAAGTCATTTTCTGGCGAGAAAACATGGATAGAATTTAAAACTTGAGCGGAATCCCTACGCCAATCGCCTTCTGAGAAATAAAGAATAGGAAGGATTTTTGCTTGGGTTAATAATGGCTGCAGCTTTGTTAATGTTTCCGATTTAGTACCAAAAACAAACTGAGAATGATGATTGCTCATAAATCTATCATCTCTTGATCAATCTTTAACAGAGCTAAATGTTTTAACAAAGGGTGAATAATAAAAAAGGGCAAAGAGTCTTCTGTTTGAGTCGTTATATTCCACTGTTTAAATGGGTCTAACCACTGCTTCAATGTTTCCACTAATAGATCAGCTCGAATTGTACTATCGTACAAATGATCTACATCAATTCCCTTTTCTGGAATAGGGTACCTTTTACGAGCAACTATTACTCCAGTGTCAATCTGCTCATCTAATAAAATAGCACTCGCAGCACAACAATTTTCATCAAGGATTTGATAATACAAAGTTGTGCTTCCTCGATAGTCAGGTAACCAACCCGAATGGATATGTAATACAGGGAATTCACTCAAAATCGAAGCAGGCACTAGTTGTCCTCCATATCCAGAGTAAATGATTAAATCAGGATCAGCCTCTCTAATTAGTGCTAATAAAGCAGGAGCTGAGAGTTCTTGTTCTTCAGTTGATGTATATTTCAATCCATGATTATCTAGGCTTTGCAAAATATCTAATTCTAAATTTGGGGTGAACATGTTTTGAATCGAAACGTTGCTATGCGTTCTAGTTGATGTGAATTTTGATTTAGAAGTACCATAGACAATAATCTGACAAGGAATAATATTTGCACTACAAAGGGCCTGAACATAAGCTATAGATCGGGTTGTATGACCACATAAAAGAAGTATTTTTTTACTCTTTTCTAGGACTATTTTACCGTCATAAGTTCCATCAACTACCGGTGACTCATTAGAGTTATTAGTGAGGGACTGAGTAAAATCAAGAAATGAATGTGAATCACACTTCAATCTAACAATCGAATGAGCATTATCTTTCTTCAAATTAGACTGCTTCAAAACTGTATCCAAAATCATTTGTTCGGCAATAATAAGCCACCCGAGATGTGACGATTGATTCCTATTCAACTGCGATTTTTGCGAGAGCAATGTATCTACTAATTTTAATAATCCATTGATATATTGAGATATTGGCTTTATCGCCCAAGCACGAATAAGGGACTCAGCCAGCAGTAAATAAAGCTCTAATTTGTCATAGCTACTTTCGCTAACTATTCTGTGTGGTGCTTCAATCCCATAAAATTGATAGAGGCGTTTACTCACTTCAAATTTTTTTAATATCCGCGGTAACCAATAAACAACATGTTTAGACATTTTAGCTTCAGTTCTGAGATCCAAACAAAGCTGTACCAAAATATCCTCTGTTGAATGTTGACTAGTATCAGGAACATTTAAATGAAGGGGATTTGAAGGGAGCTCTAGATAGACAGGAGAAGGGCATTGGGTCAGATAAGAAGATCGGGATTTATGCCAATCAAAGATGAACCCCAAACCTAAATAAGGTGTGTACATGTAGCTCTGCGGTAAATTAAGTAACGGACCGTTACAATATGGATAAGCGCTCACATTCCTTCCTCAGTTACAAATAGAGATGATTTTATCAACATAACTGCTGACATCCTCTAATTTTTGACTGTTTTTAATGGTTAAATCAGGGGAGCAAGGAGGTGTATATTGAATATCAATGCCTACTACATTAGTTTGTTCACCGCGTAATGCTGATTGATATAAACATTTATTATCTTGAGCAATTAATTTATCAATCGATACATCAATAAATACTTCTCTATAATCAGAAAATATTTCTCGATTTTTAAGATTAATATCATCAAAAATACCTAAGTTACAACAAACCACATCTAATCCTTGCTTATCTAACCACAAACATATTTCTTGCAGTCGCTCAGCACTGATACGTCGTCCGTTTACAGAATAGTCATGGTAGGATTCGTGTTTAAATATAGCCCTAATACCATCCCCATCAACTAAAACAGTTGCCTCTTTCTTTAACTTTACTCGCTGGTAAAATGCACTTCCTATTGTTGTTTTACCGGATCCCGATAAACCAATTAACCAAACGACCATTTTTACTCCATGGGGATAATTTCTAAGTTATTGAATTTACTATTTATAGCTATCTGATAATTTCGACCAAGTCCAGTACTCAGGATCTTTATTATGCACTAACGCGTCGAATAATTTAGGCTCCTTATTTTGCATAGTCAAAACCCAATCTCTTTGTTTTTTAATGAAACTTTGAGCATGTATCTCATCTGTAATAATACCTTCAATATACATACGATTTTTTTCAAAATCAGGTTTTGAATTTCCTCGAACCCAAATATCTTTTCCTGAATTAAGTATCATTTGATAAAAAGAATCAAATTCATTTTGACTTAGAAATCGAACTGATTTTCCTGTCCCAATATAAGAATCCTCTTGTTCACCTAAGCTGACGGAATAATCAATGACAGAAA
>NZ_BAEO01000025.1 GCF_000314995.1 Paraglaciecola arctica BSs20135 | reverse complement strand
TTTTTGTGGTTTACGTAGTAGGGCTTTTAGCCCTTGCCTTATATATTTCCCGAGCAGAAAAAAATCACGAACGTGATACCAAAGATTATTTCTTAGCCAGTAAATCTCTGCCTTGGTGGGCCATAGGTGCATCACTTATTGCGGCAAATATCTCTGCCGAGCAAATCATTGGTATGTCGGGCTCAGGTTACATACTGGGGTTAGGTATAGCTTCATACGAATGGATGGCGGCAATCACTCTGATCATAGTGGGTAAATACTTTTTACCCATTTTCCTTAAAAATGAAATTTATACTATGCCGCAATATTTGCAGCAACGCTTTGATGGACGAGTTAAAACCATTATGGCGGTGTTCTGGTTGGCGGTTTATGTGTTTGTTAATTTGACCGCTGTTTTATGGTTAGGAGGTTTGGCCATTACCACAATTACCGGTGTGGACTTAGCATACGGTATGATTTTTCTTGGTTTATTCTCTATTGCTTATTCATCATACGGCGGCCTAAAAGCGGTCGCCTACACCGACATTATCCAAGTTGTGTTATTAGTATTTGGTGGGCTAGTACTGACATATATTAGTTTAGATTTAGTTTCAGATGGCAATGGAGTGTTAGCAGGATTCTCGATTTTAACAGAGCAAGCACCTGAAAAATTTGACATGATATTCGCTGCTGATAGCCCCCACTATATTAGTCTACCAGGCTTGTCAGTATTGATTGGCGGCATGTGGGTGATGAACATTTCTTACTGGGGTTTTAACCAATACATTATTCAGCGCGCATTAGCCGCTAAAGACTTAGCAGAGGCACAAAAAGGCATCGCTTTTGCGGCTTATCTGAAAATCTTAGTACCATTTTTTGTGGTTGTTCCGGGCATTGCAGCATCGATACTGTTCACTGATTTAGATCGTGCGGACCAAGCTTATCCAAGTTTGATGAATTTGATGCCAATTGGTTTAAAAGGCCTAGTATTTGCTGCATTGTTTGCTGCGATAGTGTCTTCGTTAGCATCTATGTGTAACAGTATATCGACCATATTTACTATGGACATTTACTCTCATTTCAAAAAAGATAAAAGCCAAACCCACTATGTGAAGGTTGGCCGTACTGTGAGCATTGTAGCGCTAATTATTGCGATGATATGCGCCAAACCATTACTCGGACAATTTGAACAGGCGTTTCAATATATTCAAGAATTTACTGGATTCTTTACACCCGGAATTGTAGTTATTTTCTTATTAGGCATGTTCTGGAAAACCATGAATTCAGTGGGTGCCATAACAGCTGCGGTAGGTTCTGCAGTTTTATCAATAGTGTTTAAAATTGCCTTACCCTCGTTACCCTTTATGGACAGAGTAGGCATAGTATTTTTAGCCTGTATAGCACTAGCAGTATTGGCCTCTATTGCGACCCGCAAAAACTATGTTGCGGGAGGCCCGGGAGTGGTTTCGTTAGATAAAGTAAATTTCGATACTAAAGGTTCCTTTAACATTCTTGCCATTGGAATAGTGATTATTTTGACGGCGTTATATGCAACTTGGTGGTAAACCTTGACGAGAACTAAGGCTAAGAATATCTAAATTTGGCAGTGTTTTACTAATGACTTTAACTTGGTAAAACACTGCACTTTGTCCACTATTACAGGTTATGCCTCATTCCTACTGAACACGGAACAACTACGCAACTTGAAAAATAGGTTAATGAAGATTTTTCAGAACAAGTAACCTTAACACCTAAAAAAGGTACCTTGGTCATAATACATGGCACAGTGTTTTGCCTATCAAAAGTGCTTATCGTTTATCTACCAATTACAGGGCAGTGCCACAAAATACCCCTGAAGATATCACCGACATTTGTATTTATCGCAATATGTTTTATCAATTTTCGGCATCTATAGTATTGGAAGATAGTTTAGTCTGAAAATCAGCCTATCTTGTACTATGGCTAAAAAACGCTCCATTAGATCGCTTTATGGAGTCGCACAAAATCAATAAATTTTTGTTCAGGCAGTGGATGACTAAAATAAAACCCTTGGATTTCGTCACAGCCCATAGAAGTGAGGATTTGTTGCTGCTCAAGGCCTTCAACACCTTCAGCAATGACCTTTAAGTCTAAGTTGCGTCCTAATTCGATAATAGTACGTACAATTGACTGATCAGCTGCTTGATGTTGTATATCGCGGATAAAAGACTGGTCTATTTTGAGTTTATCTATATTGAATTTTCGAAGGTAACTGAGCGACGAATAACCTGTACCAAAATCATCGATGGCCAAGTGCACACCCAATTTTTTGAGTTGCGCTAAGGTTTCAATGGCCTCCTGTACGTTATAGATAATGACTCCTTCAGTCACTTCTAATTCTAAATTTTTTGCTTCCAGTCCAGTATCTTTCAATACTTTTTTAACTTTACTCAGAAAATCTTTACGGCCAAATTGCAGCGGCGAAATATTAACGGCCATGACTAAGTCACTCCAACCTAAACTGACTAGGTTTTGGGCTTTCTGACATGCTGTGTGCAAAATCCAATCGCCTAGAGAGTCAATAAGTCCAGCACTTTCAGCCAAGGGGATAAACTCGCTAGGTGTAATCCATTGACCATTTCTGTGCCAACGAATAAGCGCCTCAGCGCCAATTATTTTTTGGCTCGAAAGTGCCAACTGTGGTTGAAAATATAACTCAAACTGAGCCTTTTCAATCGCTATTCGCATATCTTCGATCAATTGTTGCTCATAGTACAATTTATCGCCCAATTGAATATTAAACAACACATGGCTTTTATCTCCGCTGCGAGCCGACTTGTCTAATGCTGCAAGTGCATTTTTATGTAATTGACTATAGTCATTGCCATGCTGCGGATAATTGGCAAAGCCGAAATCAAGTTGCACTTGGTATTGGCAATGGAAAATTGTTGAACCTATTCTTTGATCTATTTGCTCAACCAAACTATCTATCTGTTTGTTGTTCAAATCTCTCGTGCACACTAAAGCAAAGCTTTTTTCGCCAATATGAAAAATACGGCAAGCAGCCTTATCTATGGTGTTCATGATATTGTCTAAAGAGGTGGCGACTTCCTTAAACACAGTCGAAGCAACAGTTACCCCTTGCCCCGAAATTAACTGACTAAAGGAGCGAATTTCGATTAGTCCAAATGTGAACTTCTGTTCAGTTTGGCATAATTCCGTGACCGTTTTTTTTAATTCATAACGATTTAGCAGGCCCGTTTGTGGGTGAAAACTGGCTCTATATTGCAATTCTTGCTCGAACTTTTTACGCTCAGTTATATCAGTTAAATGCATATCCCATTGACCTAAATCTTCTAACCAATGTAGATCACATTGAAAATACAATTGTTCAATTTGATATTCAAATTGCTTTGAGTCTGTTTTCCCCTCAAGCAATAATTGTTTTTGATGCACTTCAATGTCTTTGGCCAATAACAACTCAGCTTTGCCCGCTCCTAGACCTAATGTTTTGAGTAAGTTTTCAGTCGCTGGATTACAATAAGTCACAACATTGTGGCTATCAAGACTGATAACAGGATTGGGATTACGAGTTGAAAATAGTGAAAGACGTTGATTATAAACCGCTGTGGACAGGTAAGCTTTAATAGCCTTAGCCACTATATAAGCCACTAATAATGTCGCTAAACCATATAACACCACAAAAAAACGCACTAGCTCCAGACCATTCAAAATAACCTGTTCTGATTGCTCAACTTTATTTTCTGTAAGGGTAATTAATTGCTGAATTTGAGGGCTAGTCGCTCGTCGTACATCAGTAATAGTGCGTAATTGTTGACGGGCCAAATTCCAATTAGTTGGCGAGGCAGTAATATTTTGAACAAACTCATCGGCATAAATGTTTAACTCATACAAACTCGCTTTTGTGACCTGCAATGGAGGAATTTCACCAAATCGAACAATTAATTCATCCAACGCATCTTGTGCTTGATGATTGCTTTGGGAATAACCTCGTTCGAAATGCTCCTTATCTTCTGCAACATAGAACTCATACAAAAAACGTTCTTGTTCAATTAGACTATTATTCAATTTTCGGAGTAAATCGTAGGCAGGAACTTGTTGAGCGATCAGGTCGCCAGTTTTCTTGGCGATATAATCACCCTTATAATAAACCACAGCGCTAACAGCAATACCTAAAACCAGCACTAGGGCAAAAATAACGTTTATACGTTTAAGGGACAGCTGGTTGACAATATTAATCGACAATGCAAAAAACCTATTAAGCTATCATTTATGTTTGGGTGTACTGATAAGGCAACATAACAACAAAACCAAATATTTATAGGTTGCCCAAACAATCAGTTAACATTCTAACGGGGAGGAGGTAAACCTCCCATTCCTCCTGGCCCACCCGGTGGCATCATGCCTTTCATATTACGCATCATTTTTTTCATGCCGCCACCCGACATCTTTTTCATCATTTTTTGCATCTGAGTGAATTGTTTTAGTAACCTATTCACATCTTGAATTTGAGTGCCTGAGCCTGCGGCTATGCGGCGTTTACGTCCGCCCTTTATTACGTCTGGACGTGTACGTTCACCAGGAGTCATCGAATTGATGATAGATTCCATTTGAATAAAAGATTTATCGTTAGCTTTTTCTTTAATTTGCGCGGACATATTACCCATACCCGGCATTTTATCCATCATAGACGTCATGCCGCCCATGTTACGCATTTGCTCTAGTTGCTCTTTGAAATCTTGTAAGTCAAAACCTTTACCTTTTTGTACTTTTTTGGCTAGCTTTTGGGCCTTATCTTTATCAACTTTGCGTTCAACTTCTTCGATTAAGGTGAGAACATCACCCATACCCAAAATACGTGAAGCAATACGTTCTGGATGGAAGGCCTCTAATGCATCAAGTTTTTCGCCCATCCCCATAAATTTAATAGGTTTACCGGTGATATGCCTGACTGATAACGCCGCCCCACCTCGAGCATCACCATCAGCTTTAGTTAAAATCACGCCCGTTAAAGGCAAAGCGTCGTTGAAGGCTTTGGCAGTATTGGCCGCATCTTGGCCCGTCATGGCATCTACCACAAACAAGGTTTCAATGGGGTTGATAGCTTTGTGTAATGCTTGGATTTCCCCCATCATTTCGCCATCAACATGTAAACGACCAGCTGTATCCACTAGTAATACATCGAAAAAATGTTTACGAGCAAAATCTATGGCTGCATTAGCAATATCAATGGGTTTTTGATCTTCAGATGACGGGAAAAACTCCACACCAACCTCAGAGGCAAGTGTTTCAAGTTGTTTAATGGCTGCTGGACGATACACATCAGCACTTACCACTAACACTTTCTTATTTTCACGTTGTTTTAATAATGCAGCTAACTTACCTACACTGGTGGTTTTACCCGCGCCTTGCAAACCCGCCATTAACACTACGGCAGGGGGTTGGGCAGCTAAATTCAGTGATTCGTTGACCTGCCCCATGACCGACTCTAGCTCGGATTGCACAATTTTTATGAAAACTTGGCCTGGATTCAGACTTTTGCTGACTTCAGTACCTACTGCACGGTCTTTGACTTGGCCTATAAAATCTCTTACAACTGGCAATGCAACATCAGCTTCAAGCAACGCCATACGCACTTCGCGTAAGGTATCCTTGATATTATCTTCGGTGAGTCGCCCTTTTCCGCTAATATTTTTAAGGGTTTTGCCTAAGCGTTCGCTAAGATTTTCAAACATGTATTGTGCTACCTACAATTTTCTATGGGGTTATTATATAGAAGATGCTAGCAGATAAGAATGCTCAAAAGCATTTCTAACCAGAGATTTTATCAGTTAATGCTTAAAACTGTGTTGAGCTATGTTATGTATTGAGAATAAGTGTTATTTTCATGCTTAATGTGTTGTTACTTTGTGTATGGAAAATTCAGTAAGCGAATGTTTAACTCAATCCTCCCAAATGTTGTTTCAGGTACTCTGTCATGTTGATGAATACCATTTGTTTTGTTTTTTATATGCTTGCGTCAGGCATTATTGTCACTGGTATGTTTCAAGAAAAAGGACCGAATAAACTTGCGGCTATTATTAGTGTTTTAGTTGCTATGGGGTTACACATTACTATTTTAAGAAGCGGCATACTCATTGAGCCTGAGATGGGACAGAATATGAGTATGCTAAATGTTGCATCATTGGTTGGCTGGTTAATCAGCATCACCATGTTGTTAGCATCCTTTAGACTACCCAACACTATTTTACTGCCTGTCGTATATAGTTTTACTGGCCTGTTGGTGCTACTTAACGGTTTGATACCCAACGCCCATGTTATGCAAATTAGCGTACAACCTAATTTATTAATCCATATTACCTTGGCATTGTTTGCTTATGCGTGTTTGGCAATTGCATCTCTGTACGCGGTACAATTGTCGTATATAAACTTACGTCTAAAAGAAAAAAATGCTTCCCTATTACATTCATCGTTACCACCTCTAATGGCAGTAGAGAATATTCTATTTAAATTATTGTTAGTAGGCACTGTTTTACTGACCTTATCCTTAGTCAGTGGTTTCATGTTTTTGGATAATATGTTTGCTAAAGAACAAGCTCATAAAACTGCTCTATCTCTAGTAGCATGGGGACTGTATACTATTATATTAATCGGTCACTCTACCTTTGGGTGGCGCGGAAAACCGATAATATGGTCAACTATTATTGGCGGTATATTACTTACTCTCGCTTATTTTGGCAGCCGTTTTGTCAGAGAAGTAATACTTAACGCTTGAATAGCAGCTAAATTGCCCTTAAAGTGCCGTTTCATTTTTACCATAGGATTTCCATAGTTGGAAGACATCGCCACTAGTAGTTTATTCATAATTCTAGGTGTTTTGATTTTACTCTCTGCATACTTCTCTAGCTCAGAAACGGGCATGATGTCGATTAATCGATATCGTCTCAAACATCTTGAAAATGAAGGGCATAAAGGTGCTCTGAGAGTGCAAAAACTGTTACAACGTCCAGATCGGCTGATTGGATTAATTCTAATTGGTAACAATCTGGTCAATATCGCCGCCTCTTCTATAGCCACCATTATTTGCATGCGCTTATTCGGGCATTTAGGACTTGGCGTAGCGACTGCCATAACAACACTTTCTTTAACCTTAATCATTTTAATCTTTGCTGAGGTCACACCAAAAACACTGGCCGCTTTATATCCAGAAAAGATTTCCTTTCCTAGCTCGTTTATTTTACTGCCGTTACTTACCTTGCTTTACCCATTTGTATTCTTGGTTAATGGTATTTGTAATGGCTTATTAGCGCTTATACGAGTGCGACCTACTGGTGATGATGGTAATAGTCTTAGCCGCGAAGAACTGCGGACTGTTGTACATGAAGCAGGTGCCATGATCCCGCAAAAACACCAAGACATGTTAATGGGTATTTTAGATCTCGAAAATGTCACAGCAGAAGATATTATGGTGCCCCGCGGTGACATTGTGGCTATTGACATAAATGACGAATGGAAAGATATTCAAAAAAGATTGGTTAACTCCCAGCACACTAGAGTTTTGTTATATCGAGATAGCATAGATGACGCAGTTGGTTTTGTGCATGTTCGTGATGCATTGAGACTACTTTCTAAAGATGAATTTAGCAAAGCCACATTGCTCAGAGCAGTACGTGAAATCTATTTCACTCCTGAATCCACGCCTTTGCATACTTTGATGTACAAATTTCAAGAAGAAAAAGAACGAATTGGCTTAGTAGTAGATGAATATGGTGACATTCAAGGATTAGTCACGCTAGAAGATATTTTGGAAGAAATTATTGGTGACTTCACCACCAGTTTTTTGCCTGACCATAGTAAAGAAGCCAATTTGCAACAAGATGGTAGTGTGATAATAGATGGCAGCGCCAACATTCGTGAAATCAACAAAGAACTAGAGTGGCAATTCCCAACTGAAGGGCCTAAAACATTAAACGGATTAATCTTGGAGTATTTAGAAGATATTCCAGAAGCAAATATCAGTTTACGTCTTGCTGGTTATCCTATTGAAATAATAGAGATGAAAGACAATATGGTGAAAACCGTACGAGTGATGCCTGAGTTCTATCGTAGTGAGGAATCAAATTCTTCAGAATAATTCAAACATTAGAATTTTGACGGTTACTTTTGATTTTATTTTTTAAAAATTCTACTTTTTCGTTCAAGTTTGTCAGGCGATCATAAATCCCCTGAAGCTCATCATCGTGAGTCAGTTGTGATTCATTTACATGATATTCCAACGACTGTCGTAAAACAGCCGGTAAACTTTTGCTGATCATATTCAAGATATCGGTTCACACTAGGTTTTCTTAAGCTAATTTATACAGGGTGATAGATATTTTCTATGACACCAGTACCTCGCTCAGGATCATAATCAAGCACCACCATAGTTGAAGTGTCAAACAACATAGTTTGTTTGTCTTTATGCACCTCTTCTAGAAAGTAACTAACAAACGGCATGTGGCTGATAATCAGTATGATCTTGCTTGATGGCAGATCTTCAATGAGCACATTAACAAAGTCGTGGGCCACTTTAGGGTCGCCCTCAGGTACTACATCATCACAAATCAGTGTTTTTGTCACAGTCACTTTAGAACTAAGTTGCTGGTTTGTTTGCTGAGCACGGACATAGCTGCTTGTTAACGCTAGATCAATAGGCGTATCTGCACCTAGATAACTAGCCAACCACCTCCCCGCCTCTGTCGCTTGTTTTTCACCGTGACGGGTTAAGCTGCGCGCCTTGTCTTGCCCACGAAACGTTTCAGCTTCGCCATGACGCATAATAATTAATTTCATAAAACTCGCGGAATTTGTATTTGGAACATTAGAGCCGATTGCGACTAATATAGCAAAAAACATAATTAAAAATCTGCACCTTTAAAAAATTAGTTTATGCTTGAAAAGTCTCTCTACTTAGGAAAACAGAATTTTGCTTAAAAGTGCCTTCGACAACCGTCAATTTAACCATATAGAATTGGCTAACGGCCTGCGAATTTTGTTAGTGCAAGACCCCAACAGTGTAAAAAGCGCCTGCTCTGTTACCTTTAACGTGGGTCATTTCAATGATGATAAGGATTGCCATGGCATTAATCACTTATTGGAGCACATGCTATTTTTGGGCAACCATAAGTTCACTGAAGCCAATGCATTTAATGATTTTATTGCCACACACGGGGGCAGTATTAATGCATTAACAGGAACAGAATACAGCAGTTATTTTTACGACGTTGCATCTGAATATGAACAACAAGCTTTAACGCATTTATTCGCAATGCTCAGTAAACCTCTGTTCAGGGAGGTGTTAATTGAGAAAGAAATAAATGCTATCAACGCAGAGTTTTTATTAAAACAAAAAGATGACTTAAGACGTCTTTACCAAGTTCATAAAGAGACATGTAACCCAGCCCACCCTTTTAGCCAATTTTCGGTGGGTAATCAGCAAACCTTTGCTCCTTTCAGTCCATTGCAACTCAAACAAAAATTGCTACGGATATTTGAACGTTATTACCAACCTCAAAATGCCTGTTTGTGTTTAGTTAGCCAGCAACCACTCTCAGTCAGCGAAAAGCTTGTTCGCCAACAATTTAGCGACTGGCCATCAAATAATGAATTATCTGAGGAACCTCTACCAGCACTTTATCTGGAACATAACTTAGGTATACAAATCAATATATTGCCTTTGCAAAAAGCCAGAAGAATGATTTTAACCTTTGCCCTTCCCCAGCAGCACTCTCATTACAGGAGTAAACCCTTAAGTGTTCTGAGCCATATTTTAGGTGATGAAGGTGGAGGGGGATTATTACATTTCTTTAAAACCAAAAACTGGGCGACTAGCTTAAGTGCCGGTGGTGGTATAGAAGGCAGTACTTTCAAAGATTTCAACATCAACCTGCAGTTAACAGATGAAGGAATTAAATACACCGACGAGGTGATAACAGCAATTTTCTCGTATATTCAATTGATCAAAGAGAATGGTATTGAAACTTGGCGAATCGAAGAAACCGCCACCCTCAATCAACTCATCTGGGACTTTCCCGAACAAGCTAAGGCGATTGACGAAGCATGCCACTATAGTCAGGCAATGTTCGAATATCCGCCACACCACCTGATTGCAGGCGACTATATTCTGGATAAACCAGAAGTGCATTTAGTTTTACAAATGTTAGAGTTTTTCTGCCCCGAAAATATGCGCATAAAAACAGTGACTCCCTTTGTCAAAACAACCCATAAAGCTAAGTGGTATCATACGCCATATAGCGTCCAGCCAATTGCAGCGACCCGCATGCAGTCTTTTTTAAGTGGTAGTTGGCGATCAAGCTTTGCATTACCAAAAGCCAATCAATATTTACCCCCATGCCAACCATTAAATCCGATTGTTAATGAGTTTGTTTTGCCTAAACAAATTATTAAAGAAAATGGATTAGACATTTGGTATGGGCAAGACGATAAATTTAAGCAACCCAAGGGGGATTGTTTTTTATCCTTTGATTGCCAAGCAGTGAATGAAGGAATTCAACTTACAACAGCGAAAAGATTATGGGTTGCGTTACTAAACGAGAAACTTAACCAAAAGTATTATCAAGCTAATCTTGCTGGCATGCATTTTCATTTCTATCCACATCAAGGTGGATTTTCTCTACAAACTAATGGTTTTAGTGCAAACCAACTAGAATTCTGTAGCAATCTTTTGACTCAAATTGTTGCACATGAAGATTTTTCCGATAGTTTCTCCCAGATAAAAGCCAAACAATCTCAGGGCTTGTCCAATTCTTTATTGAATAAACCCATCAACCGACTTTTTTCTAAACTTTCGGTGATTATGCAACAACAAAATAACGACCCGTCAGATGTGGCTCAAGCCATGGAAAATTTAACCCTTGATGATATTCCAGTAACTAAAGAAAAGTTACTCAGTCAATTTCATTTAGAAGGAATGATGTACGGTAATTGGACTCCAGAAGAGGCATACAGGATCAGTGCTGATATTAAAAATTTCAGGATGAAGTATGCTACATGTGCCAGAATTCATAGAGGTATCGCAGATATTAGGCGCACTAAAGCCATTTCTTATCAGGTAGAGTGTCAACATAGTGATCCAGCAGTTGTCATCTATTTTCAAGCACCCGATGCAAGTCTAAAAAACATCGCATTAACTATTCTCACAGAACAGTTATTAGCCACGCCTTTTTTCAATCAATTACGCACTGAGCAACAACTAGGTTACTTAGTGGGTAGTGGCTACATACCCTACAACCAGCATCCTGGAATTGGTTTCTATATTCAGTCACCTCATCACCCTGCTAAATTCCTAATTGATGCAATTCATCTATTTTTGCAACAAACTGTTGAAAATATTAACCAGTTCAGTCATTTATGGGAATCACTCAAAAAAGGTGTAATGAAACAATTGATGGAGAAAGACACCAATTTAAGTATGAAAAGTCAAAGGTTGTGGATGGCGATCGGGAATCAAGATAGTACATTTACCTATAGCTATCGAATGACCCAAACAATCTTAGATATCGATTTTTATGAACTCAAAGCTTACCTAACTTTACTGGTATCTCGACAAGGGTTTGGGGAGGCCATTTTGTACAGCGCAGAGCCACATCATGTTCCATTATCAGTTCAAACCGAAGTCATTACAGATATAAAGAGTTTTAAATCCAACAGCTTATATCTCTGAACGCTGCATAAATTAGCGAAAAAACCTACAATCAAACACTTTTATCATTAAGTCATTCATTTTAACAAGATTAATACTTGTAGCAGCCCAATAAATTAGGCATATTTAAGGTTGGGCGATATGGATATGCCGCCAATGAAATCTAATTATTATAAGAGGGTAGATAACTACCTCTAGGTGAGAAGTGCATATTCGCTATTTATTAACATTCCGCAGTTTTTTATTGTCTCTACTACTGGGACTTTTTTCGGTTCATTATTCCCATGCCGCAAACAATGTTTTCGTTAAGTATTCTAAGTCTGAAGGTTTAGTACAAAACACAGTAACCAATAGCCTAGAAGATCCTAGCGGGTTTATGTGGTTCAGTACTTTTGAAGGTTTGAGCCGTTTTGATGGTTACGAATTTAAAAATTATAGACATTCTAGTAAAGACCCTCACTCCTTACCCAATAATTTCACCAAAAAGCTACTTTTAGATTCTTCTGAAAACCTTTGGGTTGCCACTCAAAATGGACTGGCTAAATACAATCCATTAAAAGACAACTTTACCAATTATAACAAAGACAATAGTCAGTTAAGCAGTAATGACATTTTTGCTATCGCCCTTAATGAAGATGGTAATTTGTTGGTATCTACCGCTGAAAACCTTTACCTCTACGATCATTTAGCTAACTCGTTTTTACCTTTTACAGTCAATGGTGAAAAACTACCTGCAGACATCAAAGTGATATTTAGTGAATCAGATAAAACCTGGCTTGGCAGTTTGGCAAGTGGCATTTTTATACTTGAACATAACTCCAATACCTTATTTAGTTTGAAAAAAACTAATCCATGGAATATCGAGATAAAATCCAACTTTATATTTGATTTTAAGAAAATAGATGATAATTATTGGCTTGCCACTGAAGATGGAGCCTACAAGATTGACACTAATCTCTCATCAGTGACACGTTTAAATACTCAAAGTACACCGTCTATTATTGGCAACGAAGTATGGAGTATTTTACAAAATTACAATGGTAATGTCTGGCTTGGAACAACAACAGGGATCAGCATTTTAAGCCCTGAAAATAAACTATTATTCTCGTACGATGCTCAAAACAATATTAATTTTGGCTTAGAAAGTTCACACATTTTAAGTCTCTTTATGGACTCAAATAATTCAATATGGGTAGGTACCTATTCAGGCGGACTATATCGATATAACGCGGATAGCTCAGAAATAAAGATTTTTAGCAAGGCTACAATTGAGCCTAATGAAGTTACTGCAATACCTAAGCAATCAAACGTTTCTGGACTTTCAGGCAAAATAGTTTGGGGACTCACCGAAGATTCTAATGGAAAAATATGGGTAGGTACTCAATCTAATGGACTGAACCAACTTGATACTGAAAATTTTGTATTTAAACAATTTCTGAGTGATTTTGAACACAATATTTGGGCGCTCAAAATCGATGAATTTGATCAAATTTGGATCGCTAGCTCTGGTGGAATATTTATCTATCGTCAATCAAGCGACTCTGAATTAGTACTTGTTAAAACCCTTTTCCTTGGAAAAGATATTATGAGATTATCCTATTTTTTCGGGCGTATGTGGCTAACAACTGAAAATGGCATAGTTAGTTGGATTGACCCAAAAAGCTTACAAATCCACAATATTAATTTAACAGACAATAAAATAAATTACATTGAACCACTTTTTGTGGACGTCGATAAAAACCTTTGGCTAAATACAAATTTGGGAATGGTACTCTATAATCTCGATCGCAAAATAGTGAAGCAGCTAGTTATAGAATTGGATACATCTGTAAGGCACTTTAATTCTGTAATTGAAGTAGATGATGGCTATTGGTTATCATCATTAAGACAAGGCATTATCAAACTAGAAAAAACCTCATACCGCATAACAAAAATACTTAATGAAGAAAATGGATTAGCAAGTAATCAAATCCTCAAGTCAATTAAGTTTAAAGATAGTTTATGGGTGTCACACGTAAATGGCGGGATTGATGAAGTATCATTAAAAACAGGGGAGTTCTTACAAAACATTGCATCTGGACGCTTTGGATACAACGAACTGAATGAAGATTCTGGAATGCTTTCAAAAGCAGGCAAGATATTATTTGGAGGCACTGATGGCTTTTTGATGTTCGATCCGGATAAGTCGTCTATTGAAGCAAAGTTATCTATCCAAGCCAATAATCAAAAACCATCTGAAAACCAATTACAAAAAAGTCGCCCCCCCACTATTACCCAACTACGTTTGTTTAATTTGCCAATCTCTGTTCACTCGGATAATTCGCCACTTTTAAAACCGGTCAATTTATCGAATAGTATTGATTTGCCGAATGAATCAACAATGCTAAGCATTAAGTTTGCTCAAGTGAACCCTGTTAACCCTGAAGCAGTTAAATATCGGTACAGGCTTCTAGGTTTATCAGACACATGGATAGAGACCGATGCGGAATCCTTAAGACGTGCGGAATTTTCTTATTTAGAGTTTGGTAGTTATAAATTTGATGTACAGAGTAAAAATCCGTTATCTCCTTGGTCAGATTCAAAAATTTTGCAGATCAACATAGCGCCACCATTCTGGCTACAGCAAAATGCCCTAATTTTATATGCTCTACTGAGCATTTTGATTTTACTTTATTGGTTCAAACAAATCCGCTCTCGAAATGCGATACGCCAGTCCATACTAGAGAATGAAGAACGATTGAAGTTAACCCTTTGGAGCAGTGGCGATGAACTCTGGGATTGGGATATCTATCAGGGACAAGTATTTCGTTCCAATACATGGGGTACATTAGACTTTCCTCAAGATAATATTAGAGTAAACAGCTCCTACGAAGCTAATATCCATCCTAACGATATTCAACGAGTCCAGCAGTCTTTAAATGAACACCTAAGCGAAAAAACTGAACATTACGAAATGACTTATCGAGCTAAAACCTACAAAGGTGATTGGATCTGGGTGCTCGATCGCGGCAAAGTGGTAGCCAGAGACAACAATCATCAAGCACAAAGGATGACTGGTACTTTAAAAAATATTAGCCATTTAAAAGAGGCAGAAGAACAACTTAAATTGTTTAAGCGTTCAATCGAAACTATATCCGATGGTGTATTTATCACCGACACTTCTTTTAAATATATATCAGTGAATAATTCCTATTGTAATTACACTGGCGAAACCCGTGAACAAGCTTTAGTCAGTTATTTAACTTTTCATCAATATCCTGGAGCCTTCACCGAAGAAGTCAAAAAATCATTGCAACAAAAAGGCAATTGGTTTGGTGAAGTTGAGTCCCGTCGTTCGGCGGGAGAAAAATATGAAATGGAATTGAACATCGATGCCATCACCGATGAAGATGGTAAAATCAGCCATTATGTAGGGGTTTTCTCAGATATAACATCCCGTAAAATCACAGAAAAAGAACTGCTCAAATTATCCAATACCGACCCCTTAACCGATTTGCCTAACCGTTCATTCTTTCAAGCGAGTCATAGCAATATTGTACGTAGAGACACACACCACGCGTTAATATGTTTGGATATGGATAATTTCAAGAAAATTAATGACTCTTTAGGGCACCAAACAGGCGATATTTTAATCAAACAAATCGCTAAACGCTTACAAAAAATTGCAGGTACTAAAGCCACATGTTACCGATTAGGTGGCGATGAATTTAGTATATTGATTGATAACTCTACTGATATCCATCACATCACTCACTTTGCACAAACCATATTAGATAATATGGCTCGTCCTTTTATTATAAATAAACAAGAGTTTGTATTAGGTGCTAGCTTAGGTATTGCCTTTTATCCGGAAGATGGCAGCAACACTCAAGAATTACTAAAAAATGCCGACACGGCAATGTATTTTGCTAAAAACGCTGGGGGCAATAAGTATCAATTCTTTAGCGGAGAAATGAATCAAAATGCAGTGCGGCAATTACAAATAGAAAACCTTATTAGACATGGCTTAAAAGAAGATTTATTTAGGGTTTTTTATCAACCTAAGGTAGATATCGCTAGCGGTAAGTTAGTCAGCATGGAAGCCTTAGTACGATACGAGCATCCTGAAAAAGGACTAGTGAGCCCAGCCCAATTTATTCCCTTAGCGGAACAAACCGGCCAAATCATTGAAATTGGTGAAGTAGTACTTAGAAAAGCCTGTGAAGATACTAAACGTTGGGTGGACGCTGGTCTCTTTACTGGGCGTGTTGCTGTCAATATTGCAGCGAGACAGTTTGAGATCCCAGATTTAGATGAACGTATTACAACTATTTTACAGAAATCAGGTTTGTCTGCCTTACATTTAGAATGTGAAATAACTGAAGGCACCTTGATGCAGAATCCTGAAAATGCTCTCAGAATGATGCAACGTTTGCGTGAGCGTGGCATACACTTAGCGTTAGATGATTTTGGTACAGGCTACTCATCTCTTGCGTATTTAAAACGCTTCCCAATCAACACATTAAAAATTGACAAAGCCTTTATCGACGACATAGCGACTAGCGCCGAAGACCGGCATATGACTCAAGCAATTATTACCATTGCACATAATTTAGGATTAAAAGTGGTTGCAGAAGGCGTTGAGCATGAGAATCAACTGTCAATTTTACGACGCTTTAAGTGCGAAATGTTGCAGGGCTACCTCTATAGTAAGCCATTAAATGCCGCCAAATTTGAACGTTTACTCAAAGAAAATCACCAATTACAAAAAGTCATGCAAAAATCTAGCATTTAATTTAATTTTAACACCTCCTCGCCATCCCTTATTAAATATAACATGCAGGCTATTTATATACCCTAACTTGCAAAAACAAGTGATTTTTCATGGTAAATATTATTCTCCCGTTAATGTTGGCACACTTCTCGCTTTTATTATCGTGACCGGCAAAAAAATGTCGGCATAAACGTCAATAAAATAACGAGGAAATGAACAATGTTAAAATCTTATGCAGTAGCACTAGTACTAGCCACAACTACTCCGGTAGCCATTAAATCTGAAGTAAGTGTACAAGCACCTGTTAAAAGTCAGACTGCCACTACAACAACTGCAGATACTAGTAAAAACGGTGTGAAAACTGGTAAGCATTGGTAAGAAAAAATAGGTAATATCAAGTTATTATCTAGCAATAGAAAATAACTGAGTTATCGATAGCGAATGGTTAATCAAAAATTACCATAGCTTTTAGATAAAAAATCTAATTCAGTATATTTGTAACTGAATTGACTTAAAAATCTAAAGAGAGGGATCTCTTTTGTTTATGCCCCAAATAAGGTATTCCCTAATCCTCTAGCCTTGAGCAGTTTTATTCTTTGTCTAGATCTAAATAGTGGATATATAGTTGGACCAAAAAATAATCCAGCCAATGCCCACCTCTTAGCGGTCAGTCCTGTTTTAACAGACTGAACATAGTACATCAGACTAAAAAGCACCGAGCTTATAAAAAACATCCACATCTAATACTGCCCCCTGTTTAGTTAACTTAAAATGTGACCTTAAATTTGGTCAACAAACTGCTATTGTTTTTTAATTTCGAAGGTTCATTTTATCAAAATAACACACATAAAAAAGCCCAACCTAGCTATATGTAAGTTGGGCATAGTATAAAAAGATTGCTTACATTATTTTCTTTTAATAAAAAGAGTGTCCTTCCTCGACCATTTTTTTCAAACTTTCTGCTGGTGTGAACTTATCACCAAGTAATCCTTGATAATGTTCTAATCTAGCCACTACATGAGTGATGCCTAAAGTATGCATATAACGGAAAGGCCCGCCCAAGAATGGAGGGAAACCGATCCCGAATATAGCCCCAATATCACCATCACGAGCATTGCGAACTACGCCTTCATCCAAACACATAGCAGCTTCATTCAACATCAATAACACACAACGTTCGGCTATTTGTTCATGACTCATTTTGCTTGCTGGCGTAATCCCTAACAAAGTATATACAGAGGCATCGACTTCTTTGCCGGGGTTTTTACCTGAATAATCATAAAACCCACGTTTGTTTTTCTTACCTTTTCGATCATCAGCCAAAATTTTGTCAAATCCTGGGTTAGATGCAAAACGGTCACCGAACTGAGCCTGTAAAATAGGACCAATCTTAGTACCAACATCAATGCCAACTTCGTCCAATAATTTAACAGGACCTACGGGGAAACCAAATTTCACAAGAGATTTATCTATGTGATCAATAGGCTCTCCACTGAGTAATACTTCCGCAGCCTCATTCATATAGGGCGCTAAAATACGGTTAACGTAAAATCCGGCGCCGTCTTTGACTACTATGGGGGTTTTACCTTGTTTCTTGGCCAACTCAACAGTAGTTGAAATAGTTTGGTCGGAGGTTTTTTCGTGGGCAATAACCTCAGCCAGAGGCATTTTATCCACTGGAGAGAAATAATGCAGGCCGATCACTTGTTCTGGTCTTTTGGCTTTCGCGGCGATTTGTGAAATAGGGATAGAAGACGTATTAGATGCGAAAATTGTATGTTCGGCACAATTTTCCTCAACTTCAGCAACCATATTTTGTTTCAATGTTAAGTCTTCAAACACTGCTTCAATCACTACATCAGCATCACTAAAACCAGAATAATCAATTGAACCTGTCAATAGCGCCATTTGTTTTTGCATTGCCATTTTTTGCATAAAACCACGCTTTACTTTTTTGTTCAGAATATCAAAACTGTACTTAATAGCATTGGCAATACCTTCAGAACGAATATCTTTAATACGGGCTGGAAGCCCGGCTTTAGTTGCGGTAACAAAGGCAATACCGCCTCCCATTAATCCCCCACCTAAAACCCCCACTTTTTTTAGCCTTGCTGGTTGCACCCCTTGTACACCAGTTTCTTTTTTCATATCGGTGGTGGCAAAAAACAAACTTCTAAGGGCTGCAGATTCCGAGCTCATAACCAAGTTACCAAAATGTTTAGCTTCGACCTCTAAACCCTTTCTAAAACCTTGGCTCAGGCCAGTTTCAATACAATCAATGATAAGCTCTGGTGAGGGGTAATTTCCTTGAGTTTTGCTAGCGGTTTGTTTACGGGCCTGATTAAACATTAGGTTGCGACCAACCGAAGTGTTCTCTAAAAATTTACCCATTAGATCTAGCTTAGGGCCGTTACGCTTAGGCTTAGGTTTTTTGGCCATTTCAATGGCCACATCTAACAAAATGGACTGAGGTACCATATCGTCAACAATGCCGTACTTTTTAGCTTGTTTTGCTCGTACAGACGCACCAGTTAACATCATTTTCATGGCTTGTTGCACACTGATCAGTTTAGGTAAACGCTGAGTGCCACCGCTACCAGGCAATAGACCAAGCTGTACTTCAGGCAAACCCAATTGAGTTTTTGCATCGTCACTACACACGCGATAATGACATGCCAGAGCAAGCTCTAATCCGCCACCTAAAGCAGGGCCATGAATTGCGGCTACAAAGGTCACAGACATATCTTCGATACGTTGAAACATATCCTGACCGCCTTTAGCAATAGTAGTGGCATCTTCTGCAGATCCACAGGCAGCCAACATGCTGATATCGGCACCAGCCACAAAGGAGTTTTCTTTGCCGCTAATCACCACCACACCTTTAATGCTGCTATCTGCCTTAATTTGCTCAAGTACGGCATCTATTTGCTCAGCGAATTCCACTTTAAGTGTGTTCATACTTTCGCCGGGTACGTCCATAGAAAGAATGGCCACGCCATCATCACGTACATTCAGAGTAAAGGCGCTGTTTGTTTGTGTTGTTTTGTCTTCTGTTGTCATGTCAGTCACCCTATTCTGTTTCAACTATCATGGCTGCGGCTAATCCACCAGCAGCACATGCGGTAAGAAGGCCTGAGCCACCTCCCCTGCGATTCAATTCATTTAACATTTGCGTAATCATACGTGTGCCTGTTGCGGCAAATGGATGCCCATAGGCCAAAGAACTGCCCATAACATTAAATTTATCCATATCAATTTCGCCTGTTGCCTTGCTGCGGCCCAACTTTTCCTGAGCAAACTTATCACTGCCGAACATTTTGATGTTGGCTAGGGTTTGTGCAGCGAATGCTTCATGCATTTCAATTAAGGTTAAGTCGTTCAGGGTCATGCCTGCTCTATCTAATGCCATAGGTGAGGCATAAGAAGGCCCTATTAACATGTCTTGCCACACATCTATTGCCGCCCAAGCATAACTTTTAATATATCCCAGTGGGGTATAGCCTAATTCTTTGGCGCGACTTTCTGTCATCATTAATATCGCAGAGCCACCATCGGTAAGAGGTGTCGCATTCGCCGCGGTTACTGTGCCATGTTTTTTATCAAACACTGGGCGCAGTTTCGCATAACCTTCAATCGTTGAGTCGAAACGCACATTATTGTCTTTTTCTAATGCTCCTTTAAAAGGTTCAGCATAAGCAGTCATTACTTCGTTGGCTAATTTACCGTCGTTCCAACTTTGTGCGGCTAAGGTATGTGAACGATGTGCCAATGCATCTTGATCTTGACGACTGATGTTATGAGTTTTAGCCATTTGTTCTGCGGTTTGTCCCATTGACAAACCCGTGGAATATTCGGCTACGGCAGGAGGCACAGGCATTAAATCTTTAAGACCTAATTTTTTAAGCACTTGCCATTTTTGTGCGACCGTTTTGGTTTTTTGCAAATCAGTTAAGGCTCTGGCTAACTTTTTCGAAACACCTATAGGTGCAACAGATGTTGAATCAGCTCCACCAGCCACACCAACACTAATATTTCCGGCCATCATCGACTCAGCAATACTGACAGTAGATTGAAAACTGGTAGCACAGGCCCTAGAAACACTAAAGGCATCAGTGTGCACATTCATACCAGTGCCTAATACAATCTCACGAGCAATATTCGGCGCTTCTGGCATTTGCACCACTTGGCCATAGACCAATTGTTCGATAATCATAGGATCAACGTTATTGCGCACTAACATTTCGTTGACGACCATTTTTCCTAAATCGACAGCCGGCACGCCATGAAAGTAAGTGGCCATTTTGGCAAATGGTGTTCTTAGACCTGCAACAATAGCGATCCTATCGCCTTCTCTCGTTTTGACTATCTGCTTAGCTGTCATTTTCTGCCCTTATAAATGTTCAAACCCAGTGGTCTGACCTGTAAAGTATAACTGATTGTACCTAGTTACTATTATGACTTCAAGACACCTTTAAATCCTGCGACTGGGGAACCAGTTATTACTTTGGTATACCAAAGGTATAAAAGCAACGCGCTTCAGGTGTAGATGGAATATTGGGACTCCAATATTCACATATTAGGCGATGAGTTGCCCTATCTTGTGTAAACCGGTGCGAAATTTTTAATTAATCCACAGTTAAGGCATTTTGTAACATTGTTTTTCTAAATGGGAACCTTATATCGGTTAGCATAGTCAGTAGTCTGGGTCATGGATCTACATATCGCAGATAACACAACCCTATATTGATTCGAATTAAACTAAAAAACATCTAAGTATTCGCAAATTAGAAGGAAGTATTTAACACTATGGCAGCCGCACAATTTAGACAATTACAAGCATATTTAGACAGCCAAGTGGTGGGTCAACAAACACTGACGCAAAATATTTTAGTGGCGCTATTAGCTGATGGACACTTATTAGTGGAAGGTCCTCCAGGTTTGGCAAAAACCCGAGCGGTTAATGCCCTAGCAAATGGATTAGAAGGTGATTTTCATCGTGTCCAGTTTACTCCAGATTTATTACCCGCTGATTTAACCGGAACCGATATCTATCGTCCCGAAAATGGTAGTTTTGTATTTCAAAAAGGCCCACTTTTTCATAATCTAGTATTGGCCGATGAGATCAATCGTGCGCCAGCTAAAGTTCAGTCTGCTCTGCTTGAAGCTATGGCCGAAAGACAAATCACAGTTGGCAATACTACTTATGCACTGCCAGAATTATTTTTGGTTATGGCTACACAAAACCCTATCGAACAGGAAGGCACCTATCCACTTCCAGAGGCTCAGCTTGATCGCTTTTTGATGCATTTAGAAATAGATTACCCAGGAGCTGAAACTGAATTGGAAATATTGCGTTTAACTCGCAATGAAGCAATGCATGCAGAAGTGGTTAGCCCGCCTAGCTTAAGCCAAGTAGATATCTTAAATGCCCGTCAAGATGTATTAAAAATACATTTAGATGAAGCCTTAGAGCAATATATAGTGCAGTTAATTATTGCCACTCGGCAACCAGAGCGCTATGACCCTGACTTAGCCAACTGGATAGAATTTGGAGCTAGCCCAAGGGCGACTATCGCTTTAGACAAATGCGCTCGGGCACATGCATGGTTAATGGGTAGAGATTTTGTTGGACCTGATAATATTCAAGCGGTATTTCATAACGTTTTACGCCATAGATTATTACTCAGTTATGAAGCTGAAGCAGAAGGTGTCAACAGTAATCAAGTGTTAGACAGAATTATGCAGCTAGTGCCTGTTCCTTAAACAACTAGGTTAAGGAAACAGTATGCAAGACATAACAAAGTGGTTATCTAAATGCCAAAGTGACGGTGTGAACCTTGGTATAAGAGAACTTATCCACTACCAAGGTAAAACAGCTTTATTAAACCTGTCACCTCGTAAAACGGTGCAAGCTAAACTAGCTGGGGCATATTTGGCAAAAACCAAAGGCCGTGGCATGGAGTTTGACGAAGCTCGCCATTATCAAGCAGGTGATGATATTCGCGCCATAGATTGGCGCGTGACTGCTCGTACTGGAAAAACCCATACTAAGCTGTATCGTGAAGAAAAAGAGCGTCCTGTATTTGTGCTCACCGACTTATCATCTAGTATGCAGTTTGGCACCCAATTTTTATTCAAATCGGTACAAGCAGCTCATTTAAGTGCGCTGATTGCTTGGTCAGCCAGAAAGCGCGGTGATCGCATCGGAGGCTTGGTATTTAATCAACATCAGCATATCGAATGTAAACCCTTTACCCGGCAAAAAGCCGTGTTGTCACTATTAAATAGTATGATAAAAGTGCAACAAGGAGCCCATACCACAGGTCAAGAACAAATCACTTTAGGCAACGCATGCGCTAGATTACGTAGGCTCGCTCACCCAGGCAGTTTAATCTTTATATTGAGCGATTTTAGCCAGTTAGACGAATTGGCTAAACAACATATTGCTCAGCTAAGTAAACATTGTGAGGTCATTGCTTACCCTATCAGTGATCCTTTTGAACATCAGTTACCACAAGTTAAAATGAGTCAAAGAGTGACCTTGAGTGATGGCCACAATAGACAACAAATAGTGTTAGGTGAAAAAGACACAGAAATGCAGTACAGCAACCAACATCAAGCCCACTTTGATAATATTGAAAACACCCTAAAACAATGTAAGGCACAGGTGCTCCAAATTGACGCTGGGCAACCCCTAGAATTGCAGTTAGATCGATTTTCTGGGAGTAAACACAAATGAATCCACTACAAGACTTAAAAGACATTCACACACCAGCTGTAATAGAAATCTGGCCACCTGCCTATGGGTGGTGGATACTTGCGATCTTAGTTGTAATAGGCATATGCCTACTAACAATTTGGCTAGTTAAAATGCAAAAAGTAACCCTAACCAAACGCCAAGCGTTGAAATCTCTGCAACAGATAGATAGCTCAGACCTAAATTGTGTGTCACAGCTCAATCAATTGTTAAAACGTGTCGCCATGACGTACTTCCCTAACCAAAAAGTGCAAGAAATGCACAGTGAAAAGTGGACAGAATTTTTAATTAAGACACTTCCCAATAACAAAACTAAAGACTTTTCTGGATCCTTTGAGTTAATGCAACAAAGATTGTATCAACCAAATACATCAGAAAACATTGAGTTTCCAAGTTACTACAAGTCTGTGGAAACATGGATTAAACATGCCCTACCCCCAAGCAAAAAAATGTTTATCAAATTGGAGCAAAACAATGCTTGAGTTTGAATGGATATGGGCCTTATTTCTATTACCTTTGCCTCTTCTAGCGTTACTGCTGCCCAGTAAAAAACAAGGTCAAGAAGCGGCGTTACGGGTGCCAAGTCTAACCACAGGAATAGAAACTAAAAGCCAACGTAAAGGCACTAAAAAATTCAGTTTGTTTTTAGCCACATTAGCATGGATAGCACTGGTATTAGCAACAGCAAGACCTCAGTGGTTAGGTGAGCCCGTTAGTATTCCTGCCGAAGGCCGAGATTTAATGATAGCGGTTGATTTATCTGGCAGTATGAAAATTGATGATATGCAAGTTAATGGTCGTCAGGTAGACAGACTAAAAATGATTAAGTTTGTACTCAGCGATTTTATCAAACGCAGAGTAGGCGATAGATTGGGACTCATTTTGTTTGCTGATACCGCTTATTTACAAGCTCCACTGACCTACGATAGAGAAACAGTAGAACAACTGCTAAACGAATCTTTAATTGGTTTAGTCGGAGAGCAAACTGCAATTGGTGATGCAATTGGATTGGCGATTAAACGCTTTGAAGCGCGCACAGAGTCGAATAAAGTTTTGGTGTTACTAACTGATGGTCAAAATACCGCAGGAAATATCACTCCAGAACAAGCCAATGAATTAGCCATCAACAATGGTGTGACTGTTTACACTATAGGTGTGGGTGCTGACAAAATGTTAGTTCAAAGTTTCTTTGGCAATAGACAAGTTAATCCCTCACAAGACTTAGACGAAGGCATGTTAACCGACATTGCCACCTCTACTGGTGGTCGATATTTTAGAGCAAGGGATGCTGAATCTCTTAAACAAATTTATGCCACATTAGACGAGCTTGAGCCCATTGCTAGAGAAAGCAAACAGATGCGGCCTTTACAAGCCTTATACTATTACCCTCTAGGTTTAGCGTTATTGATTACAATTTTAATGGGTATTTTTTCTCTTATGAAACAGTTTTTGTTAAACCCACGACAAAACGGACGAAACGGAAAAAAAGAGGCGCGACAAAATGATTGAGTCTTTTTCAGCCTTAAACGAATTCCATTTTATTCGTCCACATTGGTTATGGGCAATTATTCCACTGTTGACAATTGTCGCCTTAATTCGCTATGTACATAAACAACAGTCAGGATGGCAGTCGGTACTTGCCAGTCACTTGTATCAACATTTGATCACCACAGAGGGCATCAAAAAAGTCAGACCTCCGCTATTTTTATTGGGTTTTTGCTGGGTTATAGCCACGCTTGCACTAGCGGGACCTACATGGGAAAGATTACCGCAACCGGTTTATCAGTTAAATTCAGGTAAAGTGGTGCTAATTGATATGTCTATGTCTATGCGAGCAACAGATGTTAAACCTGATCGACTCACTCGCGCCAAATACAAAGCCATTGATTTAGTTAATGCGGTCACCGAGGGAGAAACTGGATTAGTTGCCTACGCAGGGGATGCATTCACTATTAGTCCTTTGAGTACTGATGCACAAAACCTTACCACCCTTATTCCCAGCTTAACGCCAGAAATAATGCCCATTGCAGGTAGTGATCCTGCTTTAGGTTTGCGTGCTGCCATTGAGTTACTCACTAATGCCGGGTATCAACAAGGTGAAATTTTTTGGATCACCGACGGGATCAACAACCAGCAGATGAAAGAAGTCAGTGAAATTTTCAACAATTCAATGTTTCGCTTATCTGTGCTTGGTGTGGGTACAGAGGAAGGTGCGCCCATCCAGCTAATTGATGGTGAGTTGTTAAAAAATAGCCGTGGAGCCATTGTGGTCCCAAAACTCACGGTTAATAATTTAAAATCTCTAAGTCGTAGTAGCGGCGGGCGTTATGCATCAATGCAAGCAGACGATAGCGATATTAATTATTTAATGGAACAAAGGCTAATAGAACAAGACTCAGATAAAAATGAAGAAGCTGAACCTGAAAAATTTGGTGATAAGTGGCAAGAGATGGGACCTTATTTGTTGTTACTCATATTACCCTTCGCTGCCTACAGTTTTAGACGCGGTATAGTAACAGTGCTGTTTATTGGCATTTTATTACCCACTTATTCTCCTCAGGCTCGTGCTGATTGGTGGCAGGATATGTGGAAAACACCTGATCAGCAGGCTATGCAAGCTTTTAATAAAAACGAGTACGAGCAAGCGGCTAAGACCTTTGAAGATCCTTTGTGGCAAGGCACTGCTCATTATAAAAATGGTGATTACCAAGCGGCTTTGGAGTCTTTTTCTCAAGTTAAGCCTACCGATAAAAACTATACGGATGCCACATACAATGCGGGTAATGCTTTAGCTCAACTGGGCGAAATAGACCAAGCGCTTGCCGCCTATGAGCAAGTGTTAGAGCAACAACCAGAACATGAAGAAGCCTTAGCGAATAAAGTTTTACTTGAAAATCTCAAAGATCAACAGCAACAAGATCAGTCTGATGAACAATCGGAAGATGAAGAAGATGGCGAAAAGGACGGCGAAAAGAACGGCGAGAAAGACGGCGAACAACAAGATGGTCAAAAAAGCGATCAGCAGCAAGAAGGTGAACAGTCTCAAGATCCCCAGCAAAGCGACAACTCAGAACAAAGTGAGTCAGAGTCTGAACAACAAGGTCAATCAGAGCAAGAGCAGCAAGAACAAGCAGAAGCTGAGGAACAGCAACAGAAAGCTGAGGCCGAAAAACAAAATACAGAACAAGAACAACAAGCTCTACAACAAGGTGAAGAAGAGCTGACCGATGAAGAAAAAGAGCAAATGCAACGTATGCAAAAACTGCTTAATCGGATCCCAGACGATCCTGCATTTTTATTAAAACGTAAAATGCAAATTGAGTCACAACGGCGAAAAAGAGAAAGATTGCCAACAAATATACAGGGGAATTGGTAATAGTGAGTATGTCAAAAATGTCCAAGTTAATAATCGGCTTAGCTTTGTTAATGCTAACGACTATGCTGCGAGCTCAATCAATTGAAGTAACCGCATCTGTGGATAAAAATCCGGTGATGGTGGATGAGTCGTTTATTCTGTCAGTGGTAGCCAACGGAGAGGTTGATAAAGGCGCATTCGATTCTTCATTTTTGATGAAAGACTTTGTTGTGGGTCGTACCTCAATCAGTTCGCAAACAAAAATGGTTAACTTCGATACAACCAGAACCACTTCTTGGTCAACTATTCTAATCCCCAAAAACAAAGGTCGCTTCACTATCCCGTCCTTTGATATTGACGGCTCTCTTACAAAACCCATAGAAGTGTTAGTCATCCCTGTCTCAGCCAATACATCATCTAACGGAAGGGATCTGTATATTACTACCGATGTAGACGTAGAACAGGCCTATCTGCAGCAACAAATTCGTTACACAGTTAAATTACATTTAGGCAAAGACCTGCAAAGGGGAAGTTTATCTAGTCCAACATTAGAAAATGCCGACATCAGGCAAATTGGTAAAGATAAGGAATATAACGATGTGGTTGATGGTCGTCGTTACCGAATTATCGAACGCTCCTTTGCGATTATTGCCCAGCAAAGTGGTACTTTCACTATTGAAGGCCCTTTATTTGAAGGTGAGGTGGCTGATAATTCGCGGCAGAGTTTTGGCTTTTTTAACCGTAGTAAGGCGGTCAACAGAGTCGGCCCTAGCCAGAGTATTACTGTGCTGCCTATACCAAGTAACTACGACCAACATTGGCTGCCCAGTGATTTTGTGCAACTAGATGACGAGTGGCAAGGTAATACCCATGAATATATTGCAGGTGAGCCTATCACTCGCACTATTACATTAACCGCAATTGGTGTAGTAGAAGAACAACTTCCACAAATTACCAGCACTTATCCAGATTCAGTGAAAACCTACCCAGATCAAGCTGAAACAACTACGGTTGAAAAAGATGAAAACTTGATCGCTCAGCGTAAAGAAAGCATAGCAATCATCCCTAGTCAGGCTGGTGAACTGGTTATTCCTGAAGTGAGGATCCCTTGGTTCAATACCATCACTAAGAAAACCGAATACGCAGTTTTAGCCGAAAAAACATTAAACATATTGCCAGCAACCACTCAACCAAGCAGTGCGATCCCTTTAAGCCCAAGTATTCAGGCTGCTCCTGAAATTAAGCCACAACAGCCAATGCCATCTGATGTAAACAATCAAAGTATGAGTGTGCCTCAATATTGGATTTGGCTAACAGCCAGTTTGTTGCTGTTATGGATAATTACATTATTACTGTGGTGGAAACACGTTTCGCTATTAAAAAGCGCTTCAAAGAAAACAAATAACTCCTTGGTTAGGAATACACAAAGTGAACAGGAGTTGTGGAAGAGTCTTGAAAAAGCGTTAAATAAAAACACCGCACTTGATACTCAAAGATATCTTCATTTATGGCTAGGCAGCTATATCCAAGATAAAAATGCTCCTTTAGAACAAAGCTTAAAAATCATTGATGATCAGCAACTATCTGAAGCCGTTAACAACCTTCTAGCCTGCCGTTATTCAAAAAATCAAAGTGAATGGCAAAGTAAAGATTTGCATCAAATATTGCGTAAATTGCGTAAAAACGGCACTATCCAAAAACAAATAAAACATAACTTGTCCCCCCTGTATCCTTCTGCGTAGAAATTCAGCAGCATACAACGGCTAGTTTTTGTCTTTATGCTTCCCTACTGAGAGCCAAAAATCGACACTTTTAGCTCTCAGTAAAGCGCTTTTGGTTACGCAATAACACACTAGCCAAAACTACGATGGAATTTTAAATGTTTTCGCGAAAGCAAAATAGTCAAGCCTCGGTCTCTAGTGACATGGCAAATAAACAAAAACGATATGAAGTGTTAGTGCTAGCTCTTCATACTGACATATTCCGTTATGCATGCTGGCTTGTGAAAAACAAAACAGTAGCTGAGGACATAGTGCAGGAGACTTTTCTTCGCGCCTGGAAATCTTTAGATTCACTTAAAGATGAAAAAGCGGCGAAGTCTTGGTTGATTACTATATTGCGAAGAGAAAATGCTAGGCGATTTGAGCGCAAACAATTTGATTTAGTTGACATAGATGATGTGTCGGTGATTGATGACCAATTGTCCAATGAAGTTGAAATTGAACATAGAGAACTTCGCGCCGTCATGGGGTCGTTAAGTGAAGAGTACAGAGAACCACTAATGTTGCAGATAATATTTGGCTATAGCGGTGATGAGATTGCCGAGCAGCTTGATTTAAACAAAAATACCGTGATGACGCGATTATTTAGAGCGCGTAATCAGGTTAAAGAAGCCTTAGAAAAAGCCAATGTTAACAGGGGGCGTGAAAATGGATGAGTTAGAGTTTCGTCGTACCTTATATGCTGACCCTAATTGTAATGATGAACGGGTACTGGCAGCCATTAACGATGATCCTAAAAAGCAAGAGTTCCATAAGGAACTTAAACAGCTCGATAAAAGCATGCAACTAGCCAGTCAGGTAAAAGTACCAGATGACTTAGTGCACAAATTAATTTTACGCCAAACTATGCAATCACATAGGGCCAGTAAAGTACGTAATCGTATACAGCTCGCTATGGCTGCGTCGGTAGCTTTTGTGGTGGGCGTGAGTTTTACCATGTGGCAGCAACATAATCTCTTGAATATAGCCGATCAAGCTATAGCTCATGTATATCAAGAAGGCAGTTATGCCCTAGAAGCTCAAAACAATGTCTCACTACAACAAGTGAATGCCAAATTGGCGCAGTTTGGTGGTGAGTTCACAGAAGAGTTAGGCCAAGTGTACTACGCCAGTATTTGTGACTTCGACAATGTCAGAAGTCTACATCTGGTAATGCAAGGAGAAAACGGCAAAGTATCTGTATTTGTGATCCCTCACGACGATGCTCACAATGCCAAAAGCGAAGCCTACGCTCGGGGATACCAAAGCCAAGCTATGGATGCCCAACGAGCAAGTATTGTAGTGGTTGGTGAAGAAGGTGCGAATATTCAGGGAGTGAAAGAGCAACTTAAACGCAAAATCCATTTTTCGGCTTAACTATTGCTAATAATTCAAACTAAAAATGCCTCCAGTTGGAGGCATTTTTTTATTATTGAAATGTAGAATGAAACCTTACCTGAATGAAAACTAAGTGCCAGAAGCGATCATAGTCGAACCGCGCAGTGAACGATCCCAATTAGCAGTAAACAGACGGTGAGGATTTTTAAGATATTACACCTCGCTGACGGCGCAGATATTGAAGATATTACACGTCATTCCCTCGGAGGAGGGAACCCACTAACATTTACCGTGCAGCCAATTTTAATCGTTTAAAAACAGTATGATATTAGTGTATTTCAATCAATTTTAACTTTGGAAATAAGATACTTTATTACCATCCACAGATGTTGTTGGAGGTTCCCGCCTTCGCGGGAATGACGGGTATATACAGGTGGATGTCACCATCCGCTTATTCAGTTTTTGAAACAGTCAGCAGGTATTAATCGTATGACCGCTCATCGCTCAGGCTGTGTGAAAAAAGCCAAGGATGGCGATAAGCGACAGCGCATAGATGCATGGTGCCCGCTAGGGCATATAAACCATCCCAACATGCATGATCCCACCATCATCATACACCTCACCAAACTCAACAAATCCCAATCGCTGATAAAACTCACTGGCATCAATTTGTGAAGACAAAGTGATTTTCGCTACTGGGTATTCAAGCTGAATATCCTGAAGCATAGTGACAATCAAAGATTTACCCAAGCCAAGCCCCCTAGCCTGCGCAGCCAACACCACTCGTTCTATTTTAACTTCATCGAGTTGTGAGACCTTTCTATATCGGGCATAGGCTATTAAGCGGTCTTGTGGATCACATTCCATGTAATGTATTGCCTCTTGATCACAATCGTCAAGGTCACAATAAATACTATTTTGTTCAACAATAAATACCTGCTGACGCAGCTTTGCCAAGGCATAGAGTTCATCTTTAGTGAGTTCTTCAAAGGTTTTATGATACATACAAGCACTTGATATTAGTGGTGAATTAGTCAGACAGTGTTAGCCTATGATAACATAAAAAAAGTCATACTTAATTTCCCCCACTTCAAAGGAAACTTCAATGGACCCCTACACTTTTGTATCCCTTGGCCTATATTTTTTGGTCATGCTAGGCATTGGTTTGTATTCGTTTAAACAATCCAGCACTGACGTTGAAGGTTATATGTTGGGTGGTCGAAGCTTAAGCCCTAAGGTCACAGCCCTTTCTGCTGGTGCGTCGGACATGAGCGGTTGGATGTTAATGGGCTTACCTGGTGCTATGTATGTATCTGGGCTTTCGAGTGCTTGGATTGCTGTAGGTTTAGCAATTGGAGCTTATCTAAATTATTTATGGGTTGCTCCTCGTCTACGTGTTTATACCGAACTGGCAAAAAATGCGCTGACGATCCCTGATTATTTTGCAAATCGCTTTAATGATACCAGCCATAGCTTAAGGCTGATTTCTTCTGTTGTGATTGTGATTTTTTTCACCTTGTATACTTCGTCTGGCGTAGTAGCCGGTGGTAAATTATTTGAATCTTCATTTGGCTTAAGTTATGAAATGGGCTTGTATGTTACAGCTGGAGTGGTAGTCGCCTATACCCTACTAGGTGGCTTTATGGCGGTCAGTATTACTGACTTTGTGCAAGGCTGTATTATGTTTGTATCTTTGATACTAGTGCCAGTAGTGGTGTTATTTGACCTAGGTGGCTTCAGCGGTGCGGCTACGCAACTGGCGACCTATGATGGGGATTATCTAGATTTTTTTGTTAACGCTTCCACTGGGGAAACCATGTCGGTTATTGGCATAATATCGTTATTGTCTTGGGGCTTAGGTTATTTTGGTCAACCCCATATCATTGTACGTTTTATGGCGATCCGTTCAGTAAAAGATATCAAAATGGCTCGCAGAATAGGTATTAGTTGGATGTTGGTCTCTATTACTGGTGCTCTTGCCACCGGAATATTGGGTCTTGCCTACGTGACAAAAAACCAAGGTAATATGCAAGATCCAGAAACCATCTTTATTTACCTGTCACAAATACTTTTTCATCCTTTAATTAGTGGTTTTTTATTGGGTGCTATTTTAGCGGCAATTATGAGTACTATTTCTTCACAACTTTTGGTCACTTCAAGCTCTTTGACAGGTGATTTTTATCAAGCATTTTTACGTAAGGATGCCAGTCAGAAAGAATTAGTCACAGCTGGAAGAGTATCAGTGGTATTAGTGGCGTTAGTCGCCATTTACTTAGCCTATGATCGTGAAAGCACTATTCTTGACTTAGTGAGTAATGCTTGGGCTGGATTTGGCGCTGCTTTTGGTCCTTTGGTGCTGATCAGCTTAGTCTGGAAAAAAATGACAAAATTAGCTGCAATATTAGGCATGTTGTCAGGGGCAATTACGGTATTAGTTTGGATTTACGCCCCTATCACCATAAACGGCCAATTGTTGAATGTTTGGATTTACGAAATTGTCCCGGGCTTCTTGGTTTCTAGCATTACCATTATTGTTGTCAGTTTATTGGGTACCCAAGATGATAAACTAGTAACAGACACATTCGACAGAGTGCAACTTTCATTAAAGCAACTTGATTAGTTGCCTATACCAATCAGCATAAATAATAGCGCACTCAGAAAGTCCTAAGCGGATTTGGACTAGGCGTCGTTACTTGAATGGCATTCCCCTTTCAAGTAGCGACAGCGCAGTACACAATCGGTTGCAACTTTTCCAAAGGACGAGGTTTAAAGAAACCCACTCTGCGTTGCGTGAATTTGAAATAGAACCATATTAGCGCATTCAAATGCCAAGATTACGCATCTATAAATCTCGCTGAGAGGACGAATATTGATGCTTAATGATATTATGTGTTTCTTCAGGTCATTTAAGACTGTGATAGCACAAATAAGAATACAGCTCACAGTCGATTTTTGTTATTGTTCTAGGTATAGAACTATTTAATATAAACAACCAACTTTGCGTGAGAAAGCCATGTCTAACTCGATCCCTACTGTGTCCCACTTAAAACAACTTGAAGCGGAAAGCATTCATATTTTCCGTGAAGTGGCGGCTGAATTCGACAACCCAGTGATGCTGTATTCTGTCGGTAAAGATTCTTCAGTGTTATTACATCTAGCACGTAAAGCCTTTGCTCCAGGTAAAATTCCTTTTCCATTGTTACACGTAGATACCACTTGGAAATTCCATGAAATGATTACATTTCGGGATGAGATGGCCAAAAAACATGATCTTAATCTGCTGGTACATATTAACCCTGAAGGTTTAAAAATGAATGTTGGGCCATTCAGTCATGGTAGCTCTAAACATACAGACATCATGAAAACCCAAGGCTTAAAACAAGCACTGAATCACTATAAATTCGATGCAGCTTTTGGTGGAGCAAGGCGTGACGAAGAAAAATCTCGGGCCAAAGAACGGGTTTATTCTTTCCGTGACGAAAATCACAGATGGGATCCTAAAAATCAACGTCCTGAATTATGGAACGTCTACAACGCACAAATTAATAAAGGCGAGAGTATTCGTGTATTCCCAATGTCCAACTGGACTGAGCTAGATATTTGGCAATATATTTATATGGAAAACATCGAAATTCCATCACTGTATTTAGCCAAACCCCGCCCTGTGGTTAAACGCGACGGCGTGTTCTTTATGGTCGACGATGACCGTATGCCATTGGAAGAAGGCGAAACACCTGAAATGCGTTCAGTGCGTTTTAGAACCTTAGGGTGTTACCCACTAACCGGCGCAGTAGAGTCAACAGCCGCTACTTTGCCAGAAGTTATTCAAGAAATGTTATTGACCAAAACTTCAGAGCGCCAAGGCAGAGTCATTGACCATGATTCTTCAGGCTCAATGGAGAAGAAAAAAATGGAGGGGTATTTCTAATGGCGACTAATATAGTGTGGCATCAGCATGATGTGGATAAAGCTCGCAGGGCTGAAGCAAAAAAGCAGAAATCTTGTGTGTTATGGCTAACCGGCTTGAGCGGTTCAGGTAAATCTACTATTGCGAATTTGTTAGAAAAAAAATTAGCTGAGCACGGCAAACATACTTATTTGTTAGATGGCGATAACGTGCGTCATGGCTTATGTGGTGATTTAACCTTTAGTGATAAAGACAGAGTCGAAAACATCAGACGTATTGGTGAAGTATCTAAACTCTTTGTTGATGCAGGCATAATAGTGCTAACAGCTTTTATCTCACCTTTTAAAACTGAAAGAGACTTTTGCCGTAATTTATTAGCAGATGGCGAATTTGTCGAAATATTTGTTGATACACCTATAGAAGAATGTGAAAAACGAGATCCTAAAGGGCTATATCAAAAAGCCAGGCAAGGCGACATTAAAGACTTTACTGGTATAGATTCACCTTACGAAGCACCAGAAAATGCAGAAATCACTTTAGCATTTTCAGGGCAAACGGCTGAACAGTCTGCAGAACACCTTTTTGATTTATTAAAACAAAAAGGAATTGTGGCTTAATGTTAACCGAACAACTTATTCAAAGTATCATCGATATCAGTCACCTAGCGGGTGATAAAATCATGGATATCTATCAGAAGGATTTTGCTATCTATGAAAAGTCAGATGCAAGCCCTCTAACTGAAGCCGATTTAGCTGCCCACAATTGTATTGTAGATGGCTTAAGCAAAGTGTCTGATTTTCCTATTTTGTCTGAAGAGTCCGCAGATATTTCATGGCAAGAACGTAACAGCTGGGATACCTATTGGTTAGTTGACCCCCTTGACGGTACCAAAGAATTCATTAAGAAAAACGGTGAATTCACAGTAAATATCGCACTAATTAAAGACGGCGTACCAGTTTTTGGTGTGGTGTATGCCCCCGTTTTAGCACAAACCTATGTAGGCGTTTTAGGTAAAGGGGCGTTTAAGATCACTGCAGGTAAAAAAGCAGATATCACTCCCAAAGCTAGGATAAAAGGCGAAACCTGGAAAATAGTGGGTAGCCGCTCCCATCAAAGCCCGGAGATACAAGCCTTACTTGACTCCTTAGAAGGCGAAACTGAGTTGGTTGCTATGGGTAGCTCACTTAAGTTATGTCTAGTCGCAGAAGGTGCCGCGCATCTTTATCCACGCTTAGGCCCAACATGTGAATGGGATACCGGCGCTGCGCAAGCTGTCGTAGAAGCCGCGGGCGGCAAGGTAACAATCATTGAAGATGCAACTGATGCGCTAAAAGCAGATGCTGCACCTCTTAGATACAATCAAAAAGAATCCGTTTTAAATCCTTATTTTTTGGTGAGTTGCTAATTATGAATAGCGAAAATACATTATTACAGTCCGATATTTTGGGCTATCTAGATCAACATGAAAAGAAAGACATGTTGCGATTTTTAACCTGTGGCAGCGTTGATGACGGTAAAAGCACCTTAATAGGCCGTTTGTTACACGACTCAAAAATGATTTTTGAAGATCAACTTGCCGCTATCACCAAAGACAGTAAAAAAAGCGGTACTACTGGCGACAAAGTGGATTTGGCATTATTAGTAGATGGTTTACAATCTGAACGAGAGCAAGGCATCACAATCGATGTGGCCTACCGTTATTACTCCACAGACAAACGTAAATTTATCATCGCTGATACTCCCGGACACGAGCAATACACCCGCAATATGGTGACAGGTGCGTCTAATTGTGATGTAGCCATCATACTTATTGATGCTCGCGCGGGGGTCAAGACCCAAACCCGTCGTCATTCATTTTTAGTGTCTTTGTTAGGCATCAAACACGTGATAGTTGCGGTTAACAAAATGGACTTAAAAGACTATAGCGAAACAGTTTACGAAGAAATAAAAGCAGAATATTTAGAATTTTCTAAACAATTAGAAATTCCAGATATTCAGTTTATCCCCTTGTCGGCCTTAGATGGTGACAATGTCGTCAACGTTAGCGAAAACACACCTTGGTATAAGGGTGAAACTTTGATGACTATGCTAGAAAACGTAGAAATTAATGATGATATCAACGCAGACGATTTCCGTTTCCCAGTGCAATACGTCACCCGACCCAATCTAAACTTCCGAGGTTTTGCAGGTACAGTGGTATCTGGTCAGATAAAGCCAGGCGATAAGATTACTGCCCTACCCTCGGGTAAGCAGTCTAGAGTTAAAGCCTTAGTTAATTTTGAGGGTGAGCAAGAGATTGCCTTTGCACCTCTTACTACCACTATCACATTAGAAGATGAAATTGATATTTCTCGTGGCGACATGATAGTTAAAAGTGACAACCTACCTTTGCATAGCAACACTTATAGAACAAATTTAGTGTGGATGGATGAAGAGCCAATGATGCCTAATAAGCAATATGGTTTTAAGTTTGCGACTAAATTTGTCCCAGGTAGTATCACAGATGTGGAATATCAAATTGATGTGAACTCTTTAGAACATAAAGATACTGTACGTCTGGCGCTAAATGAAATCGCTGTAGGCAAAATCAAGTTAACTCAACCAGTTGCTTGCGACCCCTACAAGAAAAACCGTGCCACAGGTGCCTTTATCATCATTGATAGGGTTACTAATGGGACTGTGGGTGCTGGCATGATCATAGACGTAGCTGAAGATACTGGTGCAGGCAAATTTTCTGAATTTGAATTAGAGTTTAATGACTTAGTTAGAAAACATTTCCCTCATTGGAATGCCACTGATATTCGTAAACTGTAATCAACTAGAAAGAATAACAAAATATGGACATTAATCAGTATCTGGTTTTAGCTATTTTTGCCGGTACTATTTTGGCGCTTGTTGTCACTGACAAGCGCCCGTCTTTCATTTTTTCAAGCTCTCTTTTAGCCTTGATCGCTAGCCAGCAGCTGGTGATTGGTGACGTTTTTAACAACTTCACCAACCAAGGTTTAATCACTCTTGTATTACTACTGTTAGTTAGTTCAGCCGTAGATAAAACTGCATTAATCAAACGTTTAGGCAGAACATTAGTCACCGCAAGTTTTAACGCTAGTTATTGGCGGTTATTTGGTTTAACTTTTTTCTCTTCTGCGCTTTTGAATAACACAGCAGTAGTGGCAAGTTTGATTGGTCCGGTGAAACAAAATCAATATCACCATGCCTCGCGATTACTGATCCCCTTGTCATATTCAGCGATTTTAGGCGGCACAGTTACCTTAATCGGTACGTCAACCAACTTAATTGTTGATAGCTTTTTAATTGAACATGGTCATCCGGGTTTCAATTTTTGGGATTTTACACTCTACGGCCTAGTGGCTGGTTTAAGTTGTGGTTTATTGATGTTTTTGATGACCCCTTTATTGCCAGCAATTGCCAATAAAAACACTGAATATAAAAGCTACTTTATCGAAGCTGACGTGGAACAAGACTGTGAGTTAATTGGTAAAAGTGTCGAAGAAAATCATCTCAGAAATTTACCTGAATTATTTTTAATTGAAATCGCTCGTGACGGAAAACTTATCACCCCAGTTACCCCCGAAGTAGTTATTCAATCTGGCGATAAATTAATATTTTCTGGCAATATTCAACATGTTGGCAACTTAAGCCATATTAAAGGTTTAAAACTCTTTGCTGAGTCCAATGGTCTGTTGCGCGAAAACCTTACTGAAGTGATTATTTCAAATCGTGCACAAATCATCGGAAAATCCCTCAAAGCCCTAGGCTTTAGAGCGCTATTTGATGCCGCTGTAGTGGCCATAAGACGCGACGGAGAATCATTATCTGGCAAACTAGGCGAAATAAAGCTGCAGTCAGGGGATTTTTTATTACTGGCTACTGGCCCAGACTTTATGCAGAGGCATAACCTCACCAAAAACTTTTTTATTCTGTCGGAAAAAAAGGTGGAAACAAAACTGAGTCGTCTTCAAGAATGGCTCACACTAGGTGGATTTTTACTCACAATAGCCTTAGCTGCAACTTCAGTTTTAAACCTTACCACGGGTTTACTGTTTTTTATGGCCATACTGGTTATAGGTGGGGTGACTTCAAACAACGAAATTAAGCGCAATATCCCGATTAATCTAATAGTGGTGATAGTCGGCGCTCTAAGCCTAGCTACCGCCCTTGAAAAGTCAGGAGTAATAACCCAGATTATGCAATTGATTGGCCCATGGGCCAGTAGTGTCAGCCCCATATGGGCACTAGTATTGGTCTATGTTCTAACTTTAATACTCACCGAGCTAGTCACTAATAACGCTGCAGCTGCGTTAATGTTCCCATTAGCCTATGGACTGGTGCAAACCCTAGGCGTTCCAATTATGCCTTTCGCATTAGCGGTTGCCTTCGCCGCCAGCGCCAGCTTTATCTCACCTTATGGCTACCAAACCAATCTATTAGTATTCAGTGCCAGCAACTATAGATTTAAACACTTTATCAAGTTTGGTTTACCCATATCGCTGTGTTATTCGACTATTGTATTAAGCTTACTGAAGTATTCTTACGGGCTTTAAAGCTACAAGTTTTAAGTATCCTAAGTACATTAGATTAGCAATCCAATTTACCTAGGAAAAATCTTAATCGTTCAGCAAACTAGTCAGCAATTTGAATATCAAATTCAGGCATGGCTTGGATCACTTTTTTGACAGTACAAGTATTGGCAGCAGCCAGTAATGCTTTTTTATACTTGTCAGGAAATCCCTGTGGCAATGTCACTGAAATAGAGAAACGTTTGTGATATTTATCCTCGCCTATAGTGGCATGTTCTTGAGTAAGCTTTATACCTTCAGTACTGATACCTCTGGAATCACAAAACTTACGAATATAAAAACCTGCACACAAGGGCATACTTGCCAGAAAATAATCAAAAGGTTCTGGGTATGACTCTTCACCTCCCGCTGAGATGCTCTGATCACTGATGATCTGATGCTGGCCAAGGTTTGCTTGTAGTTTCTGTCCATCAAGTAGACTAATTTCTATATTCATATCTAATACCTATTGAGTGATTTAAAACTAATGTTAGATTGTGAATGATACTGGAAGCAACAGAGTCATACGTCAAGAATATATTCATTAAACGTTTAGATAGAAAATAGATTGCTAGATCTACTGCTTAGTTTATGATGCGCCTCCCAAAATAGTTCACCTAAACAACTAGGCAAACATGTCTACAAACGCACTATATAAAGACCTTTCAGGCTATTACGACTTAATGTGTGTGGATATCGACTACCACGCTCAAAGCCAGCACATTCGACGGCTGCAGCAGATTTTTGGTAACCATGGAAATACCCATCTTGATGTTGCTTGTGGAACGGGTCCACATGTTCGCCATTTTATCGACTTTGGCTTCCTCAGTAATGGACTTGATATTAATCAGCCCATGCTCGACATAGCCAAAGCACGTTGTCCAGAAGCGCAATTTTCTTTGGCAAACATGAGTGAATTCAGCCTAACTGAGCCAGTAGATTTAATCACTTGTTTCTTGTATTCCATACATTACAACGATGGTATTGAAAAACTCAAAAGCTGTATATCTAGCGTTCATAGTGCATTAAATACCAATGGAATGTTCTGCTTTAACGTGGTCGACAAAACAAAAATCAGCAACGCACTATTTGTAAAACACACAGCTAAACAACAAGATAATTTGTTCACTTTCAGTTCTGGCTGGCATTACTCTGGCAATGGCGATAAACAGTCTCTGAAACTCAGTATCGAAAAAAGAACTACAGAAGATAGCTCTGAAGAAACCCAAATATGGCATGACGAACATGCAATGGTGGCGTTCAGTTTTAATCATTTAATAGAAATATTAAAACCATACTTTGAAATACATATTTTTGAACATGACTATGAAAGGATCATGCCTTATGAGAACAACTCAGGTAACGCAATTTTTGCCTGTGTGAAGATTTAATACTATTCAACCTGAGCTCCGGATAAGCCACACCGTCCAGCACCGCTATTATTGTAAGGAAAGCGGCACGTCTTAACCATCAGGCTAATCAGTATTGATAAGTGAGCACTCAGTGATTATTTAATAATGCACTCGAAGTAATTTGAGCAACGTCAGCAATAACAGCATTTTTTATATCATTAGAAGCGCTGGAACCTGTATAAAACACGCTAATAATGAATGCTTCGGTTCCTCTTGGATATACAATAGCAACGTCATTGCTGGCGCCATTTCCACAACTTCCTGTCTTATCACCAACGATCCAAAATTTATTAAAACCTGCTTTTAGTTTATTGGCCCCTGTTGTATTGCCAAACATCCATGCCTTGAGTTGTTCTTTAGAGGCGGGCGAAAGATCATCACCGAACATAACTTTATGGAGGGTTTCAGCCATAGCATTTGGAGTACTGGTATCACGTAAATCCCCCGTTATATTAGTATTCAATGATGGTTCGTTTCGATCTAGGCGAGTTTGGTTATCGCCAATGGAACGTAGATAGCTTGTAAGTGCTTGCGGGCCACCTATTGCATCAAGTAGTAAGTTAGCCGCTGTATTATCGCTGTACTGTATAGATGCAGCGCTCAATTCGGATACCGTCATACGCCCTACACTTAGATTACGTTTTGTTATAGGGGCATAGTCCAGTATATCTTTTGTTGTATATGGTATTGCTCTATCTAGTGACTCAAGATTGCTATCCACTTTTGACAAAATAGCAGCCCCTAATAAAGCTTTAAAGGTACTACACATCGCAAATCGCTCATTTTCTCGATATGTATAAAGTGCGCTTCCATTAGCGGAAATAACCGAGACACCAAGCCGTCCACCACTGTTATTTTCTAAAGCTGAAATCTTAGAAGTAAATTCTGCTGTCAGCTCCTCACCTTCCATTGCGTATACTGTGAAGGTAAAAAACAAAAAGGGGAAAAGTACCAGATAACCCATAAATTTAATTCCTTTGTACCCAGAGTGATGTTTGATTAGATTATCTTTAACTTTGGCTGCTTTTACAAAAAAGAGTTTTAAACAGTTCTGCTGCTTTTGCTTCGCCTTCTTGTGTAAAAGTAATAGATTTAGTGGTGCCTACTGGGTTATGAATAAAACCTTTTTCGTAAAGTCTATTTGTAATGCTCCAATCTACCTGCTTCCAAGCACTACGGTTTTTATCCATGCTAATTGAAAGTATCGCTAAAGCAGCGTCATCAATTTTTTCTTCGTCTATATCCATGAGGTATCCCAAGTTTTAACTGAGTTGTAATCTTATATCTTACTCATTATTTTCACGATGTCCGTAACTTAATACTCGAGTAATTTCCCATTTATTATCTGTATTACGCCACACCATGACAAAATCAGCTTTGCCTTCGCATATTTGGGATTTATTCTGGCAAAAAATATGTACCCCTTCAGTGATTGCTCCAAAGTCTTTAATCGGGTGGACTTTTAAGGAGCCTGCAACAAGTTTACGAGTATAGTTACCACATACATTTTTTTGAGTATTGGAGATCATAGCCTCACGATCCCAGGTTACACCGCCACTATCATGGTAAAACTCCACATCAGCAGAAAAATAGCTGGCATGTTTTTCCAATTCTTTGGGGTCTTGGCAATGATTAAATGTTTCAAAAAGCACTGTATCAAGCGCTGTCATTTTTTCCACCAAAGGTATTTCATTAGCGAGTGATGACATTGATAAAAATACTGATACAAACATTGTTAAATTTTTCATAACGAATCTATTCCTACCTTGTACTAACAAACATATTTGTTTGATAAATCGCCCCACAAATTTTACGCGATTGATTATTAACTAAGCACTATAACGGCGGGATTTCAAAGGTGCTAAAAGCAAGTAAAAAACCCATGCAAACCAAGACACAAAGATGACGGCTAGCAGCCATGCTAATTTTTCACCACCACTAGTGCGATCAGAAACACCAATAGCCAAAATGGGAATTATCCAGAAGAAAAAAACCACTAAACCACATAAGAAAGCAAACATAATTAATACTCAATTGATACCAACTTTAGTTAAAATCTAGTTGGAATAAACATATACAGCAAAGACTGTTCCAGAATTAAAATTCAATTATTTCAAATAGATAGTGTAAGCAGTGTAATTTTAAGTCAGGTATTTTCGCCAAAAAATTGCAGTTTTCACCAATCTTTTTTCACTTTCTATTACGACAATTACAATGGCTGTTTTGGTATATACAAAATAAGGCAGTAAATAGTGAAAAGCTAAAAGAAAAAGATTTTGAACCACAGAGATCACGGAGAACACAGAGGAAAGATCAAAGTGCAGATAAAAATCAATTAATCATAACAATCTCTCAGCTGATCATTTTCTACTGTTATGATGCACTGCATGTTAGATGTACTTATTTGGAGGATTTAAAATAACATGGATATCAAAGGAAGTTGTATCTCATCAACGAAAGATGAACACGGCCCAATATATGTTTACCAAACAAGAACCAGCCGGATCCTTAGCTTTGATGGAAAAATTTATCAAAGTAGCATGAAACTAAATGACATTAATGGATTACATCTTGGATACACCCAGGCCATGATGACAGCTTTACTTTTTATCCCACAGATTAACACTGCAACCATAATGGGACTTGGTGCAGGTTCGATGGTCAAGAACCTGCTCAGTAGTTTTCCTGAGTTGGACGTACATGCAATTGAATACCGCGAAGCTGTGACAAATGTTGCCAAAGAACATTTTTACCTACCCGACACTGACCACTTATTTATTCATATAGACGATGCAGCTAACTATATAAAAAAAACCAAAATAAAAAGCGATATTATCTTTTCAGATCTATACAACTCACAAGGCATGGAACCCAAACAAGTCACATCATCCTACTTGCGTAACTGTAAAAATGCACTCAACAAACAGGGGATCCTCGTTCTCAACATCTGGAATTCGGTCATTAACTCAACTGCAGAAATAAATGAATTACTCGAATTCGAATTTGAAAAGCAACTTCTGAGTTTCAAAGTCGAAAGTGGAAATACCATAGTACTCGCATTTAAAGACGGCATACCCTTGATAAATAGTGCCGATATGCAGGCTAAAAGTGAATGGTTGCAAGAGAAAATGAACATTCCAATAAAATGTTATGTCAAATTAATCGAGGAGACACTAATTTTATAAACACTCAACTTTCCAAGCTTTGAAAGTTACAAAAAAAAATCCGATAACCTAGATCATCGGATTTTATGAGATTGTAAAGGCCTGTCAAATGCCACTTAGCGTATTTCCAATATGACAGCTTAACTAAGCGGTATTATCCCTAACAAGTCACTTTTAACATTATTCTGTTTACCCTCTTAAACTGTAGAGACTTAAAACTGATAAGAAACACTTAAAGACACGTAACGATGTGACTGAAGTGAAGTAGCACGTCTCCAATTTGGATTGTGGACTGTGCCGTCACCTATAGTTCCGGTGTGGTTTACGCCCACTGCTGTGTCACTATTGAAAAGATTATAAACAATGCCTTTGAACTGCAAAGGATTACCGTTCATTTCCATGGTGTAGGTAAGTGACATATCCATATTGGTAAAGAACTCGGTTGTTCCTGCACTACCACGAGGTCTTGGATTGCCATCTTCATCGTAGAAAGCACTACCATTTCCTCTTTCTGTGCGGCTTGGGCAATCGGCCCAAGGTTTACCTGGCGCACAAGAATCTACACCTCCAGGATGAATTCCCATATAGTTAATTGGTGTACCCGTTGACATAGATGATACTAAGCCCAAGACTAGATCATCTGTAAGGTTATAATAGCCATTTAACTTAAATACATGACGGCGATCACTTGGCAGATTTCCTGTTGCATGATCTTGTAATCCCGCATAGTCATAAGACACTGTCCAACCAGGATCAGCTTGGTTATCATTTTGATTAACCAAACCTGCGGTATTTCCCCATAAATGAGACCAGGTATAAGTAGCGTCAATAAACAGATCTTCTGTAGCCTTACCTTTAAGGGTAAATTCCATCGCTGCATATTCACGTTTTGGTTCAGGCATTCCCATTTCTTCGGCTGACAAAACAATATGATCAACATTTCCATCGCTGTTAAAGTCACCTTTGACATTTAACCCCTCACCTGGATTAAAGACAACCCATGAACCACCTCTAGACAAGCCCTGAGCTTCGTACCAGTCGCCTATTACCTGACCTAAATCTGCATCCTCAATAGAGCTTTTAAGCTCACGGTGGATCAAACGTACACTGGCTTTCATATCACCATCGAAAACTTCAGTTTCAAATCCTAAAGTAATTTCATCACTATACATCGCGTCTAGATCGTTATGAGCAACAGAAGTGGGGGAAACTAAAGCACTGTCTTGGGCCAACAAATATCCTGTTTGTGCACCTCGACTTGGCGAACCATCAGCACCTAAAACCGCCTGACCATCAGCATCGACTTGATCTGCAGCAAAATACCAGTGTTCATCGTGACGTGAGCCACCCTGAGTGATATTCATGTTAGCTGAAATCGGTTGAAAATAACGTCCAAATGTAGCAAATACTTTGCTTGAACCATCGCCTGTCAAATCATACATAGCCTGTAATCGAGGAGCAATTTGATTTTTCACTTCGGCGTAAGCTGAGCCAGTTGAAAGTTCATTAGAAAAGTTTTCAAGCCTTACGCCCAGATTTAGCACCAAGTTATCAGTTGCCTGCCAACTATCTTGCACATAAAACGCCTGAGACTTAACATGAGAATCAGAAAAATCGTTACGGATACGTTGTTTAATATAATTTTCACCTGCGTCCACGCCTACTACTGCAGCGTTCCCCTCTGTAGCGACCAGTAAATCCCACCAACCTCTTGATCCAGTGCCTCCTTCGCCAGTACCATTTTGAATGCTGGTGTAGTCCACATGAGTATCATAAAAGTCAAAACCGAATTTAAGTTGGTGTTCATCTAGGTCCCACATTAGGTCAGCACGTAACTGGTCGCGGGTAAACTCACTGTCGGTAACGGTACTAGAGCTATGTTGGCTAATAGACTGACCTGTTTTGCTGCCCCAACGACTCCATACACCTGGTAAATCGTTATCGGCATCGCTCTCATCTATTTCGGTAACGCGTCCAGCTATAACGTCCAGTGACACATTATCAGACAATAGCCCTGTATATTTAATACCCGCAACTGAACCACCATCTGTTGCTTTACCTTTACCTGTTTGAGCAAGTTTTTGATGTTTATCTATATCATAGGCGTGGGTATCCCACTCGTCTTCATTTTCAAAGTTAATATAAGTAAATTCTAATGAATGTTCGTCGTTAATGTACCAGTCTACCTTTCCCATATAACGGTCAGACGTTTCTTTACCCACACTAACGGTTGATGTTCCCGCATTCCAATAACTGTCTTCTTGTGGTGCATACATGGCATAGAAAAATAAAGTATCTTTAATAATGGGGCCGCTTGCGGTGAGTGACACACGCGTAAAATCACTTTTATCACCCGATAAGTTATTACTAACACTACCGTCACGGTTCAATATATCATTGTGGCGAGAGCGCAAACTTTCATTGTCGTGGCGCAACAACACACCAAACTCAAATTCATTGGTACCCGATTTTGTTACTGCATTTACAATACCACCCAATGCATTACCAAATTCAGGTGCAATACCTCCTGTTAGTACTGCCGTCTGGTTAACCGCTGCAAAAGGTATATCAACTACACCAAGGCCGGTTCTAATATTGGTAATGTTAACACCGTTAAGGTAATAACCATTTTCTGCTGACGAAGAGCCGCCAATATTTGGCGAACGGCCAAAGTTACTACCAGAGGTTGCATTGGCACTTGGAGCCAGTAAAACAACGCTATTAAAACTTGTATCAATAGGAAGACGAGCCATATCTTGCGCCGTAATTACGATGCCAGAAGTAGACGTTGACATGTCGACTAGAGCTTGCCTAGTTCCAGTTACTGAAATGACTTCCACATCTGAACCAGTACGTAATTGACTTGATAATTCTTGACCGCCCAAAGTCACCAATAAATTTTCAATTATCTCAGGTTCAAAACCAAGCTTACTAATGGTCAGGGTATATTCACCTACTGGCAGTTTGCGTAGAGAATACTCCCCTTTGTCATCTGCAGTTACAGTACGGACAATACCTTTCTCATTATGTTTAATAGTGACTGTGGCATTCGCTCCGGCTATTACATGCCCTTTGATAGACCCGCTAAAGTTGTCAGCTGCCAGAGTGGGCGTTACATATAATGCCGCTAGCAAGGAGCCAGCGATCAGTGTCTTTTTAAAATTATTATTTTTCATTGTTCTTTATTTCCCCGTTTTAGTGCCGTAATTAGAATTAATAGTTAGTTGTTTGTACGACACATGAAGATAATAGAACATGAAATATAATATATGCAATATATTGTATACAATATATTAACATAAGTTAGTTTTTACTACGTAGAAAAAGGAAAGGTTTTACCAAAAGATATGCTATCGCTCCTGACTCTATGCGTATAAGGAAACAATTTCTCCTATAGGGGACCTAATAGGAAAATGTAGGGGGCCTAATAGGAAAATGCATTTTTAAATGTTAGTAAAAATAGGCAAAGCAGGTGTTTTGGCATCTGCCAGCACAGAAGCTAGCAGATGAAAATGAGGATATCAGTCGATTAACGCTTGTTCGTTTTCCATTTTAATTAACAAGTTTTTCACATCATCTTTAGCGCCAAGTATGTGTTTTTTCAAAAAATCACAGGCTGGCTTTATTTTTCCCTGCCGACACAAGGTCAGCAGTTCACCATGCTCAAAAGGTGCTCTTTTAAAGCCGCTGCTTAACATAATGTGCATCCGTACATAACGATTGGAGACTTTATTCAGGGTAGAAACTAGGTCAGCTGTGTGCGGCCGATTAGCACGGCAGTAGAGCATATTATGGAACTGAGTATTGAGCTCGCCAGTAGTGGCCATTGAATCACCGGCTTCCACAGCAGCATTGAGTTTGAGCAACACTTCCTCAGCCCTTGCAAAATCAGCGTCGCTTAAGTTATTCATAGAATACTTTAACAACTCCGCTTCCAATAGAGCGCGCAATTCAAACACTTCATCTACTTGTTTGGAAGAAACTTCAGATGCAGTTGCTCCTTTATGAGCCTCAAAATTCACTAAACCTTCTGCTTCTAATTGTAACAAGGCTTCGCGCACTGGGATGCGACTGACATTTAAGTCTTCTGCCAAAGCCGCTTGTCGCAGCGCTTCACCCGCTTTTATTTCTCCACTAAGTATTTTTTCACGTATTGCTTCTACTACTAATTGGGTGCGGGTCTTATGTACTATCGCCATTCAAACGTTCCTATTTAAAGCTGTGCTCTTGATTATAAAATTGCATTTTGTATGCATTATATCTTTATCCAAGCACAACTCTAGCCCTAATTGAGACTAGGTCTATTTAGCGAATTCGGTAAACACTGCTTATTTATCAATAATAAGCAGTATCAACTAGGGATTAATGACTAAGAAGCTTCTCTATTCTTTTTCTTAAATATCAGACAGCTCTACGGGCAAATTTTGATAACAAATAGGTCGAAGGAAACGTTGCATGGCCATCAGACCTACAGAAGTGGAACGTACATCTGTCGATGCAGGATAAGGCCCACCGTGATTCATTGAGGCACACACCTCAACACCCGTTGGCATCTGATTAAAAATCAAACGGCCCACTTTATATCGTAAATTCTCGACCAATTCTGCAGCGCTTGCCAACTCAGAGTTTGTGCCATGAATACTGGCGGTAAGCTGACCACTTAAGGAATTCACCAAACTTAGCAGTTCGTTTTGATCATCATAGGTGACAATCAGAGCACAAGGTCCAAAAATTTCCTGATGCAACTGCTTATTTTTAATAAAATCTGCAGCATTAAGCTGAAACAGCCGGGCCGGTACATGGAAGTCCTGTTGCACCTTGCTGCTGGCCAAATCTTTAAGGTGTGAATTGATCGCCAAAGCCTCCACGGCGCAGACATAACTATTAGCTATGCCTGGAGTTAACACTGAATCTGAACCTTGTTGTTGTAAAAAGTCCCGTGCGCTATGAACAAACTCAGTGCCAGGAGAAGGTACTATCCACAGGCCCGGACTGGTACAAAACTGTCCATTGCCCATTAATAGAGCCTGACATAATTGCTGTGCCAGTTCAGGCCCATCTTGTTGAACCTTTTCTGGCAGCACAATTTGTGGGTTTATACTGCCTAACTCCCCATAAAAAGGGATCACTTCTTCGCGCTGATAGATGGTCTGTTGTAGTTGTGAGGCCACTTGATAAGAGCCGGTAAAACCTACGGCCTTTACGAGTGGATGGCCAACTAACGCATGGCTTATAGAGGGATTGTTACTTTGCAACAAGGAAAACACAGCAACTGGCATGTGACAGAGTTTAATCGCCTTTTCCATGGCCATAGCCATCATCTCACTGGTAAGTGGGTGGGCTGGATGGCCTTTGACAATCACCGGACAACCAGCTGACAGAGCTGAGGCGGTATCCCCTCCTAGTGTTGAAAAGGCATAGGGAAAATTGGATGCACCAAACACCGCAACAGGTCCAAGAGGTAGAGAACTCAAACGAGTTGCCGGTTTAGGCAGGGGTAAACGCTCTGGCTGCGCAGACTCTTCAATTGGCTCATATAAAGGTTTCAATAGACCATCGGCGAAAGCTTTTAACTGGTTTACGGTACGGCTTCTTTCCCCTTGTAAACGCGCCATTGGCAAACCTGTCTCTAGGTGAGTAACATTTAATAACTCATCACCCAGCTCCATTATTTGTTCGCCGATACATACGAGAAACTCAGCCCGCTGTTTGGCGCTGGTTTGCCGATACTGTTTAAAGGCCTCGTCTGCAGCCTCGCCTGCCGCGGTCACTTGTGCCGGTGTAACCGCGTATATAGGCTGGTCCCCTAACCCATTTGAAGCAGGAAAAAAACTATAGAAACACCCTTGTTCGTCACCACCAAGCCACTGTCCTGCGACCAAACTTTTACCTGAATTATGCATAAAGTATCCTATATCACTTGAAATCCGAAAGCATAAGGGTCGTCATCATCGACCCTTATGCAGTTTTGCCCGGTTACTCTGGCCCAACCTTTAATGCTGGGTAAAATACCGCTTATATTGCCCACTTGACAGACCGACTCGGCTCGTCCAACAAACTGACTGCCTATGTAACTCTCATTGACAAAGTCTTGTTGTAAAGCCAACTGCCCTTTGGCAAACAATTGCGCCATTCTGGCACTGGTGCCGGTACCGCAAGGTGAACGGTCTATTGCTTTGTCACCATAAAATACGGCGTTGGCCCCATCTGAATCCGCATTTTTAGCACTGCCCGTCCATAACAAATGAGAAGCCCCCCTGACGGTAGGATCTTGCGGATGAATAGGCTCAACTTTCTCATTAATCAAGGAGCGAACCAGGGGGCTGTAATGAAGTATTTGCGCTGCAGACCAGTGCTGTATTCCAGGGAAGTTGATCTGGGGCTCAACAATAATGTAAAAATTGCCGCCATAGGCAATATCCACTTGTAGTTCACCTAAGCCTGGTACAGTTACGATAATATCTTCATATGCCAGATAGGAAGCCACGTTATAGATTTTCACCCACAACACCTTGCCCTGCTCCATAACATAGTCGATTTTAATTTGCCCAGCAGGCACGTCCAACAATAGAGAGCCAGGACGTTTGGGGTGTATAAACCCCGCTTCCAAAGCCGCTGTAACAACACCAATAGTGCCGTGACCACACATGGGTAAACAACCTGAGGTTTCTACAAACAATATTGCCCCGTCAGCCGCTGCATCAATGGGTGGGTATAAAAACGCCCCCGACATCATGTCATGGCCACGAGGTTCAAACATCAAGGCTTTGCGGATCCAATCATGATGTAGCAAAAAATCCTGACGTTTTTCACTCATGTTATTGCCCTGCAGTACAGGGTGTCCACTAGTTATCAGCCTGACGGGATTGCCACAAGTGTGGGCATCAATGCAAAAAAAAGTGCCTCTGAGCATGGCTTCAATCCAGATTATATTTGTTGAGATCGATTCGAGTAGCACATGCCTGCTCGTATAAGCTGCGTACCCCTTGCTTTTCTGCGTCAGTTAACATCATTCTAGGTGCACGTACTTTCTCACTGCCACGACCAGATAATTGCTCGGCATACTTAATACATTGCACTAGTGTAGGGATGGTATCCAGACGTAACAGCGGTAAAAACCAACGCCAGATTTGCAATGCTTCTTGATAACGACCTTGCTTAGCTAAATTATATATAGCGACTGACTCACGAGGGAAAACGTTGGTTAACCCCGAAATCCACCCAATTGCTCCCAACATAAGGCTCTCCAGAGCGATGTCATCCACCCCACAAAACACTGCAAAACGTTCTTCAAAGGCGTTATGTAATTCAGTAATGCGACGAGTGTCGGTGGTGGACTCTTTTATCGCCACAATATTCTTTTCATTGGCCAGTTGCCCCATGGCCTCAATAGACACATCTACACCATAAGTTACCGGATTATTGTAGATCATGATTGGTAATGAGGTGCTTCTGGCAACCAATTGATAATGGTTAATAGCCTCGCGCTCGGTTGAACGATATACCATACCCGGCAGCACCATTAGTCCATCTATACCTTGCTTCTCGGCATCTCTACAGTATTCAATGGCCATAGCTGTGCTGGTCTCAGCAACTCCACTTAGTAATGGCACACGGCCATTTACCACGTCTTTAGCTGACTGCATCACCGCCCGTTTTTCGTGTTGTGTTAGGGAGCAATTTTCACCTACAGTACCGTTGACTATGATGCCATGTACTCCCTCTTGAATAAGACTATCCAACATACGCTGGGTTGATTCGAAGTCTATAGAATCGTCGGGGTTAAACTGGGTGGTAACCGCGGGATAAACCCCTTTCCAATTGATCGTCATGGTTGTTCTTCTTTTGTTAAATTATTGTGACTGTATGTTTGCATCCTAACAGTTATTGTATACAATATTCAATATATTATTTTAGGGTTATGACATTGTCACAGATAAATACAGGACAAAAAATTGCGGTTATCGGGGCCGGCATTGTGGGGGTGTGTTGTGCCTTATATTTGCAGCGAAAGGGTTATAATGTTGAGCTTATTGACCCTAATGGCGTGGCTCAGCAGTGTTCCAAAGGCAATGCCGGACACTTTGCCACCGAGCAGATCTTTCCTTTGGCCGATAAAAACCTGTTGCCGCAACTGCCGAAGATGTTACTGGATCCAAGCGGCCCCTTTAAGATCCGCCCAACTTATTTAATCAAAGCCCTGCCCTGGTTCAGTCGTTTTGTATTAAACATGCGTAACGGTAAATTCGATGCCCACAAAGCCGCCTTAAAACTATTAAATGCCGCGGCTCTTGACGCCTACCATCCACTTTTAAAGGCAGCTGGTTTGCAAAATATGCTGCTCAAACATGGCAGCTTATTAACCTTTGAACGCACAAAGCGAAAACAGATCCAACAACAATATGAAGCCTTTAAGGCTGAAGGGGTCAACCTTCAGTGGTTGGATAACCAACAAACCTTGGCTCTTGAACCAAAATTATGTAAACAGGTGAGCTCATCTTTTTACTTTGAGGATGTAGCTCACACTATCGATCCAGAGCAATTTTGCCAGCGCCTTGCCGAGTACTTTTTTATGCGAGGCGGCACTTTAGTAAAGGACCAGGTTGAGCTCATTAATCCTCATGTTAGTGGGGTGGAATTACAACAACGGCGAGGTTGTTACAACTATGCCAAAGTCATAATCGCCACTGGCGCCTGGTCCAAGGCACTACTCACGCCCCTGAAATATAAGCTGCCCTTAGACACAGAGCGCGGCTACCATTTGATGCTAAGCAATCTAGATACTCTTAGCCGCCCCGTAGCCTCGGCGGAACGAAAGTTTATTATGACCCCAATGCAAAGTGGTTTGCGCTTGGCCGGTACGGTGGAATTTGCCGGCCTAGATGCGCCAATGGATCCTCGCCGAGCCGACTCCTTGCTCGCCCAGGCTCAAAAATTACTGCCAGACAGTGGTTTAAGCGTGGGCAAGGATCCAATACGGTGGATGGGTTGTCGCCCTTCTCTGCCTGATTCTCTGCCTGTTTTAGGCGAAGCTCCACGGCATAAACATCTGTATTTTGCCTTTGGCCATCAACACCTAGGCCTGACCCAAGCGGCAATCACTGGCAAGTTGATCGCCCAGCAATTAGCAGGCGAGTCCACTAGCATCGACTTAAGTCCCTTTAGTATCAGCCGTTTTAATTAGGCACAGGTACTACTTACATTTCAAGGTAATAAAATATGAATACTCACGTTATAGGTGGTAAAACACCGCAACAAGCTCTGGACTCATTACACAATATGACTGCTGATGTGTCAGCCATTGAAGAAGCAGAATACCGCGCTAGGTTAGTCAAGGCACAAACCTATATGCAGCAGCATGAAATTGCCGCAATCTACCTAAACGCAGGCACTAATTTGGCATATTTTACGGGCACCCATTGGGGCGCCAGCGAAAGATTAGTAGGCGCGATATTACCCGCTTATGGAGAGGTGCAATACTTAGTACCAATATTTGAAATTGCCACTTTACAAGAGTATATGTCAGTTACTGGGCCCGTACATGGTTGGCATGAGCATGAATGCCCCTATGAATTGTTCATTAAGGTTTTAGCACAGCTACAAATAACAACTCACGCGAAAATTGCCATGGATGAAAGCTCGCCATTTTTTATCTTTGACGGTATTAATCAACTGCAAAGTGGCCATACCATAGTAAACGGCAAAGCCGTCACAGCCCATTGCCGCATGACTAAATCGCCTCATGAGTTGACACTGATCCAGCGCGCTATGGACATGACATTGGAGGTGCATAAAGCTGTTGCTAGCATCCTATATGCTGGAATAAGCACGCTAGAAGTTGCACAATTTATCAACCAAGCCCATCAAAAAGTTGGCGCATCCGGCTCGTACTTCTGCATAGTACTGTTTGGCGAAGCTACCGCTTACCCACACGGAGTTAAAAATCCTCAACTGCTGCAAGACGGCGACATGGTACTGGTAGACACTGGCTGTAAACTACAAGGCTACACTTCAGACATTACTCGTACTTATGTTTACGGCCAAGCAAGTCAACGTCAACGTGAAGTTTGGCAATATGAGAAACAAGCACAAGCTGCAGCGTTTAACGCAGCACAGTTAGGAGTGACTTGTGAGGACGTGGACAACGCAGCTCGCCAATCTCTCGAAGCTAATGGCCTCGGCCCTGGTTATGCCATTCCCGGCCTACCCCACAGAACAGGGCATGGTATCGGCATGGACATCCATGAGTGGCCATATTTAGTAGGCGGAAATTTACAGCCCTTAGAAGCAGGTATGTGCTTTAGCAATGAACCCATGATCTGCATACCTGGAGAATTTGGGGTAAGACTGGAAGATCACTTTTATATAACAGAGCAAGGTCCGCGATGGTTTACCCAACCTAGTCATAACATTGACAATCCATTTGGTTAATTATTGAGTGACGCAGGATACAAAAACTGCATTAGCCTAGACTTTCACTACAGTCTAGGCAAAGCAACTTTTGGCGGTTTTAAATCTGGTAATCCTCCTTGTAGTCATAAACTTCCAGTTTTTAGCCAAGTAGAACAACCACTACCAAGTTGCGATAACGCGGCCTGTTCGTACTGCTCACTCAAATGTTTTGGCATATCTTTTTTCCATCGTCCGTTTAGTCCTTTGTGGATAAAGGTCTTAGCGCCGCCGTCCCAAAAAGCCCCGCCCAGCGGTGCGGATTGGTCTGCATGGGCCTTCATATAATCAAAGGAACAATGTTTCACTATATCGCCGATTGTGTCTTCATTGATTTGAATATCCAAAAAGTCAGCTATTTTACGAATTTGGCCTTCAATATCGGCTTTGAGATCAGCGAAGTGCATCAGCATTACGTTTGGTAAATTTCTTGCTTCCCACCATGTTCGGACATTTTCCCAGTAGGACCAAAATGGTGCTCCATCGTTAACTAGCCAATTCTCAAAATACACCAATGGATCACTATCTGGTTGACCAATTTCTGGCCCAACTCGCCCCGGCGTGTTGTTTAGCGCATCGTACCAAACGTTGTTGGCATTGGTGTGGTGATTGTAAAGTGACCAAACAACATCACGACCATCGCGAACTACGTAGATATATTTTGCTTTTTCCGAGAACACAAGGGCATCTATTGGCAGATGTGTTTTGAGAAATCTGCGATGTGTTTGTTGCTCAATTATTGGAAGCTTTACTTCCTTAGGTGGGATCCGCAAGTCGACCCAAGGACTCATTTCTGAAACGGGTAAGCCTTCTTCACCATTGAAGATTAACTGACTTACTATTTGCTGCATCCAGGTTGTTCCGGATTTAGCGTAAGTTGCGATGATGATGTCGTCATCGCGAAACTCAAACTCGTCCCAAATTGTACTGTCGAGATGATGATTTTGAATATCACGTATTTTTTGAGGTAAAAAACTCATCAGTCAGTTTCCTTTTTTTGCAATTAGAAATCTAGGTTAGCTGATTGCATATTAGGTGAAAATGATTAAATATAATGCATCACTCTGCAATTATGCAGAGTGAATTTGGCGACATAAACATGTTCAATTGGAATGATATTCGTGTCTTTCTAGCCGTTGCAGAAGAAGGCTCTACGCTAGCTGCAGCAAATGTTATTGGGATCAATCAAACGACTGTTGCCAGGCGAATAGAAGCCCTCGAGCATGTTTTGAAGTTAGAATTATTCGAACGTAGCAACCGAGGATATAAATTAACTTTTAGCGGTATTGCTCTGCTTGAAGAAATGAAACAAATGCAAAACGCTGCGGTAAACGTTCTCAACTCTGCTCAGCAATTAACCCGTAACGACCAAGGTGTGATCCGTTTCTCCGGTAATGCTGTGGCAATGCACCATTTTGGAGTAAAACTGGTGTCCGCATTTCGAGAACTCAACCCCAATGTACATTTTGAACTACAAATAGACATCGCTTGGAGCAAGAACCAGCCACTACTTGAAATTGGTAATTCTGATCTTGCTCTGCGCCCGTTAGATGAAATCAGTGGCGATACACTTGTGACAAAGCGAATAGCGCAAATTCCCCTTGCTGTTTATTGTAGCGAGGCCTACGTCCTCAAATATGGTAAACCGGGTAGTCTAAGCGAGGCAAATGGCCATAATTTTCTTGCGTACTCAGATGACATAGCTCAAGTTATGAAGGCAGTTCGCTGGTTAAACGAAAAACTTGATAAGTCTAAGGTGCTTTATTATGTGAATGCGGTTCCTAGCATGGCGGCGGCACTGCAGTCAGGAGATGCACTTGGTTTACTGCCATGCGCAACGGGCGATGCCACACCTGATCTTGTGGAATGCTTTAGACATGAAAAGCTTAAGCATAAACTCTGGTTAGTTGCTTCGAAAGAAAGCTATAGCCGACCGGCAGTGAAGAAGTTCATGGCATTTGCTGGGCAGTATTTGGGTTCTGGACGGTAATTCAGCCAAAAAGAAAATGTCTAATAATCAGCCAATCCAATACCTTGTATCTTTTAACCTTTGTAAGCGTTTAGTGGAACCGAGAAAACTGTTAGCAGTCCTGCTTGAAATGCTTATTATATTTTGACTTTACATATCCCCGAATTAAAAACAAAGATAGAGATAATTCAAATATTATACCTAAATAAAATAGGGCTGGATGGCTTTCACTAGTAATGTCCCCCCAGTACCTTAAAAACATTTCTCCGGAGGAAATTGATTTAAATGCTAGATATAAACAAAAACCGGAGATTAACGTAACTCCCATAAAATACCACGGTTCACTAATTTTTTGATCTACAGGTTTATCAGATTTCATAAATTCCATTTAAAAATATAGCAATGTTAATTAGACTCAAAAGCACCTGTATAAACTCTGGGTTTTGTCGTGTATAAATTCAAGCCTATTTAGGCATAGAGGTTAAGTTATTACAATACATAGGGTATTTAAGAAAGCAGTAGCGAAGCCGCTAAAGATTAAAATAGACGTAGCCTATGCTTTTGTCTTTTACTCTACCCTCTCATGTATGTTCGCCAATTATTTTTGGTATTTAGTAGGGTGAAACTGGAATTTTTAGAAGCACAGCTTCGCCCAGTTGAACAGCTCGACATGGAAGTCGAGATTGGGTGATGATCATCATGGACGTGTAATTGACTAACTTAAAGTGTATGAAACTGGTTTCGAAAGAATGCTAAATATTAAAAATAATTGGATGAAGAACATAATTTGGCGAGCGGGCTTTTTTATGAAATACGTCCTTGTATTTTACCCTACGGGCCATCCCTCGGATGTTCAAAATGATTCCCGACAATTTTATGCTTATTTTTTTTGCCTGCTGACCATATTTTGGGATAAATATGGAACAGCTTTAGCTGGCCTGAAAGGTTAAGTGCAAGGATGCATTTAATAAAAAAAGTAAGTCGCACAGAAGGGACTCTGAGAGAAACCTGCCACGGATGGCAGTAAGCGCCAGCGCATTATAGAAGAGCGCCTAAACCGCCGTTTTACCAGCCCCTCTACCGCCCCATTAGTCTCATCCATTTCCGCAGCAGTTAAATCCCGCCACGGCCCAACGTTTAACCCCGCAAAACAAGTATTTCAAAGACACTATAGGTGCTTAATATTTGTATTCTTGAGTTAGCACACCCTCCATCACCTTATTATTCACATTCATCAACAATACCATTCCGTATAAAGAAGTGCCCACTCAGAAATCACCAGCCATTTTTGCACAAGGCGTCACTATGCAGGAATGGCAAGCCCTTTCAAATAGTGAGAACGAAGTGCAAGAATGGCTGGTGCTTTCCCTTTAGGGCGAGTTTTAAAAGGGCTTACTCTGCGTTGCTCGAATTCGCAATAGAATAACTATTACTTCATTCAAGCGCCTTGATTAAGCCCTTTTAAAATCTCGCTGAGAGGTCACTTATTTATGCGGATTGGTATAACAATCACCTTAAAATAGCCTTGCGCTACTTTTATCAGAGCGGGTTAACTTTCCCTTCCAACTAAACCAACATCTACTATTCCCTCATTGCAGAATATAAAAACAACTAGCGTTCAGATGGATCACCAACAGCACGAAAATAGAACGTTCGCTCACAACTAAACCCAGCAGTACTTTATGTTATTTATCAACAACTCATTTCCATCATCTCCCTCACAGGCCATTAATAAAAGCGCAACATCCCTGTAACATCAAACTAGATTGATAAAAATAATTATTGAACAACCAAAAATTTAGTTTAGAATGATCGTTCATTCCAAATAAAGAGTACATCAATGTCACGTTTCAGTATCATATTTTCTGCTTTGGCAGTTTCAGTCGCTTTATCAGGTTGTGGGGAGCCTCAACAAAGTGCTGCTCCTACTACACAGGCCATGCCAGTGGGTGTTGTCACTATGAAAGAACAAACTGTGACCTTGACCAAAGAATTACCTGGCCGTATAGCTGCATCACAAATCGCTGAAATCCGGCCACAAGTCAGCGGGATTATTCAGTCACGTCTATTTGTTGAAGGCAGTGAAGTAAAAGCTGGTCAGACGTTATATCAAATCGATCCCGCTACCTTTGAAGCAAATGTTGCCAGTGCTGAAGCAGCGGTAGCTAAAGCCCACGCCAGCATTGCTAGCAAAAATGCCAAAAACACTCGTTATACAGAGCTGTTAAAGATTAACGCTGTGAGCCAACAAGATTTTGATGAAGCCGCAGCATCTTTTAAAGAAGCACAAGCAGACTTATTAACTGCCAAAGCACAGTTGAAAACAGCGCAGATAAATCTGAATTACAGCAAAGTGTCAGCACCGATTAATGGTCAGATCAGCAAGTCTAGCGTGACAGTAGGCGCGTTAGTGGGCGCCAATCAAACCACTCCACTTGCAACTGTGACTCAATTGGATCCTATCTATGTTGACTTAGTGCAATCCAGTTCAGAGTTGTTGGCATTAAAATTAGCCCTGAAATCAGGTGCTATTAGCTCAGATGAAAGTGTTCAAACGGAAGTTGAATTAAAATTAGAAAACGGTTCGGTATATTCACATAAAGGCACATTGCAATTCTCTGAAGTGACAGTTGAACCCGGTACTGGTTCGGTAACGTTAAGGGCGCAATTTGCTAATCCTGAAAAATTATTGTTGCCGGGCATGTATGTTCGAGCAGTCATAGTAGAAGGGGTAAAAACCGATGCTATTTTAGCGCCACAGCGTGGTGTTAGTCATAATAATAAAGGCCAAGCAACTACTATGGTTGTCAACAAAGATGGCAAAGTCGAAACTCGGATTTTACAGGCCGAACGCACCATTGGTGCCAACTGGTTAGTTGAAAAAGGCTTGTCTCATGGAGACCAAGTGATAATCGAAGGTTTACAAAAAATACATCCTGGTGCGTCAGTTCAAGCAGTACCTGCAGAATCAGCTACTGCTAAAGCCTACTAACAGCCACCAAACGGAGAATTCTCATGTCACGATATTTTATTGATCGCCCCATTTTTGCCTGGGTGCTGGCCATTGTAGTTATGCTAGCCGGTGTATTGGCGATTAACAGCTTGCCCGTAGCTCAGTACCCTTCTATTGCGCCACCTGCTATTAGTGTCAGTGCTAACTATCCGGGTGCATCAGCCCGCACGTTGGAGGATACTGTTACCCAAGTTATTGAACAAAAAATGAAAGGTTTAGATGGCCTGATTTATATGTCATCCACATCCGAATCAAATGGAGCAATGCTGCTTACTTTAACCTTCAGTGCTGACACCAACCCTGATATAGCTCAGGTTCAGGTGCAAAATAAACTAGCATCTGCAACGCCATTATTACCACAAGAAGTACAACGTCTGGGAGTATCAGTAGCTAAATCTTCTAACAATTTTTTGTTAGTTGTTGGTTTTGTTTCTGAAGACGGCAGCATGAATGACATCGATATCGGTGACTATGTTGCATCTAGCGTTGTAGACAATGTGTCTCGCGTCAATGGTGTGGGTGAAGTGCAGTTGTTTGGTTCCCAATATGCCATGCGTATTTGGCTCGACCCAGCAAAGTTGCAGAACTACAATTTGATGCCCTCTGACATCAGCGCGGCCATTACCGCTCAAAATGCCCAAGTATCGGCCGGTCAATTGGGTGGCATGCCAGCCTTAGAGGGTCAGCAATTAAACGCTACTATTACAGCCCAAAGTCGTTTACAAACTGCCGAGCAGTTTCGTGCCATTCTGGTTAAAACCAATATAAATGGTTCAGTTGTACGTTTAGAGGATGTCGCTAAGGTTGAACTTGGCGGTGAAAACTATGGCGTAGTTGCTCGCTTTAACGGCAAGCCCGCCTCGGGCCTGGCGGTAAAACTGGCCAGTGGTGCTAATGCTCTAGACACTGCCGCCGGTGTAAAAAAAGCCTTAGCCGACTTAGAACCGCTCTTCCCTGAAGGATTAAAATCGGTAGTGCCTTATGACACCACTCCCTTTGTGAAACTGTCGATTGAAAAAGTGGTCAGTACCCTAATTGAAGCTGTCGGTTTGGTATTTCTAGTCATGTATTTATTTTTACAGAACTTCCGCGCTACTTTAATACCTACTATTGCCGTGCCAGTAGTATTACTAGGAACCTTTGCAATATTGTCGGCCTTTGGTTATTCCATTAACACTTTAACAATGTTTGCCATGGTATTGGCCATAGGTTTGTTGGTAGATGATGCGATAGTGGTGGTTGAGAACGTTGAACGGGTGATGACCGAAGAAAAATTATCTCCTCTTGAAGCAACCCGAAAATCAATGGATCAAATCAAAGGTGCTTTGGTGGGTATTGCCATGGTGTTATCGGCCGTATTTGTACCTATGGCTTTCCTTGGAGGCTCAACCGGCGTCATATATCAACAGTTCTCAGTTACCTTGGTTTCGGCAATGGGATTATCTGTATTAGTTGCTTTGATTTTGACTCCAGCACTATGTGCCACCTTATTAAAACCCAGTCATGTGCATAACAATACTTCTTTAATAGGTAAGTTCTTTTCTGGTTTTAACCGTGGTTTTGAGCGTACCAACAAAGGAACACAAAGCTTTGCAAGCCGAATGATCAAACAAAGTAAACGTTATTTGTTGTGTTACGTCCTAGTGATTGCTGGCATGGTGTTTATTTTTAGCCAATTGCCCTCGGCTTTTTTACCAGATGAAGATCAAGGTATCTTGCTTAATCAAGTGATTTTGCCAGCCGGTTCAACGACTGGGGAAACACTAGAAGTTGTGAAAAAAATGGAAAACCATTATTTACAAGACCAATCTGAAGCGGTTAATTCTATCTTTACCGTCACTGGTTTCAGTTTTGCCGGTTCTGGACAAAATGCTGCATTAGGATTTGTAAGCTTAAAACATTGGGATCTTCGCCAAAGTGAAGATTTATCAGTAGTTGCCGTCGCGAACAAGTCCATGGGCTTTTTCTCCACGATCAAAGAAGCCTTTGTTTTTGCCTTTGCACCACCAGCAGTATCTGAGTTAGGCGTAGCCAATGGTTTTACCATGTTCCTGCAAGACAGAGCTGGCCTGGGTCATGAACAATTGGGGCAAGCGCGAAATATGCTTTTAGGCCTTGCCGGAGCAAGTCCAATATTGGCCGGTGTACGCCCCAATGGACAAGATGATATGCCAGAATTATCCTTGGATATTGACTTGGCTAAAGCTGCTGCATTTGGCGTCAGTCAGGCTGACATTAACAACACTTTGTCTACCGCTTGGGGAAGCAGTTACGTCAATGACTTTATTGATCGTGGCCGTGTGAAAAAAGTCTACATGCAAGGCATTGCTAGTAGCCGCATGGTGCCGGAAGACTTAAACAAGTGGTATGTGCGTAACAGCAATGGTGAAATGGTGCCATTTGCAGCCTTTGCCAGCTCACACTGGGTTTATGGTTCACCTCGACTAGAACGTTATAACGGATTTTCTTCTATGGAAATTCAAGGCTCATCTGCACCAGGATACAGTACTGGCCAAGCCATGGACGAAATGGAACGTTTAGTTAAACAATTACCAGCGGGAGTTGCCTTCGAATGGACAGGCCTATCCTACCAGGAACGCGCCAGCGGTGGTCAGGCACCATTACTCTATTCCTTATCTCTATTGGTGGTTTTTCTGTGTTTGGCAGCCTTGTATGAAAGCTGGTCGGTGCCAACAGCGGTTATGCTAATTGTGCCTTTAGGGGTAGTCGGTGCCGTCATGGCTGCATGGTTTGCTAATTTATCTAATGATATTTATCTGCAGGTTGCTTTGCTCACCACCATAGGTTTAGCCTCGAAAAACTCTATTTTGTTGGTTGAATTTGCCATCAACAGAATGGAACAAGGAGTGGAGTTAGTCGATGCCACTATTGAAGCGGTTCGTTTACGTTTACGTCCTATTTTAATGACATCCATGGCCTTTATTTGTGGGGTATTACCACTGGCTCTTGCTTCTAGTGCAGGTTCTGGTGCCCAGAATGCCTTAGGTATCGCAGTGATTGGTGGAACGCTAGCCTCCTCTATTTTAGCGATACTATTTGTCCCCTTATTTTTTGTATTAGTAAAACGCGTTTTCCCGACTAAACCAGGTACCACTGGGGAGAATGCCCAATGAAACAGATAACTATCACTCTGAGCTGTATGACGGCTATAACCTTAAGTGGTTGCCAATTAGCACCACAACAACAGACGATTGAACTACCTGTACCCGATACTTATACTCAATCATCCCTATCGGAAAATACTCAAAGTAGCGCCGCAGAATTGCCTTGGCAGCAGTTTTTCGCCAACAACAAACTAATACAATTGATCCAGCAAAGTTTGGAACACAATAAGGACATGCAAATTGCGGCACTTAACGTGCAACGGGTGCGAGCTTTATACCAAATTGAAGATTCAGGCTTGTACCCAGAACTTGCACTAAATGCTGCTGGTAGTAGACAACGTTTGCCCGCTGACTTAAGTGGCTCAGGCAATGTACAAATTAATCAGCAATACAGCGCAACTGTTGGGATCACCTCCTACGAACTGGATTTATGGAGCAAAGTAAGTAACCAGTCTGAACAGGCCCTACAACAGCTTTTTTCAACGGAACAAGCACAGCGTAGTAGCCAGATAAGCTTGGTAGCTGAGCTAGCCAATGCTTGGTTGGCCTATGCTGCCGATCAGCAATTACTTGCACTAGCCAAGGATACGCTACACAGCCAGCGTCAAAGCTTATCCTTAATTGAACAGAGCTATAACTTAGGTGCTGCCTCAGCGTTAACCTTGCAGCAACTTAAGAGTACGGTAGCTTCCGCTAAGATTGATGTTGCTAGGTATAACCGTGTGTTGCAACGGGATAAAAATGCCTTAGATTTACTGGTTGGAATGCCGGTTTCTGCAGACTTGTTGCCCGACCAGCCAATAGAAACGTTGTTGAATTTACCTGAAGTCCCCGTTGGCTTGCCATCTGATTTGTTACAGCAAAGGCCAGATATCAAAGCTGCTGAGCATGACTTGTTAGGGGCTAATGCTAACATTGGCATTGCCAAAGCTGCATATTTCCCAAGCATCAGTTTAACCGCCAATGCAGGCACAGCATCCTCTGAACTAGATAATTTATTTAAAGGTGGTTCAGGCAGTTGGAGCTTAATGCCGTCCATTTACCTACCCATTTTTAATATGGGCCGCACACAGGCCAACGTGGATGTTGCTAATGCCCAACAACAAATGGCCTTGGCAAGTTATCAACAAAAAATCCAACAAGCTTTCCGCGAAGTATCGGATAGTCTGGCCGATCGCCAAGGTTATGTTAATCAATTACTGGCACAACATGAATTGGTCGACAGTAACCAGCAGAGTTTCTATTTATCGGAACAACGCTTTAAACAGGGAGCTGACAGTTTTTTACAGGTATTGGATGCCCAACGAAACTCCTATACTGCGCAGCAGCAACTCATTAATGGTCAGAAATTAGTACTTGCTAGCAAAATTAGTTTGTATAAAGTACTCGGCGGCGGTTGGCAGAACTCTATAAACCCAGCTGAATAGAGTCCAACAGTCTGAATTTATAGAGAAGGAGTATCAAATGGCAGAAAAAATAACCAAACGGCATGCTGATCCAGCGTTAGCAGAGGCAAGACGAGGACAAATTCTGATTGCTGCCGCCGATTGCTTTCGCCGTAAAGGGTATCATGGCGCCGGAATGGCAGAGATTTCAAAAACCGCAGAAATGAGCGCAGGTCATATCTACAATTACTTCGCCAGCAAAGAAGCCATAATCGAAGCTATTATTGAGCGCGATATGGAAGAAATGTTTTCGATATTTCAACAATTTGAAGATCACCCTGATGATTTGGTGTCCGTGATGACCGAAGGCGCCGATGAAGGTGTGGAACACAGTATGGACAAAGAACAAGGAGCACTACAACTAGAGATGTTGGCCGAAGCAGCCCGCAACCCAAAAGTTGCCTTTTTATTGCAACAATCAGATACCCATGCCAGAGATAAAATGCGCCGACTATTAACTGGCGAACGCAGCTTAATTAAAGATGTAACTGATAAAGAATTAGATGGCCGTATCAATGTTCTTTTTGCAATGTTCGGCGGCTTATTGCTACGAACGACTTTATACCCCGAACTTCAAAAAGACACTATTTTGTTGGCGCTGAAACCAGCACTACGAACACTTTTAATGCCTTTCTAAAGAAAATACTGCAACTATTATTTATTAATGATTTTTGCCGACTTTGACAAAAAGTAAGTCGTAACCCAGGGATTCTGTGAGAAACCTGCCTGCGACCGACATGGATGTCGGAAGGTAGAATAACGCAGGAGCTGTTATCGAGATGGCAATAAGCGCCAGTGCAGTAAAATTAAATATCCGTTTTAGAAGACCCTTCTACCGCCCCATTAATCTCATCCATCTCAGCAGCAGTTAAATCTCGCCACTGCCCTACTTTCAATCCAGCCAAACGCACCGACATAATGCGAGTACGTTTAAGCTTGACTACCTCATAGCCTAAATATTCACACATCCGGCGGATTTGGCGGTTTAAGCCTTGGGTCAACACTATACGAAACACCATTTTACTTTGCATGGTCACTTCACAAGCTTTAGTGACAGTGTTTAAAATAGGCACACCATTGCCCATTTTTTGGATAAAACGCTCCGTTAGCGGCCTATCTACTGTCACTACATACTCTTTATCGTGGGCGTTTTCAGCCCTTAGAATTTTGTTAACTATATCGCCATCACTGGTCAAAAAAATCAAACCTTCAGAAGGTTTATCTAAACGACCTATTGGGAAAATTCTTTCTTTATGGCCTATGGCATCAACAATATTGCCTTTGATATGTAACTCAGTGGTACAAGTGATACCTACGGGCTTGTGATAAGCGATATACACCCTATCTGCTTTATCCGTTGCACTGGCTTGAATAAGCTGGCCATCAACGGTCACCACATCACCAGGCGCCACCTTAGTACCTAATTCTGGGATACTGTCGTTGATCCTAACTCTTTGTTGCTCTATTAATTTGTCAGCTTCTCGGCGCGAGCTAAAACCTGAGTCGCTGATAAATTTATTTAGGCGTATTAATGTACTTTTATCTTTCATAACTCAACCCACAAACAGTGGTTCAATTCGCTTCAGCAAAGTAATGTCGCTTTTACTTAAGGCACCTGCTCTAATCCAATCTTTAAGCAAAGTCAGTAAGTCTAGACTGTCTCCAGATTGTAACTTCTGCGCCATCAATTGCATTTGAATAGATTGACGTTTTGCTGAGTCTTTTTTAGGAGAATCTTGTTGCGCCACTATTTCCATCTTAATGGTTAAATCATGGCGGTCGGTATCTGCAACTAACTCACGAAAACATTGTTGCCATTGTTTGTTTAAACTAGTCGCACTTGCGGGTATTTCGTTATCCGTTTGCCACTCTTTTAAGGCACTGAACAAATCTAAGTAGGTTTGACTTTTAGCTGCTTTTGCAAGTTCGCCCAACTTTATTTGCTGTTGTTCAACAACACTTTGTACTCTTTGTTCTAGCGCCCTACGTTCGCGAGTAGGCAAAGTATTAATTGCATCTATAACACCTTGTTTATCTTGCATAACACTTTGCAGGTTAGCTTTATCATCGACATTATTAAATGAAGTTTCGAACTGTGTCACTTGTTCTTTGACTAATGCGACTTGTTCTTTAAGTTCGGATATCTGTTGTTGATTTACCGCAGATTTTTTGGCAAACAGACTATCATTGGCCTTTCTGAATGCTGGCCATAATTTTGCTTCAGCTTTTTTGCCAGCATGCTCGATAGTTTTCCAGGTCTGCTGTAGTTTCTTAGCTTGTTCTATGGCCTCATCCACAGACTCTAACTCTGAGAGTTTTTCCGCTTTTGTTAGCAGTGCCTGCTTTTGCTCAGCATTGTCTTGATAAAACGCTGATATTTTGTCTCTAAGTGGATTAAGCAATTTTTGATAACTATCGTATAACGCATTGCGCTGCTTAAAGTCGACTTCACCAATATTTTTCCATTTTTGCTGCACACTTCTTAAGGCTTTAGCGAGCTCGGTAACACCTACTTGTTGTTCACCTAAGGTTTGAATTTCAGCCAAAAGTTGTTGCTTAGCCAACATGTTTTGTTCACGTTGCTGTTGTTGTTGATCGTAAAATTCACGGCATGGCGCAAAGGCTTTTTCTATGGCTATTTCAAAGGCTTCATTTAAGGCTTGGTCAGACTCAGAGTCTATTTTACCCAAACTATTCCATTGATAACGCAAAGACTTAATAGCTGTAGATTGAGCTTCAATTTCTAAAGGCTGAGCGATTAACGCCTCTACTTCGTTTAGCAGCGCCGGTTTACGAGGAGCTGCAATGTAATCTTGCCAGTCTTTTAGGTTTTCAATTTGTTCTTTTACGGAAACAAAAGTGCGTTCTAATTGCCCTTGTTGTTTCTCAGGTAATACATCGAACCATTTTTGTACCTTTTGATACAACATCATTGCCGCTTTAAACTTACCTTGGTTAATCAGGCTTTCAACGGCCTTTAACTTGTTTCTACAACGAGAAAGCTCAGCATCTAATTGGTTTTTTAAAACTTTTATTGCCTGATGCCAACCTTTTAAACGTTCATTCCACTGCTGTGACAAGGTAGCTGGGATATGCGCCTGATAGCTGGCAACTGTATTTCGCCATAGTTGTTTTTGTTCCCTGAGATACTCTTCTGCGGCTTCAATTTGGCTAGCATCATCTGGTAGTGCCAAACTAGCAAATTTTTCTAACAATGCCTGTCCAAGTTGAATGGCTTGTTGGAATTCTGGAAGGTTTGTTAAAGTATTTAAACTAGACAACAACTGATTATTTGTTTGTTCTAAACGTCTGTGGGCAGTTTGGTTAGAGGCGGGTAATTGGTTGGTCAGACTTTGCAAGTTCTCAATGTGCTGATTGATCCTGATAACAAAAGTTTCCACCTCTGATGAACTAATTTCACTGATGCGTGTGCTTAGTTGTATAGATAATTCAGCCAAGCTTTGCTCAACCTCAAGCAGCAAGGTTTGCATATTTTGGCTTAACGCCAATTCGGCTTGCTGCGCTTGCCATTGTGGTGTTAATAACGCGATAGTGCGTTCAACACGTACGCAAATATCGCTATATTTTTGTTCAATTTCGATGCGTTTAAGTTCAGGCAAACAAACAAAGCGCTCTGCAATTTGATTGTACTGAAGTATTAATTCTTTTTGCTGTTGTTGAATACGTAATAAATCGCTTTGATCTTTCAGAGCCAACATGCGAGACAACACCATTTTTACTTGTTGTTCAACTTCAATTGGCGCTTGTTCCGCCGTCAACCAGCCTTGAAGCGTTTCACTAGCTAAGTCTTTCAAACCACTTGAAGATGTCTTTTTTTGTATTTTATTAAGTAATTTACGGGTCGCAGCAGTATCTGTTAGGGTTTGCAAAATGGCAGTCTGAAGACTTTCATTTTGGGTATCAATCAAGAGTTTTTCTTGTAATTGCGGCTTGTCAGCTTTTTGCAGCAACATCATCGCAAGTTCGGTGTCTTTTTGTATCCATTGCTGCCCAAGCAGTTTTTCGATTAAGCGTATGTCACGAGTTTCAAGAATAAACTTACGTTTTTCTTGCACAGTTAACGCTGGGTTTTGCTCATCTAACAAAGTGTTTTCAACAAATTGTTGTGATTTTTTCTGCACTCTATCGTTTTTTGCAATCTCAGACATTTTGTACCAAAGCACAAAACTGTCGAGTTTCTGCAAGGCAGCCAAACTAACGCCCACATCGGAGTCGTTAAAAGCCAGTTCATGCAAAACAGATTTTTGTTGTGGATCTTGGTGATTCAGGTTTTCTATTGCTTGAATACGTACCTGAGGATCAGGATTTTGATGTTTGGAACGAAAAAGGTGCTTAAAGATCATCCTGTTTAAACCGCGCTATTGTTTGAATGTTATTAGAATTTTGTTTCAGCTCTTGCTGCAATGACTCTCGGCTTCTTTCTACAATTTCACCGTCAGCACCGACTGTCATGTGTTGGTCAGACTTTAATACTTTGGCTTGATAATACATCACCGCTTGCATAGACGTTTCTCGTTGCTGTTCTGTTAGCGGCGAACCGTCTAACCATTTACCTGTTTCTACTGCTTGTAGCAATTTCTGATAAACGGGCTCAGACATCGAGGTTAATAACGCAGTACTATCCATTTTTTAATCAGACCTTTTTAAAAGTATCAAACGCACACGGTTCACTATGTACCAAACAAAGCCAACTATCGCCAAACCTATAGCAAGATTATGTTGTAAATCGCCTGGTGTTGCCCCACCCCAATACATAAAACCAAAACCCGCTACAAATAACAACATAGCGACCATGGATTGGGTTTGGATCCTTTGGTTTTTCAAATACTTATTTAAGCTTAGTTTACGGGCGATGTCTTCAGCATCAGCTTCGCCTAAGGCAAAACCGCAGTGCTGACAACTTTGAGCTTTATCCGATATTTTTTTATTACAGCTAGGGCAATCTATCAATGCCATATATTTTTCTCCAATCTTTGATATCCAACATAGGGACAAAATAGAAAAGCGCGGCTACTAGCCGCGCCTGTCACAAACCATCAAAGGTTATTTGTTTTCTTTATTAAACTTGGTCCAGTATTCTGCAACTGAATCTTTCATTTCTTTACGTAGTAAGAAAATACCAAACAAGTTAGGCAAGGTCATCACCACTATAGCCACCGCAGACAAGGTCCATACAAGTGTGGTATCTGATACTGCGGCCCATACAAAGCCAGCAACGTAAACTACGCGATAAGGCATTACTGAGCGCGGACCAAACAAATATGTCATGGCTCTATCACCATAATACGACCATGCGATCGCAGTAGAAAACGCGAACAATAATAATCCTATGGATACTATATATTTGCCGGATTCCCCTAAGAAACCTTTAGTGAAAGCTAGGGCGGTAAGACTCGCGGAATGAATTAACGACTCACCTCTTACGATAATGCTATCTTTGAGTAGGTTACCATCTACCACTTTTAATGTACCTGTGTAGTTGTCCTCTGGTTCCCCTAGTGAGAAAACCACATTATCTGCAAAGGAGCGCGCATTAAAAATCGTAAAACCTTTACTCACAGCCTTGCCATTAACGACTTGTATCTCACCATTAAAATCACTGACGCCATGACCTTCAATACCATTAATATAGGCAAAAAGAGTTTGTTTATCTGCAGGGTCAGATTCAACATAATCACCCGCTAATATGTACATATCAGTACGATCGAAGGTATTAAGATGTTTTTCTTTCCAGACACCAGAAGAAAGGATAACCAAACCAGTGACAGTACAAATAAGAATGGTATCGATGAACGGCTCAAGAATAGACACCATGCCCTCAGCGACAGGCTCATCAGTTTTAGCAGCAGCGTGAGCGATAGGGGCAGAACCCTGCCCGGCTTCGTTTGAAAACAGGCCTCTGTTAACACCGCGGTTAAAGGCGTAAGCGATAGTTGCACCTAAAAATCCACCAGTAGCAGCTGAACCAGTAAACACATCAGCAAACACTGAAACAAAAGCGGGCCCAACGTTTTCCAAATTGGCAAATATGACAGTAAAGGCACCAACAATATAGATTAAGGCCATTAGCGGCACTATTTTTGACGTAACAGCCGCAATACGTGTGATACCACCTAAGATAACCAATGCCAAAAGTATTCCAAGAATACTACCTACGACTAGAGGATCAAAACCAAAGGTAGATTCAATACTCGTAGCAATACTATTACTTTGTGGAAGGTTACCTGTTCCAAAAGAACTAATAACAGTGGCAACCGCAAAAGCAACGGCTAACCATTTCATATTCAAACGTTTGTCCATGTAATACATGGGGCCACCAGCCATAGTGCCATCTGGGGTTTTATCACGGTATTTGTGTGACAGCGTCACCTCAACAAACTTAGTTGTCATACCAAAAAATGCCGTTGCCCACATCCAAAACAAAGCTGCAGGCCCGCCTAAAAACAGAGCAAAGGCTACGCCACCAATATTACCTGTACCAACAGTGCCTGAAAGCGCAGTAGTTAAGGCTCTAAAATGTGAGGTATCACCAGGTGCGTCGGCTTTATCATATTTACCTGTCACTACCTTCCAAGCGTGTTTGAAATAACGCACTTGAGGAAATTTTAAGTAGATTGTAAAAAATAAGCCTGTACCCAATAACACGTATGGGAACCACCAAGCGCCCCCCAACATGCCATCCATAGATTTCAGTAAATTATGAAAAGCTTCCAACGGTTTTCCCCTTAATTTTTAGTTGTTTTATTATAATTATTTTTTTATACATTTTTTTTACTAGCGAAGAATATCAACTACTGCGCGCATGGCAATCAATACATCATCACCCAGTTGCTTACAGCGAGCTGGTGACCATCCATAAACAGAGTCTGGTAAATCAATATTATCTTTAAATGGCATTTCCAAGGTGTAAGCCAAACAATCAAATTGATGCCCTACCGCATTGGTTGCAACTGTTAAATTACTCTTACCTGGCTCATCTTTATCGTAACCATATTCGTCTTGAAATTCTGGAGTGGCTACCATAAATGCAGCTTTGAACTTATCTTCAAGTTCTTTTAAACGTTGATTGTAATTAGGATTACCTTCGCAGCCAGCAACAAAATTATAAGGTAATGCCTCATCCCCATGTACATCCAAAAACATGTCTACACCTGTGTCTAACATTTTTTGTTTTACTAAATACACTTCAGGGCTGTTTTCCATACTGGGGGCTTGCCATTCGCGGTTTAAGTTCACACCTTTGGCATTAGTACGTAAATGTCCTCGCACCGAACCATCTGGATTCATGTTGGGTACAATGTAAAAAACGACTTTATCTAATAATTGTCTGGATAATCCATCGTCTTCGTCTAATAGACGCTCCAAAAATCCTTCAATGAGCCACTCGGCCATAGTTTCGCCGGGATGTTGGCGAGCGGTTACCCAAATCACTTTTTTGCCTTCTTCGGGTTCACCCACAACCAGCAAAGACATATCCCGTCCGTCTAAGGTTTCTCCTAAATACTCCTGACGACAAGCAGAGGAATTTTGCGCCCAACTGAGTAAGTCTAAATGCCGTTCATAACTATATGGAGCAAAATAGGCGTAATAGATATTTTCAAATTCAGGCGTATGCTGAATGGTTAAGGTATCACCATCAAATTCGCAATCTACTCGAAACCACTCTTGTCTGTCATATGATGCAACAGCTCCATAGTTCTGCCATCCACCAGGATAAGCAGATTTTTCAAGATCGGTGATAGCTATTTGATGAGAAACAAAACTTTGAGTTTCAAGTTTAAAGTGAAACCACTGATAAAAATCAGATTGGTTATCTTTACGGATACTAAGTTGAATATTTAATGGATCGTCTGCACGGATAATTTGGATATTTCCGCTATCAAAATTGCTACTGATTCTCACGTTTTGTTCCCATGGAAATTTTACTGCAGTAATTTATCACAATCACTATCAAAAAAGGACTAGAGATAAAGGTTTATCCTGAAAAAACCTGCCTTAGTTTTAGGCCTAACGCAGTTGAATAGCCATATGACTTTGCCAGCACTTTTTGCTGTTGATCCAGAATATAGTAGGTCGGGTAACCTTGAATTTTAAATTGTTGTTTTATTCCTTTGTGACCCAACAATATTTGACTTGAAATATTGTGTTTATCAGCAAAATCTTGGACTTCTTCTACATTTGTATAATCTAATGCAATTCTTACAATATTTAATTTGTTGGTATCTAGATACTCAAGATTACCGATACTAAGAGAACAAATTTTGCACCAAGGAGCAAAAAAATAAATCAGAGTAGGTTTGTCAGCTTTTAATATTGTATTAGTCTGCCCATCCATACTCACCAGTAATTGATCTTTGAGCAGCAGATGGCTATCAATATCGAGCATATCACGTGATTGCCAGACACTTATTGCAACAAATATCGCACCTAGTATGCCAAGATCTCTTAGCCAAATATGCCATTTGATTTGTTTAACTTTGTTAAGTAATTTATTCAAATATAAGTACTCTTAATAACGACACTTATTAACATCTTTTTGTGCTTGGTAATAAAAACCCGCCGAAGCGGGATTGTATTACATTAATTTTCAAATAATTGCACAAACATTATATTTTGCTTGGCAAAGACTCTGGCAAGGTGGGATACACTAAACCTGCCATATGTTGCAGCACTTTCATCACCTGACAACTGTAGCCAAATTCATTGTCATACCAAACATATAAAGTAGCTCTCTTCCCTGCCACTATTGTCGCTTGGGAATCAACAACCGAAGGTGCACGAGTCCCCACTAAGTCAGTAGATACAATTTCTTTTGAAGCAGTGAAATTAATTTGATGTTGCAGCGGCGAAAATAAAGCAATATCCCGTAAATATTCATTGAGCGCTATTTTATCTGTGGACTCACCTAAATGTAAGTTTAATATGGCTAAAGAAACGTTGGGTGTTGGCACTCGAATAGAGCTACCAGTTAATTTACCCTCTAATTTTGGATAAGCTTTAGCCACTGCGGTAGCAGCGCCTGTTTCTGTAATCACCATATTTAACGGGGCACTGCGCCCTCTACGATCACCCTTATGAAAATTATCAATCAAGTTTTGATCATTGGTATAGGAGTGCACGGTTTCAACATGGCCACTTTCAATCACATATTTTTCATCTAGCGCTTTGAGAACAGGTGTGATGGCGTTAGTGGTACAACTGGCCGCAGACAAGATCAAATCTGACGACAATATGTCATTGTCATTTACCCCGTATACAATATTCTTAATATCGCCTTTTCCAGGTGCAGTTAACAATACCTTTTTAACACCTTTAGACTGTAAATGTTGGCCAAGCCCTGCTTCATCACGCCACATTCCAGTGTTGTCTACTACTATTGCCTGTTCAATCCCATATTGGCTGTAATCTACCTCAGCTGGACTATTGGCATAAATAACTTGGATATAAGAGCCATTAGCCTTGATAGCATTTTTTTCTAAGTCTATGGTTATGCTGCCATTAAATGGTCCATGCACCGAATCACGCCTTAATAAACTGGCACGTTTTTCTAAATCACCTTCTTTACCACCGCGCACGACTATCGCTTTTAAGCGTAATTTGTTATTGGTACCTTGTCTTTCTATCAACAGCCTAGCTAACAGTCTACCGATACGCCCAAAACCATATAACACCACATCTTGTGGCGCCTGATGATCTTTAACATTAACAATACTTTTGAGTTGCTCAGATAAATAATCTTCAATTGTTTGTGTTTTAAACGAAGGGTCATAGTGATAAGCGTAAGCCAATTTTCCCAAATCAATTTGGGCTGGAGCCAACTCCATTTCGTTGAGAACTTGTAACAACGGCCAGCTCTCTCTTAATCTAAGTTTGCTTTGTTCTTTTAACCTAACAGTACGATGAGCTTTAATGATTTCAATGGCACTGGCCCCGAGTAGAGGTCGACCATAAACCGAAATTTCAATGGCACGGTTACGATAAAGTTTGCCCAATACCGGCTGCATTTGTTCCGCGTACTCTTGCCTTTCTTGCCAACTACTACTGAGTTCTTGCTCTAACTGCTGATTCATAAACTGTTGCCTAATTCCCGATAGTCATACCAAATTCGCGGGCATTCTAATCAAGGAATGACAAAGAACCAAATTGTTGAAAAATTACCAATTACCTAAAAATAGTCACTAAAGGCTCCATTTTTAGGTAATTAATCTTCATTATTGAGAATAAATCTAGGAGGGAGACGCTTAATTTTAAAAATTTGCGTTTTTAACTAGAAACTAGGACTTTTTCTAGTGTAATCATGAAATTAACTTTCACTTAAAAAACATCAATAATTGCCAAAACTAGCATTTATCAGCATCAATTTTGAAAACCACTGAGTAATAGCATTTAATCCACCCCAACCAAAAGTAAGTTTTCCATACTATTTCCAAACTTATTGCATGCTATTTGTATTAATCAATAGTCTGAGTACATAATTATTGGTGAGCTGGACGAACAAACAGATGTTGTTGAAAGCGACATATTCTCCATGTCCCTGCAAATGTTTAATGTTATTTATTCTTTATCAATCATCAACCGAGCACTTAAACACGCAGATACTGCTAAATGCCTGCATATGCACGTGTTTGATGGTCACATCAGGTTGATCAGCCCATCGCGCATACCGTGTATCCAGCATGATTTGCCAGCCCGTGTTAACTCCTAAGTCGGGTAAATGAAAACGTACATCCTGTTTGCTGGCATTAAATACCAACAACCAATGTTCGTGGTGTGATTTACTTTCGTTAATTGGCCCGCATAATTCCACAGCAAAAGATTGATTATTGTGATTTTGCCAATCGTCTTCTAGCTTGCGCTCGCCATCTGGTCGGTACCAATTAATTTTTTCAACATTGTGGCCTAACGAATAGTTGTCATCTTTTAAATTAAGATGATTGAGAATTTCACTACTTTTACGCAGTGCGATCGCATGTTGGCAAAACGTTAAGAAGTCTTGTTTAGGTTGGTTTAATGTCCAATCAAGCCAGTTTATTTCATTGTCTTGACAATAAGCATTGTTGTTGCCCTGTTGAGTGCGACTGAGCTCATCGCCACCAAGCACATGAGGGATCCCTTGGGACAACATTAAAGTGGCAAAAAGATTGCGTTTTTGGCGTTCTCGCATGGCGAGTATCTTTACATCTTTGGTCACGCCTTCAACACCATAATTCGCCGACAAATTATGCCCATGACCATCGCGGTTTTGTTCACCATTCGCTTCGTTATGCTTTTCAGCGTAACTGACAAGATCGTGTAAGGTAAAACCGTCGTGATAACTGATATTATTGACTGAAGTGAGAATAGAACGATCCTCTTTAGGGAACACATCACGTGAACCTAATAACCGAGTCGCAAAATCACTGACAAGACCTTTATCGCCACGCCAATATGCGCGTACAGTGTCTCGATATTTATCATTGCACTCTAACCAATTTGATGGAAATTGCCCAAGTCGATAACCACCATGACCTATGTCCCAAGGTTCAGCAATTAATTTGGTCTTGATCAACACGGGATCTTGACGAATAGTTCGGAAAAATCCAGACAATGATGAAAACTCATAAGGGTCACGACCTAAACTGGCTGCTAGGTCAAAACGAAAACCATCCACGCCCATTTCTGTTGTCCAATAACGCAATGCATCCATGACCATTTTCAGCACATAAGGAAAAGCAGTATTGACACTATTGCCACAGCCGGAATTATTCACATATTTATTATAATCAACTGCACCATATTCATTGCGATCAAACAAATAACAGGAAGAATTATCAAAGCCCTTAAATGATAGAGTTTGACCGTCACTTCCTCCTTCCGCGGTATGATTAAATACCACGTCCAAAATCACTTCAATACCGGCTTTATGCAAAGTATTTACCATAGTTTTAAATTCAGTTACTGCATCGTCAACTACATATCTAGGATCTGGACAAAAGTAATTAATCGGATTGTAACCCCAATAATTTGTCAGTCCTTTATTGGTAATATAAGGTTCTGGCATAAAGGCAGCCACAGGCATTAGCTGAATAGCGCTGATACCTAAAGCTTTTAAATGGTTCACAATGGCTGGTTGGCAAACACCTAAAAATTTGCCTTTGTATTGTTCCGGTACATCAGGGTGCAGTTGCGTTAAGCCTTTAACATGGGCTTCGTAAATGACAGTTTGATCAAGAGGCGTTTGCGGTTTTTCGCTTTGTTGTATATTAGATTTAGGATTTTGAACTATGCCCTTAGGGATCATAAATTGGCTATCACCTTGGTACTGTGTTTTATTCCACACAGCGGGCCTACTCAACGCTTTTGCATAGGGATCGATAAGTAACTTTTGGTGATCAAATTTCAGCCCCATATGAGCATGGTTTTCTCCAATCACTCTGTACCCATACAACTGCCCAGCCTGAATATTATCAAGCTGGCAATGCCAAATTTTTCCTGTTTTTGCTGGCATCAAAATGACTTCCAGCTGTTCTTCTGTGTTTTTATCAAATAAACATAATTCAACACCATCGGCACTAGGACAATGCACCGCAAAATTACATGTATTGTCCCCCATAGTGGCACCTAGTGGATGTGGTTGCCCTGCTGAAACTTGAAAATTGGACATCTTTCAGCCTTTAAATAAAATAAATAAACTTGCCAATGGAGGCAGATTAACGGTGACAGAATATGGCTGCTCATTCCAAGGCTCTGAGACTGCTAGCATCTTTTTATTGGTTTTGTAGCCGCTACCCCAATACTTTTTATCGTCTGAGTTCAAAATCAGCTGATAAGCACCTTCATCCTGTACCCCTAACTTGAAGTTTTCATAAGGCACAGGTGTAAAATTAATCAGCACATAAATTTTCTGTTTTGCACCACTGGACTTGCGCAACACCGACAAAATACTTTGTTCGGCATTGCCATGGTCAATCCATTCAAACCCTTCATGACTGTGATCTAATTCATATAACGCCGGATATTTGCTATATGCCTTATTTAGGTCACGAAATAGGTTTTGAATACCTTGATGTTTTGGGTACTCAAGCAAATGCCAATTAATCGAGCTGTCATGATTCCATTCTGCCGCTTGACCAATTTCATTACCCATAAAATTAAGTTTTTTACCCGGATGGGCATACATAAAACCAGCATAAGCCCGAAGGTTAGCCGCTTGTTGCCATTCATCCCCTGGCATTTTGCGAAGCAACGAACCTTTGCCGTGCACCACTTCGTCATGGGAAATAGGCAACACAAAATTTTCGTCAAAGGCATATACCATAGAAAAGGTAATTTCATTATGGTGATAACGACGATAAGACGGATCTTTAGCAATATAATGCAACGAGTCGTGCATCCAACCCATGTTCCATTTAAAGCCAAAGCCCAAACCACCTTCAGACACGGGACGGGAAACTTTAGGGAACGAAGTAGACTCTTCAGCTATTGTCATTGCATAGGGGAATTTTTGGTATACTTCTGTGTTCATCCATTGCAGCAAACTTATAGCTTCGTAATTGTGATTACCGCCATCTACATTAGGGATCCACTCGCCTTCTTCTCGGGAATAATCCAAATACAACATGGATGCCACAGCATCGACTCGTAAACCATCAATATGGTATTTATCGACCCAAAATAACGCATTGGCGACCAAAAACTGCCGCACAGTATCCTTGCCGAAATCGTAAATGCACGAATTCCAATCTGGATGCCAACCTTTGCGCGGATCTTCGTATTCGTAAACGTGAGTGCCGTCAAACCTAGCCAAACCGTGGCCGTCTTCGGGGAAATGCGCAGGCACCCAGTCAATGATGACGGCTATATCATTCTGATGACACTGATCGACAAAAAACTTAAAATCATCTGGCGAACCAAAACGACTAGTAGGTGCAAACAATCCCACTGGCTGATAACCCCAGGAGCCATCAAAAGGAAATTCAGAAACAGGTAACAGTTCAATATGGGTATAACCCATGTCTTTAATATATGGAATTAAACTCTCGGCTAACTCTCGGTAACTTAAGTACCTGTCACCTGATTCATGACTTGGGCGTTTCCATGAACCTAAGTGCAATTCATAAATACTCATGGGCTGATGGTATTTATCTTTATTGGCTTTTTTAAGCCATGTTTTATCTTGCCATTGATATTGTTCGTGATCGTACACCACAGAAGTGTGTGAAGGATATTGCTCAGCGTAGAAGCCCACAGGGTCTGCCTTGTGAGGTAACTCATTACCTGCCGCATCTTTAATTTGGTATTTGTATTTAGCCCCAGCTTCAATACCAGGTACAACTAATACCCAATAACCTATATCGGTTTTTTGCATGGGTAAACACGAACCATCCCAGTAATTAAACTCACCAATTAAGGAAACGGCACTGGCATTGGGGGCAAACACTGCAAAACGTGTAGCTTGAATAGGTGCATCTAAACCCAGATCGAGATCAACTAGTTGTGCACCGAGTTGTTGATAAACATTTTGCGCACTGTGATCAATAAAATGCACCGCGTGATAAGCCTGATCTTGAAACTGATAAGGGTCAATAACTTGATATTGCCCCTGTTTATTGCCCACTTCAAAGGCATAAACTAGCGGTGCTTGTTTAACTTTAAACTCACCGCGAAATAAATGACTGTCAGCTACTTTTTTTAAACTGCCAATTGGCTTTCCCGATGCTAAGTCAATTACTTTGACTTTATCAGCATTAGGCAACCAAGTTGTAACAGTAAGAATAGAGTTTGAGAGCTGAAATTGCGCGCCCAGATGAGCAAAAGGAAAAGTACATTTAGCTTGTTTTAGTGTTTGTTCGAGCTGCATTTTTTCGCCTTAGTAGGGGGCTCACTGAATAAGTGAGCCACTGTCTATTTTACTTCGAGGCGTGTTTTCGTGCCTCTGTTAAATTAGCCGCAAGATGATTTAATGAATTGTCATCAAAAATATCCTGTAAATTGCGCGTTAATTTGCGTCGCCAATTGGGGTATTCATTAAACGTACCTGGAATATTAACTGGTTTATCCATTTCTAACCAATCTTCTAATTGTAAACTGAGCAATGCACTTGAACCACCAGCCATATGTAGCTGCATGCCAAAATTTAACGCTTTGCTCATAGCCACATTATGCACATCACGGCCAACTTCGTCATTGACCGAATGATGACCATGTAAAGTATCTAAAATCGCCTGCTTATTCTCATGTCTACTGGTATATAAAGTACTTAAAATTTCTTCAGTAGGATACACCCCTAATTCTTTACCTAAAGCTAAATCATCGCAATGCCAATAACCGGTCAAAGTAGGCATGTCGTGAGTGGTAAGGGTAGACATAGATTGTTCAGGGTAATGGGCTGGTGAGAAAAACCCACCATCTTTTGCCTGTTCAAAAAAGAACACCCGATAAGAATACACGCCATTGTCTGCTAATTTAATTCTGATCTCATCGGGTACAGTACCTAAGTCTTCACCAATGACCAAACTTTGATGCCTATGACTTTCCAAAGCCAAAATGGCTAATAAATCATCTACCGGATAATATACGTATCCACCTTCTTTAGCATCGTCACCCTTTGCCACCCACCACAATCTCAATAACGCCATAACATGATCAATACGCAGCGCACCAGTGGCTCGCATATTGGCATCGAACAATTCAATAATAGGTTGATATTGTTGTTCATAAAGTTTTTCTGGATCCATAGGGGGCAATCCCCAATTTTGCCCTAACGGCCCTAAAATATCTGGGGGTGCGCCTACACTAGCGTCAGTACAATATAAGTCTTTATTGCCCCAAATTTCCGCACTACCTTCACTGACTCCGACGGCAAGGTCGCGGTACAAACCAATTAACATCTCATTTTTTTGTGCGACTTGATTCGCCAATTCAAGCTGTAACGCTGCATGCCATTGCAGCCATAAGAAAAACTTCACTCGTTTGGCATGTTTTTTTGTAAATATTTTGACTGCTGGATTATGAAAGTCTGATAATTCCGGCGGAAACACAGGCCAACCCCAAGAGTCTTTTCCTTGTGCGGCTAAGCTCTCTTGCAATGCATCGTATACAGCCAAAGTCTGCAAACTATCACCACCTTCAGCGACAAAGGCCTTAAAAGCTTTGTTCAATTTAGTATTTTTAGTTAGATATTGGCTATTTTGATATTCAAAAACTTCTTCTAACGCTCGTAACTTTAATTCAGTCACAAGCTCATAATCGACTAAATCTGTGGCCCTAGCCCGCTGTAATTTTTGCTGAAACTCGACATCTTTGACCACAGCTTGGGTGCTTGCTTGTTGATAGCCATCAAGGGCAGTGACATCGATATAAATAAAGTTTAACCAGCGACGAGACGATGGTCCATATGGACTACAGGAATTGGCGTTAGCTGGGTACAGAGCATGAATTGGATTTAGGCCAACAAATTGCGCCCCTTGTTTCGCCAACTTTTCCACAAGAAATGATAAGTCTGTAAAATCCCCTACTCCCCAATTATTGTCACTACGTAAACAATATAGCTGAACACTTAATCCCCACACTTTTTGACCTTCAGTCAGTGCCTTAGGGTTGAAGCAAGAAGTAGGCGCGATAATCAGCCGCATACTGCCCAACACATCGTCATCTATCACCAAAGATAAAGTGTGATATCCCAAAGGCAACTCAAGGGGAATATCGATTAGATATTCTTGAAACTCAATATCTTCAATATGCACTACATTAATCAATTGACCATCTATAGGTACAAAACGATGCTCTAGTGCTTCTCCTAGCTCAGTATCAATCTTAGCTACATACTCATCTGTCACAAGCTCAATGGGAAGACGAACCGTAATTTGCGACTGCTCTTTAATACGTAAAACCTGCACAGGATTTAACACCGATAACCAAGTCTTGTTACTCTGCTCCTGAACTTGTTGCAGTAACAAATCGGGATCATTAACCTGATAACCCATAGCTGCCAACAATTTACTTTTTGTTGCAGGATCAATGGTTGTTGGGTGGCCCCAAGCATCGTTGTAGTTAGATTCAATACCACGATATTCCACTAACTGCTCGAGTAACGAAGTTGTCATTAAAATTTAATTCCTGTGCTGTGCTATTTGACTAGGGCCCATTGGCCTTTTATGTTTACCTTGAATTAAGGAGTGATATTTAACAATGGTATATCGCCTTACTAGAACGTATTGACCTACAATTCATTATCAGCGAAAACCTATCATTGGTGGCTATGAATACGTTTGCAATGACCATATTGTAATTAAATAACATATTTCCGTGAATATTTTGCCTTATTCGGCGATTTAGTCCATAATTTTGTAATTATATTTCAGAAGGGTGTTATCACCTTTCGTAATAAACTTATTTGAATAATTGGTTTAAAAAAAGCATAGGGGATTAAGACATGACAATTAAAGTAGGTATCAATGGCTTTGGCCGAATAGGTCGATTTGTATTCCGTGCAGCATGTGAACGTAACGACATTGAAGTAGTCGGTATTAACGATCTATTAGATGTAGACTACATGGCGTACATGCTTAAGTATGACTCTACTCATGGTAGATTTAAAGGTACGGTTGAAGTCACTGACGGTCAACTAATAGTCAATGGTAAAACTATACGAGTGACTGCCGAACGTAATCCAGCAGATTTAGCTTGGGATGCAATTGGTGCAGATGTAGTGGTTGAATCTACTGGTTTATTTTTGACTGACGAAACAGCACGTAAACATATTGAAGCTGGCGCCAAGAAGGTAGTACTTTCTGCTCCATCTAAAGATGCAACGCCTATGTTTGTTATGGGTGTTAACCACAATGAGTATGCTGGTCAAGATATTGTATCTAACGCATCATGTACCACTAACTGCTTAGCGCCTTTAGCGAAAGTACTTAACGATAACTTCGGTATTGTTGATGGATTGATGACGACAGTTCATGCCACCACTGCAACCCAAAAAACAGTAGATGGTCCATCTCACAAAGATTGGCGCGGTGGTCGTGGTGCTTCTCAAAACATCATCCCATCATCAACAGGTGCCGCTAAAGCAGTTGGTAAAGTTATCCCAGCATTAAACGGTAAGTTAACGGGCATGGCATTCCGCGTACCCACTGCTGACGTATCAGTAGTTGATTTGACGGTTAATCTAGCGAAACCCGCTAGCTACGCAGAAATTTGTGCAGCCATGAAAGCCGCTTCAGAAGGTGATATGAAAGGCATAATGGGTTACACCGAAGATGCAGTAGTTTCACAAGACTTTATTGGTGATGTTCGCACTTCAATATTTGATGCCACAGCCGGTATCGCTTTAACTGATACATTTGTGAAACTGGTTTCTTGGTACGACAACGAAATCGGTTACTCAAATAAAGTATTAGATTTGGTTGCCCACATCAGCAAATAAATATTCTAGCTAATTTACATTCATTAGAGATGTAATTTGACTACTAAAATATGTTAAAAAGGCGACTATCTAAGTCGCCTTTTTTTGATCTATCGCCCTTATTAAGAGTTCACATGTTACTGACTGATTCAACAAAGATTATTACACGAGATAATATCCAGCTATTGCACATTGATAATGCCTTTGCCAGCGCTGAAATATCTTTATTTGGAGGGCATATTTTAAGCTTCAAGCCCAAATATGATGGTAGAGAACGCTTATGGGTAAGTCAAAACGCTTTATTCGATGGAAAAAAGCCAATTCGAGGAGGCATACCTATCTGCTGGCCTTGGTTTGGCGGCCATTCAGGCAATACTGACTTACCAGCTCACGGCTACGTGCGTGCACAAAACTGGGATATCCTCAATACCGAAGAATCAGATACAGGCACCACCATAACCCTCAAACCGCAAACAACTGCAGGTGAAGGATTTGAAGGTAACGCACAACTTACTTTAGTGGTACATGTTGGACAGCAGTTAAGAATTCAATTACTTACCAGTAACCTTGGCAATACACCTTTCACTTTTAATTGCGCGTTACATAGTTATTTTGCCATTGCTGATATCAAACACTGCGAATTGTTAGGTTTGTCTAAGCAATATTCTGATAAAACTCGTAGTCTGCAAATGTTTGATACCCCGCAACCATATTGCTTCAGCGAAGAAACAGACAGAGTACATATTGAGCAGCCTAAAACCCTCAGCATCATCGATAAGCAGATTAAAACTAGGATACTATCTTCAGGTCATGACAGCATAGTGGTATGGAACCCTTGGCAAGATAAATCCAGCAGCATGGACGATATGGCAGATGACAGCTACCTGACGATGTTATGTGTGGAAACAGCCGTGACTCAGTGGCAAGAAGTCGCGCCGCAAGCCACGCATACACTTGAACAAGTAATTAAATAACCAGATCTCGGGGTAACTAGTGGGTAACTAAAGGCTAGCATTCACCTTTACAGCTTTTGATATCAATGCCCAATATCCTATTGATTATATTTTGTTAGCCACGAATTCTAAGTAAAGAGACTTGGAGTGGTAAGCGACTCGTTAAACGGTCGCTTACCTTCAGATCATTATCCAATGTTAATTGAAGTGAAACTTTAAAAGTGTTTTTTATTGAATAGTCAGCACATCGTTATTCAGATCAATCTTTATTGTTCCATCTTTTGCCAGATCCCCAGATAGTATTTTTTGAGCTAATGGGTTTTCAATTTCTGTTTGAATAGCCCGTTTTAAGGGTCTTGCACCGTAAACAGGATCAAAACCTGCATCTGCGATTTTTTCCAAGGCAGCAGGACTCAATTCCAATTTATAACCTTTGTCTGCCAAGCGTTCTTTCAAAGATCTTAGCTGGATCTTAGCTATAGCAGTGATCTGTTCTTTACCAAGAGGATGGAAAACAACAATATCATCCACTCGATTAAGAAATTCAGGTCTGAAATGGTCATTGACAGCTGTCATCACTAAACTTTTCATTTGTTGATAATTACTTTCACCGCTGACCTCTTGGATAATATCTGAACCAAGGTTTGAGGTCATAATGATCACTGTATTCTTAAAGTCGACAGTGCGACCTTGACCATCAGTTAACCTGCCGTCATCGAGAACCTGCAGTAAAACATTAAAAACGTCTGGATGAGCTTTTTCAACCTCATCGAGCAAAATGACTGAATAAGGTTTACGTCTAACAGCTTCGGTTAAATACCCACCTTCTTCATAACCCACATACCCAGGAGGCGCTCCAACCATACGAGCCACTGAGTGTTTTTCCATAAATTCCGACATATCGATACGGATCATGGCATCTTCAGTATCAAACAAGAATCCAGCCAAGGTTTTGCAAAGCTCTGTTTTACCGACACCTGTTGGACCTAAAAATAAAAAAGAACCAATAGGACGGTTAGGATCTGATAGACCAGCTCGTGAGCGACGAATAGCATTGGATACTGCAGTGACCGCTTCACTCTGCCCGACTACACGCTTATGCAAAGCCTTTTCCATTGATAGTAATTTCGCTTTTTCGCCTTCAAGCATTTTGGATACAGGTATACCTGTCCAGCGAGACAGAACATCGGCAATCTCACTCTCGGTCACCTTATTTTTCAGTAAGGTAGTTTCTTGAGTTTCAGACTCAGTAGCTAATTCTAATTTAGCCTCAAGCTCAGGAATTCTGCCATATTGTAATTCAGACATGCGGCTTAAATCAGAGGCTCTTCGGGCAATTTCCAAATCTAATTTAGCTTGTTCGAGTTCAGAACGAATTGTCTGTGTTCCTTGCATAGCTTGCTTTTCTGCTACCCAGATTTTTTCAAACTCTGAAAATTTATGTTCAGCTTGCTCACGCTCTAATTCGATGATTTCCAAACGTTTGTGACTCGCCTCATCCTTTTCTTTAGCGAGAGCTTGCTCTTCGAGTTTAAGCTGAATGATCCGCCGTTCAAGCTTATCCATATCTTCAGGTTTTGAGTCCATTTGCAATCGAATACTCGATGCCGCTTCGTCAATAAGATCAATAGCTTTATCAGGTAGTTGCCTATCACTAATATATCTGTGGGATAAAGATGCCGCGGCTACAATTGCCGGATCGGTGATCTCAACTGAGTGATGTAATTCATAGCGTTCTTTTAAACCCCGTAATATGGCAATGGTATCTTCCACACTAGGTTCTTCTACTAATACTTTTTGAAAGCGACGCTCCAGTGCTGCATCTTTCTCAATATACTGGCGATATTCATTTAAGGTGGTCGCACCTACACAATGTAACTCTCCTCTAGCCAAGGCCGGCTTAAGCATGTTGCCTGCATCCATAGCCCCCTCACCTTTGCCAGCACCAACCATAGTGTGCAATTCATCGATGAATAAAATGACTCGACCTTCTTCCTTGCTGAGTTCATTTAGCACGGCTTTTAAACGTTCTTCAAACTCACCACGAAATTTTGCACCTGCTATCAATGAGCCCATATCAAGGGACAACACACGCTTATTTTTTAATCCTTCAGGCACTTCGCCGTTTATAATGCGCTGAGCTAAGCCTTCAGCAATAGCCGTTTTACCTACGCCTGGCTCACCAATGAGTACTGGGTTATTTTTAGTGCGACGCTGTAATACTTGAATAGTACGACGTATTTCATCGTCTCTACCAATAACAGGATCTAACTTTCCTTGCTCGGCTCGCTCAGTTAAGTCAGTTGTGAATTTGTCGAGTGCTTGACGCACATCTTCTGCATTAGGATCCGTGACTTTTTGACCACCACGCATTTTCTCAATGGCTTTTTCAATATTTTCTTGATTAGCACCGGATAGCTTAAGTAACTCTCCTAAACTGCCTTTATCTTGTAAAGCTGCCAAAACAAATATTTCTGAAGTGATGTAATCATCTTTACGCTTTTGTGCAATTTTGTCGCATAAATTAAGCAATACAACGGTACTTTTCCCCAGTTGCACATCTCCACCTGTCCCTTCAACCCGAGGCAGTTTGTCCACAGCGTTTGACAAGGCAGAACGTAAACTATTAACGTTGATATTGGCATTATCAAATAACGGGCGAACTGAGCCGCCTTGCTGATTAAGCAAGGCTGTCATTACATGTACAGGTTCTATGTATTGATGGTCACGTCCCAATGCCAAAGATTGGGCTTCGGACAGAGCCGTCTGAAATTTACTGGTAAAACTATCTAAGCGCATAAAATTACTCCACTGAGGTTTTGATAGTTTGGTTATGGGTACAATTTACGTACTAATCAAGTCTGCTGAAGAAAGACATTACATTTTGTATGGATATAATCTCAAGCAAACTAAACCCCGTATATAAACCAAAAGTTAATGATTAGTATTAATAACTGATGACTAATGAAATTTAATGATGAAGATCAAATTTAAGTGACAAATATCAAACAAGATAAATAGCACTGACTATTCTGCCCGTTGTGGCTATATGATTTGCCTCTGATGAGGATTGATGTGTGGCTCGGCGATGGGAGAAAAACAACTCAGACTGTTGATAAGTACAATAGTCGCCACCAAAAACCTGAGAGATCCCTAAAGTCATCATTTTCTGCTTAGCTATGGCATACAGGTCAGCAAAATATTTGTTTTCAGGCATTTTGTTATTGCGACTAAAAGCTTGTGGGTAATCAATAAAGGTTTCTTTTATCTCTTTTCCGACTTCAAAATGTCTTTGGCTAATAGCCGGCCCCATCCAAGCCATAAGCGACTTTGAATTAACCGGCATATTCGACACGGTATTTTCTATCACGCCGTTCGCTAATCCACGCCAACCAGCATGCACTGCCGCAACACAAGTACCTTGCTGATCGCAAAACAAAATCGGCAAACAATCTGCAGTCATGACAGCACAAACTTGATTTTTTATGGAAGAAAAACAAGCATCACCTTGAAGTGCCCCATCCGTAACTTTGCCGCTCTGTCCTAAATCTACACAGATATTACTGTGGGTTTGATTTAACCAGGTAAAGTTCTGATAATTAGGCAACAGTTGACGATTTTTATTAACTAAATCTTGATCGTCGCCAACGTGTTGTGCCAAATTAAACGATTCGTAGGGTGGCTGACTAAAACCTCCACTTCTGCAACTAGTAAAGGCTTTGACATTTTTAGGTGCTGGCCAAGCAGCTTGAATATAATTCTGCTGCAGCAAGTTTACACTTCTCCGCTGCCGTGCTCAGATTTGTCTTCTCTCAATACTTCTAAAAGTTCCACAAAATCTTTCGGTAGAGGCGCCTGCCAGCTTAACCATTCTCCCGTCACAGGGTGAGTCAATTCAAGTTGGATAGCATGCAGAGCTTGGCGGCGGAACATTCTTAACATGTTCACCATATTTTCATTACAAGCTTTTGGTGGTCTTGGGCGCCCGCCATAAGCCTGATCACCCACTAATGGATAACGCAGATGCGACATATGTACGCGAATTTGATGAGTACGCCCAGATTCCAGCTTTAATCTAATATAGGTGTGAGCACGAAACTTTTCTTTTACCCGATAATGAGTCATGGCAGGTTTGCCTGACTCACGCACGGCCATACTAGTGCGTTTGGTAGGATGACGGCCAATAGGTTCATCAACCGTGCCACCCGCTACCATAGTACCTACAACCACGGCCTCATATTCTCTGCTAATTTCTCTGGCCTGCAGTTGTTCGACTAAATGGGTTTGTGCAGGAATTGTTTTCGCGACCACCATTAAGCCAGTCGTATCTTTATCCAGTCTATGAACTATGCCAGCACGTGGTACGTTAACAATTTCCGGTGCATGATTGAGTAAAGCATTCAAAACAGTACCGTCGCTGTTGCCAGCTCCAGGATGCACCACTAAATTCATGGGTTTGTTAATCACCAAGATATGTTCATCTTCAAACACAATGTTTAAATCAATATCTTGGCCTTTATGTTGAACTTGCATTTCAATTTGAGCATCAATCTCAATAAGCTCTTCACCTAGCAGCTTTTCTCTAGGTCTGTTTAAAATTTGCCCATCTACTTTGACATAATCAGCCAAAATCCATTCTTTTATGCGTGATCTTGAATAATCAGGGAACATTTCGGCCAAAGCTTGATCCAATCGTTTGCCAAATAAGTTTTCAGGCACATTTGCCTGTAATTGTATTTTTTCATGTGCGGTAGACATGCATTAAACATCCTGAATGTGTTTCGTAACGATTTATATGTGCATAGCCCAATTTGCTAGGGTAGAATGCGCTGCAGTTATCGATTTGGTAAAACACTATTCTAACGGATTTTTACCCCTAATGAATCATGCATCATCAATCGAATTAGAAATGAGAGTAAATAAGAGCATATGATCAGTAAAATCAACCTTAGAAATATTATATTAAGCAGTGTTTTAGTTGTTGTGGCTGGATGTTCATCAGCCCCAGAGGACGAAGATGTCGATTTAGTCCTACGCAACAGAAGTGCCCAAAGTCTATATGACGACGCAAAAGAAAAAATGCGTCTTGGAAACTTTAACGCAGCAACTGAAACCTTAAGTGCATTGGATTCACGTTATCCGTTTGGACCTTTGTCAAATCAAGTCCAATTAGACCTTATATACGGTTATTATAAAACGGGTAAAACAGATCAGGCTTTGGCCACTATTGACCGATTCACTCGACTCAATCCTAACCACTCAGATGTTGACTACGCAATATATATGCGTGGTCTCACTAATATGGAAGTGGATAGTAACCTGTTCCAAGAATTAGTAGGTATTGACAGGTCTGACCGAGATCCTACTAACTCTCGTCAAGCATTTAACGATTTTAGGCGTTTGATTGAGAAATACCCAAATAGCAAATACGCAGCAGATGCGCAAAAGCGTATGTTGCATATCAAAAGTCGATTAGCGAAATACGAAATTTCCATTGCCCGTTATTATATGCGACGCGATGCTTATGTCGCAGCAGCTAATCGTGGCAGGTTTGTGATTGAGCATTATCCGGATACTAGCCATGTGCAAGAAGCGCTAGAAATTATGGTTGAATGTTACGATCAACTTAAGCTAGATGACTTAAAAAACAATGCAATGAGAACTCTTAAACTGAATTATCCAGAAAGCAGTTTTATTAGTTAATAAGCTCAAAACATAAAAAAACGCGCTTTCAGCGCGTTTTTTTTTTGGATTGAAATAACTTTACTTAAAAAATAAATGGCTAAAGGGATTTAACAATCGAGCAATTCCCGCGGTAAAATGTAGCGGTTGATCAACTATAGTAAAAACTAAACAACCATCGTCTGCCTCAGAGTGAGGTAAATGTTTATGTTGGTTATTCATAATAGTGAAATCACCACAGTCGTATTCTGCAATACCATCGTTGTATTGACCATCAACCACTAAAGTCATCTCAGAACCTCTATGGGTATGCTCTGGTACACGACCACCCTTTTCCATATAGATAAAATTAGCTTTACCAATATCGCCTAATTCCACCGGCGCTTGCCACACTTTACCGAGCAAGCGTGACCAATTACCAGTATTTTTAACATGCCGTCTTAAAACTCTAGGCAATTCAAAATACTTGCCATCAAGTTCAATCGAGGTATTAATGGCCTCATTTACTATAGACTTAGCAACAGGTAAATCTGTAATATTTGACATCATAGCAAGATATTGGCTATCTAAAGGAGCAGTGGGTGTCGACAAAGAAAATAAATCAGCTGCTAATTCAGATTGAATATCAATACAGTCATGATGACATTGCTGGCACATATCAAGGTGGGCAGAAATCATCAAAGCCATGGCGGTATTACAGTTACCTGCCGAAAATGCTTGTAAATCTGTGTATTTGGGGTGAAAACTAATCATCGTCTTTTAACATCTCTTTTAAACGTTGTAATGCAAGTCTGGTTCTAGATTTTACTGTTCCTAGTGGAATATCGAATTCGTCCGCAACTTCTTGCTGGGATTTACCGTCTATATAAATCGCTTCAATCACCAACTTTTGTTTTTCAGGCAAGGTATCAAGTAATACCCCAATCTCATCCATAGTCACTTGATGATCTAAAGATACCTCATTTGCGTCTGGCGTTTGTTCACACAAAATAGGCCAAAGGTCATCTGAGCACACATCTTCCTTGCGATTTCTCTGCTTCCTGAGCATATCGAATCGAAGATTTCTTGCGATAGTGAAAATCCAAGTAGAAGGCGAGCCTTTTTCAGAGTTAAACAGATGAGATTTTTGCCATACATTAGACATAGTGTCTTGCACTAGCTCCATTGCAAGGGCTTCGTTACCCATTTGTTTTAGCGCATATGAACGTAAACGGGGTGCAAAGTAACTAAAGATCTTGGAAAACGACAGCTTACAACGATCACTCGCTACTATACGTAAATATCCAGACATTTCTTCAGCACATTCTATTGGTTTAATGGAATTAATTTGCTTCGTTTCCAGAGATATTCCAACTAACATTTGCTTACACCATCGAAAAATTGACAATAGTAAGTAATACTAGTTTGATTGGTTAAAGGATCACTCAACCAATTGTGTCAGAAAATCTAAAGCTTTCACACAGTCTTTTTGTTGCAAAAATTGTTGTTTTTTCTCAGCATCAACTGGTAATAATTCCAACCAGCGATAAATCACCCATATGGGATCATTAAATTTGGGATTTTGGTATAAGCTTTGTAGTTCTGGATACTTATCAAAAACATCCATTAACCTTTCATCAATTGGCGCAATGGATTGCTCTGTAGACTGCGTAGACCATTCTGCTAACCAAATACATTTACCTATCCTTAACTCATCAGTTTCGGTGGTTATAGACATAATTTCAAAACATTTTTGTCCCTCAACAATGACGCCTAAGAAGCCATCATCCAACAAATCAAAATCTATTACCTTTACGTAAGTGCCTATAGAATATATATGCTGGTTTTGCTCTTTGTCTCCTTGGGCATTCAACATACACATCCCAAACCCCGTTTCAGCCGCACATGCTTCTTTCACCATACGCACGTATCTAGGTTCGAATATTCTCAATAACATTCTTCCACCTGGCAATAAATGTGCCGACAGCGGAAATAAAGGGGTCTCGAAATAAGAGTTCATATAAAGGCTAACTTTGTGTGTTCTGTGTGTTCAATGGTTGTTAATACTTCTGATTATCAGTTTTAGATCGAAAATAAAAAATAAAATTCAGCTATTAAGTGATCTCTAGTTTGCTAATTTAGGTATCTATTATCATCAGAAAATGAGTCGTCATTGCGCAGCGTATTTAAAATGCGTTGACCCACTACAGAATAAATTACAGGACAAACATGGGTAAAAAGATTGCAATAATAGGTTCAGGAATTTCAGGGCTTACTTGTGGACATCTACTCCACCAGCATCATGACCTGACTATTTTTGAAGCAAATAACTATATTGGTGGCCATACCGCTACTAAAGATGTGGAAGTGAGCGGCAAACACTATGCAATAGACACGGGCTTTATTGTTTTTAATGATTGGACCTATCCAAACTTTATTAAATTAATGAACAAAATTGGGGTGCCATCTCAAGCTACCGAAATGAGCTTTAGCGTTAAAAACCTTTCACAAAACCTAGAATACAACGGTAATACACTTAATAGCCTATTTGCTCAAAGGCGAAATGTATTTCGTCCAAAATTTTGGCGAATAGTAAGAGACATTCTGAAATTTAATAAAATATGTAAAAAAGCAGCAACTGAGAAAACTGATTATGGCAAAAAAACATTACATGAGTTTCTAATTCAACATCAATTCAGTGACGACTTCACCTACAACTATATTTTGCCCATGTGTGCCGCTATTTGGTCGACTAGTTTAGAGGATATCAAAGCCTTTCCTTTTACATTTTTTCTGCGCTTTTTCAATAATCATGGACTACTTAATATCACAGACAGGCCCCAGTGGCGCTCCATTATTGGTGGTTCTAGAGAATACATTAAACCTCTTATTGCTGGTTTTGAAAATAATATAAAGCTTAATAGCCCAGTAAAATCAGTAATAGAAAGCGATAAGCAGAAGTTAGTTCTTTTACAAGACGGAACCGAGTATCTGTTCGATGAGGTTATTTTTGCTTGTCATAGTAACCAAGCCTTAGCCTTACTTGCCACACCAAGCTCAAGCCAGTCAGAAATTTTAGGGGACATGCCTTATGCTAAAAATGAAGTGGTTCTGCATACTGATGACAGCGTTTTACCTGTCAGAAAACTGGCCTGGGCAAGTTGGAATTATCTGATAAAAGGCCATGAAGGTGAATCTCAAGCTCCAGCAGTATTAACCTACAACATGAACATTCTGCAAAACATAGAATCTACAACAACCTTCTGCGTGACCTTAAACAACACTAAAGATATTGATCCAGCAAAAATACTCGGCAGCTACCAATATGCGCACCCACAGTTTAATCATCAGACTATTGCAGCCCAAGCAAGATGGGCAGAAATATCAGGCAAACAAGGGATGCATTTTTGCGGCGCATATTGGTACAACGGTTTCCACGAAGATGGCGTTCGCAGTGCTTTAGATGTGTGTAAGTCATTTGGCGAGCAGCTCTAATGTTAAGCGCTATATATAAAGGAAGTGTATTTCACAGTCGATTGGTACCTAAAAAACATGCCTTTAGTTATCAGATATTTTTACTCTGGTTAAACCTTGATGAAATAGATTTAATTGAAACCCAAGTTAAAGGATTTTCATCTAAATCATGGGCGCCAATACGCTTTAAACGCAGCGATTACTTAGGTAATGCCGCTATACCTTTGAAACAATCAGTACTCCATAAAATGTCAGAACTGGCACAAGAGCCACTCACAGGTAGCGTTTATTTACTCGGACAAACACGGACTTTTGGTTTGTACTTTAGTCCAGTCAATTTTTATTATTTACAGCAAGATGATGGTACTTTTAGTCACTTATTAGCTGAAGTGAGCAATACACCTTGGAATGAAAGGCATTGTTATTTGGTTGATTTAGCCAAACAAGATGATTCTGCGAAAGCCTTACATGTATCACCGTTTAATCCAATGGATATGCAGTATAAGTGGAAAATTTCACAACCAGATGACTCACTAAAACTCACTCTTTCTTGCCACAAAGACGTCAAACATTTTGTTGCTAGTCTTAATTTGTCACGAGTTGAACTGAACTCAAAAAGCCTTTTTAACGTATTACTTAGTATTCCTAGCATGACGTTAAAAACCGTCTTTGGTATTTATTGGCAAGCCCTCAAATTATTTATAAAAGGCGTGCCTTTTTATTCCCACTCAGTACAAGGTAAAAAATAACTATGCCAAACGTAGAACAAATATTAGTTGAGTCTTCAAGCTTATCGTGGCAGCACAAGCTGTGCAGAACCATTATGCTCAAAGTGTTTGCCAGCTTGCCACAAGGTCAGATGGTGATTAAAGAACAAGGCGTTTTGGTGGATACCTTTGGCCAAAAAGACTCTGACTTACATGCTGAAATTGATATCCAATGTTTAAGTGTTTACCAAAGTTTATTGTTTGGTGGCAGCATAGCCTCGGGCGAAACATTTTCAGAAGGCCTATGGACTACTCCAAATTTAACCAACGTCATTCGAGTTTTCGCGCGCAACTTACCTTTGCTCGATAGTTGGGAGGCCAAAATGCAGTGGTTATCTTTCCCAATTCGTAAAATTAGCCACCTTGCTAACAAAAACTCGACAACAGGTTCAAAGAAAAACATTGCTGCCCATTACGACTTAGGCAACAAACTCTATAGCCGATTTCTTGATGACAGCATGATGTATTCTGCGGCTATCTACCCATCACAAGACAGCACTCTGGCTCAAGCTCAGACCACAAAACTACGGGCAATTTGTGACAAGTTGCAATTGGTCCCTGAAGACCATTTAATCGAAATAGGCACTGGCTGGGGCGGTTTGGCCATATTTGCAGCTAAAAATTATGGCTGTAAAGTCACCACCACAACCATTTCAGAAGAACAACATCAATACACTGAAAATTTAATCAATAAAGAAGGTTTACAAGACAGGATCACTCTGTTGAAAGAAGACTACAGATTACTCGAAGGAAAGTATGACAAGTTAGTGTCTATTGAAATGATTGAAGCCGTAGGTAAAGAGTACCTACCTACTTTCTTTAAAAAATGTTCGAGCCTGTTAAAAGACCAAGGTTTGATGGTATTGCAAGCGATCACTATCAGCGACCACCGTTTAGACAGCTACAGTAAAAGTGTCGACTTCATTCAGAAGCATATTTTTCCTGGTGGTTTCTTACCTTCACAGCTGTTAATTAATCAACATTTGAGAAAACATACAGACTTGATGATCCGCGATCTTCACGATATCGGGCTTGATTACGCTCGTACACTAAAAGATTGGCATCACAAACTACTCGAAAATAAAGAGCCCTTGGCTAAAGACGGTTACGACGATCGTTTTATGAATATGTGGCGTTATTACTTTAGTTACTGCGAAGGCGGCTTTTTAGAGCGCACCATCAGCACTGTGCAATTGGTGATCAGCAAACCTGCATTCACAAACAATATTAGTCGTTAGAGATTGGGAATAACATGCAATATCTATCTCCTAAATCCAACATTTTTTGGCTTTTAGTTGTATTAAACACTGTAGCTTTTTCAGGGGTTGCCATGGCCAATCCACTTTTTGAGTTAAAAAAAGTAGGTGAAGCCAAACTACAAGTTGTGTTTTGGGATATCTACAACGCCAGTTTATATAACCAAACAGGCGAGTACCAAGCGGAGCTATTTCCACAAGTGTTAAGAATCGATTACTTAAGAGATATTGATTCAGAAGATTTAATTGCAAGAACCTTAGAAGAGTGGCAAAAATTAGGCATTAAACAAGAAACATGGACCCCATGGATCCCCCTACTGACAGAGATATTCCCAAATATCAAAAAAGGCGATTCCCTTCTACTAAATGTTAGTAAAAACCAACACAGCGAATTTTTCTTTAATGGCAAAACAATAGGCAAAATTACTGACAAAAATTTTGGCTCAAGCTTTTTACGCATTTGGTTAGACGAAAAGGCCAGTTATCCCAAAGTGCGCAACAAACTCATAGGATTAAACAAATGACGATAATTAAATATTGGCTCTTAGTGCTGATGACCCCTTTTATTTTGTCATGTAGCAGTTCGCTAGATGACTATGAAAACACCACACCTGAATTCGATTTACCCCGCTATTTTGATGGAGAAGTTACTGCATGGGGCATAGTACAAGACTACTCAAACAAACTAACTAGACGCTTTTGCGTAGATATAGTAGGTACCTGGCAAGGCAATCAAGGTCAATTACACGAAACTTTTTATTACCATGATGGTGAACAACAAATCCGTATCTGGGATTTACAAATTGCCGACGATGGCAGTGTTACAGGTGGAGCAGCAGATGTTATCGGGCAAGCTAAAGGCGGCTCACAAGGTACTGCCTTTAACTGGCAATACACCTTGCGCGTGCCGGTTGATGACACAGAATATGACCTGTTTGTCGACGACTGGATGTTTCTAATGGACAAAAACCGCATGATGAATCGCTCTTATATGAAAAAATTCGGGGTCACTGTAGCCGAGATATCAATCTTTTTTGATAAAACCGCACCGGTTAGGAAATGTAGCTAAACTGACTCCATATACCTAGCTCAGGTTTTTATAAGCAATAAAGTTTGGGCTATTTCTCCATTTTTTCCCTAGGGATTTCATTTTAAAAACCAGGATGGGAGATGATAAAAACACATTAAATTCAAATGCTTAACCTCTAAATACTGTGAATAACAACCACAAAGTTATCACTTTCCATACCTAAGTATCACCTTGCAGATTTTTTAATCAATTCAAATAGTTTTTAATAGCTACATCAAAACGCAGCAACGGCTGCAAAAAACAATAACAACCGAGGAACTTAACCATGTTGAAAATAGTTAAAACTTCTATCGCTATCGCTACTATCTCTTTATTAACAGCGGGCAATGCTCAAGCTGATGTAGGCGAAGCATTACAAAACATCTGTACTATTGTTAAAGCAGATGACAAAGGCGAACTGCGTAAAAAAATGAAACGTGTTCAGTCTGACTTTAGACTTAAACTTAAAGATTACTACACAGGTGTTTCTTGTGGTGGTAACAGCCTTATTCGTACAGCTATGCTTAACGGCGCAGTTGAAACAGGTACCTTGATGGTCAAGAAAATGCCTAAAGGTGACTTAAGCTCACCAGAAAGTGACGGCAAAACAGTATTAGCTTGGGCTTCTGAGAATGGTTTAGATGCATCACCAATAGTTGCTGCACTTAACGACAGAATATAAGCTTCGAGCTTCGTAAAGAATTGTTCGCGAACGAACTAAAAGTTCAACATGGTAGGTGAGTAGCTTATCCTGCTCACCTTTTAAAAATGGCCTCTTTTGAGGCCGTTTTTTTATGCGTAAAGATAAAATAATATTCACCACAGAG
>NZ_BAEO01000026.1 GCF_000314995.1 Paraglaciecola arctica BSs20135 | reverse complement strand
AAACCTGCGGGGTCAGGTTCGCTGAAAAATAAAAGTCACTTCGGTTTGGATGAGTTAAACGCTTTAGATCTCCTATCACCGCCTTGTGGTAATGGCTTGGCTCTTCTAGATAAAGTATTAGCAACCTGTTCAATAAACGAATCATCACCTAACGTCCATGTCTTATTTGTTGCATCGCGTACTTTCAACGAACCTGACCCCGCAGGTTCTGACCCCGCAGGTTTCTTTCTTTAACATCCTCGACTAAGAACCACGGTTTTTTGTAATTACTCTTCTGAATAATCTACATAGTTATCTTTATGCTCATGAATAAATTCGATTAAGTCATAATATTCTTTTGGCATTTCTGTGTTGGATAGTAAATCATTCATTTCTTTTTCAAATTCAAGGTCATTGTGACGAATAGGACCTGAATATTCATTCAAGTCACTCTTATAACCTAAACTATTACCGACACAAGCCCTCAATAGCTCTTGTCCTGCGCCATTAACACGCAAAGGAACAGGTGTTGGTTCAGGTAGAGTGGGTTTACTGGTATCAATTTTTTTATCATAATACCCTACATCTAAATCTTTAATATATTTGAGATAAGGTAGAGCTAATTTCACATGCTGATATAAAATGAATTCGGATTCCGAGCCATATAAGTATTCAGTTAATCTCCTCTGTACTTTAAATCCTACATCACATAATGCGACTTCACTGTAAGGCTTCCATTGATCGACGCCTAATTTTAAAGGAAAAGCAATATAACCGTTCTCATCAGGAAGTAACATTTCTAACATATACTCAAAAACCTTATTACTTGAATGAGAATTTTCACCTAAGTAAAAGTCGAGGAAAAAACCTATGAAATTCTCATCCCTTTTTATTTTACTGTCCCCCCAATAACTTATTTTATTTTCTGAGGCCCAAATACAATAATCCTGTAGAAACGTAACAAATGGTTCAACTTCAATTATTGGGCAAAGCTGTATAATCAATGATAATTCTAATGCTGTTGATTTTTCATCATTATCAGGACAAGTTAATAAAGGCGTTAAATCCCCATCTAAATACCAGTATTTCAGCGCATCACTTACCTTTTTTTCTGCTTTAGTTTCAGGATCACTTCTTAAATGAATATTCCATACATCAGCCCATAGCTGTTGACGCTTTTTTTTTCCAAGTACTATCTTGAGGTATATTGACTTTCATTGATTTCATTACTTCATTTATATTTTTTATTCGTTAATTATTCTGTCTTCAACTTCAGCTTTTACTGCATCTTTCAAAGCTGATTTAGAATTAGTTAAAAACAAATCTATACTACCCATAATAAAGGTACTACCGCTATAAGATGTAACGTGCTGTTTATAAAAGTCGGGTTTATTTGAGGCTTCTTTATTAAATGACGTTTTTATTTTTCCAATATCCGGACTCTTTGATGACTTTGTTTTAAAATCATGAAAATGCCAATATATATCTTTAACAACAACATTAAAATTATTATCAACTGCTCCTTTAGCGGATTGTTCTTTTTTCTTCATTCGAGCAAAAGTTTTATTAGCTACTCGATCTAAAATATATTGTCGGTGTGGGGTATTACCCTTAGAAACCTGCGGGGTCAGGTTCGTTGGAAACCTGCGGGGTCACCCATTAGCCAGCCGGTGTCAATAGAGCGTCAGTAATCGGGGCGCTAAAGCAAACATAAAATTATGTAACTCAGCTTTGGTGTTCCGGTTATGTTATTCGCAATATTCGTTTTTCTATTGGTCGTGCTGGATAAATATCCGCAACAGTCACCCATCTGGATCTAGGTCAGGACATAAACGCATCCTTTCCCCACGTACCTTAGTACGCCACAAAAACCTCTGTTCCCCATGTTATCCAATGCGATATTGCGCACAGAGTAAGTGGCTAAGCTTACGCTTTCCAGACCCAAAGTGGCTTAACATGTGGGCGAATAAAGTAAATACCGGCACCATCCTCCACTCAGATTATGATGGCTTGTAATCCAACCCCGCAAACGGGCTGAATGATGCCGGTAAACTAGTGAAACACTCTATCGATATCGAATGCCTCTTTGTTCTTTAACATGTGAAATACCGCACGTGAGAGCTTATGTGCGACTGCGCGTATAGCCACTATTCCGTTGCGCTTTTGTCTTTTACGCTCATAAAAACGTTTGGCTTGGTTATCAAATCTCACCATATAATGGGCGGCCTCTGAAAATGCCCAGGATAGGTACTTGTTCCCCGCCTTGCGGTTTCCTGTGCCTTTTTTCTTACCGTTACTTTCACGAATACTGTTCACACAGCGACAATAAGACGCATAATTATCAGGAGAATCAAAACGTTGAATATCCCCTGTTTCAAGCATTATGGTTAAGCCTAAAATCGGGCCAACACCCGTCATCGACCTAAGCAACGTAAATTCATTTTTGAGTGATACGGCATCTAATACTTGTTGTTCAATATTTTTGATTTGAATATCCAACGCCCGCATTAACACCAGATTGCTATTGGCAGAATGATAAAGAAATCCGTCTTTTTCGAAGGGCAAAGTAAAGCCTTTTCTGCGAATAGCGTTACACGTCATTTTATAACCTAGCGAGCGCCATATTTGATTTTGAATACTGATAACGTGAGTAGAGGCATGCCTGACTAACTGACGTCTTCTTCTCAATAAATCTCTGATTGCACGATATTCTGGTGGATAAATATAGCCAGTAGGTAACACTCCTAAACGCATTAATTGCGCTAAATGAAAGGCATCTTGATGATCACCACTATACTTCAGCCCATCGTATTGTTTGACGGCTGTAGTGTTTACCAGTTCAACTTTAAAGCCATGTTCAATAAGTCCATCAACTAACCAATACCAGTTAAAAGTTGATTCAACTGCGACGGCCTTCAGCTCATTCTTAAAGGGCGAAAGCAACGAAACAGTAACATCTAAATCATTGATAATGCGTTTATCCATTAACTTGTTATCCTCTTCATCAGTGACAACCACTACATGATTGTTTGAATGTAAATCAATGCCGCAGTAAAGTGACATAACAGCCTCCTGTTTGAGTTTGGTTTAAGCACCTACAGCATAGCTGGAACTTAAACTAGGAGGCTGGCTAGAGGATTATCAGGTTCGTTGAAAAATAAAAGTCACTTAGGTTTGGATGAGTTAAACGCTTTAGATCTCCTATCACCGCCTTGTGGTAATGGCTTGGCTCTTCTAGATAAGGTATTAGCAACCTGTTCAATAAACGAATCATTACCTAACTCCCATGCCTTATTTGTTGCATCGCGTACTTTCAACGAACCTGACCCCGCAGGTTCCGGTTTCTTTCAACGAACCTGACCCCGCAGGTTCTGACCCCGCAGGTTTTTCAACGAACCTGACCCCGCAGGTTTCTTTCAACGAACCTGACCCCGCAGGTTCACGCAGGTTTTCTCATGGTGCTTGTAATTTGAGTTGAACATCACATTTAATCGAATGCATTATTTCAAATCATCAATAAGCTCAAACTCATAAGCTTAAACACACAAAGAGAATA
>NZ_BAEO01000027.1 GCF_000314995.1 Paraglaciecola arctica BSs20135 | reverse complement strand
GCTTTACTCATGCCTCGAATGCGTTGGTGGCCTGTGTGTGCTTTAAACTGGTTCATCATCATTTCTGCGCCTGCTGCATAACAAAAGTGTTTTTCAAACTCTGTGGTGAGGGTGAGCCATTGTCCGTCTGATAGGCCTAACCTTTGTAAGATGGGTTGTTGTTGGTCTATATGCCCTGCTTTGTCGTTTCTGATGATTCTGCCTGTTATGTCCACTAACTCACAATAGTCTTTTAGTGAGAAAGCGATGCCTTTTGGCATATCTTGTCTAGGATTGCCGATAAAAGACATCAGTGAAGGTGTTGTGATGGGGTCTTTTATCGATTCTAAACGTTTTTTAATACTGGTGTGCTCTGACGTTTCAGGGGTATCCGCTATCTTGGTTCGAATGGGGTTAAGGTCAACATAGGCCATACAGGACAGTAATGCGGCGTCATCTAATAAAGCTTGTGATTTAAACCGTCCTTCCCAGAATCTACCCGTACATTCATCCTCTTTATTGGCTTCTCGGGCAATATGTTCATTCAGGTTACCCATCAACCAGCTAATATCATGTAAGCGCTTGCGATACTCGATTATGGTGTCATTTAAGGTCAGTTGTTGACTTTGGCTTAACGTGTCACCTCTTACAAACATTTGCGTGAGCAATGTGCCTTTATGTAGGCGGTGCCAGCGTTCAACCACTTCACTATCTGTCCAAGCCATCACTTGCTGCACATCCACATGTAACACCACATGCACGTGATTACTCATCACAGCATAAGCACATATATCAATTGAAAACACAGATGATAAAAACAACAGTCGTTGTTCAACCCACCCCCGACGATGTTCATAACTTTGGCCTGAATAACTATCCACACCGCACAAAAAAGAGCGCCGCACACAACGGGAAACACAATGGTAATAAGGAGTATCCGATAAACAAATTTGACTACTACGTGGCTGGGGCATGACATCAATCCTTTGATTTATTTCCTAATCAAAGCCTAGCTTGTGCTGGTGTTTAGTCAAATTGTTATGGGTGGCTTGGTAAATCTTGATTTATTTCCTAATCAAAGCCTAGCTTGTGCTGGTGTTTAGTCAAATTGTTATGGGTGGCTTGGTAAATCTAAATTGTTATGGGTGGCTTGGTAAATCTCTTTCGCGTACAAATCGATACATTCTCTAACTGGTAACGGTGCAGCGACAAAGGTAGCATGGGGCCATTGTTACATTTATGTTCAGAACCATGTCTAAATCCAGTCACTTTTTTACCTTAGCTCTCGCCTTCGCCGCATTTTTACTGGCGGCTAGCTGTTTTTATTTGCAAGTCAGTCAGGCACCGTTAAATCTAAGCCACAATGCGCTGTCAGCAGAAGAACAGGCTGTTTCCATTGGCATTGCGTCGCTGCCAATCACCAGCGCTGGCAACAGCAAGGAAGTGCACATGCAAAGGTTACAGCAAACTCTAAATGCCCTGAACCAAAGGTTAATCACATTGGAAAACACATTAAGCCAAGCGCCTGTCTCCGAACAAGTCGTCACCCAAATGATCGAGACTTATGTGGCTCAGCGCGAGCAACAATTGGAAGACGAACGCTTAAGCAATAATCCTTTTCAAAGCTTTTATGAAACATTACCTGATGATTACGAGCAAAAGCTTAAAACCGATCCAGACTATGCGGCGAAAATACAACAAGAATTGAAACACAAGGTGTTGGACAACAATCTCAGTGATGAAAAACGTCTAGAAGCCATGACCCAGTTACAAATCACCAGCGGGATCTTGTCAACTTTTTCTCCGGTTGAGACCAGCAATTTACTTTCTGAAGCTATCATGGATATTGCCAACAGCACCAATGATGAAAAAACCCGTATTCGCGCATTGGAAACCATAACCTCAGGGACTGTAGCCAACGCGAAGCTGGCTCCAACCTTTATCAACTTACTCAATAACGACCCCAATCACTATGTGCGCAACCTAGCTGCCAACGGTTTGAGCATGATGATGTTTAGCCGTGAAATAGACAGTAGTCATCGTCAGCAATTGGCCAATCAAATATTACAAACGATGAAAACCACCTCCGACAATGAGCTTAAAACCATATTAGAGCAAAATTTTGGCATTGAGCAAGACATGCAAAACATGTTGAAACACATGCAAGAGCAAGTAAGTGATTAGCATTACTAAGGCAGTCATATTAGCAAGCCTTAAAATTTACTAAACCAAGCAATACCATTCCGCATAAAGAAGTGCCCACTCAGAAATCACCAGCCATTTTTGCACAAGGCGTCACTATGCAGGAATGGCAAGCCCTTTCAAATAGTGAGAAGGAAGTGCAAGAATGGCTGGCGCTTTCCCTTTAGGGCGAGTTTAAAAGGGCTTACTCTGCGTTGCTCGAATTCGCAATAGAATAACTATTACTTCATTCAAGCGCCTTGATTAAGCCCTTTTAAAATCTCGCTGAGAGGTCACTTATTTATGCGGATTGGTATAATAGCGAAGTCTGAATAGACTTAGCCGGCAAAGCCGATACTTTGATTTCCCCTCCGCTCTATGTTCGCCAATTGTCGAGGGAATTTGCAAGAATGTTAATTGAGGGATAAAACTCTTTTAGAGGGTAGTATAAACCCATGAATTTCATGGGTTTATACTAAATAGTTGGAGTTGGCCGATAAGCCGGGTTCTGTGAAGTTTGTTCGAAAACAAACAGCGACAATCATTCATCTAGGCCAGCAATCGCTCACTGGCTCCAGCAACACACCCGATCTCAACGTGGGCCACGCCATACGAGATCCTATTTGGTCTTGCTCCGGGTGGAGTTTACCTTGCCGTATACTGTTGCCAGCAACGCGGTGCGCTCTTACCGCACCCTTTCACCCTTACCGGCGCTTACGCGCTTAGGCGGTCTTCTCTCTGCTGCACTTGTCGTCGGCTCGCGCCGCCCAGGCGTTACCTGGCACCCTGCCCTATGGAGCCCGGACTTTCCTCCCTTCAGAAATTCACAAGTGAAAACTGAACGACGATTGTCTGGCCAACTCCGCGGCGGATTTTACGCAGGTTATAGCTTAGATACAATCACAATACCCAAACAAATGGCAGTAGCGAAAATTGTGTTCATTGATAAAGTTGATACCACAAACGTTTGTCAGTTAAGGGAGTCGTTTTTGGTAGAAAAGGATTCGATAGTTTATGTACCACCCTAGAGCTTAGTTTGCCTTTAGACAATGCCTCTTGGTGTGCCGGATAGCTATATAGAAGTTGGTCAAAACTGCCGTCGTCAATAGCTTGATTTAACCCATACTCTAATCTCTGAGCTAAGGCTTTATTGTCTTTTTGTACGAAAAAATACATGGCGGCTGGGTAATAGAGCAAGTGTTTATTCTCAACTACTAGATTTTTAAATCGATATTTTCGCATTTCTGCCCAAGGCTCCAAAATAGACCTAGGAAAATAATCGTAATGCCCCTTACTCAGACCTTTGTACAAACTATTGTACCAATCTGATGTTTCCACTTTGAAACCATTTGCCCGAAGGATTTCTGTATCTGCCCAATCTAATCCTTGCAGAGCAACCATATTTTTGATTTGCGTGGTGCTTAATATATGAGTTAGTTCTTGTTGTTTTGTTTCTTGGATCACCATAATTCGATAACCAATAAGACCCTTCAAAATCGGGATCATTATGGGTAACAACTCTTGCTCCCTTTGTTCTGATGTCATGGCCCAAATAACATCAAGTTCACCTTTATTAAGACTAATCAGTTTACGTTGATACACCATAGAGGTACCAAAAGATTCTAACGTAGCGGGGCCAAACTTAGGTTGTGCTTTTTTAATGGCTAATTGTAGCAAAGCTACATAATAGGTTTTTTGTTGATCACGATCGGACCTTGAACTTACATGTTTGATAACTTCTAAAGCGGCATGACTAGTAGTAATGGTCAGTAATATAACCAATACAAAACATAGCTTTGCATACATATTTTTTACGACAACACTCACAGAAAACAACGGGCTAAGTACTGAAACGAAGGTTGCATTGCCATTCCTGAGTAAAGTAAATAAATTGTTAACAACAATATATTCCTAGTTATCCATTAGTACAAGGATCACAATACAGGTCTAAACTGCATTTATTTGCTCGTTTAAAAACATATGACTTTATTTCAGACTATAACCTTCAGTTTTAAGCCAGACTTTGGCTTGTTCGTCAGTTTCCAAAAAACGTCTTTGAAACTGAATTCGTGAAGGTTCGAATTCGCAGGGGTTTTGTTTTGAATGGTTGTTAAACAACTCCAGCTTAACACTCTTGGTATTATTGTTGACTATCGCTTCTCTTTTAAGACTATTACCCCTGCATTCTGCAGCCAATTCCACCATCAGTAATTCACAATCGGGAGTGCACAATCCCCACTGTTGAACATTGCTAATAAGAGCCCATGATTTGCCTTTCAGGGGCTCAATGGTTTGATTGATAGTGTGTTTATAGGCTTTGGCTGTTTCGGCATTCCAGGCTCCATATATATAGGCGATTAAAATATTACCCTGGCGTGTCACAACAAATTCGCCATGTTCATTAAACATATTTGACTTCCCTCAGAAGGGCAAAAAATTAAAAGAATAGTCTAGTAGGGTTTGTGTCACAGATTGTTCACCAAAATTAATGAGGCGTATTCTACTGAGTAATTTTTTCTCTACGTCTGGAGCTCCTAATTCACTGAAAACCAATGTTACTTTGGACACTGAACCATTAGGCTCTATCTGTAGATTAACGGTTAACTTGCCCTGTAAACTCGGGTCAGAGCGTAACGCTTTCCGATAAATAGCATAAATCGCACCTTTGTTGGCGTCCAATACTTTACGAATAGACTCAGTTTCGCGACTACCTAATACTGCACCTTCAGTTACAATTTGTTTTGCAGCCAATGATGCGAGACCTTCATTGGGGGCTACATATTCAGTGTTTTTACGTTCTGCTAGTTCTCCCTTTGAGCCGATATTAGTGGTCAAATTACTGGTGTCTACCCCACCGCTACTAGCCGCTACTTTTTTACCGATAAACTTACGCTGGGTTTGATTGCTTGCCCCAGCACCTTTGATGGTATCGGTATCCGCTAAATTATTCAGGCTGGCATTGTCTCGCATACTGGCTAAATCATCTTGAAAGGCTAACAAACCTGATTGTTTGGCTTTGATTTTAGCTTGTTCGGTAAGTTCTGCTTGTGTGGGCACTTTGACCTTTACCGGCTTAGGAGGCACTTTCTTGACATCTTTTGCTGGTACTTTTTTAGGTTCTACTGCTTTAGGAGGAACAGGTTTTGGCTTTTCGACCTTAGGCTTGGCAGGCAAAGGTTTGGGTACAGGCACTGGAATAGGTTTAGGTGGTTCGACTTTTCTAGGTGTCATTAAACGCGTCAATTGGGCGGGTACTTTTTCTTTTTCTGCACGAGCACGTTCTGGTAACTCTTGCCATTTCACTACTGCGGCAAAGGCCAAAGTGATAAACAAAACAACAACAGTAATAGTCCTAAAACGTTTGTTCTCTAGCTCACTTGATGACCATGGCAAGACTGTAACAAATGCATTCGGCTCTGACATATGACTATTAGTAGCAGTGTGAACATTAATGCTACTGGTCATTGATCTTCTCCTTGAGCAGTAGCAGCATCATTCACTTGGTTTTCTTTTTGTTGCCCCGAAGGTTCTTGCCCGGCAACTGCCAAAGAAATATTGGTAAACCCAGCTTGGGCGCATGTTTGCATAATACGTTTGAGCAAAGTATAGGGAATATTCTTATCACCCATAATGGTAATCGCTCTTTCGATATCGTTGCCATCAGCATCTTTTTCGCCATTGTTACTTGCACGATTAACTTGATATGCCAGTTCAGTTACAAGTTCTGGTATCAGGTCGTCGCTTTGACTCAAGATAGTTTGCACGCTAGCCAACTTTTGGCCTTGAAGAATTAAGTCAGTATTGTTGACCATCAATATCAAGGTTTCTTGCGCCGCTTGTTGCGCGGTCGATTCAGGTAACTCAACACTTTTGCTGTTTTGTAACACTTGCACTTCTGAGGCATTAACCATCAAAAAAAACACCAAAATAGTAAAAATATCCATTAATGAAACTAAGCTGAGTTTGGAGTCTTGGGCCATACGTTTATGGTGGCGCTGCATACGCATAGCTCTTGCTGATTGTTTCATTTTTCACTCCCAGAAGACTCATTTGATACGGCAGGGGCATCACCTAAGGAAATTTCAGGGAAAAGTTCAGCATCCACCACTGAAGCAATCAATACATCTTGGTATGAGCGAGTGGTATCCATTAAGGCCACAATCACTTGATATGGAATGTTTTCTTCTAATAACAAAGTGGCGGCTTTTTTATCGATATTTTTGTTGATCAAAGTCTGTTTTATTTGTCTAAGCACCAATTGCAAGGCGGCATAGTCATAACCTTGGTCGCTAACTGCAATATCTTTTACAAGATACCCTTGAGGGTAATAAACGGCAATATTGTCTGCCCTGACCACCAGCTCCAAACGCTGATCTTTCTCATCAATATTTTGTTCATTTGCTTCACCAAGCTGCGGCAAAGCAAGTTCCAAAACAGTGATCCGCGAGAACACCATCATCATCAAAAGCACAGGCACTAGTACTATCATCAAATTCATAAAAGAGGTGATGTCCAACTCAGCATCTTTTTTGATTTTTCGACTACTACGACCGAATTTTGCTCTACCCGCCATATCGTATTCCTATATTTGGGCTTAACTTATCTATTGTCGTCTGTAGAACGAGACTGGGTATTCAAATCATTTCGTGCAATGAGAGCGTTTAAACACTTCACCCCAGCCATTTCCATGCTGTCAATAATTTCGGTGGTTTTGGTTTGTAACACAGAGTGAAAAACCAGAAGGGGAATGGCGGCAATCAAACCAAAAGCGGTAGTATTCATGGCTACCGAAATGCTCTGGGATAACAAACTAGCCTTTTCAGAAGGGTCAGCCGTGGCTACCGCAGAAAACGCTGCAATCAATCCTATGATTGTGCCCAACAAGCCTAATAAAGTTGAGATATTTGCTAGCGTAGCTAAATATGCAGTACGCTTTTCCAATCGAGGCGTAGTTTCCATCAAACCTTCTTCCATGGCATATTCGATATCTTCACGCCTTTGACTATGATCTAAACGTGTTAAACCTGCACCTATAATGCGGCTAATCGGGGCATTATCAGTATTGGCGAAACTTAACACTCCGGGGTAATCATGTTTGTTAAGTAGCGGCTCCATTTGTTTAAAGGCTTTTTTATTGACACTTTTAGAAAAGCTTAAGAAGAAATAACGTTCGATTGCTATTGCCAGACCTATTGCTAAAACAACGGCAATAGGGAACATAAACGCACCGCCCTCTTGAAAAAACCGTACTACTACTTCAAAAAAATTCATCACTCACTCCTACTTTGTAATCTGTTCACTATATCTTTTCATTCCGCTCCTATAGGTATTTGCCTAAGGTTTGGGGTATGTTTTTAAAATTTGAATTTGTAGCTTTAATTCGTCCCGCTGTAACGGCACAAACTTTTTATTAATACGTTCAACAATAGGGCTAGGCAAAGCTTGTTTTGTTTTAGGTGACTGCCACGGCACTATAGTCATCACTTTGGGCTGCTCTTGATTACCTCGAATAGTTTCTTGCAACTTAATAACGTTCTGCTCTTGAGCATTAAGCATATTGCTCATTAAAGATAGTGCTAAGGTGAAAACCAAGCCCCATAAAAAGTCATGAATTTTAGTCATAACTTCGATCCATTTTGATGCGTTTATTCTGCATTTTTAATTTGCCTCTGTAGATCAATGATCCAACCTTTTAATTGCCGAGAGTCATCATTAGACAAAGCTTGATAAAGCTCATACTCAGCCAATGCTAAAGATTTTTTACCCATATATAAGTCGTATAATATGCCTCGATTAAGATAGGCAGGTGCAAATGCAGGCCAACTTTTTAAGGCTAATTCATAGTGACTTAGGGATTGCTGAAATTGCCCTTGTTGACGCAACACTAAGGCTAATTCATTCTGAGCTAAGTAATTTAGCGGGTTGGCAGCAATGGCCTTATTAAGATATTCCAGCATATCTTCACGCTTTTGTTCGATGTCGTCGGTGTTTTGTTGCTTGCTTACCAAGGCAAGTTGCAACCATATTCCTGAAAGCTCTGGGTGTTCTTCAGCTAAGGTCACAAGTATCTCTTTGGCTTGAGCCAACTTACCTTGCTGTTTTAACGCTAAAGCTCCTTGAAATTGATTTCGCGTCTGACTAGATAAAGTAGACTTACGATTACCCGCTTGCTCTAAATATAAATTAGGCATTGCTTGTAAGTCCGCCACCTCAATTTGCAGAGGTGTTAACGACTCTAGGGAGACTTCTGAAACGCTTGGTCCTGTTTCAATATCAGCAATCAAACTACTACAACTGTTCAATAAAGCTATGCACATCACACTGAAGACTACATTAGTAAATTTCATCAGTGATCTCCCCACTTCTTTCTTTTTTGTTATACCTGCCGGGCAGCAGTTTTTCTAAGGCGCTGAAACTTTTTTCAATCCAAGCATCATAACTACCTTGCCAACTTCGTTTGGCATTGGTTTCGTGAATAGCGATGGCTTTTTCTTCAAAAGGAAAAGCCTGCTCTTCAAGCAGCAAATCATATTGCTCAAGCTCTAGGGCATTAAGATTTTTAGGTTTACTGGATGTCATCAAATCTTTGGCAAGCTGATGATAAATATCGGCGATACTAAAGTTAGCTGAGGTAGTGAACTCTTCAACCTTATAATCCAAGGTTTTATTGTAAGCATCTAGCGCAGCGTTTAACGCTGCCTTTTTCTTAGCTAGGCTGGCTTTTAATGGTTGGGTTAGTTTGATTTTTTTGTACGCAAACAATTTGTCATCAGCAAACACATTGGACGCCATTGCAGCTAGATAACGAGTACGATCGTCGCGTTCAATATCTGGTGACTTTTGTGCTTGTTTGTCTGCTTGAATTAATTTATTCAACCAAAATCGACGTTTACTGTGCTCATTAGTTTCAAGGTAAAATTCACTCATAATATAGCGAGCTTGGTTAGCTTCAGCAAAAGGCATGGCATAACTATGGGCATAAGTTCGATAAGCATCCAATGCCTGTTGTCTGTTACCAATTTTGTGTAAATACTGAGCCGCTACATACAAGGCTTGTCTGCCCTCTTCAGATTCAGGATTGGCTTGATGTAACACTAACAACTCATCAGCCGCTTGTTGCCAGTTTTCATTCTGCTGATAGGCCAAAATCAATTGTTCTTGGATACTTTCAGTCAGCTTATTTTTTGGAAAACGTCGTCTAAAGTCTGTAAATAAATCTATACCTTGTTGCCATTCTTGCATTTGTAATAAATAGGTTGCAGCATCATATTGTGCGTTTACGCGGATCCCAGACTCAGGGGTTTTAGCCAACACCCTTAAAAAATCATTAATGGCTAAGGGTAAATAGTTGAGACTAACATTCTGCTCCCCTTGCTTGTATATACTCGCAGCTAGTCGATCCCGTATATCAAGGCGGCGAGGATCATTATCTGGCAACAATTGTATAACTTGCTCATAAGTACTTTCCCCAGCTGCATATTGTTGCAATGCAAATTGACTGTGTCCTATCACTAAATAACTGGCTAAACGTTTTTCAGATTGCACTTTAGGTTGCCAGTCCAACAATTGTTGTGCACTGACAATAGCAAGCTCATAACGTTTTAAAGTAAATAACTGTTGCATGCTGCTATATAGAATGTCACTTGCTCTAGGATCATCGGCAAAGGTATTCACAAAATTGTCTTGCGCAACAAGCTGCTTGTCTAGCCAACTAGCTTGTTGGTTATTATCTTGCTGTGGCAAAGAGTCCGAAGCGGCCAACTGAATTTTCTGGTAAGCCAAAATAGCAGAGTATGCTGCTTCTGCCGCTTTGGGATGGGCAGCACTTAGATGTGTATTAGGCTGAAGGTGCTCATAAGCGTAATCTTCAAATGCTTTGATAGACTCAGAAAATTGTTGTGATTCAAATAAAGCCTCGCCCAAACGGTAAGTTAATTCAGGCGTTTGCTCATCATTGGGGAAGGTCAGAATAAACTGCTGATACCACTTTGAGGCTAACAATAAAGCTTGGGTAGCTTGTTCTTTTAACTCTAAAGATGTGGCGCGATTTTTATCCGTATCCTTAACATTGGTTTTTCGACTTGCGCTGGCTAACATCTGCCCGCGGCTATGTTCATATTGTGCAAGCTCTTGTAAATATTCGTTTATATAAGGGGCAACTTGTTCTTGCCAAACAATGGGCCAATTAGGCCAATACGCTCCAGTAATACCATAACGCGTCACAAAACGTTGTTTGGCGGGTAACACTAAAGTTGGGAATTGCCCCAAGATGTATGAGTCAATTTGTTTGACCGCAAAAATAGGCGCCTGAAAATGGTCGGCATGGATCTCAGTAAAGGCTTGATAGGCTTTAGCACTATCGCGATACCTATCTTGATTCAGGTAATGTTGCGCCAATGCGTCGTACAGCACATATTCATAGTGCCTATTTTCAACCAGCGTAAAATGCGCTGCGATGCTCTGAGCCGCATTGGCTTCTTGGCTATTTTGATAGGAAAGCTGAGCGTCCTGATAAGAAAACAACAAACTCATAATACGGATCGTATCATTAACCAAACGTTTTTCACCCAGGGGTAAACCCTCAATTTGAGCTTGACTGTCTACCTGAGACAACATCCCCTGGGCGATAATTTCATTAGGTAATTTATGATCAAGCAAGGTAGTAAAGGCTTTTAATGCTTCACCTTGTTGGTCATTTTTAAAATAACTCCAGCCCAACATATAAGCAGCTGTGCCGTAATAAGGATTTTGTTCCCCTTGCTCTAATACCTTGCTATAGGCACTAATAGCCAATGGATAATTAGTACGATTAAACTCTACTTCCCCAACCCTAAAGTGGGTTTCAGCTAAGTAGGCATTGTCAGGGAATTGCTGCAATAACTGCTGTAAGGTATCAAAACTATCTTGTATTTGACCTTGCTGTTCATAAGCCTTAGCCAGTTGGTATAACACCTCTAAATTGTTGGGGTTTTGTGGATGATCCAGCAACAATTGTTGGTATTGAACTATGGCCAAATCAAATAATTTTTGTGGCTTTTGGCCGGTTTGTGTAGCACTGCTTGTAACTGAGTCTATAGGCAGTCCGTTTTCCTGTCTTTGCTCAGCTAATGAGACTTCTAGATCGGCTAACCTATACTGCACTATTTGTTTAGTTTGGGGATCAGCAACTACTTCAAGCAATGCCTTATAGGCATCTCGCATAGTTTTTGTTTCGGGCTGATCTAGCGGTGTATGATCAAGTGGTAATGGCTCAAAATATACCTCACCTAGAGTTTGTTTGCTTATAGATGGTGTTTGAGCAGTTTGTGAGCCATTTTCACCAGAAAACGATCCACAACCAGACAACGGCAACATCATAGCCACAAAAACCAACAGGCAATGACCCAATCTCATAGCTGAACTCCATCGTTTGCAGATGTATCATCTAATTTTGTTGAACTGTCATTGTCTTTTTTCAAGGCTTGATCACTCAACCTGACCATGGCTAATTGCGCCTGCAAAATATAGTCATTGACCTTTTGTTTGTGGGCTTGGATAAATTGCTTAAAGATGGCAGACAACTGACTAATAAGTGCATCTTGAAGACCATTATTTTTGATGATATCAACGTTAATACGCTGTGCTAACGTACTGACTCTAAGTCTTTGTTCAGCAAAATCAGGGTTAACTGCCAGTAGCTTATGTAGTTGCTGCTGACGCTGTTGTGTTTTGGTTATTTCAGCGTCGAGTTGATTTAATGCTTTTTGCGCTTGCCATTGATTAGCAGAATAAGCTTCACTCGCTTGCCAAATTAGTCTGCCCGCCACTCTTTTTATCCGTCGCTGATAACTCTCTGCCAAAGATGGTTGAGCGAGTTGTTTTTTAAGCTTAGAAATAGTCTCTAAACGTTTTTCTGAACGTTTTATTCTGTCTAACCATTGCTGACTTTGCAGGCTCATTAAAACTTGCCCATCTTGCTGACGTATGGCGCTATCAACGACTAGAGCAAGTGCCTCGCGCTGGGTTTGTAATGCTGGTAATTGTTCCAAAGTACGATTTTGTAAAATGTGTTTAGCGCGCTTGAGCCGTTCAGCTTGCCTTTCATCCAACATCAAATGGTATTGCTGCATACGTTGTTGCCAATTTTGCAATTGCTGTTGTATGTCACGACTTTGCGCTAAGGCTGATAACCCGGCCCTAAACTCAGTGCTGACTGTCACACTATTGAATAACTGGGTGCTATTAAATTGCTGACCTTTATGGTGAAGCGACAGGCTAGCATCATCTTCAACCTTAGGGGTGTACTTTGTATTTGGCAGTAAGTCTAAAATAAACTGGTGATGATTTACCTGTTGTTCTGCTTGATTAAGGTCAGATAAAGCCTGCTCAAAACGATCAACACCCAGTTGCAACAGTTGTAGCGATTGCCTTGGTGCAAAGGCTTTTTCATAGGCATAAGCGCTGGCCAGATAAGCCTCTAAGGTATATTCAGTATTTTGTGGCATTTGCATCAAACGTTGCCAAATGGCCAAAGCAGTTTGTAATTCATCCTTTTTTGCCGCAGCCCAGCCGTAGCCTAATAACGCCGCTTCTGCGTCTAAGCCGCCGCTGCGAATTTTTTCAAATACTCTAAACGCTTGATGAGGCTCATCGTTTTGCAGCAAGGTATAACCTAGAGTTAGGTTGGCCCGATCACGAATAGCATCACGTTCAGCTTCAATATTTTGTTCATCGTTGGCACTAAATATTGGATCACCCCACCCCATCCAGCGGCGCACAAAACTATTGTCATTTTTTGCTAAAGTAGATAAACGACTAATGGCTTGCTGGTTTTCCCCTTTTTGCAATAAGGCTAACGCTTGATTGTATTGCACATAATGGCGATAAATTGAATTATCTGATAACTGCTCTAACCATTGGATGTCATTTCCGTCTGCTTCCTGCCCCAATAAAAACCCATGAAGCTGCGATTGCATATAAAGCCAGTTGTCGCGGGTAGACGTCTCAAAATATTCATCCGCATCGTCTTGTGTAATTTGCTGAAACGCTTGAGCTGCATCTGAAAACTGGCGTTTTTGATAATAGGTTTTACCTAGCAATAACCAAGCATAAGCAGTGACTTGTGGTTCAGTATTGTTTTTTAATAAACGTAGAAAAATATCCGCAGCTTGGTTATCTAATCCATAGGCTAAACTCATCCCACCTTTAAGTAACTCCGGCTCCACTTGATGAGCACTCAAAAAATCGGGGATCTGAGTTAAACCATTGGGAAATTTTTGCTCTAAAATCGCCATTTGGGTTAAGGCTAAGGCAAAATTTCCCTGGTAATATTCATATAAAACTTGTTGGTAAGCTTTTTCGAGCGCAACAGAATTAGGTTCATTTACCTGTTGGGCGCTAGCCTTGGCGCTAACCAGCAAAACCAAACATAAACCTAATGCGCTACACCACTTCAACATATTAAAGCTCGACCGCCTCAAAAACGGGCTGCTGCTTAACACTAGAATCAATAATGCTTAATTCTAAGGATTTGGCATCAGCCGTTTTAGTAAATGTGAGACTGGTGGCTCTTTTGTATTCTCTATCTTGTGGCCCTTTACCAATAAAAAATGCACTGAGCTGGTGTTCACCTTGGCCTATATTATCAATATGTAATTTTTGCACGCCGCCTTTAAACAAGGCTTGAATTTGTTTTTCGGTATACAGATGGTAGCTAACTACCTTGTCGTCAATCTGCAACTCAACTGCATCTAAGTTAAAATAAGTGCCTACATCCATTGATAGATACACCACTATTTGAGTACTAGACGGAAACAATAAGTCCTCTTCGAGCACAAACAAATCACGGTTAAGGGCAACCACTTCTTTTCTTAGTTGTTGTAATTGTTCAGCAACGGTGCTGTTAGCAGGCTGGTCATCTTGCTGGGCATTCACCATCAAACTGATACTTAATAACAGGCCAACAAACAAAAATTTCGACCAATGAACAATGTTGATTTTTGTTGCTTTTTCAGAATATAAACTCATGGTGTTACGTTTCCTATGGCCCTTAGACAATCAAAGAACATTAGTAAAATATGGACACGTACAAACGTGTGATATTGGCTGAAAATTGATAAAGCGGCTCAGCACCTACTGGTACAACTTCGGTTGAGGCATCTACCAGTACATTCCTAAAATCATCATAGTCAAAGTTCACATGATCAAAATCTAGGTTGAGAGTGCTTTTCTTGAAAAAATTAGTTGCTGAAAATTGGAATTCATAAGTCACACTTAAACCTAGAGACAAGTTATTAAAAGTGCTCATTTCTTTATCCCGGGCGCGGAAGTTAAATTCAGCACTTCGATTATATAAATCCTGATAAAAATCAGCTTTATCTTGTTGGTAATGGCGAGCCCGTAATTCCACAATCCAGTCTTCACCAAAAGTATGGATATATCCGAGTTTATAAGTATTAGCTTGTATGCCCCACGAATCGGAAAACACCTTAGCTTCGCCATATACAGAGGCACGATAAGGCAGATAATAGTTTGCTGTAACAGCGGCCGCGTTACTTCTGCGAGTGTTGGGGTAAACCTCTGTTTCAAATCGATAACCACGAGCGCTAGTGGCGTCTAAAAAGCGTACTGAACGATAAGGGTTATTCAAATATCCTTGATCAGAGATGTTCTCCACACTCAAGCCCATTATCATATTTTTAGTAATGACCTGAGTGATCCCTAATTGATAATTTTGGCGCTCGGCTAATTCTAAAAAAGTGTCATCACCGGTTTTTCCTACTTCATCATTACCTTTGGAATAACCTAAGGAAAGCGTAGTGAGATCACCAAAAAAGTCTTGGCTAACGCCAAAATGAAACGACTCTGCTTCAAAGTCGTTTTCTGAACTAGTGGTGTAGTTCAAACTCATCAGGGTTTTATTGTGAAGGTAATCAACGCCAATACTATTTTCAGTGCGCTCTTCTTCATAAGGACTGGCAGTCGCTAAAACGTCTATCGATGCACCAGAAATAGTATCAACATAATAATTTGCTGAAAAAGAAACATGATTGCCAATTTTTTTCCGTAATAAAATTGAAGGTCCGTCGATCGACATACCTCCACCTTGATAGGAGTGATACATAGCATCAGAGCGATCTTGTGGTAACACCGCAGCAAAAGCCTGCCAAGCCAGCACCCCAAGAATAATGCAGGCAAATATTAGTCGCGATAGCAGCTTTCTCACTGTGCCACTTGGACTCGTCATTTTACGCCTAATTACAGCCACAACCGCCTCCAGCACCACCTTCGGCACCTCTTGCTCCTTCACGTGCTTGATAAGCGTGATGGGTATAAGACAAGGACACAGGATTACGATTCATACTCATGATAGGGTCAGCCAAATTATCTCGTTCATAGGGTTTGACCCAAGGCTCAAATGTACTACTACAGCCACTGGCTAAACCCAATACCATGATGGCAATGAGCGAGAGCAATGAGTTTGATTGATTTACCTTCACAGCCTACTCCCGAAGTAACGCTTTAACAGCTTGTTTGTATTGCACTTCATCGCCACTTTTATAACCCTGGTGCAACAAACGTTGGTTACCATCTCGGTCAACAATCACTGTGGTTGGCATAGCGTTCACTTGATATAACTTGCTGACATCGTCATTCACATCAAATAACACTGGGAAAGAAACAGGGATATCGTTTAGCAATATGTCAGCTTTAGATGAGTCGTCGTCCACATTGACCGCTAAGATGGTAAAACCCAAATCCGCATATTCCTGTTGCAACGCTTCCAAGTAAGGCAGTTCTTCACGACACGGAGCACACCAAGAAGCCCAAAAATTAATCAAAACCACATTACCTAGTTGTTCTTGCAAACGCACATTGCCGCCATTTTTACTGGGCAAAGTAAAGTCTGGTGCTGGACCTTTACTATCTGCAGCAAAGCTTTGAAGAGATGTGAACAAAACAGCAATGCAAACAATCGCCAAGCCTATAACATGGTAAAAATTTGTATTGGTTTTATATTGCTGGTTTTTAATAAGTAACGGCATAAAATAATATCTCAATAAGTAAACAACGGACTAAAAGAAGAAGGTGGCACCCAAGCCATATTCAATATTATGAGTGGTTTTTTCCTCACCAATCAGCTCAGAATTAAACAGGTGATCTTTCATATTAATGTGCAAAGCAAAAAAGTCAGTCAGCAACAGTCGATAACCCGCACCTAAGCTCAAGGTAAATCTTTCATCGCCACCAAACTCAGTACTACCTGCACCTAAGGTGATATAAGTGGCAGAGTTAAACACCCAACGATCGCTGAAAAAAGTTTCGCCATTAAGGTTATAACCCAAGGACACATTGTAATAACGATAATCGCGTTCCGCTTCAGTTAAAAATGGAGCACCACCACTAAGCACTTCAAAACTGGTTTCTCCCGCTTCAGCCTGGCCGTAAGTGGCTTCGACAAAAAAGTCTTCATTGATGTGATAAGCCGCACGGACTCCCAAAACCATACTAGATGAAAAATCCTCAATACTGATCACTCCTACTAACATGCCAAATTCAAAATTTTCTGAATCTATATTGGCTTCGTTAATATCTCGGCGTTCTACACTAGGCTGGATAACACTTTGTTCAGTTTCTTGTTCGCTTTCTTGTTCGCTTAGCTGCGCAAACAAAGAAAAACTGAGCAGTGTGCATACTAGCCCTAGAAAAAAACTGCGAATCCCAATTTCCATTGTTCTAAATCCTCGTTTTCGTCTCTATCGGTTAAAGCTTGAAGATGTTGATACTCAAGCTTGAGCATAAAATTTTGTGCAATGTAATAACGTAAGCCTAAACCTGCAGCCAACAAGTCACTGGTGCGAGTTTCATCACCACTTTGCACTAAGTTGGCTCTAGGTTTGGTGCGAATTTTTCCTGCACCTAAGGTGACATAGGGTGACAGGCGCCATTCGGGAAAGGCTGTATGTTGCACACGCACTAAAAAGAATTGATTTTCAGATAAATTACCCAAGGCTTGAGTCACACTAATCCCAGCGATTAAGTTTGCAGTTGCCACCCAATCCGCAAAGACTGTCATAGAAGGCACACCTTCGAAGGAACCGCCTAAAGCGCCAAATTCAAAATCACGTTGAGCAAATGACTCAAATGAGCCGTCGGCTAATTTAACAGCCTCTCCAGTACTGCTTTGAGTCAAGTGTAATGCCTCTTGTTTGACCCAACCTTGCACACCTTTATTTGTTTCGACTTTGAACCAGTTGGTTCTGCGCTTTAATACAGTGATCCATTCTTTTTTTGCCGCGACATGGATAACAGGAAAACCACCAGCAGGCCCAGAATGTAATTCGATATAAGGCTGCGTAATCTGCACTTGCACAATTTCATCGGCTAAAGCCGGATTGGTTATAAATAGCAACGTTAGCCAAATGCCTAAGCCAGACTTAACGAAATTAAAATATTTTTGTATGGATCTCAATAACATCAGTTTAGTGGTGCCACAAAAGGATTATTGTAATATTGGCCACCAATATCTAACCATTCAGATAACAGTTTTAACTCGGCTGGAGTTAGCCAACCTTGATGTGCACCACCACTATTAAAAATGTTAAAAAACCGGCCACTAGATCGGGCACCATTTACAGACATGCTGTTTGCTACGCTCACTGTTTGAGTCACAGCTATTGCATTACCTTCACCGTCCAGTATCAACTCGCCTTCCTCATCAAGTTCGAACACAATATCGCCATTTTCATCGGTAACAATCACCAAACGATCGAGCAATGCCCCCTCGACTAACTCTTGTTCATTATCGGTAAACATTAGTTCTCGATAACTGGTTAGAAAATCGGCATTGTCTGTTGATGGGGTTGCACGCAAGTCTAACTGAGCAGCAGGTACCTGTGCTAAACCGTCTTCGCCTTCAGGCGTATGGCAAGTTAAACAACTTTGATCTTCAAGTAGTGTCACGCCGTTTTCAGCAAACTTTTGTCTGTTTAATGACAAAATGGGTTGAATATGCTCGGTAAAATGAATTTGGATACGGCACAAGTTTGTCCAATTAACAGCGCAGGCTACAGTAATAGGCAGCGGGGATTGTAAGTCAGCATAACTGTATACAAAACTAACTGCTTGGGTTTGCTTAGCAGGATCTGTCCAGATATCTTCAAAATAAATATCTGCAGTAGGATAGTTGATGCCGTTAATTCTGCCTGATGTTTGTGCCATGGTATCACCTAAATCAGCAAATAAGGCTGGATTGGTATTAGGAAACGGGCTACCAGTATTGGCTGCGCCTAAGTTAATACTGTCGACTTCGGCATCTGCTCGACCATGAGGTGTTTCGCTATCTCGACTATGACAACCATTGCAAGTGCGCACTTCTCCGGGCACTAACTGCAACCAGTTTTGATGTCTTTCGCTGACACGTTTACCATTTTTATCGAGCACACTAAATGCTAAAGGTACATTCGCGGGCACATCAAATAATACTGAACCATCTGGCTCAACAGGCACATATCCAATAATTTCACGCATCAACTGATTACTGCTGCGTCCAAAAGCAGAATTCACAAAATCCTGTACCTCTTCTGTTGGAATGGATACGGCTTTGACTAATCGTAAAAATCGCGCAGGTCTGTCGTCAATAGGCGTTTGAGTTGGATCGGCCAGTATTGCGATGCCTTGTTCTGTAACGTCAATTCCTGCAAAGTCATATACACTTTTAATGTGTACTCGGCCTAAGCCATTGTTTGCTAAGTCTTGATCGAATTCTTCAGATTGTTGAGCATCGGCTGGGAAAGCGCGGGCCTGCATGGCCACAATATCGGTATAAAACTGGCCTTCCTCAGGAACATTTATGACCAACTGAGTATTTTCAATCGGATCAAACATCCACAATCCGAATAGCAGCGGGGCGGCTTCTGTCTGTGGATCTGTTATCAATTCATCATCACAAGGTAAAATAGTACGAACTTCGCCCTCAACTAAAACTTGTTCGGGATCGTATATGCGGCATTGGCTCCAGCTAAACAGCATCCTTTCGCTGCCATCCCAAAGTGGATAAACGGCTGAGAAAACACCGCCGGGTGAAATACTGCCGTCGATGACAACGTTATCGAATACAGCTGACACTTGCGCTGGCCCTGTTAATCCAATTTGCGACGCAATTGGCATAGTATTGTCAATATAATTGGCGATATCAATATTGACGTATTCCCCACCCCAGTTATTACTATCTAAAGGTCTAAGGGCGGCCAATAACTGACCACTTGGCTGCTCGGCCAATTGTGTAAATTGCAAGGCTTCATCAGTGAGTTCACTATTATGACTATGACGACCATACACAATTTCTAAGCCACTGCCGTCAGCATTCATTTGATAGATGTTAATACTATTGTTGTTTGCCGCGTTATCCCAGCGGCTAAACAAAATTTTGCCGCTACTGAGTACCATAGGATCAAGATCGTGACTCTGATTAAAGGATATTTGTTGAATGTCGCTACCATCACCATCCATTACATGTAACACAGAGGCTATTTGATCGCGATTTTCATCTAGGGCTTGATATTGAGGTTTACCCTCGTCTAATAAAAGAGCTTGATTAGCCTGTTGTCTGGTAGAACTAAATACAATGCGTCCATCAGGTAAGTAAGCGGGTGAGGTATCCTGGCCAAATTCGGCATCTAAGTCTGATGTGATAACACGGCTCAGAACATCTTCGGTTAAGTCATACTGCCAAATATTCCAACTGGGTTGTTCGTCGTCATCGGCATCTTCGATTTCTGGTGCACGCATAGCAAACAACAAACGGGTGCCGTCATAGGACACAAATAAATCTTTTACATCGTAACCAGCTAAAGGTGAAGTTTCTGTTGCAGCCAAAATTTCTTGTTCGGAGAAAAATGCGCGATCTGAAATATTTTTCTCAATGGCGCTGACCGAAGCCCTTGGTTTGATAAATAATTGCGCACCGGGGAAAAAATCATTAGGAACCCGTAAATCTTGAGCAAGCAAAGCTGAATCTTCATCTAATGGAGCGGGCCGTTTAATATATGCTATAGGCACATCGACAACCACAGGGTCGGTTTTTTGCTCTGTAGTCAATATTTGATCGCCACCGCACCCTATAAGATAAACACACAGTAAAAAAGCGACTGCGCGTGACAGGCTAAAATGGATAAGTCCTAATAATGACCACTGATTCAAGGTGTTTTCGCTATGGTTAATAAAACGCTACTAGACTACCAGTTTATGTTGAAGGCAAAAACTGTCTATAGGCAGCTACTTTTTGCCTATTAATAGACGATAGATACTTGCATTAACGACGTTGCGGGACAATTTATGGTTTTATTATTAGGAATATTATTCAATACCTTAAGTTATCTAACCCGAGTTCAGGTTATATTCCACGAAAACAATGCCATTTTAGTTTAGCTTTTATTCAAAATAATTTTACTGAAATTTAACGCCGCAGAAGGTGTATGATATTAAAGACATTTAACAATACCTAACAAAACACACCTAATCAATTGATAAATATACAGTTAACCTAACCAACTAAGATTATTAAAGTAAAACTAAGTATCTTTATTTTTACAAACAGTCGGGTATTAGTAACGTTTCGACTAAAGTACTGCCCTTTAATTTAGATTACATTTCATAAACTCCAAGCAATTCAAAACATTAAACTAAATGGCGCAATTCGTGCTCTCCTCGTTAGAGACTTAAGAGACATCTAGCCAATTTTGGTAGAATTATTTTCCGAGAATTTACTTTTTAACTCAACTAGGCTTTTTAGGTATAATTTCCCAAACCTAACTTGCATTAATTGTATTGTCACAAATGGATTTATTGACTACAACCCATAATAAGCCAAACAAATCGTTATTAGCGGTAAGAGGAGTTCCAATTTGAAACATCCAGTCAGGCAAATTGGCAGAAATAAAGTCGCTATCAGTTGCGCACTATTTGTCGTAGTTTTATTTACTCTTACGCATTCTTACGCTGGAACAAGAGAACAAGCCAAACGTATACATGATCGACTAACAGGTGTGCCACCAAGTAACCAAGTGTTGGAACAAATGGAAAGTCTTATCAGTGCAGGTAATGTCCGCGGGGCTGCAGATATAGCAATGGACGATCCAGCCTTTTATTCGGTGACTTTAAAAAATTGGATCACACCTTGGACAAACGAAAACGCTGATGTATTTGCACCTTTGAATGACTATACGGCTACTGTCATTGGCATTACTCGAGATGAAATAGATTTTAGGCAAATACTCTTCGGCGATATTTTATACATTGCTGATGCAAGTTCTGGTGTACCTGCATATTCCATCACTAACAATGCCCACTATCAGGCATTGGACGACCAAAGTGCTGATTTAAAAGATGTGCTTAAAGCTACGACCCAATCAGCTTTGACAGGTTTGCCTACAGAAGCAACGGCGGGCGTAATAACCACTCGCGCTGCCGCTAAAGCATTTTTTAAAGACGGCACCAATCGCGCCATGTTTCGTTTTACTTTAATCAATCACATGTGCACTGACTTGGAAGGTTTAAAAGATACTAGTCGCAGTCCAGATCGCATTCGCCAAGACGTGAGTCGTAGCCCGGGTGGCGATAGTCGCATATTTAATAATTCTTGTGTGGGTTGTCACTCAGGTATGGATCCACTGGCTCAGGCATTTGCTTATTATAACTACGAGTACAATGTTAATAGCGATCCCGAAGGTGAACAAGGCTCATTACAATACAACCAAGCTGGCGCAACAGATCCCGATACTGGCATCCAAGTACAAGGTAAATATCTTATCAACGGCAACAACTTCCCTTATGGTTTTATCACTAACAATGACAATTGGAGTAATTACTGGCGCCATGGATTAAATAAAAACCTTGGTTGGGATGAGTCTTTGCCTGATAACGGTAGTGGCGCTAAATCTATGGGACAAGAACTAGCCAACAGTCAAAAATTTGCTAGTTGCCAGGTCACAAAAGTGTTTAAAAACATCTGCTTACGCTCGCCTCAAGACTCGGCAGACAGGACAAAAATCACTAGCATGACCAACACTTTTACCAGCACAGGTTACAACATCAAACAAGTGTTTGCCGATTCCGCTGACTACTGTAAGGGGGAATAACAATGGTGACTAACATGCTCTCTTTAACAGCAACCTGCCGCAACAAAGCGCTCACAGGATTAGGGTTAATATTAAGTATTTCGCTAATGTCTGCTTGTGGTGGGGGTTCGGTTGATGTGGTACAAACACCTGCTCCAGCGCCACAAGAAAATACTCCTGTTACTTATTCTGGCCCTGTTGCCGCAACGCCAGACGTGACTCAATTTAAAATTGAGTTATGGGACAATATTAGTTCACAACAACGTTGTGGTGCCTGCCATGTACAAGATAACCAGTCACCTGCATTTGCTCGTAATGATGATATTAACTTGGCTTACAACGAAGCAAGTCTATTGGTAAACTTCAGCTCACCTGAAGATTCTACCTTAGTGACAAAAATAGCGGAGGGACACAATTGTTGGTTAACCAGCGACTCAGCTTGCGCCGACATAATGACAACATGGATCAACAACTGGGCAGCCACTGAAAGTACAGCTACGGAAATACAGCTAGAAGCACCTGTAGCAAAAGACCCAGGTGCCAATAAAAACTTCCCGGTAGATACTGGGCTTTTTGCTGACACTGTTTATCCGTTATTAGAAACCTACTGTGCAAATTGTCATACCAACTCTGCCACTATTCCTATTTCCCCCTATTTTGCGTCCAGCGATATTGACGAAGCTTATGATGCATCAAAGGCTAGGATCAACCTCGATACTCCTGCCAATTCGCGTTTTGTGGGCAGAGTACGAGACGAATTTCACAATTGTTGGACTGATTGCACTAGTAATGCTAATGCTCTTATCAGCGCAATCCAAAACATGGCCGATGGCATTGATATAACCGAGTTAGATGAAAAGGTTGTCTACAGTAAAGCCTTAACTCTTTTTGATGGCACACTAGCTACAGGTGGCGGGCGTTATGAAAATGATGTGATTGCCAAATGGGAATTTAAAACCGGCTCAGGCACCACCGCTTTTGATACCAGCGGTGTTGAACCGGCTATCAACCTCACTCTCAATGGCGATGCGAGCTGGGTAGGTGGTTGGGGCATTCAGTTAACTAACGGAAAAGCTCAGGGTTCAACCACTAGCAGTAAAAAATTACATAACTTGATTACAGCAACGGGCGAATTTGCCATTGAGGCATGGGTAGTACCGGCCAATGTCACCCAAGAAGGTCCAGCCAGAATTATCAGTTATTCTGGCGGTGCCGACACTCGCAATTTCACCTTAGGCCAAACCTTGTATAACTACGACTACCTATTACGCACCGATAAAACCAATTTAAACGGCCAGCCTGCACTGTCTACAGCTGATGCAGCAGAAATATTACAGGCCAGTTTACAACATGTGGTAGTTAACTATGACTCGGTGAATGGCAGACGGATATTTGTTAACGGCCGATTTACAGGAGATACAGATAACACCGAAGTAGGTAATTTTGCCGACTGGAATGACAGTTATGCCTTTGTATTAGGCAATGAAGTATCGGGAGATATTCCTTGGGCGGGCTCCATAAGAATGGTCGCTATCCATAACCGTGTATTAAGTACTGAACAAGTCATACAAAACTTTGATGTTGGCATTGGCCAAAAATTCTTCTTGTTGTTTGAAGTGAGCGAAGTCACTAAGGTTCCACAAAGTTATGTGGTGTTAGAAGTCAGCCAATTTGATAGTTACAGCTACTTATTTAGCGAACCATTTTTTATCACTTTAGATACTAGTGCTAGTATTCCTGACATCCCATTACAAGGCATGCGGATTGGCATTAATGGCCGTGAAGCCACTGTAGGTCAGGTGTACCAAAACCTCGATACACAGTTGAGGCAAAACAATTATATAGCAGGCCAAGGACAAATATTATCGACCTTAGGCACTATTATCCCTATTGAGAAAGGCGCAGAGTTAGATGAATTTTTCCTTACTTTTGAAGTTCTGGCCGAGCAAACTAACGTTGTCATCGAAGCTGATCCCCCAGCCCCGGCCGCCAGTCCAGACCTAGAGGCACAAGCCCAAATTGGTATACGTAACTTTGCCGAAATAAATGCCAGCATGTCAGCAGTAACAACTGTGCCTATAAATAACTCGGCAGTTAAAGCTACCTTTGAAAAATTGAAACAACAACTACCTTCAGTGACTAATATGGGCGGTTTTCTAGCCTCCAATCAGATGGCTGTGACCCAAATGGCGATAAAATATTGTGACCAACTAGTCGAAACCAAAAGCTTAAGAGATAACTATTTTACGGGCTTTGATTTTAGTCAAAATGCTTCATCGGCATTTACGACTCAAGCCAGAAACTTAGTGTTAACCCCATTAACAACCAAGATGTTAGGTACTGGTCTGAGTGACCAACCCAATAACAACGATGTTATCAATGAATTAAACAACTTAATTACCCGCCTAACGGATTGCAGTGGCGACAAAGTGTGTGATGCCAACTATACCAAAACAGTCGTCAAAGCAGTGTGCGCCGGAGCCTTAGGCAGCGCGGCTATAACCATGCAATAAGTGTTAAGTGTTGAGTAAAAGATATGATCCACCACAGAGAACACAGAGTGCTTCGCTCACAGAGAAAAGAACCAGTTGTTATCTTTACCTCTGTGTTCTCAGTGACCTCTGTGGTGAAAATTTTTTGCAGTATGAGAGGTAACAAATGAAAAACAAAAATCCAATCGGCTTGAACGACCCTCTTTATCATGCTTGCCATGCCAAACCAGTGACTCGCCGCGATTTTATTGCTCAAGGTTTTATGGCTGGTATGGGCACTGTACTCAGCGGTTCAGTGTTAAGTTTGTTTGCCAATCCAGGTACAGCACATGCCACTTTATCTGCTGATTTAGAAGCACTAAAAAGCAGTTGTGGCATTGCCACTCAAGGTGCCGGAAAAATACCCTTTATTGTGTTTGATTTAGCAGGTGGTGCAAATATTTCAGGGTCAAATGTATTAGTGGGTGGTCGAGGTGGACAATTAGATTTTCTCAGTACTGCGGGTTATAGCAAACTTGGTTTACCGGGAGATACCGTACCTTCCATTGCGAATCCCGTTAGCGGCCTCAGTGATTTTATTAATACCGAATTAGGCTTAGCCTTTCACTCTGACAGTGCTTTTTTGCGAGGCATTCAAGACAAATTAAGTGTGACTAACCGCGCCAACATTAACGGTGCTGTTATCCCTGCCCGCTCTGAAAATGATACTGGTAATAACCCTCACAACCCTATGTATGGTATTAATAAAGTTGGCTCTGATGGCTCATTGTTAACCTTAATTGGTTCCCGCAATTCAGACTCGGGTGGTAACTCTATGTCACCTGCAGCCATGATAGACGCTTCTAAACGGCCCACTAAAATAGACCGACCTTCTGATGTTACGGGCTTAGTAGACACCGGGGATTTAGTGGGTTTATTAAGCCAGCAAGACTCAGTTGCGGTAATGGAATCGATTCAACGGATCAGTGCCATGAAATTAGGCAAGGTAAATACCCAAATCACCACAGATGACGTATTAAAAGACTTGGTGAATTGTGGCTATGTAAAAAGTGCCGACATCACTGATAGATTTGGGGATCCCTCTTCTCTTAATCCTGAGCTGGATACCGACATAGTTGGAGAAAATGGCATTTTCACCCAAGAAGAATTCGACAACGACAGTGAGTTTAGAAAAACCGCTTCTACTATGAAACTAGTGATCAACGGTTTTGCAGGGGCAGGCACTATCACTATGGGTGGCTTTGATTACCATACCGGAGACAGGTCAACAGGTGAAGTACGAGATTTACGGGCAGGCCGCTGCATGGGTGCTTGTTTGGAATATGCAGCACGTGTGGGCGTTCCGCTTATGATGTACGTGTGCAGTGACGGCTCGGTGGCCAGTAACGGTATGATCGACGATTCAGTGAATGGCCGCGGAAAAGGCGTATGGACAGGTGATAACTCATCTACCGCAGCATCATTCTTTTTAGTCTACAACCCTGGCGGCACGCCACAATTAATCGGCGCAACGGCTGATTCACAAGCCCAACATCAACAAATTGGCTATATGCGCAGCGACGCATCAGTGGAAACCGCTGCCACACCAGCCGCTAACAACGTTAACTTGTTGGTAGAAACAGTGATTTTAAATTATATGGCGCTACATGGTGAACAAGGAAATTTTGCTAGTTTTTTCCCACAAAACGGCTTGGGAAGCTCGGTATTGAGGGACAGCCTGACTGCCTTTGAACCTATTGTGAATGGGGTAATGACCTAGTAACCTGAGCTCTGGATAAGCCATACCGTCCAGCACTGTTATTATTACAATTGTTGTAAGGAAAGCGGCACGTCTTAATCAGAGTTCAGGTTAAGTAATCCCCTTTTAGGTAGTTTTACTATGAGAAATAGTAAGCTGCGGTTCTCTTTACTAACAACCGAATTTACATTAGATATTTGCCTGCATATAAACCTATGGCACCTGCCACAAAAACAGCTAAATACTTGTTTATAATGTATTTTAGTGGTCTTATACCTAGCTATGTTAATAAAGAAAAAGATTCGTATGCATAAAGATGTACAAAGTGGTTTTACGCTAATTGAGTTAATTATAGTCATAGTTATCTTAGGTATTCTGGCTGTGGTAGCCGCTCCTCGGTTCATAGACATAAAAGGTGATGCCATTATTGCCGAGTTAACTGCCGTGCAAGGAGCATTAAAGTCAGCCAATTCCCTTATTTATGCTAAAGCAGTGATAGCAGGTCAAGTAAAGGTTGAATCTGGCGCTATAACCACTAACGGAGCTACAATCAGTACGACTTTAGGGAACATTACCCCTTTAGCTGCCAATGTCATTTTGGCGCTTGAAGGTACTTACGAAGTAATGGCTAACGCAAACGATTCGATTACCGCAGATTGGGGCGTATTTGATATTCCGGGTGGGAAATCCATGTATATAGTCCCCAAGGGTTACGCAACTTTTGATAACTGCAATTTGCTTTATAATGTTGACGCAGCAAATACAACTGAACCTACTTTTTATAGAATAACCACTAGTGGCTGTTAGTTCAGAGATCTGACAATCCGTTTCATGCAAATAAATGATTTCAGATTACTTTAATCTCTAGTCAGTACTTCTAATAATTCAATTTCGAAGATTAAGTTAGAGTTGGGCGGGATCATAGTGCCAATTTGGCGTTCTCCATAGCCTAAATGTGCCGGTACTCGTAAACGTCGCTTCCCGCCCACTTGCATATCCTTTAGGCCTAATATCCAGCCTTGAATAACACGTTTGTTACTAAGGACTGTTTGAAAGGGCGCATTCTTTTTATAAGACGAGTCAAACTCTGTTCCGTCTTCAAGCCAACCCACATAATGAGCGGTGATCAACGCTCCTCGTTCGGCCGCTTTGCCTGTGCCTTTTAGCAGATCTTCAATTTCTAATTCTTGTTGCATACTTACTTTTGAAAAAACTAATGAGAGTGAAAGTATAACTCGTAACGATTGCAACAGGTAAACTGTTGGACAAGCAGTATCGAATTCTAACTTGAGGAAACAAAACATGGCAGTAACGGCATCCAAAATGTTGGCATTAGGTCACAAAGCAGCGAGTTTTAGTTTACCTGATACAGAAGGTAATATAATAAGCTTGGACAACTACAAAGATAGTAAAGGCTTGGTGGTGGCTTTTATTTGTAACCATTGCCCTTACGTTATCCATATTGCGCCGCAGTTAACTAAGGTTGCACAGCAATATCAAAAAAAGGGCATCGCTTTTGTCGCAATTAATAGTAACGACGTTGAGCAATATCCCGATGATGATATGGCACATATGATTAAAGAAAAGCAGGCCCGTCACTATCCTTTTGCCTACCTACTCGATGAAACACAGCAAGTCGCGCAAGCTTATTCAGCAAGATGTACACCTGACATTTATCTATTTGATGGTGAACAACAGTTAGTTTACCGTGGACAATTTGATGACTCGCGACCGACTCGTATATCTTCTGGTAACTACGACTCATCTAAACATCGAGCGACTGGTAGCGATCTAATACATGCGATGGATGCATTACTTGATGATCATCCTATTGATACAAATCAGACCCCTTCAATAGGCTGTAATATAAAATGGAAGGCAGGGAATGAACCTGATTAACAGTTTGAATCCCCTTATTTAGACTGAATTGAATTTAAGACTATTACAAACTTTCCAGGGCAACAATAAATGGAGTGTAAAATTGATTTTCACACTCCATTTAAACAAGTGACATGGATAAATCAGCTCAGAATAGCTTTAGAATTTATAGTTGTACTGAGCGGAGAATATCAGCGCGTCGCCTTTACTACTAAATGTCCATATACTACCTAGGTTGTCAGTTTCATCAAAGGTGTGTTCATCACCTTTAATAATACTCAAACCCATGTCGACAGATGATGTTTTATCAACTTTATAACTGGCTCCTGCACTTAACCATTTTCGGTTAGAATCGGGGATTGAGATAGATAAATGATTACTGTCTGTAGGTGTTGCATCATAAGCAAATCCAGCGCGCAATTTGATATTTTTATCCAGTTGATAACTACCGCCTAACGCATAGCGAAAACTATTTGAGAAGTTTTCTTTCTTTGAAAACAAAAGAGTATTACTTTCTGATGCATATGCTTCCAAAGACTCAAAATGACTCCACTGAGTCCATACGATGCTATAATTTAATGCCCATTTTGTATCAATAGAATGCACCCCAGAAAATTCAGCGGTCGCAGGTAACTCAAGATCTAAATAACCAGGTAAAACAGCGCTTGATAAGCCGCCTAATGCAGCAGGTAATTGGTTTGTATAATCACCTTCAAAAGTGAGGTTTGTTTTACTACGATAATGTAATCCTAAACGTGAGCCCTTATTAATTTCGTATGCAAGCCCAGCATTCCAACCATAACCACTATCATCACCCTCTAAGTCTACAGCAACAGTCTGCGCTGGTAGCCCCAAAGGATTGTCTCCAAAGTGGCGAACTAAATTTGCTTCTGCATAAATGTAATTAAGGCCCATGCCTACTGACCAATGTGCATCGATTTGATATGACACACTAGCATTAAGATTTACAGTAGTGATTTCAGAAATACCAGCAAGTTGCCCTGCGGCATAATCTTCTGGAAACTCAGTGGCTAACCCAAAATTTGAAAACACACCAAAACCTATAGCCACCTTTTCATTTATTGGGGTGACATAATAAATTGCAGGTATCAGGGCTTCAGGCGCAATACTGTCATTATCAAGGGCAGCAGCACTTGAATAAACAGGGGCACTTTCACCAGACACACCAACGTCGGGTAAAATATATGTACCCACAACGGATAATTCGGCCTTTTTAAAAGATGACATTAGCGCGGGGTTACTAGCCACAACAGACGCACTATCAGCGATAGCTGCTTCACCGGCGAAAGCTCGACCAAGCCCCGTTGCACTATGCTCTGAAAGTTGAAAAGCGGCGGCGAAAGCATTCAATGGTAATGCACCAACAAAAACAGCCAAAAGGGACGAAGTTAAATTCATAGGTATATCTCACTCATATTCATTAGGTAGCATATTTCTCTACCCGGTCTAAAATTTTGACCGCGCATAATATAGGTTTATAACTAATATAGTAATGCAAGTCGGGTAAATATGCAGAATACGAGGAGCTGTTTACAATATAATCTCAAATAATTTTCACTACCAACAAATCTATAACATTGATGGTAGTGAAAATAGCTGAAATGGTTATTTTTAAATTAATTTTAGCTGTTAGGTTTAACTGCCTTTACCCTTCACTTCGATTCACCCTTAACCAATACGTAAGGTACATAAACCCCACTCCTAGTAGTGTCGCGACTAGGCTGATTTTTGAAGATAGAACCGAAAATAGTAGGAACTTAGAAGACCCAATATCAGAGCCATTATTGGGTAACATCTCTTGCCCAAATGCAAAATATTCACGTAAGGTGTTAAAGAAAAAACGCCCATCCAGATGTAAATATTCCACTACAAAAGATTCAATAAGCAATATGGCGACTATGGGTAAGATCGCCCACAAAAAAGGTGCCTTATTGGCAAACATCGAGGCTAACATTAACCACGCAAAAACGGGAAACATCCATAGAGCATAAGGTAGTAAATTTAACCAAATAGAAACCAAGTTGCTAATGATATCGGCGCTCCCCCACAATCCCCATAAAGACAAGTCATATCCTAACGACAACACTGTGCAAACAATTAATGCCAAAAGTAGAAAAACCAAGACTACAAAGGTAGCCGCAAGCATAAATATCGCCGGTACAACTAAGGCGCCTGTAATCAGTTTAACTCCTATATTTAACACATCGGATACAGGTAATGAACGCCAGAAATAAATGGATAAATCACGTCTTTCGTCAAACAAACAAGTCGTGAAATAATAGAGCTGAATAATCAGTGACACTATAATAAAAGGTACAAACATGCCCATAATGGTGGCAAGTAAAAAGCGTGTAAAGCCTTCAACATTAGCCAAGTTATCAACATTAGTAATGTTTTCAATCAACTTCGAGCTTTGGTAATCTTCTATCAGCATCAGCTTAAGCAAAGGTGCAACTATGATAAAAATAGCGATGATGAGAGGCACCCAAAATAAGGTTTTTTTGAACTCCCAGATTTCCTTTCTGAAGCTAGTAATGATTTGTGAACTATTCATGAGTTGCTCTCCTGTGTCATCACTCCCACAAAAATATCAGCCAATGTAGGTGAACTTACCTTGCCTAAAGTGGACAATATTGCTGGATCTGCATTATCAAATAACATGCTTGTTATGCCCATCATGCTATTGGTAAACAGTGGTTTATGGATTTTTGCCTGTTCTATATGTTCGTTGTCAACGGCTAGCAATTTAAACCTAGAGCGAATATCGTCGACACTTTGGGCTAATACAATTTTGCCATCCCGTATAAATGCGGCATCGGTGAGTATATGTTCTATTTCTTCAATTTGATGAGTGGTGACTATGATGCATTTATCTTCATCATAAAAATCTTCCAATAAATGTGTATAGAATTGACGACGGGTCAGAATATCTAAGCCAAGTGTAGGTTCATCTAAGATCAGTATTTTTGCATCAACGGCTAAAATTAAGGCTAAGTGCAATTGTGTCACCATACCTTTGGATAAGGTTTTTACTTTGGCTGTTGCAGGTATATTAGTTTTGGCTAGAAACGCTTCGGCCTTTTGTCTATTAAAATTGGGGTGTACTCCATACATATATGTCAGTAATTGCTCGACTTTAATCCACTTTGGTAGAACAGCAACATCTGCAATATAAGCGACATCAGCCAGCATTTTTTCTCTATTTTTGCTGGGGTTATATCCTAAAACATTAATCACACCATCAAAACTGGTTAACCCTAATAACGCCTGTAAGCAGGTAGTTTTACCGGCACCATTTGGCCCCACTAAACCTAAGATCTGTCCGGCACTTAGGCTTAAATTAACATCATTTAGCACCTGCTTATTTTTATAAGATTTGTGGAGGCCTTTAATCGAAATCATAGCTGACATTAGTTATTCTCCTTGGTAGTGCGCGGCAGTTCTTCGACTGAAAACTTAAGACGTGAAATTTGTTGCAGGATCAGCGGCCACTCAGTGGACAAAAAAGAGGCTCGCTCAGTTTCCAATATTCGCTGAGGCGCACCTAGCTTAACAAACAAACCTTTACCTCGCTGCTTCTCAACATATAGGTCATCTTGTAACATTTGATAAGCCTTAGAAATAGTAAGCGGATTGAGTTGATATTCCGCAGCCACTTTTCTAACAGAAGGTAATGCTTCACCTTCTTTGATGTTGCCATCCAGAATGCGCTTTATCACTTGCTGATAGAGCTGTATATAAATGGGTGTATCCCCATTCCAATGAATTGTCATTTATTACTCCAAAGAATAACTTACAACAGTGTTATACATCACCAACACACTATCTACAATTATTCTCAGAGATCAATTTGTAAGCAATCATTACTTCATCAACCTGAACTATCGATACGGCTGTATTTATGATGATTATTTCTAATTCGTAAATACTATCTATGGCGAATTAGAATTATAAACTTACATTGATTTAAAACACTCTCGTTGTTAATAGATTGTTAATGCCCTCGCAAAATACTAATAGTAAATTACACTTAGTAGGAATTTATAAGGGGCAGAATACTATGAAAATTAGCCATACATTTTTACTGATACTTTTATCTTGTATTGTTAGCGCATGTAAACCTGAACCATCCAGTGAACAAACCCAATCAACGCCTATTGCTGCAGATGCTAAAACAACAACGTCAACGGATAAAAAAGCACCCTTCAAAAACTGCCAATTTGTACTTGGATTTGACGCATGGGAACCATATCAATACACAGATGTTGGTGGTCGTGTTGCAGGCTTGGATATAGAATTAGTGGCAGCGGTTGTCGAAGGCATGGGGTGCCAACTCACCTATCAACAAGGAACTTGGGTTGATTTGTTGATGGCATTAAAAGAGGGTGAAGTAGACATTCTACTGGGAGCATCAAAAACTGAGGCCAGAGAACAATTTGCGTTTTTCAGTGATGCGTACCGAATGGAGGAATTTTCTTTGTTCATTCGCAAAGGCGATAACAAGCTTGCAGAATATGAAACATTATCTGACTTCATAAAAAATGGCAGTCGAATAGGCATAGTGGGGGATTATGTTTATGGTCCAGATGTATCAACCTTGTTAGATGGCCCCGAGACTTCTAAGTATTTCGTCAATGCTATTATGGGTGAACTCAACGTAGCTAGGTTATTAGATGGTGATATTGACGGATTTCTTGAGGATAGTTTTGTAGGAGCGACACTTATTAGGCGCAAAGCATTATCTAATTACATAGTGGCTCATGGCATCACTATTCATACTGGTGATGCCTTTGTTATGTTCAGTCACAAAAGTATAACTCTGGATCAGCTTAGCAACTTTAATACACAACTAGAAAAAGTGAAAACTAGTCAAACCTACCAGGATATTTTAAACAAATATTCCTACTAATAGCTGATGAGCTACGGGCATATACTCAATCCATCGATGTATATGCCCACAATGAAAGCTTTAGGCTAGTGTCTTACTCTTATCCTGCTATTATCAAGCCCTAATTATATTGGGGTTTAATAATGTCTAAGCTTTTCTTTAAAGGTCGCATTGATGCACGAGAAAAATATCAAAATTTTGGTTATAACACCAACAGACAAGTGAAACTAGGGAGCGCAATTTCGCCTCTAACATTAGTCGTCAATTCAGAACTGCGAAAAAAAGAAATTGAGCAGATATTGTCAGAAAATTCACTTGTTGCAAATATCGAAATTAACAGCATTGAGAAAGAAAACATTATTGAGTTAGACGCAATTTTAAATAAACCTATTACACAAACCTCTACCCACAGCCTAAATCGTAATGATCCATGTCATTGTGGTAGTGGTAAAAAGTTCAAAAAGTGCTGTAGTGTTTGAAGACAAACATGCAAATACTCATATCACTCAGTCAATTAACAAAAATTGACTAACACTTAAGGAATGCTGATGGACAAATTCATGCAAGCTGCAATTGAAGAAGCTCAACAAGGATTAGCAGAGGGTGGTATTCCTATAGGCTCAGTTCTAGTCCATAACAACAAAATCATTGGTCGTGGCCACAATCGTAGAGTCCAAAAAGGCAGCCCAATTTTACATGGTGAAATGGACGCATTTGAAAATGCAGGACGTCAATCTGCACAGACTTATCGAGAGGCAATTATTTACACTACCCTTTCACCCTGTGCGATGTGTTCAGGAGCAATAATTTTATATGGCGTTAGCCATGTAGTAATAGGTGAAAATCACACTTTTTTGGGTGAGGAGGCCTTGCTCAAATCCAAAGGTATTTCAGTCGAAGTGCTGCAAAACCGGCAATGTATCGATTTAATGCAAAACTTTATCAGCTCAAAACCTCAGCTTTGGAATGAAGATATAGGTGAATAAAAGACAACTACGGCATACTTAAAGTACAATAAAACTAACTCAATGTTAATAATTTTGTACACCAGGTTAACTTTACGTTACTCTATTGATGATTAACAATCACAGAGGGGTAATAAATATGTCTTTTAAAGAAAAGAGTATTTGGATTTCATTAGTCAGTACTGTAGTTATTTTTGGTGATTACTTTTTAAATATATTGTCTTTAAGTAGGCTGCCTGCAGAGATTGCTAAAACAACAGCATTAGAACTATCTCTTAGAGCACTTTTTCTTATTATTATTGTTGAGATAATATTTCAAGGAATGCTTGCTGTGGGCAATCGAAAAGCAGCTGATCTTGGTGCTGATGAAAGAGACAAATTGTATGAATATAAAGGTAACAATTTTGGTTACACTGTATTGGTCATTGGGGTGTTTATTTCATTAGGCCGGATCGTTTTCTTAGAAATGAATCCGCAGTTTATGGCGCAAACTGACGTGCTAAATATCCCACTTTTGACTGCTCATATTTTGCTATTTAGTTTCATCTTTTCTGAAGTGGTTAGATTTTCAGCGCAACTTTATTATTACCGAAGTAGTTACTAACTTGGCTACACTTCCTATCAAAAACAAAATCCGCGAACTACGTTTTTTTGCTGAAGAAATGACTCAGCAAGAGCTAGCAGAATTGGTTGGCGTAACACGGCAAACGATCATGGCCATCGAAAAATGTAAGTACTCACCAACTCTTGAAGTTGCCTTTAAAATTGCTGAAGTATTTGGCCAGTCCATCGATGAAGTTTTTCAATACCAGTCAGTTTAAATCAAGAAGAAAGTTACTTTAGAGGCAACTGAATAGTGACCTTATAAATATCAAGTTTTCACAAAAAAAATGCCGTGAAAAACACGGCATCATTAAAAAATCACAAACTAGTGTGAACACTCACTTACTTACCAGTCCAGTCTACCTTGTATAAATCACGTCTTCTGTCGAGATAATTTCTAACTGAGCCTTCATTACGAAGTTGTGTCAATCTGTCCAAATCTAAGTCAACAATTAACGTCATTTCTGTGTTTGGTGTGGTTTCTGAAACGATTGCATCATGTGGGAAAGCAAAGTCTGAGGGTGAGAAAACAGCCGATTGCCCATACTGAATATCCACATTATCTACCTTAGGAAGATTCCCCACACTACCAGCAATAGCCACATAACATTCGTTTTCTATGGCTCTTGCCTGGGCACATATTCGCACTCTAAGATAACCATTTTTAGTGTCTGTCCAGAAAGGAATGAAGAGTATCTGAATTTCTTGATCAGCTAAAATACGACCTAATTCTGGGAACTCAACATCGTAACAAATCAGAATACCAATTTTACCAAAATCAGTATCGAAGGCTTGAAGTTTGTCGCCACCTTGCATGATCCAATCCTTCTTCTCATGGGGTGTTGGATGCAACTTATATTGGCTGTCAATTTGCCCATCTCGATGACAAAGATAACTGATGTTATATAACTCGTCATCCTTAACAACAGGCATAGATCCCACAATCACATTGATATTATATGACACGGCTAAGCGCGACATTTCAGTTAAGATTTCTTCACTGTATGTCGCTAAGTTCCATATTGCATCGATTGAGGTTTCTGCCGGTTTAATACCCATAAGTGGCGCATTAAAAAATTCTGGAAAAAGTGCCACATCACATTTGTAATCTGAAAGTGCATCAATAAAATATTCAGCTTGTTGCAATAATTCTGCAACATCATGAAAATAACGCATTTGCCATTGGATACAACCAATTCGCGCAGTATTTCTGTGGCCACCAAAAAGCTTAGGGGATTCCGCATTATAATAAATGTTATGCCATTGCAGCAGAGTGGCGTAACCCATCGAGGCTTTATCTTCTGGAAGATAAGCCTTAAGTATTTGTTTAACCTCAAATCCGTTTGAAATCTGAAAGGTCAAGATAGGGTCGAATAAGTCTTTAGACTTGACTGCTTCGATATAATCGTAGGGCGTCATGGTTTCGGCATGTTTAGCATAATTGGGGATCCGCCCACCAGCCATAATCGATTTTAAGTTAAGATTTTTACACAGCTCTTTTCTAGCTTCATACAAGCGACGACCCAATCTAAGACCTCGATACTCTGGAGATACAAAGACATCCACACCATATAACACATCACCTTTTGGATCATGTGTACCTAAATAAGCATCTCCAGTAATTTCATCATAGGTGTGTTTGTCACCAAATTTGTCATAATCGACTATGACCGAAAATGCAGCGGCAATGACCTTACCTTTATCCTCAATACAAATCTGTCCTTCTGAGAATGTATTGAGCTGAGCCTGATAATTTTTTAATGGCCATGCGCCTCCTACTTGAACATAAACTACGTCCATCAACTCCTTCACATCAGCATAATCGTCGAGGGTAAGGTATCTCAACTCTAAAATATGAGTAGGGTCGTCAGTGCTTGGGGTTGGATTAGTTTCTCTGTCTTGCATATCTGTATCTCTAATTTATTGGTAGTAATGGCACGTTCTTAAGTGGGATTAAGAATAAAAAGAAATGGCCCTTCATTTGACATCATAAGCTAATAATAAGATACACCAAAAAATCATAATAAATGACTATGGTGTACTTATCTTTTATCGATACCATATGGTTTAGCTAGAAGGAGATTAAAATGGTCAGTCAAGAACAACGGGAAAGTGCTTTTTTATGGTTACTTGACCGACTTAAAGAAGATCAAGTAGCGGTTCCTATTATCGCCCGAGATTTCACTTCTGAAGATTGGGCTTTTGTATTTGAGGGACTACCTAAAGACCTGCGATTTGAGTTATGGCAAACACTCAGTGAAGATAAAAAGTCGCCTATATTGGCTGCGATGCGAGATGACTCCCGTGAGCAGCTTATGTCGTTGCTATCCAATCAAAATATTGAAGATCTTGCGCTTGCCAGTACCACTGAACACTTAGTCGAAATACTGGATGCACTACCCAACCGAGTTGCAAAAGGTTTAATTAAGAAACTAAACGCCCAAGAGTCTGGCCTAATCGAAGAGGCACTCAACTACTCAGATGAACAACTAGGTCGTTACGTTAATCATGATGTGTACACAGCCAATAAAAATGTTTCTGTAGGTGAACTACTAGAAGCATTAAAAATAGAGGCATTACCCGCCTATACCGATAGTATTTTGGTGGTAGATGATACTGACCACTATTTGGGACAAGTTGATATAAATCAATTATTTACTTGTGAAGCTAACACCCCTCTTATCCAAGTCGCTGAATTTTCAGATCACGTACTGGCAGCTGACTTAGAACTGTTTGACGCGTCCGAAGCGGTAAAAAGCAGTGGACGCTCAATGTTACCTGTCATCACCAAAGAAGGGCGACTACTGGGACGCTTTTCTGTAAAAGATGCCATTGAAGTCTACCAAGAATATTATGAAGCTCAGTTGTCACATATGGGGCGCGTTAGCGACGAAGACTTATTTGCGCCAGTGTTTACCAGTTCAAGACGCAGGGCGGTATGGTTGGGGATCAATTTATTAACTGCTTTTGCTGCATCCATTGTTATCGGCATTTTCGATGAAGTTGTTGCGCAAGTTGTCGCATTGGCGGTGCTTATGCCCATTGTGGCAAGCATGGGCGGCATTACGGGTAGTCAAACATTGACGTTAACCATTAGAGGATTAGCCACAGGACAATTGGCCACATCGAATCTAAGGGCTCTTGGCAACAAAGAAGTATTAGTTGCCTTTTTTAATGGGCTACTCTGGGCTTTAGTTGTCTCGGCTATAACCTCATTGTGGTTTGATAATCCATGGCTGTCTGCCATTATTGCTGTGGCATTAATTATCAACATGCTAATTGCCGCCGTTGCTGGAATAATGATCCCTGTTTTGCTCGACAAAATGGGTATTGACCCAGCCCTTGCTGGCTCAGTGATATTAACTACGGTCACAGATGTAGTGGGCTTTTTTGTGTTTTTAGGCTCGGCATCATTGTTGTTAGTTTAATGCTAGCCAGCACAATTGTTGTTCTTTATAATCCGCCCGTTTAAAACCTTTTGATAGATAGAAAATACTATGCCAAGAACTAAAAAGTGGACCATTGACGATTCGGAAAATATCTACCGTGTAAAACGTTGGGGCGATGGCTATTTTGAAATTGGGCAAAATGGCAATTTACATATTACTCCCGACCCTTCGAATACCGACATGAGAATTGATTTCAAAGCAGTCATAGACGAAATCAAACAAGAAGGCATCCAATTTCCTTTGGTGGTGAGGTTTCACGATATCCTGCGTTCGCAAGTAGCCTTGTTAAATAAAACCTTTCAAAATACCCTTAAAGAAGCTGAGTATAACGGCGGCTACATGGGCGTGTACCCTATAAAAGTCAACCAGATGCGCGAAGTGGTAGAAGAAATTGTCGACGCTGGAGCACCTTTTAACTACGGGTTAGAGGCTGGCTCAAAAGCTGAGCTATTGACCGTTATGGCACTCAATACTAATACCGAATCACTTACTATACTCAATGGTTACAAAGACGAAGAATTTATGCGTTTAGCCTTGTTAAGCCGCAAGTTGGGTCGAAAAACAATTGTGGTTATTGAGAAATTTTCTGAATTAGTTTTATTAGTGAGAATTGCTGAAGAGCTTGGTGTTGCCCCGATTGTAGGTATACGCTCAAAGATGACAGTGAAAGGTCGTGGAAAATGGGCAAGTTCGGGTGGTGACAGAGCAAAGTTTGGTTTAACCATTAGCGAAATGATCAATGCCGCACGTTACCTTGAAGAACATGGCATGGCGGATTGTTTGAAACTATTACATTTTCATATTGGCAGCCAATTAACCGATATCCGCGCCGTAAAAGAATCCATTGCCGAAGGAGCGATGATCTATTCAGAGTTACACCGCATGGGTTTTAAACTTGAGTACGTTGACGTAGGTGGCGGCTTAGGAATTGATTACGACGGCAGTCAATCAACTAACGACTCTTCTCGAAATTACAGTATGCAGGAGTACGTGGCTGATATTGTTTATGGCATGAAACAAGTATGCGACTTAGAAGATGTGCCCCACCCTATCTTAGTTAGCGAAAGTGGCAGAGCTATTACTGCACACCATAGTTGTGTAGTCACCCAAGTTGTTGGTGAAATAAAAGCTCACGGTGCAGGCATAGCCACAAAGCTCGTCGATGGTGAACATGTCTTAGTTAGCGATATGCGAGAACTAATAGAGATCATCGATAATCAAAACAATTTACAAGAAATATTTAATGACGCCTCGCAGTTTAAAGAACAAGCATTACATGCCTTTAAATTAAGAGTTATATCTCTAGAAGAACTCGCCAAGATTGAAACCTTATACTGGCAAATTATGGGAAAAGTGCAGCTTCGTATCAAAGACGCAGAGTTTGTGCCCGAAGAAATGCAGGAACTAGACTATGCATTATCTTCTCAGTATCTATGCAATTTTTCAGTTTTTCAATCTGCCGCGGATACTTGGGCGATAGACCAAATACTGCCGGTGGTTCCATTGACTAGAATGAATGAAAAACCAACCATTAACTGTTCCTTAGTAGATATTACTTGTGACAGTGATGGCAAGTTGGATCAATTTATTAGCGAATATGGCATTTCAAATATTGTGCCTATGCACGACCTTAAGCCAGATGAAGATTATTATCTGGGCTTATTCTTGACTGGAGCTTATCAAGATGTGATGGGCGACATGCATAACTTGTTTGGTCGCTTGAACGAAGTACATATATTCAGTCATGACGATGATCCGAAAGACTTTTACATTGAAGAGATGGTCCACGGCTCATCTGTTGAGGATGTACTTTCAATCATGCAATACCACCCAAGCTCCATGGCCAAAAGCGTGAAAAAGATGATTGATGAACACGTTGCTCAAGGGCAGATGCAACCAAGAGAGGGTGTAAAATGGACAGACTTCTATGAAGACTGCTTAAAAGGTTATACCTACCTAAAAACCTAGGGTGCTGTTTTTAATGAGCCAGCGACTAAGCTGGCTTGTTCTAAGTGTTTAAAACATCTAGCCCAAAAATCAGGGGTAAACTCATTAATCAAGTTTGATTCTGCGTTCATCAACATCACGTAACCTACACCAAATTCAGGTGAAAATGCTATATCTGCACGGTATCCTTGTACCCAGCCACCATGATAGTTAAGGGTGTGCCCTGCAAAATCGTAGATACGCCAACCCAATCCATAGTGAGCATCTGATAAAAATTCACGCCATTGACGTCTGTATGTTTCCTTTTTACTTTTAGTCAGTGGTGTGGTCACTTGAGCAATTAGTTCAGGTGGCACAATTTGCGGTGTTTCACCGAGAAGTGCACGCATCCAAATGACCATATCGCGCATGCTGGCATTCACACCAGCTGCAGGAGAATAGCGATAATAGTCATTTCTAACTGTTGTTAAACGCCAACGATTTCTTGAAATAGCCACATGAGGCTTGGCCCATTTTTCTGAGGATAATAACGCGGTTTTACCAATACTTGCATGAGGCATATTAAGAGGCTGGATCAAGGTTTGGGTTAAAGCTTGCGAATAAGATGAATGATGTTGCGTAAAGTAACTATCGACTACTGCAAACAAGGTATTTTGGTAAGTATAACATTCACCAGGCCTGCAAAGAGGTTCAAGGTCAGCGAGCATAGTAAGTACTCGCTCAACTGCATAATTTGCCTCAATTAAATTGTCATAGGCATTAGGTGTATATCCACTAGATTGGCCAATAACATGTTGTAATAACAGCTCACCACTTTTGCTATTTGCTTTAGAAAACTCAGGCACCAATTGCGCCACAGGCACTTGCCAATCTAATTGATTTTGTGCCACATATTTGGCCATTAACATAGAAGTAAAAGTTTTAGATACCGATGCCAATCTAAATACTGTATCTACATCTATTGCTTTAGATTTACCTGAATTGCTTTCTTTGCCATACACAACCACCGAAGCGGGTTTACCTTTTTCAATATATGCAAAGGTATAGCCTGGTAAATTCTTTTTTTGTGCTTTTTGTTGGATATCTTCGGCAAATTTCGTCAGCCATTTATCGGCGGCAAAACTCTGTTCACTGTATACACTAAATAACAGTAAAAACCCTATGAAGGACTTAAACATGCAGCAGTTGAAGTTGCATAGCTTTGCTTAGCATTTCCAATAAACCCACAGTTACATAAACAAAAGAAGTCACATTATTCCTATTTTTAGATTGAATCAGCTAAGTTACATATAGCCCAATATTGGCTATTATCCTATTTGTTGGTTCTTGGGACAACACCCATCATGGATTGTTCGGGCACGGCACACATAATCAACTATTGACTGCCGCTTTTGTCGCACTATATCCATAGAAGTCGTTAGAATAACAATAACGATGGTATTAAAGCACACTCTAATTATGCACACTCAGATGAATGCAGATTATCAACAAGCTCGACTAACAAGAGATCCGCGCTTTGACGGCACCTTTTTTATCGCCGTAAAAACAACGAATATTTTTTGTCGATCAATTTGTCCCGCGAATACGCCACTTGAAAAAAATGTCGAATATTTTCAGTTAGCCCAACAAGCAATGTTTGCAGGCTACCGACCTTGTTTACGCTGCCGGCCTGACAGTGCACCTCATTCTTACGCATGGCAAGGAGTCAATACTACAGTTCACAGAGCAATGCGTTTACTCAGGCAAAATAGAGAACTTAGTATCGAAGAAATAGCGGTTAAGCTGGGTATAACTACCCGCTACTTTCGGCATTTATTTCAGCAGCATTTAGGCTTAAGCCCAAAACAATACCAATTATTTGATAAAGTTCTATTTGCTAAGCAACTACTGCACCAAAGCAGCTTATCGATTGAAAATATTGCCGATGCTAGTGGCTTTGCTAGTGCTAGGCGTTTACAACATAATTTCAAAAAAGTGACTGGCTTGACTCCCCAACAAATAAGGCAGAGTAAGAATAATAAAGAACAGCTAATTACGCTAAAGCTTGCTTTTCGGCCACCTTTCAATTGGCAGCATATGCAATCATTCTTAGCTTTGAGAGCGATTCAAGGAGTCGAATATGTTGCTGATAATTTTTATTCTAGAACCTTTAACATTGGAACAGATAAGGGCTGGTTTAGGGTTTCAGCAATACAGGATAAAAATTATTTACAGGTAGAGATAAGCCTAGCCAATATCGAAAAATTGATGACTGTATTAAGCAATATAGAGCGAATATTTGATCTCAACGCAGATACTAAGTCTATCCGAACCCAGTTATTAAGATGTGGTGTGCCTGCAGATAAGATGGTGACGGGATTGAGAATACCTGGTGTATGGGATACTTTTGAAGCAGGTTGTCGAGCCATTCTCGGCCAACAAATATCAGTCAAAGCGGCTATTAACTTACTCTCTTTACTAACCAAAGAATTAGGCGAAACAGAAGGAGATAAGTGTTATTTCCCTAGCGCTAAAGCTATAACCAATAGTGATCTTGCATTTCTAAAAATTCCAAACAGTCGCAAACAAACCTTGCTTTTATTTGCGCAACATATTGTTAGTTGCTCAGCTCCATCGGTTGATGATTGGTTAAATATTAAAGGTATAGGGCCATGGACTGTCGCTTATGCAAAAATGCGCGGCCAATCTTCCCCCGACATATGGCTTAACACTGACCTAATAATTAAAAAACAATTGGCAAAAATAAAGATAGACCCCGAATTGGCGCGCCCTTGGCGAAGCTATCTAACATTTCAACTTTGGAGTATGCCGTGATTAAAAGTAATGATTTTGTTGAATATTTGGATTCGAAATTTGGCACATTAGAAGTCTCTGCAGACCAAGTTGGTATTACGGCCATCCGTTTTGTAGACGACCAGGTTAAATTACCCAATAAGAGTGTATTTACTCAGCAAGCAGTTGCACAATTAGATGAGTATTTTGCTGGAAAAAGGACTCACTTTAATTTGAGCCTAAACCCTAAAGGCACTGATTTTCAGCATCAAGTGTGGCGGCAGCTAGTGACTATCGGCTATGGAAAAACCTGCAGTTATGCTGCTATTGCAAAAGCAATAAACAATCCGAAGGCAGTAAGGGCAGTAGGTGCGGCAAATGGACGCAACCCTCTTACTATTGTTGTGCCTTGTCATCGTGTTATCGGCAGTAATGGTAAGTTGACGGGTTATGCTTGGGGTACATCAATCAAAGCTGGCCTGTTGGAGTTGGAAAAAAGTGTTGTCTAATCAAACACTATGGGCGCTTTAATCAGAATCGATTAATTGCATCCTGACCATGTTTCTACCATCTCGTTTAGCGGAAAATAGTGCATCATCTGCTGCAGAGATAACTTCTGACATAGTGCGTGGAGATGCGGTAAAAGATACCCCGAAACTCCCTGTTATTTGAATAGAAGTTGTGCCTGTGGTGATGGTCATAGCCCCCAACTTGTTACATAACTCCTGACATAATTCGACCGCTTCATGAGGACCGGTATTAGGCATTAATAAGATAAATTCCTCACCACCCCAACGACCTAAAATGTCTGTTTCACGTATATCAGTTTGCAACATTTGTGCTACTTGACGCAACACTATATCCCCAGCTTTCCTGCCGTGAGTTTCATTAATAGGCTTAAAGTTATCTAAATCAATAAGTACCAAACTCATCGACTGCTTCTCATACATCAGTTCTTCAAATTTTAAGGTGATGTTACTTCGATTAGGCAATTCGGTGAGGATGTCTATTTGTTTGATTTTTTGGATGTCTTTTTTGAAATAATACAATAAGTTGTATATCAGTAAAAACAATCCAAATATCACTGCTAATAAAGTCACTACACTAATGATAAAACCGCGACTTATCTCAGTTTGCCGAGATTGAAGAGGTGTAATGATGTATAAAGTCCAGTCAAATGGTTGAATATTCAGCTCTGCAATAAGTGCCTCTTGGCCATTAATTTGTAATAACAAATTATTTAATGAAGCTTGTTGTTGCTCTGGATTTAAGTTTTGAAACCACGGTAGATCGGCTAAATTTTTGAAGGTTACACCTTTAATTAATAACTCAGGATCAGATGTCAGAGTAATATCCTTATTCTGATCAACAAAGATAAAATCATATCCGTAGGTTTTTTTATACTCATTAAACACTTGGGTAAATGCGTTGAGACTTTTACCTACGCCAAAAACACCAAGAAAATTATCTTCGTCATCGTAAATTTTTAAATCAATATAAAACTGCGGGTTTTGCCATTGTCCAATATCAGCCATAGCATTTTCAGGTTGGGATTTGTATCTGAAATACCAATCAACTTTGCCTTCATTCAACTCGATTTTCTTCCCCTCTGAATCATATTGAACTCGACTGATCTCACTAGCGATAAAAAAGTTTAATGAAAACTCCTGATTTAAGCGCTTCAGAGTCACAAAAATTTGCTCTTCATTCTCCACAGGGTTAAGCATTAAATCTTTAAGCTCTTTAGCTTTAGCCAATGTCTGTGAAATATGCAGAGGCTGCATCAGTTGTTGAATAATCAGTTGCATCGCTGGAGAGTGGGATTGTTGTTGCGCTCTACTTTGTTCCGCAACTATTTTAGATACACTGATATGAACTAAGGTGACTATAGATACTACAACCACAGCAAACAATATTAAGATACTTCGATGTAATGTACGAAAAATATTCACGGGCAACCCTGCTCTTAATTTTGTCTAATCTGTTTTCTAATAACCAATGCCATAAAGGCAACTAGCACTATCATAACGGAGAATTATCTATCGAGTCATCAGCGATATTCTTTATTTTATTCTTTTTGCTTAAAATATGCGCATAGTCATCATGTAGAATAGTCATTCTGAAATTTTTACCAAGATCCTCTATCTATATTCGCAATAAATTTGAGACAAACTATATAACTGCCACTCAACTACTGACAGTACATTAGCAAATAAGTAGAATGTAGAAATGTCCAAGATATTGCTTGCACAGGCGACAGGCACTTCACTTTTAAAGGAAATTAAATGGCTTTTTCAGTAGTAGTTTTAGCAGCAGGCAAAGGTACAAGAATGAAATCTTCTTTACCTAAGGTATTACACCCTATTGGTGGCAAACCCATGGTTCAACATATCATTGATACTGTAAACAAATTGGGAGCCACAAATATCCATTTAGTTTACGGCCACGGACGAGAACAGCTACAAAATAAACTCAGTCACAATGATTTGTCTTGGTGTCTACAAGATAAACAGTTGGGCACCGGCCATGCGGTACAGCAAGCAGCTCCTTATATTCAAGATAACGAAGACGTATTGATATTGGTAGGTGATGCACCGCTGATTAAAGAGTCCACATTACAGCAATTAATAGCAGTGAAAAAAGATGCCGACCTTGCTTTGTTAACAGTAGAGCTAGACGATCCAACTGGCATGGGCCGGATCATCAGACAAGGTTCACAAGTCACAGCCATTGTTGAACACAAAGACGCGTCAGAACAACAGCATCAAATCAAAGAAACTAACACTGGCATGATGATTATGGGGGGTAAAGACTTAAAACGTTGGTTGTCAGCCCTAAACAATAACAATGCCCAAGGTGAATTTTACTTAACTGACGTGATTGAGATGGCCGCCAAAGAAGGAAAATCTATTCATGCTTCTCAGCCTTCATCAGCAATTGAAGTTGAAGGGATTAATAATAGAGTGCAACTTGCTTCGATCGAACGCGCCTACCAAGATGAACAAGCTAAAGCCTTAATGATGCGTGGTGTATCCTTGTTAGATCCAGCACGTTTCGACTTAAGAGGAGAATTGGAAATCGGGCAAGATATTACAATAGACGTGAATGTCATCGTTGAAGGTAAAGTAAAAATTGGCTCAAATACGACTATTGGCGCAAATTGTATATTGATTGATTGTGAAATTGCAGAGAACGCAGTTATCCATGCCAACTGCATTATTGAACAAGCTAAAGTGGGCGAGCATTGTAGTGTTGGCCCTTATGCTCGATTACGCCCCGGGACTGTGATGAAAGAGAAATCACGGGTAGGTAACTTTGTTGAAATGAAAAAAACCACCTTAGGAAAAGGCTCAAAAGCCAACCATCTAAGCTACCTTGGCGATACAGAGGTAGGCGAAGGTGCCAATATAGGTGCGGGTACTATTACCTGTAATTATGATGGAGTGAATAAATTCAAAACCATCATAGGTGATGGTGCTTTTATTGGCTCAAACAGCGCATTGGTAGCACCTGCCAATATTGGTGCGAATGCTACTGTAGGCGCAGGCTCTGTAGTGACCAAAGAAGTCAATGATAATGAATTAGCTATTGCTAGAGCTAAACAAAGAAATGTAAGTAATTGGCAGCGCCCCACTAAAAAGTAGTTATTAATAAAATGCCGTAGCTAAATAACTGCGGCACTATTTTGTAACTTTAATTGCATCTTATACCAAGTTTTTCCGCTGCCATATCCCAAGGATCCTATCAAGCAACATTGGGATACTTGCCAGTGCGCATAATAAAAAAGCCCTTAAGGCATATACCTTAACCGTTTAGCCAATACCCAGAAAGGTTATAAGCACTGATTAAAATACGCTTCAAGTCTATGAATTTTTAATACACGGCTCTTAGTTGGCGGCTATATATTGCGAATTAGTTTCACTAAAAATATTTAACTTGCATTTCATAAGATTAAATTTAGAATAAGTTTCAAATCGAAACTTATTCTAAATTATGCAAAAACGAAATACTCAACAAAGAAGGCGCGCAATAGTCGAACTACTCAATCGCAGCGGCGAGGTAGCAGTTGATGAGTTAGCTAAACTATTCTCCACTTCAGAAGTGACAATTCGTAAAGATTTTGTCGAACTTGAAAGCAATGGTTTGCTTCTCAGAAAATTCGGTGGGGCTATTTTGCTTCCAGCAAGCTCGTCTGAGCTTAGTGATGAAAAAGTATCACCACGAAAAAAAGCAATAGCCGCGGCCGCAGCGTCTTTAATTAAAGATCACAATCGCATAATCATAGACAGTGGCAGCACCACAGCTGCATTATTACCTGAACTAAAACACAAAACAGGTTTGTTGGTAATGACCAACTCACTTCAGGTCGCCAATTATTTATTAGAGCGAGAAAATGAACCCAAAGTATTAATGACCGGGGGTACGTGGGATCCTCAATCCCATTCATTTCAAGGCAAAATGGCTGAATTAGTACTCCAAGAATATAACTTTGATCAGGCATTTATAGGTGCAGCAGGCTTAGATCCTCAAAAAGGCACCACCACTTTTAACGAGTTGACCCAATTAAGCCAAGCAATGGCAAAGGTATCAAATCAGATAGTGGTCATGGCTGAATCTGAAAAATTACAACGAAAAATACCCAATGTAGAGTTGCCATGGAGTGCAATTTCAGTTCTAGTAACCGACGAACATATACCTGAAGATATAAAACAACAAATTGAACAACATGGTGTAGAGGTTATCTGCGCCAACACAACAGAGATTGGAGCTTAATATGTGTGGGATTGTAGGGGCAATTGCCGAACGTAACGTAGTTGAAATATTATTAGAAGGCTTACGACGCTTAGAGTATCGTGGATACGACTCAGCCGGTGTTGCCCTCTTGGATAACCAAGGAAATCTCACACGCACCAGACGAATAGGTAAAGTCAAAGAATTAGCTGAGGCGTTAAAACAACACCCTGTTATAGGTTCAACCGGTATAGCTCATACACGCTGGGCGACCCATGGTGGCGTGACAGAAGCCAACGCCCACCCTCACTTTTCATCTGAACGAATTGCCGTTGTTCACAACGGTATTATCGAAAACTACCAGACCTTACGCCAAGAACTCACCCAAGCCGGTTATGGTTTTAGCTCAGACACCGACACCGAAACCATTGCTCATCAGGTTCACTTAGAACTAGATAAATGCGGCGATTTACTTAAAGCGGTACAAATTTCAGTAACTAAGTTTCACGGTGCATACGGCACAGTGATTATGGATAAAAATGATCCACAGCGCATCATTGTCGCCCGCTCTGGAAGTCCACTAGTGATTGGTTTAGGCATAGGTGAAAACTTTATCGCCTCAGACCAAATGGCATTGTTACCTGTAACCCGTCGTTTTATGTTTTTAGAAGAAGGAGATGTTGCCGAAATTTCCCGTACTAGCATTAAAGTGTATGACCAAACTGGCGAAGTAGTAGAGCGAGAAGTTGTTGAGTCAGACGTAGAACACGATGCAGGTGATAAAGGCGGTTATCGCCATTACATGTTAAAAGAAATTCACGAACAACCCAATGTTATCCGTAACACCTTACAAGGCCGTTTAAGTGCTACTGGCATCAGTCCAAATATATTTGGCCAAGGTGCTGACAAAATATTAGCTGGTATTAAACACGTACAAATTATCGCATGTGGTACTAGCTACCATTCGGGTATGACAGCGCGTTATTGGTTAGAGCAATATGCTAACGTATCCTGTAATGTCGAAATTGCCTCAGAATTTCGCTACCGAAAATCCTTTGTGCATCCCAATAGCCTGATAGTCACCATCTCACAATCAGGTGAAACTGCAGACACACTAGCCGCACTTAGATTGGCTAAACAACTCGGTTATTCAGCAAGTTTAACTATCTGTAACGTACCAGGATCATCACTAGTAAGAGAATCTGACTTAGCCTTTATGACACTTGCTGGTGCAGAAATTGGCGTAGCTTCTACTAAAGCGTTCACTACCCAGCTTACTGGATTTTTAATGTTGACCTTGGCACTTGGCCAATACAACAACATGTCTCAAACAGACCATGATGACATTGTTAAAGCACTACATAGCTTACCTGCTAAGTTAGAAGAAACACTAACGTTAACCGCGGGCATCAAAGAACTGGCTAAAGAATTTGCGGATAAACAACACAGCTTGTTTTTAGGTCGAGGCGATCAATACCCTATCGCCATGGAAGGAGCCCTGAAACTCAAAGAAATATCTTACATACATGCCGAAGCTTACGCATCAGGTGAACTTAAACACGGTCCACTAGCACTCATTGACGACGAAATGCCAGTCATAGTGGTCGCACCTAATAATGAACTATTAGAAAAACTAAAATCAAACGTTGAAGAAGTCCGCGCTCGCGGTGGCATTATGTATGTCTTCGCTGACAAACAAGCCAACTTCAAAAGTGACGAGACAATGCGCGTAATTAATGTCCCTCATTGTGACGCGGCAGTGGCTCCAATAGTCTATACCCTGCCCTTACAATTATTGTCATATTATGTTGCGGTAATAAAAGGTACAGACGTAGATCAGCCTAGGAATTTGGCAAAATCTGTTACTGTGGAATAGCTGGTTAGAATGTGATTTTTGACCTTGTTGTCAGACGATAATGAAGTTTGTTAATTTATAATAATGTTTGATATTTCTGAACCACAATGTGTTCGGCATTAGGGGTAAAGCTTTACGAAAGCGATTCATGCTTTTGCAAAAGCGCGACTGACCGGTGTGCCCAAGATTGCGGACTTAGCGATTTATTGTGGTTTAGTCCCCTTTGAGCGATCAACCGCCTGTCAGTAATGACGCCTTCAACGGCAAGTTTACCGAGTAAGCTGACAGTGACATTTTGCCTTATATACCCCGTCATTCCCGCGAAGGCGGGAACCTCCAAAACCAACTGGCTAATCTAAAAGAATCGTCCTTTTCAACATGGAAATTTCTGCATATATTTATTAAATGATTGAAAAGGAGTTCAACTATGAAACAGCCCTGCATATACATTCTCACAAATGATAACAACAGTACGCTATACATAGGTGTAACAAGTAATTTAGTGCAGCGTATTTATCAACATAAAAACAAACAATTGAAGGGCTTTAGCTTCAAATACAACTTGACCAAACTAGTCTATTTTGAGCAACTTGAAGATATGGATAGCGCAATACTTCGAGAGAAAAGGCTCAAGAAATGGAACAGAGAATGGAAAAACCGACTCATCAATGAGTTAAATCCTAGCTGGGAAGACTTATATTTTGACTTGGTTGGGTGAGAATCGATTGAGCTTACTGAGACTATTTAGGGGTTCCCGCCTTCGCGGGAATGACGTGTAATAGCTTGTAAATCTTCACCGTCTGAAAATGCTATAACCACTATGTCGGCCAGCGAGCTATGTCTGTCGGGTATTCGCACAAACTTCACCATCAGGCTTAACGCTCGACTGTCTGCTATTAGGCTCTTTTTTGTCAGTCAAACTAAGCTGCGTTTTATCTGATTTCTTAACAACTATATTGCAGTTCCTCATTAAAATTATCAGACTTTATTATAATTCAAAGCAAACAATGCTTGAAAAAAAGATCAAACATTAAAGCTGTTTTGCTCAGATAGACCGCAAGTTTTTATCAAGCTTTAATATGTTCGTACACTTGTGGTTTACAAATAATGTTGGAAAGTGACGACGGTCTAACCGCAGTCACATTTACCCATACAAATCAATGACTTAAAAATATGCATTTTTACTTAGTCACTGATACGATGGCAAAGATGGTGAAGATTTAACGCTACTTTTTCATCATTACAGTGCAGCAATACAAAATAATCTAAGTTGATTCAAGGACACGGAGAGTATTTTATTTTGACGAAGAACATCGAATTTTCCTTACCTTGATGAACATGACCCGTTATTTTTTCAATTGTCTTAGAATGCTGAGCAAGCTTTCGCTGCCGATCCTACCAGCAGTTTAATCAAACTACGCCAGCTCAGTGGAGCCTTTTCTCAAGAAGTTGCCGTTCATTGTGGGGTGTAATGCTCTAGTGATCTTGTAGAGGTTTTCTTGGCTATTACGGTTAAAAAAACACATTAAACATACATAAGTGCTTAATCATGTATAGAAATTGGGATGATCTATGCAGGTTTATTAGCTTGTGTTTATAAAACCGAACTTTATCGACACAACATGCCTTCATATCGACGGCATCGACATTGAATCAAACGTATCGAATTAATTAACTTCTATCGACATAAGAACTTACCTGTCGATCTCATCGACATTTACTCACTTCATATCGACAAAACAAGATAAAACAAACATAAAATGGCAAGCCGATATTCCATTTAATCAACTCCACCACTGCCACCCGCAGCAAAGGTGGTGGATTTTATTGCTGTGCTTAAAGCTTGTATTCCGGCCCGGGCAGCCTTAACCGAACTTAAACAGGCAGAGACATTATTACCCTATCAAGCTTTACTGATTAATTTATTGCCCTTGCTAGAAGCAAAAGACAGCTCTGAAATTGAGAACATTATCACCACCTCAGATAAGTTGTTTCAACATGCGCAAGAAGATAGCCAGGCAGATCCTGCCACCAAAGAAGCTTTGCGTTATCGGACTGCTTTGTATGATGGCTTTATACGTTTAAAACAGCGGCCTTTGTGTACCTGAACTAGTCATACAAACACCAACTGTAACAAATACATTGAGCACGTCATGGACTTGGTTCCATTTATTCAGCTCACTGTTTTTGAGTCATGACCATACGTGTAGTTCCCATTTCGTGGATACAAGCACCAGGTGCTGTTAGGTTATTACTCACTTGAATGTTCACAGCTCCAGCCGTTTCGAAATATTTCCTTATTGCAGCATTTTTTGAGAATATAGTGACGTCAGCAACAAAGCATGAAAGTCTGTAACTTTAGTTCATAAAAGGTGCTTTAAGTTTGATTGGTCACAAATAGCAGGATCTAGTTCGAAAGTGGCCTATATTCCTGTTACAACAGTAACTATTTAAATGAAATTGGTGTTTATATTTGATTTATATCAGTCCAAAACTTTATATCAGAGTAGCGCTGGCCATCGCATTAGTGGCAGTAGTTGTATCGTTCTTCGCTTCAGCACTATCCTACTATTTAGGTTTGGAAACTCGGCAACAAAGTAGTTATTTGCTTGCAAAACAATTGTCAAAAACAGTAGAAAAAACAGCCGTGATTGCGGCATATGTAAATGATCCGGAACTCGCCCAAGAAATTGTTAACGGCCTAGCCATCAACCCGTCAATAAAAGGCGCCAAGCTTAGTAATGACAAAGGCTTAGAAGTAATATCAGGCGAATTCACTGGCAACTCAGATCGGATTTCCAGTACCTTAAACCATCCTTTTATTGCGATTGAACAAGTGGGTGTTTTAGAAATTTATTTAGACGAAAAATTTATCCAACAACAAACAAAAAATGCTACTAAAATAGAAATATTTAGTTTGTTATCTCTTTCGTTAACCTTGGCTTTTTTTGTATCAGTGCTAGTTCACCGCTGGCTTACTAAACCCATTCAGAAACTAATCGACAACGTCGACCAGATCGATCCACGCAGCCCAACCACTATGCGCATGTTGCCCTACCAAGGTAAGGATGAAATTGGCAAACTTGTCATAGGGATCAATGCATTGATGCATGAGTTACACCATTCGTTCAATATGGAAAGAAACCTTAGGGTAAAAACGCAAATTCTTGAAAGTAAATTCAGACTAATATTTGAACAAGCAAGTGCAGGAATTTGTTTGGTAGATGATAAAGATAACATCAGTACTTTTAACCCAGCATTTGCTGCCTACTTTACGGCACAAGGTAGCGATGACCTTAGTTCTCTACATTTCCCCACACTGATGACAAATCCTGATAAGTTACAACAATTGTTACGTGAGATACGCAACAAACCCGAAATAGCACAAGTTGCCTTGGATATTGAATGTCAGGTGGGTGATAAACAAAAATGGATGCATTGTTTGTTTGCCAAAGTCACAGATCAACGGCAACAGCCAGACATTCCAAGCTCCATTATCGAAGTCATCTTATACGATGTAACCGAAAGAGCCGAACGAGAGCTGCAGACTCGTTTTGAAGCAGATCACGACCTACTAACCCATTTATTAAATAGGCGATCTGGTGAGAAAAAACTAAACAAGATGTTATTTTTTAGTATTAAAAATCAACAACCTTTTGTATTGATGATGATTGATTTAGACAAATTTAAGCCTATCAACGATACCTATGGTCATGAAGCTGGCGACAAAGTACTCCAGCAAATATCCAAACGAATTACCACAATGTTTAGCCTTGATGTTGACGTGTGTATTCGCTGGGGAGGCGATGAATTTGTTATCGCTTTTCATATGCATGATGCAGACAACCAAGCTATTAAAAAACAAGCCGAAGCATTGTTAGTACAAATACAACAGCCTATTCAAATTCAACCCGATCTGAGTTGCACCGTAGGCGTAAGTATTGGAATAGTCATTGCTCCTGAGCATGGCAAAGTACTCCATGAATTATTGGTCAATGCAGATAACACTATGTACAAAGTAAAAGAACAGGGACGTGGTCACGTCGAAATTTATTCACCTATAAATTAGTCCTTATTTATCTGTCTGACTAACATGAATTACATTGCTTAAACGCCTCTAATAAACTTAAACAACAATGGCTAATGACTCACCAATAAGCCGCTCATCATTTTCAAATCTAATGCGCAATGCTCTCTCCGATAAAAATCACTAGAGCATAGCACGCTGAATTTATTGCATTTAATTGCCGAATTTATATTAGGCTTGAATAGCTACAATGAGCTAGCATAATTAACATAAATTTAACTTGTGATTATTCGGCTGATCCACTCAGTGAATATTAGGTAACACTATGCAACAGCCTAGAAAAGTAAGAATGGGAATGGTCGGTGGCGGTCAAGACGCTTTTATTGGTGCAGTGCATCGTATGGCAGCCAACCTAGATGGCAATATTGAATTAGTATGCGGCGCTTTCAGTTCAGATCCAGCGAAAAGTATATCCTCTGGGCAAAGCTTATATTTGCCTGCTGAACGCTGTTATGCCAATTATGCACAAATGTTTACCGAAGAAGCGAAGTTACCAGAGCAGCAAAGAATGCAGTTTGTCTCTATAGTTACGCCTAATCATTTGCATTTTCCTATTGCCAAAGCGGCGCTAGAAGCAGGGTTTCATGTACTAAGTGATAAACCTGCCACTTTCACGCTACAAGAAGCCTTGGATTTAGCTGATGTATTAAAGACATCCAAGCAACTATATGGCCTCACCCATACGTACAACGGCTACCCTTTGGTTAAACAAGCCAAACACCTAGTTGCAACAGGGGTTTTAGGAAAAATCACTAAGGTGGTAGTGGAATACAGCCAGGGCTGGCTGGCTAACAAAGAAGATGAAGGTAGTAAACAAGCACAGTGGCGTGTTGATCCTAAAAGAGCAGGTGTTAGCTGCTGCATGGGTGATATCGGGGTACATGCTGCCAATTTGGCTGAATATGTCCTAGATGCCAACATTTCAGCCATGTGTGCAGATCTAAATGCTGTGGTTGAAGGCCGGCAACTCGACGACGACGGTACCGTTTTATTGCGTTTTGACAACGGCGCTCGTGGAGTGCTGATGTCTAGCCAGATATCAGTAGGTGAAGAAAACAACCTACGTTTACGAGTATACGGAGAAGAGGGCAGTCTTGATTGGTCACAAATGGAACCCAATAGTTTATGGCTTAGAACTAACAATAAGTCAACGCAACTTATCCGCACTGGTGTTGGGGATTTGTGCCCCGCTGCACAGGCCGCCACACGCACTCCCGCTGGGCACCCAGAGGGCTATTTAGAGGCTTTCGCGAATATTTACCAAAACTTTGCCATTCAAATACAGGCATTTGAAAAAGGTGTTCCATGCTCAAATGAAGCTTTTGACGTACCTGGAATCGAACAAGCCATCCGTGGCATGGCTTTTATCGAAAACACAGTGAAGTTCAGCCAGTCTGAGTTGAAATGGCATGACTTCGATTTATCCCCCTTAACAATTTCAGGATCAGACTAATGAAACAAATCAAAGGCCCGGGTATATTTCTCGCGCAATTTGCCAGTGATGACAGTCCATTTAACTCTTTTCCAGAAATTTGTGCTTGGGCGGCAGGATTAGGTTTTAAAGGTATTCAAATTCCGTCATGGGATGGCCGATTATTTAACTTAAAAAAAGCAGCAAGCAGCCAAGACTATTGCGACGAAATCAAAGGCATTGCAAGCCAAGCAGGGCTAGAAATTACTGAGCTTTCTACCCATCTGCAAGGCCAATTAATAGCCGTAAACCCAGCTTATGACCAGATGTTTGACGGCTTCGCTCCTACCCAAGTACATAATAATCCCAAAGCACGTACCGACTGGGCAATTCAACAAATGATGTATGCCGCTAAAGCCAGCCAAAGATTGGGTTTAACGGGTCATGCAACTTTTTCTGGCGCACTATTATGGCAAACCATATATCCATGGCCACAGCGTCCAGCAGGTTTGGTTGAACAAGGTTTTAAAGAATTAGCGAAACGTTGGTTACCTATTTTGAATGCTTTTGATGAAGCCGGTGTAGACCTTTGTTATGAACTACATCCAGGTGAAGATTTACACGATGGAGTGACCTTTGAGCGCTTCTTGGAAGCGGTCGACAATCATCCTCGAGCTAATATTTTATATGATCCCAGCCACTTCGTATTACAACAACTCGACTACCTAGCCTTTATCGACATTTATCATGAGCGGATCAAAGCCTTCCATGTAAAAGATGCAGAGTTCAATCCCAATGGACGCAGTGGTGTGTATGGCGGCTACCAAGATTGGATAGACAGACCGGGTCGTTTCCGTTCTTTAGGTGATGGTCAAATCGACTTCAAAGCTATTTTTAGCAAAATGATGCAATACGATTTTGATGGTTGGGCAGTGATGGAATGGGAATGTTGCATTAAACACCCCGAAGATGGCGCGGCAGAGGGCGCTAAATTTATTAGCGACCACATAATTAGACCTACAGAAAAAGCGTTTGACGATTTTGCCGGTGTGGAAAAAGACGTTGAAATGAATAATAAAATACTAGGCATTAAATAAGGTAAAACAATATGAATGCGACAACGGCCATTTCAGATGAGGACGCTAAACGCGTATTTAAAATAAGTTGTATAGCCCTAATAGTAACCGCTATGACATTCGCAATTCGCGCGGGGATCTTAGGTGAATTAGGTGAACAATATGGTTTAAGCGGTAAAGAACTAGGCTGGATAGCCAGCATGGCCTTTTTAGGTTTCCCTCTTGCCATGATATTTGGCGGCGCACTTTATAATGCAATTGGCGCAAAACTGATTGTATGGTTAGCATTTATCGGACATGCCTTAGGGTTAATACTTACCATTGTTGCTGATGGTTTTTGGGGCTTAATGATTTCAACTTTTCTGGTAGGTTTTGCCAATGGATTAGTAGAAGCCGGCTGTAACCCCATTATTGCGCAACTTTATCCTAACAATAAAACGGCTATGTTAAACAAGTTCCATGTATGGTTCCCAGGCGGCATTGTAATTGGCTCTCTTGTATCTGCAGGCATGAACAGTTTAGGTCTAGGCTGGGAAGCACAAGTAGCCACTATGTTAGTGCCTACTGCTATTTACGGCATCATGATGTTAGGTTTTAAATTCCCTGAACTAAAAACCGAAGACGATTCAACTAGCGGTAATTTAAAAGCATTACTTAACCCAATCTACATTTTCTTAGCTGTTTGTATGACTATGACAGCAGTAAGTGAGTTTGGTCCAGGACAATGGATAAACAAAATTCTAGAAGCATCTGGCGCCACTCCAATGCTTATATTAGCTTTAATTACCGGTATCATGGCTCTTGGTCGATTCTATGCTGGCCCCCTTGTACATAAACTAAGTCCCCCTGGTGTTTTATTAGCGTCTGCAGTTTTAGCTAGCATAGGTTTATTCTTAATGACTCAATTGCAAGGTACTGCAGTCTATTTTGCCGCAGTTGTATTTGCTTTAGGTATAACCTACTTCTGGCCAACTATGATTGGTTGTACTAGTGAATACGCTCCTAAAACAGGCGCGTTGGGCATGTCTTTAATGGGTGGTGCAGGTATGTTTGCAATGGGCATATGGAACCCGATTATTGGTGGTTGGATAGATTCAGCTACAGCAGAAGCCGCAGCTAAAGGCCTAACCGGTAATGACCTAGCCCTAGCTTCAGGTCATGCTGCTTTAAACAACCTGATCCTGTTCCCACTTGTGTTGATAGTATTATTTGCTGGGTTTTATTGGATTATGCGTAAAGTAAATTCTAAGTCGACCACGCATTAATGAGCTGGTATTGCTAAATAAAGCGATTGTTTAAATAGAATATTGAGGAGATGGGTATGCCTACTAATTCAAACAAAACCGAATTAGAAAAAAGAACATATGACGAGGATAATCGTCGAATGTTTATGAAAAAAATGGTCGCTTTATTTGGCGCCACTACGGCAGCAGCGGTGCTGTCGGGTTGCAGTGTGCCAGTGGCTGAACAATTTGCAGCGCAAAGGTCTAATCCGCCCAAGGACGGCAACTTGTTTTCAGAGCAAGAATTAACAGTTCTTTACAGCTTATGCGAAACCATATTACCTAAAACAGACACGCCTAGCGCAGTCGAAGTGGGATGCCATGAATTTGTCCCTCATCAGTTGCTACATTGCCACTCCAAACAGCAACAAGATGATTGTATTCATATTATTAATACAGTTGATTTGCTGGCGACTAGAGAATTTGCTAAATCATTTGTGTTGTTGCAACCACAGCAACAACAGCAGCTATTGGTGGATTTTGAAACTAATAGTATGTCTACAGATAGTGAAAAAGACCAATTTAGATTTTTAAAAGCACTGATCGTATTTGGTTACTTCACTTCTGAAGTTGGGGTGACAAAAGCACTCAATTACCAACCTATTCCTGGTGGTTTTATCGGCGCTATCCCTGCCAATGCAGAAACAAAATCTTGGAGTCCGCAGGCTTATTATTAATTTTTGATAATGACAGCAAACAGACATAACAAACAGAATCACGAGTAAATAACATGACGACAGATTTATATATTCAAGAAAGTGACCAAGAATACGATGTCATAGTGGTAGGTTCAGGTATCACTGGAGGTTGGGCTGCCAAAGAGTTTTGTGAACGTGGTATGCAGACATTAATGATAGAGCGCGGCCGGGTAGTCGAACATCGAAAAGACTATATTGGCGAAGGCAAAGGCCCTTGGGAGTTTGAAAACAGAACCAAGGTCGATAATTTGCTCATTGAAGAAAAATACGCTGTACAAAAAAAATGTTATGCCTTCAGCGACGCCACTAAACACTTCTTTGGTAACGACAAGGACTTACCCTACACTACCAAAGAAGGAACAGGGTTTGATTGGATTAGAGCCAACCAATTAGGAGGAAAGTCTCTTCTGTGGCATCGTCAATCTTATCGCCTTAGTGATTATGATTTTTCTGCCAATAAAGCAGATGGTCACGGAAATGATTGGCCTATTCGTTACAAGGATCTTGAATCTTGGTATAGCTACGTAGAAACATTTGCAGGCATAAGTGGCAGCAATGAAGGTCTAGAACAATTGCCTGACAGCGAGTTTTTACCTCCATTTGAAATGACTGCACCCGAGTTACATGTTAAACAAAAAATCGAAGAACAGTTTCCCGACAGACATTTAATCATGGGCCGCACCGCCCACTTAACACAGCCTACACAACTACATTTAGAACAAGGGCGTGTTACTTGTCAGGCAAGAAACGAATGTCAAAAGGGATGTTCTTTTGGGGCTTATTTCTCTACCCAAAGTTCTACTCTGCCCGCTGCGGCTAAAACAGGTAACTTATCAATTGCCCCAAACAGTGTGGTGCATAGCCTAATCTATGATGAAAAAACCCAACGAGTGAAAGGTGTCAGAGTTGTAGATAACGACAACCTAAGTACTCGTGAGTATTTTGCAAAGGTAGTGTTTTTATGTGCCTCGACCCTAGGCTCGGCACAAATCATGTTGAACACCAAAACTAAGTCGTTTCCAAACGGAATTGCGAATAGTTCTGGAGTGCTTGGCCATTATTTGATGGATCACAACTACAATGCGGGTGCCGTAGGCACAGTAGAGGGTTTTGAAGATGAGTACTATTCAGGTAGACGACCGTCAGGCATATTAGTCCCTAATTTTCAGTACAAACCATCGTTATACAAGAAAAATTATGTCCGAGGGTATGGACTTTCGGGTGGCAGTCAACGGGATAACTGGCAGGGTAACGCGAATCAAAATGGCATAGGTGCCGATTACAAAAATAAGCTCAACAAACCAGGAAAGTGGAGTATGGGTCTTCATGCCCAAGGTGAAATGTTGCCCCGTTTTGATAATTACATGGCGCTACACCCCACTAAAACCGACAAATGGGGTATTCCCCTTATTGATATTGATTGTACTTGGTCAGAAAACGAAAAATTAATGATGGCAGACGCCGAGCAAACGGCCTTTGATATGTTAACCAAAGCAGGGCTAACAGAAGTTAAGAGTTATAACTCTATCGGTGAAAACAACCCAGGTCTTGCCATACATGAATTAGGCACAGCACGGATGGGACGCGATCCAAAAGATTCAGTGCTAAATGGCTTTAATCAATGTCACGACGTGGACAATCTGTTTGTAACTGATGGCGCTAGCTTTTGCTCAAGTGCAGTACAAAACCCTTCTCTAACCTTTATGGCAATAACAGTGAGAGCTGTAGACTATTGTGTGAATGAGATGAAAGCCAAAAGGATATAAATGCCTTTCAACTCGGGAGAAGCAAGCTTCTTGGTACTGCTTTCATTCAAAGTGAACAATTTTAAAAGGGCTAAGACTAGCTAGTTTTAGCCCTTTTTTCTGAGTAATAAACGCTTCAATTTATTTTTAGCCGGAGTCCATATGGTAAAGGGTTTTCTAGGTGCCACTGTCAAAACATGGGCAAAATCTCGCTCAGAAAACTCCACTTCACCACCATGGGCCAGCATAATGGAAGCAGGTCGCAAGGCTTGCAGAGTTAGAATTGAAGCGAGATACTGACTAGGATAATTCACTGGAATAGGTGGAATAAAGCGGTCTTTAACTTTGACCAATAAATCTCCTACATAGATCCGTTTTGAAGCTAGGTGCAACACAGATAAATCTCGATCTGTATGACCTGGAGTCAACAACACACACCATTCATCAAAACCGGGGAGTTTAGCTTGATCTGCTAAGGCATAATCAATTTTAAGATGGGCTGGATACCATAAATTTTTTCTGGTTTTGCCCATTCTACTCGCCACCCACATGGCTAGAGCAATATCCACCAAATGCATAAACCTGCCCCTTAGGCCTTTATACCATTGGCTCGACATATTCGCACTCGCAATTTTACAACCTGTAATTTTACGCAATTTGTGAGCGGCCCCTGCATGATCAGGGTGCATATGGGTGACAACAATCAGCTTTAAATCAGAGAATGGCCGAGCTAATTCCCCAGCAATAAACTGCTCAAGTTTACTGATATCTGCACGACAACAACCATCAAGTAATAACAATTTTTCGGCATACTCCACCAAATAAATGGTTTGAATATGCCCTTGCAACTTATGGACTTTCAAGAAAGAAAGGCTTTAATTCTCATCATTAGAATCTGCGTGTTGTTCAATATACTGAATAGCCTTTTGTAAACTGCCAAAAGCACTGATCAAGTTTTGTCGGCCTTTATTCATCAGTTCTGGATCATTGTTTTCGGACATCATCCAAACCCAAGTGCGGATCAAAGATTCTGGGGGTGCATTGTTCATCGCGGACTGTTTAACTCTTAATATTTTTGATTAATCGACTGGCATTATATCGCGCTAAATCAAGGTAATCGAGTAGAGTTTTAATAAACCTGAAGTCGGGATAAGCCATACCGTCCAGCACCGCTATTATTGCGCCTATCTTCGTTGAACTTGCTCTCAATAGCTGGCTATTGCTTCACAAGCTCGCCTTGATAAACACAATAATATCGGCACTGGATGAATTAAATAAGCTACAAAACAAATAGTAAGCTTCTAACCTATTGTTTTTATTATAGTTACTTTAAAAGAATCGGCACGTCTTAACCCGAATTCAGATTAATAAAGTGCTTAATGCTACAATTTTGTCATTTAACTTAGATTAACTTAGATAATTAACCGAGCAACTGAATGATAAAGATTGTAGTGGGATCAAAAAACCCAGTAAAGATTAACGCGGCTAAGTCAGCAATATGCGATATGTTGGCGCTAGAAGAAGTAGAATGTGTTGGTGTAAACGCACCATCAAAGGTAGCGGAACAGCCTATGACGAGTCCAGAAACACAGCTTGGCGCCATCAATAGGGTCAAATATTGTCAACAACACAGTCAAGCCGACTTTTATGTGGCTATTGAAGGCGGTGTCGACCAATTCGAATACGGTCCCGCCACCTTTGCTTTTGTTGTTATCGCCAATCAAAAACACATGTTTATTGGGCGCAGTTGCAACCTACCTTTACCACCCGTAATTTATCAAGCATTACAAAACGGCGAAGAACTAGGTCATGTGATGGACAGGTTATTTAACACTAACAACATCAAACAAAAAGGAGGCGCTATTGGCTTATTAACCAACGGCTTAGCCACTAGGGAGAGTGTATATCGTCAAGCGACTTTACTGGCTATGGCACCTTTTATTCATGCAGATTTATATCTTCAATAATAGCTGGAATAGTTGTCCCAATTAATGTGCCCTGCGTTTGTGAAATCAAGCTTCAGTCTGAAAACCTTGGTTTTCTGGAATTAACTGGTATCGTGTCGCTAAATAAAAGCCAATGTATTTTGAGTCAAAAAACCATAGAGGTTAAACATGCAGAAAACCCCAAAAGAATCGAATTTTTTCCTCTCCAAATATTTAAGCAAAGTCGAAATGTTTGGTTGGGGACTGTGTATTTTTTCGATGCTTACAATCATCTTTGCCAAACAACTTTCACCCGAAACTGAAGCTTATGCATGGATAGGCGCAATAATAGGTGCAGGTATCATAGGTTGGGGAATGGCACGTAAACACAAACAAGGCTAGATCTATACCTAAGCCTAAGAGAAGTGGCTCGGTATTATTCTTTAAACCTGTTTCCTTGTTAAGAATACTCTGGTTTAATATTTCATCCGTCTATTACAATAGTTCGTTTTGAAATTTTATTGATTTTTTGCTAATGCATCACAAACTATTAATTCCCCCTCAATGTCAGGTTAGTTTTCCGTTCTACAATAATAACCAATGCACCACTGTGGCCTTTGCCAATAATCAGCTCAATTTCCCAATCACCAATTCGACTTATATCATCAACAACGTGCGGGCGCTCATCAATACTTATGCGCTTCTTAATAAACCCTCTGCCAGCTTGTTTATCCTTACTACGTGATTGATAAACTTTACCTTTAGTTGTTTGGCTATTTTATTTTGGCTCATACCTATTTTACTTAAAGTATAAATCCGGCATCGTGGTTCATAGGTCAGTTGTTTATATATATTCATTGGTGCACATCTTGCCGGAGAAAAAGCGATTAGCATATATTCAGCTGACCGCTTTTTCTACCCTTTCAAGTTATGCACTTATTATTTGAATCCAAGCGCCTTAAAAAATCGATTCCATTCTATTTAGAGCGTTTTTGATAAAAAACTGCCCGATTCAGATAAGCATTAGAGCTATTTTTCTCCTATCATAAAAACCTAAATTTAATGAAGAACCAAATCATACTTCGGTGTTTATTGGTTACACCAATTCCGGTATGGATACAAAACCCTAATTAAAGAGTAGGGCCAATGTTTCATAAACACCATGTTAAAAGGTTAGGTTGATATTAGAAAAAGAATGGTCAACGTAGTGCATATTCCGCAAGGTAGATAAGGACAAATGTATTCAAAAACAATCTAAATATTAAGTATTTACCACTTGCTGAAATCAAGTGCAAAAAGCCAAAAACCACTAAAAAAAAGAGGTAAACAATATGGTGCAATTTGTACCATCAGCAGTTCTCGCACACCATCAAATTAAAAATATATAAAGGAAGTATTTTGAAAAAATTATTTATCACAAGTCTGTTACTTGCAAGCACAAACTCATTTGCAGGGCTTGTTTCTCAAGAAGTTAGCTTCGGAAATCAGGGAAGCACAAATGATGTTGAAATTGGTTTCTTAAATGAAACGCTATCAATTAACTCATTTGATACTGCCCTTGGCACGTTAACTGGTGTCGGCATCACAGTATTTGGTCAAATGAATAGCGAAGGCTCTTAGCAAAACACAAGTATTGCTAACGGACGAGCTGATGTTGGTATTTCTATATTCCAAGATTGGAAAGTTAGTACTAGCGTAGCAGATGACTTTATATTTCGCTCATCGACAGAGACCAACCCTTTTTTAAGTGACTCAAGTGCTTTACCGGGGACGTTTAACCTAATTACAAATACTGTTGACGACACTTTCAACTATAGCTTATCAAGTGGAGAAATTAGCTCAGCCTTAACAAATGTTGATTTTTCAGCATTCACTTTAGGCAATGATATTGAATTTAATTTTTCGGGTTTTGCACAAACAATTATTACTAATAACGTTGACTCTGGGACTGGTTTTTTTAGAAATTCATTTCAAACCGGTTCATGGGGTAAAGTTGCAGTAAATTATACCTATGAACCTGATGCTACGACCGCTGTACCAGAGCCTTCTACATTTGCCATTTTTGCATTAGGCCTTATGGGATTATCAGCACGTAGATTTAAAAAACAATCTTAATTTTTAGAATATTTCGAACTTAAATTGGTTAACAATTTTTAATGAGAGACCAATAGTATTTTTACTTTTGGTCTTTTTTTAATTTAGTGCTTTCATTCTCCAACTGAAATTACTCCATTGCATTTACAAAGTACTTAAAAAACAGACACCATTCTATTTAGAGCGCTTTTGATAAAAAAACGCCCGATTCAGATAAGCTTTAGAGTTATTTTTTTCCTATCATACGCACCGAAATTTAGTGTTGGGATTCATCAGCAACATCAATAGTATTTAGATGGTTTAATGAATAACCAAATCATACCCCGGTGATTATTGGTTACACCCATTCCGGTAACAACAAAGAATTAAGTGCAGAATCTTAACTCAAAGGAAAGCAGCCTATGTTCAACAAATTTGCCATAAAACGGTATGTTAAAAAGTTACGTCCATTATTAGAAAAAGAGTATGGGCAACGTAGTACATATTCAGCAAGTCAAATAAGGACGACCGTATTCAAAAAGAACTTCAATGCTAAGTATTTACCACTTGCTTACATTATGTGTCTCAAAAAGGAAGAAACTCAATTGGTATTATCTGTGGAATTCCCTGATTTGTGTGTCTCTGCTTTTAAAGAGACTATAAATAATTTGGTTGATTCAGCAGAAATCACGCAGTGTTTCAATACTTTATCCTCCTAATCATAAGAATATCATTAGGGTAAAATAAACTCTCTTGCTAGCTGTTTATGCTAATCCGCATAAGTATTTGCTTACACTTACTGGTTAAAACTAACAATGGCTACGTTGCTTTCAATCGCAATAGCTCGCCATTACTCAATCAAGCGTCTTGCTCTTGTTAGTTTTTCCTGCGCAATCATTGATCACCTATTTATACGCAATGGTATTATTGCTATTTTAAGCATTACACAATAATTATAAATGTGAATATATCTGGTTCATTGGTTTCTCGTAACAATGAGTTCCCGTTGAACCTGTTTGGGGGGGTTCTGAAACTTATCTTTAAAGCATTTCGAAAAATGTGCCAAGGTTGTAAAACCACAAGATAATGATATTTGCAAAATACTGTCGCCAGATTTTAGCATCTCATAAGCACACTGCAGTCGGTATTCTCGGATTATATCTTTGGGCTTTTGTGACAAATAAAGTTCTGCTTTTCGCCTCAACGTTCTTTCATCCATAGCCAATAATTCTGAAAGCTTCTTTACATTAAATTCAGGGTCGGGAAAATGTACTTTTAAAAAGCCCTGAGTCCGTTGAATAAAACGATTGCGCGTGTCATCTTTTGACAGCTCTACTTGAAAGCGACTGGATGCTGATTCTGTAATCTTGTTTCTTGTTTCAGTTGATGAATCTAATAAATTAGCTATTTTTAATTTTAATATTTCGCCGCTAAAAGGCTTACTTAAATAGTCTGTTGCCCCAGCCTGTAATCCTTGTTTTTGGCTTAACATATCATTTTTAGCAGTGAGCAAAATAATCGGAATTTTATTATAAGGCTTATTGCTTTGCCTGATAAATTGGCATAACTCAAACCCATCCATTAGCGGCATCATAACATCGGATAAAATCAAATCGGGTTGAAAGTCATCAATAAGTTCAACAGCTTCTTTACCATTGTGTACACTTAATACTTGATAGCTTGATGCTAATAACTGCACCAGAAATTGGTTTATTTCCAAATTATCTTCAACAATAAGCAGTCTTCTTTTATCTTGATTTGGAGCTGTGTTTGTTTGCAAACTCGCTGCTATTTCATTTTCAACTAATGTTTGGTCGATATTAAAAATCAGATCAATTGGCAGCGAAACAATAAACTGAACCAAGTTGGGCTGGGAATTATCCAAAGTTAACGTACCTTGATAGGACTCAGTTAGCTCTCTACTAGACGCAAGTCCTATTCCTTGACCTTCAGATTTATAATGATGTTCTAGGCGGTAAAATTTTTCGAAAATAGAGTCTTCGAATTCTGCGGGAATATTAGTTCCAATATTAGTGACTTTAATAATGCAAAAAGGATTTTCTAGCATACAGATGATTTTAATTTCACTTGAACTGTCTGCATATTTGATTGCATTAGAAACAAGATTACTCAGGATTGTCTCTAATACTTGAGTCTCAATAATCAGCTCTGCATTTGTTTTGCAATCAAGCACAATAGTCAGGTCTCTTTCTGATGCAAAAGTAGAAAAATTATTAATGACTTGTTTACCAATATGAGACAGTGCAACGATTGATTTTATCGCAGTCGACTTTTCATTATTGGCAAGAGACAACAACTGTTCTACAAGGTTTAACAAACGTTGCCCATTATGTTTGATATTGCTGATTTTTTTATTATTTTCAACACTTAATTCGGCATTGGATATTGTTTCTAAAGCGTTAAAAATCAGGGTTAATGGGGTTTTTAATTCATGTGATATATTTTCAATAAAATGCTGTTTTTCTTTAGTACGTGCTTCAACTTTACTTTCTAATTGCGCATTGAGCTGTCTTTCAAAAATCAATTTATGTCGTTGCGAACGAATATAAACAAAAACTACAATCAGTAAAATCAATCCATACAAGCTATATGCCCACCATGTTTTCCATGGCGGTGGTAATACCATTATTTGCAGTGAAGCTCCTTGTTCATTCCAATAACCGTCTGAATTGCTCGCTTTTACTCTAAAGGTATATTCACCAAAAGGTAAATTAGTATAAGTTGCTCTACGATTTTTATAATCAGTATTTACCCAATCTTTATCCCAACCCACTAGCTTATAGGCAAATTTATTCTTTTTAGTGTTTCTATAGTGTAGTGCCGAGAATTCAAACGTAATTATATTGTCTCGATGGGTCAATATTATAGATTTAGTCGCATGTATTGCTTTGGTTAAGCTAAAGTTGGTATTTTTTTCGATTATTTGATTATCTGGAGTTTGGCTATTTATTGTTTGGGAAGCGGTTGCGGCAATAGGCACTGACTGATTCAATAATAACATATTGGTTATTACGACTTTGGGCGGTTGTTTATCGTCCTTACTATTTCCAGGAAAGAATCGATTTAAGCCATTTATTCCACCAAAGAATAATTCTCCGGTTTTACTTTTAAAAGATGCACCAACATTAAATTCGTTACTTTGCAGGCCATCACTTACATTATAGTTCTTAAATGTTTCAGTCTTAGGCTCCATACGTGACAGCCCCAAATTAGTGCTTACCCATATATACCCTTGCTTATCTTCCTCAGTACTATAAATAACATTGTCAGGTAAGCCATTGACTTTATTGTAGGTTTTGAATTTGTTTAATCTTGTATCAAACATGTTTAGGCCATTATAGGTACCCACCCAGATATTACCGCGGCTATCTTCTGTAAGAGTTGAAACAGCATCATTACTTAAACTATTTGAGTCATTGGCTTTATGACGGTAGTGGGTAAACTGTTCAGTTTTTGGATTAAAATGATTGAGTCCTTTAGATGTGCCAAACCAAAGGTTACCTTGGCTGTCTTCTAGCATGCTCATAACAGAGTCACTGCTTAAGCTATTCGTATCATCGTCTTGATGACGATAGTGGCTAAACTCCTTGTTTGTGGTATTAAAATGATTGACGCCACTATAAGTGCCAATCCAAAGATTACCATGGCTGTCTTTTATCATGCTCAAGACAACGTCGTGACTTAAACTATTCGAGTCATTAATCTGATGGCTATAATGGGTAAATTGTTTGTTTTTTATATTAAAATGATTAACGCCTTTATTCGTTCCAATCCAAATATTGCCATCTCTACCCTCTATTACACTCGCAACAATGTCATGACTTAAACTATTAAGGTTATTGGCTTGATGACGGTAATGGGTAACCTGGTTGTTTTTTGAGTCAAAATGATTGAGCCCCCCGGTTTGTGTTCCAACCCAAAGATCACCTTGACTATCTTCTAAAATGCTAAAAACATTGTTATGACTTAAACTATTGAAGTCATTGGTTCGGTGACTGTAATGGGTAAATGGTCCATTGTTTATATTAAAATGATTGACTCCCCCACCCACTGTTCCAATCCAAATATTACCTTGGTTATCTTCTGTAAGATTGATGACAGCGTCATGACTTAAACTATTGGGGTTGTTACTCTGATGGTGATACTGAGTAAACTGCTTACTTTTTGAATTAAAATAACTAAGTCCTCCACCGAATGTGCCAACCCAAATATTGCCTTGGCTATCTTCAATAGCTGTATAAACGGAATCATTATTCAAACTATTAGGATCATTTTTTTGATGACGGTAATGGGTAAACTGGCCATTTTTTGTATTAAAATAATTAAGGCCACCACCCCGAGTTCCAATCCAAAGATTATCTTTGGAATCCTCTACAATGCTAAAAACATTGTTATGGCTTAAACTGTTTAAGTCATTAGGATTATGATGATACGAAGTAAACTGTTCATTTTTAATATTAAAATAATTAAGGCCATTACCCGTTCCAATCCAAAGATTGTCGTGATGATCTTCAACAATAGTCATGACATTGTCATGACTTAAACTTGTTGAGTCATTTTCCTGGTGACGGTAATGAGTAAACTCATGGTTTTTGGTATTAAAAAAATTAAGGCCACCGCCCACGGTTCCAATCCAAAGATTGCCTTGGTTATCTTCTATTAAGCTATAAATAAAATCATGGCTTAGACTGTTAATATTGTCAGATTGATGACGATAATGAGTAAACAGTTCAGTTTGGGTATTAAAAAAATTAAGCCCTCCCCCACGCGTCCCAATCCAAAGGTTGCCTTGGCTGTCTTCTACAATTTTTGTAATGTAATTGTGGGAAAGTGAATTGTTATCATTTAAATCGTGTTTAAAAACTTTAAAACTATAACCATCATATCTAGCCAATCCAGTTTCGGTACCAAACCACATAAAACCAGTGCTATCTTGAAGAATAGTAAGCACACTATTTTGAGGTAAACCATCCTCAATACTAAGGTGCTGAAAGCGAATAGTCGTTTCTTTTGAAAATGAGGTTGAAGAATATAGTAGTGCTAAAATTAAGGCTGAAAGAGAGATGGCAAACTGTATTAATATCTTCTTAAACAAGGAAAGAACCTTATAAACAAAAAATTATTTAGTCTACTTAAATTCGTGAAGAATAAAAATAGGGCAACATTTAAAGGCATCTCACCAGTATCGACCATTTGGGCGGCTAACCCATTGAACTGGCAACTTAAGCACCAATTGACATCAGTTTCTGTACCTACCCAAATAATGCCATCACTATATCGAAAGATGGTTACACATTTGAGTGATTTAATCCCTGCAGTTGAACCAAGTGATCAATAGAAACTACCAGGCAAGATTGTGAATTAAATAAAACATACAAAAGCAAAACCTAGTAATAGTTCCTTTTATTATTTTTGATGGCATTTTAAACAGTTTATTCATCGCTTTTATTAATACGTCATGATTGTCGTATTCCAGACAATGATCCTGAAGTTATTTTCATAAAATACCAAAACCACATTTAAGCCACCTAAAACGATAATTCCAGCCTATTTAGACCGTTTTTGATAAAAAAACGCCCGATACAGATAAACGTCTGAGCTGTTTTTTACCCTATCATACCTCCTGATTATAATCTCGGAATTCATCTGTGATGCCATAAACGAGATATCAACTAGTTAAGGAAGGAATAAATAAATGAATAATAAAATGTTATTAGTTGTAGGTGTTTTAGGCACCTTAATAACAGCCCCCGTATTTGCATCAAATGATGCAGGTCATGGTGACCCAAAACATATCCCTGGTGTTTTTATCGGCTATACCCATGCTGATGGCGAATCAGAATTCTCTTATGGTATTGAATATGAATATAAATTCTCAAAGCAATGGGGCGCGGGTTTAGTTTATGAAAAAACCGACGAGGCTCATCATGGTGCCGGTATTGATATTACTCTTGCAGCCGTTTATTTACATCCATGGAAAGAGTTACGAATTGGTTTAGGCATAGGCCAAGAAAAAGTGGGGAGTTATACCGACAATAGCGATATTGAACACCCTCATTATCATAGTAGCCATAAAGAAGATGTGGTTCGCGCATCATTTAGTTATGACTTTCACGTAGGCAACATTGGTGTTGCTCCCACAATAGCATTTGATTTTGTTGATGGCGAAACAGCCACTGTTTTTGGTGTGGCATTTGTAAAACCTTTTTAAGCCCTAATTAAACCACAAAACAACTTTAGCTCTTGATTTATAAAAGTTATTTATTGTCTCGTGGTGTTTTTACTCCAAGTTATAGTGTTGTAAATGCTATATCAAATACGTAACTAAGGAATGATGAATGAATAATAAAATGTTTTTAGCCGCCAGTGTTTTCACTGCACTTGCCACATCGGCAGCGTTTGCGTCATCGGATGATGCTGTTTCAGATGATGAAATTGCACATCAAAGAGCTGAATTAGCAACCAACACAGATGGTAAAGGTTTTGGCCCTCAATCTCCTCGCGATATTGCTCTTGCCTTGGGGGAGAACGCTATTTTATTTGATACCGCACCTTTGGTAGAAGATATGAACCTTTGTAATATTCATTTTCATGAAAACGCCGAACATAAAGGTGGTGAATTCACTGAATATGCTGGTAACGGTGATGGACATGGTTATCACAGTGGCTACAAGTATATAGGCGCGCTAACAGAAACTGAACTTACAGCAACGGCTGAAGAAACTTGTCCAAGTTCGCACGGTTCTTTAGAGCCTGGTGCAACCATTGAAGTTCATTATGTACATTCCACCTCACAGGTTGATCCAGGAACAACTTTAGGAGCGTGTTTCAATGACGCTATCGGGAATCCACAACTAAGAGTAGAAACTCAGGTGTATGTTCTTGTGAATGATGCTGATGCCCTTGACTTTACTACTCTAACTGCTCATGAAAAAACTACGGGTAAAAACCAAGCAATGAATATCCCGACTAACACTGGCACCCCGATCCAATACGCCGGCTCAACAACAGGCCCTGGTTACAATGAGGAAGGTTCTCCATACCAAGTAACTTGGAGTGTCAGACCTCAAGTTGCCAAAGTAAATATTGAAAGTGTGGGCACCTGGTGTCAGGGAAATGTCTTTGAAGAAGATCATGCACACGGTGTAAGAAACTTAGTTCAAAACCCTAACTTACTCTCAGAAATCAACTAACTGTTTCATATGGTTTTAGGTTGATTTCAAAGAAAGTGAACGGTTTGTGGTAATAAAATTTGGAGTAGAATGTATGAAAAAGAAATTACTGATTGGTCTTTTAGGATTCAGTGTACTTGGTCTGAGTGCGTGTAATTCAGACTCTGATAAAGAAGTTATAGTTGAAGAAGAAGTCGTAGAAGAAGAGCATTCTGATGCTGTTGCAGATGAAATTATTGCGGATCAGAGAGCTGCGCTAGAAGCCAATACAACTGACAAAGGATTTGGCCCTCAATCACCACGTTTTATAGATGATATTAATGGTGATAATGCCATTTCATTTACCGCAACACTTTCAGCAGAAGATATGAACCTTTGTAATATTCATTTTCATGAAAACGCTGAACATCAAGGTGGAGAATTCACTGAATATGCCGGTAATGGCGACGGTCATGGCTATGGCAGCGGTTATCAGTATTCAGGGCAATTATCTGAAAGTGAACTTGCATCGACGGCTGAAGAAGTTTGTCCTAGTGATCACGGCTCTTTGGAACCTGGCGCAACAATAGAAGTGCACTATGTCCATTCTACAGCGCAAGTAGACCCAGGCCCAACTTTAGGTGCGTGTTTTAATGATGCAATCAAGAACCCACAATTAAAAGTAGAAACTCAAGTGTATGTACTTGTAAATGACGCAGACGCCCTCGATTTTGCTGATTTAACAGCATACGCAAAAACCACAGGAAAAAATCAAGTATTAAATATTCCTGATGACACAGGTGTTCCTGTTTCATATACAGGCTCAACAACAGGACCTGGATATAATGAAGAAGGCTCACCTTATCAAGTAAGCTGGAGTGTCAGACCTCTAGTTGCCAAGGTTAATATTGAAAGTGTTGGTCAATGGTGTAAGGGAAATGTCTTTGAAGAAGACCATGCCCACGGCGTTAGAAACTTAGTACAAAATCCTAAATTGCTTTCGCAAATTAATTAACTACCTCTATTAGATTATAAATTGCATTCGAAACACTCCTGAACAGCAGTGTTTCGAAACTTTTTATTTTTATATCAATGTTTTACAAAATTCATTTTTTTAATCAAATCAAATGAATCGTCACTAGAAGTATAAAAAATAACAATATCTTTTAACCAACATATTGGTGATCCATGATTAAAAAAATCTTATCATTGTCAGCATTAATGCTGCTCTCGTTTTCAGCAACTGCCGTTGATGTACAAATATCAACATTAACCGACTCGCCTGATCCCGCTCCCCGTGGTGGAGAGATCACCTATGCCATCGCATTATTAAACGCCCATAATGACACCGCAGTTAATGTCACTTTAGCGACTCCTTTGCCAGCATCAACAAGTTTTGTATCGGTGGATGATACTGACTGTTCTCATGATGGCGGCACTCCAGGTATAGTAACGTGTAGTTTTGGCGATTTTGTTGGATCAGTAGTAACCAACGTCAACTTAGTGGTAAAAACAAGCGTTGGGACGGGTAATACCATAGCGTTAACAACTACAGTTACCACAGACTCAACAGATAGTGATACTAGTAATAATAATGAGACACAAAACACCACTATTGGTAATGGCGCTGACTTAAATATTGTACAAACAAGTAACCCTAGTGCGGTATCAGCGGGCGCACTCTATAATTACACGTTAAATATTAATAATATTGGCCCTGATCATTCCAACACAATCACAGTAACTGATACGTTACCCACTGGTATTAGTTATGTGTCTGCTAATGGTTCAGGCTGGAGTTGTAGCAACTCAGGACAAACAGTTACTTGTAATAGAAGCAACATTGACAGTGGGGACAGCGCACCAGCAATCACACTTAATGTAAAAGTGACTGGCGCCATAACAGGTACAGTGACTAACTTAGCAGAGGTCAGCACAACAAACCCAACGGTAAATGACCCTTATTTAAGTAATAACACTTCTTCAGCAAATACTGTCATATCTGAAGGCACAGATTTAAGCATCACTAAAACGGTAGCTAGCCCAGTTGTTGGCGGTGCCACTACCAGCTTTACCCTAAGACCAAGAAACCTTGGCCCTTTTAACGCTGATAATGTTGTCGTTACAGATGCCTTACCCGCAGGATTCGACAACCCAAGTTTCTCAGCTTCTGGTTGGACATGTACTTCGACACTAAATGTAACGACAACAGTAGAGTGTACTCGCACTTCTTATAACGTTGGAGAAACCGACGATATTGTGATTACCACTGACGTCCCCACTTCGGGCACAGGTATCGTTAACAATGCCGGTATTACTAGCGACACAAGCGATCCTATTCCTGCGAATAATGACGATGATGTTACCTTTAACGTTGTGCCAGATGGTGCAGATTTAGCAATAACCAAAGTAAAAACACCTAATCCGGTTGCATTAGGTGAATCAATGAACAGTAGAATTCGAGTGCATAACTATGGTCCACAGACCACAACAGGTACAGTTACTGTGGTTGATAGTTTAAGTCCGAACGAAACCTATAATGGCACATTCACAGGTAATAATTGGACTTGTACCCACCCTACCCCTGGAACACTTGGTGGCGATGTCACTTGTGAATATAGTTTGCAGCTCATCAACGGTGCAGATAGCTCTTACCTTGATATAGTAACTGTAGCAACAAATGCCGGTTCATTAACAAATACCGCCTGTGCACGCGATATTGGCGGGCAATCTGATCCTGTTCCTGGTAATCACTGTACTGACGGCACGGCAAACAGCACAACCGACATAGCTGATTTAGCCATTACTAAAACAGTGGCTACTACTGGCGGAGTTAATGATGTATTAGAAGTGGGCGAAAGCACCATAACTTATGTATTAACCGTATCAAATACTGGCAAGGATATTGTTGATACGGGCACTGATAACGGTGTAGTTATTCAGGATACTATTCCAGGGTTTGTTAATGGTGAAACACTGGTAACTGCAAATATTACTGGAGGCTCACAACAAAATTTCACCTGTGGTATATCAAACGCAACGGTACAATGTGTATTAAATGATAATGAAACTTTTGGTGGTACTACTGGTACCGGTGCTGACACGGTCATAATTACCATTACCACTGCACGTGGCTTATACGATGGTACTTTTACTAATACCGCCAGCGTATATTCTCAAATTTTAGGTGAACAAAACACAGCAAATAATACTGCCAGTGTTGGCATAACAATTGACCCTATTGCCGATGTTGAAATGACAACCTTATCAATTTCACCTGACAATACCGAAGCAGGTACAGAAAGCACTTATGTTTTAAGTTTTAAAAATAATGGCCCTTCTAGTGCGGCTAATGTTGTGGTAACACACGAGTTCACACCCGACAGCTCAAGAACTTATGAATTAATATCAACAAACCCTTCGAAAGGAAGTTGTTCAGCGTTAGCTGGTAATACTTTAACTTGTAATATTGGCACCTTGACAAGGAATGAAACCGAAACCATCACCTTGAAAGTGCGTCCTGGTTGGGATGGAGCAAATACGCCGTGGACATTAGTGAATAAATCTTCTATCGCAACAGATACTGATGAAAGCATACCTGTTACGAACAATAGCCAAACAGCTGATCTTAATGTAATAAAAGCGGACCTCGATTTATTAGTTAATAACACCGATGTGTCAGATCCTGTGGGCTGGGCGTTAGCCCCGGGGGCATTTCCTGGAAGTTTAAATAATATTATTATTTATGAAATTGAAATGACCAATCAGGGGCCATCCCTTGCTACAGGCGTAAAATTAACTGACGTTATGACACCTAAAGCAGGGAAACAAATCACTTTTTTATGTGACGACGCTAGCAGCGCAGGCTGTACAGTAGACACTTCAATTTGTAATAACACCAATACCTCAGCAACAGGTGCCGCAACAATAACAACTGTCTGCTCTTTGCCTGACGATATCCCAGCTAACACCACAACGACCCGTTATTTATACTTCAAAGCGGATACCAATACAGCTCCCGATGCAACTGGTGATACTCATTCTAATTTAGCAACAATCAGTTCAAATGAAGATGATCTAATTCCAACTAATGATAGCGAAGGTGAAACAACCTCCCTTCGTGCACTGGTTGATCTTGCGGTCACAAAAGCCCCTTCCAAAGCTTCCGTCTCAATCAATGAACCCTTTAATTGGGATATTGTTGTTACCAATAACGGCCCAGGAGACAGTGCAGACTCGGCTTTATCCGATAATTTACCTGCAGGAATGCAGCTAACAAGCCCCCCTGTACCAAGTCAAGGCAACTGTACTGGTATTGCTGGCGACAATAGCTTTACGTGTGATTTGAATACTATAGTTAGTGGCGCTAACACAACAGTAACCGTCCCCGTTAAAGTCACAGCGATGCCCGGAGGCGGGAGTACATCAAACACCGCAACAATTAGCTCCTTTGGTGTTGATTCAGATGATAGTAATGACAGTGATACAGGCACGGTAACAGTAACTGAATCGTCTATCGCTGGTACTGTTTATAACGATCAAGATGACGATGGTTCAATTGATGCTTCTGAGCACGGCATAGCTACCGTTACTATGAAATTAACAGGCATAGATAATTGGGGTAATACGATTAATGAAACTGTTGTAACGGATGCGAATGGTGATTATATATTTGACCATTTACCAACCAGTGATGCTAATGGTTACACGGTGACAGAAACTCACCCAGCAAATTTTGATGATGGCTTAGAAAACCTTAATGGCACTATCGACAATAGTAGTCGAATCACAGATGTTATTGCCGCGATCACATTACCTACCAACACAGACATCATCAATTATGACTTTGGTGAACTTGGCAAAGCCAGTTTACAAGGTAGTGTTTGGTATGACGCTAATAACGATGGCATTAAAGATGTTGCTGAAACAACCGCTATTGCCAATACACTGATTACACTCACAGGCACAGAAACGGTTAGTGGTAAGGCTGTTAATTTTACTAACACCACCGATGTAAATGGTGAGTATCAATTTACCAATCTAACTGCTGGCACTTACATTATTACCGAAACGCAACCAACAACATGGAGCGATGGTAGTGAACAGTTAGGGGATAAGGGTGGCAATAAAGCAACTAATGATACTTTTTCAGCAATCACCTTAACGGCTAATCAGTCTGGTACGGGTTACAACTTTGGTGAGCAAGGGGGCAGCATATCAGGGTATGTTTATCGTGATCCTAACGATAATGGCATATTCGACAACGGTGAAGCAGCGATTAGTAATGTTCAAGTGACTTTGACAGGTACTGATAATAACGGCTTTACTATTAACCTAACCAGCACCACCGATACCAATGGTTTTTATAAAATTTTAGGCTTGCCTGCATCAGACGCTACTGGCTATACCCTAACTGAAACACAACCTAGCTTAATCTTCGATGGTAAAGATACCGTCGGCACTATAGCCGCAGCATCAGTAGGTACGTTAGCTAACGATGTTATTTCGGCCATTGTTCTTCCCGTGAATGGTGAAGGGATTGATTATAACTTCGGTGAAGGGGGCGATATCGCCTCAAGTATTTCGGGCACTGTTTTTATCGATCTCAATGATGACGGCATAAATGATGCCGATGAAGCGATCATTGAAAATGTAACAATCACCCTGACCGGCACTAATAGCTTAGGTGTGACCATTAATAAAACACAAACAACCAATGTTGTTGGTCAATACAGTTTTAATAACTTAGCACCAAGCAATGCCAATGGTTATACCATTACGGAAGCTCAACCTACTAATTTTGAAGATGGCCTAGATAGCAAGCAAGGACAAGTATTGGTAAATAGCCGTACTAGTGATGTTATCAGTAAAGTCATCTTAGGGATTGATGAGCACTTACCCAATAATAACTTTGCCGAGTTATACCCAAACAAAATTTCAGGTACCGTTTTTATTGATACCAACGATGATGGTATTCAAACCAGTGATGAACTAGGTATTGAAGGTGTATCTATAACATTAACGGGCACTGACAACTTAAATAGAGTGATTAGTAAAACCTTGTTAACGGATGAGAATGGCGATTACAGCTTTACTAATTTGCCTGAAAACTCAGTGACTGGTTACACCATTACCGAAAGTCACCCTAGCAAATTTGAAGATGGTTTAGACAGTAAGCTTGAACAAGTAATTATTGATAGCCGTACTAGTGACGTTATCGACATGCTTACGTTAAAAAGCAACGAGCATTTAACCGAAAATAATTTTGCCGAACTCTATTCAGGTAAAATTTCAGGTACGGTCTTTATTGATGGAAATAATGATGGCTCGCAAGCAACAGATGAGCTTGGTATTGAAAATGTTAGTTTAACGCTCACAGGTACAGACTACTTAAATAGAGCAGTTAGTGAAACGCTAGTCACTAACGCCAATGGTGAATATACCTTCACACATCTACCTGCAAGTGATGTAAATGGCTATACAGTAACTGAAGCGCAACCTAGTAACTATGTTGATGGCTTAGATAGCAAGCTTGGACAAGTCATTGTTAATAGCCGAACCACAGATGTAGTTGAAATGCTCGTCTTAGCAGATCATCAGCATTTAACCGCTAATGATTTTGCAGAATTAGAGCTCGGTAAAATATCAGGCAGCGTTTATATTGATGCCAATGATGACGGTGTAAAAGATAGCGCAGAAACCGGTATTGAAGGTGTTACGGTAACATTGACAGGAGTTGATTTCACCGGCACTAGCGTTACTAGTGTATTAACCACTGATGAGCAAGGTGATTATTCTTTCGATAATTTGTTACCGAGCGACGAAAATGGCTATCAAATCACAGAAAACCAACCCGAAGAACTGTTAGATGGGTTAGAAAGCATAGATAGTATTGTTATCGCAGGCAGTCGTTTTAATGATGCAATAACCTCTATTGTACTTGCAACTAACCAAGAGCTTGATAACTATAATTTTGGAGAGCTTGATACCGCCTCTCTTTCAGGCACAGTGTGGGTGGATGAAAATGACAATGGCATCATAGATGATGATGAAGCTATGCGTATTGCTAATGTCACCATTACCTTATCTGGTATTGAATCTCATGTGGCAGTAGGTGGAACACCACAAGAGGTTACTGCAACCACAGTCACAGATGAAAATGGTGACTATAGCTTTACAATGCTCAGTGCTGGTGAATACAGTATTACTCAAGAACATCCTAGTGCATGGATGGACGGTAAAGATCACTTAGGTACATTGTCAGGTGAGTTAGGCAATGATCTCATTGAAGCCATTAAACTTAATGCTGGACAAAACGGCACGGATTATAACTTTGGTGAGCGCGGTAGTGATTTACAAGGCGTCATTTATAACGATTTAAACAATAATGCCCAAAGAGAGCCCAATGAAGCGGGTATTCCAGAAGTAGAAATGACACTTACGGGTACAGATAGTAATGGTCAACCCGTTAACCGGATCACGCACACCCTAGTTGATGGCCAATATCTTTTCGAACATTTACCTTTACCTAATGCTGAAGGTTATCAAGTACATGAAACCCAACCTGAACAAGTGGATGACGGTAAAGATTCATTAGGTAGCCACGGCGGCACCCTTGAAAATGACCTTATCAGTGAGATCATCTTTACCACTCACTTTACGCATGCGACAGAATATAATTTCGGAGAGTTAATTAGAGATCCTGCACGTATTAGCGGCATGGTTTGGCTTGATAGTAACCATAACCGCAGTGAAGATGATGGTAATGGCCTTGAAGGCTGGACAGTGCAGCTAATTGATAGCCGTGACAATGAAAAAGACAATCTCAATGTTATCCCTATTGCTACTGTTATTACGGGTAAAGATGGCACTTATTTATTTGATGGCTTACCACCGGGTGAATATGAAGTAAGGTTTATTCATCCTCAAGGTGGCGTTATTTACGGTTACCCTGTATCTGACGAACCGGGTGTTGATTTAGCCGCAGGTACAATTCGTAAGTTAATACTTGAGGCTGGCGAACATATTGACGAACAGAACCTTCCAATAGATCCATCAGGTGTGGTCTATGATAGTGAAACTCGTGAAACCGTTGCTGGAGCGACAGTGACGCTTGTCGCTCCCCCAGGATTTGACCCTGATCGTGACCTAATTGGCGGCCAAGACAATATGTCGCAAATTACCGGTGATGATGGTTTATACCAATTCTTATTCTTCACTTCAGCACCTAGCGGCGTATATCGCTTAACAGTTACTGAACCTATGGGTTATTTACCGGGCATTTCTACTCAAATTCCGGCCTGTATTAATACCCCTAATATATTGAGCAGCCCTAGCCCTGCCCTCGTTCAACTTAATGATACTCCGCCACAGATTGGTGCTGTCATTCATGATGTTAATAACTGTGGCACAAGCTCTGCTGACTTTAAGCAAGGTGAAAATAGCACACAGTATTATTTAAGCTTTACTATTAATCCGCAATTGCCATCAGCGAATGTACTCAATAATCATATTCCTGTTGATCCTATGAATGGTGAAATGTTGGGTGTTGTTAAAAGCACACCAACAACAAATGCAACTCGCGGTGATTTAGTGCCTTACAGCATTACGGTAACCAATAATCTTGAACGTCAGCTCAATAATATTGCAGTGGTTGATCAACTACCGCCAGGGTTTAAGTATGTACTAGGCTCGGCAAAAATTGATGGCATGACACTTGAACCAGAGGTTAATAATCGCCAACTGATTTGGAATAACATTGATTTTGATGTCTTAGCACAACACAGCTTTACTTTAATGACTGTCATTGGTGCTGGCGTTGGCGAAGGCGAATATATAAACCAAGCGTGGGGGCAAGCAGGCGATTTATCACGAATAATTACTAATGTTGCCAATGCAACGGTTCGAATAGTGCCAGACCCTCTTTTTGATTGTTCCGATATTATCGGTAAGGTGTTTAATGATAAAAATATCAACGGCTATCAAGACAAAGATGAAATGGGCCTACCTGCCGTTAGAATTGCTACCGCACAAGGTTTACTGGTAACAACCGACAAAGATGGTCGATATCATATTGCCTGTGCCGAGGTACCTAATTCACTGCGAGGATCGAACTTTATATTAAAAGTTGATGAACGTACGCTACCTTCAGGTTTCAGAATTAGCACTGAAAATCCAAGAGTAGTTCGCCTTACTCGCGGTAAATTAGTTAAAGCAAACTTTGGCGCAACCATACATAGAGTGGTGCGTATTCAACTTAATGCCATGGCATTTGATGGCAATACTCTGCTCGCAGAACACCAAGAAGCATTAAACAAAACCATACAAGCACTGCAATTGAAACCATCAATTTTACGTTTAGCCTACCAACAAGATGATGAAACAGAAGAAGTTGTTTCAGAGCGTATTGAACAGCTCACTGAAAAAATTGAGCTGCAATGGCAAGACTGTGATTGCCAATATGAATTAATTATTGAGCAAGAAATAACCCTAGCAGGTGATGATTTGGAGTTATTAAATCAAACAGGGAGCGCTAATCATGAATAATTTCAATGCAACAAAAAACAGTTCCTTTAAGAAAAATATTATTGCCACGGCTATAACCTTAGTGGTGGCCTATAACACTAGCGTTTATGCTACACAGCAAAATACTAACCAAAAATGTCTTGATGAAAGTGCTTGTAGCTCTAGAGATAATGAGGGAAAAATTGCAGACGATGGTAGCTATTTTAATAGTAGAGTTTTAGAAGATACTGAAAAATTATTAGCGAACAACAATTGGACTTTTCACGGCTTAACGCCTGTGGCTGTCAGTCAAACAGTAGTTCCGTTAATTGAAAATAAATCATTAACACTTGATGATATTCCTCACCTAAATTTTGCCTCGGGCAAGCACTTTATTACGGGTAAAGCTCAAGAAAGTTTAGATAAGGTTATTGCGCAATTAGCAGGTAAACAGAATGTGCGTTTACATTTTGTTGGCCATACTGATAACCAACAATTAAGCAGCCGAGCGAAAAAAATATATCAATCGAATGCTGGCCTTTCTGATTTTAGAGCATCCATTATTGCGAAATACTTTCAGCAACAATTAGCTCTAGAGAACAGTGCCATAACGACTGAAGGAAAAGGCAGTTCGTCGCCAATTGCCGCCAATGATACCTTGGCAGGTATGGAGAAAAACCGTAGGGTTGAGCTTTTCGCTTGGTACGATGACGAAGTGAAACCAGCTGTGATGACTGAAAATTCAGATTTTCTTCGCCATGATGTTTGCCAATTAACCAAAGTAGCGGCTGCCCCTTTTGTTGTTACCGTTGACGGTAAACCTATGGTTGCAGAGCAGTCAGCAAATGATGCAGATCATCAACGCTGTACTGATATTGCGTTAGACAATGCTAATGTTCAATTACACTATGATAATTTAAAAATCCAAGCAGCCCTTAACGTGACATCTGTGGTTCGTCATCATAACAATGGTGATAATGACGATAGCATTACTGTTGATTTTCAAGGGTATAGTAATTATTCAAGCTTTATCCACAAAGCAGAAGTTCGCATTTTCAGCAACAATAAATCAGTGCAAAGTGAGCCTGCTTTTATTATTAGTTTAGACAAAAATAATCGAGCAAAATGGCAAAGTGAACAGCCATTGTCAACACTAAGCTCAGATGAACCCTTACATTATCGTTTAAGAGTGTACAACGATAATGGTCAATTTGATGAAACCCAAACCTTTACACTAAACCTTAGCCAACAAACTAATGCTGAATTACCAGTGAAACAAGCGCTACTCGCTGGTTATGGTGACAGCCATTTAAGCATACAGAATATAAAACTTAGTGGTGGTACCTTAACGGTTAATGGCGACAATGTACCTAGTGATCATTCGGTCTATTTCTTAGGCAAAAAATTGCCCGTAAATGATCAACAACAATTTGTTGTTGAACAGATTATTCCTTCGGGCGTTCACAATGTTGAAGTGGCCGTTTTGAATGAACAAGGCAATGGTCAGCTATTTCAACGCCACCTTGAATTAAAAACGAATGATTGGTTTTATGTTGGTATGGCTGATCTTACTTTAGGCAAAAACTCTACTAGCGGGCCTATTGAATTAGTTACTGGTGATCTACAGCATTTTAATGGTGATTTATTTGTTGATGGACGACTCGCTTTTTATGCAAAAGGTAAGTGGAAAGATACTTATACCATTACAACTAGCCTTGATAGCCAAGAAGAACCTCTTGAAGATCTGTTTTCTAATTTGAATAAAAAGGATCCAAGCAGTTTATTACGCCGCCTTGAAGAAGAAAACCATTACGCTGTTTACGGTGATGATTCTACAGTAGTTGAAGATGCGCCAACACAGGGGCGCTTTTATGCCAAAATCAACGATGATAAATCTCATTTAATGTGGGGTAATTTCATCGCTGATATTAAAGACACTGAATTTTCACGTATCGAGCGTGGTTTATATGGTGCCAGTCTTGATTGGAACAGCGAAGACTTAAGCCAATTTGGTGAAAGAGTAGCTAATGTAAAAGTCTTCGCGGCAGAAGCAGGCACCAGTGCTGCTTATGAAGAATTACGGGGTACAGGTGGTTCTCTTTATTATTTACAAAATCAAGATATCACTCAAGGTTCAGAGCGAGTAACTATTGAAGTAAGAGACAAAGACTCCGATCTTGTTATTAGTTCAACTCCCCTAGCCGCAGGGCAAGACTATGACGTAGATGCTTTGCAAGGTCGAATATTACTAACCAAACCATTAGCCTCTATTAGTAGTGATAATTTAGTTGTCCGTACGGGCGGTTTATCAGGTCATCCAACTTACATAGTGGTTAATTATGAATATACGCCAGGCTTCGAAGAACTCGATGATTTAAGCATTGGTGGTCGTGCAAGTTATTGGCTCAATGACAATTTAAAAGTAGCCATAACAGCTAGTAAAGAAGATCTGGGCGTAGAGGATCATCAATTAGCAGGAGTCGATTTAACTTATCGATTTACAGCACAAAGTTATCTTAAACTAGAAACCGCACAAACCCAGGGACAAGGCATTTCTGGGGCAAACTCTAATAATGGTGGTTTTAATTTTACTGACATTTCTTTAGATAATTCGGCGAATACCTCATTCAATGACAAAGCTAATGCTTATCGCATAGAAAGCGCGTTTATTTTTAGCGACCTAGGTTTTGCAGAAGATACAGATAATGCATTGCAAAGCCGAGGCAATCTTTATTGGCAACAACGTCAACAAGGGTTTTCAGGGATCGGGCAGTTTAGTCAATATGATACAGAGCAAGCAGGTGTGCAGATCCAACTCCCTGTAACCGAAAATACCGAAACCAGTTTACGCTTAGATACACGAGATGAAGACGGCGGTATTGATAAGTTAAGTGCAGAATTAAATGTTACTCAGCATCTCAGTGAACAGTGGCAACTGAGCGCTGGCTTACGTGTTGAAGACAGTGAAACTGCAACACAACAAACTCAAAATACCGGTAAAAGAACCGATCTTGCAGTGCAGCTTGATTACCAAAACTCATCTAAATGGGGAGTATACGGTTTTGTGCAAGGAACACCCCAGCATGATGAGTCTAAACTAGCCAATAACCGCATTGGATTGGGTGGTCAATATCAAGTCAGCGATGCAGCTTCTCTACTTGGTGAAGTATCAGAAGGAAATCAAGGTTTTGGCGCAAGAATAGGTACCGATTATCAATACAATGACGGCAGTAATATCTATCTAAACTATGAATTAGACCCTGATAGGACAGATAATGGATTGGCTGGAAGAAATGGCCAATTAGTGAGTGGTGTACGTCATCGTTTCACTGATGCAGTTAATGTTTATGGCGAAGAAAGATATCAGCATGGCAGCAGTGGTGTTGGTTTGACTCATGCTTATGGTATTGAGTTTCTTCCAAGTGAACGTTGGACTTTAGGTTTAAGTTATGAAAATGGTGAGTTAGAAGGTACTGGACAAGGAACAATCAAACGTAATTCAATTGCATTAAATGCAGGCTTTGCAAAGCAAAGTTTTAAATATAGTAGCGCATTAGAATATCGTAAAGATGAACAGAATGAGGAGCAACGTGACTCCTACTTAATACGTAATAATATGTCCTATAAAATGAATCCTGACTGGCGTGCCCAGCTACGCATTGACTTTGCTATTAGCAACTCAAGCAGTGAGGACCAATTGAATAGTGATTACACTGAGGCATTGTTAGGTTTTGCCTATCGCCCAATTGATAATGACAAGTTCAATGCATTAGCTACATATAATTATTTATATGACTTGGCACCTGCAGAGCAGTTTACTAACAGTGGTCAACAATATGATTACCAGCAACGTAGTCATGTATTTGCTTTTGATGGTAATTATGACTTAACCGCAAAGTGGACTATAGGGGCAAAATTTGCACATAAGTTTGGTGAAATTCGTCAAGGACGAGAAGAGGGAGAGTGGTTTGACAGTACAACAAATTTATATGTTGTAAGAGCTGATTGGCATGTTATTCGCCATTGGGATTTTCTTGTCGAAGCAAGATTATTAGACGTTAAAACTGCACAAGATAAACGCAAAGGTTTTTTGACTGCGATCCATCGTCATTTTGGCCAAAATCTTAAAGTTGGTATTGGCTATAACTTTACTGACTTCAGTGATGATTTAACTAACCTAAATTATGATGCTAAGGGTTGGTTTATCAATATTATTGGCAAAATTTAACTCCCCCTAAATTAAATAATATAAACAGTGGGGTCACTTCAGACACGAGTTGGTGTTAGGGGTGACTTTACTGAATTATCTAATCTGAGTTCGGGATTGCTAACAACAACCTTATCAAGGTCATCTTCACACTAACCCTTAAACACTAAGGTCACTACTACACCGGATTTATCTTTAAGATTATCTATTCTGATATCACCTTGGTGATATTGGGCTATGATTTTTGCAATATATAAACCTAAACCTAAGTGAGGTTGCTCGGTGTTTTGTTGCTTACGCACTGAGACCATAGAATCAAGTAATTGGTGCTGCATATTCTCTGGTAACAAGCTGCCTTGGTTAACTATAGTGAGCACATAACCTTGATCGCTATTGACCATTTGTAAATTAATTTCAGAATTGTTTTCACTGAATTCGACCGCATTGGCAATGATTTTATCTAACATCTGGGCGAATAATTCAGGCGCCCCGTGAAAAGTCGAATTAGACACCGACACTTGCACACTAAATTTTCGATCCCCGTAAGCTAAACGGTAACCAGCAACACAGCCTTGCAATAATTCTTCTAAATCAAATGTCTCGCGATCACTACTTTGGATCGCTTGCTCTAATCGTGTTGCTTCACTCATATTGGAGAGTATTTTACTTAACCGAGTAATACCTTGTTTGGCACGATCCACATATTGTTTTTTCTCAGGGTTTTGTTCTTCTAATAACAAAATGTCTAAGGAGGAATTAACTATGGCTACTGGGGTACGTAATTCATGAGACAAACGAGAAGCCATATTCTCTAAATAAGTATTGTATTGACTCAGTCGACTTAACACATGGGTAAAGGTACGGGATAAATCACCTATTTCGTCGCGAGTAGTGGAAGGCACAATATCGCCAATAATTTTGCCTTGTTGATCTATTGCACTTTCGGCTTCATTTCTAAGCTTACGAATACGCCAAGAGATACGTGAAGCCATTAAAAATAGTGCCACTGTACTGATTAAAATGACCAGTAAAATATAATGAAATTGCTGTTCAAGGGCTTTATTTCTGAGGGTACGAATACCATTAGTGGTTTGTTCTACTACCACAGCCCCCATTACCGTTTCGTCAATATAAATTGGGTGAGCGGCCGACATAATCACCGCTTTATTATCCGAACTCAAGCGCCATAAAGAACTTGGTGTACCATTTAATGCTTGGCTTATATCTTGGCCTTGTAAGGCAAATGCATCGCGCAAGTCATCCACAAAGTCAGCAGGTGGCTTTGTCAGAATATGATAATACAGAGGTAGCAACCAGTTGCTTTCTATATATTTCCACCAGCTGTTTGGGCTTTGTGGCTTAGCCTCGTTACCAAAGCCGAGATGTGAATTATGCTGCGTTCCACTTTGTACTCCAGATGCTCTTTGAATATTGCCCGAACGAGCAAGAACACGCATATGTTTATCCACTACCCATACTCTAGCGTTTGAGTATTTAAGCCCTTTGAGAATTTTTTCTATTTCAGGTGATGGCACTAGCACTGTGCCCAGAGAATCCAATTGAGACGGATTGGCTGTGCCCATTATGTGTTCCACTGCCCTAGTTTGTGGATCGTCAACATCGACAATAGCAAAGGCAATTTTGCTCGACATCATGGCCAAGGGAAAGCGTAATTCGAGTTGATAACCTTTTGAGGTGTTACGCCATTGCCCCTGAATTCTGGTTTCTAATCTTTCTGGTTGTAGGGAGTCTAAGTCATCTTTTAGCAAGTAGGCGTTCACCCAACCTGCGTGTGAGGGGGCAATGATATAACGCTGAAACAAACCGTTCTGGTCTGTCATGGCTATTTGTAAATGATCATTCTTATCGATACGCAAACTATTTTGTGGTCTGAGTAGTACCTTGTTATCTGTGACATCAAACATGGCATACAAGAATCTATCGTATTGCCCCACCATATGAGTAAAGTGCAAACTGTCTAATTGATAATCTTGAATAGGATCAATTAGGTTTTGTTCGCCGTAGGCAATAGCTAAATGCCGATAATCTTGCCAATCGTCTAACTTGCCATCTAATTGAATAGGGTAAGCAATTTTATGGGCATATAAATCTGTACCAGGTTTAACGTCAGTCAAATAGGCCGATTGACTATCAAACAAAGCGGGTCTTTCATGTAAGGCTGTAGCTACGGCTCTAGCCGTACCCACCATAGTTTGTTCTTGGCCGATACGCAGATAAGTTTCCATCTCCCACACATATTGATAACCCAACCAAGGAATGGCCAGCAAAAACGACGAGAAAAAAAGTAGTTTAAGGCGCAGGCTAAATCGCAGTCGGCTCAACAACTTGCTACCCACAATATTAAGTTTGGCAATGCAATCATGGTTAAATACTTTTCCATCTATATCCCATACCGTAAACCGTTTCCACGCAGTCAAAATTTTGGTCTACTTGCATAAATTTTTTACGAATACGTTTAATATGAGAAGTGATGGTAGTGTCATCCACAACCATTTTTGATTCATCCATCAACTGTTGACGACTTTTAACGTGCCCGGAAAATTTGGCAACAGCGTGTAACATCCAAAACTCAGTGACCGTAAGTTCGATTCCCTGCCCTTTCCAACTGACTGTCATGCGTTTGCTGTCCATCAACAAATCGCCGGTTTTAATCAGATCAGTTTGTGTTTGTGGCCTATCTAATAACTCTGTACGTCTAAACAATGCCGCTATTCTGGCTAATAAATGTGGCAAACTGATGTCCTTGGTTAGATAATCATCAGCGCCCATACGCAACCCACAAATAGTGTCGTAATCATTATCTCGTGCGGTAAAAAATATGATGGGTAAGGTTTTAGATAAACTTCTTAATTGCTGACAAACCGCAAAGCCCCCATCAATCTCATCTTCAAGGCCAATATCAATGATTGCCAAATCTGGCAGTCGCTCAGAAAAAGCTTGCTCTGCACTACTTCGATTAGCATAAGGTTGTACCTCGTAACCTTGCTTACTAAGCGCTGCAATATAATTTTCTCTAAGAGCTTGGTCATCTTCAACCAAGGCGATACGTTTTGACATAGTCGGCGCCTGTTTACTTTATGGCTGCATAATTTATAGCTGAACTATATCGTAAAACTTCTTTAGGTTTAGTTGATAAATAGCGCAAAGATGCAATTTCCATTTTTTCGCCACAATTGACCTCAAGATTGCCATTTTTCCTCCCTGAATCAGCCACACAATCTTTGTTTACTAGAGAGGAATCAAACAACCACTCTTTTGGAGAAAACCATGAAACTAACTAAAAATACTATCACCACAGCTATCGCATTCACTTGTTTATTATCTGGCAGCGCAATTGCTGAACAACGCAGCAAACAAGAAAAAACCAATGAAGTCGTTGGACTCAGTTCTGGACTAATAATTGGTACGGCCATAGCCGGGCCATTAGGCGGAATAATCGCTGGCGTATTTGGTGTGATGATAGCTGACGATGTAAACACTGATAAAAGACTGGAAACCGCTCAGCATTCACTTGAAAAAAAAGGACCAAGAACTCTTTGTGATGCAGCAAAACTTCCAACAAGCAAAAGAACGCTCCATGGCGCAAATTGCTTCCATGGATAATGCTTTAGAACAAACTACGTTTAAACAAAACGTTCCAGAAATTGAAAGTAACATTCAGTTTAAAACGGCTTCATACGTTTTGGAGAAACACTATGAGTCACAACTTGATTTGATAGCCCAAACTCTGCAACAAAATCCTAAGTTAAGTATTACATTATCGGGTTTCGCTGATAAACGTGGAGATACTACTTTTAACCAAGCGTTATCCGAGCAACGTGCATTAACAGTAAAGAACTACCTTATAAATAAAGGAATTAAAGAAAAGCAAGTAATCACTAACTCTTTTGGTGAGTCTGAACTTGTTAGCGCGGGTGAATATTTTGAAGATGATTTTTTTGATCGCCGGGTCATGTTAAAGGTTTCTGATGGACAAACAGAAATGACTGCGGCCAATCAATAAATTCACGTCTACTTTGCATCAACTTCCCATTAACAAGGAAATATATCATGTCATCACTACCTAAACTTGCAGTTGTTAGTTTGGTGGTTATTGCGATAGGGGCACTGCAGTTTGCAGTGCCCGCTTTTACCAATAAACAAACCGTCACTCCCATTTCAAATGCCATAGGATCTCCATCCAAACAGCAAAGTAGTCCTCTAATTAACCAACCTATAAGTGATTATCAAAATGCTCAAAGTGGCTCTTTGTATTTTGTAAGTGAACAATCTGAGCAAGGCGACCCCAACCAACAACATGTATTAAGCCCAGTGCTCAAAACCAAAGTTGATATCAAGGTAACCGGCATTATCGCCCGCACTAGACTAACCCAAACCTTTAAAAATGCCGGTCAAGATTGGGTAAACGCTTTATATGTATTCCCCTTGCCTGAAAATGCCGCAGTTGATCATTTATTGATGACTGTAGGTGAGCGCAAAATAGAAGGGCAAATTAAGGAAAAAAGTGAAGCAAAAAAGATTTATCTTCAGGCTAAAGAACAGGGTAAAAAAGCCAGCTTAGTGGCACAACAGCGCCCCAATATGTTTTCTAATGCCATTGCTAATATCGGCCCTGGCGAAACAATTGAAGTGACGATTGAATATCAGCAAAAGCTACACTTTGACCAGCAACAATATAGCCTGCGGTTTCCCATGACTATTACGCCTAGATACATGCCCAGCAACACAACTGTAGAACCACTCATACAAGCTGAATTTTCTCCAAGTCAGACCAATAGCAATATTGAATTGCAGGTCAACTTGCATGCTGGTTTTGAGGTACAAGATATTAAAAGTGAATTCCATGCAGTCAAGGTTAAGCAACTATCAGATGGAAGCCAGCATATTCAGTTATCAAAAGGCGACGTTGCTAATCAAGATTTTGTTCTAAACTGGCGGCCAGAATTAGGCGCAGCGCCCCAATCGGCCCACTTTACGCAACAGGTTAACGGTGATGAATATGGCTTAGTTATGTTATTACCTCCCATCGACACTGAGCAGGCAACACCTACACAACCGCGCGAGGTGATTTTTGTGCTCGATACATCGGGCTCTATGGAAGGTGATTCGATTAAACAGGCTCAAAAAGCCCTACTTTTAGCGATCGAACAACTTACAACAACAGATCAGTTTAATATTATTGAATTTAATAGCTACGCACAAAACTTATGGAAATCCCCCAAAACAGCCGACGCGATTAATAAAGAAGATGCCAAACACTTTGTTAATAGTTTATCCGCCAATGGTGGAACAGAAATGGAAACTGCCTTTAAACTAGCGTTTTCCCAGCCTAAAAGTGATACGTCGACAACTTTGCGCCAAATAGTATTTATTACCGATGGTAGTGTTGGCAACGAAGAATCATTAATGCAGTTGATCAGCAACAAACTTGAAAACTCACGCTTGTTTACTGTGGGAATTGGTAGTGCACCCAACAGTTACTTTATGAGTGAAGCCGCCAAGATGGGAAGAGGTACTTTCACTTATATTGGCTCAGTTGATCAGGTACAAGAAAAAATGCTTAAACTACTGACTAAATTACAGCACCCAGCCATAACGGATATTGAGTTACAGCTAAATGCCAGCACTTTACAATCCAATCGGCAGTTGGAATTTTACCCCAATGTAATAAGCGACCTATATCAAGGCGAACCTTTAGTGCTGAGCTATAGGTTAACTGACGCTAGCATCGACTCCGGCAGCGCTAACAGTTATTTGTCAAAGCTAAACCTATCTGCTCGGTATCAAGGAAAAGCTTGGGAAAATCCTCTAGAACTGAATGCTCAAACCAGACAGTCAGGACTCAATGTTTTGTGGGCCAGAGAAAAGATCAGCCAACTAACTAGGGATAAACGTCGAGCAAGCATGGCAGTAAATAGCTCTGCAGCCATGCAAGACGAATACAAGTCTCAAATAACAGCAACGGCTCTCTCTCATCATTTGGTCAGTCAATACACCAGCTTAGTTGCCGTAGATGTCACGCCAACCCGCCCTATTGAAATTCAATCAAAAAACCAAAAGGTGGCGAACTCACTACCTAAAGGCACCTCAAATCAGCTAGTTCAATTACCTGATCGTCTCCCTCAAACTGCCACTTCAGCACAACTAAAAATAATTATAGGCTTAATTTTAATAGGATTAGCAATATGTATGCACTTACTTACGAAAACAAAAGTAGTATTTCGAAATTACTATCACTAGTTGCCAAGCATAAATGGATAACCTTGAGTTTGTTGCTAGGTATTTATCAATTTTCAGGTGGGCTTTATATATTTGCTAAAGCAGAGTTAGCGCAATACTTAATAGCCCATGCTTGGCACAAAAACCTTCAATCAGAGCAACAACACAAACCTTGGCCATGGGCAGATACCCACCCAATTGCTGAACTGATCATTAAGGACAAAAGCTGGTATGTGTTGGCTGGTGCAAGTGGCAGAAATTTGGCCTTTGCACCTAGCCACGTTAGCTCAACACCTGACCCAGGAGAAATCGGTAACAGCGTGATAGTGGGCCATCGCGACACACAATTTAACAGTCTAAAAAAACTACAAAAGGGAGACGTTATCGAAGTGAAAACCAAACAAAAACGTCAACAATTCAAAGTGACAATGTTGCGAATTGCGGTGTATTCACAACTAGAATATCTACAAAGTAATATAAACAACGACACATTTGATGATGATCAGTCCAGTTTAACACTGATCACCTGTTATCCCTTCGATAGTGTGTTGCCCAACCCAACTCATCGGTATATTATTCGAGCGATCGCGATATAATGCGATCTGTCGTCAATAAAAGACAAAAATAACAACTTTTCCTGACTAATATAGCGTAACCTGTGTAAATACCTTAAATATCAACGTTTTGAAAACATGGAATGGAATTTGCGTACGGCATTTTCTAAGAACGCATTAAGCGAAAACTATTAATTAAAAACACTACAAGGAATAATAATGACTTTATCTAAAACGACTCTAGCAATAGCATTTGCCGCATTAAGCATGGGGCTAATGGCCTGCACCGATAATCAAAAAGATTCAGCTACGGAAGCAGAAACAGAAGCCAAGGAAATGGCAACTAAAGCAAAAGAAAAATCAGTTGAATTGTATGAAAAAACTAAAGAGGGCGCATCTGACCTAGCCGATAGCGCAGCTGATATGGCCGGTGATGTAAAAGACAGCACTGTCGAGGCTTATGATGAAGCCAAAGATAAGGCCAGCGAGGCTTACGATACCACTGCCGAAAAAGCCACTGAATTAAAAGCTGATGCCGCAAAAAAACTTAAAGAAGCATGTATTGCGACTAAGAAAAAAATGGGTGAAGATCCTAAAGACTGCGAATAATAGCGTCTTCAATTAGCGACAAAAGGGCGCTCTGCCCTTTTGTCTTTTTTACTTAGTATCTAAAAAATAAATTAATTCCAATCAGCTCTGATATAAATCAAAACAATTTACTCATAAACTTGAATTAACATTAGTCGACACAATATTATGCCCTCCTAGTGATTTATTTCACTTCTCAAAAAACATACTTTTAGCAACTTTAGTCGTTAGAAGTCGGTATAGATATGCGTTACCTAAAATGCCTAGGTATATCGCAGATTCGATTCACACCTAAACTGGCTATCAATATGAACGCATTAAATATCAAAGGATTAACTAAAACCTATAAAGGCGGCACCCAAGCCCTAAAAGGGATTGATTTAGTGGTAAAGCAAGGAGATTTTTTTGCTTTGCTTGGGCCTAATGGAGCCGGAAAATCAACCACTATTGGTATCGTCAGCTCCCTTGTGAATAAAACCCATGGGGAAGTTGATATATTTGAGTACTCGTTAGAGACACAGCCCATCGAAGCAAAATCTTGTATTGGCTTGGTGCCACAAGAATTTAATTTTAATCAATTTGAACCCTTAATACAGATCATGCTAAATCAAGCAGGGTATTATGGTGTACCTAAAAATGTAGCTAAACCCAGAGCCGAAAAATACCTTAGGCAACTCGACTTATGGGACAAACGCAACACACCCGCCAGGCAACTTTCTGGTGGTATGAAAAGACGATTAATGATTGCCAGAGCACTAATGCATGAACCTAGACTGCTGATCCTGGACGAGCCTACCGCTGGTGTAGACATCGAAATACGGCGCTCTATGTGGTCTTTTTTACAAGAGATTAATCAACAAGGTGTTACGATCATTCTTACCACCCACTATCTCGAAGAAGCCGAAATGTTATGTCGCAATATCGCCATTATTGATAAAGGCATTATTGTCAGAAATACCAGTATGAAAGCGTTACTTGCCACATTAAATATCGAAACTTTTGTGCTGGATTTATCTGAAAATTTAAGTTCTTTAACCTTAGATGGCTTTGAAAGCCGCTTAATTGACGAACATACTTTAGAAGTGGACGTGCCCAAGGAGGCCGGTCTTAACTCGGTTTTTGAACAGTTAACTCAAAAACAGATACAAGTATTAAGCATGCGTAACAAGTCAAATCGGCTGGAAGAACTATTCGTTAGAATGGTCGAATCAGGAAAAGCTACGGCAGATGTTAATTCAACCATAAAAGTTGAAGGAGAGACCCATGAATAGCCTCAATATGGTGGCCCTTACGACAATGTGGCGCAAAGAGTGTTTACGTTTCTTAAGAATATGGATCCAGACCTTACTTCCACCAGCCATTACTATGTCACTGTATTTTGTGATTTTTGGTAGCTTAATTGGCAGCCGAATAGGCAATATGGGTGGCTTTAGTTATATGGAGTTTATTGTGCCTGGCTTAATTATGATGGCGGTGATCACCAATGCCTATGCCAATGTATCGGCCTCTTTTTACAGCGCTAAATATCAACGAAACATCGAAGAATTATTAGTTGCACCGGTTTCCAATTGGATCATTATCGCTGGCTATGTAGGTGGTGGTGTAGCTAGAGGAATGCTGGTCGGCATTATTGTTACCATTGTCTCGCTATTTTTTGTGGATATACATATTCACAGTTTTCTGATTATATTTATTACTTTATTGTTAACAACAGTTTTATTTTCTACCGCTGGGCTGATAAATGGCATCTTCGCCAACTCATTTGATGATGTGAGCATTGTACCCACCTTTATTTTGACTCCTCTGACCTACTTAGGTGGCGTTTTTTACTCATTAAGTTTATTACCTGAATTTTGGCAGTGGGTCAGTAAAATTAATCCTATCGTATATATGGTAAGTGGCTTTAGGTACGGTTTTTTAGGTGTCTCAGATATTAGCTTTTATTTATCTTTGGGCATATTAGTAGGGTTTAACATAGTGTTACTTGGTTGGGCATACTCTTTGATCAATAGAGGTGTGGGCATTCGTAGTTAGGGTGGTATGGGTATATACAATTCTGCAATAACTAAACATTAAGAGTAATAGGAACCTATGCAACAGCAAGCTCGCTCAATCACTACTAATCAAATTGGTATTCATCAGAATTTACATAAGGTTGTTGCCCGACAACTTGCGAATGTCAGTCAAAAACCCCTATCACCGCATACTCAACAGGCCTTTCAAGAAGCAATGAGTTGGCTTGGAGATTGGCAGGGAGATCTTATTTTAGACTCTTGTTGTGGTGTAGGTGAAAGCACTGTGAATATTGCGCGGCAGCATCCAAATGCTCGCGTAATAGGAATTGATAAATCTGCTTTACGCACCGAAAAACACCCAGCTTATGCAAGTACTTTAGAAAACTATGTTGTGTTACGAGCAGACCTTAATGATTTTTTGAAATTACTGGTTCTTAATGATAAAAAACTTACTAAACACTATTTATTATACCCCAACCCCTACCCTAAATCGGCCCACTTACAACGCCGTTGGTACGCGACATCAGCGTTAAAAGACATTCTAAGTCTAGGTGGTGTGCTTGAAGTAAGAAGTAATTGGCAGCTGTATATACAAGAATTTTCTGCGGCTTTGGATATCGCCAAGGTCAATAATCAGATTGGTGTATTTGCAAGCGAACGAGCGATCACCCCCTTCGAACGCAAGTACTGGCAAAGCGGACAAAATAGCTGGCAACTGTTAGCTAACTTATAATTAAATAAGCTGGAGGAAATTAGACTACTTTTGCCTTAGGTTGACTAAAATAAAACCCTTGAGCGTATTTGATACCCAGTTTCTTAACCACTTCTAAGGTTTCTTGACTCTCAACACGTTCAGCTATGACTTTGATATTATTGCTAGCGGCTGCATTAATGAGCCCTTTCACAAAACCAGCCGTTGTCTCATCACTTGTTACCTTATCAAATAATGTGGCGGATACCTTTATCGCAGATATTGGCAAACTTAGTATTGCCTGAAAATCACATGCTTGTTGATCAAAATTATCTATCACAATGTTGATACCCAAAGCTCCACAAATCTTCGAAAACTCACTGAATTTAGCACTTTTTATTAACGCATTTTGAGCGGTAATTTCAATTGAAATTCGCTTAGGGTTTGGATAACCCGTCAGTTGAGATTGAAGAAAATTAAGGGTCTCTAAGTCAGTCATATCCGACAAACTCAGATTAATATTCCACGCCATGTTGATATCTCTAAAATAACTGGCGCTACGACTCAATACGGTTTGAGTCAATAAGGCGACTGATTGTTGCCTTTCAACCAAAAACAAAAACTCGGTAGGTAAATAACTATTTTGATCAAAAGTAAGAAGCCGAGCTAAACATTCATAACTCCAGACGACCTCATTTTTTAAATCCATAATCGGCTGAAAAAAGGGCACAACATTATCTAAGTTAAAACTATCTGTTACTTCAGTAACTTGCATAAAAAGGCATACCTTTTAAATCCTGTGTTTTGACAATATAACAACAATTTAACAATTACCAGATTAATACCCATAAGTGGTTTATTTGCTTCTTAGATTGTTGGTCTCCAGCAGGAATTAAGGTAAAGTGCGCGACTTGAGAATTTTCAGATAGGGTTACAATAGTGGGTGAAGCTGAGGTTAGTTTAGAGTATTTGTACAAGGTATTTACCATGCCTGAAGGCAAAGATTCTAAACTTGCACAGATTGAACAACATCTGTCCAATAATCTGGCCGATTTCCTGTCACAACATGTGGTGACTAAGGTGAATTCTCTTACGCAAATAGAAAAAAGTTTTGCTGAGTATTCTGTACCTGAATCTCCAGAATTTGTATCAAAACATGCGGAAGACCTACTGGATAAGTTAGTCGCTAACTCTGTTAATACCTACTCCCCTAGTTTTATTGGTCACATGACCTCTGCACTCCCATATTTCCACCTACCTTTAGCAAAACTAATGGTGGGGTTAAACCAAAATTTGGTGAAAATCGAAACATCTAAAGCCTTCACACCACTTGAGCGCCAAGTGCTGGGCATGATGCACGAGTTGGTTTTTAAGCAACCAAGTGATTTCTATCAGAACTATTTACACAGTGCGAACTATGCTTTAGGTGCATTTTGCTCAGGTGGGACCATCGCCAACATCACTGCGTTATGGGTTGCGAGAAATAAAGCATTACCCGCCACTACCCAGTTTAAAGGAGTGGCCCAGGAAGGTATGGCTGCAGGAATGATGCATTATGGCTACAAAAAAATGGGAATAATTTCATCTAAACGCGGCCATTATTCCTTATCTAAAGCAGTTGATTTGTTAGGTTTAGGCCGCCAACAAATGATTACAATAGACTGCCCAACGCAACGCCTGTCAGCAGAAAAAGCCCTAGCTATGGGCAAACAATACCAACAAGATGGAAACAAGGTATTGTCTATAGTAGGCGTAGCAGGAACAACTGAAACAGGGCATATTGACCCACTTGATGAACTCGCTGATGTAGCCAAAGAGTTAGGTTGTCACTTTCATGTGGATGCGGCTTGGGGCGGAGCAACCTTATTTTCAAACGAATATAGCCGTTTACTTAAAGGTATTGAAAAAGCGGACTCTGTGACCATAGACGCCCATAAACAAATGTATGTGCCGATGGGCGCTGGCATGGTGCTGTTTAAAGATCCCAATGACAGTAATGCTGTACGCCATCATGCCCAATACATATTACGGGCAGGGTCGAAAGACTTAGGAGCGACAACATTAGAAGGTTCGCGAAACGGTATGGCGATGATGGTTTATTCCTCTTTGCATATATTTGGTCGCCAAGGATATGAATTACTGATTAATCAGAGCATTGAAAAAGCGAAAATATTTGCTCGGATGATCCAGTCACACCCAGATTTTGAACTTATCACATCTCCCATTCTGTCAATATTGACCTACAGATTGAATCCTGAAAATGTGCAAATCAAAATAAAAACACAGTCAGATATGGGTCATGAGTTAAATATGGAGCTGGATAAACTGACAGTATCCGTTCAGAAACAGCAACGAGAAGCTGGCAAGTCTTTTGTCTCTCGTACCCGGTTACAAACTGAAAAGTACCCAGATCAAGCCATAACAGTATTCAGAGTCGTTTTAGCTAATCCGCTAACCACAGAGAGCGACTTACAAAATATATTAGATGAACAAATCGCCATAGCCAGCAATATTGATATTTGGAAAAAGCTTTGTTTAGCAAGCTAGGTTAGCTTGCTAATATTTCCATATTTTTGTTTGGATTAGATTTATAAGCTAATCTGCATATTATCAATCAAACGGGTTTTTCCTAAAAATGCTGCCGCTAATAGCACTAAATGTTGATCTTCATGACCCGGCTGCAACAAGTTTTCTACGTTGCGGATTTCTAAATAGTCAGGGTTAAAACCAAGTTTAGCCAATTGCATTTTATATTCTTGAGTGAGTCTAGAAAAATCTCTACGTCCCCCATGAATCTCGTCTACTAACTCCTGCATTTTTATATACATAGTGGGCGCTAACTTACGCTCTATGCCGCTTAAATAATGATTTCTAGAACTCATAGCTAAGCCATCATCTTCTCGGGTAGTGGTCACTCCAAAGACTTTGAGGTTCATAGATAAATCAGTCACCATGGCCTTGATCACTTGCAATTGCTGAAAGTCTTTTTCACCAAAGAAAGCTAAATTGGGTTGCACCATATTAAATAATTTACACACTATGGTTGCCACACCACGGAAATGACCAGGGCGACTGGCACCACAAATCATATAAGATAACCCTGGTACTTCTACAAAAGTCTGTTGCTCTAAGCCTCTTGCATAAATGTCGTTCGTGGTGGGCATAAAGAGTGCATCGACCCCTAAGTCTTCTAATAAATAACGATCATTTTCCAAAGTTCTTGGATAAGCTTCTAAGTCTTCATCAGGGCCAAATTGCAAAGGATTGACGAAGATAGATACCACCACAATATCAGCTTGCTTTTTGGCTTCACGTACAAGGTTTAAATGCCCTTGATGTAAATTCCCCATGGTAGGAACAAAAGCAATTACCTTGGCGCTGTTTTGCCAATTCCGTCTGATTTCACGAAGTTCTGAAATGTCTTTGATAAGTTGCATAGTGGTTATTTACTTTGATAATGAATGGATAGTACACCCCAAAGGGTGCACTAATTAAAACTGTGCTCGTCTGAGGGGAAACTCCCATCCTGCACTTCTTGAATGTACTGGCTCACAGCTTCGCGCATATTATTGCTTTGCTGCAAATAGTTTTTGGAAAATTTAGGCATATAGTTGGCACTCACCCCAAACATATCGTGCATCACTAATATTTGTCCATCAGTTTGCGCGCCAGCACCAATACCAATAACTGGAATTCTAAGATTTTGAGATATCTTGGCAGCTAATTCCGTTGGGATACATTCCAGAACTAATAACTGTATTCCGGCTTGTTCTAATTGTTTGGCTTGTTCTAAAATATTTTCAGCTTGTAAGTCATCGCGGCCCTGCACTTTAAAACCACCGAATACGTGTACTGACTGTGGTGTTAGGCCTAAATGTCCACACACGGGTACACTGCGTTCGTTCAACCCTTTAATAGTTTCAAGTAACCAACTACCGCCCTCTAACTTAACCATACTTGCCCCTGCGCGCATTAACTGCGCAGCACTTAAGTAGGTTTGTTCAGGTGTTGAATAAGACATAAAAGGCATATCTGCCACCACAAAGGCTCGCTCAACACCCTTTTTGACAGAACGAGTATGGTAGGCAACATCTTCAAGGGTAACGCTTAATGTATCGTCATCACCTTTAAGCACCATACCAAGGGAGTCTCCAATCAACAAAACGTCAATGCCTTGTTCATCAAACATTTTTGCAAAACTTGCATCATACGCAGTTAAAGCAGTGATTTTAGTATTCTCTTGCTTCAATTTTAGCAAGCTTGAAGTCGTTACTTTTTTCATTAGATATACTCCAATTTTTGATGTCATCAAACAATACTATTTACTTGCTTGGTACAGCACGTAAGGTAGACGCACTATACTAGATTTTTTATTAATTTCTAGATTAGTACCTAGACAGTCATCTTCTGTAAACCATTTATTGGACATATCAGAATAAGATCGGATAATTTTTCACCACAAGGTAAAATTAATTCCTGGGCGATTTCAAACAGCGGGTAAAGTACAAACTCTCTTTGTTTCATACCAGAGTGGGGAACTGTTAGACGTTCGTTATCAATCAACTGTTGACCGAACAGCAATATATCAAGATCTAAGGTTCTGGGTCCCCATCGGTTTTCCTTGCGTATACGCCCTTGCTGGCACTCTATTAATTGAGTTTGTTGCAACAAAGATTCTGGAGAGAGTGCAGTTTCTATCAGTGCAACTGCATTTACATAATCTGGTTGATCTTGTGGTCCCATAGGTCGGCTTTGGTACAAACTTGAACATTTGATAAACACAGTATCAGGTAGCGAAGCCAAACTTTTACAGGCTGCTTGTATTTGTTTTTCAGGCAGTTCTAAATTACTGCCTAAGCCAATATAAACTTGGATCATACTTTGGGTTTAGGTTTCTTGCGGTTACGCCTCGGACGCCTAGCAGGTGCCCCTTGCTGTTCACGTAGAACTTCTAGCATAGTCTTACGTTGCGCTTCGTCTGCCTCTTGGAAAACAGTCCACCAATCAGCTAACTCTAGTAAATCGCCCCCTTCAATTTGGCCACGCAACAACAAGAAGTCATATGCGGCTCTAAATTTTGGATGCTCAAGCAATTGATAGGCTCTGCGACCATAACGCTTAGGTAAACGATTTTGTAACTGCCATATTTCCCGAATAGCGGTGCTAAAACGTTTCGGGATCATAATGCGTTGAATTTGGCGATGCATGACATCGTTTAGCGCAAGATTAAAGGCATCAAAGTGATTTAATCCACCTTCAACCATTAATTGCTGACAACGTTCTTCTAATGGATACCACATAAACGCCGCAAAAATAAACGCAGGCGTGACTCTTTGCCCAGTATTTATGCGGTTATCCGTATTAGTAAGTACTTGCTCTACAAATTGATTTTCGCGACTGCCAGGCTGTAACAATAATGGGGCTAGTTGTGGGAACAGCGCTTCAAACAAATGAAATTCTGCTAACAACTTATAAGTCGCCAATCCCTGCCCTGATAATAATAGCTTGAGTATTTCTTCAAATAATCTGGCAGCTGGAATATTTGCCATCAGCGGCGCCAATCGTTTAATCGGTTCGGCACTTTCTTCGCTGATATGCATATCAAGTTTGGCAGCGAACCTCACGGCTCTGAGCATTCTAACCGGGTCTTCACGATAACGGGTTTCAGGATCGCCTATAAGCCTAATGCTTTTATCTTTAATCGCTTGCATACCGCCAGCAAAATCGCTAATCGAATAATCAGCGATATTGTAATACATGGCGTTAATGGTGAAATCCCGTCGTTGTGCGTCTTCTTCAATACTACCAAATACATTGTCACGCAGTAACTGACCGTGATCGCTATGTTTACTGACTTTAGATTCACCTTCATCATTATTTTCGTGATGACCACGAAAAGTCGCGACTTCGATTATTTCTCGTCCAAACACAATATGCGCCAACCTAAATCTGCGCCCAATCAATCGGCAATTGCGAAATAGGCCTTTGATTTGTTCTGGAGTAGCATTAGTTGTCACATCAAAATCTTTAGGCTCTTTGCCTAATAATACATCGCGTACACAGCCACCAACTAAATATGCTTGATAACCACTGTTGTGCAGACGATAAAGAACTTTAAGTGCATTTTCACTCATTGAGTTGCGAGAAACAGTATGCTCCGCACGGGGAATGACAGTCGCAACAAGTGCAGCGGGGTTGTCTAAGGTTTTAGTGCGCAAAACGCTCCTGACTTTGTCAATTACGCGAGAAATAATATGCTGTGCTCCTTGTTTGGGCCTGTATTACTTTTATAGACCGCTGTTTTGAGCGGAAAAATTCGGCGCTTATCATATACTGTCTGCTTGCCCAATTCTATTGTCAATACACTCTGTTTTAGCGGGTATCTTATTCAAATCCCACTGATCGATAGCCCAATTCAATATATTTTGCACGGATTCCCGACTAAGTTCTTTTGTTAGCGGTAATCCTAGAAAGCCAAGGGCATTTATCAAGTTAGCACAGACATCATCTGTGTTTACTTTTCGGGCATGATTTTGTTTGCTAAGTTTTTTACCGGATTCAGTCACCACAACAGGGAGATGTAAAAACTTCGGGGCTGGGCAATCAAACGCTTGATACAGGGCAAACTGTAATAATGTGGCGTCTAATAAATCGGCTCCTCGTGCCACTTCAGTTATCCCCTGCTGTATATCGTCAACCACCACAGCCAACTGATAAGCAAACAAACCATCCTTACGCTTAATCGCAAATTGTGTAGGTATATCGTGCTTTGGAAAGTCAACTTGGCCTAATAACTCATCATAAAACTTTTGCTTGAAATTATGAAGTCTGAACCTTATCGCGCTGTTTTCACTGCTTAGATTTTGATTAATGCAGCCACATAGCTGGCCAAACTTAAGACTAGTTAACTGGGCTCGGCTACACCGGCAATGATAGGTTAATCCTTGATCAGTTAAGTATTGAATTTTTTCATTGTATAAGTCGCTTCTGTTGCTCTGATAAACAACTTCACCGTCCCAGAATAAATGGTGAGCTTCTAGACAACGCATAATCGCATCGCTTGCACCAATCACTTCCCGTGGTGGGTCAATATCTTCTATTCTGAGTAACCATTGTCCACCTTGACTTTTTGCTTGTAAAAAACCGCCTAACGCAGTCACTAATGAACCAAAATGAAGGTGACCGGATGGGGAGGGGGCAAAACGGCCAATGTAGCCATTGTTAGGTGTAATAATCTTCATATGAGGATATTTGAGTGCATTGGTCATAAAACCAAAGATATCATCCTAAGTAGCTGATTAAAGAATTAATCGCTACTTAGGATAGTAGGCAAAATTAGCCCTGAAGTTGTTTTTCTTTAATTTCTGCCATGGTTTTGCAATCAATACACATGTCTGCAGTAGGCCTTGCTTCCAAACGACGCACACCTATTTCAATACCACATGCATCACAAAAACCAAAATCATCCTCATCAATACGTTTGAGGGTTTTTTCGATTTTTTTGATTAATTTACGTTCTCTATCACGAGTACGTAGCTCAAGACTAAACTCTTCTTCTTGAGCCGCACGATCGACCGGATCAGGGAAGTTAGCTGCCTCATCTTGCATATGGTGTACAGTACGGTCGACTTCTTGACGAAGTTGATCGCGCCAGGCTTTTAATAATAAACGAAAATGCGTCATTTGCTTTTCGTTCATGTACTCTTCGCCTTTTTTCTCCTCGTAAGGAGTCAAACCGGCTAGGGCTAATAACCCAAGTGTTTTATTCGTTTTTGCTGTTGGCATATGCCAATTCTCCTAAACTACGGCATGAGCTGTTTGCGCAAGCGGCTATGTATATCAAAAAGCCGTAACACAGGCAATGTCTTGCTCGTAACATCTTCCGTTACAGTGAAAACAATTTTCTAGCAAGGCAATATGGAGGCCTTACAGAAAAAATCAACTTCTATTTTACGAAAAAAATTGCAAAGGCTGATTTATATAGATTTTTTCTGAACTAATCTCACAACCGTAGCATAAAATCTGCACTCCGTTTAGCATAGCTTGTTTAAGTTCCATAGCGTAATCGGGATCAATATGTTTTGCCACTTGCACCGATTGAATACCTGAATGTTGCACACAAAAAAACAAGACAGCACGTTTACCCTGACTTGCAATGATACTTAACTCTCGTAAATGCTTTTGCCCACGTAGGGTTTTTGCATCAGGAAAATAACCCGCTTTATCGTCTAATAAAGTAACCGATTTAACTTCAATATAGCAGTCAGCTTTTTTATGATCCGTAAGTAGAAAATCAATTCGGCTATTTTCTTCACCAAACTTTACTTCAGCCTTTAAGGTTTGATAGCCGACTAACTCGGCTATCCTATTTTCTTGTATGGCTTCTTTAACTAGCACATTGGCTTTGTGGGTATTTATCCCAATCCAATGATGTTGATCAGTTAACACCACTTCCCAAGTGTATAACAATTTACGTTTGGGATTATTACTCGGTGATAACCATACCTTCCAGCCAGGCTCTGCGCAGCCTGTCATTGCTCCTGTATTGGGACAATGTGCTATGACTATGGAGCCATCTGCTAACTCTACATCGGCTAAAAAACGCTTATAACGTTTAATCAATGTGCCTTGAATTAAAGTGGAAGAGAACTGCATGATTACTACTTAAATGATGTTGGGTTAAACACGTCATGCTATTCTAACCATCTTTGTTTAGAAGGAGTAGTTCATGTCTCGTTTATCTGTTTTTATTTCCAATCAAGCTCCAGCCGATTATTATTCAGCTGGCACAGTTTTATCTATTAATGGTCAAACTGCACAAATTCACCTTGCTGATCCTCAGAATGATTTAGACCAGATTAAAAAAGCGGCTCGTAGTCTTGATAACTCAGGAGTAATGCAAGTTGAGTTGTCGGGAAGCTGGCAAATTGAACAACAATGGGCTTTTGCACAAAGCTTTACCACCACGACCAAACAAAACCATATTAAGTGGTGTGACGATAACAATGCAAATGAGTTATCCCACCGCTATCAAGCTATGATCTTTACCCGCAATATCATCAATGCTACGCCAGAAGATTTATCACCAGAAATACTTGCCAACACCTGCCAAGATTGGCTTACCTCAATCGATGCAAAACACATAACCAGCAAAAAATGGGTGGGCGAAGCGCTCAAAGAACAAGGCTGGATGGGTATTTATCATGTGGGTCGCGGCAGCACCCGCCCCCCGGTATTAATTGAGATTGATTACAACCCAACAGGAGATAACAACGCGCCTATTTCTGCCTGCTTAGTGGGTAAAGGCATTACTTTTGATAGCGGTGGTTATAGCATCAAAAGTAGTGAAGGCATGCTCAGTATGAAGTGTGACATGGGTGGAGCAGCAACAGTTACTGGCGCCCTTGGCTTAGCTATTTTACGAGGCTTAAAAAAACGAGTTAAGTTATTTTTATGTTGCGCCGAAAACCTAATTAGTGGCCATGCTTATAAGTTAGGTGATGTGATCACCTACAAAAATGGCACAACTGTAGAGGTCGTCAATACAGACGCTGAGGGCAGATTAGTATTAGCTGATGGCTTAATGGCAGCCACCGAAACAGGTGCTGAGCTGATTATTGATGCGGCTACACTTACAGGCGCAGCAATGGTGGCTTTAGGCGAAGAATACAATGCTTTTTTCGCATTAGACAAGGCACTGCAGCAAAGAGTATTGGACTATTCAGCGCAAGAGTTTGAACCTTCGTGGGGTTTGCCTTTGGAAAAATGGCATCAAAATAAATGCCCCTCTGCCTTTGCTGATACTGCAAACAGTAAAGCACAAAAAGGTGGCGGTGGTGGCGGTGCATCTAACGCGGCAGGTTTCTTATCAAGGTTTGTCAACGAAGCAGGCAAAGGCTGGTTGCATATTGATTTAGCTGCTGCATATAACGCAAGTGGCACAGTACATATGCCTATAGGCGCCACAGCTCAAGGAATTAGAACCATAGCTCGAGCGTTATTAGAGGAGTAGAGTAAAATAATATCGAAAGGGCGGTAATTGTCACAGCCGCCTTTTTGTTATTTAGGACAGGTTATAAACCGCCTAAACGTTCCGCAAGTATTTTATATTTTTCTACTGATTCTTTTTCAAAAAGTGGGCTTCCATCTGCATCTTTATCTGCAGCAGGTAACAAACTCTCTCTTTCCAGTCTCTCGACTCTTACATTCTGAACACCAAGAAACTCGGCGACTTGTTCTACAGTCATCAGACTCATTGGACAATCCTCTTATTTTCTATTTTTATTTAGATGACTTAACAGTAAAGTGCAAAGCTTGAGTTTTGCTAGTACAAATTTCATCTATTTATATGAGTACAAATTGATTTAATATCTTTGCACTCAGATATTAAATCATCAAGTTATTGAAATTAAAACTATTTTTAGGCCATAACAAGGAAATGTTATAAACTAAAAGAAAAGCGACATATTTTTAGAGAAAACCTATGGACACTTGGTCAGCTGCTATCACCCTATTTTTAATTATGGATCCTTTGGGTAATTTGCCAGTATTTATGTCTGTTCTAAAGACTATTGAACCTAAACGAAGAAGGCTAGTTTTGGCGAGAGAACTATTATTCTCGCTAATTATCATGTTCACTTTTTTATTTAGTGGCCAAGCTGTTTTGGACTTTTTAAACGTTCGCCAAGAAAGTGTCAGCATAGCGGGCGGGATTATTCTATTTCTGATTGGTCTTAAAATGATATTCCCGCAACCAGGAGGTATAACCGGATTAACCTCTGGTGAGGAACCCTTTATTGTGCCTTTAGCTATACCTATGGTAGCGGGTCCGTCTGTACTTGCAGCACTCATATTATTAGCAAACCAAGATCATAGCCGTATGTTAGATTGGTCTATGGCACTAGGAGCTGCGTGGTTAGCCTCAGCAAGCATTCTAATGCTCTCTAGCACCTTGCACAGACTATTAGGTGAAAGAGGGCTAATCGCCATAGAAAGACTGATGGGCATGATCCTGATAATGATTTCTATCCAAATGTTATTGGACGGAATAGGAAAATATTACTCACTAGGGTAACTTAGTAGCAGGGACAATTTACCTTAAAGTCTTAAGACACATAGTAAGTTTTGCTATTTTGGCAAATGGCTATTGCGCTCGTAGCTCGTAGCTCGTAAAAATTTTAATGAGAGAACTTTTGAATAAAAAACTAAATATATTCCAACAAGTTAGAGAACTCGAAGGTTGGTATGCAGTGGCCTTTTCAGCCACACTTTTGGAACGCATGTTACCCAACTATGTACTTTTTTGTGAAGCCACAGAATTTGCTGATCCCGCGCAATACCGCAATAGTTTAAACGCTATTTGGGAATGGTTAGCGGTGCCAAAAGCCAAAATAAATTTTGTGGCTCAATTAGAGAAAGTTGAAGACGCGGTGCCTGATGCCAGTGACTTTGATAATTATGGTGTGTACCCAGCAATCGACATGGCTATGTCACTGTCTGCCACCATTTTACTGATCCAAGGCGAAGACCCTCAAGGAGCCGTTGTTGTTAGCAAACTCTCTCAAGGTGGTGTCGAAGCCTTTATCGAAGCAAGCTCTGAAGAAGCCATCACTGATTTGGAAATTAAACAACATCCGTTAATGCAATGGGAGATCGAAACCCAGCAAGAACTATTGGTATTTTTATCAAAGTGTCCAAAAAATGCAGAAAGCTGTAAACAATTAAAACAATTAGCTACCGCCGAAGGGATGAGCAACATTGGCATAGAGATTTAGATAAGCTCATTAGCTTGTTCTTTGATAAACTCTAGCCAAAATCTGCGCACTGCGTTTTTCTTTAATTAATTGCCAATTTTCAGGTACAGAATAACCAGCACCCTGCCCCTCACATTCGATATAAATGACGCCATCGATTGCTAATAGGGATTTTTCAACAATACGTACAATCGTTTGTGTAAGTAGATTTTGATTAAAAGGCGGGTCTAAAAAGATTAGCTCATAGGACTGCTCCAAGATATTTAGCTTATCTAAGCTATTACCTTGAATGATTTTCGCCTGTTCAACCGATAAGTCCAATAATTGAATATTATCTGCCACATTTTTTGCCGCGTATTTATCTAGCTCGATAAAAGTGCAACTTTTTGCATAACGAGATAAAGCTTCAAATCCTAGTCCACCACTACCGGCAAACGCGTCTAAACACCTTGCATCTATTGTGTATGGCATCAACCAACTAAATAACATTTCCCTGTTTTTATCAGTAGTAGGACGTAAGCCTTGTTTATCGAGAACCGGCAATTTACGCCCGCGAAAACGACCACTTATAATCCGCACAGTGCCACTAGGTTTTGAGCTTCGTACTACGCGGCTCTTTGATGAACGTTTTTCGTCTCGCTTCATTTGGTATAGAAATGCTATTATTGTGAACTGAATTAAATAGTTTACCCAATTAACTAGGATTTCTCACCGGTATGTCAAAGTTTTTCAAATGGCTCAAAAAAGATAAGCAACAAGAAGAGTCTCCTGTCGTTAACGAAGTCCCAGTGCAAGCGGCGGATGAACCAGTAAGTTCAGAAGCAGAATCAATAAAGAATGATAGTTCTGTCACTAAAGATTTAATTATAAAACCTAGTGAAGAGAATCAACCAGAACAAGCTGTAATCGCGAGCGAACCTGAGCCTAAAGTCTCTATTAACAAGGAGTTAGGTGCAAACACCTCAGTAATAGAAAACAATCATTCTTATACTAAAACTGTTGAAGAAGACGAGTCGAGAAAGATTCCAGAAAGGGTCGAGCCGGAACTAAAGACCAAAGAATTTATTACTGACTCCCTAATCGAAAATCCCCCAACAGAAAAAAACACCTCTTTGGAAGAGAATAAACCAAGTATAGAAATACTAGATGCTCCTAATGAAGATCCTACTATTGAACAACAAGAAGCTGAGACGATTGGTTTTTTTAGTAAGTTAAAACGCGGACTATCTCGAACCAAAGAAAGTATTGGTAGCGGAATTGTTAGTTTGTTTCGTGGAAAAGCTATTGATGATGAATTATTTGAAGAACTAGAAACACAATTGTTAGTGGCTGATGTGGGTATGGACACCACAGTTAAAATCATCAAACAGTTAACTGAGAGTTCAGATCGTAAACAATTGAAAGACGGTGATGCTTTATATCAGTTATTAAAAGAACAAATGGCCGATATATTGAAGAAAGTGGAGTCGCCCTTAACACTTAAAACCGAGTCTGGCCCATTTGTCATTTTAATGGTCGGAGTAAATGGAGTGGGTAAAACCACAACAATCGGAAAAATGGCCAAACAATTCCAGCAGCAAGGTAAAAAGGTTATGTTGGCAGCAGGTGATACCTTCAGGGCAGCAGCTGTTGAACAACTACAAGTATGGGGCGACCGTAATAATATTCCTGTGGTTGCACAACAAACCGGATCGGACAGCGCCTCGGTTATTTTTGATGCATTTCAGTCAGCTAAAGCAAAAAATATTGATGTTTTGATTGCAGATACAGCTGGACGCTTGCAAAACAAAGATCACTTGATGGAAGAACTAAAAAAGGTAGTGCGAGTGATGAAAAAAATCGCCCCCGATGCTCCACACGAAATCATGCTGACCCTAGATGCGGGTACTGGACAAAATGCCGTCAGCCAAACCAAATTATTTAATGAAGCAGTTGGCTTAACCGGATTAAGCTTAACTAAATTGGACGGAACTGCAAAAGGCGGAGTAATTTTCGCCATTGCCGACCAATTTAATATTCCTATCCGTTATGTCGGCATAGGCGAAGGTATTGATGATTTGAGACCATTTAATAGCCAAGATTTTGTAAATGCGCTATTTATAGAGTCTGACAGCCAACAAGAAAAAACGAACTAAGCCACTATATGATTAAGTTTGAACAAGTCAGTAAAACCTATCCCGGCGGACAACAAGCTTTAAGGAAGGTCGATTTTCACATCGAACCAGGTGAAATGGCATTTTTAACTGGGCACTCTGGCGCCGGGAAAAGCACCTTGCTCAAACTGATATCCATAATGGAAAGACCCACTGTGGGTAAAGTGTTAATCAATGGTCACGATCTAAGCTGCATTCAACGTAAACAAATAGCCTATATACGCCGCGATATTGGAATGATTTTTCAAAGTCACCAGTTACTAATGGATAAAAGTGTATTTGACAATGTGGCCTTGCCTTTAATTATCGAAGGTTATTCCCACAAAGAAACAGCAAAACGAGTTCATGCCGCCTTAGAAATGGTAGGTCTAAGTGATAAAGTCAAAAATCTACCTGTTATGTTGTCAGGTGGCGAACAACAAAGAGTCGGAATTGCCCGAGCCGTAGTGAACAAACCACCACTATTATTAGCAGATGAACCAACAGGTAATTTAGATCCAAAATTATCAATGGAAATTATTCGCTTATTTGAGGATTTTAACCAAGCCGGTGTATCCGTATTTATCGCTACCCACGACCTTGGACTGATTGCCCGTATGAAATATAGGACACTCACACTCAAACAAGGTCAGATGATAACCGATGGGTTAACCGATGAATTTCAAAGTGACGATCTCTATGTGTAACCTATTATGTAGCTCATTGTTAGCTAACTCACTAATGAGCTTAAGCAAATGAGCATATTATTTAAAGGTCGAGTGCAAGGCGCGCAAATTTCTCAAATTTCAACTTATCAACGTTTTTTGATGTTTTTTGTCAGTCATTTCAGGCAAGCACTAGGCAGTTTGGGAGAGTTGTGGCGCTCAAAGGCAGCATCACTTATGACAATAGGTGTTTTAGGATTAAGTATTACCCTTCCTAGCACACTCTATGTAATGGTCAAAAACGCCGAGAATGTTAGTTCTGGTTGGGAACAAGCGTCACAAATATCCTTATTTTTGAAAGAGAATGCTAGTCAGGGAGATATCGATCAACTTCTAAAACGTATTCAGCTTTGGCCAGAAATCGATGCAATCGACTATATTTCTGCAGATCAGGCACTTGACGAATTTAAGCAGTTGTCTGGCTTTGGTGATGCCATTGCCTACTTAGATAAAAACCCTTTACCCAATGTGATACTAGTCACCCCCACCAGTCGTCATTCCAGCCCTGAAGCCGCCCGCTTACTGTTAGACAAGTTAAGAGATGAAAGGGAAGTTGATATTGGTAAATTAGATGTTGAGTGGCTTGAGCGTCTACATGCCTTGCTAGATGTAGTCAAAGATTTGGTCACAGTTATTGCTCTTTTATTATTTCTAGCTGTTGTACTCATTATCGGCAATACGATAAGACTAAATATTCTTAGCAAAAAAGACGAAATTTTAGTGATGAAATTAGTGGGTGCCACAGATGCCTTTATCCAACGACCTTTTATGTATACGGGTTTTTGGTATGGTTTTTTAGGTGGTTTATTAGCATGGATAGCAGTTATTTTACTTTTATGGTGGATGAGCAGCAGTATCAATGTTGTAAGTGAATTATATCAAAAGAGTTTTAATTTAACCGGTGCTGACTTCTCTACCTTCTTGTGGATGTTGGGCCTGTCGGTATTTCTAGGTCTAACGGGCTCGTTACTATCAGTCAGACGACATGTGCGAGAAATTGAGCCCAAATAACCAGTCTTCATATAGAGAAATATATATTCTTTTAATTGAATCATAATAAAAAGCGAATGAGAGAATCCCATTCGCTTTGAAATCATTATGTTATTAAAGGAGTAAGTCTGGATCATTGCCATCTATAGGATCAGTTTCTTCTGTTTCGGTAGCGACTAGCCCAACTTTTTCAACTTCAACACCATCTACTCGTTGTAAGCCACGAGGTAATTTATTGCCTCGTCTTCCGCGCTCTCCTTGATAGTGAACAAGGTCAGCAGCGGTAAGTGTCATACCTCGCTTGCCCGCGAGGATCTTAACGTTAGCTCCTTGCGGCACTACGGCCAACACACTGACATACTCTTCTCTGGACTGTACTTTTGCTGACGGAATACTAAGCAGTTTATTACCTTTTCCTTTACCTAAACTCGGTAAATCACGCAGCGGAAACATTAACATTCTGCCTTCGTTCGAAATAGCTAGGCACCAATCGGTTTTAAGATTAAACACTGGCTGTGGGCCAATGATTTTAGCTGCAGTAGATAGCGACAAATAGGCTTTGCCTGCTTTGTTTTTGCTAACCATATCGCTAAACTTACCGACAAACCCATAGCCGGCATCAGAAGCCATTAGATATTGTTGTTCATCATTGCCCATAACCAAATGTTCAACATTTTCTCCGCTGACTATATTAAATCGGCCGGTCAATGGCTCTCCTTGGCTACGAGCTGAAGGTAACCCATGAGCATCACAGGAAAACGCCCTACCTGAGGAATCGAGAAATACCACTTGTTGATTACTACGCCCTTTGGCACTAGCCTGATAGCCGTCACCGGCTTTGTAACTTAAACCTTCTACATCCACATCGTGGCCTTTAGCGCATCGAGCCCAGCCTTTTTCAGACAACACCACAGTAACGGCTTCTGAAGGAATTAACTCTTTTTCAGATAAGGCTTTAGATTCACCCCGCGCAACAATAGGTGAGCGCCTATCATCGCCATATATCTCTGCAGCTTCTAATATTTCTTTTTTGATCAGCGTTTTTAATCGTTTATCAGAACCTAATAATAACTGCAGCGCATCTCGCTCTTTGGCTAGCTCTTCTTGCTCTGCTTGGATTTTGACTTCTTCCAATTTAGCAAGGTGACGGAGTTTTAAATCGAGTATCGCTTCAGCTTGAATATCCGATAAACTAAACTGAGTCATTAATTGCTGTTTAGGTTTTTCTTCGTAACGGATAATGCGAATGACTTCGTCAATATTTAAAAAGGCGATCATTAAAGCTTCAAGAATATGTAATCTGGCAAGAACTTTATCTAATCTAAACTGTAACCTCCGTACCACAGTGTCTTTTCTGAAGGTCAACCACTCGGTTAGTATCATTCGCAAGTCTTTCACTTGAGGTCGGCCATCTAAGCCAATCATGTTGATATTAACTCTGTAACTTTTTTCTAAATCTGTAGTGGCAAACAAATGTTGCATCAGTTGTTCTACATCAACACGATTTGAGCGCGGTGTAATCAACAAACGAGTTGGGTTTTCGTGATCTGACTCGTCACGTAAATCACTGACCATAGGTAACTTTTTAGCCTGCATTTGAGCGGCTATTTGTTCGAGAATTTTGCCACCCGATGCTTGATGAGGCAACGCAGTGATAATTATGTCACCTTGCTCTTCTGTGTACACTGCACGCATTCTGATTGAACCGCGGCCAGTTTCGTAAATCTTAGTAATATCGGCTTTTGCGGTAATGATTTCAGCGTCTGTAGGGTAATCTGGCCCTTGTACAAATTCTAATAATTCGTGTAATTCAGCTTTACTATTATCTAATAAATGTGCGCAAGCATTGGCGACTTCACGTACATTATGCGGTGGAATGTCAGTCGCCATTCCCACTGCAATACCGGTAATCCCATTTAATAAAATATGCGGTAAACGAGCCGGCAATACCTTTGGCTCATCTAAAGTACCATCAAAATTGGGCTGCCAATCAACAGTGCCCTGACCTAGCTCAGTTAATAACACTTCACTAAATTTAGATAATCGAGATTCGGTATAACGCATTGCGGCGAAGGATTTAGGATCATCTGGCGCTCCCCAATTACCTTGCCCGTCTACTAAAGGATAACGATAAGAAAACGGCTGCGCCATCAACACCATAGCTTCATAACAGGCCGAATCACCATGGGGGTGAAATTTACCCAATACGTCACCAACAGTACGCGCCGATTTTTTGTACTTAGCTGCGTTATTCAGACCAAGCTCAGACATGGCATACACTATACGTCTTTGCACCGGCTTCAAACCATCACCAATATGCGGCAATGCTCTGTCCATAATGACGTACATGGAATAATTTAAGTACGATTCTTCAGTGAATCGACGCATTGTTAACTGCTCGATGCCATCTTTATTGATAATGGTTTCTTGACTCATGTTGGACTTTTTACCACTTATTCTTGTTTGAAATTGCAGGTTGAAAGTAAGCACTGCCTAATACCGCATTACTTTGCTGAATAGGTTACCCTATAATTGGCACCGATTGCATCACCTAAGTTTGTCTTTGCCCATCAAAATAATGCGAAAACCTGTTGACCAAACGTTTGCCATAAGTATTAGTCAGATGGTTTAATGATGTTAATTAAATCCTACATTGACTGAATTTGATGTTTCATCGCCACTACAGGTTTTTACTAGTAATTTTGTTATCCCTACCTCTGTGGGCCGTCGCGCAAAGCGATGTTCAATTAATTACTGCAGATGAAGTTATCAGGTTATCTCCGCAATTAAAGGTATTTCGAGAAACAGACAATGCACTTGGGCTATTTGACGTCAAACAAAGACTAGATGAATTTGTTTGGCAAGTCGGTGACAATCCAAACTATGGATTTTCCGATAAAGGAGTATGGCTGCACACCACTATCAGCAACGTTACCGACAATAAACAATGGGTTATTGATGTTGCATTTACGCAATTAGAAAAAGTGGATATCTACGTTTTGTTAGGTAACGAAGTTCTTGGACATATTAGTGACGGTAAGGCTCGCCCGCACCCCAGATTTCGCTTTCCAACTTTGACGCTAGATATGCCTTATGCGCAAACAATCGACTTGTATATACGCATAGAAAGCCAACAGTCTGCATTATTGGCGCCAGTCGATATCCAAACTCAAATTCATCACGAACAAATTAATTTCTATGACAACCTAATATGGGGTTTGTTTTATGGTGGACTCATCATGTTGGTCTTCTATAACCTTATTTTGTTTATAGGGTTAAGGGAAAATAGTTTACTAGCTTATGTAGGTTATATTAGTTCGGTGTTGATCTGGCAGTTTGTTTGGGGTGGCCATTTACATTTATTGATGCCCAGTTCAATCACCATATGGGTCAGTTCTCATACAGATTTGATCTATGTGGTCATAGGTATTTGTTCTGGATTGTTTGCTATTTCATTTTTAGAAATGTCCAGATCAGCGCCTACCGCTTTGGTTTATATTAAAATTTGTATCGGCCTTTTCGTAAGTTTAAGTCTGTTGTCGGTATTAAACATATTACCTCCTGATTGGCAAAACGCTTTGGTTTATATTGTAAGCATAATTGCCATTGCCACTTGCACTTACGCAGGTTTTGAGAGTTATGGAAATCAATTTTATGCTGCTCGGTACTTTATTTTTGCATGGAGCATATTTGCCGGATTTGCACTTATTGGCATGTTGAGTCTGACGACTATTCTGCCCTCCAATTTCTTCACAACCTATTGTTTTCAACTAGGTGTTTTTATTGAGGCAATTTTATTTTCTCTGGCCTTAATGGATAAAAGCCGTCACCAGTTGGAACAGGAGGTGGAACAAACAACAGAGGACTTAAGAAACAATATTGAATTAGTTGAAGAACAAAACGTGCGCTTAGATATTGCTCGTAAAGATGCCATTACAGCGAGTAACGTTAAGTCACAATTTTTAGCTAATATGAGTCATGAAATACGCACGCCTCTGAATGCCATATTAGGCTTTAGCAAAGAGTTACATTCAAATTCACTGCCTCCAGAAAAACAAGAACAAGTCAGTATTATCAATGCTGCGGCAGATAACTTACTCAGCATAGTTAATGATTATTGGATTTTTCCAAAATTGAAGCCGGTAAGCTAAAAATAAACAACCACCCTTTTTTACCTAACGAAATGTTAGAAGATATGGTCAGTGTTATGGCTAAGTCTGCACACCTAAAAAATCTAGAATTTGTTTACAACCTAGAACCTTTGCCTGAAAAACTAATTGGTGATAGCTATCGAATTAAGCAGGTTTTGAACAACCTACTAGGAAATGCGCTCAAGTTCACTGACCAAGGTTTTGTCAGCCTTTCGGCCCATGGAAAAGAGCGAGATCATGGCATTTACGAACTTGTACTTAAAATTGAAGATTCTGGAATAGGCATAAGCCGCGAAGATCAAAGAAAACTGTTTGCAGCTTTCTCACAAGTTGATAATGCCCTAAGCCGTTCATACCAAGGAACAGGTTTAGGCCTGGTAATCTGCCAAGAATTAGTCAAATTAATGCGTGGCGAACTCCATCTACAAAGTACACCCAATTCAGGCAGTACTTTTACAGTAACTATCAGATGCAACCTGCTTAATAGTAATCTTTCCCTTAGCCCCGACAGTGAATGGTTGGATAAAAGAATTGTTTATTTTGACCCCTTTCCTCAATCCCGCCATTGTGGTGTGAAGATACTAACTTATTTAGGCGCAAGCGTGACCGGCGTCGAATCATTAGCTTATCTTAGAGAACTAAAACAGCATTATGATTTAGTTTTTATATGTGTACCTAACAACAAAGAAAATATATTGCCCAGCATTTTGGAAGCCACGCGGCACTTAAATGCGGATGATGCTGTATTGTTATATTCTGGCTTTGAATCATTATCAAATCGTAACGATCTATCGCAATATTTCTCACATCAAATGCGTCTGCCTTTGACTTTAGGCAAACTGAACAGCTTATTACATGCTCCAGAAGAAAATCCTACTGATAAATTACAACAGCGTTTAGCGGCATTGCCAAGGGCTAAAGTGTTGGCTGTGGATGATATGGAAATCAATTTGCGGCTACTCACCACTTGGTTGAAAAAAACCAATTTACAACTTACCTTGGCGTACAGTGGCGCGGACGCCGTATCACAATGCAAAGAGCATGAATTTGATTTGATCCTCATGGACGTACAAATGCCAAATATGGACGGGTTAGAGGCCACTAAACAGATCCGACAGACAGATTTAAACTTAGGCACTCCTATTATTGCAGTCACTGCTCATGCATTTAAAGAAGAGCAAGATAGGCTACTCGCTTCAGGAATGGATGATTATTTACCTAAACCTATCAACTTGTCGGATTTAATAGACTTGATCAAACGCTGGTGTCAGATAGCGGATCCTATTAATGAGCAACAGCCCAGTTTTGACTGGCCACTCGCACTAAAGCGCGCTCATCAAAATGAAGATACTGCTAAGGATATATTGCAACAATTTGTGGAACAATTACCGGGGCTGGTTGAGTCAATTGAAAAAGCTAACCAAGTTGAAAACTATGAGGAGATGCAGACAGTAGTGCATCAATTACACGGCGCATGTTGTTATACAGGTGTGCCTGCGATGCTGACACTTTGTAGTGATATGGAAAGCGCATTAAAACGTCAGCAGATTGAGCTTGCGAAATTAAGGGTGAGTAGACTAAAGAGTGAATCTGTTGACCTATTATTAGCAGTCAAACAAGCGAATATTATTTAAGCTGAATTGGGAGTGGCTAATACTCGTTGCTGGCATTGCCGTAACAAATCGACAAATTCCTGCTCAGGACGATCTAACTCAGAGCCAGCAATAAAAACATCATATCCTAAGCGCGCTCTTAGCTTAGTCATACGGTTTGCAAACATGGCTTGAATACCTTTGTACTCGATACCCTTGGAGTCCTTAAAATAGTCGTGCTCTAACATATCGTCACTATGGCAACTGCCAGTAGCACAGTCTTGCGAAGGGGGCATATCATGGAATAATAAAGGTCGCTGCTCCATTAAAATGTTGCTCATTAGCCGTGGTGATACTGTTTCCAAAAAGACTGAATAGTCTTTAATCTTAATCGCCACCATATCAAGGGATTTGAGCTCTACGCCATGAGTTACTTTGGGTACATCAATACGTTGAATATTATGCCAATCAAGCTGCCATCGACCATTCCTATGGTTGTAAAGAATAGCTGTTCTAGAAAGTAAAAAGCTGAACTGTGGCTCTCTATATTTAACCCAAGCAATCAGTAATGCCACTAGTGATGCACTAGTCAAAAATATTCCAATCAAGTATAGAGATTTAGGAAGCACAGAAAATGTAATACTAGCCAAACACAGGCCAACTAGACCAATCAACACACTGGCAATCACATTACGTTTGGCTTGGCTCCTGATTTCAATAATATCTTGCATAAAAAGTAGCTGCTCCTAATTACCCCAAAAACCAAAGGTAAATAATACAACTTAATATTGCCCAAATAATCAACGCTCTGATCCGCTTGCACTTCACACAATCGGTTTGCCACCAGCTAATTTTAGTTTTTTTAGCAGATTTCATGTTATTACTCAGCCGCTATATACAATGTTTTTATCCTACCTCGCAACCGAGTTATCAAGCAACAGCTAGTGTCAACGAGCCTCTCTATACACTTTGCTTTAAACACGAAGTTGGCAGTATTTTTATACTGGTCTATTTAATCTAGACACTACTAAAGGTGTGAATACCAAGGATAATATTACCGAAAATCCTACACCACCAGCCAACACTACAGCTAAAGGTGGCCAAAACGTTCCTTCACTAAATAACAACATAGGAATAAAGCCTCCTACAGTGGTAAAGGTGGTGGACAAAATATGTCGACTACAGCCCATGGTTTCTTCGACAATTTGCCTAATATCTCCTGCTTTTGCTTGTGGGTTAGCATTAATCGCTGCTATCACTACAATTGAACCATTGATTGCAACACCGATAAGCCCAGCACAACCCAGTAAAGGATTAAAGCCAATTGGTAGACCAGAAAGCCAAAGACTCAACATACCTAAACCGACTGACAAAACCGCCACCGAACCTATCACTAACGCTAACCTCAAACTACGAAACGATAAGATTAAGGTGGTAATCATCAACACTAACAAAACCGGCGCATATGTGGCTAATTGGCCTAATGCTTCTTGTTGTTCATCAGCATCGCCAGCCATTTTAAAACGATAACCTTTGGGCATGCTAAAATTCATATCGTCTAGACTTTTTAATACTTGCTCACCTACATCTATAGCTTTAGCGCCAGGCAGTAAAAACGCCTCAACATTATTCACTCGCTCGCCGTTCTGTCGGGTAATGCCTGCCACTGTGGGTTTTAGTAAAAAATCACCTAAAGCTGACACAGGCATCGATACCCCTTGTCTAGCCAGTTTTTCACTCAGTAAAGGTAAGTTCTGAATTTGGACTAGTTCTCCCCCTAATTCATCTCCAACTCGAACTCTGATAGGTATTTCTTCGGTGCCTTCTACTATCGAACCGCCTACTTTTCCGTCTAAGGCGTATTGAAGTTGTTGAGAAATTTCCACTAACGACATACCAGCCATTTGGCTGGCGTCTTGTGTTGCTTCAAGCACCCATTCTGGCTCACCAAAAGTAACAGAAGCGATAGAGTGAGATATACCCGGTGTTTGTGACATTGCCAATCTAACTTGTTCACCCAAGGTATTTAAAATATTGATATCAGGTCCGAATATTTTGAGCCCTACCGGTGCCGATACCGGCGGGCCTTGGCCAAATGCTCGCACTACAATTTTAGCTTGCGGATAGGCTTGATCTAACGCTGTTTGCAATTCACCTATAAGTACTTTGGCATCCGAGACACTTTTTGCTTTTACAACTGCATTTGCATAGTGCGATGAATTATCTTTATTCATGACTTGGTTGTAATACACAGATGGAAATGACCCACCCACCAACCAACTAAGTTGTGCCACTTGCTGCTTTTGACGGATCAGTTTATCCATACTTTTAACCACAACTTGGGTCTCTTCAATCGCGGTACCTTCTGGCAACCACAAGTAAATTTCAAATTGATCTCTGTCAGCGCTTGGGAAAAATACATTTCCAAGTTGCCCAGATAAAATAAATCCAGAAGCCGAAATGGCAATACAAACCAATACCCCTAACAAAGGTCTTTTAAGTGCTTTTTCCAGAGCAGTTCTGTATCCAAGGCTAATAGATGGAGCTTGAATACCAATGGAATACCAAGCCGATGACAGCTCTGACTTTCTGGATAAAAAACGAGCAGCTAAGGCCGCAATAATAGTCAGGGAAATAAATAGAGAGCCAATCAATGCCATCACCACACTAATTGCAATTGACCCAATAAAGTCACCAATATTGCCCGGCAGTAAAAAAATGGGCATAAAACCTAAAATAGTAGTTAAAGTTGATGCTAATAACGGTACAAATAAATGTTGGATACTTTGTGTTAAGGCATCGATGCGGCTGATATCAGAGTTGACTAATTTGCTTCTAATTTCATCTGTGATAACAATGGCATTATCAATGAGTAAACCGATAGCGATAATGATCCCAAAGATCGACATTTGGTGAATTTGTTCATCAAAAAAACTTAATGAAAATATAGCAAATGCCGCGCACAGTGGCAGTGACAATCCGACAATCCAAGACGCCTTTATTCCCATAAAGATGAACACCACAGCCATAACCACTAAGCTACCCAGTAATAGGTTTGTGGTTAACTCAGATAAACGTGTTTCAGTATAAATATTCTGTTCAAACACAATATTAGCTTCTACCGTGCCACCATATTGACTATTAAATTTATTAACAATCTCTTTAGCATTCTCTGTCCAAGTATCAACTCGTAATGTGGTTTGCATCCGTGATGCAACAAATATGACCTGTTGCCCATCAACCATACCAATGTCATTAACTGGTGTACGAGCCCCCCTTTCTACTGTGGCTATGTCGCCCAACCGCAAATATCCACCTTGTTCGTTTGACCGTAACGGTAAGTCTCTAATGGTGGACACACTATCAAGCTCTTGTGCTACTTGAATGCGCATATTTTGTGCTGTTGAATACATCATTCCAGCAGGTACTTTAGGGTCTGCACTTGCTATTATATCACTCGCTTGGCTTATGCTTAAACCTGAACGGGTAAGTTGCTGAGGGTCAATAGTCACTCGTATTTCTTCGTCTAACTCGCCGTAGACTCTTACCAACTCAGTACCGGGTACATTACGCAATTGGTCAGATAAATGATCTGCCATTCGACTAATAATGGACAGAGGAGTCCCATAACCTTGTGCTGGTTGTAAACCTACAAGTAAGGTGAAAGCAGTTGCCCCTCTACGTTCATCAAGAATAGGATCACCTGCTCCTTGAGGAAACTTGAGTTTCGCGTTGTTTATACCATCACGGATTTTGGAAAAAATTTGTTCGTTGCTACTGCTATCTACCCATGCTTGTAATTCAAGCGCCACAACAGAGGTGCCAGAGCGAGAGGTAGATTTTATTTCCTTAATTTCGTGTAGCTGTCTCAGTTCATCTTCAATTACATCTGTAACCAGTGCTTCTACTCTTTCTGATGAAGCGCCTGGATAAGGCGTAATGACCAACACATTTCGGATATCGATTCTAGGATCTTCTAAACGAGGGATATTATTAATCGCGGACAAACCAGCCACCACCAATACCATGATACTTAACACTAACAAGTGCCCATTGCGGAAAAACAGGCTATACCAAGGGAAATGCTGCTGATTATTTGGTTGTATTGATTGTGACATTATAATAAACCTGTAACTGTGTTAGTCAGTATGTTGTCAGCTACAACCACTTTTTGCCCCGGCACTAAACGCTGAACACCTTCTATCACTACAAGCTCAGCATCATGGAGAGCACCTCGTACAAAGGCATTTTTGTCATCTGCATGCACCATCTCAACTAGCTTAGCCACGAGTTGTTGTTCGCCATCTATGGTTTCAACAGCAAACAGACTCCATAATCCTCTTACACCACTCACTAAGGCTTTTCGCGGCACCCAAAAGCCATTAGCGTTTATTTCACTACTGATATCCATATGTAATAAGTCACCGGGTAAAATAGACGGGTTCTGTTCAGTCAAACGAATGATGACATCTACTGTACGAGTATCTAACCTACGTTGCTGTGCAATAGATTTAATGCTACCTAATAGTTGACTGGATTGAGTCATCAGAGTGACAACTTGGCCGATGGCAAGTTTATTTGTGTAGTCAGCCGAAAGTGCAAACCTAACCTCCAATTGACCATTTTGTTGCAGAGTAAATAAAGTTTGCCCTGTGGCAACTACAGTGCCTTTATCAACTAAACGGCTAACAACACTGCCATCAAAAGGCGCCCGCAACTTAGTTTTACTTATTTCAATTTGCAGCGTTTGCTTACGGGCTAAAATTTCATCAGCAAATGCATTGGCGGCATTTACTGATTCAGTTGTTTCGTCCAAACGCTGAGCTGACTCTAGTTTTTTGGCTACCAATTCAGCCACTCGCTTAAGTGATAACTTGGCCAAATTAGCTTCTGAATTAGCGCGTTTCAAAATAGCAGATAACTCAATCATTTGGGCTCTAAACCTTGCATCATCTAATTCAGCTAATATTTGCCCTTGAGTGACTGTTTGCCCTTCATCAACCAACATATTCACGACAGAGCCGGCTAAATCGAAACCTATTGCCGCAGTCTGGGGAGCTTCTGCACGACCAACAACTAAACGTTTTTGCACATATTGCTCATGCCATTTAATAGGCATAACATTGACTAGGTGTTTTTTAGCTACAATAGGTGCTTGCTGTGTCTGTCCAGTGCCAGATGCTTTCATTAATAACACTAAGGCAATCAAAGCGATAAGCGCGATCAACCAAACCAAATGTTTTTTATAGCCTGGCTGTTGTGGCAGCTGATTAGTACTTGTCATAAAATTCCTATTGGCTATGATGAGATCAAAAATATTTAAATACTAGACCGTCTAGTTTGATATATAATAGTATTTAATATGAAGGTTGCAAATACTTTTTAGTATCAGAGGAGGTTTATCATTGTTGAATAAAGAGACAAAGAAGGCTGGAAGGCCAAAAAGTGCGGAAAAGCGTATACAAGTGCTAGAAGCAGCCAGTGACCTTTTTTTGGAATTTGGTTTTAGTGGTTGCTCTATGGAAATGGTAGCCAAACAATCAGGTGTTTCAAAGCAAACTGTTTATTCGCATTTTAGCAATAAAGAAGCATTATTCTTAGCCGTAATTGAGGATAAGTGCGCCGAGTACCGGCTAGATGATAGACCCTTAGAGGGTGCAAGCTATGGTTTAATTCAGCTTTTGCGCGAAAGAGGTCTGCAGATAGTTAAGATATTGCATGACGACAAAGTGATTTCCATGTATCGGATCATAATAGGTGAAGTAAATAGCAACCCAAGAGTAGCTGAATTATTTTACCAAGCCGGCCCCAAACATATCTTGGATTATTTGGTAAAGTGTTTTTTAAAGTTTGCAGAGCAGCCAATTACTGAAGAATTAGCATATAAATATGCAGTGACTTTTTTTAATCTTTTAAAAAGCGAGTTTCACATCAAAAGTATTTTAGGGTTAGACTTTGCCTTATCGGATTCAGAACAAATAGCCCAAGTAGAATTTGCCATTCAACAGATTGAAAGCTTACTTGCATGCAAAGTTAATTAACCTTGTAGATGTAAAGCTAATGTATTCGCCGTTTTACAGTATTTAAGTAGTCTTAGAGGTATATATGCAAACTTTAGTGACCCCAGCAATGGGCATAATTATTCGTCAGTTTTTTTTGTTATTAACCCTCAGTTTTATCAATTTTTCTATTCAAGGCGAAACCTTATGGCAAGAAAAGTCTCCCCTCGCTAAATCAGAACACATCAAACCCCTACGTGTTTTGGCTGACAAAGCTAGGTACATACAGATAAACCAATCTTTATTGACCAACAAGTTCTCTAATCTAAATTTAGCCACTGAAATCACTGTTCCTCTTCCTAACGGCTTGAGTATAACTGTCAAATTGAGTCCTTCCCCCATTTTAAGTGAAGATTTGGCCAAACAATACCCTAACTTTATGGCCTATCAAGCTCAGCAGGTTGACCAACCCCAAAATATAGGACGGTTTAGTATTTCTCATCTAGGCTTGTTTGGTTTTTTTCGGTACAACAACCAGTGGATGTTGTTATCGCCGAGGTATCAAGGTGAGGCAATTGAATATGCGAGTTATTGGTACAAAGATGCGCCTTCCAAGTCAGAAAAAGCCACACTTACAGCTGATTTTTTACTAGCTGAAGAACAGATAGCAGGGCCTGAATTAGCCCAAAAGTTAGTCACCACTGGCGATAAAGTACGTACTTATTCGCTGGCCATTAGTACAACAGGTGAATACACCCAAAAGTTAGGAGGAACAACCCAAAACGTTATAGCGGAATTAATGAATTTGGTTAACCGCATCAATCAGGTTGTGTTAGTTGATTTAGCAATACAATTTGAATTGGTTGATAACCAAGACATAATCTTTTTTGATGCAGCCACTGACCCATACACTAATACTGATGCAGCCACTGATATTGAAGAAAATCAGAGTGTTGTTGACCAAGCTATAGGTAATCAAAACTATGATATTGGCCATGTATTAGGCACAAATGGTGGCGGGTTAGCTTACGTAGGAGTGGTATGTAACAGCCAATTCAAAGCCCAAGGCTATACAGGCTTAGACAATCCTCAGGGTGAACGATTTTATATTGATTTGGTCGCCCATGAATTAGGGCATCAATTGGGAGCAGGACATACTTTTAATGCGACTAATTCTTCTAATTGTGAGCAAAATGGACGCTCCATTGACTCTGCATTCGAACCCGGCAGCGGCTCCACTATTATGTCTTATGCAGGTATTTGTGGCTCACAAAATATACAAGATGATAGCGACCCTTATTTTCATTCAATATCAATTCAAGAAATCCGTACCTATGTTGAAAGTTTCTCTGGACGACGCTGTGGTGTTGAGGTTGAAATTGAAAACGCCATCCCAAAAATTCAGTTGCCACAAAATGCTTATACAATCCCGGCTGCCACGCCTTTTGTGTTAAGCGCTACTGCAACTGATGCTAATAACGACTTCCTTAGCTTCACTTGGGAACAGTTTGACAATGGAGGGACTTTAGGAGCAACGAGTAGCCTTGCCGAAATGAATATCGATAATGGCAGCAACCCACTTTTTCGTTCTTTTAGCCCAGTAGGTATAGCACAACGTTACTTTCCTAAGTTAAGTGACGTGCTTAGAGGCCAAACCACCAAAGGCGAAACTTATGCCACTACCGACAGGGATATGCGCTTTAGGTTGACCGCTAGAGACAACAATGGCGGCGTAAACCAACAAGATGTAGTCATTACTGTGGCCAACACTAGCCAAACGTTCAGTATTGCTACACCAAATGAATGGCAGGCACTTTTTGAGCAAGCAGTGACTTGGAATATGGGGGATACACTCACAGCCCCCATCAACTGTGCCAATGTGGATATTTTAGTTATTGCTGATGTCAATAATCCTATAGAAACCACAGTACTTTTAAAAACGCCCAATGACGGGCAGCAAATCGTTAGAGCACCTAATATTAGCAGTGCAGCAGCAAGACTGGTCTTAAGATGTAGCGACAACGTCTTTTACGCTGTCAGCGACCAAACCTTTGCTATTATTGACCTTGACCCAGTTGCCCCCTTAATAAATAGTCAGAATGTTATTAGCCTTAACGAAGATTCACAGCGACAAATTGATCTTGCTGATTTAAATGTAACTGATCCCGACTCGGCCTATCCACAAGACTTCACCCTGACGATCCAAGAAGGCAACAACTATACTGTAAATCAACAAATTTTGACGCCTGATGCCGACTTTTATGGCACCTTAACAGTGCCAGTAACCGTTAATGATGGGGGATTGGACAGCAACGTATTTACCCTTCAAGTACAAGTTTTAGCAGTTAATGATGCTCCTGTTGTGACAGTAAATAATCAGTCCAGCATAAGCCTTAACGAAGACTCACAGCGGATCATTGATTTTAGCGATTTAACTATTGTTGATCCTGACTCAGCCTATCCAGAAGACTTTACTCTGACAATCCAAGACGGCGATAACTACAGTATTGATCAACAAACTCTGACACCTGATACCAATTTTAATGGAGTCTTAGCTGTGAAGGTGGTTGTTAATGACGGAGAATTGGACAGCAACCTATTGATACTTCAAGTACTAGTAGTGGCAGTCAATGACGCGCCTATAGCTAGCTCCGACAGTCTGGATATTTTGAGTATCAACGAAGACTCACAACGGCAATTTGATTTTACTGATATAAAAGTAATTGACCCTGATTCCGACTATCCAGGAGACTTCTCCCTGACAATCCAAAACGGAGAAAACTATAGTGTAAGTGAACAAACACTTACACCTAACGCTAACTTTAATGGCACCTTAAACGCAATGGTGTTCGTGAACGATGGTGAATTAGATAGCAACGTATTAACATTTCAGGTGCAAGTAACAGCACTCAATGACGCCCCCATTGCTAATGACGATACAGCTTCGATCCAACAAAATAGTGATACTACGGTTATTAACGTATTAAGTAACGATACTGATGTGGATCTAGATGAGCTCAGTATCACATCATTTAGCTATACTGGTGAAGGACAGGTAGCAGTATTAAATCAACAATTAACTTATACTCCAGCAGCCGGGTTTACAGGCAACGAATCTATAATCTATGTTATATCAGACGGCACATTAACAGACGAAGCTAGCCTGAATGTTCAAGTTAATTCGGTTCCTGTAGTTTCAGGGGACTCAGGTGATTCTGGCGGGGGGAGTATGTTACTGTTAAGTTTTTTGTCTTTTCTTTGTTTTTCTGTAAAGCTATATCAATCAATTAATAAGGGCCGTTATGAATAACCGTATATCCCCTTTAATGTTTATCGCTGCGATAAGTTGTTTATCTCTTGGTTGTAGTCAAACCAATTCATCTTTTTTATCTCAAACATCTGAGGTAACTCAAGATAATCAAAAACAGGATATTGAGCTTAGCCAAACCGCTATTATCAAGTGGCTACCCTATGCAGATCCTAAAGCCGATGCCAATTTCGCTATTGAAAAACAAGATTTCACTTTATTGGCTTTTGCAGGCAGAGTCACCACTTTTCCTGGCATTAACGAGGGATCATCCACACTTCAACAACAATGTGGTTACAGACTAATGGCCGATAGTAGTGATGCATTGAGGTCAGAAGACGAATTACGTTTACGTAAACAATTGTATCAATATGCAGCAACTTTCAACCAACTAGTTGCAGCCGCCTGTCAAAAACGTAATGACAGTAGAACCAGTCCATAACCTCATTAACAAGTTATGGACTGACATTACTATTTTCTAAATACAATTTACTTAACATTAGAAAGGTATTTATATACTTGTGATGCTTTGCGTTGCTCTGAAAATGAAACTAAATCGACACCATTACAAGCCATGCCCGCACCATTGGCAGCGATGAGTTTTCTTAATACACCTTGAGAACTACTAGACACTAGACCTATTTTGCTTCTAACGTTGCGTTTAAGCATATTGACATCATCTTTAACTACCGCTTCGCAAAAATTACTGTAATCCAAATCCCCAGCATATTTTACTTCATCATCGGCCGAACCGAGTTTTGCACTGGCATTAAGTGCACAAAAAATCATTGATAATGCGATTAGTTTTTTCATCAGTATTCTCCAGTTATTTACAATTACGGCCAAAACCCGCAGTGTAGTTATGACTGATCAACCAATAGATTTCTGTGGTTTTATTGTGTAAAACGAGTAAATATCATGTAAAACAAAGAGTTAAATTTATGTGTCAACTTCAAGCGATTGAAAATTATAGCTTTTTAAAATCCACTTATACCCAAAACAACTTAAAAAACCAAATAAACACTAAAATCAATCTAAATGAACCGTAAATACACGCACCAAAAGCCCAATAAATCTGCATTTGTTTCTGGTTGTTAACGGTTTTTAAGCCACAAAGTAAATTTTAAGCCAAATTACAAATTACCTTTTGTCCAATAAGCCATGCATCGACAATATTAAGTCAGCATCAATTTCGATTGTTGACGTTATAAAGTTGATTATTAAAACGTTTCAACATTGCAAGTTGATAATAATTACTGGCACTGTCCCTAAAAATGGCATCACCATGGCGCTTGGTGTACTCTATTTATTCGATATTTAAACTAATTTAAAAATATTTCGACATTCCTTATCCCAAGTTCGAGTTAGGTATTATAATCCTCAAAATTTCTTAATGAACTATGTGCATGACTGACAATTACCAACTGTTACCCGAGTGGACTCAACAAGACGCCGTTATGCTGGTATGGCCGGATCAACATACCGATTGGAAGCCTTGGCTTGATGACGTGCAAAACGTTTATCTAAAGATCATTGAATCACTCAACCAAGCTAAAACTAATGTTGTGTTGTTAGTACGCAGTAGCGAAATCAAAAATTGTTTGAACAAACTAAATAAATCAGCGCAAATATTAGTAGTCAAAGCTGATTACAATGATACTTGGATAAGAGACTACGGCTTTTTAAGCTGTGCAAATGAATCAGCTTTGCAACCAATCGAATTTGCTTTTAATGGTTGGGGACAAAAATTTGATGCAGCTAAAGACAATAAGATTAATCAAGATGTACTCAGCCAACTATGTCAGCAAGCAATTAAATCAGTTGATTTAGTAGTGGAAGGTGGGGCATTAGAAATTGATCAATATGGCACTTTGTTATCTACCGAACTTTGCCTGACTAATCCTAAACGAAATGGTAATAAGTCTATTGCAGAATATCAGCAAGTCTTTCAGAATTTTCTGGGCGCTAAACAAAGTATTATTTTACAAAATGGGCATCTAGAAGGTGACGATACTGACGGGCATATTGATACCTTAGTACGTTTTACGCCAGATAATGGTCTGGTTATTCAATCGGCTTTTAATCGCCCAGAAGACAGCCATTTTATTGGGTTAGCCGCCTTAGTTAAAGAATGTCAGCAAGTGTTACCCACTCACCAAATATTTGAATTACCGTTACCACAGATAGTTAATTCACATGGCGACAGACTTCCTGCTTCCTATGCCAATTTTTTGATTTCTAACCAACATATTCTGTGCCCTATTTATCAACAACCAGAAGATAAGTTAGCTATGCAAATAATGCAAACAGCCTACCCAGAATTTACTATAGTGCCGATAAATTGCCTGCCATTAGTTCAACAGTTTGGTAGCTTGCATTGTATTAGTATGCAAATACCTTGTGGCATACTTAAACCAGAAATTTTGCAATCCTTCGCCAATGGAGTCCGTGTCTATGAAGAAAAGTAGTTTAAAAGTCGGCGTGGTACAACAAGCCGTTGCCAGTAATGATAAAGATGTGAACTGGGCGCGCAGTGCCGAACAAGTCAGCGTTTTAGCTTCGCAGGGTTGCGAGCTAGTGATGCTACAGGAGTTGCACAGTACCTTGTATTTTTGCCAGCAAGAAAACACTGATTATTTCGACTTGGCAGAACCTATACCTGGTGCAGCCACTGATTATTTTGCTGCTCTTGCCGCCAAATTAGACATAGTCCTTATCACCTCATTATTTGAAAAACGTGGCTCGGGTTTGTATCACAATACTGCAGTAGTGTTTGACCGCCAACAAGGTTTAGTCGGCAAATATCGTAAAATGCATATTCCCGATGACCCAGGTTTTTACGAAAAGTTTTATTTTACGCCTGGTGATCTAGGTTTTGAACCGATTCAAACCAGCGTAGGTAAACTTGGGGTGTTGGTATGCTGGGATCAATGGTATCCAGAAGCAGCAAGGTTGATGGCGATGGCAGGTGCAGAAATGTTGTTTTATCCCACTGCAATTGGCTGGGACAAAAACGACACTGCAGAAGAACAAACACGCCAGCATGATGCATGGCAAACCATACAACGCTCGCATGCGGTGGCTAATTCATTACCAGTGGTAGTCGCAAACCGCACAGGTTTTGAGGCATCACCAGTAGCAGGTGATGCAGGCATTCAGTTTTGGGGGCAAAGTTTTATTGCTGGACCACAAGGCGAAATACTCGCCCAAGCTAGTAGTGATAAAGAAGAAAACTTAGTTGTCGACATCGATCTTAGCCGCACAGAACAAATCAAACGTATCTGGCCGTATTTTAGAGACCGAAGAATCGATGCTTATGATGACATCACAAAAAGATGGCGAGATTAAGCCTTTGCACTTGGGCGACTACTCACAGCAGCATACCAACGTTGCAGATTAGTCTGCTCATCAGTGATTTTAATATTGACGACTCGAGCAAAATCGACTGCACACATAGCTGTAATGTCGGCTATAGTGAAGCGATCAGCGGCGATATACTCTGACTCTGCTAAACGGCTTTCTAACACTTTAAGAAAGCCAAGTGCGTTTTTACCCGCCACTTCACCGTATTCTTTAACCGGTGTCATACGATCTTTAAAATAACCAGTTGTATGTTGAAAACACATACCTACCTGACCAAAAAAGTACAGCTCAACCTGCCGATGCCACATGTCTATTGTTGCTTTTTCTAGGGGATTTTTACCCAATAGATTAATTTCTGGATATAACTCTTCAAAATATAAACAAATCGATGCACCTTCACTAATACAAGTACCATCGTCTAGTTCAAGAACAGGTATTTTACCCACTGGATTTTTAGCGCGCATTTGAGGTGATATATTTTCACCTTTTTGTAGATCCACTTGCACATATTCCATTGGAATATTTTTTTCAGCTAAAAAAATGCGAACCCGTCTTGGCGAGGGGGCTGTTTTGGTGTCATATATTTTCATATTTGCTCTTCTGTGAGATTGAATCGTGCTTAAAGCCAAAACTCAATGTGAAAAAATTTAATCAATAACATTTTGGAAGTCTTGATATACAGGTGTTTGTTTAAAATCCCATAGTTCCTAATTAACGCCGATAAGCATACTTTTGCGCTTTTAATGCATCAAGTAATTAATTTGCTGGTTTCATCAAGTCCATTACTAATACTCTATATTGGTATAGTCTGTCACAATCCTTATTAAGATGTATGAACTGAGAATATCTATGGCAAACGAAAAAAATGTATTAGGTAAACCACTAAAACTTTGTTGCGGAAATTCCGGTTTTACCCGTGAAGGGTTTTGTTACGTGCCTTCCAATGATCATGGCAATCATAGTGTTTGCGTAATTGTCACACAAGATTTTCTTGAATTTTCACTATCCAGAGGCAATGATTTATCCACTGCAATGCCTCAATATCAATTTTCTGGCTTAAAAGAGGGAGATAAGTGGTGCTTGTGCGCTGCTCGCTGGCAAGAAGCATTTATTGCCAATTGCGCCCCAAAGGTAGTGTTATCAGCGACTAACAAAGCCTGTTTAAGCATTATCAAATTAGCAGATTTACAAACTCACAGTATCCCAGAATAAGCGTACAACTTTAGCTGTCCTGGGAATTTTTCCACTCTTGCAGTGTTTGCTGGCCTTTTGATTGGATTGCCTGATGATTCTGGCTAACCCACCATTTTTCCATAATACGCACGTTTTTTTGGTTAGATTTATAAAACAAATCCACTACATCCCCCACAAACGGGATCAATCCAAGCACAAAATCGATACCTATATTTCGCAACATCGCAATCCTTAAGGCTTGCGGTACCTGCATGCTTTTAGCCATAGTCACAATGCTCAAAGATACCCCGACCATTATTAAGTCACCTACAACAGGGATAAGTCCTACTAAAAAGTCTAACCCCACAGGAATACCTATCAAAGGTATGCGAAATTTGGTATCGGTTAAATTAGCCAATTTTTGCGCCCTAAGTAAAGCTTTAGGCGCTTGAAGAGTCGTGTTCATAATATATTACTCAATTTATGCTTTGTAATATTTGCCCACAGAACCAAGCCATATAGGTGCCAACCGTATAACCTAATACAGCTAACATAACCGCAACTGGAGCCAGTGAAGGATGAAAAGCCGAGGCCACTACAGGTGCCGAAGCTGCACCGCCCACGTTAGCTTGACTACCTACCGCCATATAAAATAACGGTGCTTTGATTAACTTGGCAACAATCAACATAAGTGAGGCATGGATTAACATCCAGATTGCACCAATTACAAAAAACAAGGGTTGTTCGGCAATCATAGTGACGTCCATCTTCATGCCTATGGTAGCAATTAAGATATACAAAAAAGCCGAACCTATCTTAGAAGCGCCAGCTCCTTCTAACTGACGCACTTTTGTAAAAGACAGCGCTACACCAACAGTACTGGCAAAAACAATCATCCAAAAAAACTTACTATGAAAGCTAAACTTAGCTAATCCAGGATAATTTTCTACAAAATATGGGGTAATAGTATCGGCAAACATATGAGCAAAACCCGTTACTCCAAGTCCTACTGCCACAATTAACATAATGTCAGTGAGGCTTGGAATACGTGAATGTTCAGCCTGAAAACTTTTTACCTTAGCTTTGAGTTCATCAATGGCTGAGGTATCGGCACCTGTTTTTGCGTCAATAGCTTTGGCATTTGCCGCCATAATTAACAGCACCGCCATCCATAGATTCGCCACTATTATGTCAACCGTCACCATAGCCGAAAACATCTGATCGCCGGCACCATAAATTTCCTTCATGGCGGCTTGGTTGGCACTACCGCCAATCCAACTTCCAGCAACTGTTGTCATGCCTCGCCAAACTGCGTCCGGGCCTTCAACACCTAACAACTCAGGATAAAATGTCGCCACCAGCAGCAGCGCAATTGGCCCACCAATCACAATACCCAAAGTACCAGTAAAAAATAAAATAACAGCTTTACTGCCTAACTTAGCTATCGCTTTTAGATCGACACTAATGGTTAATAATACTAAACAGGCAGGCAATAGATAACGCGAGGCCACAAAATAAAGCTGGGAGTTTTCACCATCTATTAAACCAAAAGTATTCAATAACGATGGCAAGAAATAACAAAGTAATACTGAGGGCACAAACATATAAAATTTGCGCCAAAAAGAAGCCTGACTATTGGCAGTGTAAAACACTAAGCCCAGTAAAATAGCCAAAATGCCCATAACTGTAGCATCGTTAGTAAAAAATGGGGTGTGGACCAAAGCTTGGTCTGTGAGGTTTTGTGTAGACATTAAAGTTCCTGTTCTGCATCCGTCTTATCCACCTATTAAAGGGGCTATACGGCTTTTTATAATATTATTTGATAAGTATTTTACTAATTCTGTATTCCCAATGACGAGAGTAACATCACAATGTAAAAGTCATATTAACACACACAGGCTAACCGTTCTTATTAGGTCATCAGTGTAATTTAACTCTTTTTTTATTTTTCGGCGCCTATAGATTTTGCCAATTCATTTCGTAGTTCAGTGTTTTCTGGTGTTATTATCCAGCCCTGCAGCTGAGACTCAAGTATATTAGTAAGGGCTTGAATATGCTCTTTATCGGCATTAAGTGCGGCAATATATTCATAACGTTCGCCGCCCGCTTCAAGAAAATAGTCACGGTTCTCTTCACCAATCTCTTCGATCGTTTCTAAGCAATCAGCTGAGAATCCTGGGCAAACGATTTGTACAGATTTAATACCTTGCCCTGCAAATGTCTTAAGTGAATCATCAGTATAAGGTTTTAGCCATTCCTCTCGACCAAAACGTGATTGAAAGCTAGTAAAGTGTTCACTATCCTTTAGACCCAAGGCTACTGAGATTAAACGTGAGGTTTTAAGGCATTCGCAGTGATAAGGGTCACCATTTAATAAGTAACGTTTTGGAATACCATGATAGCTAAAAACTAATTTATCCGCTCGTCCATGTTGATCCCAATGGTTTTGAATTTTAGTGGCTACTGCTTTTATATAGTCGGGGTTGTCATGATAATGAGTGACAAAACGAAGTTCAGGGATCCAGCGTCTTTTGCTGAAACTCTGGGCAATAGCATCAAAAGTAGAGGCTGTAGTTGAAGCACAGTATTGTGGGTACAGCGGCAACACTACTAATTTTCGTACACCTTGCTGTAACATTTTATCGACCACAGAATCCACTGAAGGCGAGCCATAACGCATCGCAAAATCCACTACTATATTATCACCATATTGCTGCTGTAATTTATTTCGCAAGGCATTGGCTTGATCTTGAGTATGAAACATTAATGGTGATCCACGCTCAGTCCACACCGTAGAATAGGCTTTGGCAGAGCGTTTAGGACGAATATTCAAAATAACTAAATTCAAAATCATCCACCACAGCAGTCTAGGTATTTCCACCACTCTAGGATCGGATAAAAATTCCTTTAAATAACGTCTTAATTCGGCTTTTTTAGGCGCATCGGGGGTACCTAAATTTGTAACCAAGACCCCCACTTTATCGTTTTGTTTATGGGTAAAAGCAGGACTACCTTGATATTTCATGAAAAACTCTTGGTGATGTTGTTGATAGTAAATAAGGATGAATATTTACTATGTAGGAATTAGTTACGCCAAAGGCGCTATTTTGGACTAGTGTTAGTAAAAATCAATATATTCGTCAGTTTAGCTCACTAAGCTAACCACATTTTTCATGCTAAATGCTTGTAAACTGTTTAATTTTTATATAAATCGGTGCATTATAAATCGTTTTCATTTTTTGAAAAAAATTATTTGAGCAGAGGATTTGCATCATGGCTGATAAAAAAAACGCTCCAACCACAAATAATCAACCCCCTTCGACTACAGAATCAGTAGCCTTAACTGAGCTGGAAAGCTTAAGACATCTTGTTTTTGGTGCGGCCAAAAGTGATATAGAAGAACGAATTAGTGCGTTAGAGCAGCATACTGATGACAGTTTTAAAAAAATGCAGCTAGCAATAGAAAAAAACACCCAAAGTATACAAGCCACTATGCGCGAGGGCCTCAATCAACTAGAAGATAAGCTTGCGATTGCCGATCAAGGCCAAGATGCAAAAACAGCTGAATTAAATAGCTATGCTGACAAAATTTCATCTGAGCTTGAAATGGCCGAAGCAAACAGCAAACAAGAAAATGACGATTTACACAATCGCTTAGACAAAGAAATTCAAACCTTAACGGTGAAATTCACCGAGCAGCTGAATCAGGCATTGGAAAAACTCACACAAATGTCTAGCGAGCTAAATTCATCTAAAACGGATCGTAAAACCTTAGCTAAATTACTGGCCACAGTGGCGAGTGATCTTGCAACAGATGAAGGTGAGTAGCCTGAAAAATGGCACACTCAAACGAGCAGCAACCCAATAAACCTGATACCCAACAAATGCGCCAAATCCGCGAATTGGTATTGGGTAGCAATGGACAGCATGTAACCAAAACTATAAAAGACAATGCCCGAGAATTAGTCTCAGAAGTATTTTCTGAAGCATTACACGACCGAGAAAGACAAGATGGCTCGGTGAACAAAGTACTTTTACCACTAGTTGAAAAATCAGTTGAAAAATCAATTGAGGCTAATAGTGAAAGGTTTGTTGGTTATTTATATCCGTTAATAGGTAGCCTAGTTAGAAAATACGTTACTGCATTTATTACTGAACTATTAGAAAAAACCAACACACTAATCGAAAACAGTCTAACTCTTAAAGGCCTCTCATGGCGATTTAAAGCATGGCAATCTGGGGTAACATTTTCCCAATACGCGGCTAGCCAAACTTTTGCTTTTCGAGTAGAACAGGTCTTTTTGATTCATCGTGAAACAGGGCTTTTATTAAATTCAGTTTCCTTGGGTTTGGAGCTCAAAGCAGATGCAGACATGGTCTCGTCTATGCTTACGGCCATAAACGATTTTGTATCAGATTCCTTTACTTCCAATTCGGGTAAAATTGAGCAGAATCTCGATGTGGTACGTACTGATGATTTTACTTTATTGTTAAAAAAAGGCCCTAAAGCGTCAGTAGTGGCGGCGATTACCGGCAATATGCCTCAGGGCGTAGCGAATCAACTGCAACAGACATTAGAAGAAATCCACAAGCTATACGATAAAGAGCTAGACAATTTTAATGGTGATTCAATACCATTTAATAATAGTGAGCATCAGTTAAGAGACTGCCTGATGACTGTACTAAAACCTGAATCAAACACCGATAAACGCCCTTGGATGGCGTTGACTGTGGTTTTATTGGTCCTAATAGGTTGCGGTTTTTTACTCGTAAAACGTTGGCAGTCACATGAACTGATGAACCAAGTAAGTGCGATTGATAAAGCACCCGGTATTCTACTTACCAATATAGACACTTTAGGCCTAGAGCAAATACAGCTTGAGGTATTACGTGACCCAGCGGCTCTATCAGTTCAAGAATGGCTTGAACAACAGTCGATTGATAGTAGTCGAGTGATACTCAAAGAAAGAGCCTATTTATCCCTTGATCCATCGCTAATAAAACATAAAACCGAACTTGTTGTTGCACGTTACTCTAATGTCACTATCGACTGGGTTGATAATTCTCCAAAATTTAAGGGTAAATCCACTAATTTAAACAAATTGCTTTTACAGGCAGAATTAGCAAAACTGGTGGGGCTCAATTTTCAGGCAACTTTGTTAGACGATTTGATTATCGAAGGGACAGAAAATACAGCCGCCAATGATCCTGAGTTGATTAGGGCTATTTTAGATTTAAACATTGCAAAAATAGATCGGGTTTCCATTTCATTTGAACCTGGAAAAAGTGACTTGTCTGAACTGGATTTAGAAAAATTAATAGACATTAAAGAGCAATTTAATAATTTAATTGAAATAGCCGAACAACAAGAATTGTCACTAGGTTTAATTATTATGGGCGCAAGCGATACAGTCGGCACTGCATCTTTTAATAAAATTTTGAGTCAAAAACGTGCTGACGTAGTCAAGTTAAAACTACAGGATCTAGGTGTCGCGGCTAACCGCTTAAACGCTATCGGTTTAGGCGTTATAAAATTAAAAACAACCAAAGAAGGTGCACGGAAAGTGCTGTTTAACGTCGTATATTTTGAAGGTGGTTAGAACCCAGGCCTTAAGACGTATTCTGTTGGCGAAATGAATGAGTAAATTAGCATGAAACAATTAGGACAACCATGATCCAGAAGAAAATATGCATGTTAGGTGCATCAGGTGTAGGTAAAACTAGCTTGGTCAAACAATACGTAGAAGGTATTTTCTCGGAAAAGTATCTGACTTCTATCGGCGTAAAGATTGACAAGAAACAAATTGAAACAGCCAAACACCCAGTGCAATTAATGATATGGGACATTGAAGGCATTGATCGCTACTGTGGTTTCCAAGCTAAATATTTACGCGGTGCATCGGCTTTTATTATTGTAACCGACCACACACGTTCACAATCATTAGTGGAAGGATTAGATATATTCAAAATGGTTAAAGAAGTGGCTGACATTCCTGGGGTATTGGCTGTTAACAAGTCAGATTTAGCCGCAAGTTGGCACTGGAGTGTAGCGGAAGTAAACGAGATAAAACAAAATTTTAATGGTTTTTTTAATACTAGCGCTAAAACTGGCGATGGTGTTGAAGCCATGTTTTCCCATCTTGCTAACATATTAACTGAATAGAGGATCGCATGGACGCTTCACTACTTACAGCTTTAGGTTTATTAGATTGTGTTGTATTTAGGCGGCTATCTTCCGCAAAATTTGAAGTGTTATATAGAGCAGGAAATTGGCTGGATGAATTACTGCCAGAAATAGTGGATACCAAAGTATTTTGTTTTGCACAAAACTCAGCCTATTTAGAAGACTTTTTAATTGACGCCGAAAACCTTTGGCAAGCAAATAAAAATGGCCGTATTGAATCTGGTTTGTGGTCAGAACAATTATCGACTCAGTTGGTCCGCTTGGAAGCCTCGGCTGTTGTCGCTAACAAGCAAAATTATTTAATCGTCAGTAAACTAGAAGCAAAATATAGACAAAAACAACAAACCCTACAAATTGCACGTGAGTTGTTATTATCGAGCGACAAAATATCTGCTCAACACGACTATCTGCACTCACGCTTAGAAGAGTTACTTAGCCAGCCCAATCGAACACTAACTGCGCAGCAACCCATTGCTCAAGCATTAACACAAACAGATTTAGCAGTAGCAATACTTGATGCTGATTTACACTTATTAAATAGCAATCCAGCGTTGCGAACGCTATTTGATGATACAAATATAAAAATCGGTCTACCTCCAGACAAATTGTTACTAGAACTGTTCAGAACCCAATATCCCGAATGCGAGCGTATTTTCTCTACCGCAAGTTCGTGGACCGGCGAAATTTACTGGTTAAATCCTCCACAACAGGGCAAGTGGCTTAAATTATCTATTCATCCAATTAAAAACGATGAGCAAAGAGTTCAGAATTGGTTATTTAGTGTTAGCGATGTGACTCAGGTAAAATACCTACTTAAACGTAACGAAAAACTAACTCATTTTGATGCACTAACAAATTTACCCAATAGGCAGTATTTTTGGCAACAGCTTGAAAGCAAAATCCAGCAAAACCGTCCGTTTTATCTATTGTATATCGATATTAAACAATTCAAACGCATCAATGAATTACATGGCCACGTTGTAGGAGACGAAGTCATAAAAGACTTGTCGAAACGGCTTAATGCCATCACCCATGTGGATGATATGATAGCTAGGATAGGTGGTACTGAGTTTGCGGTGATCATGCAACTCAATCACTTACATACTCATATTTCGTCACAAGACCAAAATCAGTGTATAAAATTTGCTGAGGAGTTGATTAGGGTTAGTTGTTTACCATTTTATTTAAGTTCTGGGTTGAAGTGTGAAGTTGGATTAAATGTTGGTGCAACGGCGTTTCCAGCAGACACTAATAGCGCAGAAGAATTAATGAAATATGCCGACCTAGCGGTCTATTCTGCAAAGAAAAAAGCAGTGAGTAGTATTGAATTTTATTCCAAAGAGCTAATCGACGCATCTCGTAAACGTATTGATATGGAAAATTCTCTCCGTAGTGCCGTCGAAAACCAAGAATTTGAGTTATTTTTGCAACCTATGCTGGACTTAGCGAGCGGCAAAATTATTAAAGCAGAAGCCTTAATTAGATGGCATCATCCAAACGGCTATTTAGTCCCACCTGACGAGTTTATCCCATTGGCTGAACAAACAGGATTGATCATTCCTATTGGTAAATGGGTGGTTACGGAGGCCTGTGCCATCTTGAAACGATTAGCTGAAAAAGGCGAAGAAATTAAACTGTCTATCAATTTGTCGCCTCGCCAAGTCAACGATCGCCAATTGTTCGAGTTTATTAAAGAAAGTGTAACCAAGGCGCAAGTTAATCCACATCATTTGGAATTAGAACTCACTGAAGGAGTGTTAATAGACAACTACGACAAAGTCTATTATTTACTAGATGAAGTTCGTAAATTAGGCATGAGCGTCTCAATTGACGACTTTGGAACAGGCTACAGCTCACTTTCTTACTTACAAAAACTCCCCATCGACCGGCTAAAAATAGATAGATCATTCATCAACGAAATCAACGAAAATAGCCAAGACAGTGACGGCGCCATCATACTTGCAGTCATTGCCATGGCCCACAGCCTAAAATTAGAAGTTATTGCCGAAGGCGTTGAAACGGTATTACAAAGAGATTTTCTTAAACTAAATAACTGCAATATTGCACAAGGTTATTTATTTAGCCGTCCTGTACCCTACGACGAATTTTGTGATTTACTCGAGGGGCAAAAAAACAAAAACTGAACTTAGTTCACCTTCTTATTCCAAGTCTCATCGCAACATAAGTGAATGCTGAGGAGAGTATTTCTTAAAGTTGTTTAATTCCTATAACCCAAAGCTGTCGAGATACTTGTCGCTTTTTGCAATAATTGCGGCAGTACTCGCTTCAATAATTCATCTTTACTATAGGTTGTCGTTGAGCAACTAATATTAAGAGATGCAATGATTTTTTTGGTATTATCTCTTATCGGCACAGCAAGACTCGCTAGATTTTCTTCGTACGACTCCCAACTCAATGTGTAGCCATTTGATTTATCTTGTTCTATTTGATTAATAAGATCACCTATGGTTATAGGTGTATTTTCCGTGATTCTTTTTAACTCAATACCTTCGTATAAAGTGGCAAGTTCAGCAACAGATAGATTTGAGAGCAATATTCGGCCAGACGACGTAGCATAAGCTGGAAAACGAGTACCCACACCAACCGAACTTACAATGTGATGCTTACCTAGTATTCTAGCAATATAGATCACACTAATTCCATCTCGCACAGCAAGATGCGAACACACTTTTGTACTTTCGCTTAGCTCCTCCATATGAGGCCTGGCAATGTCAACGATATCCATACCAGCTAATAGTTTAAAACCAAGATCTAAGACTTTTAAACCTAAACAATACTTTTTTGAGTGTTCGACACGTTTCAAAAAACCCATACTTTCTAGCGTTAAGGAGAGACGAAATGCCGTTGAGCGTGACACATTTAATTCTTTGGCTATATCTGACACGCCCATGAAAGGTTTTTCACTACTAAAAGCCTGCAATATTTTCAATCCACGGACCAATCCAGGTACCATATAGCGATTCGCTTGCTCTGATTCAGTAATCTGTAATACATTTTCCATGTCGTAATTAATCCCCTAATTTAAGCACAGCGCAATAAGTTTGTTTTATATATAAAACCAAATATTCTAACAGCAAAGATCAGATAACAATAGTATTCCAAATATATTATCTGCTCAGAGCTTAAGCAATAAAGGGGGATAGTGAAATGTTCGATATCCAATTATGAGAGTTTAGAACTAACCAAATAAAATATCGAACCACGCCCATAAAAAACATTCTGCTCATTGTTATTTAGTTCTACTATTAGCCCAAATTAGTGGTTCTTCATTTAACCCCCAATAAAGGCTTTTCTGTTGCATATATCCTTGAATACTATTACGACCTTTTTCTCGTCCTAATCCACTTTCTTTGACGCCACCAAAAGGAGTAGCAATACTAAATTGTTTATAGGTATTGATCCAAACGGTGCCGGAGGCAATTTTTTGAGAAAAAGCGAGTGCCTTTTTATAGTCTTTAGTCCATAAACCACAAGCTAAACCAAATACTGAATCATTGGCTTGTTGAATAAGATTTTGCTCATTATCAAAAGGCAATACTACAAGTACAGGACCAAATATTTCTTCTTGACAGGTTTGAGCGCTATTATCTAAACCCGATAAAATTGTGGGGGGATAAAATGCGCCACTATCATAAGGTTGGCCTTGCAAAAGCTCACCACCACATAAAATTTTAGCACCTTCTTTTTTTGCGATTTCTACATAGTTTGCCACAACGTCACGATGTTGAAATGAAACTAAAGGCGCAACTTGTGTTGTGCTGTCATCAGGCAATCCCACATTCAATGCTTGACAGCGGGCAACCAGTTTATTTATGAAGCTCTCATAAATTTTAGCGGCAACGAATAAGCGTGAACCAGCAATACAAGATTGTCCTGTAGAACTAAAAATACCGTACAATATGCCATTAATAGCGTGTTCTATGTCGGCATCTTCAAAAACGATTGTAGGTGATTTCCCGCCAAGTTCTAAGGATACGGGCATTAATTTAGCTGCAGCAATACCTGCAATATGTCTACCTGTTGCTGTACCACCAGTAAAGGATACTTTTTTAACATCAGGATGACGGACTAGCTTGTCACCAATAACCGAGCCTGGGCCGGGTAAAACCGATAATAACCCTTTTGGCAATCCCGCTTCTAAGCAAATTCTGGCTAACGCCAACGAAACCAATGACGTCCATTCTGCTGGTTTTATCACCACGGCATTCCCAGCGGCTAAGGCAGGCGCGATCTTTTGAGCATCACTCGCTATTGGAGAGTTCCACGGAGTTATTGCTGCAATAACGCCCATTGGTTCGTAAACGCTCATAGTGAAAAAGTCGCCGCGCGAAGGAGGCAATTCTCCTTCTTGGATTTCAAGTGCTGCGGCTGTATATTGAAATGTGTCGGCAGCACTTTGAACGAGAGCTTTAGTTTCAGATAAACATTTACCTGTATCCAACATTTGTAGTTTAGCTAATTTGTCCGCATCACGACGGATTAACGTGGCTATGTTATTTAGAATAGCAGCGCGTTTATGTGGTTTTAAGTCATACCATGTAGGTTCGTACATAGCACGTTTACCTGCAGCAACAGCAATATCAACATCTTCTAAACTGGCACCATTAAATTCAGTTATCAGCTCACCGTTGGCGGGATTAATTGATTTAATTAGTTCTCCTGTACCGCGCTTCCATTCTCCACCTACAAGTATTTTATTGTCAAACATTGTAAACTCCTATAAGTTCAAATAATAATCGAAGAACCAAAATTAGCGACACAATTAGTGACACTAAAAGCCGTTAATGCTGACGTTTTGGGATTATAGCTAGATGGTTTTCCTGCTAATACAATAGTAAAGCTACCCGTTTCTCCAGATACCCATATTTCATGTATATTGTCTTCGATTTCAGGATCAGCAATTAATTGTACTTTCGTTTCTTCAAAGCCTAACCCTGCTAACGCTATAGTCGCTGTTACATTAGTATTTTTAGGATAAAGTGTTGCCGCTTCACCCGCTGAGCCCGAAAAAATCACTTCAGCCTGTTGTAAACCATTTAAATCAACCAAAGCCTCAGCTACCGTACCTAACCATGCCTTAGGAGGTTTCCGCATGGTATAAGTCACCTCATTAAGGCCACCAAGTTTTGCGGCAACAAGGGCATCAATACCTCCAATTGCACCAGCGGGCAGATATATTTTAGCCTGACTATTCGTTGAAGCATGCTTAAGTTGCTCATATAAATGACTATCAGCTAGTGCGCCTATTGATGAAATAACTAAAGAGATATTGGCGGCTAAAATTTTGCAACCATATTCTTTAACTGCATCATGGCCGGCACATTCCACAATAATGTCAGGATGCTGCGCTAGTAACTGGTCTATATTGGTATAAGAAGAAATGTCATTGACCAAGTTATCGATATTTTTTCGCGTTAAGATTCCGACAACTTGATATTCTTCAGTCAGCGCTTTTGGTAGCGTTGCTATCACGCACTGACCGATAGCACCAAAACCAATTAGACCAATTTTAATCATGCTTCATCTTCCTTAATACGCTTAGGTGGCCCCGCAAAACTAGTGTTAAATGGGCCAATTGTAACCATGTCAACTTCAACAACTGCCGGTCCGTCTATGGATAAGGCTTGTTTCATAATGTCTGAAAAATCGGAAATCTTACTGACTCTAAAAAACGGTATGCCCACAGATTCACTAATTAAGCGGTAATCCGGAATTTGAATTGAAGAGTAGTGTTGGCGGCTACCATAATCAGCATCTTGAATATTACGAATTACGCCATATCCGGAATCATTCATAATTAACAATGTCATGTTTACTTTTTCTTGAGCAGCTGTAGCGATTTCTCCTATACAAAGATTCAGTCCACCATCGCCTGTTAGGGTAATAACTTTTTTGCCTCCGGCGGCAACGGCAGCACCTATACCCATAGGTAATCCTTGGCCAATACCACCCCCCAATGCATGTACGCCATTTAATGGTTCTGCAATTTTAAGTAGACGATTTCCCCACATACTGTTCGACAATGTTACATCACGCACCCAAGGCATATCATTAGTATATAAATCTTGCAATTGGTTAACTAAATCGTTGTAAGGACCTAACCCTTTTCGTAACGCTGCTTCCGATTGTTCGCGAGTTTCTCTAATACTGACAGGCAGATCCGGGTCAAGATTGAGCTGACCTTCTAGATTATCAGCCAAATAGGTTAATAATTTATTACTGTCAGCATAAATGAAACCATTATTCTTATAAGTTTTCCCATCGGCTTTGGAATCGAGATCAGCCACGATTAAATTTTTGGGTAAAGCAAGATCATAATTCCATGTTTCATTACTTCTCAAGCGAGAGCCCACCACTACCATAAGGTCGACACTTTGGTATAATTTTTCGGAAAAGGGAGTGGCATTGAAAGCGCCGATTGACATGGGGTGGTCTTCACTTACAACAGCGCGGCCATTAGTACTGGTCACAATACCCACGCCCATATTCGCTAAACGTTCAGCTGCTTTAGCGGCATGTCGAGAACCGCCACCAAGCCATAACATCGGCCTTTTTGCAGTTTTAAATTGTGCTATTAATTGATCAACTTGATCAGTCGGCAATGGGGTTTCTACAATAGGTAAAGGAGAGAAATTTACTGGGAACTTAACTTGAGCTTTTTGTACGTCAATTGGGATTTCTATGCTAACTGGGCCACGAGGAGGTGTTAACGCACATTGTACGGCTTCTCGCAATATCCCTAAAGCGCTTTCAGGTGACCAAATACGATAAGCAAATTTTGATACCGATTGTAACATTTCAAGTTGAAAAGGAGCTTCGTGAATATAGGCCCGGTCACGATCAATATGTTCTGACTCTATCTGGCCAGTGATATGCAATAAAGGTGTGCCTGCGGTAAACGCTTCAACTAATGCTCCCGCAGCATTACCAGCAGCTGTACCTGTACTTGTAACAGCAACACCTAAGTTGCCACGTACTCTTGCATAGGCATCAGCCATATTGACACCGCCTGCTTCGCCTCTACTAGGCACAAAATTGATTTTTCCGTATTTAGCGAAGGCATCTAAAATTGGCATATTATGAATACTAATAACACCAAAGGCAGCATCGAGTTCACAGGCAACTAAAAATTTTGCTATTAACTCACCTACAGTACCATCTTCTTCAAACTCATCGTTTTTACTGTTCATGTTAGTTATCTCCTAATTAGATTACGCTTAAATCACTCTTGGTAATTACCTGTACGACCCAAGAAAAATGAAAACAATGTTTCATATTTGAAGCATTGTTAATGTATTTCGATTAGTTGTCAAGTAAGCAACTTAATCAAATAACCTATTTATTTGTGAAAAAACATACTAGGAAATATCTTTAAACAGAAATTAAATATTAATTAAACCTTTAAATAACAATGATTTAACTTAACATTAATTGAATTTAAATTAATGTTATAGCCTATTGTAATTTTCTTGACTTTAGCTCAATAGCGGATTAATGTTGTTTTATATTGGAAACATTGTTTGATTTTTTAAGATGGATTTAATATAAAAGAAGGCACAAGTTTTTAATTAAACAAATTGTTTATATTGAATATTGACCATCAAATCTACGACACAGGTGTTTAAATTGAAAAATACTCAGTTATCTATAGAGAATGAAAATTCAAAATCTTACTTTGGTTGGAAAGTACTCTTTGTCTCCGTAGTTGGGATGATGTTCAGTCCAGGACCACTTATATTTGGTACCCTGGGCGTTGTATTATTACCGTTGCAGCAAGAATATAATTGGGGCCGATCAGAATTAATGCTTTCCCTTACTATATTTACTTTTGCATCCATTTTGGCCGCACCTTTTATTGGCCGCTTAATTGACCGTTTTGGAGTGAAAAAAGTATTAATTCCATCGGTCGTTCTGATGGGGCTGACGATAGCCGTTATACCCTTTAGCCTACATTCCTTAAAACTTTTTTATTGTATATCATTTATCACTGGCATTGTTTCAACTGGTGCACAAAGTATTGCTTATATAAGGCTTTTATCATCTTGGTTTAATAAGCGCAGAGGATTGAGTATAGGTATCGCTGCTTCGGGTTTAGGTTTAGGTTATATGGTCATGCCAATTTTAGTACAAACAGTACTCGACATTGCTGATTGGCGCTCTGCATATTATGCCTTAGCAATGTTAGTGATGATAATATCATTACCATTGATCAGCTTTGTTATCCGCAATGAACCCAACAATGTCGATACCATAGCAACAGAAAAACCTATTCTTTCAGGTTTATTAGCCAGTGAAGCTATAAAAACACGTAACTTCTGGTTGATGTGTACAGCAATTACTATTATGTCGATGTTTTTGACCGGCCTTTTACCACATATAGTACCTTTATTAAAAGACCGACAATTAACCGCAACTTTGGCTGCAACCGCAGCCTCAGTAATGGGCTTGGCAACTTTTGTGGGCCGTATAGTCGTCGGCTATTTATTAGACAGATTTTTTGCACCTTATATAGCTATTTTCTTTTTCTCTCTTGCAGCTCTAGGGTTAGGTATCTTGGTGGATGCTAGCTCAACAATATGGATATTCCTTTCTGTCTTTTTAATAGGCCTCGGGTTTGGTGCTGAAAGTGATCTAATTGGTTACTTAGTTGGTCGTTATTTTGGCTTAAAAAGTTTTGCTCAAATATATGGTTATGCTTTAGCGGGCTTTCTACTTGGTGCTGGTATTGGCCCCTACCTATTGGGTCTAAGTTATGAGTACTGGGGGTCTTATCAGTATGTATTAACCTTTGCTTGCATCATGAGTGTTTTTTCCTGTGTTTTGTTTTATTTCATGACTCCATACCCAAGATTAAGTGAAGTAAAAACATAACAATAAAAGTAACCAACTCAACTAAAAAAATTTGGCAGGAATATTAATTCCAGAAATATATTATTTATAAAAATAAAGTGCGATGGAGATAAAATATGAAAGATTACAACGAAAACTTAGTCCCTTGGCAGCAAATTAACATTGTTACTGAAGGTGGCAAAGGCTCAATCGAAACCTATGACAATATTGAACATATGATTTGGCAAACTCGTTCGTCTTCACCAACAAAATATGAAAATAATTTAGGTGATGCGTTAGAAATCGTCTTAGCTGAAACACATGAATTACCAGAGATAGTTTTGAAGCTTAATGATTTAGGTATCTTTAGCCGAGATGGTAGTCCATTCACTGAAGAAAGTTTCAAACAAGAATTGTCTCGTTTGGCAGAGCAGTAAGTTTAAGCAGATTTAATACGGTAGGAGAATAAAATGTCGGATAAAAACATATCCCCTGAAGAGTTCGATAAGTTAGTAGAGAAACGAATTAACCTAGGCGTTAAAAATTTATGGTATCCAATATTACCGAGTTGGGGCGTAAAAAACAAACCCGTTGGGATCACGAGATTAGGTGAAAAAATAGCCGTATGGAGAAGCGTCGACGGCCAAGTTCACGCTATTTCAGATAGTTGTCCTCATCGCGGAGCACGGATGTCATTAGGTTGGAACAAAGGAGACAAACTTGCTTGTTGGTATCATGGTATTGAAGTAGATAAAGATGGCATGGTTATAGATGTACCTGCTGTTGATCATTGCCCAATGAAAGGAACCAAGCAAAATCATAGTTATCCAATTAAAGAAATCGATGGTGCTATCTTTGCATATTTTGGAGATGAACTTAACGTTGAGCCGATTCCTTTAGAGTTGCCAGATGAACTTATTAAAGAGGAGTATTCATCTTTTCTTTGTACCGCTATTTGGAAAGTCAATTATCGTTATGCCATTGATAACGTAATGGACCCCATGCATGGTGCATTTTTACATGGTGATTCTCACACTATGGCTTGGGGTGAGAAAAAAGCCAAAATGAAATTAGAAAAAACCGACACCGGATGGATGTTTGAAAAAGAAGGTCAAACCGGAGTTAACTTCGACTGGACTGAATTTGGCAACACCGGTGCTCATTGGCTCAAACTTGCTATCCCTTATCGAAAAAATGTAGGGCCAGGAGGCAACTTCACTATTATAGGTTTTGCTACTCCTATTGATGAAACTACCTGTCAGGTTTATTTCTGGCGAGTAAGAAAAGTCGAAGGCTGGGTAAAAGATTTATGGCGGTTTATGTATAAAACAGAACCGAAGGACGCCATTGGGATGTACTTGAACAGGATCGGCTGATCCTTGAAGCACTTGATGATAACGCCCGAGATAATGAGAAGCTTTATCAACATGACTTAGGCTTGACTCGTATTCGGTTCGAACTTGCTAAAGCGGCGAAAGAACAAATAACCGCTTTGATGGAACATCAAAAAAACCAAGCCGTTAAATAGTCAAATTTAAACGGTTAAACACTAAATAAATCAAAGGTTAAGCGATTAAGTAAGTAGGAATATTATGGCCGAAATAATTTATATTACAGAAGATGGAAGTCGCCATGAAGTTGAAGTGGAAAATGGTTCGACAGTAATGGAAGGTGCCATTAACAATGGCATCGAGGGTATTGTGGCTGAATGTGGCGGTGCATGTGCATGTGCAACTTGCCATAGTTTTATAGCGCCTGAATGGCTCGATAAAGTACCCGAAAAAGATGATATGGAAGAGTTTATGCTTGATAACTTAGACGGCCATAAACCCAATAGTCGTTTAACATGTCAAATTGAGGTTACAGAGGCATTAAATGGACTTGTCGTCTATGTGGCACAGAACTGATTTCTAAAGTGCATATACATTTTTTTATATGCATCATTAAAAATTAGAAATAAACGTCGATTTCAATACATATATTTTCGATAAGTAGTTGTTGTCATTGATGTTGCCAAAGGTGTTCTTAGCTAAATAATAATAAATAAAATGATTTTATTGAAATATTATCGTCCCGTATTAAAAACAATGTTTCCTATACGAAGCGTTTGTTATGAGAAATGATATTAATTTAAAACATAGTGTCGAGGAAATAAAAGTGAAAAATCCAAAAACAAATAAAGCAACAAAATTAGCGACGACGTTATTAACATCAGTAATAGCAGTCTCGTCAGCATTGGCAGTAGAGTCACCGGGATCCGGTGGAAAATTAGCCAGTAACGACGTTGAAGTGATTGGTGTGATTGGGAGTTACATAAAACGTCAAGAACAAGCCGACAGACCTTCACCCGTTGAAATTATTGATGCTGGCAATATCGAAAAAATAGGTGCATTTGGCGCGGTTGATATTGTCAATTCACTATCAATAAATGCTGGCTCACAAAACAATAATGACGGTTTTAATCAAACATTTTCATTAGGTACATCTAATATCAATCTTCGTGGGTTAGGTGTTAGTTCAACTTTGACTTTATTAAACGGTCGACGCCAAGTGAATACTGCGGCCACTACATTAAACGGTGATCAATTTACCGATTTAAATTCACTCGTGCCTACCATTGCTATCGGACGTGTCGAAATTTTAAAAGATGGTGCATCATCGCTATATGGCTCTGATGCTGTAGCTGGAGTGGCTAATTTTAATACCAAAAGTGATTTTGTTGGTTTAGATTTTAATTTGGATTATAAATCAACCACCAGTGATAGTCAGAATGACGGCCAATTTAGTGTCTTATATGGCCACGAGTTTAATAATAGCAACCTGATTTTGGCAGCCAGTTATTTCGATAGGTCCCCATTATCCGCAGCCACCCGTAGTGACGAATTTGAACTTAGGGATGCCAATAGTACCTTTGGTAATCCAGGCACTTTTTTAGTTTTTCAAGACGCTGGTGCGCCTCAATTTGTAGCAGACCCAAGTTGTGAACAAGTCGCGGCTGAACACCCTGAAACCACCACAGGAATCAATGCTGCTGGCTTTTGTAATTTTGACTTTGGTGACTATTTCAGCATGGTTGCTGAAGAACAAAGAAGTCAAGTTTACGCCGAATTTAATAGCGATCTATCTGATGACACATCATTATTTGCCGAAATAGGTTATAACGATAATAAGATCCTAACTACAAGCTCACCTTCGCAACCCATTTTATTTCCTCCTTTCATTCCACCAACAAACCCATCAGCAGTTGCAGTAGGTAATACTCAAGGTGCACTATTTTTTGGACGTCCATTTGGAACAAGTTCAGATGCTAGCATAATAGATATTGGATCCGTTACATGGCGTACCGTGTTTGGTTTAAAGGGTGAGTTAGATGACAATTGGAGTTGGCAAGCAGCCGTTGGACACAGTGAAAATGTCTATAATTATAACGATTCCTCGGATACCTTAGTCGATCGTTTTCAAGCAGCCTTAGTCGGTCAAGGTGGCCCCAATAATGATTTGTTTTATAACCCACTCTATGGCGCCCAAAATGACCCTAGTGTTATTGAAGATTTCAAAGGTTCTTATGCTTTTGAAGCAACATCTAAATTAACCACTTTTGATGCTCATGTTTCAGGTGAAATATTTGAACTGCCGGAGGGCACTGTAGCTCTTGCTGCGGGTGTTCAGTATCGTAAAAATGAACTTGAATATGATTATAACGATGCTGCAGAAAACGATAACTTGTACTTTTTCCGAGGTAATAATAGTTTCACCACCGATGGTGATGCTTCTGCGGTATTTGTGGAAGTGGATATCCCCGTTTTTGCAGGTTTGAATATTCAAACGGCGCTACGTTATGAAGACCTCGGTAATTTTGATACGGTAGATCCTAAAATTGGCTTTATTTGGCTCTTTGAGCAACTCAGCTTCCGAGGTACTTACGGAGAATCATTTAAGGCACCTTCTTTGTTTCAAACCGCCGGCGGTTTAACTGTACCTTCGCGGGTTCTAGATCCGCTAACTAATGCCTTAGCAACGGTTTCACAAAGAACCGAAGGTGATCAAGAGAATCCTTTAACTGCGCAAACCTCAGATACTTATAACCTTGGTGCAACCTGGTTTTTACCTGATAATGATTTTTCAGCGAGCATCGATTACTGGCGTTTTAGTTACGATAAATTTATTACCCCAGAAAACGCTACGGCACTAGTTGCCAACGACCCCTACGGTGATCAACTTGAACGAGATCCTAACAGTGGCCAATTAACCACAGTGACCACCTTTTTCAGAAATGCAGGAGTTTTGGAAACCGACGGAATTGATGTGTCAATTAATAAAGGTTTTGATACAAATATAGGTGAAATTGAGTTATCCGTTAATACCAGTTATGTCTTAACTTACGATCTTGAAGATCCTATTGCCGGTAATATTGATGGCAAAAATCAACGAAACTTCACTAACTTTGGTGTACCTATGCCTGCACTTCGAGGAGCTATAGGGGTTACTTGGAAAGGTGAGCTGCATTCTAGTAACATATTTGTACGTCACGTCAGTGATTATGAAGATGATAACTCTGACAATAGTATTGATAGTTTTACCACAGTTGATATGCAATTTAACTATGACCTTGGCTCTCAATTCAAAGACGGCACGCTTGCAGCTCTAACTTTAGGCGTCAAAAACTTATTTGATGAACAAGCTCCTGATGTTATTTCACGAAGTGGCTATGACCCGTTAACGCATAGCGCATTAGGCAGACAAGCGTACCTTTCTTTGAAAGTTTCGTTTGAATAGAGCAAATAATGGCGTCTTGGTTATTTTTGGCAACTGAATCTGAGTTGATTGAACATAAGAAACTCACATTACAGATTGAAGGCCAATATATTGGCCTGTACCACCTGAATGACCACTATTACGCCTTAGAAGATGCTTGTCCCCATGCACAAAACTTTTTCTTGTTATCACAAGGAAAGACGGTGATTGAAACAGTGCAATGTCCTTTTCATAATGCATTGTTTCATATCCCCAGCGGTCAATGTTTACGTAAACCGGGCAGAGATCTCATTAAATACGATATTCGGCTAGATGCGGGTGAAATATATGTTTATTTATAACTTAGCAAATGCCGATTAATTCAATTAATTATCTTAAAAAGAGTAAGTAATGCTTAAAGGTAAACGTGTAATTGTCACGGGTTCTGCACGCGGTTTAGGCCTAGCTTTCGCCATGAGCTTAGTGGAGAAAGGCGCCCATATTGTTATCGCCGATATTTTAGAAGATGAAGGTTCTGCGCTAGCCAACAGTTTGCAAAAATCAGGTTATAACGCTCATTTTGTCAAAGTAGACTTAGCTAATCCAAAGAGCATTGAGAAGTGCGTTTTACAATCAGTGGAAATACTAGGTGGCCTAGATGGGTTAGTTAATAATGGCGCTATAGCGACAGGTATTGGCGGAGTCTCAATGGAAGATATTGATATTGACGTATGGGACAAAGTCATGAACGTTAATGTACGAGGCACCTGGCTAATGACACGTGCAGCGTCTCCTTTTTTACGTCAATCAGGCAATGCAAAAGTTGTCAATATGGCCTCTGATACCGCACTTTGGGGGGCGCCTAAATTACTCCACTACGTATCGAGTAAGGGCGCGATTATTGCGATGACAAAATCGATGGCACGTGAATTAGGTAACGACAATGTTTGTGTTAACGCCATAGCGCCAGGGCTAACATTAGTTGAAGCGACAGAATATGTGCCTGAAGAACGTCATCAACAGTATCGAGATGGACGTGCAATTTCTAGAGCTCAACTGCCAGAAGATGTAGTTGGTGTAGTGAACTTCTTACTATCAGACAGTGCTAGCTTTATCACAGGCCAGTTATTGCCCATAAACGGTGGTTTCGTGATGAATTAGTAAGTTGAGGATATTTAAAAATATCTAGCACCTTACCGGACTTTATATAACCAATTAATTTCTAATAATAGTGAGGAAGAAATAATGACAGAGAACAATGTAACAAACGAAAAGTTATTTAAAAATGTCGAAATTGACGCTGGATTTGGTGAACAAATTGAATCTCGAATCGCTCGCTTTGAAAGTCGAAAGTATGATTGGAATGCCCTAAAATTTCAAGCCGACTATAATCCGGTTTACCGTCGTGCACAAGTGAGATACTTAGGCACGGGGGCAGCAGGTGTTAGCTCTGACATGAATGTAGTGGCGGCAGAAAACTTTACGTTTTCAACCATGTGTTTACCGTCAGGCTGTGAAGGTCCGATGCATGTACACCATGATGTAGAAGAAGTATTTTTTGTTTACAAAGGAACAATTAAGTTATTTTTAGAAGATGGTGACAAACGATACACCACCATATTAAAAGAACGAGATCTGGTTTCTGTTCCCGCTGGAATATACCGTGGTTTAAATAATATTGGGCAAGAGGAAGCACTAATGTTTGTTATGTTAGGCTCTGGTAAACCCCAAATCCCTACCTATCCTGATTACCACCCTCTATCAAAAATCAAGCGTGATATTTAGTTGGCGTTGTGGATATTCCTATTAAATGAATGAGTAGATGATTAATGACAAATGATAGTGTTGAGCGTTTTCAACAAATAACGGCTAGATTAGCCCAATACCCTTTACAGTTAATGACCGAAAAGGAAATCGCTATTTCCTATCGAGAAAATGGCGTTAAGAGCACCACAACAATTGTCTTTTTACACGGTATTGGCTCTGGTTCAGCTTCATGGCTGCAGCAATTGGAAAGTAAATTTGGCGGATGCCGATTAATCGCGTGGGATGCGCCTGGTTATGGTGATTCCAGTTTAATGGCCGATTCCCCCTCAGAAAGCCAAGCATATGCCGAACGGTTATTGTTGTTTATCACTCATTTGCAACTTGATAAAATTCATTTAGTAGGTCATTCATTGGGTGCCATTGTTGCTGCGGCTTTTGCTAAGAGTTGGCCTGATAAAATACAATCGCTGACTTTAGTCAACCCAGCCTTAGGATACGGTAAGAGCTCTAAAAAAATACGCGATGAATTACTAAATGCGCGTATCGCAGATATAGAAAAAACTGGTGTGGAAGGCATGGCCAACATCAGTCCGTTACGCCTACTCTCTGCCAACGCCCAGCAGACAGCCTTTGACATTGTCCAATTCAATACTCGTCGCTTAAGACATTACGGCTATAGCCAGGCGGCGTCACTGCTAGTTTCCTCTGATTTAATTGCGGATATAGAAAACTACACTAAGCCAGTATTAGTGTTATATGGCGCAGAGGATATTGTGGTGCCAGAAGAAAATGCACTTTTGGTGGCAAAGGTTTGTCAGTCGAGTATTTTTCAAAAAATACCCGATGCAGGGCATGCAGCCTATATTGAGCAAGCAAATGTTTTTGAACGTTTATTGCTTAGCTTTATCGGTAATAAAATTAAACAATAAAGAGGAGTTAAACACATGGACTTAGGCCTTAAAAATAAAACCGTTGTTGTAACGGGTGGCACATCAGGAATTGGTTTAGCTACAGTTAAATTATTATTAGCTGAAGGCGCAAATGTGGCATTTTGTGCACGTAATGAATCAACAATAGCTGAGACGTTAACCCAATTAGAGAGTCAATATCCTGAGAGTAATATTTTAGCTCATTGTTGTGATGTATTGGATAAAGATCAATTAGCTACTTTTGCTAATGCGATTGAAAAACGCTTTGGTCACATAAATGCGTTAATAAATAACGCTGGCGGCGGCCGAGTCTCAAAATTTGTAGATACCACAGATGAAGCATGGTTAAGCGAGTTAAATTTAAAGTTTTTTGGGGTAATTTATCCAACTCAAGCATTACTACCTTTATTAGAAGGTTCAGTAGATGCCTCGATAGTTTGTGTTAACTCCTTGCTGGCGTTACAACCCGAGCCTCATATGGTTGCTACCTCAGCGGCCAGAGCGGGTTTATTAAACTTGGTTCAAAGTATGGCCAAAGAATTTGCCTGCAAGGGCATCCGGGTAAATTCAATTTTACTCGGCACCATAGAGTCTGGGCAATGGCAAAAACGATATGCTCATGCCAAATTTCTAAATGAACCGAATACTGAATCATACCAAACCTGGCTTGGTCACTTAGCTAAACAAAAAAATATTCCACTCGCTAGATTTGGTCATCCTGAAGAACCGGCCAAAGCATTATTGTATCTGGCTTCCCCAGCATCTTCTTATACCACAGGCAGCACTATCGATGTGTCTGGTGGTATGAATAAGCATATTTAACTTAAATTTTGGAACAAATCATGAACTGTTTAACTGGTATAGAAAAAGTAATTTACGGTGTTGATGACATGCAGCAAGCGAGTCAATTTTTTTCCGATTGGGGCCTAAATTTAGTAAAAGATGAAACGGATATTAAGGTATTAGAAACGTTAGAAAAATCGCAAATTATCTTACGTAAAACTGCAGATCCTCAATTGCCCAAGGCGATAGAAGTGGGTCCCACAGTACGTGAAGTTATTTGGGGAGTGACAAACCAAACTGCACTTCATAGTTTCGTTGATAAAATATCTTCAAGTGTCGATATTACTTGGGGAGATGATGGTATTGCCCGTTGCACTGATCCAAACGGCCTCTCTATTGGTTTCCAAGTGACCAAATGCCAAAAAGCCAATGTTAAAGGCACGCCTTGCAATACCTATGATCAACCTTTACGGGTTGATTTACCTGCTCCAGTTTATGATAGAGCCACCCCTATACGTATTGCCCATGTGGTTTTCTTTGTTGAAGATCTGGAGGCGCATCAACGTTTTTACATAGATTTATTAGGCTTCAACATCACCGATGCTTATCCAAACCGCGGGTTCTTCAGTCGCTGTGTCGAAGAAGGAACTCATCACAACTTATTCTTACTAAAAGTTCCTAACCGCAAAAAAGGCATTAATCATGTTTCCTTTTTGTTGCGCGATATATATGAAGTGGTGGGTGGAGGCCTACATTTTAGTGGCTGTAAATGGGATACCCTTATCGGTCCAGGCCGTCATCCTATTTCATCTGCATTTTTCTGGTATTTTCAATGTCCAGGCGGCGGCCAGGTAGAATATTACTCCGATGAAGATTATTTAACCCGCGATTGGAAACCACGTCTTAATTTAGACCCAACGCCTGAAAATTATGCCGAATGGGGAGTACTAGGGGGGTTAGATTCAGAAACCCGACGTCAAAAAACAAGTTAGTCGTCAAATACTAGGACTAATGAGCTTAGGCGTGTGTTTACTGTTACTTGCCGCGGTCAAAAGACTTTGGATTTAAACAAAATTAATTCAGTAAAGATCAGCTGCCTTAACAAGATAGTATTTTTAAGAGTGGGGTAAAATAATGTTAGACAAAATCTGTATTATCATAGGTGCTGGGCATAGTGCGGCACAAATGAGTGTTAGCCTACGCCAAGAAGGTTGGAAAGGGCGTATTCTTATTGTCGGTGACGAAGACGCTTTACCTTATCACCGCCCTCCTTTATCAAAAGCTTATCTAGCGGGTACAAAAGAATTAAGTAATATTCTCATACGACCGGCAGCGTTTTACGAAAAGCAACAAATAGAATTTAAGTTAGGGGTTGGTCTGCAAGCGATTGATCCTGACAATAAAACAATAACGTTAAACAATGGTGACATACTTCATTACGATAAGTTAGCACTTACACTCGGGTCAAAAGTAAGAAAATTAGCGATACCAGGCGCTGAACTCTCAGGAATATCTTATTTAAAAACAGCTAAAGATGTTGACTATATCAAGACCTTGGCCATAAAAGACAAAAAAGCTATAATTATTGGTGGTGGTTATATCGGCTTAGAAACCGCCGCAGTCCTACGTAAACTTGGAATGGATGTAACAGTATTAGAAATGATGCCCAGAGTTTTGGAGCGCGTTACTGCACCGCCATTATCCGAATTTTATACTCGAGTTCACACTGAAGAAGGTGTGAAAATTGTTACTGAAGTTATTGTTTCTTCCATTGAACCACAAATAAATCAAAACACTGTTGTGTGTACTAATAATGATCGTTATCCAGCGGATCTTATCATTGTAGGTGTTGGTGTATTACCCAATCAAGAAATTGCACAACAAGCGGGTTTAACCGTCAGTAATGGTATTGAAGTTAATGAGTTTGCATGTACAAGCGATCCTGACATTGTTGCAAGCGGCGACTGTGCTTGGCATTACAATCCTATTTATAAAAAACATATACGGTTAGAGTCGGTACAAAATGCTACCGAACAAGCTAAAACGGCAGCAGCGTACCTATGTGGTAAACAAGTCGCATATAACACCTTGCCCTGGTTTTGGTCTGATCAATATGACATGAAACTACAAATCGCTGGTTTATCACAAGGCTACGACTCATTCGTGGTTCGTGGGGATATACAACAAGGCCGACGTTTTGCGGTATTTTATTTACTTGAACAGCGTGTTATTGCCGTTGATGCGGTAAATAGCCCAGCGGAATTCATGATAGGTAAAAAATTAATCATCGAAAACATCATAGTTGCAGAAGATAAATTGGCTAATGTAGATATCTCAATGAAAGATATGTTGGCAGTTTGATCCATATGGCTTACCCCATTTTGCGCAGTAGGCCATTTAATTCAACCGTTATCAAAAAAAATCAAACGCTAAAGAACATAACAAGAACAACAAAATATCTACTTATAAAATATCCAACGAATACACTAGGAAATAAGAATGTCAGTACTACGCCAACAAGCGCTTGATTACCACTCCCTACCAACCCCAGGTAAAATTAGTATCTCATTAACGACTGCCGCAGAAACTAGTGAAGATTTATCGCTAGCCTATAGTCCTGGAGTTGCTGAACCATGCCGTGAAATAGTTGATAACCCAGATGATGTTTATAAATATACCGCTAAAGGCAATATGGTTGCGGTCATTACTAATGGTACGGCTGTTTTAGGTTTAGGCAATATAGGTCCTATGGCATCAAAACCGGTAATGGAGGGTAAGTCATTATTATTTAAACGTTTTGCTAATGTTGACTCATTCGATATTGAAGTGACACACAAAACCGTTGAAGAGTTTGTAAACACTGTAGCCAATATTGCGGATAGCTTTGGCGGCATTAATCTTGAAGATATTAAAGCACCTGAATGTTTTGTTATAGAAAAAGCCTTAATTGAGCGTTGTAAAATCCCAGTATTTCATGATGACCAACACGGCACAGCGATTGTGACTGCGGCGGGTTTGATGAATGCGTTGGATATTCAAGGTAAAGATATTAAACAAGTCAACATTACTTGTTTAGGCGCTGGTGCTGCCGCCATTGCATGTATGAAATTGCTGATAAAATGCGGTGCACAGCGTGAAAAAATATATATGCTAGATACAAAAGGTGTAGTGCATACACGTCGTGATGATTTAAATGAATATAAAAAATTATTTGCAAACAACACAGATAAACGTTCTTTAGATGATGCAATCAATGGAGCAGATGTTTTTGTTGGTGTCTCTGGTCCAAATTTACTATCGCAAGAGCAAGTTAAATTAATGGCTGTTAATCCAATTATCTTTGCCTGTTCTAATCCAGATCCTGAAATTAAACCTGAGGATGCTTTGGCGGTGCGAGAGGATCTTATAATGGCAACGGGTCGAAGCGATTATCCGAATCAGGTGAATAATGTTTTATGTTTTCCATTTATTTTTCGAGGTGCATTAGATGTTCGCGCCAGCACTATTAATGATGATATGAAAATCGCAGCGGTTCATGCCATTCGCGCTTTGGCTAAAGAGCCAGTCCCTAGAGAAGTATTAATTGCCAGTGGTGTAAAAGAATTAAATTTTGGTAAAAATTATATTATCCCCAAGCCCATGGATCCACGCTTATTGCCTACTGTTGCTAGAGCAGTAGCACAAGCTGCGATTGACTCTGGTGTGGCTGCATTGCCAATGCCTGAGAGCTATATGCTTTAGGGCTATCGTGCATTTCCCATAATGTAAGTAATCACTTACATTATGGGACAATAACAAAAGATAATAAAGCCTGTAACAGAGACAAGGCTGTAGAGATCAAATAATTGAGGTAATTGGTACAAGACTATTTCACATTAAGAATTACCATGACTTAACCCTAAGAGCCTTTACTGTCCTGCATGGACAATATTTGCCCTTGCAATTTTGATATTTGCTCAGAAATATCTCTAAGGCTTGGATCCCCTACTTCTTCTAATGCTTCGGCGCGGGCGTTAGCGTTTTCTTGCTCCATTACGTTCACTACTATGCCTATCACCATATTTAAAAACGCAAAGGCAGTGAAGAAAATAAAGGTCAAATAAAACAACCAACTCAACGGATAAACTTCCATTGTTTCGTACATCACGTCGGTCCAATCCTCAAATGTCATGACTCTAAATAGAGTCAGCAGTGAGATAATGATATTCCCCCATAAATCTGGATTAATAGTTGCGAACAAAGTGCTGCCAACAGCGGCATAAATGTAGAAAATGATAAACATCAACAACATCACATAACCAAGTTGTGGAAGTGCTTTAATTAAAGACACTAATAAAATTCTGAGCTCAGGGATAATTGAGATCATTCTTAGCACTCTAAATACTCTAACTAATCTTGCAACCAAGGCTAACTCGGTATCATCTGCAGGGATTAAGCTAATAATAACAATCAAGGTATCGAAGATATTCCAAAAACTCTTAAAAAAATCTCGTTTACGATGCTCGGCCAAAAACCGTATGGTAATTTCAGTCAAGAAAAAAGCGCTGATAAACCAATCCAAAAACTTGGCGATGCTGTAAACGGTATCCGACATTTCATAGGTTTTGGCACCCACTAATAGCGCTGAAAAAACGATAACAGTCACAACAAAAATTTCGAATAATTTGTTTGAGCGAATTTGGATAAATTTGGATTGTAGAGTCGAAGCTTGCATTTTTTGCATATAAAGAAGTGGATCTCAGAAAATAATAAAAATCGGCAATAGAGTATTCAATTAGGCTAGGCTGTCAATCTATTATCAACAACCTAGCAAAATTTATGTCGAGTGCTTGCTAGGTTAAACAGTTAGCGGTTTCTCCCTAATGAATCATGACTGCTCACCCAATCGCCAGCCAATACTGCCGCACTAAGGGATAATTCACCGGCCAATACAGTGGCACCGATTATTTCTGCCAGTTTTTTCACTTTGCCCTCACCAAAACAATCCATCATCTGTAAACATTCTTTTTGGGTCCCTAATGCGGTACCCCCGCCATATGTAGCGACAATAAGTGATGGAATAGTCATGGCCAAATAATAATTACCTTCAGCGTCCACATCGACAAAGCTAATAGCGGCAGAGGACTCGGCTACGTTTGCTGCATCTTGCCCACAGGCTATAAAAATGGCGGCTATGGCATTAGGTGAATGTGCACCATTATTCACCGAGCCAGCCATCATGCTACCTACATTAGATATTTGGCGCATTTTAAATAACATATCTGCTGACACTCCCAAATTTTCTCTTAGGAGCTGATCACTTATGGTGACTTCAGCAATCACTCGTTTACCTCTAGAGTGCAACGTGTTTAATTGGGAGTGTTTTTTATCGGTGTCCATTGCCCCTGACAAAGTGTAACGCTTCAAACCAGGATAGGGGTAGTTGGCTTGTATCCATTCGCAGGCGGCAAAACAGGCTTTGCTCACCATATTTTGACCCGCAGCGTCTCCTGTGGTGAAGTTAAATCTTAGATAACGCATCCGCGCAGCCGCATATTGTTCAATATTACGTAACTGCCCTACTTGAGTAGTTGTTTCGGCTTGGGACTTAATAGTAGAAAAATTATCTTCAATCCATTCCCCCATTTGACGAGCTTGCCTGGCGTCTTCAAATATAAATACAGGGGCACGTTGCATTGCGTCATCGACTACTGTGACTTTAGCACCACCAGCAGCAGTAATAACCCGCATCCCCCTGTTATAACTGGCGACTAATGTACCTTCAGTAGTAGCAAGTGGCACATAAAACGCACCTTTGGCGTGCTCTCCATTGACTAACAATGGGCCAGCAAGACCAATAGGCACTTGAGCTACCCCAATGAAATTTTCTATATTACCAGCCGTATCCTCTGCCTTAATCGAATAATGACTAACATGTTGCAGCGGTTTTTCTAATTGTTGGCTTACAAAATCACGACGTTGTTTAGCCAATGCCTCGGAATAGTTGTTTGTTTTATCACGAGGAACAGACGGATAAAGCTTGTTATTGTTAGTCATGGGTTACCACCTACAATTCAGTTGTTGATTAAGATTTAACAATACCAAGCATACTGACAATAAAAAAGGGCAGCAAAAGCCGCCCCTTTAATCAGATTGGGAATGTTAGCTGGCTTTAGCAAGCATCAGTCCACGGTTAATGTCTACTAAATCTTGCTCGGTTAGATTTCCCGATGCACGTTTCAAATCTAATATTGCACTGATAAAGTCATAACGGGCACTGGCAAGGCGCTGCCTAGCATCAAATTGATTTCTAGTGCTGTTAAGTACATCAACTATTGTTCTGGTACCTACATCAAAACCTGCTTCTGTGGCTTTTAATGCACTATCGGCAGAAACTACGGCTTGTTGCAACGCACGAATTGTAGACGTAGCTGCAATCACGTCATTGTAGGCTGAGCGCACTGAGCGCACTGTCGAACGGTAAGCAAGTTCTAAATCTTCACTGGCAGCCACAAAACGATATCTAGCTTGAGCTGTTTGTGCGCTAACTGCGCCACCAGAATATATGGGAACACTTAAAGTCAGACCTATTGAGTTACTGTCTCTGGCTGGAAAACCACTGTTACCATTTATTTCGGTATCGTCTCTACCGTAACTGCCGCTCAACGAAAGAGTCGGGTAATGTCCAGCTTTGGCCGAAGCTATATCATCTTTTGCGATGTCTTTAGAAAAATTTCTGACCATAAGATCAAGATTTTTTTGTTCCGCTATTTTTAACCAATTGTCGACACCTTCTGGCGTAGGGCGAGAAGCACTAAAATTTTCGGTATTCAAAACAGATAAATTATCGTGATACTTTCCGGTGATTTCACGCATTTCTTCTAAGCGTAATTCAACTACATTCTCGGTTATTATTTCTTGAGCGACGGTATTATCGAAGTTGGCTTGGGCTTCATGTACGTCTGTAATTGCGGTTAACCCCACATTAAAACGTTGTTTAGTTTGTTCTAACTGACGCTCAATCGCACGTTTTTCGGCTTGTACAAAGATAAGGCTATCTTTAGCACGTAATATCGCTAAGTAAGCATCAGTGGTTCTAACGATCAAATCTTGTTTAGATAATGCATAACTAGTATCGCTCTGATGTGCCACTTTTTCAGCACGGGATAAGGCCACCCAATTTTGCCTGTCATAAATCGACAGACTCAGGTTCAAATCTAGTCCCAGATTTTTAGAATCACTTTCAATTATGCCAACAAAAGGTTGACCATTTGAATCAGTATCAAAGTTAAATGATTCAGAGGTGCTATCAGAGTAACTAATCGAGCCAGATATTTTTGGTAATAAGTTTGCTCTGCTAATAGATATACCTTCAAAGGCAGCATCTCTGTCAGCTTTAGCGCGGTTGATGGTAGGGTCTTTCTCAACAGCCATTTGATAGACTTGGTAGAGATCATCTGCAAACACAGACGTTGAAAGTCCCATGCTGATCCCTATGCAGATAAACGACGACAAAAATGTTTTTTTCATTGGAAGTCCTATGTGGTTCCTAATCCGGGTCTAGTTTTGTATGCCACAAGGCTACGTCTAGTCGAATACTTTTTATGTGTAGGTAAAGTCTAAGCAAATCAAGTGTTAACTAACAATGCTTTGTCGTAACACCAAGGGCTCAAGTGTAACAGAATATTATGAATTAACAGACCCTATACCCATACGATCTCGAGATGTTCTGAAACTCGCATATTGAGGTCGTATGGGTATATGTGCACCAGCATATGAAACTTCATTATGCTAATCTTACAATTCTAATCTCATAGATAGCTTATGTAACTTAGAAACGAGTATTTTAGTCAGTGGAGACAAAATTGCAAAAAGAACAACAGAATATTCAACAATTTTCGAGTGAAGATGTAGAAATATTGAGCAAAGAAACCTTATACCAAGGTTTCTTTAAAATGGTTAAGTATGCTTTTAAGCATAAATTGTTTAAAGGTGGTTGGAGTGGTGTGGTTGAAAGAGAAATTTTTGAACGGGGCCACGCCATAGCGGTTTTACCATACGACCCAGTTTTGGATGAATTTGTGATGATCGAACAAGTTCGTATTGGTGCACTACCAACCTCCACCTCTCCATGGTTACTAGAAGTAGTAGCGGGTATTATTGATGAAGGTGAAACAGCAGAAGATGTGTGCTGCCGAGAAGCCCAGGAAGAAGCAGGTCTTGATATCCAAAAGTTATATAAAGCCTTAAGTTACTTGTCTAGTCCAGGTGGCACAACAGAACGCTTACATATCTTTGTAGGTTTAGTCGATGCCAGCGATGCCAAAGGGGTGCATGGATTAGAATATGAAAATGAAGATATTTTAGTGCACAGAGTACCGACATCAGTAGCATTTGATTGGATCAACCAAGGTAAAATCGATAATGCTGCCACACTTATTGCTTTACAATGGTTTGCCATGAATAAACAACTAGTATTGGAAAAATGGTCACATGACTAAAGAGATAGGTCGTAAATATGTCCCTAAGGTCGCCAACATGCATAAGGTGTGTGAAGTCAATTATGGACGTTTGTTAAAGCTTCTTCCTGATTGCGACACAGAAGATTTACAGTATCAATTTGAAGTGAACGATAGCTTGCTTTATTCCATTAAAATCATTGAATGTAGCCGCTATACCAGCACCTTAGAAATGTCACAAAAAAGCCCAATGAGTTATGACTTTTTGAGCCCAGAGGTACAAGTGAGATTATACCACGATGCCAAAATGGCAGAAGTGATCAGCGCGCAAAATATCGGCTCATTACAGCCTAGCTACCGGTATCCAAATATTAAAATGTACCAGAAAAACGAAAAAGAAATGGTCAATTTGTTTTTAGCTGAATGGTTGCAGTTTTGTTTAGCCCACAGTAGCCAGCTATATTCTTCTGAAGCTTAATAAAATATGAAAGTCATACAAATTTCAGACTGTCATTTGTTTGCTGATAACCACAAAGTTGGCTACAACAACATCAACTCATTTCGAAGCTTAGAAGCAATATTGGATGAGATTAAAGTGCATCGGCCAGATGTGTTGTTAGTAACGGGAGATATTAGTGGTGATGGTACTGGGAAAAGTTATCAACATTTTTCTCATTTAATTGAAGCGGCAAAAATAGACTGCCAAGTTGGCATTATTCCAGGTAACCATGACAATCAAACACAACTAGCTGCCCATGTGCTTAAAGAGTATCTGTGGTTACATAATCCACAATTAGAGTTGCCTAACCATTGGCATATTCATTTATTAGACACCCAATTTCAAGATACTATTGGGCAAATATCTGAACATAGCCTGACAACTTTAGCTGAATATGTAAACTTACACCCAAAAGCTTTTCACTTGCTTGCCACCCATCACCACCCTATTTCCTGTGGTGGCTGGATGGACAAACATGAATGGACAAATCGCCAAAACTTTAATGCTGTTGTAGCCCAGTATCCTGCAATAAAAGGAGTCGTCTATGGGCATATCCATATGGCAATTGAACAGCAAATAAAGCAATGTTTATATATGTCTTGTCCCTCAAGCAGTTGGCAGTTTGCAAACCAAGAAAATTTTGCAACAACCGATTTAAAGCCCGGATATAGAGTGATTAATCTTCTGGAAAATGGTCAAATAACCACATCGATTCAGCGGCTCAAAGAGTAAATTTTATAGTGCAATACGTTGTTATTTATTTACATGGATTTCTCAGTTCTCCACAGTCACAAAAAGCGACACAAACTTTAGAGTTTGTAAGGGCTAACTATCCAAATTTAGCAATAGAAATACCGCAGCTTGCTAACTACCCTCATGAAGCAGTCAAGAATATCGAGCTATGTATTGCTAAACATAAAGGTAAAAAATTACGTTTTATTGGCAGTTCACTGGGTGGTTTCTTGTCCACTTATATGGTGGAAAAATATTCTGGAAAAGCCGTGTTGATCAACCCTGCTGTGCGCCCTTTTGAATTGTTAGGTGACTTTTTGGGTGAACATATCAATCCCTATACTGGGCAACCTTTCTTGCTAGAAAACAGTCATATTGAAGAACTTCGACAATTAGACACACCCACTTTGGATCCCAAGTCAGATTATTGGGTGTTATTACAAACTGCAGACGAAACCTTGGACTATCGTCAAGCAGAAACTAAATACCAAGATTATAAAGTAACCATAGAACAAGGTGGAGATCATAGTTTTCAGGATTTTCAGCGATTCTTACCAGATATTTTTAGGTTTCTACTGCAAGACTAATTGAAGCTTGGTATAACATGTTTCTTGATAGCACATACTTTAGGTTGTGGGCACCCCCATACAACCACCAATCGAATAATAAGAGCTCTGATTAAGAACTATGTCAAACGAATATAACGCAGATGCCATTGAAGTATTGAACGGCCTAGAGCCAGTTCAACGCCGCCCCGGTATGTATACCGATACCACTCGCCCCAATCACTTGAGTCAAGAAGTTATTGATAATAGTGTAGATGAAGCTCTGGGTGGATTTGCTACCTCAATTCGAGTAATACTACATCCAGACCAATCACTTGAAGTCACTGATGACGGTCGTGGTATGCCTGTGGATATTCACCCTGAAGAAAAAATATCAGGTGTCGAATTAATCATGACCAAGCTCCACGCTGGCGGCAAGTTTTCAAATAAAAATTACCAGTTCTCCGGTGGTTTGCATGGCGTAGGCATATCAGTGGTGAATGCCTTGTCCAATCGTGTCGAAGTGAGTATTCGCCGTGATGGTAATGTGCATCAAATTGCCTTTGAAAACGGCGACAAAGTCCAAGAGTTAGAAATTGTTGATACTTGTGGTAAACGCAACACAGGTACCAAAGTGCATTTTTGGCCTAACCCTAAATATTTTGATTCTGCAAAGTTTTCTGTCACTAAACTTTTACATGTGTTGCGCGCCAAAGCCGTGTTATGCCCGGGTTTACGCATTCGATTTGATGATAAAATCAGTAATGAAACTACCGAATGGTACTTTGAAGATGGCCTGCGTGACTATTTATACCAATCAGTAAAAGAATACGTGACCTTGCCAGAAGATAGCCCCTTTATTGGTGCAATTTCAGGTAACACTGAAGCCGCTGATTGGGCGGTAATGTGGCTACCTGAAGGTGGTGAAATGATCACCGAAAGTTACGTTAACCTGATCCCAACTGCACAAGGAGGCACACACGTTAATGGTTTACGCCAAGGCTTGTTAGAGTCGATGCGTGAATTTTGTGAATTTAGAAACTTATTACCACGTGGGGTAAAACTTACCCCTGAAGATATTTGGGATCGTTGTAGTTATGTTTTATCTACCAAAATGCAAGATCCACAATTTGCAGGGCAAATAAAAGAACGTTTATCGTCACGACAAGCAGCAGCTTTTGTGTCTGGAGTGGTGAAAGATTCATTTAGTTTATGGCTTAATCAACATACCGATGTGGCTGAATTATTAGCCGAAATGTGTATTAACAATGCCCAAACTCGTTTACGTCAAAGCAAAAAAGTGGCCCGTAAAAAAGTCACTCAAGGCCCTGCCCTACCCGGTAAACTTACTGATTGTTCCACCCAAGACACCAGCCGTTCAGAATTATTTTTAGTGGAAGGGGATTCAGCAGGAGGCTCGGCAAAACAGGCCAGAGACCGCGAATTTCAAGCTATTATGCCGTTACGTGGAAAAATTCTAAATAGCTGGGAAGTGGACTCATCTCAGGTATTAGCCTCTCAAGAAATTCATGATATATCCGTAGCCTTAGGTATCGATCCAGACTCAGAAGATTTGAGTGGATTGCGTTATGACAAGATCTGTATTTTGGCCGATGCTGACTCAGATGGTCTACATATCGCCACCTTGTTGTGTGCCTTATTCGTTAAACATTTTAGAACCCTAGTCAACACCGGCCATGTGTATGTAGCAATGCCCCCACTGTTTAGAATAGATATAGGTAAAGACGTCTATTACGCCTTAGACGAAGGGGAAAAAGATGGCATTTTAGACCGTATAGTCGCCGAGAAAAAACGCGGCAAGGTGAATGTGCAACGTTTCAAAGGCTTGGGTGAAATGAACCCATTACAATTACGCGAAACGACTATGGATCCCAATACTCGTAGGTTAGTGCAACTGATGGTAGATGATGCCGAACAAATGTTAGAAATGATGGACATGTTGCTCGCTAAAAAACGTGCGCCAGATCGCAAAGAGTGGCTTGAATCCAAAGGGAATATGGCGATTGTTTAGCTATTTGCCTTTTATAGTTAGACATCAATCCCCAAGCTTTAAGGGAACAAAACTTGGCTAAGCTATTTAAATATATTGGATTTTTATTACTGTTGATAGGTATTGCTGTTGTAGGCCTTTTGGTCACTGCAATCGAATCAAACCCTACAGTTGTTACCCGTAGCGGTGAACAAGTCAACCAAGCAGAATCAGTTAAAAAGCTGATGAAGCAACTCAGTGATAGCGTAAAGAATAGAACTCACAGACAGACTATCACTATTAGCCAAGATCAGTTAAACAGCTTAGTGGGCTTTGCGCAGCGCGCCCATGGTCAAATTAATGGCCAAGTACATATCACAGCTAACTCCACCAGCATTTTGGCAAGCTATCAGCTACCGAAAAATCCAATTGGCCAATATCTGAATATTGATGTTTTATTGTTACCAGGCCCTGGGATTAAAGTCAGCCACGTGAAACTAGGGGCTATTAAAGTACCTGGTAATTTTGCATTGAGCACCCTTATCTACTTGGCTAATTGGTACACTAATAGCGATATCGCTAGTCAATTTGTGCAACAAGTAGAATCAGTATCTATGTCTGAACGTCAGATACAGTTATCTGTACTTCCTCTGGCTCAATTTCTCAAAGAACTCAATGATGTCAAACAAGGTGTAGGTGGCAACAGTGATGAGGAAATGCGCTTTAGAACCGCTTATTATTTGAAACATCTGTCTTTATTAGGTGTGGCTAAAAGGTCATCACCACAGTCCTTAGCTAAATATATTGGCCCAGTGTTTAGCAAAGCAAAAAGACGCTCTAATTATGAGACTGCCCCTAAAGAAAACGAAGCCGCAATTATGGCTCTGGCAATATTTGCAGGACACCATAGATTTGCTAATTTAGTGGGTGACGTGCAGCCTAAAAAAGGTAGGGCGGCAATGCCTAATGCTATGCCAACCTTGGCGCATCGAACAGACTTAAACCAGCATTTTATTTTTTCTGCCGCCATTAAAATATTATCAGAACAAGGCCTGAGTATAGCGATTGGCGAATTCAAAGAGTTGATGGATAGAAGCAACGATGGCAGTGGCTATAGCTTTGTTGACTTAGCAGCTGATTTTGCTGGGGTAGAATTTGCTATTGCTGCCACCAGCGCATCCAGCGCCGTCTCGGTACAAAATATATTAGCCGGAGAGCCAGATGAACATCTCTTTTTCCCAAGCATTGAGGGTTTACCTGAAGGCTTAAGCAAAGGTGGATTTAGTCAAAAATTTACTGAAGTTGATAGCCCCGAATACCTAAAAATGGTGCAAAGCATCAACCAAAGAATTGCTGATTTACCTATACATCAGGCACGTTAAATACAAAAATTTTTTAGAATTAACGAGCAGTTTTTTGCAATTGATTAAGGGTTTTTAGTAACAGTTCCATTTTTTTTACCAAATTGGGTAGTTGTGCTTTTACAGCTGCTTCATCTAGTTTTTCTAAGGACAGTACTTCATTCGCTAGTTCTTGCACATAGGGTTTGAATAAGCGACTGCTGGTAGTAAAACCTGCGTCTTTAGCAAAAACAGCGCTAAATTTACCCTTTCCATCATGTTGTAAACGGCTAATGACTTGATCGGCATCGATAGATTTTCTATAAATAAGTTGTACGTTTTCGCTGAGGCTTTGAATGATTGTTTGCATAACTAAAGTTTTACTTAAGGTTGTCGATATAGATTTGATGCGGGCGATCTTGCCCGTTTTTGTACTCTGCTACAAGTAATAAGGAGCACTGTATGGATATTTCAGGAGCAAGTCACTCGTCGGTTGGTTCGACGCTTGAAATAAAGTCTCTACAACTTGCAAAATCACAGCAAAAAGTAGAGGGTCAAGCGACATTGGACTTACTAGAGGCGGCAGAGGCACCTAAAGTTTCGTCTGCTAATGCAGCAATTGGGTCACGTGTCGACACCTTTGCCTAATAGCAATGGGATGCCTTTTATAGCTACCCTATGGATGAAGTTGTAAATCAAGTGGCGTTTTGCCGGGCTGGCCACCTATTTCTCTAACGAGTTTGGGAACCAGGTAACCTGGCTGACGCTTTATCAATTCTGCCATCAGTTCTATTGCTTTGCTGTCAGCCAAGTCAAAATGTTCTGCCCCTTGTACCTTATCTAAAACATGTAAGTAATAAGGCATCACTCCTATTTCAAACAAAGCTTCATTTAAGGCAATTTGTTGTTCTGCAGTGTCATTTATCCCTTTAAGCAACACAGCCTGATTGAGTAATGTTACACCCGCCTGTTTTAACTTTTGCATTGACTCTGCTAGCGCATTATCGATTTCATTGGCATGATTAACATGCAACACCATCACGGGTTTCAAGCGAGATTGGGTAAACCAAGCAATTAATTCAGGTGTGATCCTAGAAGGGATGACCACTGGCAAACGGGTGTGAATACGTAATCGTTTGATATGTGGGATTGCTTCAATTTGAGTGGTTAACCAGGCCAAAAAATCATCCTTAGCCATAAGCGGATCGCCACCTGAATAAATGACTTCGTCGAGCTGTGGATTGGCAGCAATATAATCTAAGGCTTGTTGCCACTGCTTTTTATTTAAATGATTTTCACTGTAGGGAAAATGCCTTCTAAAACAATAACGACAATTTACCGCGCAACCGCCCCTTACCAACAACAACAAACGATTGTGGTACTTGTGTAAAATTCCTGGTTGCTGATTATTTTGCTCTTGCAACGGGTCAGTGGAGAATCCTGGTGTTAATTTAAATTCTTCGCGTCTAGTAAACACCTGCATAAATAAAGGGTCAAGAGGGTCACCTTTTTTCATTTTGGCGGCAAAAGGCCGTGGCACACGCATCGGGAATAGTTGCCGTGCTTTGATGTCTTCAGCGAAATTTTCTAGGGGTAATTCCAGATATTTAAGCAAGGAAACAGGATCAGAAAAGCACATTGCCAGTTCTTTTTGCCAGTTGTTCTCTACAGACAGCAGTTTTTTAGGTATTATTCGCGACAATTACAGACTCAGCATAGTTATATTATGGGGACACATGGCAAATTTCAGCACAAATGAGTTTAAATCGGGCCTTAAGATAATGCTCGACGGCGAACCTTGCAACATTCTTGAAAATGAATTTGTTAAACCGGGTAAGGGCCAAGCCTTTAGTCGGGTTAAAATTCGCAAACTAATTTCAGGAAAAGTAATTGAGAAAACCTTCAAATCCGGTGATTCAGTAGAAGGGGCTGACGTAATAGATACTGAGCTGGCCTATTTGTACACAGATGGCGAATTCTGGCATTTCATGAATAACGAAACATTTGAACAAATTGCCGCAGATGAAAAAGCCGTAGGTGAAAATGTAAAATGGTTAGTTGAAAACGACACTTGCACCATTACCCTTTGGAACGGCGCCCCTATTGTGGTGCAACCTGCTAATTTTGTTGAATTAGAAATTACAGAAACTGACCCTGGTCTTAAAGGTGATACTGCCGGAACAGGTGGAAAACCAGCAACTTTATCTTCTGGCGCCATAGTTAGAGTACCTTTATTTGTACAAACAGGCGAAGTGGTTAGAGTGGATACTCGTAGTGGCGAATACGTGTCTCGAGCACAAAAATAGTTAATATTGTCATATTGTAGAAAGCCCACTTTGGTGGGCTTTTTTATTATTTAAAAACGGGATCCCAATGGGAACAGACAACTGGCGCCCCAGTGCCTCGATTGAAGTATTAAAACAACGTGCTTTGGTGCTGCAAAAAATCAGACACTTTTTTGCTGAGCGTGATGTGTTTGAAGTAGACACACCGGCTTTATGCCATGCCACAGTCACAGATGAACATTTACATTCCTTTTCGACGCAATTTAATCACCCCTTTACGCCGCACCCATGCACTTTGTATTTACAAACTTCTCCTGAGTTTGCCATGAAAAGGCTTCTTTGTGCTGGTAGCGGTGCAATTTATCAAATCTGTAAATCTTTTAGAAACGAAGAAACAGGGCAATTTCATAATCCGGAATTTACTATGCTCGAGTGGTATAGACCGGGCTTTAATCATTTACAGTTAATGACAGAAATTGATGAACTTATTCAATTGATTTTGGGCTGTGATAAGGCTGAACGAGTTACTTACCAAGATATATTCAAACAACATCTGCAATGTGACCCCTTAACAGCCACTCTGGCTGATCTGAAAACTTTGGCTAACCGCTATGGCTATGCAGAACTAGCCGCCACTGAAAACAATAAAGATACTTTGCTTATGCTGTTGTTTAGCCAACACGTAGAGCCCCATATTGGCCAAAACCGCCCATGCTTTGTTATGGACTTTCCCGCTAGCCAAGCCGCCTTAGCAAAAATAAGCTCTGCAAATCCCTTAGTAGCCGAACGCATTGAGTTGTATTTTCAAGGCACAGAATTGGCAAATGGGTTTCATGAATTAACCGATGGGGCAGAACAACTTAGACGTTTTGAAGAAGATAATATTAAACGTCAAAGTAAAGGCCTAGAGATGATGCCCATAGATCAAAACTTTCTAGCAGCAATAAATTTTGGACTACCGGCATGTGCTGGTGTGGCACTAGGCATTGATAGACTATTAATGCTTGCATTTAGTTGCTCTAAGATTGACCAAGTCATTGCTTTTGAAAATAGTCGAGCATAGATTGGACATTTTCACAGCACACACTGTATAAAAGGTATATGAAAATTCAAGGTAGGAAATAATTGAATTTATGATCCAAATAATACCAAAACCAACTGCTGATTTAGTAGAAAGCTATCAACGCCATTGCGTCAAAAACAATCTCACTTTGGTGGGTTATTTTTCTGTTTTGGCGATTATTGTTTTTGGTTTACATCTTATTCATCATTTACGCCTCGGTATGGAAATATTCTCTGCTTCCATGATCCTTTATACCCTGTTGTATTCCTTTAATATTATTTATGCAGTAATAAATTTATTAATTTTGCCAAAAATGCGCGATGTCGCAGCCTTGCAGTGGCTTACAGTAGTAGTAGAAATGGCCTATCCATTTTTTATGGCCCTAGTTTTTACTCTTTTAGGTGTAATAGGAGTAACACAAGAAGGTGGGCCGGTGCCTTTTGTCATCGGCATGTTTGTTATTTCTGTGATGTTACAAGGCCATTACTTAGCGCTACTGGTATTACTTGCCAGTTGTTGGACGTTATTCAGTCTCGGGGTGTTTTACAACGTACCGTTGCAGCAAGCCACCTCCCCTATTATGATTTGTTTTACTGTTGTATTAGCGAGTGCTGTTATAGCGAGACTAACTGAAAAGTCTAGAGTCGAACTATTTTTAACGATCGAAGAATTACGGAAAAAAAATCAATTGTTGATTGAGATGTCAAATATTGACCCACTCACTGGCATATATAACCGCAAACATTTTCTGCAATTTTTAGACAGTGAAATAACCCGAGCTAGGCGTTACAACCGTCCTATGGGATTGTTACTAATTAATGTAGATGATTTAAAGCAGATAAATGAAACTTTAGGTCATGATGTGGGCGACCAGGTATTAGTTGAAGTAGCCAATCTAATTAAATCACATCAAAGGGAAAACGATGTGATCAGTCGATATAATAGTGGCGAGTTCAATGTATTGTTATTGGAGACTGACGCAGCCCAATCGATTGAAGTTGCTAAGCGTATACGTACAATTATTGAGTCACATGATTTTTCTTATGTAGGCAAAAGTGTCACTGTTAGTATTGGGCATACCCAATATCGGCAACAACAAGCAAATAAATTTATCGAAAGTGCAGAGAAAATATTATTAGAATCAAAAGGTTTAGGTAAAAACCGTGTCACCAGTGACTCGGTATAACAATTCATTTATAAAAATTACCTATTACCTGATTTTCAACTTAACACCTTAAAGGTCAATGAACACACTATGCCTGATGTACAAATATCTATATTACAAACTGAATGGGTCACCCTACAAACCCAATATGATAGTTATGAAAAGTGTTCTTTAGGCATCAAACTTTTTAGTATTTTAGTCTGCTGTATATTGGTTTTTGCTTTACATGCAGCTATATGGTCATTATTGATAGTTGCTATTTTGTGGCTTCAAGACGGAATTTGGAAAACCTTTCAAAACAGGATCGGACAACGCCTTGAAGTTGTCGAACAAGCAATACAGAACCACTCAGATTCGACCCAAGCTCAAACTTCACAACTGGGCATGCAATTTAACCTTGTATGGAACCAAGCTAGGCCCAGCGCCATTAGTTTGCTTTGCGAATATATCAAACAATCACTAAAACCTACTGTTGCTTACCCCTATGTGATTTTAATTGCTTTAGTCATTGTGCAGTTGTATGTCAGTTAGACAAAAACACTACCTAGTGGGATATGGCAGTTTACTCAGCCATGATAGTCGTTCACGTTATTCAAATATATTCTGCCCGAATTTGCCCATTATTGCCCATGGATGGCGGCGGGAATGGTTAGCAAGAGGTTTAGAAGACCTACAAACCTGTTTGGGCGTGAGTCATGATGTATCTTCCCATTTGAATGGCGTGCTGTTACCAATAGAACAAATATCACCTGAGCTGCGCAACCGCGAACAGGACTATCAATTTATTGAGGTTGACTATTCCAGAATAGAGGCAGCCCAAGAGTCTCCATTGGTACAGGTTGAGCTGGACAAAATTCGCGCTAACCCAAATAACCACAAAATATGGATATGTGCCAACCAACATAAAATACCAGCCAACATTCACTACCCCATCTATCAAACCTACTTAGACACCTGCCTTGTAGGTTGTTTTGATATGGGAATCGAAAATTTTGCGGCAAACTTTATCCTAAACACCCATTTCTGGCAGCATGGCTGGATAAACGACCGCAGCAACTCTCGCTACGTTAGGGCGGCGCAGGTCAACCAACAGCAACACCAACAAATTGATCAACTCTTAGCGTCACTACAAGTTTTGCAATATCGAAAAGAAACCATTCTATGAAAACCCTTACATCTGAAAAATTAAAACTAAGAAAGCTAACAATAAGAGATACGAAATTTATTGTTGAACTGTTGAACGACCCCGATTTTTTAAAATATATAGGCGATCGTGGTGTAAAAAATGAGCAGGATGCCATTACTTATATACAACAGGGACCACAAAGCATGTATCAACAATATGGGTTTGGTTTATTACTCGTTGAATCTATCTCATTAAAAAGACCTATAGGATTATGCGGGGTATTGAAGCGAGCAGAATTGGACCACCCAGATCTAGGGTTCGCATTTTTGCCGCAATATCGAGAGAGGGGACTAGCTTTAGAAGCAGCCAAACTAGTTTTAGTGGATGCTTATGAGCGAAAAGTCGTTCAAAAAGTGCTCGGGATAACTTCAGTCGATAATTTGAAGTCTATAAATTTACTAGAAAAATTAGGCTTTAATTATAAGGGATTGATACGCCTAAAAGATGATATAGAAGAAGTAAAACTGTTTGAGCTTACCCAAACATAAAATGAACAATTGGGAAGATTACACTGCAAACAGTGTCGCTTCCCATTAATATTAAAAAGTTTTACATTAAATCGTTAGATTAAACAGGAGGCAGTACTATCACCTTTAGCAAAATCACTTGCTCTACCGGTACGTCTGACCAGCCATACTTAGGATCAAAATCAGTTTTGACCTCAGCCATTTTATCTAACACTTCATAACCTTCTACCACTGAGCCAAAAGCTGTGTAACCCCAGTTTCTGCCGGGATTGAGGCTGTCGTTATTACTCATATTGAAGAAAAACTGACGAGTGGCAGAGTGTGGGTCGTCTTGTCTTGCCATAGTGATATTGTACATCTGATTTTTTAAGCCATTGCCAGACTCGTTAAAAATTTTCCCAAACGACGGTTTTTCTACAAAATTGGTATCATAACCGCCACCTTGCACCACAAATTCAGGCACTATGCGATGGAAAATGGTGTCTTCGTAACTGCGCTTATCCACATAACGTAAGAAATTATTAACCGTGATCGGCGCTCTAGAACGATCTAATTCAACAATGATATCCCCCATACTAGTGACCATTTTCACACGAGGATAATAATTGTCGGGTTGAATTTGTGAACCATCATCTTTAGCTTTCGCAAAAGTCAGAGTTGAAGCGATAACAAGATAGGCGACAAAAAGTGTTTTTAACATTGAAATATTCCTAAAGACTAACGTTTGCTAGCAGACAAAATACTGAATTTTTGATTAGTTGCAACTGTTGTAACATTGCCAAACAATCTTTTAAGTTTATTCGGGTAATCTAAGTGCCTATTGCCTACCACAAATAACTGACCGCCCTTTTTAAGCAAAGCCTGAGCATCTTTAAACATCTGCCAAGCGATATGATCAGTAATAGTATTTTGTTGGTGAAAAGGCGGATTACATATCACTAAATCAACTTCGGTAGAGCTAGAATTTTTGCTGAAGTCGTCCAAACAATTGCTCACAATAAATTCTGCTTTCTCCTCTTGTTCTGGCAAGTTAGCCAAAACGTTTTGTTTAGCAGACGCGACAGCCATATAAGATTCATCAACAAAAACCACCTTGGTTTGTTGTTTTTGATTGAGGATATGCAGACCCAGCACACCATTTCCGCAACCTAAATCTATAACAGTTTTATTTTCTAGGTTCGGCAATTTGGATAAATGTTCAAGCATAAATCTGGCACCAATATCCAATTGCTGACGAGCAAAAACATTAGCCAAATTGTTAATTTCAAACCTTGGGCTTTCAGTATACCAAATACTCGGATAAGGGCTTGAGTGGACTTTATTACCTGCAGGCTGGCAAAATATTAAACGTGCTTTTTTCTTGGCCAATGAAGTAGTAGTGGTACCTAAATATTTTTCGAATAACGCCAAAGTAGATTTGTGAATAAGCGTAGCCTTACCTGCGGCGATCACTGTAGTAGTGGGTGAAACTCGGGCTTGTAAGTCAATCAACTGTTGCTCAAGTAAAGCCGTGGTTTTAGGCACTTTAAGTAAAACAAGTTCGGCTTTAACATCTATTACTGTCACAGAATCGTGAAATGTCACTAATTCTTCTGAAATATTGTTTTCCTGCAGATTTATTAAACAAGATTGTTTAGCCACATAAGAATCGGTCACCCATATAGGCTTTAAAGCCGCAAACCAGCAAGCTAAGGCACCAAAATCATCGTTGTAAATACTGATCGATACATTTGTTAGCTTGGGAAAATTTTGTTCAACATAGTCAATCAGATATTCATCCGCTGCATCCCATGCCTGCCAACTTGGATGTTGCAAATTTTGCGGGTATCTAACTAACTGCAAATTTCTGTCTAGAAGCGTTAAACTAGTGTTCATTTTTGTCCAAATTTGATGGGTTATGCAGCAGTCACTGTTTGAATTACAATATGATAACACGCCTATACAGCTGGATATGCCTGATGCAGACCTAAAATATTATCCCCATTTTATTCCACCACTAGAGACAAGTGCAATAATGCGCTCTCTCCAAGAGTCCTTAGAATGGCGACAAGAGCAAATTACCATATACGGGAAAACCTTTGACGTTCCAAGATTACAAGCATGGTATGGCGACGAGCAAGCGGGCTATCAATATTCAAATTTGACCATGCATCCGCTACCTTGGAACCCTATTTTACTAGCGCTTAAACAAAGATGTGAAAACGCCAGCAACAGTCATTTTAACTCAGTCTTAGCTAACTTTTATCGTCACGGTCAGGACGGCATGGGGCGCCACGCAGACAATGAGCCAGAACTAGGTCAGCAACCTGTAATTGCCTCAGTAAGCTTTGGTGCAGTACGCAATTTGGATTTTTATCACAATAAAAATAAAACTAAGGTTAGGGTACCGCTAGCAGACGGTAGCTTATTGCTGATGCGCGGAGCAACCCAAAAGTGTTGGCAACATGGTATTGCTAAAAGCAAAAAAACACTGGCCCCTAGGATCAATCTGACATTTAGATATATCCATAACAAATAATATATCGTGAACGCCCAATGAGTTATGATCTACCTATGGAACTTGTAAATTTTTATATTTCTCATTTGTTTTAGCGGCTAAAATTAGCCTGATAAAACGAACTGAAATATTGGTCTTGGACAACAAATGAATATTCAAAATAACATTGAAAAAAAGCTACTGAGTCACTTTAACCCAGAACATTTGCAGGTGATCAATGAAAGCTTTAAGCACAACGTGCCTGAAGGTTCCGAAAGTCATTTTAAGGTGGTGATTGTCACGCCTGCCTTCAGTGGTGAGCGTTTAATAAAAAGACATAGAGCAGTGAATTCAGTGTTAAAAGATGAACTGGCAAACGACATCCATGCGCTGGCATTACATACCTATACTCAGGAGGAGTGGAAAGATCTATTTGGTGAATTTCCACAGTCTCCTAATTGTTTGGGTGGCTCGAAGCAATAAGTCTGATAGTCTTTCCAGCTTGCAACTTTACTTAATCAGCTTTGATAACAATAAGAAACAACTATGCTGTTAAACCACGCTCTCTTTTCGCCCAAGGCTGCTTTATGGCAGAAAAAAATCGATTCTTTTCATCACATTTTATGTCAATTGATCAGTTGGTTTACCCTTTTTATGGTGTTGTTGACGTTTTTAATTGTGGTGCTCAGATACGGATTTAACATGGGCTGGATTGCCATGCAAGAATCTGTGATGTACCTTCATGGCGTGGTTTTTTTAGTGGGTGCTGCTCATACTTTACGGGTCAATGAGCATGTGCGAGTTGACATATTTTACCGAGGTTTCACGCCACAAAAACAAGCCAAGGTAGATATTTTTGGTAGTTTAGTATTATTAATGCCAGTGAATCTGTTTATTTTTTTCATCAGTTTTGATTACGTCATGTCAGCTTGGAGAATTTTGGAAGACTCTCAAGCAGCCGGAGGGATCCCCGGGGTATTTTTGTTGAAAAGTTTAATCCTAGTCTTTGCATTTACTATGGTCTTGCAGGGTATAGCTGAAGTCATACGAAACATTCTAAAAATTTCACAACAAAAATACACCAACAAAGCGGTGGCCAAATAATGGAATACCTCTCGCTGTTGATGTTTTTAGCTGTCTGTCTGGTATTATTGTTAGGCTACCCAGTTGCTTATTCGCTAGCGGGTACAGCATTAATTTTTGCTGGTATTGGTGCCTTTTTTGGTGTGTTCGACACTTCTTATTTACAAGCTGTGCCGAGTCGCTTATTTGGAATAATTTCTAACCAAACACTGATTGCAGTGCCCTTATTTGTATTTATGGGGGTGATGTTAGAAAAATCTCGAGTAGCAGAAAACCTGCTGATTGCCATGGGCCAAGTGTTTGGTCGTTTAAAATCGGGGTTAGCTGTTTCTGTGGTGTTGGTGGGCATGTTACTAGCAGCGAGCACAGGAATAGTCGGCGCAACTGTGGTCACTATGGGTCTTCTTTCATTACCGACTATGCTAAAACAAGGCTACTCCCCTTCTTTTGCCAGCGGAGCAATATGTGCCACAGGTACCTTAGGCCAAATAATTCCTCCTTCTATCGCCTTAGTTTTGTTGGGCGACGTGTTATCTAGCTCCTTCCAACAAGCACAATTAAGTATGGGTGTATTTTCACCCGAATCAGTCTCTGTTGGCGATTTATTTGTGGGTGCATTAATACCAGGAATGTTATTGGTGGCCATGTATTTACTCTATGTGTTCATTTTTGCCAGTCGACAAATCGATTCGTCCATCAATAAAAACCTCCATGATGACCCCATTTCTAACATAGGGCTTTTTGCCGCGCTATTTCCACCACTTATACTAATTTTGACTGTGCTTGGCTCGATTTTAGGTGGTTTCGCCACACCCACTGAAGCGGCTGGTGTGGGTGCCGCAGGATCTTTGATATTAGCATTAATCAACAAACAACTAGATTTACAGAAATTAAAAGACGTCATGATGTCCACCACCAAAGTTACATCTATGGTGTTTCTAATTCTAATTGGCGCGTCAATTTTCTCACTAGTGTTTCGTGGTTTTGGTGGTGAAGAACTCATAGAAGAATTATTTGCTAACTTACCCGGCGGTGTATTTGCTGCAGTGTTATTAGTGATGGTAGTGATATTTTTACTTGGCTTTATCTTGGATTTTATCGAAATCACCTTTGTGGTGGTACCTTTAGTTGCTCCAGTATTATTAGCTATGGGAGTTGACCCAATTTGGTTAGGGATCATGATTGCCGTTAACCTACAGACTTCGTTTTTAACGCCGCCCTTTGGCTTTGCCTTATTCTATTTGCGTGGCGTGGCGCCACCAGAAGTGAAGACATCGGACATTTACAGAGGGGTTGCCCCCTTTATTGGCATACAATTATTGTTGTTAGCATGTTTAGCCATTTGGCCAAATCTGGTAACTTGGTTACCTTCATTGCTTTAGAGAGTCTATATATGAAATTGTTGCAGTTATGTGTTTTGGTTACAGTTGGCATGTTCCTTTTGTCTTGTGGCGAGCAATCTTCTACCGTACCCAGCGTCCAAGTCGAACAGCAAACTTATGAATGGAAACTGGTAACATCTTGGCCGAAAAACTTTCCTGGATTAGGTAAAGCACCAGAAACCTTTGCGAAACATGTCGAACGTATGTCTAACGGGCGCCTTAAAATCAAAGTATTTGGTGCAGGTCAAATGGTGCCGGGTTTTGAAGTGTTTGATACAGTTTCAAGTGGAGCAGCTGAAATGGGCCATTCCGGCTCTTATTATTGGAAAGGAAAAGCACCCGCATCACAGATTTTTACCGCTATTCCTTTTGGCATGAACGCTACCGAAATGAATGCATGGCTGCACTATGGTGGTGGCATGGAATTATGGCGTGAGATATATGCACCTTTTAATTTGATCCCCTTTGCCGGTGGAAATTCTGGGGTGCAAATGGCGGGTTGGTTTAAAAAAGAAGTCAATAGTGTTGAAGATCTCAAAGGTCTAAAAATGCGCATACCCGGATTAGGTGGCGAAGTACTTAAAAAACTAGGAGGCATTCCTGTTGCTTTAACTGGCGGTGAGTTATTTACATCACTACAGTCTGGCGCGATTGACGCCACCGAGTGGGTTGGACCATATAACGATTTAGCTTTTGGTTTATACAAAGCGGCCAAATATTATTATTACTCTGGTTGGCATGAACCAAGCGCGACCTTGGAGTTTATGGTCAACAAACAAGCATTCGAAGCATTGCCAGATGACTTACAAGCTATCATTGAAGTGGCCACTCGCGCAGTCAATCAAGATATGTGGGATGAGTATACAGCCGCAAACAATGCAGCCATGCAGGCTTTAGTCGAAACTCATGGTGTAGATATGCGCCCACTGCCAGCAGATGTGATGCTGGCATTAAAAAAGGCTTCAATTGAGGTAATGCAAGAACAGTCAGACGCAGACCCTATGTTCAAGAAAGTGTATAAGTCTTATTCTGATTTTCAAACTAATGTCATGAAATACCATCAAATATCAGAGTTTGAGTATTACAAAAATCGTGCTATTGATATCCAATAAATGGAAAATACCAATAACTCTTTGTAACTTTGTTAGCTGTTCAGATGTGTTTAAGCGCTGAGTAGCATTACAATGCGTTGAAATTTTTAAATAGGACGTAACTATGATTGTTAAGCCGAAAATTCGAGGCTTTATCTGTACTAATGCTCACCCAGTTGGATGTGCGGCTAGTGTTCAACAACAAATTGATTATGTTAAAGCTCAGGGAGCACTGAGCAATGCGCCTAAAAACGTATTGGTAATTGGCAGTTCTACTGGTTATGGACTGGCTTCTAGGATCACTGCTGCATTTGCAGGTGGTGCTAATACCTTAGGTGTGTGTTTTGAAAAACCACCTACAGAACGTAAAACCGGTACCGCTGGTTGGTACAATACCGCGGGGTTTCATGCTAAAGCTTCTGCAGTGGGATTGTATGCAAAAACATTAAATGGTGATGCGTTTTCAAAAGAACTCAAACAGCAAGTAATCGATACTTTAAAAGCCGATATGGGCAAAGTAGACTTAATCATCTATAGCCTAGCGTCGCCAAGAAGAACCGATCCTGAAACAGGTGAAGTCTATAAGTCGACCTTAAAACCTGTGGGTCAAGCTTATAAAACCAAAACCTACGATACCGATAAAAACCTAATTCATGAGATTGCACTAGAGCCGGCCAATGATGATGAAATTCAACAAACCATCAAAGTCATGGGCGGTGAAGACTGGGAATTGTGGTTAGAAGCGCTGGATCAAGCAGACTTATTAGCAGACAACTGCAAAACCACTGCTTATACCTATGTAGGTAAAGAATTAACTTGGCCAATCTATGGTCAAGCGACTATTGGTAAAGCCAAAGAAGATTTAGACCGTGCTGCTGCTGCCATTGTGAAAACCAAGGCAAGTAAAAATGTGCAGGCTTATGTTTCTTCTTTAAAAGCCTTAGTGACACAAGCAAGTTCGGCTATTCCGGTGATGCCTTTATATATATCACTTATTTATAAAGTGATGAAAGAAGAAGGCACACACCAAGGTTGTATCGAACAAATATATGATTTATTTACTGATAAATTAACCCAAGCACAACCAGAAACGGATGAGCTAGGGCGTTTATATATGAATAGTAAAGAAACCAATGATAAAACTCAGGCGAAAATTAAAGCCTTATGGGATCAAGTGACTCAAGAGAATTTTCATGAATTAAGTGACTATGCGGGTTATCACCATGAATTTTTGAAATTATTTGGTTTTGACGTATCTGGAGTTGATTACGATGCTGAAGTTGATACTTTGGTCGATTGGTAATATTAACTACTTGTAAACGATAGGTTAAAAAAACATTAAATTTAAACCGCCAAATCTGGCGGTTTTTTATTTCTGTAAACTTAGTCTACCTTTGAAAGAGCCAAATCAACTCAAAATGAATAAAAACCACAAAATAAATGTGTTTAAACAGCAATTTGCGTGGAAGAAATACACTGGTTAATGCTAAAATTCCGAGGCTAAGCGTAGGTGTCTTTTATAAACTTGTTTAAGTTTTGCCAAGAGCATAAATTTTTAAAGAAATTTAGACACTTCTATCTAGCTACACAAGTTATTTGTAGCTTATTAATTAGTCATTGATTGACGATACTCACCACCATTAGGTTTTTGTTTGCTGATATACAGTGCATGGACGACTGTACTAAAAGAGCCTAATGGTGCTGTGTATTAATTTAGAGTAGTGCTATTGCGTATGATAAAAATCACGAAAGGGTTAGATCTTCCTATTCAGGGAGCGCCACAACAAACAATTCAAGATGGAAACTCTGTCACTAGAGTGGCTATTTTGGGTGAAGAATATATTGGCATGCGTCCAACTATGCATGTCCAAGAAGGGGACAAAGTGAAGAAGGGTCAGATTCTTTTTGAAGATAAAAAGAATCCTGGCGTCAAATTCACCGCCCCGGCTGCCGGAAATGTAGTTGCAATCAACCGTGGTGCAAAACGTGTTTTGCAATCGGTTGTTATTCAACTTGAAGGTGATGACAGTGAAGTGTTTGCTAAATATAGCAGCACCGAACTAGCATCATTGGATGCGGCTAAAGTACAAGAGAACTTAGTCAATTCTGGCATGTGGACTGCCTTTAGGACTCGTCCTTATAGCAAGTCTCCAGCACTTGATTCAAAGCCTCATTCAATTTTTGTTAGTGTAATGGACACCAATCCACTGGCTGGCGATCCACAGATAATCATTGCTGAGCGCAGCGAAGATTTTATTAACGGGTTGCAGGTTATTGGTCGCTTAACAGATGGCAAAGTTTTTGTTAACAAAGCGCCTGGCGCTGAGATTGCTACAGGCAATGCCAGCGTTGAAGTGAATGAGTTTTCTGGTGTTCACCCTGCAGGACTAGTTGGTACTCACATTCATCACTTAGATGCGGTAGGCCAAAGCAAAAAAGTTTGGCATCTGGGTTATCAGGACGTATTAGCGATTGGTAGCTTATTCACCACAGGTGAATTAGATAATCGTAAAGTCGTCGCCTTAGGTGGCCCCGAAGCAAAGGATCCTCGTTTAGTGCGCACCTTATTGGGTGCCGATGTAACCGAACTAACCGCCAATGAAGCCAATGCAGGCGATGTCCGCATATTATCTGGTTCAGTATTACAAGGTAATCACGCCCACGGCGTGCACGGTTATTTAGGTCGATTCCACAACCAAATAACTATTTTGCGCGAAGGCCGTGAAAAAGAACTATTTGGTTGGTTAAAACCTGGCGTAAATCAACATTCAATAACTCGCGCTTACCTTGGGCATTTAAGCCCTAAGAAACTTTTTGGTATGACAACTACCACTAACGGTTCTGATCGCTCTATGGTGCCCATCGGTAACTATGAACGTATTATGCCGTTAGATATTCTGCCTACTTTATTGCTAAGAGATATGATCTCTGGCGATACAGATGGGGCGCAAAGTTTAGGTTGCTTGGAGCTAGACGAAGAAGATTTGGCGTTATGTACTTATGTTTGCCCAGGCAAATATAACTATGGGCCGATTCTGCGTGATTGTTTAGAGCAGATTGAGAAAGAGGGTTAATCATGGGCTTAAGAGCATTTTTAGATAAAATCGAACCTGATTTCGAAGCGGGTGGAAAATACGAAAAATGGTATGCGCTATATGAAGCAGCAGCGACCATTTTCTACACACCGGGCACAGTCACAAAATCGACTACCCATGTAAAAGACAGTATTGATTTAAAACGTATCATGATCATGGTGTGGATGGCGACATTCCCAGCCATGTTTTACGGTATGTACAACATTGGGCATCAAGCGCACTTTGCTATTTTAGAAGGTGCTAGTTGGGCCGATACCGCAACCGCATTCTGGCAAGCAGGCTTGTTTGAAATGTTAGGTGGTCAATTAAATGCGGATAGCACTTGGCTTGGCATGATGTTGTATGGCGCTTGTTTCTTTGTACCAATTTACGCAACTGTGTTTGTAGTAGGTGGTTTTTGGGAAGTGTTGTTTGCTTCAGTGCGTAAACATGAAATTAACGAAGGTTTCTTTGTTACTTCAGTTTTATTTGCCCTTACGCTGCCGGCGACAATTCCTTTATGGCAAGCGGCTTTAGGTATCACATTCGGTATTGTAATAGCCAAAGAAATATTTGGTGGAACAGGACGTAACTTCCTCAACCCGGCATTATCTGGACGTGCGTTTCTTTATTTTGCATATCCAGCGCAAATCTCAGGAGATGCAATTTGGGTAGCTGCTGATGGTTATTCTGGTGCCACAAAGTTAGGCGAAGCTGCTTCGGGTAACATCACTGATTGGAGCTTAAATGCTGATTGGTGGGATGCTTTCTTTGGCAATCTTCAAGGTTCAGTGGGTGAAGTGTCGACCTTAGCTATTATGCTTGGTGGTCTGTTTATCATCTACATGCGAATTGCTTCATGGCGAATTGTGTTAGGTGTGCTGCTAGGTGGTGCTGCCTTTAGTACATTATTGAATTTAGTGGGTAGTGATACTAATGCCATGTTTGCCATGCCTTGGTATTGGCATGTGGTAACGGGGGGCTTTGCTTTTGGTATGTTCTTTATGGCTACCGACCCAGTATCGGCATCATTTACTAATCAAGGTAAGTGGGCGTACGGGATATTAATTGGTGCTATGTGTGTGATGGTCCGCGTGATTAACCCCGCTTTCCCAGAAGGTATGATGTTGGCAATCTTATTCGCTAACTTGTGGGCACCCTTGTTTGACTATTTTGTCGCCCAAAGCAATATTAAACGGAGGATCGCCCGTGTCGGCTAAAAAAGAAACTCTAGGTAAAACTATAGGTGTTGTTGTTGCTGTATGTTTGGTTTGCTCCATTATTGTATCTGGTGCAGCCGTTGGCTTGCGTGATTTACAGCAAACCAATGTCGCAATAGATAAACAGTCAAATATTGTAGAAGCGGCGGGCTTATCCGAGTTGGCTGCTGGCGATATCGCCGGAACCTTTGATAAATATATTGAAGAAAAATTTGTCAATCTTGAAACTGGTCAATATGTAGAGAAACCAACAAAAGACTATGACATGTATAAAGCGGCCAAGATGCCTGAATATACGGTCAAAGTAACAGGTAGTAACGTAGGTTTTCAACAACGTGCCAGCATTGCTAGTGTATATATTGTCAAAAATGACGCAGGTGAGGTCACGCGGTTAATCCTGCCAGTTCATGGCAGTGGCTTATGGGATTTGATGTATGGCTTTTTAGCTATTGATTCTGATGGCAACACAGTACGTGAGCTTATTTACTATCAACAGAAAGAAACCCCTGGACTGGGTGGCGAAGTACTCAACCCAAAATGGAAAGCAAAGTGGGATGGTAAAAAGTTATATAACGACGGTGAAGTAGCCATTCAGGTTAAGAAAGGTGATAACGCAAATAACCCATATGCAGTTGATGCACTTTCGGGCGCTACACTCACTAGTAATGGTGTACAAAATACACTTAGTTATTGGGTAGGTGAGAATGGCTACGGGCCATACCTTAAAAATCAGACTTGGAAATCGTAAGGGGTTCGCACAATGGCTGAAACTAAAGAAATGAAAAAGGTATTGCTCGGACCCATTCTGGACAATAACCCTATTGCATTGCAAGTACTGGGCGTTTGCTCGGCACTGGCAATCACTACCAAATTAGAAACTGCCTTGGTTATGGCGTTAGCACTAACCACAGTAACGGCATTTTCTAATTTGTTTATCTCTCTGATCCGTAAACAAATACCTTCAAGTGTACGGATTATTATTCAAATGACGATTATTGCCTCATTGGTAATAGTGGTTGACCAAATATTAAAAGCCTATTCATACGAAATATCCAAACAGCTTTCGGTATTTGTTGGCTTGATTATTACTAACTGTATTGTAATGGGCCGAGCAGAAGCTTATGCCATGAAGAGTCCACCTCTGATGTCGTTCCTCGATGGTATTGGTAATGGCTTAGGTTATTCATTGGTGTTAATCATTATTGGTACCGTCAAAGAGTTATTGGGTTTTGGTACTCTATTAGGCTTTGAAATCTTACCTTTAATTCAAAATGGTGGCTGGTATCAAGGTAATGGTTTATTGATTTTACCTTTCAGTTCGTTCTTTTTGATTGGTGGCCTAATCTGGGCAATTCGTACAATACGTCCAGCACAAGTCGAGCCGAAGGAGTAATTCATGGAACATTACATCAGTATTTTTGTTAAATCAGTTTTCATTGAAAACATGGCTTTGTCTTTATTCCTAGGTATGTGTACCTTTTTGGCAGTATCCAAAAAAGTTAAAACTGCCATGGGTTTAGGTGTAGCAGTAATAGTAGTTTTGGGGATTTCGGTACCGGTTAACCAAGTTATATTTGTGAATATCCTTGCCCCCGGAGCACTAGGTTGGGCAGGTTTCCCAGAAGCAGATTTAAGCTTTCTGAGCTTTTTGACTTTTATTGGCGTTATCGCTGCCTTAGTACAAATATTGGAAATGAGCTTGGATAAGTTTTTCCCAGCGTTATACAACGCATTGGGAATTTTCTTACCACTTATCACAGTGAACTGTGCAATATTTGGTGGCGTGGCATTCGCAATTCAACGTGAATACAACTTCACTGAAAGCATCGTTTACGGTGTAGGCAGTGGTTTAGGTTGGGCGATTGCTATCACCCTACTAGCCGCAGTACGTGAAAAACTTAAATACGCTGATATGCCAGAAGGTATACGAGGTTTAGGTTCGGTATTTATGATCGCTGGACTTATGGCCCTTGGTTTCCAATCATTTACCGGCGTTTCGCTATAAGCGGCCTTCTGAGGAATAGATATGAATTATAATGAAGTTTTTCTTGGTGTAGGCATGTTTATCGCTATCGTTTTAGCGTTAGTGCTTATCATCATGTTTGCAAAATCTAAGCTGGTACCAGAAGGCGAAGTGACTATTACCATTAATGGTGGTGCGCAAGAGTCCATTACAGCCCAGCCTGGCGATAAACTGTTAGGTGCCTTGGCAAATGCTGGTATTTTTGTTTCTTCAGCTTGTGGTGGCGGTGGTTCATGTGGCCAGTGTCGTGTTGATATTACAGAGGGCGGTGGAGAAATTCTGCCAACAGAACTTGATCATATTAGCAAAAGAGACGCCAAACATGGTTGTCGTTTATCTTGTCAGGTGTCTATCAAACAAGACATGAATATTGAGCTAGAAGAAGAAATCTTTGGTGTTAAAAAGTGGGAATGTGAAGTTATTTCTAACGATAACAAAGCTACCTTTATCAAAGAACTCAAACTTCAAATACCTAATGGTGAAAGTGTACCTTTCCGTGCCGGTGGTTATATCCAAATTGAAGCGCCACCTCACCATGTAAAATACTCTGATTTCGATGTGCCTGAAGAATATCGTGGTGATTGGGAACGTTTTGGTTTCTTCAATATCGAATCTAAAGTAGAAGACGAAACAATTCGCGCCTATTCAATGGCTAACTATCCTGAAGAAGAAGGTATTATTATGTTGAACGTGCGAGTTGCTTCGCCGCCACCTAATAATTTGTCTTTACCAGCAGGTAAAATGTCATCTTACATTTGGAGCTTGAAAGAAGGCGATAAAGCCACTATTTCAGGTCCATTTGGTGAGTTCTTCGCTAAAGACACTGATGCTGAAATGGTATTTGTGGGTGGTGGTGCAGGAATGGCCCCAATGCGTTCACATATCTTTGATCAACTTCGTAGATTAAAGACATCTCGTAAAATAACTTTCTGGTACGGTGCTCGTTCTTTGCGTGAAATGTTCTATGTAGAAGATTTCGATATGCTACAAAAAGAAAATGACAACTTTAAGTGGCATGTTGCTTTATCTGATCCACAACCTGAAGATAACTGGAAAGGCGATACTGGGTTTATTCACAACGTATTGTTGGAGAATTACCTGAAAGATCATCCAGCACCTGAAGATTGTGAATTCTACATGTGTGGCCCACCTATGATGAATGCAGCCGTAATCAACATGCTTAAAGAATTAGGTGTTGAAGACGAAAACATTATGTTGGATGACTTCGGCGGTTAATAACCTCAAAGTTTTCATGTAGTAACAGATTTATAAGGGGCTTTATGCCCCTTTTCTTATAGGCCCAAAACACTATGCAAATACTCTTTAAGGTTCAGTTAGCGGCTATTATTACCGTAATATTCTTAAGCTGCTCACCAGCTACAGTGCAAGAAACCCACCTAACTGGCCCAACAATGGGCACTACATACAACGTTAAATTTGTACCAATTAATGGGTTAGATGAAAAAAATATTAAACACCAGATAGACCAATTGTTGATTGAGATTAATCAATTAATGTCTACCTATATTAACGACTCAGAGCTGAGTCAGTTTAATCAATGGAACAGTACTGAACCCTTTACTATGTCACCACAGACAATAGAGGTGTTAAACGAAGCAAAACGCTTAGGTGATATGAGTTCAGGCTTATTAGACGTAACCATCGGCCCACTGATCAATCTATGGGGTTTTGGTCCCCAAAGTCGCCCAGAAAAGATCCCATCAGATGAACTTATTCAGGCTACCCAACAATTAGTTGGATTAGATAAATTAACAATTGGGCCAACTTGGGCTAGTAAAACGATCCCAAATCTCTATGTAGACTTATCAACCATTGCTAAAGGTTACGCTGTAGACCAAGTTGCTGAACTTTTACAGACTCATAAAATCCAAAACTTCTTAGTGGAAATCGGTGGCGAAATGCGGATCTCAGGATTAAAAGCATCAGGCATCCCATGGAAAATAGCCATTGAAAAACCCCAAGCTCAACAACGTGCGGTGCAAGAAATTATCAGCATAGGTGATAATGCTGTAGCTACCTCCGGCGATTATCGTATTTATTACGAACAGGACGGAATTCGTTATTCACACTTAATTAACCCAAACACTGGCTACCCAATTACCCATAATGTAGTGTCTGCCACAGTGATCCATCCTTCTTCAATGACAGCCGATGGGTTGGCCACTGCCCTAATTGTAATGGGTAAAGATAAAGCACTAGCCTTAGCAACAAAATACGATATTGCAGTAATACTCATTACTAAAGAAAAAGACGGTTTTAACGAGTATACTAGTGCCAGATTTGAACAGCTCGTAACTGTTTATTAAAATCGTTTTTGTTAATTTATGATCTTATTGGAGTCAAATTTTGAGTACCTTTATTCTCGCATTTGTATTTTTTTTAGTGGTGGTAGTCGCCATGTCTGTAGGCTACATATTCCAACAGAAGTCTATTGCAGGTAGCTGCGGCGGGCTTGGTGCGCTGGGTATAGCTAAAGCCTGCGATTGCCCTGAACCTTGTGATCGTAAAAAGATGCGGTTGGAAAAAGAGCAAGCTAGGGAAGCCAAATTGAATGAATGGAAAAAAGACCAAATCCTTTAATCCACGGTAATAAATAACATCTAAAACAAACGCCAGCTAGTCTGGCGTTTTTTTATATTGAAATATTCTTAAATTCCGGCAAAATACTGATTTTATATACAGCTATTTGCTAGGTCCGTTTTTGCGTAAAATTATCCACATAGATATGGACTGCTACTTATAGTCAATGACAAGTTCTGGTTAAAAATGAACACTAATAAGAATTATAACTTTAACTTTATCTTCATATAATTCATGTTACCATGGGCGGATATTGAACACATAAAGATAGTGGTTATATGGAAAAGTTTGTGCATACATCAAACAATATGAAATCCATTCAATTAGATAGATTTGTCAGTTTTTATTGATTGTAATAATACTCCTGTTGTTATACCAACTCTTATCTCAATGTCAATGAATAAAACGGGGTGTGTGAAATCACAGAAAACAATAGTTAACAAAAACAAAGTAGTTGAAGTTACTATTGTTGATACTGAAATTAACCCTAGTACAATTAATATTCATGAGGATGCAATCTTGCATTTTCTTCAGTATGTAGAACAACAATCTCAGCTAAACCCTGATTTGCCCAATGTACATATGCATACACATGCTACTTCAGAATTTATAAATACCTATTTAAACGATTATTTAATTTCAGAGACTTAAAAAAGGTTTTAATACTGTTACCCAAAGAATAAGTATTCTGACGTCTTACTATATTTACCTCTCGTATCTTGGGATTGCAGAAACTAAAAATTTATATATTTATCAGAAGCTTAGGGCTGCCGCCCACCAAAACATAGTGCGGAGTAGAGCTTATAAATATATTCAAAAAGACACCCGAAATAAGATGTTACTTACATGTAAAACAATAAGAGACGAATTACTGTTAAGATTTGGCTTTGAATGCGGCCTTAGGGCAATAGAAAACACAAGTTTATTCATGGATGACTTTACGTATGCTAAAAAGCCCCAGAAAGGCTTTAAATCGTTATTTGATGAATTAGAGCAATCAGATAAAGATGTCTTTGAGTATTTGTTGACTATTACTAAAGCAAGAAAAAACGAAGGTTCTCCCGCCCGCACAATATACATACCTCGTGCGTTATTAGAAAAATGCAAAATGTATTATCTAGTCGAACGTCAAAAAGAAACAAATTCAAATTCATTGTTAGTTAGCACTGATGGCAAAGGAACGGCAATCAAGGCTGGGGTTGCAACTCGTGTATTTCGAGATATCAGAACGATGTTATTGGATGGCAGATCACCGAATCTCGTTCTGAATGAAGATAATTCATATCATCATTTGCGTCATAGTTTTGGTACTGAAAAATTTTATGAGCTTTGTCGTGGAATTCCCCACGATTCGATTACCGAAGGTCATTCAGTAGTTACTGAAGTTGCGCGGCTTATGGGTCATAAAATAAACAAAAAAGAATGGGCGCAAGAAGTGACTATACGCTATATACGCAGCATTGATTTAATGCTGGCAAATTAAAATGGCGACGGTTAGTCAAAGAGGATTAGATGGACAAAACAACAATCTCTGAATGTGAAAATGAAGTACGTCAAATCAGGTCTGCATTTAATAAGTCATTAGACAATCATACAGAGGCAAACGTTGTAATAATCCCAGCGCTGCCAAAAAGCATTTCTATCGGTAAACCTGCGCGTGCAATTGAAGTGACTTACATATGCACTAGCGAGGATGAAACAGCACAATTGATATTTGGCGCTGTTTGTTTGTATTTTGCTCATGTTAATGCGCACCCGAATGACTTTGGCAGTCGGAAGTTAAAAGAAATTTCAGATCGTTTTCATAAAATCACCGCGTTCGTTAATCAATATAAAATTTACAGGAGTAAATTCAAAATTATTAAGGATTTTGAAACATATCTTGTGGATTTAGGTCTTTCAGGTAGTGGAGCAGTATTTCTACTGTCTTTTATTAAAGCTGCTCAATCATTGACCTCTTTAAAAGCAGAGCAAATTATAACCTTACAATCCATAGTTCGTGCCACTAAATTAAATCCTTTAGAACGGGAACAATTTCCCCTAACAAGTTGGTTTTCGCAAGTAAACTGGTTAAGAGCAAAAATGGCTCAAGAGGGTAAAGAAAAAGTATACCTACGCTTGGCATCCCCTCGATTATTAATGCAATCCTTCAATCAGACTATTGCCGAATTAATGCTGATTCTGCAAGAAGTGAGTCGGGATCTTGCTGATACATTAGCGCAAAACGGTTTTAATGTAGGTATGGTAATTTCTACTATCACTGATAAAAATGAACAATATAGAAGAAATAAACTTTATAGAGAAATTCTATATTCAGTGACTCGAAATGCACATGTTGTCAGTGAACAATCATTAGAAGTGTTACTGCATGATTTTTGCTGTGAAGACCGTAAATATTACGTTTCTAAAGCGTTGAATAATGGAAAGAATTTAAGTATTAAATCTTATGTTGAGAAAAAAGACGTAAATAATTTCCAAAAGGCGACTATTTTTGATGATGCTTTTATCATGCAACTGGAAAAGTATATTAAAGGTGAGCAAAAATCATTCCCCGTAAGTAAAGCAGAAGAGATTTGTTTCTACTGGCTTAATTGTGCTCAAACTGTGCAAGCGAGCGATGCTAGAAAATTAAGTTACTCAGACTATATTTTTCAAGGCACAGCAACAAAAACAACTCACTTAAGTTGTGACTATTGGAAGTCTAGAGCACAAGGTTTTAAAAGAACAGGGACATTAGATACTACGCAGCCTTTGGGTAAGGCGTTATTGATATTTTTACAAAACAGAAAAGCTACCGATAAATTAGCATCCTTAACATCAAATGATGTAGATAAATCGCCATTTACCGAAGCTGGGGTAATCGGAAGAATGTTGACACTCTTATCAGGCAAGACGTGCAACCAGCGTCTTAAAACAAGATTACGACAACAAGAGGTTGGAGCGGTATTTATAAGCTTAATTAACTGCTTGTTTGAGAATGTTGACTTAAAAATGTCTCAATGGTCAAAACATAGAAAAGCGCAAGGATATGATGATGCAAGTGCTGAAACCTATCAAAAACTAGTAGCTTTATGGGCACCAATTAACTGGTTTACTGGCTCTATGATTAAAACTGCTGCTGTTCATGGTACTAGTAATGACTTCAGGGTTGGTAAACTGGTTAATGACAACTCACACACAGGTAAAACTGAACATGACGTTTATTTTTCTGAGCAGAATGTAGAGCATAAAAATACAGCAGGACGATTGATGCGATTCGTGATGGAAGATATTGAAAATATAGCATTCAAGCCTAACGTGATAGAGCTTAGCCAAAAAATATCAGAGAGACAGATAAGAACTCAACTTATAACTGAGGCCGAGGGAACTGTGCTGCCGTTCAATAATCTAGATGTGCATGAAAATAAAGAACCGATGGATGAGGAAGGTGATGCGATTACAGTGATAGATAGCGTTGAGACAGTTGTTAACTTCTTGCACTACATAGAACAAGCTAAAAAACACTTTAAAGCACTCGCAATTTATAATCCATCTTATCTAGAGAAGTATGTTTTAGTTGAAGCAGAGTGGAGAGAGTATGTGCTAACTAATTTAATATCAAAACAAATGGTCATCGAAGGTAATTCTGCTTATGAGCAGTATAAACCTTTATTGCCCGATTTATTCTTATCGCAAATTAGAGCATAAAAATTATGACAGTCACCTATCTTGCAAAAACAAAGAACTTCGAAGAAACAACACTTTACATCAATCTAAAGACTCAAGTAGCAGGTATGACTCCCGAAAGCGGTGAAGCATTTGATGACGTTTTAGTGCTAAAAGATAAAACCAACCACACTTTCAATTTTGGTTGGTTTGACTTGCCAGCATTCAGTTCAGGGGCGCATTACACTATCACTGTAGATGGACAGAAATTTTCAATAAAAACCTCCACACTAGCATGGATACAGTGGTGTGATGCTGTAATCAATGTTGAAAGTAATAAGAATATGAAAATTGTTTTTCAAAATCTTCTTACGTTATTTGCTTTTTTGAAGCAAGAAAACATTAATACAGTAACAGCGCAATCACTGTCTGCCTTTTTAGAAATCATGTTAACGCATTCGGTCAATGAAAAAGGGTTGTCAAAAAGAATGGGGGTCAATGGTGTAGCCTTATTTAGGAGCTTTGATCCACATAATATAGCAATATGTTGTAAATCATTGGGAATGCAAAGCGAGTTAATACAAGCCATATCTAACAAGAAGTTAATACGATCATTAAACGAATTGCTTTTGTCTCATGCAGATATGTCTTATGCAGATTATTCAGAAGGTGCGTCATTCAATTTTTTAACGCTGGATATTGGTCAGCATTACATCAACCATTTAAATGAATTATTTAACGAACAGTTTTTTAGATCCTATGCAGTAGCTCAAGTGATGAACCAAAAATCATACATTTTGGGTGGATATGTAGATAGTCATCACAATCTTAAACTGATTCGGGCTGCATTCTTGGGAACTCATTCTGAAGAACAAAAAAGAATGATAAGTGCAAATCAGAAGGCTTTTAATGAAATTAACAAAAGAGTGGCATTGACTTATGAAAGCCACTATATGTTCGCAGTAAAGCAATTTGCACTTTTTAGTGACTCGTCACTAGAAACTCTTATTGGGAGACTTGGGCTTGCCAGTAATGAAGAAAATAAATCGTTTGTAAAATCGCTATTGTCTATTGGTTTAGCCCACTCCAGCATCTCAGAGCAACAATTAATAGATGATTTTACTGATTCTTTAAATTACCTAGCTGACTGTTCAAAGCTTAGTATTAACAAATTTGAAGTTGAAAAGAAAAACCTGACCGAAGAGATCGTTAAGCGCACAGTAATCGTTAGGCCTGATACAAATATATCTTCAATTGCTATGTTTGACACAACAATCGGAAGATTTGGTTTTACGAATATCATGGCTTTGTTAGGGTGGCGAGAATCAGAATATACATTTCCGGAAACTGCAATTCATCTCTCGCGTAACCACGACGTGCTAGATCAAGTGCGTTACCCAATTCGATTTCAAGTGAAGTGGAAAGTACCGAAAACGGCAGGTGAAACAAAGATCAATCGAGAGATAACAATAAATTCATACATTTTGTTAAAACAGTTGCAAGCACTTCATTGTTCAAATGATACACAAGCTATGCTGTTTAAGAGTGACATAGGTAGTCAAGATATTGATATAGGGGTGAAGGCAAATGTTGCCAGTATTGCGGGATGGCAACATTTTACTGATAATTATATTTATTTTGTTGAGCTAGATATGCTTGACAAATTGCAAGTAAAAGTAGCTGAAGACATACTGACAATGTCTGAAAGGGCTACTTTATTGGAGTTAATCGAGCGCTATCCACCGTCCAGTAAAACCCAGAATTTACGTGATGTCATGCGTAAGGTGAGAGCCGATCTGCCTAAGTTGATAGCCGCTGGAATTATCAATTCAAACAATGGTCATACAGGTACATTTTTGATAAATGCGTATTGCAACAAGACTATGAGTCATGATGTTCGTGTTGTTTGGGATGAACGATTATCACACGAACAAAAGGAATATTTAGGAGGACTTGCACCAAACGAAAAAATTGATCGCGGCAGTCTAAATGATATCTTCAATACTATAAAATCAGACTGTGCATATCCTACACCGCATGCATTTAGGCATATATGGGCTGAGTGTGTTTATCGACGTTATTCTGGTGATGTTGGTTGGTTAATACGTACAAATTTCAAGCATTTTGGAGGACAATTTTTTCGTAGATATTTGCGAGAAAAACACATGCAAACATCAGAAGAGTTAGCCAAAAGACGAGTTATAAGCTCCATTTTAACTTCACATTTACATGCCATGAAATCCGATAGAAGCCGTGATTTCGGTGGAAAGATGGATGTTTACTTAAGAAGGATATTAAAGCAAACCAAAGTGGTTACTTCTGAGCAATACGGTCATGCTTTACGCGAATTTGCACATCTTGAGATAGAAGATATAAAAGCCAACCCATGGGGCTTTTGCATGTTAAAAAGCAGAAACAAGCATAGAGCTAAATGTGCTGAAGAAGGTATTCCTCAAAGGGATAAGGCTGGAGTTGAGTTTTGTATCGGCTGCACTAATCACCTTGTGGAACAAGAGCATGTTGCTTTCATTATTATAAATATTGCAAATCACGTCACTGCATTAAAACAACCAATGCCGCTTATTTTTAAGGCTGAGAGTCAACGTATTGTTAAAGAAACCATTAAAACACTGAGACAGCTCGATAAAAACAACAAGGCAAAAAGGAATGAGAGATATATCGAAGATATGCAATCAGCGCTTAATATTTCAAATGAAATGGAGGCAATAGCATGAGTTTGTTAGATATTTTAGGGGAAGAAGAAGGCGCTAATCAAAAAGATGACGCCCTACCCAATTGGGTCAACAAAGATAATGCATCGCTGGGTGCATACAACGCAATCAATACTCTAAAACTTGAAAAACTGTCTTACATTAAGAAACACAACAATGCAGCAAGATACAGACTCAAAGGCCCATATCAAATTACACAGAAGGAGGTAATTAACATGATCTCCCAAGGAAGAACAGGGGTGTTTGGAGCTGGTCGTAACTCTTACTCTGAAGCTCTAAATAAGTATTTAGATGATATAAATGAAGAGTTGGAAATAAAGAAAAATGAACGTATCAAGAAAGTCGGATTACGTGCTCTTGACAAGAAGGAAGTCATAAAGAAAGCGCAAAACTTACAGCAAGAATATGACGAATTGAAAGATAAAAAGCTAAGTGATTTTTATGACGATTTATTAAAAAAAATGCCTTTAAGCGATATTAAGAAATTAGGACTTCAGTGATGGCGAACGGACAGCAGTTAGGAAAAATAAACGTTGAAAAGTTCGAGGTATGGAAAAAAAACACTCCGATGGATGAGTTGGCGGCTATTGTGCGCGGCGGGAAGTTGAATAAAGTAGATATAGCTAAACAAGCAGGCTTTTGTAAGTCATCACTATACACAAACCCGCTCATTGTAACCTCTCTGGAGGCTCTTGAGGAGGATTTGCGTGAAAGAGGCGTTCTCCCAAAACTTTTAGATAAGTCGGCTGAGATTGTCGTTACGGAGCCAAAGGCTTATGATTACAATGCGAAGGATATAGTCGCCCTAACCAGACAAAACGCTTATCTTGAAAAAACAGTGGTTCAACTAAAAGCAAAGCTCGATAAACTTGAGCGTTTCAGTGAAACATCAGATGTGCTTTCTGACTTTTTCAAGGACTAGATATGTCCGTTACAATTCCGATCCGCATTACATCGTTCTTCAAAGAAAATTCTAATACAAAAATATATGCTGTACTGCTCAAAACAAATAGCTACAGAACTAAGTCAGCAAAAGCGTATTTAGTTGCTACAGTCCCCACTATCATGTTGCCATATCACGCTCAGGTCGGGCAGCACTGGAAATTGCTAGGCAAATTCAGTCAAGAGCAAGTGTTCAGAGATATGGCTGATGGCAACGCATATGAGCAGACTAAAATCACATGTGACATTGCACACAAGGTTAGCATTGAGTTACCAATAACTGGCGAAGAATTTATTCGATTTATTGCTAAGACAAAGGATTTTGAAGGCATTGGGGACGTATATGCGCGTAGACTTTGGGATAAATTCAAACAACGTTTATACATACTACTCGATAAAAAAGAAACGACTGAGCTGGAATCAGTACTGACAAATAAACAAATAGCTGGGCTTCAGAAAGGATATGAAAAATATGAAAACCTCAAGTTTGCCAATTATCTTGCTTCAAAACATATTCATCCGACGATTACACAGCGACTTTTCAAATATCATAAAAAAGATTCAATTGAAGCGATAAAAAAGAATCCTCACATTTTGGTAGAGTTCGGCATGACATTTAGTGAAGCCGATGAGCTTGCAAAGAGAGAATTTAAAGTAGCTAAAGATTCTTTGGGAAGGCTTATAGGGGCTGTGGGGCATGTCATGAGGGCTGAAGTGAATGATAAGGGGCACACTGTTGCGACTCATGGAGATATATATGAGAAAGTCAAAGAATTACTAAAAAACAAAACAACTGGCGACGAAGATAATGACTGTCATGACTTAGCTGCACAAGCATTGCAAATTGCTGGTAAGAATCTTTGTTATTACCTAAATCCGCTCACAGGACACTATCACTACACTCCAACTTTTTTAATGGAACAGGTGATTGCTAAACGACTTCTGAAATTAAATGCTAAAAAAACCCTTTTCGATGAGCGTGTTGCAACTGCTGTTAACTGGGCAATTGAGTCAGAGCCACTTCCGCTCGAAGAAAAACAAGTTGAAGCGATTTTTAGTGCTCATGAGCATAACGTATCCTGCATTATTGGGGGGGCAGGTACAGGAAAAACAACGGTTCTTAGAACAGTGCTTAAAGCGTATGAACTCCTTGGATATAATATTAAAGCGGTAGCACTTTCGGGTAAAGCAGCAATGCGTTTGCATCAATCAATTGGGCTGCAAACATCAACAATAGCAAGGCTTTTACGGGAAGACCCGCTCGTTTGCCCTAACGATACAGTAGTTGTTATTGATGAAGCATCCATGGTTGATATTGCAAGTATGTATCAGATTATCAATCACATTAGTCCGCATGTCCGATTGATCCTGATCGGTGACCCAGCTCAGCTTCCACCTATAGGAGCAGGTTTATTGCTCGCAGACATGCTCAAGTCTAATGTCATTGAATGTGTTGAGTTGGACGTTGTTAAGCGCCAAAAAGAATCTACAGGAATAATTGAATATTCAGCTGAAATTAGAGCAGGAATTATACCAAGCGAGCTAACTAAAAATAACATCAAATTTAACAATGTATATGCTAAGAATATAGTTGAAACATGTGCTTTGTTGTTCTCGGAAAGTTCTGTTGAAACAAAGATTATTGCCGCAACAAACCCAATGGTTAAAAACATAAATAAATTAGTGCAAGAGACGGTTAATTCGTGCGGAAAAGAAATGATGGTGAGCATTGAAAATGAGTATCAAAAAAGCGGACTAAGACTCAATGACCCGATTCTATTTATTAAAAACAATCAAGAAAAAGGCATACAAAACGGCAGTTTCGGCAGATTAGTGGCGATAACACATAAGTCCGCTGACAAATTTGGCGTTGTTCGTATTGATGATACTAATGAAAAAATAGATATTGATTTAGATTTATTAGATTCAATGCGTCTTGGGTATTCGATGACAGTTCACAAAGCTCAGGGCAGTCAATTTTCGAATGTAATCATTGCACTGTCCAGCCGCTATATAAAAAGGGATTGGTTTTACACAGCGATAACACGAGCTGAAAATTCAGTAGAAATCGTTGGTACAGCAAAGCAATTTGAAGACGCTGTAACAAGAGAAGCAGAATCAGACACAAGAAAAACTTACTTAAGCGAACTTTTGAAGTGAATTCACATTTAATTATGAAAATCGGTTGCTTGGACGAATTTTAATTCGTGAAAAGCAACTGATTCATAAAGCTTAGTGCGATAGCTATTACTTCAGGTTTAATTAACATCTCAATTTTTGAATAAGTCAGCTAGCACGCTTATCTCTGCCTCGAATTGGCCGTTTCTCCATTTACCTAGAGATATTCGCCCATCTGGTGTTATTCTCTCAATGTAGCCGGGAAATTTGAGGTTTTTGCCATATAGCGTGTGTCCCTCGGCCAGTAACTGTTTGGTTAAATTTCCAGATAGGCTATCACGCTCTACATCCTCGGAAACTGCCATCACATCTAACTCGTTAATCATAATTGTTCACCTTATAGTGGCCAAAATGATTGACCACTACTTCTAGCCAAATTATTTGCACATCACAATGCATTATTTCATGAGTAGTTTCACAATCAGGCATGCACTGTACTCGCTAATATTAACAAGAGTCTAATCAAATCGTTGGAAATGAATTTTTCTAGTAAGCAATTTTCACCCCTTCTTTATCTGTAAGGTCGTTATAATTCCCATTAAGAATTGCATTGCTGTTGGCGAAAAGTCGTCGAACCAGCTTGTATACTCCATGCTGAGGGTGATTATTATCTTCATGCTCTAAACCGAGATCTGAGAGCCGAGTATGTTGTATTTTGAATATTTCAAATGTTGGTTTATACCCTCGCGCTACAAATTGCCGGGCAAGTAGGTCTAGATAGCCATGCATAAAATCGACATACCAACTGCTGTTGGTGATATACACTTCGGTATTAGGGATACACAAAGCCGTATCCCACTCTTCGACCCTGACGTGCAAATTTTCCCCCTGAAATTCATAGTAAGCATAAAAATTTTGCTGGTATGTGGAATTATTTAGCCAAAAGTTTATAGGTCTATTCGAGTATTTCCTCAAATGAAGGTAATTTGTGACATAGCTGGCCCCATTTTCTGCCCCCCCTATTGAGTCTAAGAAGCAATCAAAAGTTTGCTCACCTTCTGCGTAATGATTTAATATTTGTTCTATTTGATGGTGTTCGATGGCACCACTTTTTTTATTCACTATAAGTGACAGCAGGTCATCTGGTAGGTAGACACCCATTTTATGGGCAGAATGTAGATCAGTTTTGTATTTATCTACCAAAATATGAAATGCCGCCGTTTCTTTTGGTTTCAAAAAATGCATGGGGAGCAATGTATTGGAAAGGTCGATATTTTTCCCAGACTACTTTTTTAACGTTGCCCAATTAATACAGCCGTACATATGCGAAATGATGGATTGCGCTATACCTAGACTGAGGCCAAGCGACCACTGTAGGTTTTTGGCGTGCGCTTTATTCGTTTTAAGGCGGGGGCAATAAATTCTAATAGTCATTTTTAAGTATCTCCAAGTTGTAGTTTTTTTGAAAAAAATTAATGCGCCGCCTTGCTTTTTCAATATGCTGAAAGGTCGCGCGCACAACCCGTGTCAATTGAAATACATGTTTTCTAATCAATTTGTGTCAATTCGGTGACTTTTTGACAAACGACAAATTCACTTTCATCGCTTTTTATTCTCTTTCGATAGCGTTAAAACATATTCAGTGCTGAAAACACGTTTTTCAGTTTTAACTTGTAACGCTGGGTTTTGTTCAATAAATCTTTTGACGCATCGCTCCATCCGTCCAGCCTCTTTTTTATATCGCGCAATGAACCTAAAACTGCGGTCATGCTGATTCCAGTAAGCTCGTAAGTCATTTTTCCCGTCGTCGACATTGAACTCATTCGACGATAGCTCGACCGCGTTTTCCGCTCGGAACTGCGTTTTTGCAAAATGATTTATGATATCCAGATAGTCAAAATATATTGGTACAACTAATTGAGTCGCCAGCGTTAGCATCATAGATTTTCCTTTATAGATAATTGTTGAATTGCAGGTCAAATTGCTCTGATGGTGGTTAACATTCCATATTAACTCTGAATTTTTCCATGAGCTGCACAAAACGCTCGTGCAACACTTTTGTTGTGCCGGATTCGCTTTTCTTTCATCTCAGTTGATGGTTCTGGCATAAAACCATCATCAATTAACTGAATAATTTTGTTTGCTGAAATGCAGCACTCCATTGCATCTGAAATGTTGTTACCTGCAAGATTTTGTTCCGTTGTTTCAATTAGATCACGTAATTCTATGAATGTAGTGTGGTGCATTAAGTAGTGCATGATGTTCTCCTATAATCAATGTATAAAAATTGAGCGATTGATACCCCCGATAAGACATGATACAGATCGGTAGAACTTTGTAAAGTTGACAAAAAGTCAAATTTTGTTACTATAAATCAGCTACTTACGTGGATTCACCGTACGTTTAAATAGTCCAAAATCACATATAGTGAAATTATGAATTTTGCAGAAAAGACAGCTTATCAATTAGCGATTTAATGGTAATATATCAATTCAAGGCAGGTGGAAGCTGGCGGTTCAAAAGTGATGTCATTGAGCGTTGGTTAAAAAATAAAATGGAGTAGTAGTCGAATGGCACAGTTAGTAAATATTGAAACAATTGAAAAACTTCTATGGTACAGCGACTACAACTTACACATAAATAATAACTACGCCAGCAATGAATATTTTATGCCTGTTATGGGGTTGATATTGGATGAGTGCTAGTTATCCAACCAAATTATTTTTGGCGGCAAGAAGCGGTAACATCTGCGCATTGCCAGATTGCAGGACATCGCTTACTTCTGTTGGTAATGAGGCGGAACACGCTGTTATAGGTGAAGCAGCACATATATATGGCGAAAATCCGGGAACAGACAAAAAGAAACCTTCCGCTCGTTTTCGAGAAAATATGACCGAGTTAGAAAGAAATCACTATAACAACTTAATCTACTTGTGCCCTACTTGCCATACCAAAATTGATAAACAAGAAGCGGACTTCCCTGCTGAAATACTTTTTAAGTTTAAAGAAGAGCACGAGGCATGGGTGGAAGAACGATTGGATATATGTATGTCTGACGTTAGTTTTGCTGAGCTTGAGATTGCTGCAAAAGCAATTGCTACCGGTAATCATTCGGTAAATGGTGATTTCGTAGTAATTCCTCCTAAGGAAAAACTTAATAAGAATAACCTAGGGAACATCCCCCGTTCTTATATCGCCTTGGGGTTAAGTAGAAGTTCGGAAGTTAGACGATTTTTAGCTCAAATGTCGTTACTCGATGGTGAGTATCCGATACGTTTAAAAGATGGCTTTAAACATAAGTATTCCGAACTAAAAACTCAAATGAACGGCGATGAATTGTTCATGGCGATGGTGGTTTTTTCTCAAAAAGGTTTCACTGACTTCACACAACAAGCTGCTAGTGTAGCTCTATTAAGTCACCTATTTCACTTGTGTGAGGTTTTTGAAAAGTGATCCTACCTAATAAATACCTTCGTGAAGACGAAGCATTAATCGGAGTTGGAGGTAAGATATTAATGTTACTTCAACAGGATATGCTGCTATCTGAGTTATGGGAAGAAACTAAAGAGAAAGAAAACATCGGCAATTTTGAACGATTCGTTCTTGCACTTGATCTACTCTATTTGTTGGGTTTAATCATTTTTGAGGAAAATAAAATAAAAAGGGTCAAGGAATGATTACGCGCATTTACGCTAATGACAAGAGATTTAAGGCTGTCGAATTCCAGAAGGGGCTAAACATCATCCTCGCAGATAGACAGACGGAATCAGATGACAAAGATTCAAGAAACGGTGTAGGAAAAACAACATTAATCAACGTAATTCATTTTGGTTTGGGGTCTGATTTAAGTAAAAAAGTATTGCCAGTTGAAGAAATTAAAAACTGGATATTTTATTTTCAGATAGAATTAAAGGGCACCCTGCTGACGGTTAGCCGAGAAATTTCAAATGCAGGAATTGTAGAAGTTAGTGGCCAAACGGATAACCTTCCCATTAAGCCAGAAGTAGATGAGAAAACAGGACTTGTTTTTTATAAACTTAGTGAGTGGAAAAAACTACTCGGCATTTGTTTATTTAACCTCGGCGGGATCTCTGAGGATAAGTACGTACCAACCTTTAGAGGTTTGCTTCATTACTTTGTCCGAGTAGGCCTAGACGCTTATAGTAAGCCATTTACATATTTTAGAAATCAAACGTCATGGCAGATTCAAGTATCAAACGCATACCTTCTTGGATTGAATTGGCGCTATGCCACAGAATCACAGCTCCTTAAAGACCAAGATGGCGCTGCAAAGGCTCTGAATACGGCAATAAATAATTCTATTGTGCCTACTAAAGGAGAGTTAGAGGCTGAAAGAGTTAGATTGCAAAAGGTTGTGGACAAGGAAGAGAAAGAGCTAACTGATTTTAACGTTCATCCAAAATACGCAGAGTTTCAATCAGAGGCCAATAAATTAACAATTGAGATTCAGTCCCTAAACAACAAAATTCTTATTTTGAATAGGAAACTAAGTCGATATGAGGACTCGATAACATCAGAAAGTGAGCCAGAAATAGCGAATGTGTCATCTCTTTTTGAAGACGCGGGGGTACATTTTGGCGAAGGGGTTAAAAAATCATTGCTAGAAGCAAAACAGTTTCATCTGGAAATTGTAACAAATAGAAAAGACTTTCTCAGCGCTGAGATTGCTGAGATAAAGGCAAAAACATCAGTGAGCCAATCGAAAATTAAACAGCTAAGTGAGCAGCGTTCTATAGTAATGAATCTTTTAAAAACGCATGGTGCTTTGGAGGAATTCACCCTATTTCAAGGTGAATTATCAGCGAAAAAATCTAAATTGGAAGCTTTAAAGGAAAAGCTCACCGAGATTCAATCGATGACCAAGAAGAGAAAAGAAATAAAATCCAAGAGGATTACTCTCGACTCAAAGCTCGCGCGGGATTTTGAAGAATCAAAGCCTGCTTGGGAAAAGGCTATCGAGGGGTTTAACGAGAATTCTCTTGCCCTATATAATCATCCCGGAAACCTCATTATTAATATATCTGAGAATGGTGTCGTTAAAGAAAATGCTTATAAGTTCGACGTTGAGATTCCTCGCAGTACTAGTGAAGGTGTTGGACGTATGAAGGTCTTTTGTTATGACCTGATGCTTGTTGATAAATTCGCACAATCAAGCGGTGTAGACTTTCTTGTGCATGATACAACCATGTTTGATGGTGTTGATAGCCGTCAAGTAGCTCATGCGTTGGAGTATGCAAATACAAAAGGGCAAGAATCGGGTTTCCAATACATCTGCTTTTTCAACTCAGATAGCGTCCCTCATGATGACTTCAGCAAGGAGTTCAGTCTTGATGAATATGTCCGTCTTCGCCTAAGTGACAAAAGACCTGAAGACTCTCTTTTGGGATTTCATTTTGAACTTCCTCGGAAATAATTTGAATTTAACTATTTTTTACGGATTACCGTAGTTGGTATTTGAAATTTACAGATGCCATTACCAAAGGGAACCCTCGGACTCATTACCGAGCGACTTTGGCGTGATTATATTAGAAGGCGGAGTTTATTTCTAATAATCTAACAGTCTCAAACGGACGAATTGCAGACTCTAGACTTTTCAGTGATAAAAGGTAATGTAGCTTGGAAAGTAACCGACCGTGTAAGGTCGTAATAATAATCTGCTAAGTTTCTAGGGAAAGTATGCTTCAATTTCGCCATAGTTTATTACCACTTTTTGCTGTTAACTTGAAAAATGGTATTCCAAATGATCCAAGACAATTAAGATACTTGGGTGTTTCATATCATGTAAATGATCAAGGTGTTATAGCAACTTGTAAGCATGTAGTCGAAGCTGTTCAAGATGGTGAGACATTAGTGGGAATGGAGATTTATGGGGATTGTCTTACATATAAAATCAATGATTTAAGGTGTCACCCAAAATATGATTTTGCTATAGGTTTTGTTGAGCGTAAAAATTATCGAACGGTAGTTTTTCATGGGAAAAAAGAAATATTTATAGGCGATAATATTTTAGCCTATGGTTTTACAAATGAAGGTATTGTGAATGGTGTATTAACAACCGCCCCCCGGTTGTTTAAAGGGCATATTGTTCGAACGCACCACACTGCTATTGTTCCTGATACACGTTCTACATGTGAAATATCATTTCCAGCTCTTAAAGGGTTTAGTGGTACGCCGTTGTTATTTGATAAAGCTAAGTCTTCCATGGCTGGTATGTTGTTTAGTAATTTGGAATCGACTATAGAACTTCATAGTTTCTCTGAAATTGAGGAAAACGGAGAGCAGTTTTCAGAAAAAATTCATAAAGTAATTGAATTAGGGCTTGTACATACAGCATATGATATTAGGCATTACTTAAATGATCTTGGTATCAATAGAGTTCCCTTTGATGCAAAAGAGTATGATGAAATCGAAACTTAACAATAGACTATGGCTCGAACTTCCGCTTTGAGCAAAAAGCAGACCAATAGCAAAACTGTTCCAAAGAGCGAGGATGCTAAGGAAGCAGACATTCAACTGTGTATTAAGTATTTTTAATATTGACGTATCTTAGCTAATTGAGGGGCTGTTAGTAAATACAGGTATAATGGAAATAGTAAAAAATTGTCCTCATTGCTTCCTACTATGTAAATTCCCTAAGTCTCACTTTGTTTTTCAGAAAAACGCTAAGTTATTAATTTAACTATGGAAAATGTTTTTCACATCGTTTTTAATAGGAAGTGTAAAAGTCGCGTTAAAGTCAGGTCTCCTTTTTCTTTTTGACTCTCTTATTATTTTGAGGGGGGAAAGGTAGAAAATACTTAATTAAATCAAAAGGTAAGAACTGTAATTGACAACGATTAAAAACAAAACGAGCAATTACATATACGACATGCTCGATAATAAGACGTTAGCATGCCAAAGCTATTCTCAGTTGGTTGTCGGTAAGTGGTGTGCAAAGCGGTTAGCTTTTTTAGTTTGTCGCAGTCGGTAATTTAAGTTCACGTAACTTGAAAAGTCTGGCAATATTAATTATCAAACACTGGCAAGCTTAAGGACATGGATATGCAGTCACACAATTTAAAACAGGAAGTCACAGCTTGTTAGTTCGTCAATCAAATCAAACAGCACAGTGTATCTCGGCTGCTAACAAAACAATCAACATCGTTCGCTTTGCTCACTGTGAAAAAAACTCGCTATCGCTCTTTTTTTCACGTTATTGTAAGCGTTAGGCACATTCGTTACTCCAAATAAATATATGGATTCTAAGAGAATATGAAGAACTCGTTGATACCCCAAAAAGACCTAGTTGTGAATAAGTATTACTGGTGCATTCAAAATGATTATCGAGTATTGAATCTTTTGAAATATTCAGGCCATGATTTGTTTGAAGGGGCGCATGGTGGGCAAGTTCGAGTAATGTTCGAAGGGTATGTAAATATCAATAAAGCTCGGGTTCCCAAGAAGTATTTGGTTGCCTCTAGGTATTACTGGTGCAAGTTCAAAAACGAAGACAGCTTGTGCTTAATGAGGTACGAAGGCGAAAGTAAAGGCTCATTCTACTCGCCGTCCCACGATGTGTTTTGGGATTCAAAGGATGTGGTTGTGATTTTTGAAGATTATGAGAATTAAGGGCATGCCTAACAATCGCATTAAATCTGACTCCGTAAACTTGTCGTCTTTTTTGCAAAGCGACGCAAAAAAGTCGCCAAATTTACTCCGCAGTTTATGCGGGCGTTAGCACTATTAATCTACCTTTGAGATAAACATGGCACTATATCAAAACTACGCAAAAGAGCTTCTTAGTAAATTTGGTAGATTGAACGAGCTGATTGGGCATGCGCCATCTATTGGAACATTCCATGAAAATATAGTATCTAATTATTTAAAAAGTTTTCTGCCTCAAAGGTTCTCTGTAAAAACAGGATTTGTTTATAACCTCTCTACCAAAAGTGCGAGTCCACAATTAGATATCATAATCATCGATGAAAATGTACCTTCAGCATATTTGTTCAAGGATGGTGATTTTGTTGTAGTGTCACCTATATCAGTCGTTTGTGCGATCGAAATAAAAACAAATTTTGATGGTGAGTCTTTCAAAGACATTTCAACCAAATCTGATTTATATCGGAAAGTTAATCCATACCCTATAAATAATTTTATTGCGTTATGCTTTAGAGCGAAGTCTAAAAATCAGGAAACAATAGGTGGCTGGTTTTCTGCTATTGAAATTGAAGATCAATGGTTAAACTATCCTAGTGAAACAACTGTTTTAGACTATGGTTTTTTTAAGGCTTCATCAAAAGTGCATTCAAGCCCCTCAGGTATGCTTCGTATTATGTGTAATGATGATTGTGGTGTTGATAAAGAAGAGGCTTTGTTAACTAACTTTCTGTTTTCAATTTTAACATTTTGCGAACAAAGAGATGGGAAGCATAATGAGAATACCATTCAATCGGTATTTCAAGGCGATTACGATAAGCTGTTCACTTTAAAGCATGAGTGTTACAAATATGGTTCTGGAAAATTAGATCTTCAAGAACAAAGATATACCGACGGTAGAATAAAATATAAGCGTAGTGAGTAAAGCCCTTCGGATTATAAGTAATCAAGTGATAATGCCTGATTGATCCCCGGAGTTTTAGCACTGCGCCATGGCCCCTTGCTGGTAATGCCACAAGCAACTGCTGCCTGAACATGCACACCTAACCTCATTAAACTTCTGACTTTGGTGCGTGGCCTTCGCCACTGTCGCCAATAGGCCATTCGAACTCTGCGCCTGATCCAATGATCCAGATCGACACAACGTTGATAACCACTGGCGATACCGAAGTAGTTTATCCAACCACGTAAATATTGGCTGATTTTAAAGAGTTGGTAGCGCATCGACACGCCCCAGTTACGGTTCGTTAACCTCCGGACTTGTTGCTTAAATTTCAGCACAGTCTTTGGGTGCCATTGAATGCGCCCTCCCTTAAATGTGAATCCTAGGAATTTGCTTTCACTGGTTTTAACGACGTGGCTTTTGACCGTGTTAACGATCAATTTCAAGCGGTTATTCAGGAATCTGCTGATACTGCTTAGCACTCGTTTGCCTGCCCGAGGACTCTTTATCAATATGGTAAAATCATCCGCATAGCGAGCAAACTGGTGGCCTCGTTTCTCAAGCTCTTTGTCTAAAGGATCGAGCATGATGTTAGCCAGCAAAGGAGACAATGGCCCCCCTTGTGGCACACCTTCTCGACTCTCACTGTAAAACTGGTTATCGATAACCCCAGCTCGCAAGTAACGTTTAATCAATTTAAGCAATCGCTTGTCCTTCACTTTATAGCCAAGGTGAGTCATGAGTAAATCATGATTAACGCGGTCAAAGAACTTCGACAGATCAACATCGACTGTAAAACGGCGACCCGTTTTAATGATGCTTTGTACCTGTTTCACCGCTTGTTGCCCATTTCGATTTGGCCTAAACCCAATACTGTTGTCTGAGAAGGTCGGGTCGAAAATAGGCGTAAGGACTTGAGCAATGGCTTGTTGGATCACGCGGTCGATGATGGTCGGAATTCCCAACTGACGTTTACCGCCATCTGGTTTATCAATTTCCGCTCGCCGAACAGGTGCTGGTTGGTATTGACCTGAGCGAAGCTCAGACATAATACATTTCCAGTTTCCATCCTTTGCCCAAGCGGGGAAGTCATCAATGGTCATCCCATCAATGCCAGCAGCCCCTTTGTTGGCTCGAACCTGTTTCCATGCCGCCAATATATTGGACGGTTGTAGAATAGGTTCAAGTAGATGTGCGCTAAAGGCTGGCTGCTTATCGGTACGCTGAGTCACGTCGCTACCGGACGGCATTCGTGTATTCAAGTCTGACAAGGCTCCTCCTTTGTTCTAAATGTTCAGGCCTTCACCGTGTCCCAACCATTACGATGGGCATTTGGCTACTATGCCGTCTGCTGACTTCTGCTTAATCACAAAACGGCTTACGCCGCTATGCGCTATCGGTGTCATCTATTTGTTCCTTTCAGTTGATGACGCTGAAAAGCCAAAGCACTTATATACCAGAGCCTAACTGGTTAATTACCGATCGCTTGTTAAGCAGATCTCCCCAGATAAGAGCATGAACTATCTTTGCACTGCTGCATCATTTACGGTGGCCGTTAGATCACATGGTTTCGTCGTCTTGTGCCAGCTCACCTTCAGCCTACGCCTCATATGATGTTCTTGTTCATCAGCTCGCAAATTTGCGTCCGGCTTCCTTCAAACTAAACCTCGCGGTATAGTCCTTGCCATTCGCTAGTAGTTAACGTTTAATAACGGTAAGTTAAATAAACGGTGACCTTCCTACAGAGGACTTTCACCTCATTAGTTCATGCCCATGCTGGGCGTACACAAGTTGCTTAAACGGACACAAACAGCTGGCTGTGCTCGTTCCTCGCTATTATAGCCAGCCATTTTTAGCCGCTTAGCAAAGCGTTCGGCTTTACATCTGGGAGTGATCAGCCCAGACGTTTTCAACTTTTAAAACAGAGGAGTGTGTCATGGCGATGATGAAATGTCCTGAGTGCGAAACACAGATATCTTCGTCAGCATCTAGCTGCCCTAGATGCGGGCATCCAATCTCGAAGGTAAAACCAAAGAGTACAGGCCAAGCAACGCTCGCAATCTTGCTTGGGATTGGGTCATGCTGGTTTTGGTTTGGCACACACATGTACTTTATTTTCCCGATGGACTCGGCAATATTCGGTGCAGTGTTGCTAATTCATGGCGTCATCCAGTTCTCGAAGAACTCCTAGTGTCCGGGAGCGTTCCGCCTAACCAATCGTTCAAGGCGGACGGCTTCGCCGCCGCTTAACTCCAGCGTTAATGTCCGCTTTAGGGTTATAGTCCAATTAAAATCCGAATGTCACCATCGACTGCAATTGGCAAAAACGGAACCAAATTAGATCCAAGTCCATATGACTGTAATTTGATTTATTGAATAATCTAGACTTAACTTAAAATGCTTGAAGTTCCTTTCAGGTGATTCCATGTAGTGTCGCCCCTCATGGATGAGGGGCTTCTATTTATGAACTAATAACTTCTTTATTTGACACCTACTGGCCGATTTAACCACGACACTGTGGTTACACGAAAAGTCGTCTTGGATAGCCCCAAAATTAATCTTTTACCTTTTAATAAATTTGATTACCATCGATAAAACTTTGCTTCAAAGTTAGCTAATACATCTCTTTTTAGGGCTAAAGGCATAACCTGACGCTTAAGGTTTAAAAAATATTCAATTCAAACCAATTATGGAACAGGATATGAAAAAACTATTAGCGGCATCACTATTTTTTATTTTGTTTTCAACAATCGCAGATATCAGAAGTGTTCACTGTCCTTTAGGCTGCGCTAGCTTAGATATTGAGAATAACGATGTAGTCTTTAATCACACCTATGCGCTGAGTAACAATCCGACAACAAAATTTGCGGATTGGGTAGCTTACGAAGTGAATGTATTAAACTTCGGTGATAGCCTCGGACGAGACTGGGGAAATGATCCACTAATAGATGATGAGGAATCTTTAGAGGAGCCAGATTATAAAGGCGCTTTTAAAGAATTAAAAACGGATAGGGGGCATCAGGCACCATTAGCTAGTTTTGCTGGTCATCGATCTTGGACTGAACTAAATTATTTATCCAATATCACCCCACAGAAATCCACATTGAATCAAGGCTCTTGGGTTCAGTTAGAAAGTGCAATTCGTGATGCTGTAAGTTTTAGAAACTCACTGTATGTCATCACAGGTACTCTATATTCAGAAGATGAGAAACCGCTACCACAAGCAGACGAAACACATAAAATTCCATCTGCATATTATAAGGTTGTATATGATATTAAAGGCAACTCAGCAAGCTTCATCTTCGATCAAGATTTACCTAAGGGTGCAAAATATTGTGAGCAAAAAATTAGCAATAAAGATTTGAACAGCAAGATTTCTTATACCATGCCTAATTTCTCAGATTCTAATGAAATCATGACTCGGTTAGGTTGTTAGGGTATTTCATTTATTGTTAATGGGTAATAGAGAATTTTGAGAAAAATAATACATATAGACATGGATGCATTCTTCGTTTCGGTCGAGATTCGGGATAATCCAACTCTCGCTGATAAACCAGTTGCAGTCGGCGGAAGTTCAACTGAAAGAGGTGTGTTATCTACTTGTAATTACATTGCTAGGAAATTTGGAGTTCATTCAGCTATGTCTACAAGTGTAGCTATGCGTAAATGCCCTGATTTAGTCATCATTAATGGACGAATGGATGTTTATAAATCAGTTAGTGATCATTTAAGGCATATATTCGCAAGATACACGCACATTATCGAACCACTATCGTTAGATGAAGCATATCTCGATGTGACGAATTGCGAGCTATTTGGGGGGTCAGCTACATTAATAGCTGAAGATATTCGAAGGACTATATTCGATGAACTTAAATTAACCGCATCAGCAGGAATTTCATCCCTGAAATTCCTAGCGAAAATAGCAAGCGACGAAAATAAACCTAATGGTCAGTTTGTTATAACACCCGACAAAATAAACGAATTCATCTATTCATTGCGACTAAACAAAATTTCCGGTGTCGGTAAAGTTACTTTTGAAAAATTAAAGACTTTCAATTTGGAGTTTGGACGAGATGTTCAGGCAGTTGATCAATCTGTGCTCATCGAAAATTTTGGAAAATTCGGTCAGACACTATACCAACGATGTGCAGGCATAGATGATAGGGAAGTTCAAACAACACGAATAAGAAAATCAGTCGGCGTCGAACGTACTTTTAATGACGATATTGATAGTAATGAAGCCCTCGAAAATATTATGTTCGATAAACTCATACCTGAGTTAAAAAGAAGATCCGAAAAATACCTGCAAACACGAAAAATAGCTACGATTGGCGTTAAAGTGAAATTTGCCGATTTTCACCAAACTACTAAAGATTATTCGCACACTAGTTTTGATAAAGATATTTTTTCGCAACTGTTATCAGAAGCGGTGGAAAGAGGTGGAGGTAAAAAAGTCAGACTACTCGGCGTGCATATTGCACTGAGTGATATTGATTCATGCGGTAGTCAAAATGAAATGGAGCAGTCTTTTTTTTCGTTCTAAAATGATCACAAAAACAAAGAATTTAATATAAAAATTGAACACCTAAATTATTTTGTTTTATATTACTAAATCCAATTATCTAATATTTCATACTTTCAAAATTGAACACGCAAAATTGAACACCTAAATTCCCTCCCAAACTCTCGCTCCTATTTTCAAAAATGCCGTTTTTATTGGCTTACAGCATGCATTCACTCACTCACATCGTTACAGGTGTTCAAAATCCATTTGCTTCTTTGATCTTACGCTGCCGTTGAGATGCGCGACAATCCAGAATATCGTAATGTGCCTTTAGCAATTGGGGGCAGTTCTGATAGACGTGGGGTCATTTCTACCTGCAACTATCAAGCCCGAGAATTTGGTGTACGTTCTGCCATGGCCACCGCCCACGCTTTAAAACTTTGCCCCGATTTAGTATTAGCTCCTGGCAGAATGGCACTATACAGCGAAATTTCACAACAAATACGTGAAATATTTAGCCGCTACACAGACAAAATCGAACCTCTTTCATTAGATGAAGCCTATCTAGATGTCACTGACTGCTCGATGTTTTCAGGTAGTGCGACCTTAATCGCCGAAGATATCAGACAAGCAATTTTCTCAGAGACTCAACTCACCGCATCAGCTGGTGTAGCACCATGTAAGTTTGTCGCTAAGATTGCCAGTGACGAAAATAAACCCAATGGTATCTGTGTCATCACACCAGACAAACTAGATGACTTTGTCATTGGGTTACCTCTAGGCAAAATCCCCGGTGTAGGTAAAGCCACTTTAGGTAAATTAAACAATATCGGGCTTTATACATGCGCAGACGTGCGCCAGTTTCCCTTTGAAGATTTGATCAAAGGTTTTGGAAAATTTGGCTCAGTAATTTGGGATCGTAGCCACGGTTTAGATGACCGCAACTTAAGTCTTTCCAGACAACGCAAGTCTGTAGGGGTAGAGCGCACTATGGCCCAAGACATTCGCACAAAAGAAGACTGTATAAAAATGATCGACAGTCTTTTTCCGTTATTGGAAAAACGATTAGCCAAGTCAGAAGCCAAAATTCAAAGTCAGGGCATCAAATTAAAATTCAGCGATTTCCAGCAAACTACAGTCGAACATAGATCCCAATTATTAGACAAAGAGTATTTTCTGGAATTGTTAACCGAAGGTCTTTCACGACAATCTAATAGAGGCATTAGACTGGTGGGTTTACATGTGGGTTTGGCAGACCCTGAAGAAAATAAACAACTAGTTTTTACGTTTGTTAGTTAACCCGAACTCGGGACAAGTCATACCGGCCGGCGCGGTACAGGTTAACAAATGAGTCTGTTGTTAGAGTCTAGTTTATTTGGCGAGTGGTGTTTTTTTGATTAATTTGCAGTTAAGTTTGATTAGAGATATTTATGGTAATTGTTAGAGAAGCAACCATTTCTGATGTCGATATTGTTCATGAGTTAATTATGGCGATCGCCAAGTATCATGGCCAAGAACAATATGTGATAACTAGTAAAATGGAATTAATAAATGCTGGCTTTGCCGAGAACCCTTCTTTTGGTGTGCTCATAGCAGAAATAGATGGGAAAGTTGCAGGTTATTGCTCCTATACATGGAACTACTCCATTTGGGCTGGCTCAGTCTTTATGAACATCGATGATGTTTTTGTTTGGGAGAAATACCGAGGACAGTCAGTGGGTGAAAAGTTAATGCTTAAGGCTAAAGACGTATGTAGTGCCAAAGGTGCTAGTCGTATTCGTTGGGAAGTTGAACAAGATAATCTCAAAGCAATAAAGTTTTATAAACGTTTAGGTGCCGATTTTGATATAAAAGGTTTTTTCCGTTGGGATATTGCTTCGTAAGGTTAAGACTAATATAGAAGATATATTAGTTTAGAAAAACATTACAATAACCACGCATTCAAATAATTACCTGCTTCAGAGGAATTTAACTTAGTGAAAAAGATGCCTGCCAATGTCTGGTTATTAACCCTAATTCAAGCTTTAGCCATGAGTTCTGTCACTATGTTGGTATTGGCAGGTGGGGTCTTGGGCGCACAACTTACCCCTGATCCTAAATGGTCAACACTACCCTTAGCCATGAGCATTGTGGGTACTGCTTGTGGCGTTGTACCTATTACACGTTTGATGCAACACTTTGGTAGAAAACCCGTTTTTATTACGGCTACCACATTTGGCGCATTTGTTACCTTGTTTGCTGCCACAAGTATCGCAAACAGTAGTTTTTGGGGACTGGTAATATCAGCATTTTTATTGGGCATGATGATGTCTGCCATTCAACAAATTCGTTTTACAGCTATGGAGTCGGTCAGCATTGAGCTGATGCCTAAAGCCGCTTCGACTGTATTGCTGGGAGGATTAGTTGCAGCAGTTTTAGGCCCCGAATTGGTTACTTTGGGTCAACTGATTAGCGACCAAGCCTTCGTTGGGGCCTTCTATCTAATGGCCGGTCTGCTAATATTATGCAGTCTATTGTTTACTAAAATTGATAACACACATGTTGTCACCACAAAGTCAGCTGATACGGGTCGAAAACTAAGCCTGATAGCAGGCCAACCAGTCTTCATTTTGGCTGTATCGGCTTCAGTAGTAGGTTATGCGTTGATGAGCTTTATTATGACGGCTACACCTGTACATATGCACGTTCACCAAGCCTATTCATTACAAGATACCAAATGGGTGATCCAAAGCCATATTTTCGCGATGTTTTTCCCATCACTATTTAGCGGTTGGTTAATCAGTAAATTAGGCACCTCGAAGATCATTTATTTGGGATTAAGCTCTTATGTCGCCGCCATACTAATTGCACTAACAGGCAACGAATGGCTAAATTATTGGAGTGCCTTGGTATTATTAGGCATTGGTTGGAATTTTTTGTTTGTCGGCGGTACTGTTTTACTGGCGCAGAGCTATCAGCCCAGTGAAAGATTTAAAGTACAAGGTTTAAATGAATTTCTGGTGTTTGGTTGTCAAGCTATCGCAGCATTAAGTGCTGGTGTTTTTCTCAACCTAATTGAATGGCGCGGTTTATTACTTGCTAGTTTTATCATCATCGCAATGCAATTATTAGTTATCACATGGCAACAGATCAGGGAAAAAAATCTACATCCCTACAATAATATCCCCTAACAATAAGGAAAAAAGATGTCATTAGAAATAGGACGTTACCGTCATTATAAAGGTAATGAATACGAAGTGATTGGTGTCGCTAAACATTCTGAAGATGAGACTGAATTAGTGGTTTATCGACCTCTATATGGAGAAAGAGGCCTATGGGTTAGGCCGTTGGATATGTTTACCGAGACAGTTCAAGTGGAAGGCTTGGATACACCACGATTTAAGTATTTGGGTGATAATTAATCTGAAGTCGAGCTAAGAGGTGCCGCGTCCTTAGGCGGCCACCTGACTTTATCAATATGTAACAGTGCAAAATTAAATACTAAGCAAAAAACAAAACTGTAGAAGTCCACAATATTCCAGCGAGCAACGCTGCATATGAAGCCGGAACAATCTGCGATTTCACGTGATCCATTAAATCGCAACCCGTGGTCATAGAACTCAAAATAGTCGTATCTGATATAGGTGAACATTGGTCACCGTATACACTGCCATTCAAAATTGTTGCAAAACACACCATCAAATACAGTTCTGGGTTATCTAAGCCTTGGCTCTGGGCAATAGTCCAAGCCAACGGCAAACCTAGGGGAAAAGCAATAGCGTAAGTGCCCCAGCTAGTGCCAGTTGAAAAAGCAATAACTATGGTCATAAGTTGTAAAATGATAGGCAAACTCCAATAAGGGATTTGCTCTCCCAAAGATTCAACCAAATAGATGCCCCCACCCAACTGTTTGCTAAGCACACCTATAGTTAAAGCAAACATTAAAATCACTGACGCCACCACCACGCCTTTTAAACCATTCCCGAAACCATCCAGTACCTGCTTTAGTGCCATGCCTTTTGCCAAAGCCATAAAAATAGACAGAAACAAAGCCCCTGAAAATGCCCAGTGAATTTGTGGGCTACCTGTTACAAAATAAGAACCAATAGCGATAATGATTAAGCTCACCAAAGGTAAAATAAACTCCAGTCTGTGTGCTGTATATCCCTCTGGAACTTGGCTTTGATGTAACTCTTTAGCACTAATAGGTGACGCGTTAGGCGCGTCCAATTCACCTGTTTCAGCTACCCGTTTTATCGCTTTTTTAAGGGGGGCCCCACTAAAGATTGTAATATTCAGACTTAGTAACAAGGTCCCCAAAACAGCAAGTATTGCGTAAAAACTAAAAGGAATACTGGCAAAAAAGAACGCAATTCTGTCATTTTCTGTGGCCAGAAACGCCACCCCTGGTATAAATAAGAAGGCTTGTATATAAGCTGGCCAAGCATTAAATGCAATGATCGACGCAATAGGTGATGCAGTAGAATCGACCACATAACTAAGTTCTTCGTGGCTAACCCCTGCTTTGTCTGCGATGGGTTTGACCGTTGTGCCGACCAAAACCGTACTCATTGTGCCTCCTTGAAAAAACACTAAGCCTAAAAACCAAGTGACTACTTTGGCTGAACGTGGTCCTTTTACATAATGTTGACTCATATGGTCGGCAAAGGCCTTAGCCGCACCTGTTTTTGCCCACACCCCCATTAGGCCTCCGAGCAACCACAGGTATAAAATCAAAATGGAAGCGGCGCTCGATGTACCTATATTCGGAATAAATACCTCATGAGTGATATCGAATCGCCCTAACATTACAGCGCCAATCACTATGCCACCAAACAGTGCAACTAGAGGCTCACGGGTCATTAAGCACAATACAACGGCAACTAAAGCTGGCAATAATGACCAAATACCAAAGTGAAAATCAGCTTTGAGTAACACAGCGTTGTCTGGCGTGCCTTTATACACCCACTGCTGTGATAACTCGGGTTTACCTTGTTGGTTATTTAGGACTGATTGTCGTAGAGGCGACTCATTATAAGGTACGGGATTAGTTATTAAGCTTTCTTGGCCGCTGGCGCGATATGCCAATTGTCCAAGTTCATTGCTATAGGTTTGATATTGCAATTGGGTTTCAACCCAAGTTGGGCTAACTTTAAAATTAATATAAAACGCAGTAGTCAGACTAAGCACAAAGAAAATAAAGCTAATACGTTTTGTAAATTGAAACATGCGGGTTATCTTAACGGTCTAGTATATTTCTTAGTTTGTCGTTAGTTATAACAAAGATCTAGGATTTACTTATTTTTATTCAAGGAACAATACTTATGCGCTCAAAAATTCTTTTAATGACAGCAATTGCGACTCTTTTTTCGGCTGGTTCTGCTATTTCGCAAGACAAGTTTGCCGATGTCGAGATCACTAGCCAACATGTGAGTGGTTCAGTGCATATGTTAGAAGGTGCGGGAGGAAATATTGGCGTATCAGCTGGTGATGAAGGTATCTTAATCATTGATGATCAATTTGCGCCACTAGCTGAAAAAATAGCCACAGCTATTGGTGAAATCGCGAAAACACCGATGAAGTATGTAGTAAACACTCACTACCATGGTGATCACACTGGTTCTAACAGCTATTTTAAAGAAATCCAAGGCAGTACTATCTTTGCCCATGACAACGTGCGTAAACGTTTAGCCAATAAATCAGAGCATACTCATAATGAATTACCTGTTGTCACCTATCAACAAGGGGTCACTTTTCACTTTAATGGCGACACCATTAAAGTAATGCATTTTCCAGCAGGCCACACTGACAGTGATAGCGTAGTATGGTTTGAAGAAGCTAATGTTTTACACCCCGGAGACTTGTTTTTCTCTGGCCTTTTTCCATTCATTGATTTAGACGGCGGTGGCACAGTAGCAGGTTATATTAGTAATGTTAAAAAACTAATTAGTATGCTTAAAGAAGACACTAAAATCATCCCTGGTCATGGAAAACTAAGCAACAAAGCGGGTTATCAACAAGCACTAAACATGATGGAAGAAACAGCTGCAATCGTTTGGCAACAAAAGTCAAAAGGTGCAAGTTTAGACGACGTTCTAAAAAAAGGCTTAGGTGAAAAATATAAATCTTGGTCTTGGTCATTTATTAATGAAGAAAAATGGATCACTACGCTTTATAACGGGCAGTAACATAACGGACAGTAACCTAAAAGGCTAAACCAATGACACTTACCTACCCCACAGAACAGCAATATTTACAGGTGAAAAATTGGTTTAGCAATCATCAAGAAATCTACACATGGGGTGGGCCAAATATGACCTACCCTATGTCTGACGAAGACTTTATTAAACATCTAACCGTCGCTCATTTTACATCGTTTTGTCTACTAAACGATGAGCGACAACTTGTAGCTTTTGGCCAATATTATCGGCGCTTAGAACATCATCACCTTGGACGACTCGCAGTTAACCCAAAATACCGCGGTCAAGGTTGGGCCAAAATATTAATTACAAAAATACTTAAGCAGGCCTTTAAAGAGCAATCAGCCAAAGGCGCCTCTTTATTTGTGTTTAGAGACAATATTGTGGCTTACGATTGTTATCAATCACTGGGCTTTATTGAAACAGATTATCCAGAAGAACCCTTTCCCGGCAATATGCAAAATTGTGTCTATATGGTTTTACCAGATTGCAATTTTCCACTAAAACTAAAAGAGGGTTGATGATGTTTTTACTTGGAATGATTATTTTTGTTGGAATGATAGTTATGGCCATGATGATGAGTGGCGAAATGATGATGTTTGTAAATCTACCATCACTCATAGTCGTGATCCCACCTGCATTAATGTTCACTCTAACCAGCAGCTCAAAACAATCACGCAGTCATGCGGTAAAACTATTATTTAATGAAAGTTTGCATTTGAACAGCGCTGAGTTAATCGCTGCAAAACACGTATTTACGACCTTTGGAAACTTAAATATTTTGATGGGGTTTATTGGCGTCATCATAGGGGCAATTGCTATGGGAAATACGCTATACGGTGAAAATATTTCTCAAATATTTGGTTCGGCATTGGCGGTTTGTGTCTTACCATTTTTCTATGCGCTTTTGATAAAAGTCCTATGTTCTGCAGCAGAGGCCAAGATCCAATTTAAGATTATTAATCTAGCCTCTTAATTTTATTATCTAACTTAAGGCGCTTTTGTAAAACGCTTTTCACCCGCTATCCATGTTTCAAGCACTTGGGTTTTCCAAATATCTTGTGGTGAGATAGTAAAGATATCTTGGTCAACCAAAATAAAATCTGCCCATTTCCCTACAGTTAACCCACCTAAAATTTTCTCCTGATGAGCTGCATAAGCCGCATCCAAAGTAAAACCACGGAAGGCTTGTTTAACTGTCACCGCTTCGCTAGGGATCCAGCCATTGTCTGGTGAGTTGTTACGATCTTGTCTTGTGACTGCGGCGTGTAAACCAAAAAATGGATTAGACAGCTCTACCGGAAAGTCTGAACCAAAAGCCACAGGTGAGCCTTGTTTCAAAAACGTTTGCCATGCGTAAGCGCCTTTTAACCTATCGGCACCTAACCTGTCTTCAGCCATATTCATATCGCTAGTAGCATGGGTTGGCTGCATGGCAGGAATGATATTCAGAGTTTTAAAACGGGGAATATCGTCAACATTTATGATTTGTGCATGCTCAACACGGTTGCGTAACGACTGCCCACCAATTCGACTAAAACTGTCATCAAACTGATCTAAGATCAAACGATTGGCTCTGTCGCCTATGGCATGAAAGTTAAGTTGAAAACCATTCCCTAAAACCAAATCAAATAGTGGTTTTAAGTCAGCTTCTCGGGTTACCAACAAGCCAGAGTTATCAGGGTCGTCAGAGTAGGGTTTTAATAACGCAGCGCCACGACTACCCAAGGCACCGTCACCGTATGCTTTGACACTTCTGATGGATAACCAGTCGTATTGATCTTGCACATGACCGGCTTTTAATAGTTGCAACAAAACGGGTGAGGTTGCAGCAATCATGGGGTAAATACGCACGGGCAAGGTGTGCTCAGCCACACGTTTTATAAAATAGTCGTATTCCGCCTTATTAATACCGGCATCATGCACACTGGTAATACCCTCAGAAAGTAGTTGTTCACCGGCAGCATTTAAATTGGCGGATAAGTTAGCTTCAGAGTTTTTAGGCAAATGTTTGTATAATAAATCAATGGCATTATCTATCAGTATACCAGTGGGAACACCTAGCTTATTTCGTTCTATTTTACCACCTGGTGGGTCGAGTGTATCTTTAGTAATCCCTGCTATTTCTAGGGCTTTACTATTGACCCAACTTGCATGGCCATCTACTCGTGACAACATCACGGGTTTATTTTTGACATATTCATCCAACAAACTAGCCGTAGGATAAGCCTTGCCAGGCCAGAGTACTTGATTCCAACCTCGCCCTATTATCCAAGGAGATCCTTGCTGACTCTTGGCATATGCCTGCACCATTTTAACCGCTTCTAAGGCTGATTTACTCTCGCGCAAATCAACTTGCAATAATCCTTCACCTAATCCCATCACATGACCATGGGCGTCGATAAGCCCAGGTAACATCACTTTGTTTTGGCCATCTATTTGGGTTGCATTAGGAAAACGTTCATTAAGTTCTAAGCCACCAATGGCAATAACTTTACCGCCATCAAAAACCATATTTGTAAAACGGATAAGCTCACCAGAATTATTAAGGGTATAGCCTTTGACATGACTAATATGGCTAGGTGCGGCCAGAGTTAGCGCACTGGCAAAAATTAAACAAGCGGTAAGTATTTTTTTCACAAGCAAATCCCCATAAATGTTTTACTTAACTTGCCTTAGATTTTGTGCAGATGCAATAACAGCAATTAATGGTGATGCAAATAAGCTGTAAATTGCTGGACGACTGTAAATTAATTGCAGTCTATTAGTGCATTAACCAATGTGACGGAACCACTATAACGGTTCAACATTTGCCCATGTTTATCCACTAAAACAGCTTGATTTAGACTCTTATCTAGATTGTATTGCTCGCGTAATTGATTGCGAAGTCGACCACTAATTTCTATATGTGGTGATGCTTTACCCCAGTTGTTTAAATCAATGAAGTGGATATTCATGCGACTAATTGGCGCACTTAATTGGGTTATTTCGTCATTAAAATACTTGTCAGCAGAACGCTCTAAAGAATACACAATAGTGCAATTGGCTTGAGTGAAAAACGAGTCTTGGGCAATACCTGTGTAGGGCATTAACACCAATAGACTTAATATTATGCTGAGTGAATAAATTCGCAATGTATCCTTTCCTTTCAAAGCCTGTTGGCAATCACACTATACTAAATCAGTTTTTGGTAGTTAAATCAATAAACTAGGTACTTGCTGTAAATGATCATCTTGCCATATTTTTTGCATTTTTTGTTGATCGATATTGCCACCAGACAAGATCACTAGCACTTTTTGTTCAGTGGGCTGTAATTTAAGCCACTCGACTACTGCGCCCATGCTCATCGCACAAGTAGGCTCAACATGAATTTTAAGTAAATGTTGTAACCACTGAGTCCAGTAAGCAATTTTTGTTTCATCCACCTCATAAAAACCGTCTAAGGCCTGCAGCTGTGGAAAGGTTTTTGCGCCTACTTGTAAGGTCGCGGCACCATCTGCCAAAGTATATGGTTGCTCTGGTAAAGATTGAATAACACCAGAGCGCAGAGATTGTGCAGCATCATTTGCGACTAAAGGTTCAACTCCTATAACACTAGCCTTAGGAAGCAAAGCTCTAGTGCTGATCAAGGTACCCGAAACCAATCCACCGCCGCCAACGGGTGCGAACACACTATCCACTGTACCGGTTTGCTCAATAGCCTCAAGCGCAGCAGTACCTTGACCGGCTATAATATCGTTATGATTGAAAGGTGGTATCCATAATACCCCTTCATTATTTGCAGCCTCGGCGACCTTTTCATCAGCCTCTTTACGGGTCGCACTTAAGTCAAGTGTCGCCCCATAAAACTGGGTTGCAGCTGCTTTTACTTTAGATACGTTTTGCGCACTATAAATGGTTGCTTTGACACCTAATATTTTTGCGGCATAAGCCACTGCCTGTGCGTGATTGCCCGAACTACTGGCCACAACCTGGCTACCAAGTCGCCCCTCTTCTTTGGCTTTTAATATCATATTCAGTGCGCCACGCAATTTAAACGCCCCTGTTTTCTGAAAACACTCAGCTTTAAAAAACAACTTGTGACCTAGCCAGCTATTTAATAATTGAGATTCAAGCACAGGAGTTTTATTGATAAAAGAACTAATACGTTTTTCGGCAGCTTGCACATCGGCAAAAGTCACATTGGACATAAAATCATGGGCACCATAGTTAGGGCATGGAAATAAGAGGGATATTAGCCTGTCAGGGCTTTTTTCGCATTAATAATTATGCAGATTGCTTTTTAAATATTAGAAGGAAATCAAATGGGATTATTGTATGTATTGCCCATAACACCTCTGAAATTGATATCAGTGAAGTGGTAATGTTTGATTAAAACGGCGGTTAGTTGCTAGTAAATAGTTACTAGAAAAAATAAAAATGTTTGAACCACCGAGTACACAGAGAAAAGAAAAATAACGACTTGGCTAAAAAGATAAATATCTATTACTTCTGGTCAATAGATTCAAATTGAACCTGACGGGCGGTTTGAGCGATCAACCGCCTGTCAGTAATGACGCCTTCAATGGCAAGTTTACCTAGTAAGCTGACAGTGACAGCCTGCCGTATATATCCCGTCATTCCCGCGAAGGCGGGAACCTCCAAAACCAACTGGCAAATCTAAAAGAATCGTCCTTTTCAACATGGAAATTTCTGCATATATTTATTAAATGATTGAAAAGGAGTTCAACTATGAAACAGCCCTGCATATACATTCTCACAAATGATAACAACAGTTCGCTATACATCGGGGTAACAAGTAATTTAGTGCAGCGCATTTATCAACATAAAAACAAACAAATGAAGGGTTTTAGTTTCAAATACAACTTGAATAAACTAGTCTATTTTGAGCAATTTGAAGATATGGATAGCGCAATACTTCGAGAGAAAATGCTCAAAAAATGGAACAGAGAATGGAAAAATCGGCTCATCAATGAGTTAAATCCTAGCTGGAAAGACTTATATTTTGACTTAGTTGGGTGAGAATCGATTGAGCTTACTGGGGAAATTTAGGGGTTCCCGCCTTCGCGGGAATGACGTGTAATAGCTTGTAAATCCTCACCGTCTGTAATCTGCTATAACCGCTAAGTCGGCCAGAGAGCTATGTCTGTCGGGTTTTGGCACATTTGAACCAATCAGTTCTAGCTCCTTAACCCAATAATAACTCTCTTTTCACCTACTTTTCCTCTGTGCTCTCTGTGCCCCTGTGGTGCAAACTCTTTTTGCTTTCAGCTGTTCGACTCCATCTCTAAATGTTTATCGAAAAAATTGGAGCTGGTTTTATACAAAGTAGATTGGAGATTAAAAAATACGTTCAATACTGAGTACGGATTCGGTGTGATTATTGCCAACTGCATTTGCAGAGCATTCCGCCAAATCAATGACTAAAAGCCAAGTGAGCTTGTTCATTCAAATTTTCCCATTGGTCTTTGCACTTATCTGTAGGATAAGATGCATTATTATTTTAAGCCCATTAACCGTATTGCAGGGTTTTCTACCCTACAAGTAAAATCGCAGGTAACAGATGTTAAAAACAGCTTTGGTTTTAGGCGCTACAGGTTTAGTGGGCAAAATATTGGTAGAGCAATTATGCCTAGACCCTCGATATCAAACCGTCACTTGTTTATTGCGTAAACCATTATCAAAAGACTTTTTTAATGCAAATGCAGCTAAAGTGCAGCCTATAGTAGTAGATTTTGAAAACCTAAAAGATTACCAAGGCTATTTTGGTTGCGATCATATTTATGTGTGTTTAGGTACAACAATCAAAAAAGCAGGCAGCAAAAGTGCATTTCGGAAAGTGGACTTTGAGTATGTACATATTGCTGCGCAACTTGCCAAAGCACAACGTGCAATCAGTTTTGTATGGATTTCTGCTGTGGGAGCCAATGCTAAAAGTAATAATTTTTACTTAAGGGTAAAAGGTGAATTAGAAAATGCCATTCTTAATATGTCAGGTTTAGACAATGCTGCAGCAGTTAGACCGTCATTATTATTGGGTGAGCGCGAAGAGATGCGACCAGCCGAGAAACTTGCCAGCATGCTAAGTCCATTTTTGTCGCCGCTGTTGCGAGGAAAGTTAAGCAAATACAAACCTGTTCAAGCTGCGGATGTGGCGGCTCAGATGATCCGTTTACAGGTATTCTAAAATGGGCTTTAAATTTAAACAATTCACTATTGAACATGATGCTTGTGCTATGAAAGTGGGAACCGACAGCATCATGTTGGGGAGCTGGGTAGAAGCTAAAAACGCTCAACGTATTTTAGATATTGGTACAGGTAGTGGTTTGTTAGCCATTATGTTGGCTCAAAAAACACAAGATACTTGTTTAATTGACGGAATAGATATCGATGCAGCAGCAATTACACAAGCTAAAGACAATGCTAGAAATTGTCCTTGGACAGCTCGACTGACTTTTGAGCATATTAGCCTTCAACAATTTCCATTAACTACTGGTTATGACTTAATTGTCAGTAACCCTCCCTATTTTTCAATTAATATCAGCGCGAATAAAACTCAATCCACCAAAAATCGCCTCAATGCACGGCAAACAATTGCGTTAGATCATCCAACACTTTTAAAAGAAGTAAACAAACACCTATCTTCAAAAGGAAAATTTTATTGTGTATTGCCGCTAGATGTAGCTAACACATTCACAGCGGACGCTGAGTCAGAAGGGTTGTATTGTACTCGGGAACTTCAGGTGCAGCCGAAATATCAATCAAATGTGACGCGACTTTTATTAGAATTTAGTCGTAAAAAAACCATCAAAACCTGTGAAAAACTTAGTATTTATAACCACCTAGACAGTTATTCCAATGAATATATTACTCTTTGCAAAGATTACTATTTTAATTTTTGACAGTTTTTACACTTATCATCTATCTTTTGATACATAGGTTTTGATAAAAAGTGTTAGCTAATCTCAGGGGAAATGATGAAAACATTTGAATTACCCAAGTCAATATCGTCTCTGGCTAACGAATTACAAATTATCCAAATGGTCTGGCAAGGTGTGCCAGTGCAGATCCCCAAATTTGCAGTTTATGCCATTATTGAAAAACCGATTTTTGATCAGATTGTATTTCGAAATAGTAGACAAATTGGCCTGTTACATTTTGGTCGATACAAGATCCCTGTTTTAGATCCTTTTCGAGGAGACATTGATTTTCACCCTAATTTTGCACTGATTATCAGCCATAGCCGTGGTAACTGTTTTGGTTTGTATGGGTACCCAGCGGATCATATTGAGTCAGATATGCAACTTTCTTCATCTCATGGCTCAGTCTTTAGGATTGTTAAAGATTACGTTTAATACTACCTAAATAAGTAAGTGTTCACTCACTATGCGTCTCTAACCAAGCCTTTTTCAATACTTCGGACTAATCTTTGAGTTAAGCGGCTATCGTTTTTTTCATTCTGAGAGGCTTTGTTTTGATGTTGTTGTAATGCCCATTGAATATGTTCTTTGACTAAGTCTGTAGCCTGGCTCAAAGCGGCCTGCAAGGTGTTAACGATCCTCTCTGAATAAGCTGCATTTCCTAAGCCCACGGCCAAATTGCGTTGCCAACGTTCAAAACCAATACGCCTTATCGGAGATCCTTCGGTATTTTTCAGAAAGGTTTCTTCATTCCACGCAAATAAGTCTATAAGTTCTTGGCTCATCAGTTTCTGTCGCGGATGGAAATCTGCTTCATCGGTAATATTGGCGTAGCGATTCCAAGGGCAAATAAGTTGGCAGTCATCACAACCGTAAACACGGTTACCAATCAAAGATCGATATTGTTCGGGTATCGCGCCTTTTTGTTCTATGGTCAGGTATGAAATACAACGCCTAGCGTCGACAACATAAGGCTCCACTATTGCTTGAGTAGGACAAATCGTCAGACAAGCTGTGCAACTACCACAGTTTTCAACTACAGCCTTGTCCACAGGTAATGGAATATCTACAAACAATTCGCCCAAAAAAAACCAAGAACCGGCTTCTTTATTGATAGTAAGTGAATGCTTACCTGTCCATCCTATGCCTGCTTTTTCAGCAATGGCGTGTTCGAGTACTGGGGCTGAGTCGACAAAAGGCCTGAAGTTTAATTCTGCACATTCAGCCTTAATTTTGTCACCAAGCTTTTTCAAACGAGCACGCAACAACTTGTGGTAATCGCGACCGAGGGCATAACGACTGATATAAGCTTGCTGTTTATTTTTTAGGGTCTGTGCAAATTTTGCATCGGGGGGCAGGTAATCCATCCTGACACTGATAACTCGCATAGTGCCGGGCAACAGTTCTGCTGGTCTGGCCCTTTTCATACCGTGCTCTGCCATGTAATGCATTTCACCGGCATAACCTTTTTCCAGCCACGATTGTAGATGGGATTCATGCTGTTCTAGGTTAACATCACAAATACCCACTTGCTGAAAACCTAGCGCTTTCCCCCAAGCCTTGATATTTTCAGACAAAGACAATAATTCAGAAGTGTTTAGAAATGACATTGACAAACCTGTTAACCGAGCAAGCGGCTGCGATTCTAGCACATAAAATAGTGAGTTCAGAACAAGTCAGAACGATTGAACCTAAGGCTGCCCAACTCGCTGGTTGCAGTATGTTTGAATTGATGCAAAGAGCTGGCGAAGCTACGTTTCAAGTATTAACCAAAGAATGGCCTGAAGCCCAAAATATTATGGTAGTTGCTGGCAATGGTAATAATGCCGGTGATGGTTATGTGTTGGCTAAACTGGCTAAACAAAAAGGCATGCATGTTGTAGTAGTCTGCCAGCAGCCACAAAGAGAATTAACTGGCGATGCAAAACAAGTACAAGCTCAATGGCAAAACGTCGGTGGTGAAACTCAAAAATTTGCTGGACAAAATTATGCACAATTTGATCTGATAGTAGATGCATTATTGGGTACTGGTGTAACTGGCGAAGTCAAACCAGACTTTCAAGCCGTTATCCAACAAATCAATCAATCAAACACTCCTGTATTGAGTATAGATTTACCTTCTGGGATGCAGGCTAATACCGGGCAAGCGCTGCCTATTTGTGTCAAAGCCGATGTGACAGTCACTTTTATTGCAACTAAGCCTGGACTGGTTAGCGGTACTGGCAAAGAATTTAGCGGCAAGGTGGTTTTTGCCGATTTGGCTGTGGCAAAAGAATTTTTTAGTCTTGCCCACAGCGACGCACAATTAGTCAACTGGAAAATGTTACAACCATTAAAAAGCAGACCTGTTCACAGTAATAAAGGCTCTTTTGGTAAATTGTTATGCATAGGGGGTAATCAAGGTATGCCTGGAGCAATTCGACTCAGTGCCGAATCTGCCTTGCGCTGTGGTGTTGGTTTAGTAAAGGTTTATTGCCATGAATCAAGCAGTTTGGCGATCTCAATTGGTCGCCCAGAAATTATGCTTGCTCACAAAAACCTTGAGGCAGCATTGGATTGGTGTAGCTGCATAGTTATAGGGCCAGGATTAGGCCAAGATGATTGGGCTCATCAGCAGTTTTCGCGGTTATTGGCTCATCTTAAACTTCACCCTAAGCCATTGGTCATTGATGCTGATGCTCTAAATTTGATAGCGGCAATGGCAGATGATGCAGACCAGCTAGACACTTTGGCACAATTACCGGCAATAGTATTAACCCCTCATCCAGGCGAGGCGAGCCGGCTATTGCAGTGCAATATTGCGAAAATTGAAAATGATAGGTATTTGGCTAGTAAAAATATTGCCCATAAATATAAATCTAGCTGTGTATTAAAAGGTGCTGGCACTATTATACAAACCAATAGACTAGACCAAGAACCACAGAGCTGGGTTTGCGAAGGCGGCAACCCTGGTATGGCAACCGCGGGCATGGGGGATTTATTAAGCGGAGTTATTGGCGCTTTTTTGGCACAAGGATTTACCTCACAACAAGCTGCAGTTTATGGCGTATGCGCTCATGCAGAAGCCGGAGACAGAGTTGCCATACAATATGGTCAACGTGGTATGATTACCTCAGATTTATTACAACCTTTACGAGCCATTGTTAACGGACTATGAGCATTTCATTGATTTCACCCATTGCGGATTTACCCACAACACATTATGACTTAGTGGATGAAGAAGCCACAGTAACTTTGGCTGGAAAATTAGCACAGTTGTGTCATCAAGGTATAGTGATATATCTTGAGGGTGATTTAGGCGCAGGTAAAACCACTTTTAGCCGAGGTTTTATACAAGGATTAGGACATATTGGTAAGGTCAAAAGTCCTACCTACACTTTAGTTGAACCCTATGAAATAGCAGGCTGGCGGGTATTTCACTTTGACTTATATCGCTTGTCTGACCCTGAAGAGTTAGAATTTATGGGTATCCGTGATTATTTTGATGCTGATTGTATTTGTTTGATTGAATGGCCAGACAAAGGCGCTGGCCTCTTGGCATCAGCGGATTTACACATTAGTATTGAGTACACGCAAACAGGACGTGCGTTATCGATGCAGGCCAAATCTGCAAAAGGCTCGGACTTGCTTAAGCTATTAAACTAGAAAAATAATAATGCAAACGTTTTGCTCTAAACAACTCAATGTACTATTAATCAGTTTTATATTGATGGCTTTTAGCACAGTAAGTTTTGCTAAAAACACCATCGAAGGACTGCGTATTTGGCCTTCCCCGAATACGACACGTTTAGTATTTGATTTAGCAGATACGCCTAATTACAGTTACTTCACCTTAAACAATCCGCAACGATTAGTTATCGATATAGAAAATACTCCAAGAAATTACGATTTTTCAAAAGTGGATAATGATAGTAAGTTGGTCAAAAAGGTGCGTTACAGCACAGCCAAAAATCCGCAATCAGTAAGAGTAGTTATTGAGTTATCCAAAAAACTCGAAAAGAATATATTTGCTTTACCTCCTACAGCTCCCTATGGCGATAGGTTAGTGATTGATCTAAACGATCCTGACTCTAGTGCACCACAAATTGTATTAAATTCAAAATCCACCACAGACAGAGACATTATCATTGTTATCGATGCTGGCCATGGTGGAGAAGATCCAGGCTCGATTGGCCCTAGTGGCAGTTATGAAAAAAATATCACTCTAGGTATAGCCGAGCGATTAGAGGCCTTGATTAATAAAGAAAATGGCATGAAGCCTGTGATGACTCGAACCGGTGATTATTATATTTCACCAAATAAGCGACCTCAACTTGCCAGAAAACATAAAGCGGATATGTTTGTATCAATCCACGCAGATGCCTTTACCACTCCTCAACCTAGTGGAGCTTCTGTGTGGGTGTTATCTATGAAAAGGGCAAATACTGAATTAGGTCGTTGGTTAGAGAGAACTGAACGTCATTCTGAATTGTTAGGCGGTGCCGCGGAAATTATTCAAGATACGGCGAATGAACGTTATTTAGCCCAAGCATTACTTGATATGTCAATGGATCACTCTTTGACCACCAGTTACGATGTAAGTCGTGACATGATCAAACACCTAAGAAAAGTGACAAGATTACATAAAAAGACCCCACAAGCGGCTAGCCTTGCGGTGTTAACTTCACCAGATATCCCATCAATTTTAGTAGAGACTGGATTTATTTCTAACCCTAAAGAAGAAAAAAATCTTAATTGGTCCACCTATAGACAGAGGTTGGCTCAATCGGTATTTGACGGACTTAAACAACATTTTAAAGGTTCACCTCCTGATGGTTCTTTATGGGCTAAATGGAAACAAGAAAAGCGTACTCATAGAGTCCGCAGCGGTGAATCATTATCTTTGCTCGCGCAACGTTATAATGTACAGATCAGTACCCTGAAAAAAGCCAACAACCTAAATACTGACGTGGTGCGTATCGGACAAGTTCTAACGATCCCTAGCACCTAGTCCACTCATTTAGCATTTATACCAAGGTCATTGTTTTGCCAATTCAAATTCTTCCCGCAAGATTAGCCAACCAAATTGCCGCTGGAGAAGTGGTTGAACGCCCCGCTTCTGTGGTCAAAGAGTTAGTAGAAAATAGCCTAGATTCAGGCGCTACTTCCATTGAAATTGATATTGAAAAAGGCGGACATAAACGCATATTGATCCGCGATAACGGCAGCGGCATTGTTCATGATGAACTCGCTTTAGCGTTAAGCCGCCATGCCACTAGTAAAATAGCAAAATTAGATGATTTAGAAGCTATTTGTAGTTTAGGTTTTCGCGGTGAAGCTTTAGCCAGTATCAGTTCAGTTGCACGCTTGAGTTTAAGTTCTAAGCCCAAAGAGCAGACCCAAGCTTGGCAAGCACACTGCGAAGGTCGCGATATGCAAGTGCAACTTAATCCAGTAGCACATCCTGATGGCACTAGTGTCGATGTAGTCGATTTGTTTTTTAATACCCCCGCGAGGCGCAAATTTTTACGTACCGAAAAAACTGAGTTTGCCCATATCGATGAAATTGTCAGGCGTATTGCTCTAAGTCGGTTTGATGTGAGTTTTAGTCTTAAACATAATGGTAAATTACTGCGTAAATACCCTGCAGTGAAAGTACAAGGTTCTGAATTAAAACGCCTTGCTAATATTTGTGGCAAAGAGTTTTCCGAGCAATGCATTGAGCTTAATAGTCAATATCAACAGTTTGAGTTAAAAGGCTGGTTGGCTCAACCAGAACAAGCTAAACCTCATGGCGACTTTCAGTACTTCTATGTAAATGGCCGGATGATGCGCGATAAGTTGATCAACCATGCTGTTCGCCAAGCGTTTGAAGGATTGATTGGTGCCGATTTGTATCCAGCCTATGTACTATATTTGACCCTTGAGCCCAACCAAGTCGATGTTAATGTTCATCCAGCCAAACATGAAGTGAGGTTCCATCAAGCTCGTTTGGTACATGACTTCATATATAGAGCATTAACGGATTCCCTTAATCAATATTTTCAACAAGGGCAACAACATCCCCCTGAAGTGAACGTATTACCCAATGCCGAACCCAATCATAACTATATTCAAGCATTGCAAAGGCCAACATCTGAACCTAAAGTTGACGATGTTTTATCTAGCTATGGTAGTGCAAGCAGTCAGTCATCTGGTTCTTCGGGCACCTTTGCAAACAAGGACAAGGCAGAGCACTTAGTCAACTCTTCACAAGTTATCAAGCAATCTTCAAAAAACTACCAACAATTGATGACCCCAACACAGTCAATTAATTCTGCTGAGCAAGCAACTACGCTGCCCGGGCAATGGCTACAAGTAACAGATAAAAAAATTCTGATTAAAGTTGATAAAAAATTCTATTTACTCGAAACACAAGCGTTGCATCTTAATGTGATGTCAAAAATTTACGCAGATACTATGCCCGTAAGCCAACCTTTATTGATGCCGATATCGATAAAAGCCACGGCTGATTTGTTAGCCCAGGCAAAAGCACTCTATCAGCCACTTTTGGAGAACAGTGTGGAAATTGGTTGGACACCAAATAGAATAATTCTACGTAAAGTACCTGCTGGATTAAGGCAATTTCGGTGGATAGAATGTTTAGAGGACATTTTGAGTTGTACGGAATTAGATACCAAAATGGTACGTAAGCACTTGCTAACATGCATGGTTTCAGCTGAAGAAACAGATCTTAGCCAGATACAAGAATTGTGGCAGCAGTTTGTCCATTCATCAGTTAATTTAGAACATGATATGGCTAAAATAGCTACCCCCGTAAATTTAGATGATTGGCTGAATATGCATGAATGATATTTTGAACAAAGACACAACTAGCTTGCCACCTGCATTATTTTTGATGGGGCCCACTGCGTCAGGAAAAACCGACCTTGCGATTGAACTTTGCGAAAACCTGCCTTGCGAAATAATAAGTGTCGACTCTGCGTTGATCTATCGAGGTATGGACATAGGCACGGCTAAGCCAAGCGCTGCGGAATTAAAAAAAGCCCCGCATCTGCTTATAGATATCTTAGATCCCGCACAAAGTTATTCTGTAGCCGAATTTCGTAAAGATGCGCTGATAGCAATGCAAGACATTACATCACGGGGCAATATCCCATTATTGGTTGGTGGCACTATGATGTATTACAAAGCCTTGCTAGATGGGCTTTCGCCATTACCAGAGTCAGATCAAAACGTTAGAAAAGCGATAGAAGCAAAAGCCGAGGAGTCCGGTTGGCAAGTATTGCACCAACAATTAGAGCTAATCGATCCTACCTCTGCTAAACGTATTCACCCCAATGATCCGCAACGATTAATTCGAGCCTTAGAAGTTTATCTTCTAACAAATCGCTCAATGACAGACTTGATGGCTACTAAATCCGCCCCCATACCCTATAATGTAAAACAATTTTGTATTGCACCGGATGATCGCAAGGTATTACATCAACGCATTGCTCAGCGTTTTCAATTGATGGTCGATACAGGGTTTCAGGCCGAAGTAGAAAAATTAAAAGATAGAGGTGATCTACATTTGAACTTACCTTCTATCAGATGTGTCGGATACCGGCAAATGTGGCAGTACCTAGATGGTGATTATGATTTTAATGAAATGCGTGAAAAGTCAATTGCCGCGACTCGGCAGTTAGCCAAAAGGCAATTGACTTGGTTAAGAAGTTGGGAAAATATTCACCCCTTAGATACATTTTCGTCAAACAATTTGTCGAAAGTCATTAGACAGAGTAAATTTCAATCCTAATGCGGTCTATACAGCTATATTTTTTACTGTATAATCCCGATTTAGGGTAATTTTATAATAAAAAAGGATTGAACATGGCAAAAGGGCAATCATTACAAGACCCATTCCTCAATACGCTGCGTAAAGAGCGTATTCCTGTATCCATTTATCTAGTAAACGGTATTAAACTACAAGGGCAAGTTGAGTCCTTTGATCAGTTTGTAATTTTACTTAAAAACACTGTAAGCCAAATGGTTTATAAACACGCAATCTCTACCGTTGTCCCATCACGCGCAATCCCAATGCCAACTGCTGGTCAATCGGAAGTAGACGAAAACTAGATGGTTTTAGGAGAACTGATTGTTTGACCGTTATGAAGCAGGTGAACAAGCTGTTTTAGTACATATTGATTTTGCTGATGAAAATAGCAAAGAAGATTTATTAGAATTACAATTGCTTGTTTCGTCTGCTGGCGTAAATGCCATAGATGTAGTCACAGGATCTCGGCAGACGCCACAAGCTCGATATTTTGTAGGAAGCGGTAAAGCCGAAGAAATTGCCAATGCTGTCAGGGCTTTGCAAGCTGATGTGGTAATTTTTAATCATAGTTTATCTCCCTCTCAAGAACGTAATTTAGAACAATTATGCCAATGTCGGGTACTCGACCGTACTGGTCTTATTCTAGATATTTTTTCCCAACGTGCCCGAACTCACGAAGGTAAGTTACAAGTAGAGTTAGCGCAACTTCGTCATATCAGCACTCGGTTAATTCGCGGTTGGACTCACCTAGATAAACAAAAAGGTGGAATTGGTCTACGTGGTCCAGGTGAAAGTCAGCTTGAAACTGATAGACGACTATTAGCAGCTAGAGTTAAGGCAATCCAACGCCGCCTCGACAAAGTACAAAAACAACGTGAACAAGGTCGCCGTTCCAGAGTTCGAGCAGAGATCCCAACGGTTTCGCTAGTGGGATATACTAATGCTGGTAAATCAACATTATTTAATACTATGACAGATTCTGCCGTTTATGCAGCGGATCAACTGTTTGCTACGCTTGATCCAACGCTTAGAAAGATTCAGTTACAAGATGTTGGCGCAGCGATTCTTGCCGATACGGTTGGTTTTATTCGTCACCTCCCCCATGATCTCATAGCGGCCTTTAAAGCTACTTTGCAAGAAACCCAACAAGCTAACCTGTTATTGCATGTAGTCGATTATTCTGACGAGCAATTTCGAGAAAATATCGGACAAGTCAATGAAGTGCTTGAAGAGATAAAAGCTGACGAGATCCAACAGTTAGTGGTGTGTAATAAAATTGATCGCATGGATGGCGTTAATGCAAAAATAGATCGCGACGAATCAGGCATGCCTATTCGCGTTTGGATATCTGCCCAACAAGGGCTTGGTATTGATTTACTGCTCAACGCAATTACTGAATGTTTATCAAAAAACATGGTACAACATAGCTTATTAATACCACCACATAAGAGTAATTTACGTGGTGTGTTTTTTGATATGAACTGTATTGCCTCAGAAGATTATGCCGAAAATGGCGATTGGCAAGTCGATGTGCGTATGGAACAGCGTGATTGGAATAGACTCATTAAACGTATCGACGTAGATTTAGAGTCATATATTGTAGAAATTTAGCGACAAATAACAAATAACAAATAACAAATAACAAATTTAAAGAAACTCGTATTGGTCAATAGACCTATTTATTGAATTAACTAGTTGGAGAGAAATGATGGCTTGGAATGAGCCCGGTGGTAACAACAATGATCCTTGGAAAAACAAGGGCGGCCGAGATCAAGGCCCACCTGATTTAGACGAGGTATTCAAAAACTTGATGAATAAATTTGGCAAGTTTGGCGGTGGAGGTAGTGGCGGCTCATCAGGAGGTAAAAGTCTTGGTGGTATAGGTGCACTCGTAATTTTAGGTATATTGGTTATAGTCTGGGTGTTTAGTGGTTTTTATACTATTCGTGAAGCAGAGCGCGGCGTAGTGTTGCGTTTTGGTGAATTTAGCCATTTTGTTGATCCCGGCTTACGTTGGAAACCGACTTTTGTTGACACAGTTAAACCTGTAGATGTGCAAACGATCCGCTCTATGCCTTCGTCTGGTTCAATGTTAACTGAAGATGAAAACGTGGTACGTGTTGAGATGGAAGTCCAATATCGCATCCTCGAACCATATAAATACAGCTTTGCGGTCACAAGCCCTGAAGAAAGTTTGAGTCAGGCGTTTGATAGTGCCATTCGTTATGTTGTCGGACATTCTAAAATGGATGACGTGCTAACAGGTGGTCGTGAAGCAGCAAGACAAAGTGTTCGGGATGAGTTAACTGGAATTATTGAGTCATACGACATGGGAATATCTGTGGTTGATATGAACTTCAAGGATGCAAGACCACCAGAAGAAGTGAAGGAAGCTTTTGATGATGCCATTGCAGCACAAGAAGATGAACAACGTTTTATCAACGAAGCACAAGCCTATTCTCGTGAAATTGAGCCTAGAGCTCGTGGACAAGTCAACCGTATGGCACAAGAAGCTCAAGCCTATAAAGAGCGTGTTACATTAGAAGCTCAAGGTGCAATCGCACGTTTTGAAGAGTTATTACCTCAATACCAGGCAGCTCCAGAAGTGACTCGTAGTCGCATCTATATTGAGTCTATGGAAGAAGTATATGGTAATACCAGCAAAATCTTGGTGGATACCAAAGGCACTGGCAACATGATGTATTTACCGTTGGAAAAAATATTGAGCAATCAATCGGGTCCAACTATTCCTGCCAATAATAGAAGTACGTTAGAAGGTTTACGGAATCAAGACAGTGATACTCAGTCGGTTGACAACAACTCCAGAAGCAGTCGCAGTAGCGGCGCACGTAGTGGGAGAAACTAAGACATGAAAAATTTTATTGCACTAATTATTGTGGCCTTAGGCCTACTTGTATTTGGTTCTTTGTTTGTTGTAGATGAAGGCAACAAGGCCATCGTTATTCAGTTTGGTAAAGTACAAAGAGACAGCGAAACCGGTGATACTAAGGTTTTCGAACCTGGCCTTCACCTAAAATTGCCGTTTTTTGATCGCGTCGTAAGTCTTGATGCACGTATTCAAACTTTGGATGAAATACCAGATCGTTTTGTTACCTCAGAGAAAAAAGATTTGATTGTCGACTTATATGTTAAGTGGAAAATCGAAGATTTCGCTAAGTACTATCTAGCAACTGGTGGTATCAAAGCGAGTGCGGAAATACTGCTACAACAAAAAGTGAATAATGGTCTGCGTTCTGAATTTGGTACCCGCACTATTACACAAATTGTTTCTGGTGAACGTTCAGAATTAATGGACGAAGCTATGGAACAAGCCTCTTCAAGTTCAGATGAATTAGGTATAAAAATTGTTGACGTGCGCGTTAAACAAATCAATTTACCATTAGAGGTACGTAACTATATTTTCCAACGCATGCGAACTGAACGTGAAGCGGTAGCCAGAGAGCATCGCTCTGAAGGTAAAGAAAAAGCTGAATTTATCAAAGCAGATATTGATGCCAAAATTACCGTCATGTTAGCTGACGCAGAACGTAATCAGCGTAAACTTAGAGGTGAAGGTGAAGCTCAAGCGGCTCAGATTTATGCTGAGACTTACACCAAAGATCCTGAGTTTTATAGCTTCTTGCGTAGTATGGATGCTTATAAGAAAAGCTTTAGCAGCAAACAAGACATCTTAGTGGTAGAACCGGATAGTGACTTTTTCCGTTATATGAAGGGTCAAAAAGGCGGTAAATAAACCAATTACTAAATTGTTATACAAAAAAGCGCCTATCGGCGCTTTTTTTTTGTTCCAAAACAACTCGCCTGCGATTTAACTGCAATCCTTGCAACTTAGGCAGATTTACCACACTATGAAAAAATATATCTGTTGCAAAGTAGTCAAGGTAATATCTATGAAGTTTTTCGCTGGGTTTATGACCTTTTTAGTCGCCCTGTTACATATAGGCATAATGGTGCTAGAAATGTTTTTCTGGAATCATCCTGTAGGACAAAAAATATTCTCAATGACGGCTGAGGTTGCACAATCTTCAGAAGTATTGGCCATGAATCAGGGATTGTACAATAGCTTTTTAGGCTTTGGTTTACTTTGGGGTTTAATCAGTGGTAATCAAAGCCTAAAAGTATTTCTACTTATATGCATCACTATTGCAGGTATTTTTGGTGGCCTCACTGCCAAGGTTAGTATCTTATATATTCAAGCATTACCTGGATTCATCACGTTATTGCTAATATTAAAAGCCAAGAGACGCCAAGCGGGTGAAGCACGTCTTTTCTCTTAATTAATAGCTGTCCCAAACTCAGACTAGTTAACCAGAGCTTGGGATAAGCCATAGTGTCCAGTACCACTATTATTGCAGCTGTTTATTACGGCCATCTTCACAATAGCGTGTGGTTGCCGTAAAAATTTGCCTCGGTACCTCCAATAATTGTTCGATTGTATAATACCAATCCGTATAAAGAAGTGACCACTCAGAATGCACCAGCCATTTTTGCGTAAGGCGTCACTATGCAGTAATGGTTAATCCCTTTCAAGTAGTGAGAACGAAGCGCAAGAATGGCTGGTGCTTTCCCTTTAGGGCGAGTTTTAAAAGGACTTACTCTGCGTTGCTCGAATTCGCAATAGAATAACTATTACTTCATTCAAGCGCCTTGATTAAGTCCTTTTAAAATCTCGCTGAGAGGTCACTTCTTTATGCGGAATGGTATAAACAAAAGGCCACAAAACGTGGCCTTTGAATAAATTATATAATCCTAACTATTAGTCAATACTACTCAATACCAAAGTCAGCCTTTAGCTGGGCGACTCTAATAATTGATGCTTTCTGTTTCATCTCACGCTGACTTAGTTTGCGTTTAGCTAAAAACATATCATCCGCTAATAACAGAGCTTCAACATAATTGAGATAGATTTCTTCATTTTGCATATCATCAGTTATCGCTCGGTCATATAATTTTAACGCTTCATTGTAGTCTTTTTCCGCTACAAATATTTGCGCTAGAGTATCCAAAGCCGCGGGGTTACTAGGTTCGAGTTCAACTGCCTTTTCTCCATAACCCTTAGCCTTATCAATATTACCTTTTTGTAAATGCAAATAGGCTAAGTTATTACTGGCAATATAATTATTAGGGTTTTGTTGCAAAGCCAGTTCATAAGTAACCATCGCCCCAGATAAATCATCACCTATTTGTCTTTCTGCCAGTAACATTTTTGCGGCCAAATCTGTGGGTTGCTTCTGAAGATGTTGCTTAAGCAATTCTATGCTTTTGTTTGGTTGTTGTAATATTTCGTAGGTGGCCACCAGTAACATTAAATTTTTAATATTTGGCACCGCATTGTAAGCAATCAGTGCATTTTCTAATGCCAATTCTGGCTGTTTATTATGTAATTGAAAACGCGCCAGAAAACCTTTGCTTAAGGGTAAATCAAGTACATTCTCAGGTAATGCATCATACGCCTTTTGAGCAGCAGGATAATCCGCCTGCATAATGAGAAAGTGAGTATTCAACAACTGCATCTGAACATCGTCACGATTGTTAAGATATCCTTGGGTCAATTTTGAACCTTCTGCAAATTTATTCTGACTGTCGAGTAATAATAACTTACCTACAATAGCGTCCTTATTATTGGGTTCTTTTGCCAACCATGCATCGTAATGCAAAGTAGCCGGTCGCAGTTGGTTAGTTTTAATCAAACTTTGACCTAATGTTTTCCAATAAGCTTGTGGCAGGTCTTTTTGATCTTTTATTGCGTTTAATAACTCAATAGCTTTTGGGTAGTTGTTTTCGACAACTTGGACACGGGCTAGCAGTAACCTTGTAGTAATATTTGCAGGATCACGGTTAAACGCAGCTTGGATTTTGTCAATTCCTGATGACAACTTATTAGCTTTTTTACTGACCATATAATAAGTCGCCAATGCGGGGACATTATCAGGATATTCAAGTAACAATTGCTCTAATAACAGGCTAGCCTGTGCCACATCTTCTTGTGCCAATGCTAAGTTAACCATGGCTAATTTTGGTGAGGGGCTAATTTTGTCTAGCCCTGACGCTTTTTCAAATTCTACTTTTGCCTCATTAAATTTCTGTTGCCTTGTGTAAACATCGCCAGCCAACAGATAGGGTTTTGCATCATCAGGGCTAGTGATTTTCCACTTAGCTGCTAGTTCCAAGGCTTTATCATATTTCTTAGTGACTATGTATGCTTTTGCGAGAGTAGTCTGTGCGCTCACCAGTTCAGGGGACTTACTAACGGCCTCTTCTAAGTTAACAATGCCATCAAGGTTGTTCAGAGATAGCTGCAATAGTCCTAAACGTGTTAAATCTTCAGCAGTACGGCTGATATCTGAAGATTTCTCTATCAAAGCTTTAGCTTCTTTTTCAAAACCACCCCGCAGCAGTTGATAACTTGCCTTGGAAAACAATGGGGCGTCTTTATCAGTGAGTTGATCGAGTCGCTCTAACACATCCCCCACTTCTGAGGTAAGTCCTAACTGCAATTGACTCGCCGCAAGTAATCTAAGACCAGGGTGATTATCTGGTAATAAAGACGCGATATAAGTCAAATGGCGGTTGGCACTTGAATAATCTTGTATTTGATAGGCTGAATAACCTGCAATCAAGCGTAGAGACGGCTCATCAATATTACCAGTAATGGCTATTTCTGCACGCTTAAGGGCATTAGCATAATCACCTTTATTTGCATAAGTTGCAGCTTTCAATTGATTTAGTAAGGCATTTTGATCATTGAGTAACAGAAGTTCATCTATATAGGGATCAGCAGCTTCTAAATCACCTATATCCACCAATAATTTAGCCAAAACAAAGGTTGTTTGTTTGTCTTCTGGGTAAAACTTAACATAGTCTTTAAATATTTCAGCAGCTTCATCTGGTGCACCAAGAGACAATTTTAGCTGAGCTAATAACTTCAGTACTTCTGCATTTTGTGGCGCTTGTTCACGCAACTCAGTTACAGTTGCAGCGGCTGTTTCATATTCTTTATCTAATACCAGCTTATAAGCTGCCGTCAGACCTTTAAAAACAGAACTTGATTCAATTACAGACAATTCCTCAATCAATAAACGCGCTTCATCTAATTTATTTAAGCGCGCCAATGCAACCACTTTGAAATAACCGATTTCAGCTCGTTCGACCGAGGTTAAACCACCTTCGTTATGTTCTAATTTACTAATGGCTGAATAGGCACCAGTTTGCTGGTAAGCTTGAGTTAATAGTGGTAATACTTTTGATGCTTCAAAACCATATTCTAATGCACGATTAAGCTCTTTCTCAGCACTTTCAAACTGCTTCTGTTGAATATAAAGCTGCCCTAGTTCAAATCGAGCTTGAGCTGACTTCGGCTCAACTTGCACCGCATTTTTCAGTGCAACTACAGCAGCAGCAGGTTTATTTTCTGCAATATATTGTTGCGCGTCTTTTATATATTCGTCGCTTGTTTGTTTACCGCAACTCGATAACGCACTTAATGCAACAACAGCTAATGCATATTTTAATTGCGTTGAATTAAAACCTTTCATACTGATTATTCCTTGTATTAATCCTATGGAGATATAATGACATGTGTTTTTGTCTTATGCGACTAGCACAAACAGTTTTATTGTATAGATATTCCTCATTTATTCTGGCAATGGCGCATTGGAAAAGTTAAATATTCCGTCCCATTGAGCATCAAGTTGCGATTGTGCGACCTTTATTGGCAATGCCGTATATTTACCGTCAGCAGATTTAATAATACCAAATCGTTGCAATTTAGCTAAAGCATCGGCGATTTCAAAATCAATTTGAAAATCAAAATGTACTGCAAACCACTGTTCTATTTTATTGTCCAGTTGTTCGCTTGTCATAGAAGCCCCCTGAACCACAAGAAAATAATAAGCCAATATAGCTTCTTTACATTCTTCTTCTTCAGCAGAATCGATAAGATGATGAAAGACACCTGAGTTGTTATCTAAGTTTTTAAAGTACAAGTTATCTGCCAAGGCTTTCATAAAACGCAACTTTCGGTTTTTAAACTTACTCCACTCTTTAAAGATAAAACCACCTAACACCCCTGCCCCAACCCCCAAAGCAATTAATTGCTGGGTGTTAATCGTCACTTCTTGGTTAGTCAATCCCAGCCAATAACTAAAAAGTCCTGCTAATACTAATAGCGAAGCGCCAAGTTTAGTCACTAAGACTACCGCCCCCCCGACTAATGCCGAACCTCCTATTATGGCTTTATCGATCGTTCTCATACGCACCTGACTATTAGGGAACAACATTTCTAAATCGGCTTTAGGTACATTCTGAAAGAGCTTAATTATGGTAGAGCCTGGGTCGGCAATGCCCTGCTTAAACTTCAGTTTTTTACTTTTTGTCTGGCTAAAATAATCTGCATCTTTAAATTTAATGTACACCGCAACTTTGTCGTAGTTGGTGAAAGTTATCTTTTGTTTACGTAATCCCCAAAATTTACTGATAGTTTCGGTTTGTTGATATTCGCCACGGCGATAAAAAACTACATCTTCAAAATCTTCAAATTCAACCGCTAACCTCACCTTAAATAATGATTCTTCTTGTAGCGCTTCTTGTAGATCTTGATCTGTGACTTTTTCGAAGTTAGCCGCATTTAATACTTGGGTAAATCTAGAGGTGAAGCTAGATTGCTTAGCCTGCAAAATATCATCAGTTAACTTAGTAACGGTTAAGGTGTCGGAATTAAGGTCAAAAGGTGCATAACTATCTTTTAATTCTTCTAGAATTTGATGATATTCGAAATGTAAGGTACTCACGATCTGCTGACAAAGTGTTTTAAATGGACTGAGTTGCTCACCTGACAATTGGCCATCATCTAAACAGGCTTGGATCAAATCTGTTTTTCTCAGTGGGATAAATCGGTCTTTCTTAATACTTGGTTTCATAGAGGCCTTTGCTCTTAATCCTAAAAACTACTTTTGATGAAAAATTTGCCAAATGAAGAAATCTATCGTCACATGTTAACCACCTGATACAACTAAACCACTTATTTGCAACATACTTGACAATAAACCACAAATTGCTGCACCACAAAAACACATTTCCCAAAAATAATGCAATTAAACAAAGCATTACATGGAGTAAATGTTGAAAATCGAATATAATTTAACCTTTGAAACCGTGCCGGCTTCGCCTTAAATAATTGTATTACTGATTTTAGAAATTGTATTACCGATTCAAATAACGCTGTGCCTGCCTGTACCCTGGGAAAATTGATGACAACCACCACATCTGAAATAACATTTAGAGATTTAAACCTACCCGAAGAACTGCTGCAAGCATTAGATAAAGTCGGCTATGAAAAACCAACACCTATTCAAGCAGAATGTATTCCGCTTATATTAGACGGCCATGACGTCTTAGGTACTGCACAAACAGGTACCGGTAAAACCGCCGCCTTTGCCTTACCTATGTTAGCGAATATTGATCCTGATGATAAGAACACTCAACTATTGGTATTAGCACCGACTCGTGAACTTGCTATTCAAGTAGCTGAAGCATTCCAAGTGTATGCAAGCTTTTCCAAGAAAATTAACGTATTGCCTATTTACGGTGGTTCGTCTTACGATAACCAAATTCGTCAACTAAGACGCGGTACACAAGTTGTAGTCGGAACACCTGGCCGTGTTATTGACCACATCAAAAAAGGTACACTTAAACTCGACAAATTGAAGTTTTTGGTACTAGATGAAGCTGACGAAATGTTGCGTATGGGCTTTATCGACGATGTAACCTGGATATTGGGTCATGCCCCAGAGAAGCGCCAAACAGCACTTTTCTCTGCAACTATGCCAGACCCTATTCGTAAAATAACCAAGCGTTATTTGAATGACCCTAAATCAGTCAAAATCGAATCCAAAGTAGCTACCGCTAGCACCATTCGCCAGCGTTATTGCCAAGTAGCTGGACATCATAAATTAGAAGCTCTGACTCGCATATTAGAAGTCGAAGTTTTTGATGGTGTGATCATCTTTGTTCGCACCAAAACAGCCACTATGGAATTAGCTGAAAAGCTGTCAGCACGAGGATATGCAGTTGAACCTCTTAATGGTGACATTCCACAAAATTCACGTGAACGTACTGTTGATCGCCTGAAAAAAGGCAAAATCGATATTTTGGTTGCCACAGATGTTGTAGCTCGAGGACTTGATGTTGAACGTGTAAGTCATGTAATCAACTTTGACGTGCCTTATGATACAGAATCATATGTTCACCGTATTGGTCGTACAGGCCGTGCTGGACGTGAAGGTGATGCGATATTGTTTATTTCACATCGTGAAAAACGCATGTTGTTTTCTATTGAACGCGCCACTAGGCAGACAATTGATTCGATGACTATTCCGTCAATCTCACAATTAAACGAAACCCGTTTATCTCGTTTTAAAAATAGTGTGATTGAAGCGATTGGCGACTCCTCAATTGAAACGCTAATTCCAATCGTTGAATCAATTCAAGAAGAAACTGACGCAGCACCAGAAGTGATCATGGCGGCATTAGCCAAAATAGCTCAAGGTGATGAGCCACTTATCCTTAGAGAAAGTGACCGTCCTGATTTAAATGCTGCCCCACCAAGAGGTGATCGTGGCGACAGAAATGATCGTGCTCCAAGAGAGCGCGGTGGTCGTCCAGAACGTGGCGGCGAGCGTGGCGGCGGTGAGCGTGTTAAACGTGAACGCAAATCTGGTCCACCTAGTGAAGGTATGCAACGTTATCGTATTGAGGTCGGTCATACTCATGGTGCCAAACCTGGCAACATAGTGGGCGCGATCGCTAACGAAGCAAATATCAGCAGTAAAAATATTGGTTCTATCGAAATTTATGATAATTTCAGCACAGTAGATTTACCTAAAGATATGCCTAAAGCGACACACGACACTTTACAAAAAACTCGTGTAGCAGGTCGTAGTTTAGGTATGCGCGAATGGTCAGAACAACCACCTAAAAAACGTGGTAATCCAGCTAATCGTGACTAAGCTTTAAGCTTTTAAAAATTCAGAAAGGGGCTATACAGCCCCTTTTTTTATATATACAAATACAAGTTTATCCATAACCTTAATAACCTAATGGAATATCAATTCTAATTTAATTGGTTTGCACTTCTATCCAAGCAAGGCACACTAAGCGCTACATTTTAACGAGCACTAACACATGCAATATTTCCCAATATTTTTAGATACCACAGACTTAAGCTGTTTAGTTGTGGGCGCTGGAGAAGTTGCCGCACGTAAAGTGGAATTACTGTTAAAAACCGCTACGCAGATCACAGTTGTAGCACCTTGGGTGTGCGATACAGTGCAACGATTTGCCAATGAAGAAAAAATCAACCTGATTGTCAGACCTTACGACGAGTCAGATTTAAGTAATAAACAAATGGTTTTTGTAGCCACAGATAACAGCGAATTAAACAAACAAATTCACGATCATGCCCGAGCACAGAAGATTTTAGTCAACGTGGTAGATAACACACCACTTTGCCAATTTATAACCCCATCTATTGTTGACCGCTCACCTATCATTATTGCTATTAGTAGCGGTGGTGTAGCACCAGTATTACTCAGATATTTAAGACAAAAACTCGAATCGGTTATCCCTCAGAAAATCAGTTTATTAGGGAAATTTTCAGAGAAATTCAGAGAATCCGTTAAAAAGCGTTTCAAATCAGTCACCGAACGCCGTTATTTTTGGGAAGACGTTTTAGACGGCGATATAGCCGAAAACGTATTACAGGGTAACCAACAAGTCGCGGAACAAAAATTCTTAGAAAAATTAAATGCAGCAGATGCTAGCAAAACAGTTGGAGAAGTATATTTAGTAGGCGCAGGTCCGGGCGACCCAGACTTATTAACCTTTAGAGCCTTGCGCTTAATGCAAAAAGCCGATGTAGTGGTTTATGACCGCTTGGTTTCCCCAGAAATACTAGAGCTTGTCAGGCGTGATGCTGAAAAGATCTATGTGGGCAAAGCTAAAAGTAAACACACAGTTCCGCAAAATGAAATTAATGAGTTACTAGCCAAAGAAGCCCTAGCAGGTAACCGCGTAGTGCGATTAAAAGGTGGCGACCCTTTCATTTTTGGCCGAGGCGGCGAAGAACTCGAAACGCTAATCGAACGCGGCGTAAACTTTCAGGTCGTTCCCGGCATTACTGCTGCCAGCGGCGCAGCCAGTTATGCAGGCATACCACTTACCCACAGAGATCACGCCAAATCGGTAGTTTTTGCCACTGGACACTTACAAGACAACAGTATTAACCTAAATTGGAAAGGTTTAGCACAGCCAGACCAAACCATAGTGTTTTATATGGGTTTAACCGGCTTACCTATTATTTGTGAGCAGTTAGTTAATCATGGATTGGCAGCCACTACCCCAGTCGCCATGGTGCAATCCGCGACGACTTCCGATCAAAAAGTGGTGACTGGCACCTTAGAAGATATTCAGCACAAGGCAGAAGCCGCTGACATCAAACCACCAGCGTTAATCATTGTAGGTTCGGTGGTTAGTTTACATGAGAAGTTGAGTTGGTTTGGGAAAGGGGTGTGACAACCTTTGCTATGTGGAATGATTGCTTTTTATGGACGAACACCAAGTTGGCTAATAGCCACAAGAGAAATTAAGCGAGACAAATAAAAAACTTAATATCGACAAAAATACAGAGTAATATTCGCTACTTATATAAGTGTTAGGCATTCAGAAGTGAGGACGACCTCACCTCTCAAAAATTTTCAGGGGACGACCCCTATTATTGAGAGGTGTTTATGAATTGGTTTATTCTATTTATGGCAGGACTGCTTGAGATTAGCTGGGCAATTGGGCTGAAGTATACAGAAGGCTTTACTAAATTTTGGTCAACAGTAGGCACTGTGCTAGCGCTAGTTGCGAGCTTTCTATTGCTAGGTATAGCAATGAGAACATTACCTGTTGGTACAGCCTACGCTGTATGGGTAGGCATCGGCGCAATTGGGACGGCAATACTAGGGATTATATTGTTCCACGAACCCGCTGACATGCTTAAAATCGTAAGTCTTGGTTTTATTTGTATTGGTATTATCGGCCTTAAATTGGCCCATAGCTAACAGGTCTTTTAAAAGGCCCAAAACAGTTGGCTTTTGCTCTTCCGTCGCTAGTCTTAGCCAACAGTTTTTTGCCTCTAAACGAGGAGTTATATATCAAGGAGAGTTCCATCAAGTCTTTAGCTATCTTATTCTTAATTGCCTTATCAGGCTGTTCAAGTACATCTGAAAACAATAATCCGACTGTCACTAAGCAAGAAACCCAATATATTACTGTCACTAAAGAATATATACCTCAGTTATGGTCACACCATAAACTATTAAAAGAATCACCTGAATTATGTGCAACTAAAGGAGTTAGTATTTTAAATTCACTTGGTTTTAAATCAGTAGTGAAAAATGGTAATTACGTTTATGGCAATTTCAATAATAATCGTGCTGCAATAAAGTGTATAAAAATCGATGAGCAATCTTTTGTTTACATGGTAGTTGCGGGACCAGATCCTAAGCTTGTTGAAAAATTAAGAAATGAAATATCATGGAAGTTGTAATTATTATCTAACAAAAAATCCAGATGGATTTTACTCGCCGAAAAAGCGCCTCATGATTGCGTCTATCTTAGTCCAATGTTCAATTTATTTTGGGATCGCTCTACTTAAGATCTAGTTTTTGGCAGATTTATGAAACGCTTCCTTAGATGTCACCTAAAGCCAGATTGGCAATTCTCAGAGTTGTTTATTCTAAAATATTTACACTCTGCTTAACGGCTTCCCTACAAGTTTTTCTACAAACGTTGTAGCCACTAGTTGCAGTCTATATACTCCACGAAATATTGAATGTGCTTGAAAAAAGCGCGTTTTAAGTTTCACTTTCCAACTTATTTGGAGTTGCACATGTTGTTTGACGGTAACTTAGTCACTGAATCACCGATTCGTCAAAAAATTCGCGATTTTTATCGCATCGATGAAAACCTTGCCGTTGAACATATTCTGCCAGATGCAGAAGTCAATATGCGTGCTCGTAGTCGTGCTTGGGAGAGAGCCCGTAAAATGGTGCTGCAGATCCGTAATGATCAGGAAGGCACAGGTGTGGTTGAGGCCCTACTTAATGAGTACTCACTATCTTCGGCTGAGGGCGTGGTTTTGATGTGCTTAGCAGAAGCATTATTACGGGTACCAGACAAAAAAACCCAAGATAAGTTGATCAGCGATAAATTATCCAAAGGACAATGGAGCTCTCATCTAGGCAATAGCGAATCACTATTTGTTAATGCTTCGTCTTGGGGTTTACTGTTAACCGGTGGTTTGGTTAATTATGCCAATCAACAGAATAAATTTGGCTTTTTGAAAAAAACACTAGGCAAGGTTGGTGAGCCAGTTATTCGTAAAGCTATGAATATTGCCATGAAAGTCATGGGTCAACAGTTTGTTATGGGTGAAACCATTGAAGATGCGGTGCAGCGGGCTGAAGAAAAAGAGCGTAAAGGTTATGTTTATTCTTACGACATGTTAGGTGAAGGTGCCAGAACCCAAAAAGATGCCGATGATTATTTTAATGCCTATGCACAAGCCATAAAAGTTATCGGCAAAGCAGCAAAAGGCAAAGGTCCTAGAAGAAGCCCAGGGATTTCAGTTAAGTTATCAGCCATACACCCTCGTTATGAATTTACTCATAGAGAAAGAGTTATGGCGGAGATCCCGCCAAAACTTAAAGAGTTGTGTCTGCTTGCCAAAGAATTTGATATTGGCTTAACGGTTGATGCCGAAGAGTCAGAACGTTTAGATATTTCCCTAGATATTATTGAACAAGTATTTAGCGATCCCGACTTAACTGGTTGGGATGGTTTTGGTTTAGCCGTGCAGTCTTATCAAAAACGTGCCATGTACGTGATAGATTGGTTGCGAGAACTGACTCAAAAGGTCGGTCGCAAGTTGATGGTCAGATTGGTAAAAGGCGCCTATTGGGATACGGAAATAAAAAATGCCCAAAAAGATGGTTTGGAACACTTCCCAGTGTTTACCCGTAAATCATCTACCGATGTGTCATATCATGCCTGTGCCAACCGTTTGCTCGATTATCGTGACACTATCTATCCACAATTTGCGACTCATAATGCTTACACTGCGGCGGTAATAGTGGAATTGGCCGGTGATGATAAAGAAGGTTTTGAGTTTCAGTGCCTGCACGGTATGGGTGACAGTCTGTATGATCAGATCGTTTCCTTAGAAAGTATCCAATGCCGCATTTACGCGCCTGTAGGAGAGCATGAAGATTTATTAGCCTACTTAGTGCGCCGCCTGCTTGAAAACGGCGCAAATTCTTCTTTTGTTAATGCCATAGTTGACGAATCAAGACCCGTTGAATCATTACTCGAAGATCCGGTTGAGAAAACCCAAAGGTTAAAATCTAAATATAACGACCAAATTCAGAAACCCATTGCCTTGTACGGTAAAGAAAGAGACAACTCCAAAGGTCTTGATGTCACAGACATTAATCAAATAACACCGTTAAAGGCGGCCGTTGATCGCTGGTTTGATGAACACCTATTAAGCGAAGAGCAAGTACCTGAAGGTTGCCTTGCAGTGCGAAACCCTGCCAATTTGGATGAAATAATTGGTTTTCATCGTTTCGATACTCAGCAGCAAATGGCTGATAAATTAACTATTGCACACCAAACATTTAGCACTTGGTCACAAACTCCAATTGAGGAACGGGCCAATTTGTTGCGTCGTACTGCGGACATCCTTGAACGTAATATGGATGAACTCATTGCTTTGTGTATTAAAGAAGCAGGAAAAGTCACATCAGATGGAGTGGACGAAGTTCGTGAGGCGGTTGATTTTTGTCGTTATTATGCCGCCCGAGCGGAAGAACTTGCTGAAGATGACCGCTTAGCGCCAAGAGGCGTGGTGTTGTGTATTAGTCCTTGGAATTTCCCATTAGCGATCTTTTTAGGACAAGTGGCAGCCGCTATTGTTACCGGTAATACAGTCATTGCCAAACCAGCAGAACAAACCAGTTTAATTGCCTTGCGCGCTTTACAGTTGATGGAGTACGTGGGTTTACCCGCAGGTGTAGTGCAGTCTGTAATTGCTGCTGGGCCAGATGTGGGCGAAGTTCTGTTACCAGATGAGCGGATAAAAGCGGTAATGTTTACCGGTTCAACCGTTACCGGTAATGTCATTGCTAACGCTTTGGCACACAGAGGTGGTGAACAGGTTCCTTTGATCGCCGAAACAGGTGGTCAAAACTGTATGATTGTTGACTCAACTGCTTTGCCTGAACAAGTGGTTGATGACGTGATTGCTTCTGGATTCCAGAGTGCTGGTCAACGCTGTTCAGCCTTACGAGTGTTATTTTTGCAAGAGGAAATAGCCGACTCGGTTACCGAAATGTTAATCGGTGCATTACATGAGTTAAGCGTCGGTGATCCTGCTTATTTGGCGACCGATATTGGCCCAGTTATTGACCAAAAAGCCTTGGCTAATTTACAAGCCCATGCTGAAGATATGCAACACAATGGCACCTTGTTATACGAATGCAAAATACCAGCAAACAAGGGTACTTATTTTGCGCCTAAACTTTATCAAATAGCCGATATATCAGTTCTTAAACGTGAAGTTTTTGGCCCTTGTGTACACATAGTACGCTTCAAAGCAGAAGAGCTGGAACAAACTGTAGAAAAAATCAATGCCACTGGGTTTGGTTTAACTATGGGTATTCATACTCGCATTGACTTCAGAGCTATAGAGTTAATCAAACTATCTCGCGCTGGCAATGTATATGTTAACCGCAATATGATTGGCGCTATTGTAGGAGTTCAGCCCTTTGGCGGCCGCGGACTTTCCGGAACCGGCCCTAAAGCCGGTGGACCTAATTATTTGACGCGCCTAATGCTTGAAAAATCGACACCACGAGCCGTTGGCGAATCCTTACCTAACACAGATAAAGCGTTAGAAAGTAACCCTGAAGCTGAGCAACAAGCAATCCAGTTCATGGAAAATGCTCGCTCTAGCGAACATGAGTGGCGCTTAACGGATTTAAATACCCGTGTATCTTCAGTTCGTCAATTACTTGCGACTATAGCCAAAGTGGGCATAGTAGAGGATCTAGCCGATGATTTGAATTCCACATTAGCCGCGGCTCGTTCGCAGTTGATCAGTATCGAAAAACGCCTGAAAAAACCCAAAGTGTTACCTGGGCCAACGGGTGAATCCAATGTGTTGTACTTAGAGCCCAGAGGGATCATTGTTTGTTTCGCCGATAAAAACGTAACTTTCGAGTATTGGATTTTATCCGTTGTAACTGCGCTAGCAACAGGCAACGTGGTTATTTCAGTGGTATCTGAACTGTTTTACGCAGAAGCGACAGAATTCCGCGAACAGTTTTTAGCAACCGGCGCACCAGAAAATGTATTTCAGGTTGCTAAGCTGCATCATTTACAATCATTGTTAGCCGAAGACGATCTAGCTGGTGTGGTAATAGACAGTGAAAGTGACCGCTCTAGCTACATGGTACAAATGTTAGCCAAACGCACTGGGGCAATACTACCGGTTATTACCGCTGAATATTTTGACCACTTGATCCAACGTTTGTTAACGGAAAAAACAGTGAGCATAGATACCACAGCATCTGGCGGTAATACTTCATTAATGACATTGGTAGAAGAAGACGAGTAAAACAATTCAAGTTGCCTCCAGTTCAAAGTACGGCTGGGGGCAACCCATATTTACTTGTTATTTTTTGGGGATGTTTTCTTACTCGAAGCTTGTGTTAGTTTTTACCAATATCTCTCCATGGATATCTGACCGGGTGTCCGCCTTAGATGTTTAGATAAACCCAGTTCAACTAAGGTCTGTATGCCATCTTCGATCATGGCTGGATTGCCACATAACATAACTTGGCTATGGTCTGGATGAATATCTAGACCTACTTTCTGTTGAATAGAGGTAGATTTAAGCAATGCAGGAATATGCCCCCGTAATCTATCGCCTTTACTTTCTCGGCTTACGATGGGCACAAAATGAAACCTACCAGCATATTGCTTAGACCAAGTTTCAATCAATTGGGTATAGGCTAGGTCATGCTCATACCGTGCACCATAAACTAATATTATATTTTCATAACTCTGCCACGCTTGTTCAGTGGCTAAAATAGATAAAAAAGGCCCTACTCCTGTACCTGTTGCCATTAGCCACAAGTCGCGACTTTTAGGCACTTCATCAAGCACTAAAAATCCAGTTGCAGGTGACATGATTTTTAATGGATCGCCCATTTTTAATGTGTGTAATTTAGGAGACAACAAACCTTCTTCAACAGGCACAGCGATGATCTCTAACTCATTATCGTCTGGATCACTAACAAGTGAATAGGGACGAGATAATATTTTACCATCCTGTTCTACGCCGACCTTAGTAAACTGTCCCGCCGTGAACTCGGGAAAATCGTCGCAAGAAAAACGCAAACTAAACAAATGATCATTCCAATCCGTTCTGCTTACCACTTTTGCATCTAACCACTGCGCCATTTAACTTATCCCCGTTGAAAATGTATGTTGGAAACCACAATATCATATGCGCATTTTATTAAAAGTGAGTATGATTTCGTTATAGCTTGCGAAATAAAACTTACTGATCACTAAAATGGATAAATCATTGAGTATTAAACACATATTAAACTCAGCACATACCATGACTGTAACTTATGTTATTTCCCTTACACTGATTACTAGCCTGTCTCTTTTAGTGTATTTCTCGTTGGATAACATCATCGTTAATCAAAGTACTGCTAGCAATCCTATTAGTGTATACGTGCCACAAATTGATGTTGAGAATAGTAAAAAAAGCGATACGTTGCGCGCCTCTCAGCGATTAATATTTATTGTCATTGTGCTAAGTGTATTTATTTTTGGCATTGTTATCATCCGTACATTTTTAACAAGCTCTGCAAAAAATACTAAAAGTTCGCTCCAAGAAGCCAATCACGATTACCTCACCAATCTACTTAATCGGCGTTCTTTTGAGTTACTTGCGCAACAAGCGGTTGCCATCAGTGAACGTTACAAATCTGATCTATCTATAGTCAGTTTGGATATCGATCACTTTAAATCCATCAACGAACAATATGGGCAAGCATTAGGCGACAAAGTGATTCAAAATGTAGCTAATGTTATTCAAAAGAATTGCCGCGATTCAGATTCAGTGTTTCGTTTTGACGGTGAAGCGTTTTTAATTTTACTGCCACAAACCTCAATAGCTGATGCAACTAAATTTGCAGATAAAGTTCGTAATAAAATTGCTAGCGCCCCCACTTTTTCAGATAAACTGATTATAGAAATCACTGTCAGTGGCGGCGTCGCACAGTGGCAGAAAGCAGAAATTACGTTAGAAAGTGCTCTGAAACGAGCAGATAAGGGTCTAGTTCAAGCAAAGCAACAAGGGCGTGATCGCATAATAAACATTAGCTGATAGCAGTTAATTATCGTATTTCTGCTGCCTGTCACATTTTAAACAAAGGAAGTTTTGTTGAAGTATTTTGTATTCTTTATTTTTCTATTATTTTGTTCATTCGGATTTGCTAATGATGCTTTTGAAATACCACGGAGCAACACTGTTGAATTAACTGATCCCGCTACCAAGAGGGTTTATCCTGTATTTATAAAAACACCTCGTTCTTACGGATCAAATACAGATAAAAATTATCCAGTAATCTACTTAATGGATGCGTTGTATAGTTTTCAAATTGCGTCTGGAGCTACTCGATTCCCCATGAATAGTGGCGCAATGCAAGAAGCTATTATTGTTGGCCTGTCTTATTCAAAAGGTTCCAAAGGTGCATCTAGCCGAATAAGAGATTACACACCGAGTAACGCAACTAGTTGGAAACTACAAACTGGTGATGCTGAAGGTCATGGGAAATTTATAGCTGAAACTGTTTTTCCTTACATAAAAGCTAACTATAGAGTTAGTTCATCACAGCGCACTTTTGTAGGGAATTCACTTGGAGGCTTGTTTGGTGCGTATATGTTGTTTACGCATCCAGCGATGTTCAGTAGTTATATACTGGGTAGCCCTTCAGTATGGTTTAACAACCATGACATATTGACTATGAATATCACCAAACCTAGTTTACCGATTAAGGTATATTTATCCGTTGGTAGCTTAGAACAACCGGAGTTTGGTGAGAAACAAGATATGCTCGCGGGAGCTAAACAATTAGCAGAAAAAATTGCAGCCCAGTCAGGTGACAATACAACTCTCAAGTTCAGAGTTATTGAGGAGGCTAGACATGCAACAGCCTTTCCAACCACCTTAATTCAAGGGCTAGACTGGATTTATGGCGACCCCGAGAGATAAAATAAAGGGAGAAGAAGACTGCTGCTTCAATGAACAAAATGCTTTTAGCAATATATACTGATGGGCTTAGCAAAATGCGAATAGGAATTACTCACTGACACTCCCCCTAAAAGCGCCCTCCTCCTATTCTAAAACTATTTCAAATGCCTTTTGATGTTCTTCAAACTAACATCACCAGAACTATCTCTTTTTAATTTAAAATCAGCGGCACCATTTATATTTATGTCACCAGAACTGTCTGCAACTGTCACTATGCCTGATACGTTTTTTTGCGCGGATATCACCTGAAGAGTCGTCAATGTTCACATCTCCAGAAACATCTTTTAGTTGAATTTCACCTGAGCGATCATTAATAAACACGTCACCTCGTAAGTCTTTACCTAACAAATCCCCCGAACGGTCTTCAATTTTTACTAGGCCTGTAATATCGGATAATTCAATATCACCGGAACGATCATTTATGGATACACCATTTTTAAGAGACTCAATTATTATATGCCCTGACCTATCATCAACCAACAAAGCCAATGATGGCGGCATGGTGATCTCTAAATCGATTCTTGCATTGTTGTAACTGTCATTTTTAAATTGTGCAATCAATACTGCTGTATCGTCTTGCTTTTCAAGGCTCAGAATATAATGGTCGTCACTTAATTCCTCACCAAACACTTTGGCGATGACCGCAATTTCTGACTGACCTTCCTTGCCTGTTATGCGCAACTCACCCGCACCAACATCGACCTTTAACTGCACTATTGCATTGTCAGCTAAAGCCAAGTCCACTTCTTTGTTTAACTTTGCGCTGTCCCACCCATCGGCGAAAAGCCCCTGACTCAAAAACGCAATACATACAACTAAACAAACAATAAGCAACTTTTTCATGATTTAATCCTTTTTTAACACTGGCTTGGTAAGCGATATAGACTAAGTCGCTAACAACTAGCAAAAGGTTTAAATGACGGTTTACTTTATTTGTTGGGCATTAAAAATATGCATATTGGGTGCAGCGCTAACTAAAGCTCTAACCTCAGCAACAAAAGCTTGGGAACTAGGCAAGGTAAAATGGGCATCAATGGCGGCTTGATCGGCCCATTGTTCAAAAAAGAACAAACGCAAAACATTTTCAGGATCTTGATACACGGCATGGCTGATACAGCCTGTTTCAGTGCGCGAATGCGCCACGTGTTTTTGACAGACTTGCATAGCTTGCTGCATATGGCCTTCTTTTATTAACAAATCACCGGTAATAATAATCATTAGGTTAGGTCATCTTAGTTAAGTTAATAGATTAAAACACGGGCTCTGGCATAATCACAATAAAGCTCATACAAAAAATACAGCTCATAAAACCTAGAACAGAGTAGGTAATGACCAATGTTACAACGCATTAAAAATATCGGCCCAGGTGCATTAATCGCCGCCGCTTTTATTGGCCCAGGCACAGTGACGGCTTGTACCTTAGCTGGCGCAAATTTTGGATACACCCTACTTTGGGCGCTGTTATTTGCGACTATCGCCACTATTATTTTGCAAGAAATGTCTGCTCGGCTGGGATTAGTGACTCAAAAAGGACTGGCTGAAACACTACGCATTATGCTCAATCAGTCAGTCTGGAAATGGCCGCTGTTTATTTTGATCATAGTGGCTTTGTATTTAGGCAATGCTGCCTACGAAGCAGGTAACTTATCCGGTGCAGCCTTAGGTATTGATGCGCTAACAGATGACAGCCAGTCTTTTTACCGAATATCTGTGGCTGTGATTTCGCTGTTAGCTGGTTTTTTATTGTGGCGCGGTTCATATAAACAAATTGAACGTATGTTACTACTATTAGTAACATTAATGGCGCTGGCATTTATTGGGACGTTTATATCAGTTGGCCCAAATTTCACCGCTATTTTTAAAGGCCTCACCACACCTCAAATTCCAGATGGAAGCCTATTAACTGTTATCGCCCTAATTGGCACAACTGTGGTTCCTTACAACCTGTTTTTGCATGCTTCAGCGGTCAAAGCTAAGTGGTCGTCAGTGGACGATTTAAATCATGCTAGAGCAGACACAGCGACTGCCATTGGCCTAGGTGGGCTCATTACCATATTAATAGCCTCCACAGCCGCAGCTAGTATCTTTGGCAGCGGCTTACAAATATCTGGCGCCGGTGACATGGCCAAACAACTCGAACCACTATTTGGGTCATTTTCAAAAACCATGTTAGGTGTAGGTTTTTTTGCAGCAGGCTTAAGCAGCTCCATCACCGCACCTTTAGCCACAGCTTATGCCATGACCGAAATCTTAGGCATTAAAGGCGGCACTTCGTCACCTGTCTTTAAGCTAATTGCGCTAAGCGTGGTTATCAGTGGTTCAGCCCTCGCCTTAACCGGCATCAAACCTATTAGCATTATCTTGGCCGCACAATTTGCCAATGGTTTGTTGTTACCTATCATTGCGATTTTCCTACTAATGGTAATGAACCAGAAAACACAATTGGGTGAATATACCAATAAATGGCTGGGTAATACTTTGGGTATCATAGTGGTGCTTATCACTGCAGGTTTAGGTGTTCGTTTAATATTGAGTGCGACTGGGGTGCTTTGATTTATTCTCGTTTAGTACCTTATCAATCAGCTGTTCCAGCTCTTAAAAAGAAATTTCATCGGATTTGACTCTGGCGGTTTCGGTAAACAGAGAGCTCTAGGAAAATACCGTATCTCCACAATCGCTAAATCAGCAACGGTAAAAAAATATTAAGCTATACAGTAAGTTAGTGGCTATGCTAAAACATATGTTATTTAGAAAGCTGGTAAAAGTCCGTGTTTAAACACAGAACTTTTCCAGCTATTAATATTGTAAAATTTTCATGGAGCAGGCGTTTGTATGTCAAACGAATTAAAAGATCATATCGACGAACATATGCCACATATCGATGAAATATTAGCGGAGCAGAATATTCCAATCCATGGGAGATTCTTTATTGCGGGAAAGTTGTATGTTGAGACTGCAATTCAGAATTCCAGTTTTCAGTCTAATGAGGAATTACTTGAGAGCGAGGTTTATCGTGAATGTATTCTTCCTCTATTTAATGACTGGTACTTTAAAAAGTATGGTGATCTTGCTAAAGGACAAGGGAATTATGTGTATTCTGGGGTTGTTTTAGCGTACGGACAACCAGTAAAACTGAAAATACCTGCCACTACAAATGAAGTCATAGAAAAAGGGAAATTGGCAAAGATGACATTTCCTGATCATTTGCAGGAATCGGAAAATTTTGAAGATTTAATCGAGCCAAATTTTAAGCTTAGTAAAATGGAAGAAACCTCAGTTCGTAAGCTTCGTTCTCAAATCGAACGGGTAGTTTCTTTAACTCGCTCAATCAATCTAGATTTGAACATGGCTAGCCATGTCAACCAGACAGCCTCTGATATGGCTCAAGGAATATGGAGTCACTTCGAAAAAGGCATCAGTGACATACTGAGTTTAAGAAGCGAGCGGGCTTCCATAGCATGCTGGGAGTTCCATTTAGCGATAGAGAAATCAATTAAAGTATTGATCCATTCAAAATCTGGAAACAGCAAGCATGGCCACAACTTGGATGACCTAATTTCACATTTGAGTAAGTTTGAGAGCGGTATTGATTCATCTGGTTTGGCAGGTTTGCCTTCTGACAAAGATGCTATAAAATTAAGGTATGCGGAAATGATCAAAACTCCTATTGATGCCTTCGAATATTATCTTATAGCGCTTGGGTTTGTAGGTGATATTGTTTCCAGGTTAGAGCAAAAAGTTCTTATAAAAAACGCGTCCTTTATCTTAAAAATAGCCCCGTGGGCGAAATAATCAAAGGGGACAGCCGTTTTCAGAGCCGTAGAGTTTTTGCCTTACAACTTAAAAATGGATTAACCAACCTACCCTGCCAACTTCGGATCCTTAATAAACAAAATGTCCATGAGAATCGATGGGTTCCATTCGCGCATGGCTGTTTCGCAACTTATTCGAATGTCATCTAGTTCGCTAATAGTGGCAACTGAAAATGACTCAGCCACTATGATATGCACCAATATATACAGATCTCTTCCGCTTTTGCTGATACGCACTTCAACATGCTCGTACGGTACCGCTACAAGGGTTTGCTTAAGTTTTTTCTCAATGACCAAAGTTACCGCCTCGGGCGGAGCTTTATTGATAACTTCGTTGAGGCTTTCGAGCATAATTTTAGCTGGTATAGGTAAAATAGCCGTACCCAACACAATAAGTAGTAATGGGTCGATAAAGGGGGCATAACCTGCAAAACTGGTTTTCTCAATAAAATAAGCCAAACAAAAACCTAGTAAAATCGATGCACTTAACACACCGTCTACAAACCAAGTATGAGCATCAACGCCTACTAAATCTGAACGCAAATTTTTACCTTGATACTTCATATAACTGGACACGGCAAAACAGCCAATTGTTGCTATTGCACCATAAATAATTGCCAGCCCAAATTCTGCTGAGTTGCCCCCAGTCATTAGGCTGTCTATGGAGCCAACAATAGCGTACAAACAAGTGGCAATGATAATGAGTGACTTAAATAAATTAAGAGTGGGTTCGATGGCGGTATAACCAAAGTGAAATCTATCATCGTCAGGCTTTTGTACCAGGTTAGCCACTTTTAAGGTTAACAACGCCATAAAAAACGCAATAAGCGAGTAGATACCGTCAAATAAGATAGCAGCTGAATGCGTAATTAGGGCAAAACCCAAAGCAACAAATACAAATAAACCTGCGACATAAAACGACAGGGTTAATAAGCGTTTTTCTTTTTGTTCGTGAAAACCAATGGCCATTGAAAATAGACTGAGAGGTGGTGAATTCGCGGATAGTACTCCACTTTGTGAAATAAGATAGTGATTTAAAAAATATTTTTTATTGGAGATTTAGAGGGTAAATTGAACCGCTTATTGGGGTTGAAATCAAGACAGATATGCCCCTAATTTAGGTGATTTAACTGATTGCATCTTTTCTACTATAAATCGTTAATCAGATGCACTCAATCATGCAACTTGCAGTAATAGATTAAATAGAAATCAGCGAACCCTAATTCCCGCTAAATTAAAAACAGAGCACCAAAATGCTCTGTTCTTAAATACCGCTGTTACTCCCTGCCAACTTTTCAAAAGCTGGTCATAAGCAACCGATTTACCCTAGTGGTTTTTCATTGGCCAACTTGGTTTTTGGTGAACTGGATTGTGTTAACTAATATTCTGGGTCTCTTGTCATTGGTAGATACTCATAACATTTCAATAAATGCATCCACAAAACGTTGTGGAGAATCCGGGTCCATATTGAAATATAACGAAGGTTCAATTAACTCTATTTCTATGACCACAAATTCGTTTTTGTGACGTACTAGGTCTATGCGTGCATATAACACATCTTCTGGTAATGCCGCTAAGCTATGTCTTGCCGTAGTTAACATCTCTTCACAAGGTTGAATTGTGCTGAGTCGACCACCATGTTCTTCCTGCACTCTAAAATCACCTGATTCAGGCTGCTTTAAAATACTATGGCTATATTGCCCAGCGAAATAGAAAAGTGAATACTCACCCTCATCAACTATGCCGGTTAAAAAAGGCTGCACCATAAATTCACGAGTTGCAAAAATGGTGTCTAATTTTTGCGCTTGTTGTTTAAGGTTTTCAGGCGTCAATCTATAAGCATGATCAGCGTTTGCGCTAACCAAAGGTTTGATGACTAGCTCTGGAGTATCAAAATGGCTAAACCCAGCTTGTATCTCAGGCAATGAAAATGAATCGAACCAAAGAGTAGGTACAATGTTGATCCCTTGGTTTTGTAATTCTTTTAAGTACTTTTTACTAATATTCCACCTGACGATATTCAAACTGTTCTGCAGTTGAGCTGATGAGGCTTCAATACGCTGTAAACAGGCCATAAAACCTTCAGCATCATCCTGGTAATCCCAAGTACTGCGAATTACCACTACATCGTAAACATTCCAATCAACATCGGTTTTTCGCCAAGACACTTCTTCGACTAACCAGCCTACATTTTTTAGCGGTTCAAATAACATTGTGTCGGAAGAAAAAAAGTCTTCAAGACTGTCCATAGATAAAAATGCACAACGTTTCATAGGTCTCTTTATTGTTCTAGGATTGAATGCGTATCACTATAGTAAATTCACCACATTTATACACTAAGGCTTGTGGAATTTTATTAATTCGGCGAGATAATTGAACCTATTTTAAAATCACATATTTTTTTACAAATGAACTTATGTATCTGAGTTGTCGTAAGTTAATATACAGCAATTGGAATTTGTAGTTTGGGCAGAACAAAATGAAAAAGAAGTGGTTTAAAGGAATATTTCCCCTAGTAATACTGGTGATTGGTATTGGCGGCATGTCTGCAATTAAAGCTTCTGGTGAAGAAGATGAAGATAAAAAGCCAGTAGATACACGCCCTACTGTAAAAACTGAAACCGCCATTGCTGAAGACTACCAAGTTAGAATTACCAGCTACGGTGAGGTTAAACCTCTTGAAAGCACTATGATTTCTGCTCAAGTTTCCGGCGAAGTGTTAACTTGGCATCCTAACTTCGTGCCTGGTGGCTTAGTTTTACGTGGCGACACCCTGTTTACCATAGAGGCTGATACTTATGAAGCCGCCTTATTACAAGCCGAAGCGGACCTTAGTTTAGCCAGAGCAAACCTAATTGAAGAACAAGCGCGAGCAGAAGTAGCCGAACGAGAAGCAAAAGGCAGTAAAGTATCCGATTTATATTTGCGTAAACCACAAATATTAAGTGCCCAAGCATCGATGAAATCAGCTCAAGCAAGAATAAAAATAGCTCAACGAGATCTAGATAATTGTGAAATCAAAGCCCCCTACGACGCTTTGGTTGTGAAGCGTGATTTAGGTGTTGGGCAATATGTGAATCAAGGCTCCCAAGTAGGCGAATTATATAATATTGAGTCTGCAGAAGTGTTATTTCCTATAGCTGGCTTTGACAGAGAATTTTTACCCAACGACATTACCCAACAAGTCGCCACTATCAGTACCAAAGGTTACAACGCTATTACTCGCGAGGGTAAAGTTACTCGAGATTTAGGCATTATTGACAAAAGTACTCGCATGAGTCAGCTGGTAGTGAGAATAGAAGACCCTTACAGTTTAAAATCTTCTCTACCTCCACTTAAATTTGGCCATTATGTTGAAGTAGACTTTGCAGGAAAAACCCTTAATCAGGTATATCGTTTACCCCAAGAATTAGTCAATAACCGTATTATTTGGTTGTTAGATGCAGAACAACAGATGCAACCGCAACGAGTTGAAATTTTACGTGAAGAAGGGGCATATTTTTTGATCAGCGAAGGCCTCCAAAACCAAGATACCTTAGTGACGACTCTGCCTGAATATCCGCAGAAAGGCATGAAAGTTAAAATTGCCAAGCCTAAAGAAGACTTAGTCGTTCAGAAATCATTATAAGGGCACCATCATGTCTACTGAAAATACAGGCATTCCAGCTACCGAACCACAAACGCCCGAGCCCAAACAAACAGGTTTAATTGCGTATTTTGCCAATAACTCTGTTGCCGCCAACTTAATGATGATGTTTATTATCATTATGGGCATTTTTAGCTATTTCACTATTCAACGACAAATGTTCCCTAATATTGAAATTAACTATATTAGTGTGACTTCAGTCTATCGAGGTGCCTCACCTCAAGAGATTGAGCAAAGCATTTTAATTAAAATGGAAGAAGCCCTCAAAGACATTACTGAAATTAAAGAAAGTACCTCTCGAGCGCGTCGCGGCAGTGGCTCAATTACTCTAGAGATAGACCCAGACGAAGAGTTATCTGAAGTATTAGATAAGGTTAAAGCTAGGATAGACAGTATCGCGACTTTCCCAGCTGATATGGAGCCACCTAATATCTCTCAAATTGAATTTCAACAAGACGTGATCGAAATGGCACTAGTAGGTGACTTGCCAATAAGCGAATTAAAGCCTATTGCCAAACAAGTTGAAGATGAATTACTGGCATTACAAAATGTATCTTTGGTTCAATTGGAGGCCCCTGAAGATGAAATAGCCATAGAAATTAAGCCAGAAACCTTACGTAAATATAATTTATCTATTGCCGACGTAACCCAAGCGATTAGGCGTTTTTCTGCGGATATTTCTGCCGGACAGTTACGTACTGATGCAGGCATAGTGGCAGTGCGAGTCGAAAATCAGCTATACAATGGCGATGAATTCAGAAAGATCCCCGTCAAAATTGGTGAAAATGGCGCCAAAGTATTACTTGAAGATATCGCCCAAATAAAAGATGGCTTTACTGAAGGTGAGCGATATTTCAAATATTCTGGCGTAAACGCCATGTCTTTAAGTGTCAAAGCCACTAAAGAACAAAGCTCTGTGCCCATTGCTGAGTCAGTGCTTGCCTATGTAGAAGCACGCAACAAGACCTTACCTCAAGGGCTGCAATTAAAAGTTTTGGTAGACATGACTTTCTACTTGAATTCACGTTTAGACATGATGCTCAAAAACCTGTTTCAGGGTGCACTTTTAGTCGCTTTGATGTTAACCATCTTTTTACGTTTCAGATTAGCATTTTGGGTAATGCTTGGCCTGCCAGTATGTTTCTTGGGTGCTATTATGATGATGCCTGTTTTTGGTGTGACCATTAACGTTTTATCATTATTCGCCTTTATTATGGTGCTTGGTATAGTGGTTGATGATGCCATAGTAATAGGTGAAGCCGCGTACACCGAAATCGAAGAAAATGGCGGCGGCGTAGAAAGTGTTGTCCGAGGGGCTAAAAAAGTAGCGACACCTGCAACTTTTGGAGTACTAACTACCATAGCAGTATTCGCCCCGTCATTATTTGCTTCAGGTCCAGAAGCAGCATTTTTTACCAATATTTCAGTAGTGGTAATTTTATGTTTAGTATTTAGTCTAATAGAATCTAAGTGGATTTTACCGGCGCATCTAGCCCATATGAAGTTCACTCCTATCAAAGAAAGTAGTTGGCGAGCACGATTTAATAGAAGATTTTTTAGCTTTGTAAACGGTCCCTACAAAAACTTTGTCTCTCGCTGCATAGAATGGCGCTGGGTCGTATTGACTTCCTTCCTCGCACTTTTATTTATGAGCATTGGTCTGATACAAGGGGACTACGTTAGAACAGTTATGTCGCCTAAAGTGGCCCATGATTTTCCCGGCATCAATATTGAGATGAATGATAATGTCTCAGATGACACAACTTTAAACGCGCTTAAATCTATAGAAACTATGGTTTATGCTGTCGACAAAAATATCGAGGATGAATTTGGCAGCAGCATGATGAAAGACATTATGGTGTTTAATCAAGGTCGCACAGCGGGCCGGATTTTGGTCCCTCTGGTCAATGAAGAAGATCGACATTTTGACGCTTTTGAGTTAGCTAGAAGATGGCGTGAGGCCATGCCTATTATCCCAGGCATGAAGTCAATTACCATCCAAGATAATCTCATGGGTGGCGGTGGCGGTGATGGTGAATTTGGTTTCATGTTGTATGGCGCAGATATTGAATTACTTAATGCTGCTGGGCGTGAATTTATCTCCATGTTGCAACAACAGGAGGGATTATTTGACATCAGTTCAAGCATCGATCCTGCAAGTAAAGAAATCCAAATAGATTTATTACCTGTAGCTTACGATCTAGGTTTAGACCTAACCAACATCGCGAATCAAGTGGGCGCTAGCTTTTTTGGCGGCGAAGCCCAAAGAGTGATCCGTGACGGAGAAGAAGTGAGAGTCATGGTGCGTTACCCTAAACTCACCCGGGAACGTTTTGCTGAGTTGAAATATGCAGTGATCACTACACCCCAAGGGCAAGAAGTTATGCTCGGAGATGTGGTTACCTTAACCGAAAAACCAGGCATTAATTATATTCGTCGTGAAGAAGGTTATAGAAGCGTCTATGTATATGGATCTATTGACGAAGAAGTCGTAGAACCCAATACAGTGATTAGCGAAGTAGAGGAAAAACTATTACCTCAACTTAAATCTAATTTCCCAGGGGTAAAATCTGAGTTAGGTGGTTCCATTGAAGAACAACAAGCCCAAGAGAGTGAACAACTAGTATTCTTTATTGTTGGTATGTTAATGATTTATATTTTGCTAGCTATTCCATTAAAAAGTTATGGTCAACCCTTAATCATTATGTCGGTTATCCCTTTTAGTTTGACCGGTGCAATTTGGGGGCATTTTATCTTTGGTATAGACCTAAGCATGTTGTCACTTTTTGGCTTGATTGCCGCTGCAGGGGTAGTGATCAACGACAGCTTAGTGATGACAGATTTTGTCAATCAAAGGCGCAAACAAGGACATGCTTTATTAGCCGCAGTAACAGAAGCGGGATGCGCGCGTTTTAGGGCCATTACATTGACTTCAATTACCACCTTTGTGGGTGTATTACCCATAATGTTTGAAACCAGCACTCAAGCTAAAATTGTCATACCTATGGCAGTTGCCTTAGGTTTTGCTGTGCTCTATGCAACCTTGGTTACTTTGGTATTAGTACCATGTTTATATATGATACTAGAAGATCTTAAAGCCGGACTTTCTTGGTTTTTTGGTCTGTTTGGAAAAATATTCAATCGCAAAAAAACAGCACCAATAGATACATCACCATCACAAGCCTAAGTTTTTTGATACTAAAACAAGCGCCTAATTGGCGCTTGTTTTGTTTAGGTAACCCTTGAAAATTTCTGAGGTTGCCACTAAATAGCTGAAATCATAACTTCGTATATGCATCCAACAGACCTGTGATACTAGTACAAAACAGCTCAAATAACTTTAGATCTCGTTCTGTAAAAATAGGCTTATTCATCAAACGTCGACACTCAACAACAGCAAAAACTTCACCCGTTCGTCGCTTTAATGGAACCGCCATAATCATTTGCGCTTCTTCAAACTGTTTATCAATGACCGGGTCTATCTGTTTGTCTAACAGCGAGTTGTTAACCAAAATTGACTTATTCAAGTCTCTTACTGCATTAACAAGCCCTCCCTGATTTGGATAAGTAGCAATATGTTGACCACTGACATCTCCCAGTGGCAAAGCATTCCATCCGTCCTCAGTCGCCAGATACAACGGAAATCCATGTGTATTAAATTTTTCAGCAGCCTGAGCGGTAAAGTCGGTTAACGCATTTGTTAGTACACCTTTGAACGCCACAGGATTAATTTTACTTTTAAGTGCCAAAATCCGTTGCGATTGTAATGAGAGGTCAACCATAAAGTATTGAGAATCAAAATCACTTTCATTTTGGTTATTTGGCCGCTCAGATGGTGTATCAGCTACGACTTTCATCATATGCTGACTGTTATCAATGACTGCCTCATTAAAACTGGCGATATGTCCATCTTCCAGATAGATGATCCGGTCAGCAACATCGAGGATACGGTTGTCATGAGTTACCAACAAAATAGTTGAGCCTTGTTCCTTAGCCAAACTTTTCATTCTGTCGACCACATCTCGACCTGACTGTTTATCCAACGAAGCCGTGGGTTCATCCGCCATCAAAATTTTCGGCTCAGCAGCCATTGCTCTTGCAATAGCAACTCTTTGTCTTTGCCCCCCTGATAATTGCTCAGGATGATAATGAATACGGTCACCTAACCCCACAATATGTAAATATTCAATAGCTCTTTGTTCTATTTGGCTACCTTTAAACTTGCCGCTTATACGTATACCAAGCACCACATTTTGCAGTGCTGTTAGTGCACCGATAAGGTTATGTTGTTGGAAAATGAAACCAATATTTCTTCGAACCTGCTCCAATGCTTTACTTTTTGCGCCACTTAATTCTTTGCCAAGTATTTGCACGCTGCCAGTATTGACCGTTCTTAAAGCGCTAACAATAGTTAAAAGAGTGGTTTTTCCTGAGCCTGAAGGCCCGGTAACTATGACAATTTCACCGGCTTTAATATCGGTACTGATATCAAATAATATTTGTTTTCTAAGATCGCCACTACCAAAAGAGAAGTCGAGATTTTTAACACTAATTGAAATATCTGAGGACATTAAAATACCTCGGCAGGATCGAGACGAGCGACTTTTCTAACGCTCAGCAAGGCTGAAATGGCACACATTATCATGGTTAATGCGAATACAAATATGGCTCTATCTTGGGTTAAATAAAGGGGTAAATTAGTTGCAGCGGCTGCGACTGAATACAACCACATAACCACAGCTACACCAGGAATGTAGCCAAGGGCACCCAATAACACAGCTTGTTGAACCACTATGCCTGATACAAATGTGCTGGAATACCCCATGGCACGCAAAGTTGCGTATTCACTAAGATGCTCCGACACACCGGCAAACAATATCTGATATACGATTATGGCGCCTACTACAAAGCCCATTATTGCCCCAAATGCAAAGATATAGCCTATAGGTGTCGCTGAATTCCAATAAGCAGTTTCCCTATCTACAAAATCTTGCTTTGTCATGACCAAAACATCACCGGGCAAATATTCTCTGAGTTTATCGCGAACATTGTTGGCGTTACTGCCCAGTTTGAGCTTTATTAAGCCAAGCTCTATGTTTTCTCGGGTGCGCTCAGGAAATAATCGATGCCAATTATCTGTACTCATAAATACGCTGCCATCCAATCCAAAAGACGTACCCATTTTATACAAACCAACAATACTAATTTCTCGATTGTTTATTTCAGTAACCAACAGATAATTTTGGCTCATTGATTCCTTAACAGGGCCAAATTCAGGTCGTGAAGCTGAGTCAAAAATCATGGCATCCCGCGCTTTAAGCAAGGGCCGGAGTTTATCAAATTCGGGGTTGTCAAATATCGGGTCCCCAGGCTCAAAACCCACTGTATTAATGCTCCTACTGCCATGGTTCCATGGATTTTTCCATAGCCCCGGAAAGATGTTGATCGGCATCACCTGTGCAACTTCGTCCAATGAAAGTGCTTGATAAAGACGGCGCTGCGAGAATGCCTGTGGACGAACAATAAACACACTGTCTGGGCTAAACAGTGCAATATCGTAATTAAGCTTTTCGTGGAAGCGAACGGCACTTTCAAACAAAGCGGAGCGAAAGCCCAATTGCATAAGGATTAGTAATACCGCAAAGCCAATTCCACACAAGGCAATAATAAGCCGCACCGGCCGATGTTTTAGCTGCAACCACGCAACTTTAGTTTGCATTGGTATCATGTTATTTATTACTCAAGCACAATTTCAACTTGCAAGTTGATTAAACGCCTCACAGCTTGCGGATTGTCTAACAGCACATCAACTTCGATTATTCGCGCGTCTTTACGTGCCGCCGGATCAGTGCCTATGGCATCATGCTTTTGTACTTTAGGCTGGATATAGGTCACTTTTCCCGTTAGTTTTTCTGTTAACGCATCACTACTTATTGTTGCTTTTTGACCTATGTGAACGCGCTTTATATCTGTTTCGTAAATTTCAGCCACAGCATACATATTTTCTACTGCGGCCAATTCCAAAATGCCATTTAATTGCACAAATTCACCTGGGTAAGCATTTACCTGTAAAACCATGCCATCAAGGGGGGAATAAATCAGTTTACGCTGATATTCGGCACTACGACGGGCTAACCTAGCCTTAGCAACTTCAATCGCCATCTCGCCTGCAGTGGCAGAGACACGAGCCGATTGACAAGACGCCTTAAGAGACTTGGCATAACCTTGCGCCTGTTCAACTTCTTCTGCAGGTGCCAATCCTTGACTTAATAACTTCTCTCGCCTACCCGCCTCACTTTTAGCGGTATCAGCCTGTACACAAGCAGCGTCAGCAATACTGTTGTCAGCATCAAATTGGCGCACCGCAAACTCATATTCTTTTTCCATTTCGACAACTAACGCCTTTGCTACAGCAGCTGAATCTATTTCAGCCAGCAACTGACCGACTGTAACACTGTCACCTTCTCTAACATGTAACTTAGAAATCAAAGATCCTGCGGTTGACTCTGGTGTGGAGGGGGCTCCAATGACAATAATTCCGTTTTCAGGTTCAATTCGACCTAGCGCAGCGACTGAGGTTATATCACTGGCAAGTAACAATTGACTGCATAAACAGAAAGCGACAAACATTGTCCTTACTAATGCATCCTTCATATTATTCCTCCTGACTTATTTCAGACTTTTCATCGGACGACTTAAAATGAGCTTTAAGCCTATCAAAGCTACCTTTATAGCCAATTTTTGTTGCTTTAGCTTGTGCATCAAATTGCAGCATACCTACTCCTTTCACATGAATATTGAGGTACAAGTCTGCTTGTTTTTGTTCAATTATTTGTTGTCGCTTAAGGGCAGACCCGGCCACCATTGCTTGCATAATGGTTGAACCTAGACTCGGCACAGACGGTGCTTTTAACCATGGAAATAAACGTTGAATAAGTAAATACCATCCAGATATTTCTGTACCGTAGTCTGATTTTGCTTTTGGTCCCACAGGTGGAGCGACATCCACAGCAATAATTACCCCGAAAGGATTGATTTCTCGCATAATATCCACTGGTAAATTATTTAATACACCACCATCAACTAACAAATGATCCCCATGAGGCACTGGGGGTAAAACCCCTGGAATGGAGACACTACTGCGGATAGCTAGCCAAGAATCTCCACGTTGATGAATAACCGGTAAAGCTGTTGTCAAATTAGTTGAGACACAAAAAAATGGTAACCAATAATCTTCAATGTCCCATCCTTGAGTCTGCTCTCTTATCGTTTGGCTAATGCGTTTTCCCGCTATTACAGATACCAGCGGAAAAGTGAAATCTATAATTTTGTGATAGGCCTGTTTAGCCCGCCGCATTACTTCATCTGCGGTAGCACCTTGCGCAACTATGCCAGCGATAGGTGCGCCCATGCTGGTGCCTCCCACCATATCAATGGGTATATTTAATTCTTCCATCGCTTTAATGACACCCAAATGAGCAAAGCCTCGAGCACCACCACCGCCTAAAACCAAACTTATGGCATTACCTGATAAGATCCTCGTTAATCTTGCCAAGTCTGCAGCGTGTTCTTTACGCACATGGTAAATAGCATCTGGCGAAGCTGACTTCAGCCAAGCCGCAGTGTTTCTTGGTCGGTCAGTGTCGAAGTCATGCAACAATACCAAACTCCAACGCTGTCGCTCACCGCATAAATGTGGCGCTAGAGATGTCAAATTTGGTTCTGAATTTGCCTCGGCAACCACTATGACTTGATCTGTTTGGCGAACACATCTGGCACTCCATTCTGACCATTTCTGGTCAGACTGATACAGTAAAAACTGGCAGTTATCTTCTTGTGAATGCAACCACTCTACCAATCGCAAACTAGTCGCTTCGTTTTCATGACTTTGAGCAATGTCTTCAGTAGCGAGTTCAGAATTCACTATGTCACTACTTAGATGCTTAGTGGAACCATACTCTGAAAGTGTTGAGCATAGCTGCTCGGCAAAATTTGAGAGTTGAATGTTATCATTTGCAGGAAGTAAGCTGATGCATCGAACTGGTGCTTTAGTGGTACCTTTTTCGACCGGCAAATTGGTAAGACGTTTACCCAATATTTGCGCAATATTGTGTATTGCTCGAGTATTACGTTGCAGCATCAATTCAAAACTGTAATTCGATAGTTTAACTAATTCACTATCCCTTACGGCATATACGGTGTGGGCTTGCGGCTGGTTGGTTAAAAGGGCTGTTTCTCCGATAGTTTCGCCAGCTAATATTGCATCATTGACAACTTCTCTTCCGTCTAGCAATTTTGTAGTCATTTGCAGACGTCCAGCCACCAAAATATAGGCACCATCTGGCACATCACCTTGGCGGAACAAAGTCTGCCCACTAGGGAGAGTAACCCACTCAAGTTCATTTTCTATATCAGTCAGCACAAAAGGCAACATGACACCGAAAGGTCCAAATAATTTATCAAGGTGGATTGATAAGCGATGCTTACGCATCATATGCAGGCCAATACTTTGGAGTTTTTTCCACAATAGTGGCTGCTCAGTTAACAAACTATCGTAAATTTCTCGAGTAACGATTGCGACTTCGCTATCAGAACGGGCAAGAATGGAATTTAAATGTTTTTCTTCAGTAAAAAAGCTTAATAGACCAATCAGCTCCCCTTCTTCCAGTTGTTGGTACATCCCTAACATCTTTGCTTTTCCAGACTGCTCTTTAACTAGGTTTCCAGTTACCAACAAATAAAAGCATGTATCGCCATCACCTTCGGACACCAAATAATCATTGGCACAGACTTTTTTTAATTCTGCATATTCTGTGAAAATTTGTCGTTCTTGTTCATTTAGTGTATTGCTTTGAGCTGAAGCATAGTCTTGATCAGAGGCAATTTGTGGCGAGAAGGTGTCCAATTATCTATTATTCCATCAATCAATTTAGGGCCAACTATTGGCTTCGCCAAATACAGCTAAATTTGAGAAGCCTAATTGAGTTAAGATCAACAGTTCTTAACGGATTGACTTTAAATCTTGCAGTTTATGGTACATTTTTTTATAAATTCCTATAATGGAGTGTATACAAGCCGCTGTACGAATTCCATACAAAATAGTACACTGCCAAACACAAGGAATGGAAATTGTCGGTTAAGTTGTCTAGCGGTAAAATAATGATTTTTCCATCCAAGTTGTTGAGATTAACTTTGGAACCACTAGGTAATAGGAAATTATGGCTCGACTAGATATGTACGCTAACTATGAACTTCAAGCCTCGTTTAAACTAGACGATGGTGAATTTCTTTTAGGTCGCGACGCAAATTGTGTTGTGAGTATCCCAGACTCAAAAGTGTCTCGTAAACACGCCATTATCAAGTCGGTTGGTAGCGATAGAGTCATTCAAAATCTTGGAGTAAATGGCACCAAAATTAACGGTAAGGTATTAGAGAGCGAATACACACTGCAAGCGGGTGACGCAATTTTTATCGCCAGCTACATTTTAGTCTATCAACCTGAAGATAGTGCAAAAACAAATCTCGATTCAACCACTATTATTAGCCGCTCTCCTCCCAGAAACTTGGTGTTGTAATCTGCCTCTAGGTTCAAAAAACATATTAAATTGAATTAGATGTCGGAAGATTAGCTATCGATAAATGAGCAAGCAACACTTATATCAACGAATTGGTTAGCACCCAAGCATCAGTACCTCAGTCGACAATTAATAACCAAAAGGTTTAGTCAAAGAATCATTTCGAAGGTACTGAAAGAGTTGATTCTCGTTTAACTAATTGCGGCCTATAATGCAAATGAGGAATGCTATCGACACTAGTTTTAGGAGAACGTAAATGCACTAAATGCTGGATCAAAGACGCGGCAGCTTTACGGGCAATAGTATTAGTTGGCTGTGCTGCAGTAGTTAACATGGGCCAAGTTTGGCGGGAGAATGGACTATCCTCAAAACCTGCAATCGCCATATCATCAGGCACATTAAGCCCTTGCAAGCGCACTGCAAATAACGCACCTGCTGCTATTTCATCGTTACACGAAAATATCCCAGTAGGAGGCTCTGACAAGGACAATAATTGTTTCGCTCCTTGAACGCCAAACTCAAATGAATAAGAGCCATCAATCTGATAATCCTCATTAATGGATATATCGTGCTTCTTTAAAGCATTTAAATAACCTATCTTACGCTCATGACTCGAACGGTGATTATCGTCCCCTCGTAAAAACGCAATCTTAGTATGGCCTTGTTCGATTAAGTGCTCGGTGATATCAAAGGCTGCATCACGGTCATTAATATACACGCAAGGAGACGACTCTTGACTCACTTCACTGGCTGAGATAATTCGAATAAACGGAATATTCATTGCATCTAAGCCGCTAAGCACTTCCGGCATTTCTGATAGCGGTGGTGAAATAATCAATCCAGCCAATTGTGAACGTTTAATCATAGTCGCTAATTCATCTACAATATGTTTGTTATTGGCGGAACAAGGATGGATCACCAGTTCATAGCCTCGCTCTCTACATTCCGCCAATATTCCATTTTGCATGTCGAGAACATAATAGGCGTTAGGGTTGTCGTAAACATACCCTAGAGAATAAGATTTATTTCCCGCTAAATTTCGCGCAGCATTATTAGGCTGATAGTTTAATTCACTAATAGCGTCGTTAACCTTTTGCAAGGTTTCCTTACGGACCGACCCTTCATTATTGATTACACGGGAAACGGTTTTAAAAGACACACCAGCTAATTCAGCCACTTCTTTAATGGTAGTTTTTGTTTTCATCACAGTATCAAGCACCATTTGTATAATTAGCCATTAACGCTAAGCCTAGATAATAACTAAAAGCTTATCCATGACAATAGAAAAAGCATTGTAATGGATAAACCACAAGTTACCTTGTGTTACTTTTGTAAAAATCATCGCACCAATACAATTTTTAGATTGTGATCCTAACGATAACCCCCGATCCCAACACAAACAGAAACTCATTTATTTCAGTAACTTAATTAGTTTTTAGGTCTTATTTTTTGAATGAAAAGCAGCCTATTTATAGTTTAATCGTACAAGTCAATTAATGTTGGTTTTGTGAAATTTGTTGCACAACTATTTATTTTAATTAGATTACCTATAAATGACAACGCTGTCACCAATAATGGTTTAACACATATAGCGCTGTTATTAATTTTAGATAAATATTCATATCTAGGTAACGCCACAAGAAAATTTATCTCCAAAATATTATTTTTAGATTGATAACTAGATAGCGGATAAAGCTCATGACCAATGCCCTGATTACTGAATTGAGGATCTGTTCACTGAAAATTAGCGGCCTATAAAAGTATGCTCTCGCTCTGCAAATACAAAAAGCATTTGTTAATAAATTGTAATTTATGTTTGCCTTATGTTTCTCTGTGTTGTAAGTTTGCCCTGAATGACAACGCTGTCACTAATAATTCACATATAAAGACAGGTTTTCATTTTTTATAAATCAGTAGATGACAACGCTGTCATAAAATACCAAACACGAGGACTCTAATAGTGAACACAAACAAAACAAGACTAACTAAAGTATCCCACAGCATTAAGGTCGCACTGTGTATTAGCGCAGCTAGCGCCACATTGCTGTCCACTTCAATAGTTGCTCAAGAAGCCGAAACTGTTGATAAGGATTTGGAAATCATCCAAATTAGCGGTATTCGCGGCAGTACTATTGTCAGCATCAATGCCAAACGCTTTGCATCATCACAGGTAGACGCCATTGCCGCAGAAGACATTGGTAAATTGCCAGATGTGACCATTGCCGATTCACTGCAACGTATAACAGGGGTGCAAATTGTACGCACAGCCGGTGAAGGTGGCCCTGTAGCCATTCGTGGTTTGCCTCAGGTTGACACCACCATGAACGGGGAAGTATTTCTAAGCGCCACTACTATTGACGCTTCGGGTGCTGATTTTGGCGATTTACCCTCTCAATTATTCTCGGGCGTAGATGTGTATAAATCTAGTGAGGCCAAACACAGTGCCGCTGGTATTTCCGGCTCAATCGATTTAAAAACCCGCCGTCCCTTTGATATGGAAGAGGGCTTTACCTTCGCAGGCGGAGCTGAAGTGACTCAAGGTTCGATCAGTAAAGAATCTGATCCGAGTCTTAACGGCTTGGTTAGTTATCGGGCGGACAAATTTGGCGTGTTATTTTCTGCTGTCACCTCTGAAGTTAACTTAGCCACCGATTATAGTGGTTATTTTGATACCTCTGAAGACGGCGGAATTGGTGCGGCCAATAACAACTTTACTTGGGGCCAAAACCCCCGTGGTGAAGACACTCGTCATGTTGTACCTCAAGGTTTTGCTGCTTTTAACAAGGCCGAAGAGCGTAAACGGGATGCCTTTCAGGTATCGGCTCAGGCAGACTTAGGCGAAGGTTTCACTCTAACTGCAGATTATTTTTATACCCAACAAGACCGTTTTAACGCGAAACGTGGTTTGTCACAAAACAACCGCTGGAATTCCTTTAATGACTACGCTTACCCCACGGCTGACGGCTGGACGGGTGATACATTTACTGATCAAAACGGTGATTCATGGGGCGCGGTTAACGCCTTTGACATGAAATCTTATCGTTTGCAGTCATTCACCCAGGTCAATAATAACGAAGAAAAATCCCATAATTTTAACCTACAGCTAGACTACGACAACGGCGGGGCATTAACCGGTCAGGTAAGAATGACCCGGGCCAGAGCCACAGCCAAAATGCGTCACGGTTACGGTGAAGGTGACATGTTAAGCATAGACAAGGGTACACTAGTCACCGGCCCTGGCGCATTCTCTCAGGGAGAAAATTGTGTAAACGGTGAAGACATAGTTGGTGCCGCCGGTGGTTGTTATGCCAGCTTTGCACCGGGCGGCATCGAAGACCAATTTATTCTTGGTTATGACGCATCGGGCGAACATCCGGTCTTTAGCGGTTTTGAACAAATGGTTAATGGTGGAAAAGGTTCACGCTCTGTTGCCGATTACATGGCCGATTTAGACTCCTACCACATTGGTGCTTTCTCTTCTGAGGGTAATACCGATGACACAGGTGAGATCAATACTTTCAGTTCTAAATGGAATTATGCATTGGAAAACAATGACTATATTACCAGTGTCGACTTTGGTGTGCGAGTCAGTGAACGTCTGGTCGATCACGACCAATTTACCTATACCTCTAACTTCGGTGATGGTTGCGACATCGCCCAGTGGAAGGCAGTGGATCAATTTATTAATACTGCAGGCTGTGAGGGAAATCCTGCCGCCGGTGAATATTTGGCTGAAGCTGTGGGTGACTTAGCTGCTGGTACTTGGGTGCCTTATACCTTATTGCCTCCGACACGTTTAGACGAACATGCCACAGTGTCTTATCAAACCAATTTTGGCAGTGTAACTGGTATTCCTGGTGTGTGGTCAATTGATCCGGAAAACTTCCGTGACCCCCGCCAGTGGCATTTGAACACCTTTGGTAATGTTGCACGTACCGAAAATGGTGGTGCCACCTATGATGTACAACTGGACGAAACCAATTATTTTCTACAAGCCAATTTTGAACATGGCATAGTCAGCGGTAACGTGGGCATGAAAGTGGTTGAAACCGACCTCTATGTTAAGCAGAACATAGTCGGCGCCAGCCTACCACATAGTGGTTTAGGCCCGGATACGGGGGATGCGGTAACCGAACGCAGCTATACCGATTATTTACCCTCTTTGAACTTGGCTCTGGCCGCTTCAGAAGATGTGATTATTCGTGCTGCCTATGCTAAAAATATGCAGCCATTAAATTTGTCAAATTGGGGCGGTGGTAAAACCGTGGGCCGAGTGAATAACGAAGACTGTGATTGTTTACGTGTAGTCAGCGGCACCTTAAACGGCAACCCGGGATTGAATCCATGGCGCTCAGAAAACCTGTCATTGTCGGCTGAGTGGTATACGGGAGAAGCCTCTATGATGTTCCTTGCCACCTACAAAATTGACATCGAAAGTTTCACTACAGGTGGCACAATCATGATTGATGAGCCCGATGCCGATGGCATTCGCCGCGGGCCCTGGCCTTTTGCCACTCAAGTACAAGGGGACGGCGGTGATGTAAGTGGTTTTGAGGTAGGTGCCAAGGTGGCCTTGAGTGATTTCCTGGATAACGCGTTTTTAAGTAACCTCGGATTTGATGTGAACTATACCTATGCAGATAGTTCACAACCAACCAAAGCTGCAGATGGTGGTGAACTGCCCTTCCAAGGCATGTCTGAGGACACTTATAACCTTGTTGTATGGTATGAGCAGGAAGATTTCTCTGCCCGTATAGCATGGAACTCCATTAGCCCGCGTCTAATCACTGTAGGTTCAATTGGTGCAGTAGGCGGTCAAGCACTATATCAAGACACCTATTCGCAGCTGGATATCAGTGCCACCTACAATATAAACGAGAATGTAAGCGTATATATTAACGGCTCAAACATACTTGAAGAGTATCAACAGACTTATCTGGAATTCTCTTCTCAGAAAGCTTTTCAAAACGAGTATGAAGCCCGCTGGACGCTAGGAACACGTGTTAATTTCTAAATTTGTGTGTCGAATGTTAAGCTTTGCTTAACACTTTCAAACCGCCACACTTTGTGTGGCGGTTTTTTTAATTGGTATTACTTAGTAATTTTTGCAAATAAATTGGCTACCCGTATATTGTGTCTTAGCACAACAATAAATTTGTCGATGTCGAGAAGGTTAACAACGAGATGGCTGCAGTAGAGCAACAAATTTCTTCAATTGTCATAGTGGGTGGTGGTACTGCCGGTTGGATGACAGCCGCCGCCCTTTGCCAACACTTCCTTGATACGCCGGTTCAAATCACCTTAGTTGAATCATCCCAACTGGGCACAATTGGCGTTGGCGAAGCCACCATTCCTACTCTACGACGTTTTTATAATAAATTAGGTTTCTCCGACATAGACGTGATCCGCGCCACTAACGCTACTTGCAAGTTAGGCATAGAATTCCAAGACTGGCACAGCCCAGGCAGTTCCTTTATCCACCCCTTCGGTTTATTTGGCTTACCGGTCAAGGATACGCCATTTCATCACTATTGGCTCAAGGCCCAGCAAACAGGTAATGCAAGTGATTTAGCCGATTATTCCCTGGGCGTGAATTTAGCCAAGCAGGATAAATTTTGTTTTCCCTCCCCAAAGCCAGAATCAGCTTTGCAGATTTTTGACTGGGCCTTACATTTTGACGCCGCTCTTTTTGCTGATTTGATGCGTACTCACGCCATAAAAAACAACATCACCGCCATTGACGGTAAAATCGCCGAAGTAGTGTTAGATTCACAAAACGGTGATATTAAAACCCTGCAACTTGAAGATGGCCGACAAATAAACGGTGACTTGTTTATTGACTGTTCAGGCTTTGCCGGTCTGCTTATAGAAAAAGCCCTGCATTGCGGATTTGAAGATTGGAGCCAATGGCTGCTATGTGACAAAGCGTTTGCAGTGCAAACTGAATCTGTTGGCGCGCCTATTCCCCGCACCATAGCCAAAGCGCATCAAGCCGGCTGGCAGTGGAAAATCCCTTTACAACACAGAAGCGGCAATGGCCATGTATATAGTAGTCAATACATAAGCGACGATGATGCCCTGCAAACCCTAATTGAAAATTTAGACGGCAAAGCCCTGCATTCACCTCGCCAATTCTCGTTTAAGCCAGGTCGACGTAAGAATGCATGGCATAAAAACTGTATTGCGGTTGGTTTGGCGGCAGGCTTCCTTGAACCTCTAGAAAGTACCAGTATTGCTTTGGTAGAGACGGCTATAGATAAGATCATTCAATCTTTCCCCAAAGCTGCCTTTAGTCAAACCGAAGTAGATAAATTTAATCAGGTCACCGCCACTGAATACGAGAGAGTAAGAGACTTTATAATCTTGCACTACAAAGCCAATCAAAGAGATGACTCACCTATGTGGCGATATTGCCGGGAAATGTCGGTGCCGGATAGCTTAAACGAAAAGATGCAGGCCTTTAAATCCGTGGGAGATCTAAGTCGCTCCCCTTGGGAAATATTCGGTCCTGATAGTTGGTTAGCCATTTATTCTGGGTTTAATTATTTGCCAGACACTTATGCTGCTGAAGTAGATAATATGCCGACAGAATATTTAAATACCAATCTGGCGAAAATGCGCAGCGCTATTAAAAATATGGTTACACCGGTGCCTTCCCACCTTGAATTCCTAAGCCGTTTTTGTGCCTATAAGGCTAATACACAGTAATGTTGAATAAAACTTTCCCGCCAGCCAATGGATGTTACTTATGAAACCGACTCAAGATCCCATCAAGAAAATTGTTATCGTTGGGGGCGGAACTGCTGGCTGGATAGCCGCGGCAACTCTAGGCAATATATTCAAGCAAAAAGATGTGCAAATAGAACTGGTAGAGTCCGATGAAATTGGCATTATTGGCGTGGGCGAAGCTACCATTCCTCCGCTTTTGGCTACTATTAGAAGTTTGGGCATAGATGAAGTCGAATTTATTAAAGCTACTCAGGCTAGTTTTAAATGGGGCATACAATTTGAAGATTGGCGCATAAAAGGCGGATCCTATTTTCATCCCTTCGGCAGCATTGGCAGCATTATTGACGGCCATGATTTTTATCAGCTTTGGTTAAAATCTCAGGCCGAAGGGGATACCCCCCCTCTAATGGCCCATTCACCTGAAGCAGTTTTGTCTGAGCAAGGGCGGTTTTTTCTACCTTTTAAAGCCGCCGGCACTCCCTTAGCCGGAGCGCAATATGCCCTGCACCTTGATTCTGCTTTAGTTGGCAAGTTTCTGCGGAAGTTTTCCGAGAAATTGGGCGTGGTGCGCAGCGAAGGCAAGGTTGAAACAGTAGAACAAAATGCAAATGGCGAAATCCATAGCGTGGTACTCAACTCAGGTCGACAAATACAAGGGGACTTTTTCATAGATTGCTCAGGGTTTAGAGGCTTATTGATTGAGCAAAGCCTCAATTGTGGATACGACGATTGGTCTGCTTATCTACCTTGTAATCGCGCCGTTGCGGTGCAAACTGAAAATGTTGGCGCTACGCCACCCTATACTGTGTCAAAGGCCCGTGATGCAGGTTGGACATGGCGAATACCGCTGCAACATAGGACCGGAAACGGCTATGTGTTTTGTGATAAGTACTGTAGCGATCAACAAGCCATCGATACCTTGTTAGATTCTGTTGAGGGCAAGGTCATTGGAGAGCCCAGAGTAATCCCTTTTGTCACCGGCATACGCAAAAAAACCTGGCATAAGAACTGTTTAGCTTTGGGCTTAGCACAGGGTTTTTTAGAGCCTTTGGAATCTACCGCCATTCATTTGGTATCTAAAACTCTGGCATTTTTTGTTCGTATGTTTCCCGACAGACAGACTAATCAAGTGCAGATCGATGAATTTAACCGCCGTGTTCGCGCCGACTACCAAGAAATCCGCGATTTTTTGGTGTTGCACTATTGCACCACAGAAAGAGATGACAGCGAGTTTTGGCGTTACTGCGCCAACATGCCTATACCCGAAAGCCTGCAGCAAAAAATTGATTTTTTCTCCGTAGCAGGCGGCCTAATTCCCGGAGTAGAAGAGTTATTTCAGCCCACCAGCTGGTACGCGGTTTTTGACGGTATGGGGGTCAAGCCGCAACGCTACAACCCCACCGCAGATGCCCTTGACTATGTAAAACTAAAAACCTCCTTGCACAGCGGCCAACAAGCCATAACAAACATTGCGCGGCAACAGCCGAGCCACGATGCATTTATACAAGAATACTGCCGAGCGCCTAAACCATAATAGGAAGGTAATAACTAGTTCTAAAGTTGAGCCCGGCAATGTGTATCGATGAAACTATCATGGCTCATAGCTTGCTGTGCCGCCGAATCTATAGATTGTCGCATCTGCGCTAATTTTTGTCTCAATACAGCTAGCTCAACCGTCTCGGCTCTGGGGTCAAACCGTTTACTTAGGTGGTTAAAACCCTGATACATAGTTAGCCAGCTGGCACTCTGGAAAGATTCATTGTCTGTCATCACAATATGCCCGCGACTTTGATAAACCCCCATCTTGTGGGCCAATAGGTCGGGAATTTCCATGGCTTGGCAACGACGCCAAAAGTCAGTATCACTGCGCCCAGTCATCTTGTAATGCAAGATCAAAAAATCACGTATATTTTCCACTTCCCTATTGTGCAGACGATTGACCTCAGCAATGTCATAAGGGTTAAAGTCTGTATCTGGAAAAAAGTTTAACAACTTAGCAATGGCGGTTTGTACCAAGGAAATACTGGTCGATTCAAGAGGTTCAAGAAAGCCACTGGCAAGCCCTAGAGCAAAACAATTTTTGTTCCATATCTGCTTACGCCGCCCCGGAGTAAAAGCTATTTTACGAGGTTGATTAATAGGCTTACCTTGCAACGTTTCCAGCAGTTTATTTTCTGCATCCTCATCTTTCTCAAATTGGCTGCTGTAGATATAACCGTTACCCGTTCTATGTTGCAATGGAATTCGCCACTGCCAGCCAGCATCGCCTGCAATGGAGCGGGTGTAGGGATTGGTGACACCTACGGACTCAGTCTGCACCGCCACAGCCGTGTCGCAAAACAACCAATGGCTCCAATCCTCGTAACCAGTGTGTAGGGCCTGTTCTATCAGTAACCCCTTAAATCCTGAACAATCAATAAACAGCTGTCCTTCAATGTCTCGCCCGTCATCAAGAGTCACTGAGTTTATAAATCCATTGCTGGAGTGCAAATTGACCTTTTCCACCTTTGCGTCGATATGAGTCACGCCTAAATTGACTGCAAATTTTTGTAAAAATTGTGCGTACAGGCTGGCATCGAAATGATAAGCGTAGGAATAATCAGCAAGTGGCGAAGGTGGCTGTGGGTGGGGTTGCGCAAAATGTCCTAATTTGGCCAGTGCGCAGGAAAAACTATAATCTTGAATTGAAACTTTTTCACCACCAGCGGCAAGTCTGTTCAGATATTGGTGAAACTCTAGCTGATCAATCTTAAGACCGTAGTCAGCAAACGGATGAAAAAAGCTTTCCCCCTTCTGGTGCCAGTCTTCAAACTGAATACCTAGCTTGAAGGTAGCCTTAGTGGCCTTGATTAACTCTATTTCATCTATACCAAGGATACGATTAAATTCGACTATGTTGGGAATAGTCGCCTCACCTACTCCAACCGTTTGTATAGACGATGATTCTATCAGGCAAATATCAAGAGACTTTCCTTGAGCATACTTTGCAAGGCTGGCCGCCGCCATCCAACCAGCGGTACCACCACCAACTATGACTATCTTGTTAATAGGTTTTACCATATCTAATTATTTCCCCATAGTCTGTTGACTATCTTTACCCTGTTACCCGCATCATTGCTATAGAGAGAGTTTGAATTTCAAAATCAACTAACAAGATCTGAACATAGAATGTTATCTCATTATACTCCTGCCGACACAAATGACAACGCTGTCAAAAATGATGATTACGGTTGATATATCTTCAGATATGGAGAACACATTTTAATTAAAAACAAGCAATCAAGAGGATATTGAAGGTTTTAAAATAATTGACGAATTGCAGCAGTAAAAGCCTGTTTGAATACCAACTTTAGGCAAAAAAACATGATAACAGAATATCTAAACTACTCTTCCTAGCGGGCTACTTATTACTTGTCGTTAAATAGCCCATTCAAAATGTTGTAAATAGTTTAATAAAAGGTAGAATAAATGACAACGCTGTCACAGGCTGGGAAAAAGTAAACCTAGTATCAATTGATAATGAATGGGTTTAGGAATAAAGCTAAAAATGTATGCTAATCATCTAACAAAGATGAAAAAACAAAGTATGTATTATTCAATAATAATACAGGTGAGAAATCTAGTTCGAAGGAAGTTTTATGCAAATTATTATTTATGACGATGCTCAGCAAGTTGCCGAAAGTGCTGCTAAATGGGTAAAAGAACTGATTAAGAAAAAAACTGACCCTGTATTAGGTTTAGCAACAGGTAGTACACCTATTAGTTTATACAAACAGTTGGTTGAACAATATAAAGCAAACAACCTTAGCTTTAAAAACGTCACCACATTCAACCTAGATGAATATCACCAAATAGATGCAGCCAATCCACAAAGCTATCGCAGCTTTATGGATAAAAACTTATTTAATCATGTTGATATAGATGTGAACAATACCTTTTTACCTACCTGCGCTCTGGGCGAAAACCCCAGAACACAAGGATTGGCTTATGAACAAAAAATCAAACAATCAGGTGGCGTTGATTTACAAATTTTAGGTATAGGTGCAAATGGACATATTGGTTTTAACGAGCCAACGTCAAGCTTGTCATCACGTACACGTATTAAAACTTTGACCCAACAAACTATTACCGATAACAGCCGTTTATTTAAGCCCGAAGAAAAACAACCAACCATGGCTATGACTATGGGTATCGCCACTATTATGGATGCACGTTATGTATTATTAATGGCGACTGGCGTTAACAAAGCAAATGCAGTTAAAGCAATGATTACCGGTGGTGTTTCCGCTATGTGTCCCGCATCCGCACTGCAAATGCATGAAAATGCAATTGTATTGTTAGATAAAGCGGCGGCTAGTGAATTGAGCGACCAAAGTTACTATCAATGGGCTGATAACGAAAATCGTAAGCTAATTGAAGATTTTGGTTATTTCCATAACTATTAGATACTTATTTAAAAAGAACAGTTGTCCTGCTTTACTTTTACGATAGTTGTTGCAGTAGCAATATATTTGATTTAACTTAAATTCATACAAATGACAACGCTGTCAAAAATATTCTAATGTAGAAAATTTTATGGCGGCGTAAACATCTATTTTTATGTGTGTTTTGGCCGGAACAAAATTGTTCCGGTCTTTTTTCAAAAAGATCTATTGAAAGTTTGCTGCGGTTAAAGCCGACAGAAGATTTAGTTTATATTCAAATAAATGAATCATGTATTCAAAATGTTGCAAATAGTTTGATGACATGTAAAATAGAATGACAACGCTGTCATTATGTTTGTAAACCATTTTTACTATTTCCATGTTTTGAATAGCCAGCGGTACTCAAAAGATGAGTGTAGCGATAGAGCTGTAAAAGTATAAAAAGTGATGACGAATAAACAAAGTAGGCATTGTTCTAAAAACAGAGGAATAATTTTTGACTAATTCAACGGACTTCTTTCTAGGCATTGATGGCGGCGGCACCAAATGTAAAGCTCGCCTAGAAGATGCACAGGGAAACCTTTTGGCTGAAGCGACCTCAGGTCCGGCTAATGCTGCCCGTCATTTAACAGGTTCAGTTGCCGCTGTGCTTGAAGCCAGTGAAAAAGCAATCGCCAATGCTAATATTAAAGGGTTAAGACTAAACCAAATCCATGCTGGAATTGGCTTGGCAGGTATTAATATTCCACAAGTTAAACAAGCTTTTCTAAAACAATCCTTACCCTTTGCTAGTTGGCAGATAACCACTGATTTGCATATTGCTTGCCTTGGCGCTCATTTAGGTCTAGACGGAGCCATAGTGATAGTAGGAACAGGTTCATCTGGAATCGCTATCCACAACGGTCAACAGTTAGAAGTTGGCGGTCATGGTTTTGTAGTCGGCGACAAAGGCAGTGGTGCATGGCTTGGCAAGATGGCGATTAGTCATTGCCTTGAAACATTAGATGGTATCACTCCTAACAATCCTCTTTGCGAACAGGTAATGAGTTTACTTAATTGTGATAATGCTTACGATTTGGTTAGTTTAACACTAGAGGCAAAACCAGTGTTTTATGCATCAATTGCACCGCTGATTTTGCAATTAGCGGCAAGTCAGCAAGAAGATGCATTATTATTGGTAAATCAAGCCGCCACTTATATCAATAAGATTTGCCAACGTTTATTAAGCGGTAATCTAGATCGCTTGTCTTTGATTGGTGGTATTACACAACCCTTACTGCCATATTTGAATAGCCAACTACAGGATATCATTCAACCCGCCAAAGCATCTCCAGAGCAAGGCGCAATTCTATATTCCAAGATGAAATTAACTAACAAAGTATACTAGAGGCACAGATGCAGCGTTTTTTTGCAGAAAATTTGTTTGATGGTGAAACCGTTAAAAAGAATCAAATGATTACTGTTGAGTCCGGCACAATACACTCAGTTGAATCAGCACGGTTTCAAGGCGATGTTATTCCATTGTCTGGTTTAGTTGTTCCTGGTTTTGTGGACGTACAGGTTAATGGTGGTGGCGGAGTATTATTTAATAATCAACCGAACCTAGACACTTTGATTACCATGAGCCAAGCCCATCAACAATTTGGTAGCACTGCTATCTTGCCTACTCTTATAACCGATGATTTTGAAACTATGCAATTGGCAGCCAATGCCGTGGCATCTGCCATCGCACAAAATGTAAAAGGCATAGTAGGCATTCATTTTGAAGGACCCCATTTAAGCCAACCTAAAAAAGGCATTCACCCATCGCAGCATATTCGGCAAATTAGTCCAGAAGAAATGGCCTTGTTTAAACGCACAGATCTTGGTTTAGTTTGTGTCACTTTGGCTCCTGAAAACGTATCTGTCGAGATAATTGAGGAGTTAGTGCAAGCTAACGTTAAAATCTGTTTAGGTCACTCTAATGCGAGTGCCGATCAGACGTTTGCGGCGCTTAAAGCTGGTGCGCAAGGTTTTACCCATTTATTCAATGCTATGTCGCCTCTGCAAAGTAGAGAAGCGGGCATGGTTGGAGCGGCATTATTAGACGCATCTAGCTATTGTGGATTGATTGTCGACCATGAACATGTGGATATGACCAGCTGCCAATTGGCGATTAAATGTAAAACGCCAGAGCGTATTATGCTAGTTACCGATGCTATGTCTCATGTCGGTAGTGAACAAATCGAATTACAATTTGCTGGTATGCAGATCAATCGACAAGGCAATAAATTAACCATTGAAGGCGGTAGATTAGCGGGTTCGGCACTTGATATGGCCAGTGCCGTTCGTAACTGCATACTTGATTTACACTGCACTATTGAAGACGCCATCAAGATGGCTTCAACTACTCCAGCCACATTCCTAGGCTTGCAACAACACAAGGGCTATTTGGCTCCAGGGTTTGCTGCAGACTGGGTTGTATTAACCGATCAATATGATGTGAATGCCACTTATATAGCTGGTGAACAAGTATTCGGTTAAACCAGACTTAGCACTAAAATCAATAAGAAGGTGAACAATGCAAACAATTAACACACAGCAGTCTAAATCAGGTGCACTAATACCAATGCTTATCATAGGCATGTTGTTCTTCGTATTTGGTTTTGTCACATGGCTTAACGGCGCCCTGATCCCGTTTTTACAAATAGTCTGTGACTTAACAGAGTCACAAGCATTACTCGTCGCTTTTTCCTTTTATATTGCCTATGTAGTAATGGCTCTACCCATGTCTTGGGTGTTAGACAAAGTAGGCTACAAACATTCAATGTGTTTAGGCTTAGTGGGAATAGCCTTAGGTTGTCTACTGTTTATCCCAGCTGCATATTCGCAAGAATTCGCCGTTTTTCTTTTTGCTCAGTTTATTGTGGGAACAGGTCTGACTATTCTGCAAACAGCATCAAACCCATATATTGTTAAAATCGGACCGCAGGAAACCGCAGCTGTGCGTATTTCCATTATGGGTTTACTGAATAAATTTGCCGGATTCCTAGCACCAATAGTGTTTACTGCCTTAGTGTTGGGAGAATTTGCAGGGGTGAATGCTCAATCCATAGCGGCACTGCCAGAAATCGAACGTGTTGCCCAAATTACGGCTTTATCTGATGGACTAGTTTTACCTTATGCTTATATGGCTTTGGCCTTATTTGCATTATCCGTTTTATTAAAGTTTTCTTCATTACCCGACTTAGTCCTTGAAAAACCCGAATCAGCGGATGCAGAAGCAGGCAGTTTAAAAGCTTACCCACAATTGATTCTTGGCGTGTTAGCGCTATTTTTATATGTGGGAGTCGAGGTAATAGCTGGGGATACAATTGGCCTGTTTGGTTCTCAGCTAGGTGTAGCAAACGCCACATCGTTAACTTCTTATACTATGGCCTTTATGGTACTGGGCTATTTAATAGGCTTAATGCTTATTCCAAGGCTGATTGATCAGGCTCAGGCGTTAGCTGGCTCTGCCATTCTAGGTTTAATATTGAGTGTGGCGGTGGTGTTTGCTGACGTGCAATCCACATCAATTTCAAGTTTTTTGTGGGGATGGATGGGAATTGCTGAACTACCTAATGCTATCACTCTTATTGCAATATTAGGCTTTGCCAATGCATTGGTTTGGCCTGCTGTTTGGCCCTTAGCGCTAGATGGTTTATACAGTTTAACTGCACGAGGATCTGCGTGGTTGATTATGGGCATATCTGGCGGCGCTGTTTTACCACTTTGTTATGGTTTTTTAGCCGACCATTTTGATAATCAGTCAGCTTATTGGATGATGCTCCCCTGTTACGGTTTCATCCTATTTTATGCCCTTAAAGGACACAAAATAAGACAATGGTCTTAAGCCTTTTTAGCGATTATTCGAGCCTAAGGTGACCCACCTTAGGCGAGTAAACAACATAAATGTAATTATCTGACAAACCTATCAGCAAACCTTTTTACCGGAAGTAGTCATGACTGAAATGCTTTATCCCGTGCCAGAACAAGCCAAGCAGGATTCTTTTTTAAGTACTGAAAAGTATCAAGCTATGTATCGCCAATCGATTGAGTCTCCCAATGAATTTTGGCAACAGCAATCGGCCATTTTGGATTGGTATAAAGCTCCGACTATCATCAAAAACAGCAGTTTTTCTGAAGACGATCTACACATAAAGTGGTTTGAAGATGGGCAGTTAAATGTCAGCTACAATTGTATTGATAGGCATTTGGCGCATCACGCACAGCAGACCGCTATTATTTGGGAAGGTGACTCTACTGACACAGACCAAAACATCAGCTATCAACAATTACATGATGAAGTGTGTCGCTTAGCTAATGGCTTAAAAAAACTAGGAGTGAATAAAGGCGATCGTGTGGCTATTTATATGCCCATGGTGCCAGAAGCAGCTTATGCAATGTTAGCTTGCACTAGAATTGGCGCAGTACATTCTATTATTTTCGCAGGATTTTCGCCTAATGCCATAGCTGATCGTATCAACGATTGCGATGCAAAAGTAGTGATCACTGCTGACGAAGGGCGCCGCGGTGGTAAAACCACCCCAATAAAAGTCAATGTGGACGAAGCCTTAAAAGATAATCGCTGCCCAAGTATTACCCATTGCATAGTATTTCAAAATACCAGTGGAGAGGTGCAATTTACTCCTCGAGATTTGTGGTGGCACAGATTGGTCGCAGATTTTTCCACAGACTGCGCTCCTACTGTCATGAATGCCGAAGACCCATTATTTATTCTCTACACTTCCGGCTCAACTGGTACCCCTAAAGGAGTGGTGCATACCACTGGTGGTTATCTAGTGTATGCAGCATTGACCCACAAATATGTATTTGACTATCACCCTGGCGACATTTACTGGTGCGCAGCAGATGTAGGCTGGATAACTGGCCACAGTTATATGGTGTACGGGCCATTAGCAAACGGAGCCACTACATTATTATTTGAAGGTGTACCCACTTACCCAGATGTAAGACGAATTTGCCAAATAGTAGACAAACATAAGGTCAATATTCTTTATACTGCGCCTACTGCAATACGGGCATTAATGGCCCATGGTGATTATCCAGCAGATGGTACGCACTGTAATTCACTGCGACTTTTAGGTTCGGTAGGCGAACCGATCAATCCCCAAGCCTGGCAGTGGTACTATGAAACCATAGGTAAAAGTCGCTGCCCCATTGTAGACACTTGGTGGCAGACTGAAACCGGTGGCATTATGATCACCCCTTTGCCTAGTGTTACCGCTTTAAAACCAGGCGCTGCTAGTATGCCATTTTTTGGGATCCAGCCAGCCATAGTCGATAAACACGGCGAAGAGTTACTACACGCAACCGAAGGCAACTTGGTGATCCGCGATAGTTGGCCGGGCCAAGCTAGAACCATTTATGGTGACCATGCCCGCTTTATCCAAACCTACTTTAGCACCTATAAAAATCAATACTTTACAGGCGATGGCTGTCGAAGAGATGAGGATGGTTACTACTGGATAACAGGACGGGTTGATGATGTGCTTAATGTATCTGGGCATCGTTTAGGCACCGCCGAAATAGAAAGTGCCTTGGTTTCCCACCCCGCTGTTGCCGAGGCTGCTGTTGTGGGATTCACACACGACATAAAAGGCCAAGGGATTTATGTCTTTGTGAGTCCTGTAGAAGGGCAAAGCTATAATGATGAACTCACCAGCGAACTTAAAAACTGGGTACGTAAAGAATTAAGCCCTATCGCCACTCCCGATATGATCCAATGGACACAAGGTTTACCTAAAACCCGCTCTGGTAAAATAATGCGCAGAATATTACGTAAAATTGCGGCCAATGAATATGACCAACTAGGTGATGTTTCAACTCTGGCCGAACCTAGTGTGGTAGAAGATTTAATAGAAAACAGGCTGAATCGTTAGGATAAAAAAGGCGAGTGTCTCCGCGGAATTGAAGCAATTTGTTATTGATTCTGTTGATAAAATTACTAGAGATCAACGTCTATACCCAAACCACACGGCAAATTTTTAGAATATTTACACAGGACTTAACCTATGACAATTAACACTATGCCAATGACCAGTAAATTAAAACGAAGATCACTTGCCAGCCTGACTATAGTGGCAACTCTTTTTATGGCTGGTTGTGAACAGGCAGACGAAACTCAAATAGCCACTGCTGCTAATCCGTTAAGTTCAGTTAGCCAAGCAGCAGAGCAAATTCAGGTTAAATTGAGGGTCGATAATAATTACTTAACAGAAGGTTGCCCAAACAACGTTAAGAGTTGTTATCAGGCCACTATGACAATTGCATTGCCCGAGCATATGCCCAATGCCTGGCGCATCATGTTCAGTAGTTTAACGCCAATCATCGCCAGCACTAGCAATGCATTGAACCTAGTGCATGTTAATGGTGACATGCATGAAATTACCCCCAAAAATGCGGATATAAAGGCAAACACCCCATATGAAATTCAGTTTTATGGTAATTCACCACTAGCCTCTGAGTCAGTATTGTTTCCTAATTATATATTGGTGGCAGATAACGGCGAAGCAAGTGTGATTACTTCAACCACCGAAAAGTTAACTGCTGGTTATCAGCTAGCACGACCTCAACACGTTGTGCCTTTTACTCGCCCTGAACAATTACTCAGAACAGCAGACGACAAAGTCGCCATTGCTGATGCACAAGAGCGTTTTGCTCGCTTTTCTTCACATGGGGTTGAGGACAGGGTAAGTAACGAGCCACGTATCATACCTAAACTAAATACGGCTAGTTGGTCAGGCAAAACAATTGAGCTTTCGGCCGGGATCAAATTACCCGACATGCCAAAAAATGTTAAACCCAACTTCGCCACTGCGATTACCCAACGATTTAACAGCAACGCATTACAAATAAACGCACAAGGTTTACCCATAAAAACCAAGCTACAGACAAATGCAATTCCAGAAAGTTATACCTTGTTGGTCACTGCTGATGACATACAAATTTCTTATGCAGATTCAGCAGGCTTTTATTATGCAATGATGTCAATCGCGCAACTTTATGATGCAAAAAACAAGTCTCTACCCTTAGGATTAGCAGAAGATCAACCCGACATGACATATCGCGGTCTACACATTGATGTATCCCGTAACTTCCGTAGTAAAGACTTTATTTTAAAAGCCTTAGATCAAATGTCTTACTACAAACTCAACAAGTTACATTTGCATTTAGCAGACGATGAGGGCTGGAGGTTACAAATTGATTCTTTACCTGAATTAACCGATGTAGGCGCATTTCGATGCTTTGATGAATCGGAGCAAAGTTGTTTGATGCCACAACTCGCTAGCGGTAATGGCAAGTTAGCTGCAACGCGACAAAACAGCGGTTTTTATAGTATCGAGGACTATATTGAAATTTTACAATATGCTGACGCACGTCAAATTGAGGTACTCCCCTCTTTAGACATGCCAGGACATTCACGGGCAGCGATTGTCTCAATGAACGCTAGATACAACCGCCTAATAAAAGAAGAAAAGCCTGATGAGGCAGCACAATATTTATTAAGCGAGCCCGACGATAAAAGCCAATATCGCTCTATTCAACACTATAACGACAACACATTAAATCCTTGTTTGCCTGCTACCTATACTTTTATAGGTGAAGTGCTTGAACAATTAATCGACATGCATAAAATGGCAAACGTACCATTAAAACGCTATCACATTGGGGCAGATGAAACTGCTGGTGCATGGACAGAGTCTCCGGCATGCGCAGCACTGATTGCCAAAAACGATAGTCTTACTGATGTTAAGCAGCTTGGAGCATATTTTGTAGAAAAAGTAGCCACAAATGTCAGTGAATTGGGGGTTATACCTGCAGCATGGAGTGATGGCTTATCCCATGCAAATCCTGATAACTTACCTAAAAAAATTCAATCCCACGCATGGGAAGCTCTTTATCAAGGAGCAAACAATAAAGTCCACAAAATGATAAATAATGGTTGGGATGTTGTGCTGTCTACACCAGACGTACTCTATTTTGATTTCCCCTACGAAGCAGACCCTATCGAACCTGGCTACTATTGGGGTTCAAGATTTACCGACAGTTATCAAGTTTTTCAGTTTATGCCTCATAACTTACCTGTACACGCTGAAATATGGACCGATAAATTGGGTCATAATTATGCAACAACAGCCAGTGTTGATATTCAAGACAATCGAAAAATATTAGGTATACAAGCCCAAATATGGGGTGAAACTGTGCGTTCCGACGCTCAGGCCAACTACATGCTTTTTCCCCGGTTATTAGCGGTAGCTGAACGCGCATGGCATAAGCCTGAATGGGCGGAAAAATATCAAGCGGGTGTTAGCTATTCGGCTCAAACGGGTCATTTTGATTCAACACAAAAAAGTGCGATGGATGCAGACTGGCTTGGTTTTACCCGTGTATTGGTTCATAAAGCCATGCCACAACTGGTGAAAGATGGCATCCAGCCAAGAGTCCCATTACCCGGCGCAATAATAAAAGATAGGATGTTATTTATGCAATCTGCTTTTAATGGCTTACAACTTGAGTATCAAATGTCAGGTCAAAACTGGCAAGTGTTTGAAAACCCGCTGAAACCACAAACACAGGGTGATATTCGCATAAGGGCTAAAATTCCTAATACACAAGTTACCAGCCGCGAGCAAACTTTGTCTGTAGAAAAGCAATAGTTTAGAAAATGCCTATTTTGGAGCCCTTAGCGGCGGTATAAATAAAGATAAGAAGTACTAAATATGAATCAATCAATACAAACACGTATAGAAGCAATTGATGTATTAAGGGGGCTGGCGTTAGCACTCATGTTGCTGGTCAATAATCCAGGTTCATGGTCAGCAGTTTATGCTCCTTTTTTACATGCTGACTGGCATGGGCTAACACCAACAGATTTGGTTTTTCCTTTCTTTTTGTTCGTTATGGGTGCATCTATGGCGTGTTCTTTAAGAGGTCAAATCCAGGCATCTGGTCTCCCATGGCTATCGATTTTTAAGCGTAGTTTTTTGTTGGTTTTTATTGGCTTTTTATTACAAATTATCCCATTCGATCAAGCCCCTGACACTTGGCGAATAATGGGAGTATTACAACGTATAGGTTTATGCTTTTTATTGGTCGCTAGCATGCTGGCGATAATAAAAGAGCGTTGGTTATTGTTGAGCGCCGTCGTTACCTTAATTGTTTATTGGCTGCTGCTGTTATCGGCAGGTCAAGCACCCTACTCACTAGAAAATAATAGTGTTCGGCACTTTGACATGGCGATACTCGGCAGTGCCCATATGTGGCAGGGAAAAGGATTACCTTTCGATCCAGAAGGGTTACTCAGCACTATTGGCGCGGCAATGACAGTATTAAGTGGTTACCTAATATGTGTCAATGTCCTGCAACAAAAAAACCAGAAGCAACAAATATTACAACTTATGATTGTAGGAGCAATTTTACTTGCATTAGGCTTTGTGTGGTCAGTTTGGCATCCCATTAATAAAAGCTTATGGACGAGTTCGTATGTGCTGGTCAGTAGCGCATTTGCGTGTTTAAGTCTTGCGGTGATCATATTGCTTTGGCGTGTACCAGTGGTAAATACCGTACTAAATGGGTTGAAAATATATGGCAGCAATCCTATTTTCATCTACGTGGCCGCTTGGGTCTTTGCTATATTTTTAAACAGATTTAGCATCACCATAGGAACACAATCCAACTCAATTCAGGTATGGATATACAGCAGCCTTCAAAGCCTCATGACTGACAAACTCGCTTCACTGCTATACGCAATAGTGTTCACCGCATTGTTTTACGGCATCGCTTTGGTGTTATATAAAAAGCGGATATTTATTAAACTTTAAAGAGCTAGAAACCCAAATCCTGAACTTTTAAGATGTGAACAAAATTCTCACTATAAAACGTGATTCGACCATAATACTATTATTATGGTCGAATATTTACCCTAAGCAAAAGCCTGCAGTGCTTCATTCGATCGGTTAAGATCACCCCAACATATAATCACACGCCCTAAGGCATCATTCATGTCCGAGAAAAAAGTTAAATTTGAGTTAGAAAAACAGAACAAAAATAGTATTCGATATAAAGAAATACCTGAAGAGGGAATGCCACCCGTTATAGGCAGTATTTATGTTCAAAAATGGTTTGCTGGTAATAGTAAAAATATTGAAATCACTATCAGCAAACTTGACTAATTCCCAGCAGTTAATCAAGTGTGGTTTCAAAATCAAGCAAGATAAGTGAGTCGGCGCAACTTGCGCTCATGTTCAAGTTAAATTAGTCGTATTGACGGGGGACTCGCTGGCTTACACTCGTTAGTAGTTGATAGCCAATTGTTTGCGCACAGCGTGCTATTTCATTAGCGTTAATTGTTTTTCCCCAAAGTTCTACGGGATCACCAATCTGTATATTTGTGCATTGGCTAATGTCTGCAGTTATCATATCCATAGAGACTCTTCCTGCTAGATATGCCTTTTGTCCAGCAACCAATAGTGGCGTACCATTCGCTGCATGGCGAGGATATCCATCAGCATAACCTACAGCGATAGTGGCAATAATTGATGGTTTGTTTGCCTGCCAAAAACTTCCATACCCCACATCTTCGCCTTTTTTCACTTCACGAATAGCTATAACACTGGAAGAAAAGGTCATCGCAGGTTTTAACAATTTGTCTTGCGGATTAATATCATCAAAGGGCGATAAGCCATAGAGCATAATACCCGGGCGGTTCCAATTCATTCGTGCGTCTGGAAAACCCAGCAAAGCGGCTGAGTTAGCGACACTAGTAGACAAATTTAGCTTTTTAGTTAGTTGTGAAAATTTTTGCAACTGATAATTTGTCATCACATTAGTTAAGTCTGAAGCGCAGGCCAAATGCGAACTTAAAACGATATTTTCATCAACCCAAGAACAACGCTTTAATCGGTTAATAACCGCTAATAAATTAACATCATTTAAGCCAAGTCGATTCATACCTGTGTCTATCTTCAGCCATACCTTAAGCGCTGATTTTAGTGGTGTTTTACCAATCAGTTTTGCTTGTTCATCATTTTCGACCATCGGCCAAATGGTATTGGCGGCAGCAAACTCGAGTTCAGATGAATCATTGATCCCTTGAAGTACTAATAAAGGTTTGCGGATACCGGCCTCTCTTAATACAACTGCTTCTTCAAAAATTGCGACAGCAAAAGCAGGCACATAAGGTTCCAATGCTTGAGCAACTCGAACACTGCCATGACCGTATGCATCAGCCTTAATGACAGCAATATTTTCTGAATTAGGGGCAGCCTGAACCGCTAACTGGTAATTAGCGATAATGGCATCTAGATGGATAGTGGCTTTGGTATTTCTTGGCATAAAGCTAATATATATTAAAGATCAGGAAAGTCATCTGTAAGCAGAGCAAACTTATTGAAAACAGGCTTAATCTTCATCGATTAACCATTCGGGAAGTTTGTCTTGATTGATGATGTCATCAATAGTTTGCGGCGCGCGAATAGTCGAGTATTGAAGACCTTTTACCATAACTTCACGGATCAAGGGCCGAGTATTGTAAGTGGATGACATCGCAGCACCATAAGCACCGGTATCTTTAATAACTAGATAATCACCCTGAGCTACAATTGGCATGTTTCTCGATTTAGCAAAGGTATCGCCTGTTTCACAAACTGGCCCAACAATGTCGTAGCTGGTTTCACCAGTACTATGTTGCTTTATTGGCATTATCTGATGATAAGCGTCATATAAACTCGGTCGCGCAAAATCATTCATGCCAGCGTCTAAAATTAAGAATTGTTTAGTAGGCGTGGTTTTTATGTAGTTTATTTTGGTTACTAATACACCTGCACTGGCTAAAATTGAACGACCGGGCTCAACAATAATTTTGCAGTTTAACGGTGCTAGATATTGATGAATTAAATTAGCATAGTGTTGCAGATCATATTTTTTATCTTGCTCTGGGTTATAAGTTACGCCCAATCCACCACCAATATCGATGACATTAATGTCATGTCCTGCTTTTTTAAGTTTTATTACTAGTTCAGCTAACCTTTTAAAGGTCGCCTCAAAGGGGGTTAAATCGTTTATCTGCGAACCTATATGTACATCTATTCCTTGTACCTTAATACCAGGTAATTTAGCTGCATAAGCATAAATTTCTAATGTTCTTGTATGTTCAATGCCAAATTTATTTTCAGCTTTTCCGGTCGAAATTTTTTCATGAGTGTCGGCAGCAATATCGGGATTAATTCTGATAGCGATATTGGCGGTGAGGTTTAATAACACACATAACTCACTGATATGTTTAAGTTCAGGCTCTGACTCAACATTAAACTGAAAAATGCCGCTCTTTAAAGCAAAGGTTATTTCTTGTGATGTTTTACCCACACCAGAAAATACAATTTTATTGGCAGCAATACCTGCAGATAATGCTCGCTTAAGTTCTCCCTCACTTACAACATCGGCACCTGAGCCCATTGAAGCCAACAAGGTTAAAATCGCTTGGTTGGAATTTGCTTTTACGGCATAACAAATTTGCGCATTAAGATTGCCAAGTGCGTTATTAAGCTTGTGATAATTATTGCAGATTTCCTCATTTGAATAGAGATAAAATGGGGTGGCGAGTTCTTGAGTAAGGTCTTCAATGGACGTTTTTTCAATGAATAAAGTGCCATTATTGTAGTTAAATTGATCCATGATATTTCTCTAAAGATGCTGGTCAGGTTGACTTGAACAGGAAAGCTGTCATTTATGAATTGTGTTTACAGCACCAATGGACATTAGCCTATTGGTGCTGCAATTTTATCAGCGGCGAACAAACTCGTTGTTATTAAAGGGCTGGTAAGCCCCAAGCTTGTTGCTTGGCCATATATTCTGCCCGAGGCAATGCCACATAACGGGGCTTTTTGTTAGGATCTAACCAAGCGAGTAACCTATCCATATTAGGCTCAGCCATAGCGGTGCAACCAGCAGTGGCCACACCTGGTCCAAACCATATATGTAAAAATATACAACTACCTTGACCACTAACATTGGCCTCATTGTGATCGACCACTATGCCCTTTTTATAGATGTCTTGGTTATCCTTATGAATATCACGACGCATGGGTTCGCTAGAGTCTTTAACGGCCTCTTTACCAACAATATTTTCATCCACTATTTGGTTGTAAAGTGATGAGCCGTTTACGTCTATGCAGTAGTTGCCTGCGCTCATCGCACTATAGGGCATGGTGGTATTAAGCTGCTCTAAATATCCGAAGGTTTGTGTTAAATCGAATAGCCCTGCTGTGGCTTTACCATCACCTTCTTGTTTGTAATAGCCATTTTGTGGTGGATGCAAACCTAAACCCCAAGCGAGTCCGGTACGACCAATATTAACCGCAAAGGCTGCGTCAGCCGCTTGCCATTGACCATCTTTCCAATCAAACTTTTGTAATTTTGCTGTGGTTGCGTCCCAATCATCGGATATCACCACCACTATTTGTTTGGTATCCATTTGCTGTAACAAAGGTAACTCGGTTTTGAGTGTTTTGGCACAGGCCGCGAGTAATGTCATCAGTACAACTATCGCAACTTTGATGAGGTTATGTTTGCTTAAAATGGCCATGTTAGCTCCTGTAAACCCTTTATAGTTTTAATTCCCAGTCCCGGGCCTTGACCAAGTTCAATATGTGAATGTTCAAAGTTAACACCGCCCTCTACTGGATCATATTGGCCCAATGTGGGTCCGTCCAAATCAATCAAGCTAATACTAGAGGTTTTGGCGCTAGCTAAATGTGCTGCAGCGGCAACACTTATGCTGCCTTCTAACATGCAACCAATCATGCAAGGTATGTTGTGTAATTCGGATAAATCGGCAATTTTAATGGCTTGACTTAAACCCGCACTTTTCATGAGTTTGATATTGATAATGTCAGCCGCCCCCGTGCGAATAAGCTCAATAACTTGTAAGGGTGAAAAGGCACTTTCATCGGCCATTACCGGAGTCACAATCCGCTGACTAATATAACGTAAGCCTTCAATATCGTTGCTTTTAACCGGTTGTTCAATTAACTCTAACTCAACCCCCATTTTTTCTAGTTTTTGTATTGCATAAACAGTTTGTTTGGCGGTCCATCCCTGATTGACATCCAGCCTAATAGTGGCGCGTTTGTCTAATTCCTTATAGATGGCGTTTACCCGAGCAATGTCTTTCTCAATGTTGGTACCAATTTTAATTTTGAGGATCTCAAATCCCCGACTCAGAGCTAAAGTGGCGTCATCCAACATTTTATCAATATGATCGACACTGATAGTCACATCTGTTCGCAAATGTGTATCACCACCACCGAGCATCTTGTACAGTGGCGCTTTATAATGCTTAGCCCAAAGATCATACATGGCGATCTCAAGCGCGGCCTTCGCACTACTATTGCCGACTACAGCATGTTGAATAATGTGACAAATGTTATTGAGATCTTCAATATCCCTACCTAAAATTTGTGGCCCTATAACTTTGTCAATAACATAAAACATCGAGCCATGGGTATCACCGGTTATCACAGGTGTTGCTGGTGCTGCACCATAACCGAGCTCGCCGCTATCGGTTTCAACAATGACCACTAAATCAGTGATATTTTCTACCGTACGCATGGCTGTTTTAAAGGGGGTTTTTAATGGCACCTCTAATTTCGCAAAACGAATTGCTGTGATTTTCATAATGGCTTATTTCCCTAGAGTGTTATTAAGGGTGATGCGCTTAATATTATAAATTTTATCTAGGTAAGTGGTTTGTTTGTTGAGGTGTAATTTAATTAAGGGCGTTACTGATACTGCATTCAGAACACCACTGTAATACTCCCCTTCAGGAGTCCAATATGCGAGCCCTTTAACATCATGGATCACAAATGGCTGGCCGTTTTCTTTACCTAAATAGATCATCACGTGACCAGGTATATAAATCAGGTCACCTACCTGTAATTGTTCAATCACAGCCAATTTTCTGGTTACATCAGAAGTGTTGCCAAATCGAAAATTTGTACCGTATTCGCCCTTGCCTTGTTGTCCTGAATTACGTGGCATAAAAATGCCAAAAGTTTTGTATATTTCTCCCACAAACCCAGTGCAATCACGGCCGTTGTAATCGTGTCCCCAGCCGTAACGTTCGCCTAAAAATTTAAACGCTTGGGCGATTAAATTTTGTGGCGTGTAATCAATATAACCAAGATGCACATCTTGAGTGCGACCTATTAATGCGGTTTGTATGCTCAGGCTACCGTCGTCATTACGCACAGGTAACTGTACTTCATAACTTGCCATCGTACTTTGACCGTATAACTCTGGATGTTGCTTGTCTGCGCTCAATAAAGGCAGTTTAACGCCCATATCCAGTTGCACTTGTGAAATTCTGGATTCAGAAGGAACATAACTGGTAAACACCTTAGCGCCAGTGATCAATAAAAAGTTTTGGTCATCTACAAATGTTTGAATTTGTTGTTTGTCGCCAATAGCGATGGCATCTTGCTTTACCCAAGCCAAATAATTGTAATTTTGGACTAAGTACCAAGCTTTATCGGCACTTTGGTGCAAAATGGCCACGGCCTCACCGGGAAAGACTGCCGTTTCTTGGAAGCGGTCTAGATCTAAATCCATGTACTTGTTAAATACCCGATCTAAAGTGGGGAAAGTGCGTAAAGCTGCACGTTTTACCACTAAACCAAATTGCACAGGGTTACTGTCTTTAATCGCTTGGGTGTTGGTATTGTTTAAATATTGTTGAAAGTGCGATTTGTTTAATTGGCTGCCATTAGCATAAAAACGCGCGCTACTGGGTACACTACTAATACTCGCTATTTTTTTTGCTTAAGATGTTTTTAGCTAAACTAGTAGGCGTTTCTAATGGATGCACCATGTGCTGATTATTTGCAAAAAGATGCTGATTGAAGGCTTTGACTTGACTGTTATTCATTGACATTACCTCATCACTAACAAGCTTAGCTTGCCAATATTGTGCATGGAGTTGATGGGGAGTGACATCGGGTATGTTACTGGCACTTAGCGCAATCCAACTGCACGTACTTAATGCAAATAACAGCACCAATGATTGGCATACACGCTGACACCAACGGCAGTGACTAAGACTTAAAGGGGTCAGGTTAAACATAGTTATTACTCTTTTTAATTGGGACCATAGTGTATTTTTAGACAATTTCTAGTTCAGATTGCAGTAGCCGCATGGCACCCCATTCTGGCCCGCCTAACGCCTTAACAATACGTTCACGGATAACTGTACTAAACCAAGGTTCTAGCGAGGGAGCTAAGCCCCCCATTAAGACTAAAGGCAAATCAATATCGACTAAGGCTCTAAGGCAAAGTTTGTTTAAGTAATCCACCCCATCTTCTACCAAAGCTACAGCACAATTGTCACCTTGTTTTGCGAATGTAATGACGTGAGGGGCTAACATCGCAAATTGACTTGGTGTGGCGCCGATCATGCTTTGTACTAAATCGGTACTATTGGTCACCGAAAGAGTCTTCATTATGTGTTTATGAATAGAGCTCAGGGCTATCAGACCATCCAGTGCTTCTAGAGTAGATGTTACAATTGCTCGACCAAACCAGGCACCACTTCCTTTATCTCCGAGTAAAAACCCATGGCCCCCCAATTGGGTTAATTGGCCATCCAACATACGAGCAGCAGATGACCCAGTCCCCACAATCAATAAGGCACAGTCTTTGCCCCCAAAGGCGCCTAAACAGGCAGTAGTTAAATCACTGGATACTTTAAAACGGGCGAAAGGATGTTTCCACGCCATTAATTGGGCATTAATATTAGGAACAAAAGCGCCAGCCAATCCAGCACCTACATGAACCCGAGAAATATGCTCAGCACCTAAGTTGGCTTGTTTTAAGGCCAATTCTATGGAGGTGACAATTGAATTTAAGGTCTTGGGTAAATCTCTTGCTGCATTCGCAGCGCCCGCGAGTCCTTTAGCAACAACTTCTCCTTTACCATTAAACAGTATGGCACTGCATTTAGAGCCACCACCATCAATTCCAGCATAGAGTGTCGCGTCGTGATCCATTAAATCGCCTTAACAATATTGTATTCCAAATAAAAGAATATCAAGGAATATTTATTTCAACAAGTTAATCCTGTTAGGATTAACAAATAGTTGTGTTTTAGCGCCGAAATCATCAGCGGTTAAACGATACTCTATGGAATTATAGGTTAGACAGGAAAAATATCAGCGATTTTAAAGACGGCTTAATGATGCTAAAAATAGCTGAACTGTTACTTACATTTTGCTTAGCCCTATAGTTAATTGACACTTAATAAATTATTCCAAATTAAAGTTAAAGTGTGAATATTGAGGGCCATTGTTTTATTGTATTTTAACTTTAGTAAAATCTAAGTCCTGAAAATCGTAGCTAAAGTCAATTTTGCTCGACTCAGGGGCTATTGTCATGCCGCTAACCTTAGCCTCGCCATCTCGTTTAAAACTAATAATGGCATCGGCTTCTAGGCTGCGGTCGTGCCAGCGGATCAATAATTGATCTTTACCATATTCATATAAATCGCCTATAAATTTTTCAATACGTAAGGCGCGAATTTGTAATCTGTCTTGGTGAGCTTCAATTATAAAACGCCCTAACCAAGGGTCATCATAAGCACCAAGATACTGCTGATTGATGGCTTCATTTACTTTTGCTTGGGATAAAATAGAACTTTGTTGAGCAACAATGTTTGCTTTGTTTACTTGGGATTTTTTAGGGCTAAATTCTCGCAACCAATCGGTTTTATTATCACCTAAGTAGGGTTTCATCACAGTGTACATTAAGCTGCTTCTCGCGGCGCTAGATTGTTGATTCGTCAGTACCACAAACCCCAAGTCTAATTCAGGAAACAAGCTCACAAAAGAATACATACCGGCTAAACTTCCGGTGTGATGCACTTGTAAAGTGCCGTCCATATCATTCACTCGCCAGCCCAAGGCATAGGCACTAAAATGACTGTTGTCGCGCCTTTTACTGCTAGCCGATAAAGGCATAATGGTTTGTGTTTGCCACATCATTTTGTGTTGTTCTGAGCTAAATAGGTGTTTTGTCGAATTGATTTTTCCTTGAGCCAATTGCACTTTTACCCAAAGTAACATGTCATTCAAGCTACACTGTATGCCTCCAGCAGGACCAGATACGCTAGGTTTATTAGGATCTGTGGTACGAATGATAGTTTGTAGCTGACCGTTTACTATGCCGTGTGGCGTGGCGATATGTTGTTGCTTTGAGTCACTAACATTACCTGCAAAACAATGGCTCATGCCAAGTGGCTGCATAATACGTTGTTCAACAAACTGTTCCCAACTTTGACCAGTGACAGCTGGAATGAGTTCGCCTGCAACTATATAGAGTAAGTTGTCATAAGCGTAATCGGCGCGAAACTCTCCTGTGGGTTTAAGATAACGCAAGTTGTGCAATACTTCTTGGCGCGTAAAGCTTGAAGGCTCCGGCCATAACATTAAGTCACCCGCACCTAGGCCTAAGCCACTTCTATGGGTGAGTAAATCAATAATATTAAATTGCTGGCTGACCCAAGGATCATGCAATTTAAAATCTTTTAGATAGGATTGAACCTTGCCATCCCAACTTAGCTTACCCTCGTCAACTAAAATGGCTAACGCGGCAGAGGTGAAGGCTTTGGTATTCGAAGCAATTTTAAAAATGCTGTCGCCGTCGATAGGAGCCGCGTTGCCTAGAGTTTTGACACCAAACCCCTGTGCAGCAACCACCTTACCATTTTGTACTATACCAATGGCCGCTCCAGGTATTTTGAAGTGTTCCATAATGGAATCAATTTTTTGCTCGTTTAAAGTTTTTGCCTGAACATTCAAATTGATACTACTTATTAGGGCTACAAAGGTAAAAAGTAGCGGGCTCAGCTTTGGCATACCATGCTCCTATGGATTTTCGAGTAACGCTTCATAAACTAAACTCACAATACTACCGTATTTGCCAGTTTCAAATAACTTGCCATTAAACGCTAGGCCCTTGCCATCTTCACGCTCAACAATTTCACTGTGGCGGGCATTAGTTAAAAGAATAATCGCCAAATCATAAACGGGGTCAATAACGGTAACTGTGCCTGTCCATCCTGTGTGACCATAAGCATAAGGACTTGCGTAAGGACCAAAGTGCCACTTATTTTGCCCATGATCGGCACGACGCCAGCCAAGGCCAAAACTACTGTCGCCCTCTTCTGGCTTAATAAACTTATCTAATACCGCGCGATCAAACACTTTTATTGGCCCATAACCACCACCATTAAGTAAGGTTTGAGCCAGCACTGCTAAATCGTCAACATCAGAAAATAATCCAGCGTGTCCAGCCACACCAGCAAAAGAGTGATAGGCTTTTTCGTCGTGTACTTCTCCTTGCAATACATAAGTGCGCACATTGTCGAAATCAACCGTACCGCCGCGGGTATTTCCCTGAATTTCAGTGGCGGCGAACTGTTGTTTTGCAAAACCTTTTTGCAATGGATTGAACAGGGTATTATTTAACTTTAACGGGTGATAAATCTCTTGTTCAACATAACGGTCGAGTGGCATATTGGTTACCCGTTCTATCAATAAACCCAACAACATATAATCAGTGTCACTGTAGACGGCCTTATTTTGACGGCCAGTTTCAAAGGGCACACGGCTTAGCAATAAATGTTCTGTTTGTTGTTTGTTTTGTGAAAAAAAACGAGGCCCTAGATGGTTATCTTTAGTGAAAAAACGCACTTGTGGTGAATAACCCGCAGTGTGAGTCATTAAATCACGCACTAAACGACTTTCTCGTCCTTGGCCTTGATACTCAGGTAAATATTGATTGATGGGGTTTGTTACATCAATCTTGCCTTCAGACACTAATTTCATCAAAGCAAAATTGGTGGCAAACATTTTAGTATTGGAGGCTAAATCAAATATTTGAGTGGTTTGCATCTTGAATGATTTTTCAAGTGGTTGGCCACCATCAGCAAACTTTCGGGCATCACCATAAGCACTGCGCTTAATAATTTTCCCGTCTTTTACGACTAGTAAAACTGCACCAGGAAACCCTGATGCAACATCACTATTAATCAATTCATCAACTTTAGAAAATCGCCCTTGGTTTTTGGTGCTTGTATCCTGCAGAGTTGGAAAAGGGATCATCACATTTAGACTACTGCCTTCCGGCAAAACGTTTTTAATCTTTAAAGTATTTTCGCCGTCTTTAGTGCGCCTTGCCAAGCTATATTCATATCGCTGGTAAGCTTGTAATGAAGTTTCAATATTGAGCTTTTGGCCATTGATGTAGATATCGGCACTTTGGGCATCAACATTATCGATAATAATCTGCCCTTTGCCCTTATATGCCTTAAATACAGAGCGATCATTGACCCATTCACGGGTGCTACGTTCAACATTTGGAAAAGTTTCATTCAGCTGATAAAAACCTAAGTTAGTCGCGGCCTTGATGGGATGTTTTTCAGCTTCATAACGGCGTAACAAAGCTTCAATACGTTCAGGAAAATATTTTTCGATTAAAGCAAATAAGGTTGCTGCGGTTTTGCTGTCTAGTTTGCCGCTAACCGACCAAGGTAAAAAGTGCATTTGAAAAGCGGATAAGGTATCCACTGTGGCGCCATCGACTATGCCTGTTTCAGTAATACCGTAACCATAACGACTTAATGCATTTTGCATTAAACCAATACTCAGGGGCGAATGATTAAACATTTCCCAATATTTTTTTAGGGTGTCATTGTCATACCAAGCACCTATGCCGGCTTGGTAAAGTTGGTACCAAGGAAAGCGCGGGCCGGGGTCATTTTTACGGGTGGCCGCAATATCAGAATGTCCGACTATCGCAGTGGGTAAGATATCAGGATTACGTTTCAAAATGTCTTTTGATAAGGTAATCAATAATTCAATTTGTTTAGGGTCGTAATCTGGAAACACACACAGTCGGTCAGGGGAATTTTCACGTTTTAGTGCGTTCATTGAAGCGGTGTCCCGCATACAATGGGGTACGTTAACAATTTCAATACCGATGCTTTGGTCATTTAAATCTTCGCGACCTTGCCAATAACTGTTGCCTGCATGCCAAGCCCTGCCTGATTCCTCAACTAACTGTATGACTTTTAAGTCTGTATCTTGGTAGCTGGGGTCATTACGTTCTGGAATAAGGTAATGAGAACTTAAGCCACCTTCATCTACCAGCGCCCTAACTGACTTTTGGTAATCAATGGCGGTGTAGTGCATGACTAAAAATTTAATACGTTGGCTATAATTTTTAGACTGCATGTAAGAAAGTGGCAGGTTTGAACAACTGACTATCAGTAAAAATATGCCAAAAAATCCCAGTGATTTACCGCCTGTTCGCAGATTGACCAAACGAGAAAATGTAAATAGTGCGCGCTGTTTCATGGAAAATCCCAACTAAAGAATAAATAATTATAAAAAATACAAACCTTGTGAATAAATATTCTACACACAATTTTCATTAGATTGTAACTGATTATTAGAAATATTCTTGCCATATAGATCCTCTTCAATTCTACTGCAGAGCCTATATCAGCGTTTTATAACAATATTCCGCCTACTTATTACCGACTTTAATCAAAGGATAATTTATTACTTCTAATCATTATAATTGGAAAATATTATTCTTGACGTTCTTAGGTATTATTTGTTAAATGAAGGGGCTCTTAGTAAAACTTAGAGTAGCATACGTAAAACGGAACGAAATAAGTAAGAAAGCCGTTAAAAGCATAATTAAAAAATATCAGGTGGAACACATGTCAACACAACACAAAAGTTTTTTGAAAAGGCGCATACATCAAGCGATTCGAAGAGCATGGAATGCTCCAGCCGTATCCATTACAGCCGTCATGCTGACAGGTGCTCTAATGAGTTCTCCGGCACTTGCCCAACAGTCCGGTAGTATAAAGGGTAAGGTGAGTACCGAAATTGCAGGTGTTACCATTGCAGGCGTTACGGTGACTGCATCGAGTAATGTCATGCCTAAGCCACGTACAGTTACAACAAAAGCAGACGGTAGTTACAATCTTTCTGCATTATTACCCGGCAAATATACACTTACCTTTACGTCTGCTGATGGCACTGTCCGTCAAACAGACGTTGAAGTATTACTTAATCAGTCTTCTAGCATTAACGTGGCATTCGAAGCACCACCTATTAGTGACGTTGAAGTTATATATATTACCAGCTCAAAAGTCATTAGGGATGGCGACTCATCTCTAACGAATTCCCTTAGTCAAGAAACAGTGTCTAAAATCCCCTCGGGTCAAAGCTATCGCGATTTATTAGCCATTATTCCCGGTGTTCAATATTCAGAAAATGGCGTTCTAGGACCTTCAGCAGGTGGTTCTGGTCGTGATAATAAATACGGGTTTGACGGCGTAGATATCTCCCTGCCTATGTTTGGTAATCTGTCGTCAGAGCCATCAACTCATGATGTCGCTTATGTAACCATCGATAGAGGCGGCGCAAAAGCTATTGGTTTTAACCGTTCTGGCGGTTTAAGCATTAACACAACATCAAAATCTGGTACCAATGACTTCCACGCCAATGTTGAATACCGTACTCAACCTAAAAGCTTATACGCTGACAAAGATGGTACCGATAATACTAAATACGATACCAACAAAACATGGATCACTACTAGTATTAGTGGGCCATTAATCGAAGATGAATTGTTTTTCTACGGCTCTTACTTTCGCCCTGAAACAAAAAGAACCAATAAAGAAACGGCTTACGGCTCCGTAAAAGATAACGACTCAAAACGTGATGAATTTTTTGGTAAGTTAACTTGGGCGCCAACCGATGATTTATTATTTAACCTAAGTGCACGTAACTCAGATAAGGAAAAAGTAGGCGATTCCGTAGGCGCTTTAGACCAAGATTCCACTTCAGAAGGTTCATATAGCAAGATAGGAATTTATGCGTTTGAAGGGACTTATTTAGTTAATGATGATACAGAACTATCCTTTCAATACAGCAAATACGAAGATAAGGGTTCTACTCGAGCTGATACATTATTGCCAGATGTTATCCCGCGAATTGGAGACAGCTTGGACCTTACTAAACTGGACCAATTAGGGCTATTTCGTGTTCCTACTATTCAAGATGATGATGCTGTAGCCCTAGGTTATGATAACGACGCGGCTCAAGTGCTAATTGATAACTATGGTTTTCTGAATGATGACAATGTTAGAGCGGGTGGCGGTAGCATTGGCGCTGACAATACTATTGATAGCGTAGAATACTACAGGGATAGTTTTGAAATAAAATTAGACCATGACACTGAAATAGCTGGTATGGAACACAGTATCCATGCTGGCTTTCAATGGAAAGAAAATAAGGAAGTGTTGGCACGCTTTTCTAACGGCTGGGGAAGTATTAGTTTTATAGGTGGCTCACCCACTGACGATTTTGACGGTGAGACACCGGTTTATTATTCTGCATCAGTAGAACAAATGAGCCTAAGAGATAGTAGTGGTGAAGCAGTTCCTGCTATTACTTCAATTTCAGAAAACTACAATTTTGAAATTAATGACACTATCACCCATGGCGACTTTACGTACAATGTTGGTGTGTTAATCAGCAAAGATATTTTGTATGGACAAGGTCTAAAAGAAAATAGCAACAATGTATCTGGTTATGAATTAGCGCCAGGCCATAAATACAAAATGTATGAAGTTGATTTTGCAGATATGATCCAACCGCGTCTAGGTATTATTTGGGCTTATAACGATGAAGATACTGTGTTTGCAAATTACTCCAGTTATAACCCTGATGTGTCATCACTTGCCAGAGCGGCATCTTGGGCTCGGAATACGAGAAGAAGTAAAAACGTCTATTTTGATGAAAATGGCGCGTATCTTGGTGATACCGATGCAGCAGGTTCATCTGGTAAATTTTTCCAGCCTAATATGAAGCCACGTCGCACAGATGAAATCACTATAGGTGCAACTAAAGCTATTTCTAACGAATTATTATTACGTACCCATGTTCGTCAACGTACAGCTAAACATGCATGGGAAGATACGCCGAATAACGCTCGTTTAGCAGGCGACTATACAAGTCCTTTCGGTGGTGTTCCAGCGCATATAGCCGACAAAGGTCTATATATAGAAAATCTACAAGCATACCGTGACGAGGTGGGCGGCTCTTCCTACGTTGTTGCCGATTTAGATGGCGCTGAAAATAAGTATTATGAATTTAGTGTTGAAGGTGAGTACGCTGGAGACAATTCTTATCTAAATGTTTCTTATGTATGGAGCCATTATTACGGGAACTACGATCAAGATATTACCAGTGCTAGTTCAGACGCTAACTTATTTGTTGGCTCTTCTAACTTGGGAGATGGCAATGGTCGACAATTATGGGACGGTAAATACGGTAAGTTAAACGGCGATAGGCCGCATATTCTCAAAGCGATGGGCTATTATACCACCGATTGGAATGCAGACATTGGCTTTAACTTTGTTTACCAATCTGGTGATGTATGGGAAGCATGGGATGGTACAGCATATGGATTTGGTAGCTCAACTATTCGTTATTCAGAGCCTGCTGGTAGCCGACGTGAGCCTAGCCACTGGCAATTGGATGCAAACTATACCCAGAACTTCGATATAACAGATGATTTAGTCATGAAGTTTACAGCTGAAGTGTACAATATCTTTGATAAGCAAACGGGTTATAACTATGACCCCTATGTTTCAAATGATACTTTTGGTGAGGCTAAAAACTCGATCACACCTCGCAGGGTTCAGTTGACAGTGAATATTGGTTTTTAGTAGTAAAGAAGGTCATTTAAACTGTTTATAGATAAAATCCTCGCTAATGCGGGGATTTTTTATATTTAATCATAAATATAAAATTCAACATTTGTGATTTATATGTAATAATTTATTTTTGCAAATAAGTCTGCTACATTGCTAATAAAGCGGATCCATAAGTTTGAATAAGTAGTAAAAGCATGTTAATAAAAATACCCCATACAGTGATCAAAACTTCAATCTTCTTAGCTCTGTTAATGAGTACATCTTGCGCTGTAAAAACAAAAGAAGATCCTTTATTAAAACAATCAGTCGCCCAAAAATTGATGATAGATCTGCGCTATTTTTGTGAGGATGCTGATACCGCAGAAACTTGCCGAACTCCTTTAATCGAATTGCTGCCACCTTTAGTCGATATGATTGCTGATACAGGCATAGGTGGGGTTATTTTGTTTGCTGAAAATTTACAAGACATTAGCCAAATACTGACCCTCAACTATGCCTTACAACAAGCCGCTAAGGCTGCAGGCCACCCTCCCCTGTTTATTGCTATCGATCAAGAAGGCGGCCGCGTAGTACGTATACCACAAAATTTGGGCACCTCATTTGCTGGTAATATGGCCATTGGCGCAACCTATGCCAAACACGGAGGCAAGTTTGCTCGTGAAAGTGGCGAGATCATGGCCAAAGAATTAATGTCACTGGGATTTAACCTTAATTTTGCGCCAACTGTGGATGTGAACGTTAATCCACTTAATCCGGTGATCAATGTACGTTCATACGGCGAAGAAGCTAAGGTAGTAGCTGAACTTGGCAGAGTACAACTCGCAGCCATGCAAAGCCAAGGCATGTTGGCGACCTTAAAACACTTCCCTGGCCACGGTGATACTAGCGTAGATAGCCATACCGGCTTACCACGGGTGGATCATGATTTACTGCAAATTGAAAATTCTGATTTATTACCTTTTTCCTATGCTATCGAGCATGACTCACCCGCGATGATCATGACCGCGCACATTCAATATCCAGAATTAGACAATACAGAATTTACTAACAAAGAGGGCGAAGCGAGTATTTTGCCGGCAACCATGTCACGGAAAATATTAACGGATTTGTTGCGTAACAAAATGGGTTTTAAAGGCGTCATAGTAACCGACGCCTTAAATATGGCAGGCATAGCCCATTATTTTGATCAAACCGAAGCGGTGATTAAAACATTTGCAGCCGGAGCAGATATTGCCTTAATGCCCCTCACTATTAGGCGTCCAGCAGATATTAAAGATCTGAATAAACTCATTGATGACGTGGTTAGAGCCGTGCACAAAGGGCGTTTAAGTCGCCAAGAAATAGTAGAATCTGCGCAACGAATTGAGCAGGCCAAGAGCCAGTATCAGCTTGCTCAAGGCAATGCTTTACCTCTAGAACAGGCTATAGAACAAGCCCAAAATACCTTAGGCAGCAAACAACATCGTCAGGTAGAACAAGCATTAGCCAACAGTACTATTGTGCAAATCAAAAACAATAACGTACTGCCGGTTAGTAACAAGGTAAATAATATTCATTTAAGTATGCCAGACACCACTAAATGTATGGCTTTAACCTTTGCTCTTAAAACGCGACTACCTGCTGTGCATATTAGCTGTAGTAGTTTAGCCAGTAGTAATACCACTGCCAATCTTGCGTTATTTGAACAAGCAGATGTGTTGATCGCTGCAGATATCTCGCCAAACCAAAGTTTAGCTGAATTGGGTGGTATGGATGATATTCAATCCTGGCGTCAAAGAACCCCAAAGGAATTACAACTAAGCCAACAATTGGCGCAACTGCAAGCGGCCAAAACACAAGGTAAAACCACCATTTTTATAAGTCTGCGTACCCCTTATAATGTTGGATTGTTTGCTGAGTATGCAGACGTAATATTGGCAAGCTTTGCTTATAACTTGAATAAAACTGAATATATGGACGATTATGGACGCTTCATCACCCAATATAATGGCGCAATCTATAATGCCTTAGCAGATGTTATTACTGGAAAAATAATCGCAACGGGTAGTTTGCCGGTTTCTATCGAACTATAAGAGTCAATTATGATGTTAGCCACAGCAATAAGATCACACTGCCAAGCTATCTTAGGTCAACAGCCTGGTAATCGTTTACTTGCCTTAGACGTGTTTCGTGGCATTACTATTACCGCCATGATTTTGGTAAACAACCCAGGTAGTTGGCAACATATATACGGACCAATGCGCCATGCCCAGTGGCATGGATGGACATTGACGGATCTGATTTTTCCGTTCTTTATCTTTATTGTTGGAGTATCTATTCAGCTGTCTGGTCAGCGTATGCTGGCTAGTGGCACCAGCCGTTCTAGCATCATAAAACAAGCATTACTCAGAACCTTTAAGTTAGTTTTACTTGGTTGGTTTTTAGCCTTATTTTATTATGATTTTGGCGCTGAACATTATAACTGGGTTGAACAGAGACTACTGAACATACGTTTTATGGGAGTGCTACAGCGTATTGCGGTAGTCTATTTCATCTGCGTTTTGATGTGGTTGTTTTTATCAAAACGTGGCCTATTGGTGAGTTTTGTTGGGATCTTGCTACTTTATTGGTTAGCGTTAGCCGCTATTCCTTATTACGACAACGCAGGCAACTCATATAGTGGTTTACTTGAATTTGGTAATAACCTGAGTGCCTGGTTAGATTCATGGTTATTTGCTGCGCCGCATCTTTATTATTCATCTGCGACGCCCTTTGCCTTTGATCCTGAAGGCATACTTAGTACCCTGCCTGCGGTTGCCAGTGGCATTTCAGGTATGTTAGTGGGTTATCTACTCACTCAGTCATCACTAAATACCCGTAACAAAACCATAGTACTTCTTGTCTTGGGTAGTATTGGTGTGCTGCTGGGTGAGTTGTGGCACGGTTATTTTCCCATCAACAAAGCCCTTTGGACCTCGAGTTATGTACTGCTTACCAGCGCCTATGCATGTTTAGTGTTAGCGAGTTTGATTTTTATCTTAGATAGCAAAAAAAATCACTTATTGGAGTGCTCCCTTTGTGGTTTTTGGTGCTAACAGTATCGCCTTTTTTATGTTCGCTGGTGTGGTCGCACGTTTATTAATTATGTGGCCTATTGGTGAAACATCCCTAAAAACTTGGTTGTTTGTGCATGTTTTCCGGCCCTTGTTTGGGTCCCTAAATGGCTCTTTGCTGTTTGCGTTAAGCTTTCTAGTTTTGTCTTATATATTTATGTATTGGCTTTATCGGAAACGCATATTTTGGAAAGTGTAGAGTTATAACAGGTTAAAAAAACTCGCATTTCAATGCCTTGAATAAATGTAAAACTTTATACAACTAAAAAATTATACATAATATGAATAATTAGAATAGTAATGTTTTTGAAGGCACATATTAATGTTTAAAACAGGCTTTAACGCTAGATTAATGTTTATTTTCGTTTATTAATCAAGTTTCTTTGGGTTACACTTACAATTAATTTGAAGCTAAAATAATTTATGAGTTTTCATGTCTACCTTTACTAAAATAAAAGCCTTAAAAGGGTCGTTGTCGAGCAGCGAGTTAAAGCTAGCCAAATTTGCCTTAGGCTCATCTAATGCTATTCGCGAACTATCTTCTCAAGAATTAGCTAATGTGGTTGGGGTAAGCCAATCAAGTGTAGTAAAGTTTGCTCAGAAACTCGGTTATAAAGGTTATCCAGCTTTTAAATTGGGTATTATTGATGCGGTGAATACCGTACCAACCAGTAACACCTTGCACGGAAAAATAAACATCAATGACAGTTTTAGCCAGATGTCCGATAAATTGCTCAGCAGTAAAGTTTCAGTATTAAATGAAACCCAAAAATTAAATGATGAAAAAGCCTTTTTAGCGGCAGTAGAGATATTGAAGTCATCCAAACGCATTTTGATTTGTGGTTTGGGCGGTTCTGCTTTGGTGGGTAAGGATTTTTCGTATAAATTGCAAAAGTTAGGTATTTTAGCAATTGAAGAACCAGACGCCCATGTGCAACTTGCATTTGCCAGTACTTTGTCTGACAACGACTTAGTCTTTGCTATTAGTGAGTCTGGAAGCACCAAAGAAATTATTAATGTAGTAAGCCAAGCCAAAAAGAATCATTGCAAAGTTATTTCTATTACTCGTTATGGTAGCAACCCCATTTCGGATCTGGCAGATGTAAAACTCTATTCTATTGCTGATGAAGAATCTGCACGTTTATCATCAATATTAGCCCGAACAGCACAAGAGTTTATTATTGATATTCTGTTTATTGCCATCACCCAATCATCTCGCCAAGGTCGTCAAACCTTAGAAAAAACTAATTCAGTTGTTGCTGAATATAGACGGACGTCTTAATAGTCTGGATACAATAGATACGCTTTACGTTGCTGTTTAAAGGCTTGCAAGTTGGATTGCCACGCGGCCTTTATCTGCTCTGCACTTTGCCCTTGTTCAATAGCTAAGCGTAAGGAATCTGTGCCAGCTAATTTATCCATAAAATTGGCTCGCTCAAAAAAGTCATAACCCGCGCTTTTGAATTGCTGATAAGCATAAATAAACCCATCTAAGTTCAGCCCCTCAATGTTACTTTGGCGTAGATCCTTCCCAAACAATAATTGGTTTTCAAGTTTAGGATGTAAGGCAGCTCCGGGCGTTGCAATGGGGGTGAACTCAAAGTCTCCTAGTGGCACCGAGTCATGCCCCATCACTTGGAATGGAAACGCCGTTCCACGGCCAATACTTACAGGTGTGGCTTCAAAAAAACACAATGATGGATATAACTGAATAGCTTGGCTATTGGGTAAATTAGGGCTGGGTGCCACAGGCAAAGTATAGGGTAATTCGCGACCATAGTGATTGTTAGCTATGGTGATGAGATCTAAGGATGCCGCTTTATTTATCCAAGCTTCTCCTTTTATCATTAAGGCCAACTCGGCTAACGTCATACCGTGGAGTACGGGGATAGGGTGCATACCAACAAAAGATTGAAACTCAGCTTCTAATATCGGCCCATCAACAAATTTTCCGTTGGGATTGGGGCGATCAAAAACAATAAACTGGGTGTTGGACTCTGCTGCCGCTTCCATCATGTAGTGCATTGAACTGATGAAGGTATAAAACCTTACGCCAACATCTTGAATGTCGAAAATGACAACATCCACTTCATCCATTATAAATTTTTCAGGCTTTTTATTTTTTCCATAAATAGATGTAATGGCAATACCTGTAACAGGGTCGATAGCATTTTTCACCTGAGCACCAGCATCATGGTCGCCTCTAAAGCCATGTTCTGGTGCAAAAATACGCACTACATTTACCTGCTTTGACAACAAATAGTCAAGCAAGTGTTGGTTGTTAACCCGCGAGGACTGATTAACCACCAGAGCCACTTTTTTATTCTGCAGTAGAGGTAAATATAACTCTCCACGCTGAGCGCCTACTTGAATAGCTTGGGGAGTCTGCAAGCTGGAGCAAGCTGTTATCGCCATAATCAATGTAAGTAAAACTACTTTAAGTAAGAATGACATATTCATTGGTTATTGAGCTCTGCTTTGAACTGCTTTGCGCAAAAAGCCCTGGTGTTGCTTCAATAGGTCGGCCGCTTGAATGGCACTGGTATCTGTTAATACCATTAAAACAGCTAATTTGGCTTCATTACCAGCTTCTTTTAAAGCTTGTGTAGCGGTTTCCTCATCACAGTCCGTGGCCTGCATAACTATTAATAAGGCTCGAGCATACAGTTTGGCATTGCTGGCACTCACATCAACCATTAGGTTTTGGTAAGTTTTACCAATTCTGATCATGCTGGCGGTGCTCAACATATTTAAGATGAGTTTTTGTGCAGTTCCCGATTTCATGCGGGTTGAGCCGGTGAGAATTTCAGCTCCTACTGCGGCACAAATATCAATGTCTGCTTCTTTGGCAATAGCAGAATTGGGGTTGCAACTAACTGACACTGACGTCGCCCCTATTTCTCTCGCGTATCTTAATGCAGAAATGACATAAGGCGTACGCCCACTAGCCGCAATGCCCACAACAACATCATTAGCCTTCAAATTTATTGCGGCTAAATCAATAATTGCCGCTTCTTCGTTATCTTCAGCTCCCTCAACCGCTCGCTTTATGGCTTTTTCTCCACCAGCTATAATACCAACTACCATGTTTTCAGTGACACTAAAGGTTGGCATACATTCAACCGCATCAAGAATGCCTAAACGGCCACTGGTACCGGCGCCAATGTAAATTAATCGACCTTGATTTTGAAAAGCCGCAACTATAGAGTCGACCGCTTTGGCGATATTAGGTAAGGCAGGTTTTATTGCTTGAGCTACTTTCTGATCTTCCTCATTAATTTTTTGTAATATTGCTTCAGTTGACAACAAATCAATGTCTAAAGTGCTGCTGTTACGCGACTCTGACAAGATAGAATGGAGCTCATTTAAAAGAAGGTTTTGAGTCATTGTATTTTCACATTTCTTTTTTGATTAATGTACATAAGCAATATTGGTGTGTTTTATATACCAATTTGCGTTAGTTATCTTGTACTAATTCTGTTTGTTCTGTTTGGCTAGCCCCGCTAATACAGATCAAAAAGGCTGCAGCACTACCTATACATAGCTGCCAAGTAAACCCTAGATCAAACAACCATGCCTTGGGTAGAATTAATGCCATTACATAAGGTTGGAAAAATAGTGTCAGCATAAAGCCCCCTAATAAAGCGGCTAATACTGTTTTTTGATTGCCCCGCTGGGTGAATAACACAGTAAAATAAACACCCAATAATCCACTGTAGGAAAACACCATCACACTAAGCGCAAATTGCAACAGCGGCATATCCGAATGTTGTTGCCAGAAATAACACAAACAAGCCATGGCACTTAGCGCAAGCGCAACCACCAACATGCCTATTCTGCCGGCTTTTACAAAATGAAGATCATTCACCTTTTGTTTACGACGCAGTAACCAAGGTCGATACAAATCTTGCACCATGACAGATGACATAGAATTTAACCCTGAGTTTAAGGTCGAAAGCGCCGCCGCGATTATCCCCACAGTCACCAAGGCCTTTACACCAGCAGGTATTTCATTTAGCACATAATACATAAAGATAGTGACTGACTCGCCTTTAAAGCTTGGCACCACTGCGTTAGCTAAACCGTTGTTCATGATGTCGGGACGGTCATAAAATATAAACAACAATAAGCCGATTGAGATAAATATCAGCATCACTGGAATAACCATGATCACTGAGTACAACATTGCTTTGCTGCCCTCTTTAGCGTTTTTGCAGGTCAATACTCGTTGCGTCATATCTTGATCTAAACCAAAAGCGGCAATATTGAGCAGCACAAAACCGGTGATCACCGACCAAAAGTTAAATACACCTTTAGAGCTAAAATCCAGGTCAAAATGGAAAAACGTCAGTTTAGACTCAGCTCCTGAACCGGGATCGGATAAAGCTTGTAAAATAGTGCTGAAATCAGCAGGTATAGCGGCATAAAGAAAATAGACTACGGCCATAGCCGCGCCCACGTATATGCCACATTGTAATACATCGCTATAAATGACAGAACGAATACCGCCATAAACCGTATACAACAATCCACAACTTGAAATAATAAATACCGCGATAACAACATTCATGGCGGCGATATCACCAAACAAGATCATCGAAATGGCAATAGCTGCCATATATAAACGCGCACCACTGGCAAACACTCGTCCAAATAAATACATTAAACCAGAGTACTGCTTGGCTTTTGCTCCAAAGCGTTTTTCTAGTAATTCGTAAACAGTGTAGACATTGAGTTGGTAAAAACGAGGAATAAGAAAATAGGATACAAATAGCGCTGCGATAAAGGCGCCTAGATTGGAACTGAGATAGGAAAAATCACCACGATAACCTTGATCAGGGCCACCTAAAAAGGTCGCGGCAGATTGAGATGTTGCCAAAACTGAAATGGCAACAACCCAAACGGGCATGGAATTTCCACCCAGAAAGTAATCTTGGCTGTTAGCCGATTTGCGACTAAAAAACCAACCAGAACCTAATAACACTAAACCATAAATGGCAAATACCAGCCAATCTAAGCCCGTGTATTGTTCTAACATAGGGTTCTCATTTATTTCTCAATATGAATAATTCAAGAATATATTATTCACTAAATATTGTATACAAAGAAATAAAAATTTATTAGTGAACAGCTAAAAAACTGCTACTTAACCTATCATCACATAGCTGGCTATGATGTAAGCAATGATACTCAAGACACCGCCAAACAATGCATAAGGCATTTGTGTTTTAACATGTGTGAGTATATCGCATCCAGCTGCTATCGAAGAAATAGCGGTAGTATCAGAAATGGGTGAACAATGATCACCAAATACACCACCACCAAGTATCGCAGCAATAACCAAGGAAGGCGGCAAACCTAAAGTTTGTATTAACGGCACACCAATAGGCACTAAAATAGCGAAGGTTCCCCAAGATGTACCTGTGGTAAAGGACATAATACCACCGGCAATAAATAACATTGGAGCAACTAAAACTAAAGGTAAGTAATCACCAACTAACCCTGCAACAAACACACCTGTACCCAAGGTTTTTAAACTAGCCCCTAAAGTCAGTGATAATAATACAATTGTGACCACAGGCAATAATTCACCAATGCCTTTAAAACCAAGTTGCACAACTTCATGATGAGTGTAGCGTTTGTGCCATACCAATAACAAATAAGCGACAACACAAGCTAAGAAGGTTGAATAAAGTACCGACTTAGTACCGCTGCCTTGAATTAAATTACCCTGACCTGTCCACAGCATAAAAGCGATCATACCGAAGATCATGACAGCCAAAGGTAGCAACATAAAACGCGCTTTTGTAGGAGCCGCACTTTCTAATTCATGGCTTGATGTTTTGCATAATTTCTCAGCCTCTAACATCGGCCCATGTACTTTGTCTTTGGCAATTGTATAAGCGACCACTAATAGCGTGATGATGGCGTAGAAATTTAGAGGAATAGTACCCACAAGTATACTGACTGGCGTTTCAGCTAATTCATAATTGCTGAGTAAGCCTAATACTAGGGCTCCCCAGCCATTGAGCAGTATTAAAATACACACAGGGGCACTAGTGCTATCGATAATATAAGCTAGGCGTGCTCGACTCATTTTGTATTTATCAAATAAGCCTCGGGCCAAAATGCCTGCAGTCAATACACTTAAATTTGATTCAATAAACACCGCAATACCGGTGAACATGGTTAGTGCGCCCACCTGCCTTTTACTTTTTCCTATGCCTTTGCTAACTAATAAATTAACCGTTGCTGCCACGCCTCCAGAGTCTCTAATAAATGCCAACAAAGCACCAACCAGCAAGCTGAAAAGTAAAACCCGTGCATTACCGGGACTACTGACGACATTTACAATTTGTTCAATGGTGTTGATTGGGGTAAGCCACATTGATGTATCTGGTGACGCAAATAGACCAATAAACTCAGAGCTTAAAATAGCTAAAAATAGTGCGAGGATGACCTCTTTTTTCCAAAAAACCACCACAATAGCGACTATGGGGGGGATGATTGAATAGATATCCATTTGTATTCCTGTTTAATGCAATTTAATGCTTGTTATTATTAGTCGTGCTTTCATGGAAATTAAGGTAAAAAATCTTTATTACAATACCAGCATTATCTAGCTAAAAAATGAAATAAATTATTCCACCAATAAAACATACTAGTAATTTTTGAGTATCATGTCGATAGCTTTATACGATCAGATAATCAAGATTGTATAACTTGTGGTGGAATAACGCTCGGCTTCATTGTGGCAAATCTTTGTCAAACTGTGTTTTTTACCTCGCTAATTAAATTAGGTAATGGTTTGCTCACTTCATCAAGCAAATACAGAATTGACTGGTAGGGAATTTCGCTGTGGCGCGTTAAGCCTATTTCACAACTTCTATTATTGCTATAGCCAACAATGCAATCATCTGGGCGTTGTTTTTTCAAATGCCTTAATGCGTGTTGATTTAATTCAGGTTGATAGAAACCTTTGTCGCCGGCAAAGCCACAACAGGAAATGTCCGCGGGGATCTCTACCTTATGGGCACAATGATTTGCAATATTTACCAGTTGCTGCTCAATATTACCGCGCTTGCTACTACAAGTAACATGTAACAATACGTGGTCTTTTTTCGAACTAACCTGTAAATGTGGCAAAATAAAATCACTGACAAACTCAGCTGATTCGTAAATTTTTAAACCATGCTCACCTTGTTTTAATGACAGAGCACATGCACTTGCATCTGTGATAATGGGGTACTTTCCATTTTCGCTGTAGTCTATGAAAACCCCATGTGTTTGGCTCAATTTCTCAGTAGCATTTTTTTCATCCCCTTTACTAGAAAATGCCATTCCACAACATAATGATGGGCTTTCAAAAGGGATCACAACATCAAAGCCAGCTTTATTTAAGACCGAAACAACAACTTGCGACAAGGAGTTAGCAACACCTCCACTGGGCGGAGCAAATACTCTGCCAGCACAAGCTGGGAAATAGATGACTTTATTGTCTTGTGAGTTTTGCCTCAATCTAGGATTAGAAGATGGGTAAAAACCTGTTTTAAGTTTTCCCTCGCCTTTGGGCCAACTTGAGAAATACAGCGGAACAAAACCGGCGGAATACTTATTTAAGAATTGAAAGCCTTTAGTTACAGACGACTCGCCAACAAGTGCTTTTCCTTTACTGACAGCGCTCAAACCCAAACTGGCTATTTTTGTCACTGTAGATAAATGTTTTGCGCTGACATTAGCCAGTTGTTTTTTAACTGCAGAACGCTGGTGATCTTCTTTACGTAACGCCTTAATGAAATCACCGGTATTAATTCCCACAGGGCATTGCATCTCGCATAGTCCAGTTGCAGCACAACTATCAATACCTAAAAACTGATAGTCATGTTGCAGTTGATGATACTGGTCTTTTAGCACAGCCAAAGAGTCTTTTGCTGCAGGACTTGCTTCAGACTCACTTATTGTATGTTTTAAATGTTCAATTCGCCGACGCACACTAATTCTCTGACGAGGCGTGTAGGTAAACCCTTGAGATGGGCACACTGATTCACAAAAACCACATTCGATACATTTATCTATAATGTCGTGAGTAACCGGCATTATTTTAAGATCCCTAATATGCGCTTTATCATCATCATTAATGATCACGCCAGGGTTGAGGATATTTAGAGGATCAAACACTTCTTTGAGCGCTTTCATTATTTGATATGCATCTGCCCCCCATTCCAGTTCAACAAAGGGCGCCATATTTCGGCCTGTTCCATGCTCAGCTTTAAGTGAGCCACTTAATTGCACTGCTACAAGGTTTGCAACGGCAACCATAAATGCATCATATCTTTGTATTTTTTCAGCGGTATCAAATGCTTGTGTAAAAACAAAATGTAGATTTCCAGCTAAAGCATGACCAAAAATAATGGCTTCTTGGTAGCCATATTGTTGAAATAATTTATGTAATTCAACAATGCCAGTGGCAAGGGAAGCGAGTGGAAATGCAACATCTTCAATTATTACAGTTGTGCCTGGATCTCGCATTGCGCCTACAGCAGGAAAAGTGCCTTTACGAATATTCCACAATGCTTGATTACGCAGTGCGTCGCTATCAAAAGCAATTTGCGCTAACAATGCATGGTCAAAAGATTGTATTTTCTGGGTGACACTCAGAACTTTATCGTTTAATAACTGTAAACTTGACTCTTGAATTTCTATTAATAGCGCTACAGAATCAACGGGAAATTCTGCTATCGCTTTTGGCATAATGTCATGTTCAGCTACTGACATGAGGGCACCTTTATCGAGTAACTCTAGGGCATTCACATCAAGGTCAGCTAATTGTTCAATTAGCTGACAAGCAAGCTTAGTACTGCTAAAGATAAAAAAACCGGTACTTTTAAATGGATTATCTTCGACAGTATGCAAGCTAATGTCAGCGATAAATCCTAATGTTCCCTCAGAGCCAATCATCAGATGTTTGATCATCTCTATTGGATCAGAAAAGTCGATTAGCGCATTAATGCCATAACCTGTGGTATTTTTTAATCGATATTTTTGGATAACTTTTTGTTTAAGTTCAGTATTGTTGTTGAGGCTCGCTGACAGCTCTAATAACTGCTCAATTAAGCTTTGATGAGTAGATAAAAAAGATCCACAACTTTGTTCACAAGCGGTATTTAATTCAGTACCGTCTGCAAAGATAATCGTCATATCTGCAACTGTGTGATAGCTATTTTGTAGTACACCACAACACATACCTGATGAATTGTTAGCAGCAATACCACCAATTTTGCAGCTATTTATAGAAGCAGGATCGGGACCAATTTTACGTCCAAAAGGTTTAAGTATTTCATTCGCTTTTGCTCCAATAATGCCAGGTTGCAAGGTGATTTTATGGCCTTGTTCATGGATCTGAAATTCAACCCAATCGTCTGACAACATGATAAGAACAGAATCAGTGACGGCTTGACCAGACAAGCTTGTACCTGCAGCGCGAAAGGTAATGGCTACCTGATAGCTATTGGCAAGTTTAACAATTTGAATTAATTGACTGAGATTGCTGACAATCAACACCAATTGTGGTGTTAGCTGATAAAAACTGGCGTCTGTTCCGTAGGCATAACGTTTACTGTATTCAGTAATGATACCTTGCGGCTTTAAAATTTGAGCTACTGCTGCTGTAAATATTGAGATCTGAGTCGACATCATCATGTTTGATTACTAATGCTTTTTAAACTAAGGGTACACATTATTGGTATAACAAGTAAGGCTAACCTTGTTTGATAACGCTAAGTGCTCAATTCTACGGTATTAGGTGAGGTAAAAAGCAATAAATGATATACACACCATTGAATTACAAGTTTGCCGATGGCAACATGCATACTCTGACTATGAATACTTATCCATACCAGCATTATCAGCGTATATACGCTTTACCTTCCCAAATAGTAGCCCTAGAGTTTACACATGGAAAAATTGTTAATCAAAGCGAGTCAGCCCCTAGCTGGCTCTGTAAAAATTTCGGGGGCCAAAAATGCCGCCCTACCAATACTCATGACCAGCTTACTGGCAGACGGTCCCTGCTATTATGATAATGTCCCTGAACTAAGGGATATCAACACCACTGTAGCTTTACTAAAAGAACTAGGTGCGAGCGCTTCCCGAGGTGATAATCATCTGCTTGAGATTGATGCGAGTAACATAAACAGCACCACAGCCTCCTATGACTTAGTAAAAACGATGCGCGCTTCCATTTTGGTGCTGGGACCATTACTGGCCAAATACCAAGAAGCTAATGTATCCCTACCAGGCGGTTGTGCCATTGGTGCCAGACCTGTCAATATTCACCTTTGTGGACTTGAACAAATGGGCGCCAAAATTGAAGTCAGCAATGGTTACATTCATGCCAAAGTAGACGGGCGTTTAAAAGGAGCAGTGATCGTGATGGACATGGTCAGTGTGGGTGCCACCGAAAACCTGATGATGGCAGCGGCCTTGGCAGAAGGTGAAACTATCTTAGAAAATGCAGCGCGAGAGCCAGAGATAGTAGATTTAGCGAATTGTCTTAACTCAATGGGCGCTAAAATCAGCGATGCAGGTACCAGCAAGATCCGTATTCAAGGCGTTAAGAATCTCAAGGGTAGTCAATATCGTGTCCTGCCAGATCGTATAGAAACAGGCACATTTTTGGTTGCTGCTGCCATGACGCGCGGCAAGATCCGCTGTGAACATGCGGCGCCAGAGACTCTGGTTGCAGTGCTGGACAAGTTAGCTGTGGCTGGGGCTAAAATCACTACAGGTAAAGACTGGATAGAGTTGGACATGTTGGGCTGTCGTCCCAAATGTGTCGACATCACAACCGCACCTCATCCGGGCTTCCCTACCGATATGCAGGCTCAATTTGTTGCCCTTAATTGCGTCGCAGAAGGCACTGGGATAGTGACAGAGAATATCTTTGAAAACCGTTTTATGCATGTACCAGAATTACAACGTATGGGCGCCCACATAGAATTGCATGGCAACACTGCTGTATGTAAAGGCCGTGAAACCCTAACCGGCGCACAAGTTATGGCCACAGATTTGCGGGCATCAGCCAGCTTGGTCATTGCAGGTTTAGTTGCGGATGGTGAAACCACTGTGGATCGCATCTATCACTTGGACAGAGGTTATGATCACATTGAGCGTAAACTAAATGGTCTAGGTGCCCAAATTGAACGGCTCAAATGATGCTTAAAAGATTAAACAATATAAAATCATTATTTTGACAAACTGAATTAAACGAACAGGGTGTTTTAAGGGTTCTGGCTGATCTTTATATTCGGCCAGAGTGGTATTATACCGCTCCCAATAAAGTACTCTTCGTTGTTCCGCCCCAAGCAATGATAAATACGTCAATCTTAGTAAAACTTAAATAGACAAACAGCCTTGAGCTAAGTCTCTTTCTGGGAATATTTGCTGTAAGGTGATGTTCAACTGCTTCCATTGCTCGGCCATAGTATCTGCTTGACCTTGCGTTAATACCTGACCAAATTGTTTATGCCGTTCATCTTCTATCCGTGTGTAATGCACTATACGCACATCCAGATTTTTTACGTTTTGATAGGCCTTGTACATATCATCAATATTTTTTTGAGAATCATCCACGAACACTATAGCCGAAAATTCTCGTTGAGTTTTATCTAACAAGTATTGCAGCATTTCCCCTTTATTTAGGCCTGAGCTCATCATAACACCTTGCATGTAGCTGATTTCTCTGCCCTTTATTTCTCTAAGCAGCATTGAATCTTGACCTACTGGTAGCAGCGCACTGGAAGCCAATTCAATTTGATTACGGGCTAATTCTCGTTCAGTAGCGGCGCGATATTTAGGCGCACGAGACGTTAATGCCATAACTGTATGTCCAGCATTTTGCCAATTGGATATAGTTTGGTTTAGCTTGTTTTCGGTTAACTCCATAACAGCTAACTCGTAAAGCAAGCCAATTGAATCTTCAAACAAACAAGTAACTTTTTGTGCTGCTGTAGGCTTAACCTCAAGTTTGTCAGTTTGCCATTGATACCAAACATCACTACCCAAATCTGAGGTACTAGTGAGTATAGTGTTATCAATATCCATCACCACTAGCACTTTATCGGCACCATATTGTCGACTCAATGAGCTAGTTACGGAAACCACATCTGCAAAGGAATTGGTTTCTTTTTTAAGGACACTTTTTGTAACTGGGCTTGCTGTAATAAGACTAGGCTGTGCGTCTTGGTTAACTAGCGAACATGATGAAATCAATATAACAGTGAACATTAGTGGCAAATAAATCGATAAGGTAATTTTCAAAATCAATCCTATAAATATTTTTTTGAGGCTATCAGACTAAACAGTCTACTATCCACATAATAAGCGACAAGGTTCATACACTCAATAAAATTGGCTCCCCTTTAACCAGTTGGAAGTAATTTTGAGCAATCACAACTTCAGTTTGAACACTTGTAGTGTGAATATAAAAATCCAATAATATTGTTGATTATTCATACAACCTTACGTAAGGTAGGTGAATGAACACAATGAATCCCACAAAACTAGCATTAATAAACTTGGCAGAAGAGATCCTGCAAACCAAGTCATTTGCTAATGTATCGTTTCAGGCGTTAGCAAAAGGTGTGGGGATTAAGAAAGGCAGTGTCTATTATCACTTTGAGAGCAAAGAAGAGTTAGGTGAGGCCATCATTGATCGTGCTATAGCTCTGTTAAAGCAAAACCTAAAAAACATCGAACACCAACCTAATGCCAAACAATTGCATGTGTATACCAATTGGTTTGCTAAACATATAGGAGCTGCACAAAAGCTTTGCCCTGGGGCAAGTTTTGCAGCAAGTTGGGATGCAGTGCCAGAAAAGACCCAAATTAAAGTCCAGCAGCTTTATCGATTGCACCAAGAATCACTATCAAAAATTATTCAGCGCGGACGAGAAACAAAGGAATTTGCACTGACAGATAAAACCCCAGAGGAACTTTCAACTCTAGTATTTGCCTTGTTACAAGGTGGATTGTTAGCGTCTAGAGTCTCTCAAGACACAGAAGAATTCGACACCTGTAAGTCCTTAGCACTGAGTTTAGTAAAGTTGGGTTAACATTATGATTTTTTTAATCACCTCAACCTACCTTACGTAAGGCTGGTAAAACTTTAAATATACACTAAAAAGTAACCAAATTTTTACTTTGAGTTAATTTACTTTAGCTAATAGGAGAGAACATGAATTTAGCATTACAACTATTCAGAACACAAAACCGATTTCTAAGTTTAATGGATCCAAAATCGGCACTTAATCGCGCCACTAATTTGTTTTTTACACCTATACGTCATGATCCTAAACCATGGGAAGAAGAAGCTGAGGCACAAGGCAATAGGATACGTTTAAAAAATGGCGTCAGCGCTATTGTATGGGGACAAGGCCCTCCTATCTTAATGATGCATGGCTGGGAAGGAAGAGCGACACAAATGGCAGGTTTTATAGAGCCTCTAACCACTAATGGTTTTCAAATTATCGCATTAGATGCCCCCGCGCACGGACGTTCACAGGGTCAACAATCCCATCCAATGCGCTTTGTAGAATCGCTATTTTTGGCACAACAAACTTTCGGACCATTTTATGCTGTTGTGGGTCATTCAATGGGTGGTGGATGCTCCTTGTATAGCGCACTTGAAGGTCTGCAAGTTGAAAAGGTAATCTCAATTTCAGGCCCTGCAAATTTTCAGAATTTGTCTAAGCGATTTGCGCGATTTATTGGTATGTCAAAATCTGTAGTAGAAAAATTCGTCGAGAGTGTCGAAGAAACGGTTGGGATCCCATTCGAAGATATAGACTTACTCAGTAGAGGAAAAGAACTGCAACAGCCCACCTTGCTCGTGCACGATAGTGATGACGAGGAAGTACCATTTAGCGATGCACAAAATCTAATAAAGGTTATTCCCAATGGCAGATTTTTCGCTACGTCTGGACTAGGTCATCGCAAAATAATGCGTAATTCGACCGTGATAGATACTGTATGTAACTTTATTCGCAATGATAACGATGACCATTTATGCAAGGCTACATAAAAGACCCAGAGAAGCTAAAACAACTGTGCTGACTAATTACTGTGCTTGCAGCAATTTTTGCACATTATTTTTGGGTGTTTTGGCGAGCTTTTGAATTAATGAAAACGATACCTCTTGTGCCGTTATCATCAGAGAAATATCGTTCAACATAGTCATCCACAATTTCGCCGTCATTTCAGAGTCAAATAAGGCTCTGTGAAAACCACCATCAGAGGGAATGTTTTTGTAGGCTATAAGCGAACCTAACTTATGATTGGGCGCTTGTTGATAAATACGTCTTGCAAGAAGCAAAGAGCAAGCAAAATTGCCATTATAATATCTAGCAATTCGACCTAACTCCGCATCCAAAAAACGTTTATCAAATGAGGCATTATGAGCAACAAGGTTACTGTCACCCATAAAGTTAGCAAACTGTTCCATAACTTCATCACAAGGGGCAGCTTGGCTTAACATCCGGTTAGTGATCCCAGTGTAGTTTTCAATAAAGCCACTGACACGTTTCCCTGGATTCATAAGTGCTTGAAAACGGTCAACCACCAGCCCTTTTTCAAGACGAACAGCACCTATTTCGATGGCTCTATCTCCCATATCTGGTGACAGCCCAGTGGTTTCAAAATCCAATACAATAAGGGAGTCGGCGCAGCTTTGTGTCATGAAGGAATAACCTGTGTAAATTAAGCTGGGTACTTTAACAAATATTCAGCGAATAACCGAAGGCATACTTAGGCAGATAGCTGCTGCCGTTATGCATTTACTTATTAGCTAATGGTTTTGGTAGCTAAAACCTTTATACAAAAGGGCACATTTGATGTGCCCTTTTAGTTTATGTTAAACGCCTATTTCACATTTATTCGGATATTATTTAGCCGCAGCGGTAAAACTTTCAACGAACAGAGAGAGTCCCTCTTGTAGGGTTTCTTCTTCAATAGTTAAAGGTGGTAAAAAGCGAATAACGTTGTTGCGGATCCCACATTTAAGGATGATTAGTCCTCGAGATTGGGCCTCTATTATTACCTTAGCTAACAGCCCAGAGTTTGGTTTATTAGCGTCACCTTCTTCGATGAGTTCTAGTGCAACCATAGCTCCTCGTTCAGCACGAATATCTCCGATTAAAAGCGGGTATTGTTGCTGCAACTTGCCTAAACAGTCTGCAAAGAGTTGACCAATCTTAACTGCTTTTTCAACTAAGTTTTCTTCTTTAATAACGTCCAATACAGCCAATGCTGCGGCGCATCCCACAGGAGAGCCAGCATAAGTTCCACCTAGCCCACCAGGAAGTGGTGCATCCATAATCTCAGATTTACCTACTACCGCAGCTATTGGGAAACCACCAGCCATACCTTTTGCCATTGTAATCAGATCTGGCTCTACATCTGAATGCTCACAGGCAAACAACTTACCGGTTCTCGCAAAGCCGGTTTGTATTTCATCGGCTACAAAAACAATACCGTGTTCATCACAAATTTTGCGAAGCGCCTGCATAAAAGATTTAGAAGCAGGATAAAAACCACCCTCTCCTTGCACCGGTTCAATGATTATCGCGGCAACCTCTTCTGGCGTTATGTCACAGTTAAATAAATTGTGTAATGCCTGTAACGATCCCTCTTCAGTTACACCGTGGTAAGGGATCGGAAAAGGAGCGCGATAAATATCTGCGGGGAAAGGCCCAAACAAGGTTTTATAGGGCGCATTTTTTCCTGTTAATCCTAAAGTGAAATTAGTTCTACCATGGTATCCACCATTAAATGCAATCACGGCTCTGCGTCCAGTATGAGCGCGGGCTATTTTAATCGTGTTTTCAACTGCTTCTGCGCCTGTTGTCACAAACATGGTTTTTTTAGGGCTATTACCAGGTGCTAATTCATTTAGTTGTTCAGCTAACAAAACTGCGCTGTCGTATGGTGTCACCATGACACAAGTGTGAGAAAACTGTTCCACTTGATGTTTAAGGGCTGCAACCACTTTGGGATGACAATGCCCGGTATTAGTCACCGCAATACCTGCAGCAAAATCTATGTATTTGTTACCTTCCACATCCCACAAATGAGCGTTTTTACCTTTAGTGACATAAATAGGAGCTAAATTAGCCTCGCCGCGAGCAAACGCCTGATCTTTACGTTGTTGCCACTGAGCATTTGTTAACTTGGTATCTTTTGTTAGTTGCATTATTTCAACCCTCCCATTTTTAAATGTTTAATTTCCATATAGTCGTCTAGACCATACTTAGAACCTTCTCTGCCTTGACCAGACTCCTTCACCCCACCAAAAGGGATCATTTCATTGGAAATCGCTGAATCATTAATTCCTACCATTCCGGCCTCGAGTGCTTCTCCCACACGCCAAACTTGGCTCATATCATTGGAATAAAAGTAGGCGGCAAGTCCGAATGGAGAATCGTTTGCCATTTCTATTGCCTGTGCTTCATTTTCAAATTCAAAGATGGCAGCAACGGGGCCGAATATTTCTTCAGAAAAAATATCCATGTCTGTTGTGGCGTTTTTAATCACAATAGGGGCTACAAAGTTACTGTCAGCCGGATAGTTCGATTCAGCAGAAACACTTTGAGCACCTAGTTGCTCAGCATTTGCCACCAATTCACGTACTTTCTTAACGGCTGACTCATTGATCAATGGACCAATATCAGTATCAGCACTAAAAGCGTCTCCTAACTTAAGTTTGTTGGTTGCTGTGATGAGTTTTTCAGTAAAACTCTCAATCACAGAAGACTGAACCAAGACGCGGTTGGTGCAAACACAGGTTTGGCCTGCGTTGCGGAATTTGTTAGCTATTAAGCCACTCACAGCTGCATCTAAGTCTGCCGTTTCGAAAACAATAAAGGGTGCATTGCCTCCAAGTTCCATTGACGTACGCTTTAATGTTTTGGCACATTCGGTTGTCAGTAATTTTCCTACTGGTGTAGAGCCAGTAAATGTCAACTTTCTCACCACTGAACTTTCGGTCAACGCACTACTGATTTCTGCAGTACTACCAGCCAGTATATTAATCACGCCTTTGGGAATACCTGCACGATTAGCCAGCTCACCTAATGCCAATGCAGATAAAGGAGTTTCACTGGCCGGTTTACACACAACAGTGCAACCAGCGGCTAATGCGGGAGCAATTTTTCTGGTAAGCATGGCATTGGGAAAATTCCACGGGGTAATACAGGCAACAACTCCGACCGGTTGTTTGATACAAAGCAATCTTGAATCACTGCTCGATTGAGGAATAATATCCCCATAAATACGTTTAGCTTCTTCGGCGAACCATTTTATATAACTCGCCCCATAAACAATTTCACCTTCGGCTTCTGCGACGGGTTTTCCTTGCTCTGACGACAGTAATTTAGCAAGATCTTTTTTATTGGCAATGATTTGGTCATGCCAAGCCATTAAAAATTCTGAGCGTTGCTTAGCAGTTAATCGAGACCAGCCAAACATCGCGTCTTTTGCATGTTCAATCGCTCTTTTGGTTTCTTCTCGGCCACATCGTGCCACTTCAGCAATAGCCTGCTTAGTAGCAGGATTAAAAACAACAAATGTACTTTTATTGTCAGCAGCCACAAATTCACCATTGATGAAACCGTGGGGCTGAAACAATTGATCATCAGTTAAAAATGACATTATAAAAATTCCTTAAGAGTGTATGGAAACTAAGGTATTAAATAATTAATTTAGACACAATCGAGTATTATTAGCTGTTATGATTAGTATTATTCATGAGGATATTTGTATGATTGATCGACGAACCTTACCCTTAGCATCACTACGTGCTTTTGAATCTGCGGCTCAACACTTACATATGGGCAAAGCAGGAAGTGAGTTGGGTGTGACCCAAGGTGCAATCTCTCATCAAGTTAGATTGTTAGAGGAACGCCTTGGTGTTTCCTTATTTTCTAGAGCCCACAATACACTTGCTTTAACACCTGCTGGCATTAGGTTATTAACGGCCGTTTCACAGGGTTTGGATTTAATAGTGGATGGGGCGAGAAACCTTGATCCGCAGAACATCAATGGTTCTTTGGTTATTGGTTGCACAGAAACAATTGCAACTAGTTGGGCAGCCCAGCACATTTGTAGTTTCTACGAAAAATATCCAGAAATAACCATTACAGTCGCAGAAATACAACCGCTACAAAAAGTGATCCCCCATGATATTGATATCGCAATCTGTTACGGCAAACCTCAGACTGATGAGCGATTATTAACTAAGATTGGTGCCCCTACATTATTCCCAGTATGCAGTCCTACCTTACTAAATCAAGGCAGACAGCGGATGAGAGCTCAAGAGCTTTCGTCATTCACATTGATCCATGATGGACAGGTATCATGGATGCGCTGGATGGAGCAATACGGGGTTGATATAACTTCCATAGATTCAAACATTTATTTCCCAAGCACCAGTCAAGCCATTAGAGCCGCGACACTAGGTGCAGGTGTTGCACTTTCGAACACCCTAGAAACACAACAATTTATTATTGATGGTCAACTGGTTAAATTATTTGATAAACCTATAGATGAAGAACATTCTTATTATCTTATGTCCCCTGCACAAAGAAACAACACAACCAAAATTAAAATATTTATGGAATGGATACTTAACGCCTGTAATGCAAGGTTTAGTTAATTAACCGGTACTCTAGTTTATTAGTAACCACTTACTTCATTAGGTAAAATCACACCATTGTTGGTTTTGTAGTTTTCCCATTCTTTTATCAGCTCAGCTAACATGTCTGGGTATTGCTGAGATAAGTCTTGGGACTCAGATAAATCTTTAGCAAGGTTATATAGTTGCCACTCCCCGTTTCCATAAGGTACTGGCATGTTGACGATTTTCCATTGGCCTTGTTGCAGCGAGTACTTGCCTAATATTTCAGTGCCTTCAATCCGCTCAGGGTTTGAACTTTGGATCATCGAATCTCCTGTAGGCACTTCTAAGTCCAAAGGGCTATTTGTTTGACTTGGGTGCTCAATACTAGTCACATCCAGTAGGGTCGGAACAATATCCTTAACGCTCGAATATGCGTGATTTATCCCTTCTGAAAAATACTTAGGATAGGTGATGAAAGCAGGAACTCGCGTGCCTCCTTCTGTAGGAAAACCTTTATAGAGGTTGTAAACAGGTGAGCCTGCTTGTGCCCAATCCGCTCCATAAAATACGTAACTATTAGGTTGCCCCATATTTTCATAACTAAAATCGTGGCGCGCGTTAATGTTTTTTCTTATTTCGGGAAATGTTTCCATAGGCCAGGTTTCATCAACGTCATGACCTTCAGCCCCATTGTCTGAAAGAAAAATGACAATGGTATTGTCCAACTCACCGCGTTTTCGCAATACATCTATGACTCTGCCAGTATGATTATCAATTTCTTCAATCATGGCGGCGTAAATTTCCATCGCCTTAGCTTGTGTTTGTTGTTGAGCTTTATCAAGCTCATTCCAAGGCACTCTCTTTGTAGTTTTTGAAGTTTGTTTATTAATCTGTGCCCAATTTGGCACAATGCCTAATTGTTTTTGTTTCTCTAATCGTTGCTGAGTAATAACGTCATATCCTATGTCGTATTTTCCTCGGTATTTTTCAACGGTTTTTAGAGGGGCTTGCAACGGCCAATGAGGCGCAGTAAAAGACAAATAGGCAAAATATGGTTTGTCTGAATTACCCTGCTCGATGTATTTGATCATTTCATCAGCATAAAATTGTGTGGAGTACTCAAAATTGTCAGGCAATTCATCCAGCATATGCTGATCTTGGCGATAAGGCGCTTTACCATTGGGGTCTGGATGGTACGCAGGTTTCATATCAGAAAAATGGCTCGCGCCACCGGGTAGAAGCGCAAAAGAACGTTCAAAACCTCGTGCCCATGGACTCGACTCTTGTGTCATGCCAAGGTGCCACTTACCAGCCATATAGGTTTGATAACCCTGATTTTTTAGTATGGATGCTATGGTGATAACGCGATTATTTATCTCGCCTTCATATCCTGGCTTACCTACCTGATTAGGTGCTAATTCTTCCGCCATATTACCAATGCCCGCTTTGTGATTATCGACCCCCGTTAACATCATAACGCGGGTTGCAGAACACACTGGTGCACTGTGAAAATTACTGAATTTTGTACCTCTCATAGCAAGATTATCAATATTAGGCGTTGCAATTTCACCGCCAAAGCTGGCTAAATCAGCCATTCCCATATCATCTACAACAATCAGTAAAATATTAGGTCTGGCAACTTCAGCAACATTGTCAGTAGTAGAGCAAGCGGTGATAAACACCACAAAAATAACAACACAGAAATTCAAAATTCCCGTCATAGCTTACTCAAACCAATCGGAACTAGTATCTGCCAGTTTGGACTCTGGAATACTAATGCCCGTGGGGATCAACATTTTTGCTTTCATAAAGTCTTTCGGAGAGTTAATCGCATCTACGGCAATCACTTTTCCTTCTTTTAAGTAAAATAATGCAAACTTTTTCGCCGCTATATCGCCACGAATAACGGTAGAGTCATATCCTTGAGACAAACCAGCAGTTTGCAGTTTCACATCAAATTGATCAGACCAAAACCAAGGAAATGCATCATGTGTTTTTTCCTTGCCGCAAATCGTCGCTGCCGCCACTTTCGCTTGTTCCATGGCATTAGGTACAGACTCCAGCCTAATTTGCCGTTGATAAAATGGATTAGGATGATTACTCACATCACCAATGGCAAATATGCCTGGCTCTGAAGTAATGGTTTTATTGTCAACCACAATGCCATTTTCGCACTCTAGCCCCGCTAACTCGGCAAGCTCTACATTAGGAATAACACCAATGCCTATAACGGCAGAATCAAAAGTAAGTTCTTCACCATCTGGCAGAACAGCAACATAACGTTCTCCAGAACGTCGAAACTCAGTTACGCCAGAGTTAAGTTTAATGTCTACACCATGTTGAGCATGTAGGTTTTGATAAAATTCAGACATTTGTTCATTAGTAACTCTGGATAAAACCCTAGGAAAACTTTCTAGCACAGTCACTTTTGCGCCAAGCTTGCTTGCTGAAGCAGCAATTTCCAAACCTATGTACCCAGCACCTACAACAAGTAAGTGAGACTGGGCATTGACCTGACTAATTATCTTGTCGGCATCGGCTAATGTTCTAAGGTAATTAATACAACTAAGGTCAGATCCTGGAATACTCAGTTTTCTCGCCCGAGCACCAGTCGCTATGATTAAATAATCAAAGGAAATGGACGCTCCAGAAGCCAAAGATATACTTTTGTTAGCTTTATCGATTGCGGTTACCGACTCACCTAACATCACCTCTACTTTGGCTTTTTCATACAACGTTGGCTTTTTAATTAATAATTGCTGATCAGATACCGCCTGATGAAAATACCCTTTTGAAAGCGGGGGGCGCTGATAAGGTAAAGTCGGCTCATCACCGACTAACAATATTTTACCTTCCCAACCTTGGGTGCGAAGCGCAATTGCCGCTTCTGCACCTCCATGACTTGCACCAATAATGACAACTTGTTGCATAAGGTTTCCCTAGTATTGAGACGCTGGCAATCTTACTTCAATGTCAGGAAGATCGTCATTTAGCTCTAATTGACAAGACAAACGACTGCTTTCTTTGCGTTCTGGTGCAGCTTCGAGCATTGCCTCTTCCATTTCACTTCTGGGAGAAAAATACTTAGAAAGTGATTCATCTAAATAACAATGACAGGTAGCACAAGCTTGAGCTCCCCCACATTCCCCCACAATGCCGTCTACCATATTATTCACAGCTAACGACATGACTGTTTCACCAGCCTCCATTTCGACTTCTGTCACGTTGTCGTTTGTATCTATATATTTTACAACTGCCATATTGAGACTCCCCATAAGGCCAAAGATAAATTGAACATGGTTACATCAGTATTAAGCTACTGAGTAACCACAATATTATTCCATGATTTTTATTTAGAACTGATACTTAACTGAGAGGTTAGTAGTTCTAGGTGGGGCATAATAAGAAGTTGCACCCAGTGCGCCCAAATCAAGTGAATAAGCTTTATAAATTTTATCAAACACATTTTTTGATGCGAGACTAATAGTCCAATTTTCAGTTTGATAAGTGACACTTAGATTAGAAATATTATAAGCTTCTTGAACCGTACCTGGGCCATTAGTTACCTCAAGAAATTGGTCGCCGTAATATGCGCCATCAAACTGCAACACAATTTCGTTTTCGCCAAGTTCGGTATAATAACGGACTAAATAATTACCTGAGACACTAGGTGCATTTGGAAATTCAGCGTTGATGACAGGAAGGGCACCGGCTTGAATTTCTTCCACCTCAGAGTTACTAAATGCAAGACCAAGTAACACATCTAAATTATCTGTTACAGAACTCACTAGCTCAAATTCCGCACCATAAGCTGTAGCATCAGAGTTTCCGATTTGTGGGTTAGCTGATATTTCTCCAGGTGGAATAGCAACAAAAGTTTGATAATCGGTGTAGTCATAATAATAAGTTGTGGCGTTCAAACGAGTATTCTTTGTTAACTCTGTTTTTATACCCACCTCAAAAGAATTCAGGACTTCAGGCTTATGTACAAATCGATCCGGTGATACGCCTGACGAAAGAGTCCAATTGCCACCTTTTATACCTCTATTCCAGGCCACAAAACCCATGGTTTCTTTGGTGAATTTTTTATTTAAAGACAGTCTTGCAGCATAATCAGAATAATTAATTTCATCATCGTCAAAAACATTAAACAGATTAGGGTTAGTCGAGTTTATATTGCTAGCCGTTGCTGCATAGGGGATAGATGTTGTTTGTTGATCTGATGAGAAAAATGCCACCCAATCGATTTCTTTGGTGTCTTTCGAATAACGGAGTCCGGCGGTAAGTGTTAGGTCTGTTGCCAATTCGTAATCGATTTGCCCAAAAATAGACATATTTTCAACTGTGAGATTATATTCTCGGTCAGAACGACCGTCGAAGGGAAAATCATCAAAAACCGTTGGCGCAGAAATAATACCCGCTTCAAAAAGGTCAAAAGAAAGGTCAATATTTGGCGCACCAATAGTCAGCGCATCGGCATCCATTTCCACGTCCATATAATAACCACCTACTTGCCATTGTAAGGTGTCGGTATTACCTGATAAACGCAACTCTTGTGAAAACTGATTCAACTCCATATCTTGGCCAAACACAACGATAGGAGCCGGAAAAGCATCGCCATCTTCCAAATAAGACTTTTCTAGGCTCAAATAATTTGTGATAGAAACCAACTCCATATCATCAAATTCCTTGGTTAACTTAAGTGTTGCACTGGTCGTTTCTCGATTAAGGAAGCCTCGCGTATCGCTCATATGCACATGGGGGTCACCAGAGACGACACCACCAGTAACTATGGCTCTTCCAGAAGCATCAACCGGGCAGAGTTCATCGGCATCAAAATCACAGTTTTCAAATACATATCCACCGGTTGGCACATCATCGTCTTTTGAGAATTTGAAGATAAATTCAGCTAACAAGGTATCAGACAAATCTGCTTCTAATGTAGCTCTTACGCCATAACCGTCTGCTCCACCTATTGCTCTTGGGTCAATGCCTTCTGGGCCATCGGTCATAGCTTTAATGTAGCCATCTGCAGTCTCGTGGCGAAAGGCTACTCGCCCTCTAACGTTATCTGTAATTTCTCCGCCTATTGCACCTTCTAGACTTTGTCTATTATAAGAACCTACCGATGCTTCAAGGTAACCCGACGTAAAATCATCCTCCGCCCCGCGACTAATGTAGTGAACTAAGCCGCCTGTGGCATTTCGTCCGAATAAAGTTCCTTGAGGGCCCCTTAACACTTCCACTCGTTCAATATCAAACATTTGACCGGAAATAGCATTCATACTAGAAACATAAGCTTCATCCTGATACACCGCTATTGGCGCCTCTAGGTTATCCACAAAGTTATTTTGCGAAACACCGCGCAAGTTGAATATAGTAATTTGTGGTGACCAAGCATTCACTTGAAAATTGGGTATTTGCTGGGTTATTTCCGCGTTGTCTGATAACCCTAGCGCATCAAGCTGCTCACCAGAAAGAGCAGAAACAGAGACGGGTACGTCCTGAATTGACTCTGTTCGTTTTGTTGCTGTGACTTGGATTTTTTCAAAAATTCCAGTGCTTTGTGTTTCATCACTGTTTTCTTGTGCATATGTTTGACCCGTTATAGTCAGGCCTAATGCTAAAGCAACGTACTTGGATGTTGAGTTGAGTTTCATATCTGTGCCTCGGATGTGCAGTTTTAGTTTTTTTTGAGGCTCTAACATACTCATTTGTTCTGAAATTGTACTTAGCATATGAGGACAGAATAGTTTTGACAAAAAAACCAAGGCCTGTTGCCCCCTATATTGACTTTCTATAATTAAGTGGGCTTTTGCCCCCACTCCACTTTTTGAAAGCTCTGATAAACGAAGATGAAGTTGAAAAACCCAATAGATGGCCAATTTGATAAACATTCAATTGTGTACTCGCGAGGTATTGCCTAGCAAACTCAAAATATTGTTCATCTATAATGGCTTTAAATGACACCTTTTCTGATTTGAGCCTTCTGTAAAAAGTAGGTATAGATACCCCAAGTCTGTTGGCTATGAGCTCTGCGGTTGGAAAGTCTTGCCCCTGTGTATCAATAATTGCGCGTTTAACTTGATCTGAAAATAAATTAACAGCATTTTTAGATGCAAGATCGGCATCCAGATAATTTTCCAAAATTCGAGTTAATTCAGCATCAAATCTACGGCCTTTAAACCTAGCGTCTTCAGCACGTATATAGATGCCATTGATGTCTTGGTTAAAGTCACAAGGTACAGACAACAATTGTTGATATTTTTTTGTTAAGTCCGATGGGGCATGTCTGAACTCAATCTTTAAAGGTTTCACGTCATTATTCGAATAAAGGCGAATTAAACGAGCAGTAAAAGCAATACTGAATTCAATATCAATACGTGTATCCAGCGAGCCTAATCCATAAATGTCATATCGAAAAAAATAGTATTGACCATTTTTTTCAAGCGCCATGTGGGTAGATTCCTGAAACAAGTTTTGGTAATGGCAAATCGCATTTAACCCCTCAAAAAGGTTTCGGGAAGATAAAAAGAGAAACCCTAGAGCACCTAAAAGTTCGGGACCAGTAGACTTGGATAGTTTGATCCCAAGTAACCTATCCTCTGTCTCTTCAGATGCCCTGTTCATAAAATTAATATAACGAGACAAAGGGATTTGCCCACTAGTCAGCTCGAGTTCTTGTATATCAATTCCGCATTCAATCAATAATTTCTGCGTATCAACACCATGCTCAGCAAGTGGTAACAATAAACTTCTGAGCACGCTTGACCAAATTTGTGGTTCTAGTTTTGCTTTATAATTTTGCAAAAGGCATCTTTTTAATATGCAAAAAGGTACCTAAACAATACGCCAAACACCACACGTAAGCCAAGTTAAAAGTTAATTATCAAAGTTGAGTACTTAACTTATTTTTATGGGCTTTTAATGCGAATAAAAGTGGTATTGCGCTTAATAAATAAAGTGTAATTACGAATATCTCCACATCATAAAAACTTCCATCATTGCCCAATATTATTGCGGCAAAGAAAGGACCAAATCCTAAGCCGGTCATTTGTAATGCAATCGCAAGGCTAATCATATGGCCTTTTTTATCAAGGTTACCTACCCCACTTAATACAAAAGGAAGTCCAAAATTCCACATAAAGTTAAAGCCGCTGACGGCTATGACAAATATCGTCAGACTCGGATTATCTAACAGTAATGCAATAAAAATAGAACTCGCAAACAGTGTCAGTGCAATAGGCTTGAACAAACCTAAACGACGCTCCATAAAAACAGGAATTAAAGCCCCAAGAATGGCCACAAATTGCGAAATTAACAACGCGTTTGCAATGGCTTGCTCATTGGGTTCGATTTCCATACCAATTAAAAATAAATTCGCCCAGGCAACACCAATAGCCAAATTAAACAATAACACCCCCAAAAGAGCGAGAAATCGAATGGACACAGGCATGTCCAATGATTCCGATTCCGAATGGTCAACGTGATCTGATGCACTAGGGATAAATTTTACGAGATAAAAACTAAAAGCCGTTAGCAAAGCCCACACAAGAAATATGCCTTGTATCCCTAACACATCAAAGGCTTTTGGCATTAGCCATAATCCTAAAGCTCCATAGGTGAGTAACAAGGTTAAATATGCTGCCAGATTTCTTTCAACCCGTTTGGTTAACCCTACAATAGTAAAACTCAAGGATATAATTGAACCTTCCCCCAAGCCCGCAAGAAATCTTGCTGATGACAGAAATTCTGGAGATTTAATAGCAAAGGCAGAAAACAAGTTACCAATCATCGCAAAAGACAGCGCCACTACTAGAATATGTCGCCAACTAAATCTTGTTTTTACAAATGATGTAACAAAAGTAGCAATAGCCACTCCCAGCATTTCATCAAAAGCCAAAGCATTGGCGTCGGCTTCTGAAAGTCCTATTTCGGTGACAAAGCCTTGTACTAAGCCAGGTTGCACAATAAAAGATAAAACGCCAATGGTGCCAAGAATGACACCTGAAGCAACTACTCCATTCGAATTAAAATCAATATTATTATTTTTTTGCATGACTACCTCTTTTTAATAACGATGTCATGATTCAAATCAAGAAACTTGGCAACTTAGGACGAATTGTCGATATTTTTGGTCAAATACTTAACAATTGATACTAATAGAGTATTTATTGATTGCTAAAGGTTATTTATATCGACTGAATTTATTTAGTGTAAATAGGACATTTTATAAGCACTAGGATAATAATAATGACAACACCTTTAGTGACTACTGCTGTATTAGACGATTGGCAAGTGTGGATGCCAGAAAAAATAGACCAATATAAAAATGATACCCAAATGCCATTAAGCGAGTTTGTTGGCTCGCTAGAGCAAGCAGCTAAAGATGCCGAAAAGCCCCACCTAGCCTGGCTTGTAGGCGGTTCCTGTAATTACCTATCTAGAGGAATTTTAGGAAAAGTGGCAATGAATGCTAAGACCCTTGGCATGGGACTTCATTGGTTATGCCGGTTTTATCCTCTCATTCAAGATGCCACTTTGATGAAATTAGATGTTAATGACGATACGGCTCGATTGGTTTACAAAGTATTAGACCCCAATATTTGGCCAAGAGAACAAGACGCACTTTATACCCTCAGTATTTTTGCAAACTTTTTAAAATCAGCATCTGTAGATTTATTCTCCCAAGCCAAAATATGCATAGAAGCACCTAAAACCGAGGCTAACGCTGAATTACACCGACATTTACATGTACCTGTCATCTACTCATCTAGTGTTAACGAAATTATTTTCCCTGCTAAGTTCCTCGCAAAACCTTTGAATCACGAAAACATTACTTCACAATCTGAAATTGCAGAACTTTTAAAACGTTACTCGCAAAAAAATCGCAAAATGCTTTTTATTGACCGAGCAAAATACGTTATTTACAACGCCTTACTTGAAACTGATGTTAACCAAGGATTTGTGGCTAATGAACTTTGCCTGTCAACTCGCACCCTACGCCGAAAATTAATGGCTGAAGGTAAGTCTTATCAAAGTTTGTTGGATGATTGCCGGATGGATCTTGCATCTAGAGAATTGACCTTAGCAAAAAATGTTTCATTAGCACAAATGGCCTTAAAGCTTGGGTATTCTGAACACAGTACCTTTTCGCGAGCCTTTTTAAGGTGGTTTGGTGTCAGTCCAAGAACATACAGAAAAATGATGACGGGAATGGTTTCCGCAAGTTAGGAGAAAGTACTAGTGCGAATATTAATGATGGAAGGCAACCCATTAGATGTGCAGGAAAAAGCCAGAAAAATAGGTGTAGGAACCGCCTCCGAAGTGTATACCAGAGCCATTCGTTTCTTCGATCCGCAAGTTGAAATTGATATTGTTAATGCAGCCGATGGCGAAAAAGTCCCTCAGGGGAAAAGTTTCAGTGATTATGCCGGAATGGTTATTTCTGGTTCGAGCCTAAGGGCATTCGATAGTACTGCTGAGGTAACAAATCAAATTGATTTGTTAATTGATTTTGCCAAAACAGGCAAACCAATCTTAGGTAGCTGCTGGGGGCTTCAGATAGCCGCAATAGCCGCGGGAGGTAAAGTAGGCCCCAGCGAAAATGGACGAGAATTAGGTGTCGCACGAAAAATACATTTAACACCTGAAGGTACTGAACATGCCTTTCTGCAAGGCAAGCCGATTTTTTATGATGCCCCTTGCATTCACTATGATGAAGTAACCGAACTGCCAAAAACTGCCACTTTATTGTGCGGTAATAAACACAGTGCAGTACAAGGTGCGATTATTCCTATAGAAAACTCAGAGGTTTGGGGCGTTCAATATCACCCCGAATTCGACGTGACGCAATTGCGAATGCTATTTGAACTGTATAAAAAAGACATGATCAACCAAGGGTTTATTAACACCGAGGAAGATTATAGCTTTTTCATGAAACACATCAGAACACTGGAAGCAGATCCTGACAACAAAACTTCAGGCTGGCTTCTAGGCATTGACCAAGACATTCTAGATGGCAATATACGCGGCTTAGAAATCAAAAATTGGTTGGATCAACTTCGTTAATTTAGGCTTATTCGCTCATACTTTTGGGTAAGTATGAGCGAGAAGTTGAATAACGGCTGAGTTCTAATAGCTATAACGCTGGGCACTTGCAGGCAAGCTAATGGTTAGAGAATTTGATTTTTGACGATTTTGACTAAGCAAATCAGCTAGCTATTTAGCAAGGTTAACACCTTACATAAACGGTAATTCACCGCTCTTATGAATTATCCGTCTTCGTGTTTTTATTAGCCTCCTGGGCTTCTAACCTCTCAACTAACCACATCTTAATTATGGATTGTCGAGTGACTCCTATTCTGCTCGCCTCTCGATCTAGCGAGTTTACGACCCATTCAGGAAAATCAACGTTGATTCGTTTCTGTTTATAATTAATACGAGTAGCCGTCGATAAATCGAAGTGCTCAAGTATATCTTCTTGATTTTCATCAAATTTACGATCAAACTCAGTTGCTTTCGTAGACATTAACCTCATTTTTTCTGGAACGTCTCACAGATATAATTCTAATTTTCAATTGCCTATAGGTGAATATTGCCGACCAATGTTTATTGTATAGTTTAGCGAACAACAAATACCCAATTTCACCATGTTCGTCAGCTTTCAATGTGATCGCTTCCGGATCACTCCACAGGTTCTGCGCAGCATCAAATGAAATTCCGTGTTTAACTTCATTGCTAAGGCTTTTAGAAATGTCATATTCGAATTCGCGCATGAGTAAAAATTATTCCTTTTCTACTCAAACATCAAGAAGTGCTATGTTCTAAGGAAGCCAACACTTGTTTATTGCTATGAATTATATTGACGTAACCTTAATTTACTAGAATGGGTGTCTGCTTTAGGTTTATACGAAAGTACTGCAATGTTATTCGGAACTTTGTGCACCATTTGTTATTAATATTTCGGTTATATTGGAAAACTCTTTCTCAATAGATATATCTAAAGGGGTTTTTTTAGAGTAATTAAACTCCTCTCCCTCTATTAGGAAGTAATCTACAGGTGATGGATTTGCCCCGTACTGTATTAACATTTCGACTATGTCTGAATTATGATTGATTACAGCTAATGTTAAAGGATGTATATCTATTAGTGGCTTTTGTCTAACACCGCCATCGGGATTTGACCCCGCCTCCAAAAGAAGCTTCATGATTTTTGTCGAGTTGATTTTTGCTGCTGCATATACATTGGCAGGGTAATAATCGCCGCTTGGGTGAGTAGGTTCTTCTATGGTTGCTCCATATTCAAGTAAAAGTCGTACAATATTTTCGTGGCCTCCATAAATAGCTGATTGCAAGACACCTTGACCTCTATGGCCTCTATTTTTTTTAGGAGTTGGCTTAAATTTATATTCCAACAACAGTTTCAATACTTCATAATTTCCTTTAGATGCCGCCTCACACGCAGCATCATACGTTCTCGCCTGAGTAAGCTTCACTTTATGAGTTAATAATAGTCTAACTGTTCTTATGTCATTGGATGCAATTGCACTGTCATATAAGGAATTTGGATCATCTTTTCCTGTTGTTTTTGTATCAACTCCATGATCTAAAAACAATTGGAGTATTTCGTACTGTTTGTTATTGAGGCATTTGACTTCTCTACTATCAAATGAATAGCACAAATGAGCTATTAAGGTGGAGTTGATATATCTGACGTTTAAATTTACCCCGGCAGAGATTAGCAGCTTGACGATCTCTGGGCAGCACTGACTTTTAGACGCAAAATACAACGCAGTCAGATCAGATCTCACTGGATGTGCATTAACATCAGCACCCAACTCTAATAATAATGAGATAACTTCAAGGTCGCCGGTCTGTACTGCCG